>CAWBVM010000008.1:0-37864 GCA_963792225.1 Terriglobales bacterium | reverse complement strand
TTGGCCTGATGGTTGTCGGGCTTGTAATTCAATTCCGCCGCGCAAAAACGGCGCAGTTGGAATGAATCGCGTTCGCCATGAAGAGGAAAAATCTTTGAGCAATCCCATTCAGGACGCGCCGATTGATCCGCTGCATCAGAAAGCAGGAAATCTGCAAAAGCATCCGGGAGAACGCGGCGTTTACCATTCCCTACGTCACGATGAACGCGCTGGCAACCGTCGTCGCCTGCTACGGCCTGCTGCAAAACAGCACGGCGGTCGTGATCGGGGCCATGATTATCGCCATGCTGCTGGGGCCGATCTCCGGCATCGCGCTGGCCCTCGTCAGCGGAGACAACGCGCTGCTTCGCAAGGCGCTGCTGGCGGAAATGGGCGGCGCGCTCTGTGCTTGGCGTGGCCTTCGCCATCGGCAAAATTCATCAGCATCTGCCGCTCACAAACGAAATTCTGGCCCGCACCACGCCCAATATCCTCGACCTGATGATCGCTCTGGCGGGCGGGGCGGCGGGCGCCTATGCCACCGTTTCCCCGCGCCTGAGCGTGGGACTGGTGGGCGTCGCGATTGCCACCGCGCTGGTTCCGCCCCTTGCGACGTGCAGCATTTGTCTGGCGCGGGGCGACACGCGTCTTGCGTTCGGCGGCTTTTTGCTGTTTTTTGCGAATTTCGTCGCGATTCAGTTCGCCTCTTCCGTCGTGATGCTCCTGCACGGCTACCACAAAATCGGCAAAAAGGCGGTAGGCCGTCGCCGCATCGCCGAGCGGAGCGCCGTGAGTTTCGTTTTGCTGTTGGGATTAGGGGCGCTGCTGAGTTACAATTTTTCGCAGTCCGTCGCCAAACAGCAGTTTGAGGCCAATCTGCGCGAGGCGCTCAAGAAGGAACTGCGGGCGTATCCCGGCGTAGAACTGGCGGATTTACGCTTCGGGCAGGAGGGAAACAAAGAGATCGTAACGGCGGTTTTGCGGACGCCCTATTCCTTCACTCCGGCGCGAGTGGCGGCGCTGGAGTTAAAACTTACCGCGCCGAAAGGCGCTGCGCTGGAACTGCATATCCGCTCGGTCATCACAAAGGAGACGACGCGGGCGGGTTATCTGCACGAGTTGCCGCAAACGCAAACACAGGAAGAAAGGACGCAAGCGGGCCGTAATCCGGGCGTGAACGGCCCGGTCACGGCCCGGAGGCGGCAGGCGGATTATTCACGGCCTGCGCTTCCAAATCCGGCGGCGCGTCGTCTTTTTCCGGCTGGCTGGTCTTGCGGGCCGCGTTCGGATCGGAACCGGACGGATGCCCGCCCAGCGTAATCGCCCACCGCAGCGCAACCCGCCCGCCAGCCCCGCAACGGCTCCGGCAATGCGCAGGGCGCGTTTCGTTTTGGGATTTTTCACCGGAACCAGATCGCACAGCGTGGAAACGACCAGTCCCGCGCCGACCGCGCCGCCCCACAGGTGAACGGCGTATTTGCCTTTGGTAATCGGTTCCGCCAGTTCGCCCGCCTCATGCAGATAGCCCGCCAGCGAGACCGCTTCCGCCACTTTCGCGACAGCGGCGATTTGCTTCATCGGCTGCGCGGAAGGCGATTGTCGGCGTGGGGCGAACGGATTTCACGGGCCAGATTGATCGCCTCCGCGCCGTTGGCAATCGCGCCCGGAACTGAACAACGCGCCGAGCCACATTTTGCGCGTCCAGAGCGGCGTGGCGGACGTGCTGAGAAGGACGCTCGTATAGCCCGCCAGCAGCAGGGCCAGCGGAATCCCGATGCCGTCCGCCGCAATGTCCGCCGCGCCGCTCCCGACTTCCACCAGACCGGACGGCAGCGCGGCGCTGATTTTCTTCGCCCTGCCGCGAGGATTTGCGCCACTGATTCATCGCCGCCATCGTCACCGTCGCGCCGTAGCCCGTCAGCACCCACGAGCCAAAATTCATCGGGGATTTTGGCTTGAAGACGCGCAGCATATAGAGAAAGCGTTTCGGGTCGCCCAGATCGCGAATCAACAGCGGGGCGCAGGGAACGAACGCGGCGGCGGCGACCGCCGTTCCGAGTTCCGTCACATCCTTGTATTTTTTGCCGCCGAACCGCGCCGCCATTCGCGCCAGAACATACGCCCCCGCCGACAATCCGCCGAGAAAAAAGTACGATGGCGATCTCCCATTTCCAGACGGGCGGCTTGAGCATCGGCACGTCGTAATAAGACGGCTCCGGCTCGCCCTTTTTCGCGCCCTTGCGCGTTGTCGGGTCGGAGGGCGCGGCGGGCTGCCGCGTGAGGCCGCCGTATGCGTCCGCCTGTCCTCATTGATAACGCGCTCGCGCCGCTTCCGTCGCTGTCTCTGTTTTCTCGTTCCGCCATTTATTCTCTGTCTCCCGCCGCAAAAAACAGCGCGGACAGCGCCGTCAGCGCCACGCCCGACGCCGAGACTGACAGCGTACCGCGCGTCCATGTTCTTCGTCGCTTTCTTCGGAACTTCCGGCAGATTGTAAGCGTTCGGATGGTCGGTCAGCAGGAAGAAAGCGTTCAGTGCGCTGTACTCTTCCGTCGGTTCTCGCGCCGTAAAGATACGCCTGCGTTCTCGCCCTGCGCCGTGCAGCGCTTCCACGCGCGCTTTCGCCCGCTCCCGCAATTCCTCAATCGGCCCGAACTGAATCGATTCGGTCGGGCAGGCCTTTGCGCAGGCGGGCGTCATGTCGCCCTTCTGCCGGTCGTAGCAGAGGGTGCATTTGTGAACGTGTCCGTCGTCCTCGCTTCTGTCCAGCACGCCGAACGGACAGGCCGTGATGCAGTAGCCGCAGCCGTTGCAGATGTCGGGCTGCACATAGACATTGCCGAACTCGTTGTAGATGATGCTGCCGGTCGGGCAGGCCTCCTGACAGGGCGCTTCCACGCAGTGCTTGCACACGTCGCTCATCATCAGCCAGCGGCTGGTTTCGCGGCGGCGCGTCTTCGTCCACCTGCTCGACAAAGGCGACGTGCCGCCACGTCGTCGCGCTCAAGTGGCTGGTGTTGTCGTAGGAATTGCCGGTGAAATTCAAGCCGTCGGCGGGCAGTTGGTTCCACTGCTTGCAGGCGACTTCACACGCCTTGCAGCCGATGCAGAGCGTGGTGTCGGTGAAGAATCCCATCGTCGGGGCTGACTTCGTCCGTCCCGATCACGGGCTGAATATCTTCCGGGCGCACGATCTGAAACAGGTTGCGTATCGGTTCGAGCATAGCTAATCCTTCCGGTCTACTTCTTCTTCATGTGGCCTTCCGGCTGCGCGGCGGGCGGCGTGTCGGGAACGTCGCTGCGGTCGGGCCAGCGCGTCATCGGTTTCGTGGGCTGCGTGGGCTGATTGGCAGTCCGACCGGCGCGGACGTCGCAGGCGAATACCTTGGCCTCGTGCATACTGACGTTGGCGTCCGCGACCAGCAGCGTCAGGTCGTTGGCGCTGCCGCCGACGGTCTCGCCGGAGTAGCCCCAGTGGAACGGAACGCCGATCTGATGCACGGTCCGGCCCTCGATTTGCAGGGGCTGAACGCGCCGCGTGACCATCGCCCGCGCCTCGATTTCGCCCCGCGCCGAAATCACGCGTGAGCCAGCCGCCGTGTTCGATCCCTTTTTCCGCCGCCAGTTCCGGGCTGAGTTCCACGAACATGGAGGGCATCAGTTCGTTGAGCCAGGAGTTGAAGCGGCTCATGGGGCCGCTCAAATAGTGCTCCGTGACGCGGAACGTGCAGGCGACGATAGGATACTCGTTCTCCGGGCCGTGCGCGATCGGGTTCAGCGGCCCCTCGAAATAGCGCAGCGTCGGATTGTCCTGCTGCTTGCGGATACAGCGGGTTGCGAATCGGCGATTCCACCGGCTCGTAGTGCGCCGGGAACGGGCCGTCCTTCGTGCCGCCGGGAGCATACAGCCACGCCCTGCCGTCCGGCTTCATAATGAACGGCTCCGCGCCGCCGATGGCGTCCATGCCCTTGCTGTCGTCGTTCGGGCGGTAGGTCGGCGGCTTGTCCGGCTCGAAGTCCGGCTCGTCGTGGCCCGTCCATTTCTGCTGTTTCTGCGTCCCACCAGAGATACTTTTTGCGCTCCGACCAGGGCGTTCCGTCGGGTTCGGCGCTGGCGCGGTTGTACATGATGCGGCGGTTGTGGGGCCATGCATAGGCCCACTCCAACTGCACGGGCGTATCCGTTCGCTTGCGGTCGCGGGCGCGGTTATGGTCATGCTCCGGGAAGATGCCGCTGTAAATCCAGCAGCCGCACGAAGTCGTGCCGTCGTCCTTGCAGTCGGAGAAACCGGAGAGAAGTTTCGGCTTGCCGGTTTTCGGGTCGGTCACGCCGACGTGGTAGCCGTTGATCTCCTTCAGGACTTTCGCCACGTCCGGCTCGCCTTCGATGCGGCTCAGGGTTCCGTCCGGCAGGCGCGGCGGCTCGTCGTAATCGTAATCCCACGTCATGTTGAGCAGGGGCGCGTCTCTCGGGTCAATGGAATCTTTGTAGAGTTCGCGCAGTTTCTTGCCCAGATTATAGATGAACCAGGCGTCGGAGCGGCAGTCGCCGTCCGGGTCAATCGCCTTGTCGTGCCACTGGATCAGGCGTTCCGTGTTCGTGAGCGTCCCCTCTTTGGCGGGCGCGGACGCGGCGGGAATAAAGAAAACTTCCGTGCCAATCGTTTCGGTGGGCGGGGCGGTCGGGTCGTCCTTCCAGAACATCGCGCTTTCCGTCTCGAACCAGTCGCAGCAGACCAGCCATTTCAGACTGCGCAAGCCCTGCCGCACCAGTCGCCCGTTGCTTGCGCCGGCAGCCGGGTTCTGCCCGAGCAGGAAATAGCCGTCCACTTCGCCCTTCGCCATCTTGTCGCAGTAGGGAATCAGCGAATAGTCGCTCATCAATGCGCGGAATCCACCCGAAGCGGAAATCGTTCTCCTTTTGCGCCGCCTCGCCGTACCACGCTTTGAGCAGGCTGACGACGAACTCCTTGTAGTTCACCCAGTAGCCGGTCTCCAACCCCTCCATTTCGCAGTAGCCGTCCAGCGTCTCGTGATCCGCCATCGCGACGGGCTGCGCGAGATAGCCGGGCAGCAGATCGTAGAGCGTGGGGATGTCGGTGGAACCCTGGATGCTGGCGTGGCCGCGCAGCGCGAGAATGCCCGCCGCCGGGACGCCCGATATTTCCGAGCAGGGTCTGCAGGATGGACTGCGGCGCGGATGATCTGAACGCCGGTCGTGTGCTGCGTCCAGCCGACCGCGTAGCAGATCGCGGAGGTGCGCTCCGGGCCGGAATTGGCGGCGAGCGTTTCCGCGACTTCGATGACCTGTTCCGGCGAGCAGCCGCACGTCTGCGCGACGAACTCCGGCGTGTAGCGGGCGAAGTGTTTCCGCAGTAACTGCATCACGCAGTGCGGGTCTTGCAGGGTCTCGTCGCGGGGCGGCTGCCCGCCGGGCTCTTCGGTGGACTGCCGAACGGTTGGACTGGTGTGCGTGCTGGCGCCGCCCATGACGCTGGGGCCGTGAACGCCTTTGCCGCCTTTTTGATGTTTGGCCTGCTGACCGCCGCCTTCGCCTTCCGCGCCCGCTTCCATCTTCTTGAGCGTCTCTTCGGCCTGCCTGTTCGGGGAATTTCTCGTAGCCCCAATGTCCGGCGGACGGGTCGTATTCGTGGCTTTCGGGATCGTAGCCGCTGAACACGCCCTCCAGATCTTCGGTGTCCTGGAACTGGCTTTCGATGATCGTGGAGGCGTTGGTATACGCCATCACATACTCCTTGAACCAGAGATCGTTCGCGAGAATGTGATTGATCAGACCGCCGAGAAAGGCGATGTCGGATCCGGCGCGGATGCCGACGAACATATCCGCAACGGCGGACGTGCGCGTGAAGCGGGGATCAACATGCAAAATCTTGCCGCCCTTCGCTTTGGCCTGCATGGGGAAGCGGAAGCCGACCGGATGCGCTTCGGCCATGTTGCTGCCCATGATCAGGATGCAGTCGCTATTGGCCAAGTCTTCTAAAGTTGTGGTGGCCGCGCCGCGACCAAATGAGGCCCCCAGACCGGGAACCGAGGCGGAGTGTCAAATGCGGGCCTGGTTTTCGACGCTTACAACGCCGAGACCTCCTGAGAAAAGTTTTTTGATGAGGTAGTTCTCTTCGTTGTCCAGGGTCGCGCCGCCGAGCGTGCCGATACTCGTGACGTGGTTCAGGGTCAGGCCGTCGTCGCTCTTCTCCTTGAAATTGCGGTCGCGGGACTCTTTGATGCGGAGCGCGATCTGCTCGATCGCCCAATCGAGCGGCTTTTCTTCCCATTCGGTGGCGAACGGCGCGCGGTACTTCACGGTGGTGACGCGGTGCGGATTCACGGCGAGTTGATAGCTGTTCGCGCCTTTGGGGCAGAGGGTTCCGCCGTTGATCGGGCTGTCGGGGTTGCCCTCAATGTCAATGAGTTTGCCGCCTTTGGTGTAGATGTCGAGGCCGCAGCCGACCGCGCAGTAGGGGCAGACGCTTTTGGTCAGGGTCGCGCCTTCCGTGCGGGGCGCTTTTTTCAGCGTTTGCGGGCTGTACGGCTGAATGCTGTGCTTCGGGACGATGTTCCCGTTTTTCTTGTTGTTTCGATTGAAAAATGCCATGTTATGTTACTCCTTCGCGGGAAACGGAAATTTGTTTGGTTATTTTTCGCGTTTCGCCTTAGCGGATCTTTTACACCGAATTCGGCGTCATGTATGAACAGTTTAGTTCGCGCGATAATTAGCGTATCTGCCTTCTCATGTTTGTGCCAGTCGTGCAACTTAGGCCCACCAATAACGAGGCGATGCGTTCATATATCGGCGCCAAATAAGGTCGATTTTGAGCAGCGTGGCGAGGGCTTCCTTCCGCTCCTTCACGCTGACATAAGCCCAAGAATTCGATAGGAAATCCTCCATACGCTTGACTTCAATATCACGGCGATCAACCGCGATAGTTGACCATAATGATTATGTATTGTTCTCCTGGCATCCCCGTTGAAAAAGGCTCTCCGGCCCGTAGAACAAAGCGACAAGCAGGTAAGCAGGATCGAAGAAGCCAAACATACCGACGGAAAATTCGGGTATCAGGAAGTCTCCGCTATGATAAACCATATCGCTATGTCCCGTCTGAGTTCCGGGTTTTGCGTTGTTTTCTCCATCGAATCAGCGGGATGTTGAAGAACCGCTTACCAGACTAATTCGGTTGGGCCGCTTCAGTTTTATCATGGCTAACATCGTGATACGAACCAGGTTTCATCGGATCATCGTTGCAAGCGTAGCAGAAAGCGATTTAAGGCTTTGAACTTCGTTGCAACCAGTTCCAGAAGGGCGTCACTCTTCTGATCCGTCTTTTCCGCCTCGCGGGAATGCAACCATAAGCGCCACGAGAACCGCGCCAGGAAAACGCTGGTACTTCATTCCGGTCGCCTTTCCGCGCTCACGACCCCGGCAACGCGCCCTCACTGACGCAATCTGTCACCTGATTCCCGTTTTACGCAATAATTCTGAAAACGTATTCAATTCGCCGCGCTTTTTTTCCTGCCTGCCGTTCACTACCCTACAGAAAATAAGGTGAGTGTCGGATGAGGTATTCTTTGTTCTTATCACAGAATAAGGAGGCTGCCTCATGTCCGACAATCACCGCCGTTATTTTGCCATACATAAGGCGCTTTTGCAACTCATGCCGCACGCAAAAGGCCACGCGGCCCGTCATTTGTGACCTTAACCGCCCTGATTTGCGGCATTGTTGGGCAGCAAAAGCACCCAACTGCCCGCCGTTGCCACAAAATACCTGGCCCCGCCAAGCGACAAAGCCGCATCACCACGTTTGAACGCTGGCTCAAACACGAAAACGTGACCGTAGACGCTTCTACCTGCCTTATGTCAAAGCGCTTCTTGCCAGTTTCCCCGCCGGCCCGCTGGTTCTGGTGATGGACGGCAGCCAGATCGGACGCGGCTGCATGGCGCTGGTGATCAGCGTGTCTACACAAAACCGCGCGCTGCCGTTGTGTTGGCTGGTCGTTCACGGCAAGAAAGGGCATTTGCCCCAAGACCTGCACTGCCGTTGTTCCACAAGTCAAAAAACTGATCGGCGACGAGCGCGAAGTCATCGTTCTTAGGCGATGGCGAGTTCGATGGCACCGACTTGCTCGCCGCCATTGCAGAAACGGGCTGGCAGTATGTGTGTCGCACCGCCAAGAATGCCTGCTTGTATGAAGCGGGCATCGAATTCAACGGAAGCGGCCTGCATTTGCGCCCCGGTGAGTTCGTTAGATTGAAAACCTTTCTTTTACGCAAGCGTGCTATGGCCCTGTTACCTTTGTTTATGTCTGGAGGCGGCTTATGCCGACCCGCTGTATCGGGTGACGAACCTGATTTTAGGCCAGGGCTAGAGCATCTTAATTAAGCAACACATGAAGCAAGTAGTCGTTGTCCCAACCCGCTTTTTGCTGTTTGGCGCGAATTCCGATTTTGCCCGTTGCCCTGCGAAGCAAATTTAAGGCGATATGCCGCAGCGTCGCGAAGTTCTGCGGCCCATGATCCACGCGCATCCGGCAGGCGTCTTCGTTCATGGCGACCTCCAGAACATAATGGAGTTTGTTCTCGATTTGCCAGTGTTTGCGGATGCTTTTTCCGATCTGCTCGGCAGAACCCGACAGGCTGCTTATAATAGTGCGTCTCGTGGCTGATTTTCGCCCCGACTTTGCGTTCGCGTTCGACCTGCACCAGCGAGCGCAAGCCCGTCCAGGTTTGCTGAACATCGCGCCAAAGCAGATCATCGGCATCGAGCGTCAGGCAAAAGGCCCGTCGGGTTTCGAGGCGTCCACGCGCCGCCGAAACGCGGGTATCGGTTTTCACCGCCCGGTCGGGCCAGCGGGTTTGTTCCAGTGGGGCTAAACACGCGACGACATCTTCGCTCAGATGCGGTTGGTTGCCCTTCAGCGCAATGCCATAATCCCCGCCCTGGGCCACGATTTGGTGGACAATGGCCTTCTGGCAACTCATGGCGTCGGCGGTGACACGGCAATCGGTCAAGTCCAGGAGGGCCAACAGTTCAGGGACAGCGATAATTTCGTTGCTTTTTTCGTCGACTTTGACGGCCCCTAAGACGAGGCCTTGCCCGGCCACCTGTGCCAGCGCGTGCACAAAGCCGCAGCTCTTCTCGAGCACGTCGATCTCTCGCCCTCGCAGCACGGTCCCCAGCTTTTGTGAAGTCGTATCGGGAGAGACATAGACCTGTGCCTCTAGGATCGTCGTCGCCCGCTCCGCCTGCGCCGTGCACAAAGTTGCAGCAGCGATTAAAAAAATAGTCAGAAGAACCAGTCGATCTCGCATAATTGGAATTCTACTCAGAAGCCGCACCTTATCTCGTAGCAACCCTCTTCGGGTTGGCGGATTCCAAAGCAGGATGACGAAGGAGAACACGATGAGACCTCATCGCCCCCTTGTACTTGCACTCATTCTGGGTGCGCTCTTTTCGCTGCTGATGCTCGCTGGTTGTCCGCAAGGCATGACCATTGCAAAGCTGAACAATGAATCTGGCCGGTACATGAACCGGGAAGTAGCGATCCGGGGCAATGTCGTCGGCGGCATCGGACTACTCGGCCAGGGTGCTTACGAAGTGGACGATGGCACCGGCAGAATATGGGTCCTGAGCAATGGGTTCGGTGTGCCCAGCAAGGGCTCTCGCGTCGGCGTCGTCGGTCGCTACACCAACGGTCTCTCGCTGGGTGGACGCAGCTTCGCAGCGGCCATACAGCAGACGCACCGGCCCCACTACTGATTTCCCAGCAACTCCCGTAGCAACTCCGGCATGATGTTTCCCCCGGAGACGATGGCGGCATAACGCGTTGCCTTCGGTAATTTTTCAGACGCGGAGATCAGCGCAGCGACTGATGCCGCCCCGCTCGTCTCCGCGACGATACGTGCCTGCGTCGCCAACACTTTCACCGCCGTCTTGATCTGGTCCTCCGAGACAGTGACAATGTCGTCCACATACTGACGGATGTGTTCGAAATTGTTCTTGCCGAGCGATTGAGTGCGCAGCCCGTCACAGATGGTTCTCGTCGTTTTCTCAGCTGGCCATTCCACCAGACGTCCGCTGCGCAAGCTCTCCTGCGCATCCCCTGCAAGCTCCGGCTCCACGCCGATTACCTTTACATCGGGTCGCTGCAGCTTGATCGCTGTAGCTGTACCGCTCAACAGGCCCCCACCACTCACCGCAGCCAGCACGACCTGGACGTCAGGAAGGTCGGCGAGTATCTCCATCGCCGCACTCGCCGCGCCGGCGATGATGCGCTCATCGTCGTATGGAGGGACCACCGCCAGACCCCGTTCGGCGGCGATCTCCTCTGCCTTTCTCTGACGCTCTGAACTCGCCGGACCGACAAAGACGATCTCCGCCCCCAGCGCCCGCGTGGCGTCTACCTTCAGCTGCGGAGCATTGTTGGGCATCACGATCACCGCCGGAATACCCACCGCCCGCGCCGCATACGCCACACCCTGCGCGTGATTTCCGCTTGAGTAAGTAATCACCCCGCGTTCGCGCTGCTCGGATGGAAGTGAGGCGATCATGTTGTACGCCCCGCGCAGCTTGAAAGATCCGATCGGCTGCATGCTCTCCAACTTGAGATAGAGCTGTCGCCCGCCATCGGCACCGGCAGGGAAGAAGCGGATTAACGGAGTACGCACCGCGACGGAGGCAATCCGACGCTGCGCATCTTGAATGGCTTGCAGTGTGACCATGTTCCTACTTTAAGGCAGGGGCTAGGTTTTAGGTGCTAGGTGCTAGGTGCTAGGTGCTAGGGGATGAGGGATTAGGGATTAGACCTCCGGCTTCGGCGTTGCTGTTTATGTCCGTTCGAGCGGACGAGTTTTCCACAGGGTGGGTATCCCCCTGTGGGGGTGAATCTTTGGAATCAGTGACTTAGGTCATGTTAATCCCGGCTAATCCCTGAGATCCCTGAGTAAGTGCTTTGTTTTGAGAGAATGCCTGTCCGACTGGGAGGTGCAGATCCCTCCTGCGTCGGGATGACAGGACGACAGATGGTGCCGCAAATAAGAAAGCACGCCGTGTTGGCGTGCTTCATTTTTTAGATATCTTCTACTTACAATGATAGCAACTTCGGGGTAGTTTCATACTGAATTAAGGGAAGTTTATATCTACTTTCGATTGTGGAAATTAGGGAGATTTCCACAAAGTGGGGGTCTTGACAGGTTTTTTGCCGCCCAAAATGGTGGATTTGCACAGGGGAAGGATGTTTCCACAGGAGTGGTGATTTGGGGTGTGGAAAAGTGTCTAATGACGCGGCCCCAGCGCCTAAAGGCGCCGTGATGAAACGTGGGAATCCCCCCGGCTAAAGCCGGGGGTCTACCCCTTGCAAACGAAGCAGCTCCGCCGGGGCTGAAGCCACGCGCTGACGCGCGTCCAAGGCAAACGCAGGGTTGCTTCGTCGCTTCGCTCCTCGCAATGACAAGTTGAGGGAGTGCTAAGCCCCAGCGCCTAAAGGCGGAATGATGACGCTGCGAATCCCCCGGCTAAAGCCGGGGGTCTACCTCAGGC
Source organism: Terriglobales bacterium (assembly GCA_963792225.1). Classification (GTDB taxonomy): domain Bacteria; phylum Acidobacteriota; class Terriglobia; order Terriglobales; family Acidobacteriaceae; genus JBDTLH01. The sequence goes on along the minus strand of CAWBVM010000008.1, from coordinate 26,335 downwards.
GCTGCGCTCGCAATCACAAATCATAAGGAGGAGGTGGAACGAGACAGCTCCGCCGGGGCTGAAGCCACTCGCTCCGCGCGTTCAAGGCAACCGCAAGGTTGCTTCGCTACGCTCGCAATGACAAATCGAGAGGAGTGCCAAACCTTCAGCGCCTAAGAGCGCCGTCGTTGTCCTGATCCTCGGCTGAAGCAAGGGCTATCACCCTTATCCCTAGTCCCTTGTCCCTTCCCAACCGTCGGGGGTCTAGCTCACTTATCCCTCGCACCTAGCACCTAAAACCTAGCCCCTAGCGCCTACCCTCACTACCATCTCGGCGATCTGTTGTGCGGCGCCGGGGCACGCCAGCTTGCGCGCATTCTCTCCCATGCGCAACAGCTCGGATGGGGAGGTGAAGAGACGCGTCACTATCTCCGCCAGCAACTCGGGGGTCAAGAGAGCCTGCGACAACAACTCCGCTGCATGGGCACGAACCAGAGCTTCCGCATTTTTCCTTTGGTGGTCGTCGGCCGCCGTTGGCAGTGGGACGAACAACGCCGCGCGGCCTGCGGCAGCCACCTCGGCGACCGTACTCGCGCCAGAACGGCACAGCACTACCTGCGCCTCGGCAAATCGGCGCGGCATATCGTCAATGAACGCAAGCACGTCGCTCGTCGCGAGCCTCGCCATCGCGGGAAGCCTGGCATAGGCCGCACGAGTAGACTCGAGATCGCGCGTCCCGGTCTGGTGGACGATGCGCAGATGCGGCAGACGTTCGGCGAGCATTGGAAGCGCTCCGCAAACTGCTTCGTTGATGGCCCGCGCTCCCTGGCTCCCGCCGAAGACGAGCAGGTTGGCCTCGAGAGAGGGAGCTGCCACCGGGGGTATGGCAAAAAACTCATGCCGGATCGGCACCCCTGTGACCTCTCCATTGCGAAAGACGTGTGCAGTCCCTTCGAACTGCACGGCAGCCGCCGCGACATAGGGGGCGATGCGCCGGTTGGCGAACCCTGCCACAAAATTTGGCTCGAACGCCACCACCGGAACACGCAGCAGGAGCGCGGCGAGCGCGCCCGGACCCGATGCGTATCCGCCGACACTCACGAGGACATTCGGATGCCAACGCCGCAGCAGGGCGATGCAATGCAATATAGAGCGGGGAAGATCAACCAGAGTCTTCAGCCGGGTGAGTGCGCTCACATTCTTGAGCTGACCGACCTGGATGAGTTCGAGCGGGAATTCGGCTTCGGGGACGAGGCGAGCTTCCATACCGCGCGGAGTTCCCACGAAGAGGCATTCCGCGCCGTGCTGCTCGCGCAATTCACGGGCAATAGCAAGTCCAGGAATGACGTGGCCGCCGGTCCCGCCACCGGCGATGATCACTCGCAAACTCATCAGTCCGTCTGCTTTGAGATGTTGAGAAGAACGCCGACCATAGCTAGCGTCACCGCGATACTCGTTCCACCATACGAGATAAATGGAAGGGGGATGCCCTTCGTAGGCAAGAGACCTATCACCACGCTGATGTTAAACAATGCCTGGATGATGATCATCGAAGTCAGCCCTATGGCGAGCAGCCGGGCGTAGTTGTCGCTGGTCCGGTAGGCGGCCCGGAGCCCCCGAAAAGCAAAGACCCCGAAGCAGACCACAATCGTCAATGTTCCAAGCAGGCCAAGCTCTTCGGCGGTGACAGCGAAGACGAAATCGGTATGCGGCTCGGGCAGGTAAAAGAGCTTTTGTTTACCCTCCATGAGACCGCGTCCGGTGAGGCCGCCGGTGCCGACGGCGATCAGAGACTGGATCATGTGAAATCCCTTGCCCTGCGGATCACTCTCGGGATGGAGGAACACCAGCATCCGGTCGCGGCGAAAGCCGACGTGGAAGAGGAGGTAATACATCAGCGGTGCGATGGGGAGCAAGGCATAGCCGAAGTATTTCGGTGGCATTCCTGCGATGAAGAGCATGACGGCCGCCCCGGCGGCACAGACCATCGTGGTCCCGAGGTCGGGCTCTTTCAAGATCAAGCCGCAGATCATGGCGAGGATGATCCCGAGCGGAAGCAATGTGCGCTTCACATCGTCCATGTCTTTCAGGCGCGATTCGAGGAAATACGCCAAGAACAGGACAAGCACTGGCTTCGCCAACTCGGAGGGCTGCAGGGAAAAGACGCTGCCAATGCGTACCCAGCGGTGCGCACCCTTTGCGCGGTCGAGGAAATAGACCGCTGCGAGCAGTCCGGTGGTTACGCCGAGCATGCCAAAGACGACCCAAGGGCGCTTATAGTTCTCGTAATCGAGACGTGACAGCCCGAAGAGAAACAGCAAGCCGACGACCGCCCAGACCAACTGACGGACAAAAAAATGATAGGCCGAGCCGAAGCGCTCCGCCGCCATGATAGCCGATGCACTGAAGACCATCAGAAGTCCAAGCAGCACCAGAAGGAGGGTCACGCCGAACATCCACTTATCGATTCCAATGCGCTTTGCCACTGCTGGTTTCCAACTCCGGATTTTGAAGGTTCAACTCAGTTTCGGGGAGATCGCCACTGCACGCAATGACGGAACATACCCAGTTCCCGACCAGTTAATGCTCGGCGTGCGATAGACGCTTAACAAGTTCCTTAAAGGTGCGTCCGCGATGCTCATAGCTCTGAAACTGGTCAAAGCTCGCGCATGCCGGCGCGAGAAGTGCGATGTCGCCGGGTGCTGCAGATGTAGCGATGGATTGCACAGCACGGTCGAGGGTCTCGGAGCGCTGCACATCGACGCCACTACCATGCAGATGCGACTCGATCTTCTCGGCAGCAGCGCCGATGGTGTATACGCGACGGGCACGCTCCTTTAAGAGAGGAACCAACACGCGGTAGTCGCTGTCCTTGTCTTTGCCACCCAGGATCAAATGAATGCCGGAGGGAAACGATTCGAGGGCCTTGATGGTCGCATCCACATTCGTCGCCTTCGAATCGTTGAAATATTGGACACCATTGTGCTCGCTCACGAATTCCAGGCGGTGTTCGACCGCCTTGAACTCGCGGACTGCAGCGCGAATCGCCTCTGTGGAACATTTTGCAGCCTTCGCCACAAGCACGGACGCAAGCACGTTCTCGACGTTGTGCGAGCCTTTGAGCGAGATTTCGGAAACCGGCATGACCTGTTCATCCTTCGAACCCGGCTCCCGGAAGACGATGGAACCGTTACGAACGAAAGCTCCCAGAGGGACCTCAAGCTTCGTGCTGAACATCCATGGTTGCGCTTTGGTTGTCAGCGCGAGTTCTGCGGATGGTGCATTGTCCGCATTGAGAACCGCAAAATCTTCTGCCGTGGCGTTCTCGAAGAGCCGGGCCTTTGCCGCGATGTAATTCTCCATGCTGCCGTGCCGGTCCAGATGATCGGGAGTGATGTTCAGCACAGCGCCAATGTGAGCGCGAAAGCTCTCGATAGTCTCCAGCTGAAAGCTCGAAATTTCGAGGACATTCCAACCGTCATCCGTAGAGGTATCGATCAGTTCTGTGACCGGAGTGCCGATGTTTCCGCCCACCTGTACTTTGAATCCTGCTTTCGCCAACAATTCTCCGCAGAGTGATGTGGTGGTTGTCTTGCCGTTGGAGCCGGTGATCGCGATGATCTTTCCTTTGAGAAACCAAGAGGCAAGTTCCACCTCGCCTACGATGGGAACGCCTAAGGCGCGCGCCTCCTGGAGGTGCGGCTGAGTCGCTGGAACACCTGGGCTGACGACGATCATGTCCTGCATGCGAAACGTACGCTCGCCGTGGCCACCCGTCTCGATACTGATGCCGGCGTCGAGCAGACGGGGGAGTTCACTTCGCAATTGCTCTTGTGAGCGCGCATCGGAGACGGTCACGCGCGCACCACGCCTCGAAAGAAACAGCGCAGATGCAATTCCCGACTTGCCTAATCCGACGACCAGCACACGTTTGCCAGCTACTTCACGCATAACCTTCTAGCCTAACCTCGACTTAACGCAGCTTCAATGTGGTAAGCGCAAACAACGCAAAGACGAGTGCGGCGATCCAGAAGCGCACGATGACTTTCGACTCGCTCCACCCGATCAGCTCGAAGTGATGATGCAACGGAGCCATCTTGAAGATCCGTTTACCGCTGCGCAGCTTAAACGAACCGACCTGCAACATGACCGAGAGCGCCTCCAGGACGAAGACGCCACCGATGAAGGGCAGCAGCAGCTCCTGCTTGATGATGACGGCAACCGTTCCAATAGCACCTCCGAGCGCAAGCGATCCGACGTCGCCCATGAAGATCTCAGCGGGATGTGCGTTGTACCAAAGGAACCCGATGCTGGCGCCTACCATCGATCCGCAAAAGACTGTCAACTCCCCGACCTGAGGCATTCTCTGCAACTCCAGATATTCTGCGAACTGTGCGTGGCCGCTGAGGTAAGTCAGAACTGTGAGCGCGCCTGCGGCGATCACGGTACAGCCAATCGCGAGTCCGTCTAAGCCATCGGTGAGGTTCACGGCATTGCTGGATCCGACCAGCACTAAAGCAACGAATGCGACGAAAGGCAGAAACGCTATCGGCCAAAGATAGGAGGCGTGCAGCATGCTCGAAAATGCGAGATTGGGATGGAAGTTTTTCGCGAAGGGAACGATCAACTGGATCGAGTATCCGCCTTGCAGATCGAGCATAATGAGCACTGCTGCGACGAGCACGGATGCGAGGACCTGCAGGCCCATTTTGCTGCGTCCGGTGAGGCCGAGGTTGCGCCGGTGCGCGATCTTGAGGTAGTCGTCGGCGAAACCGATGCCGCCAAAGGCGAGCGTCGAGAGTACGGTGATCCAGACGAACTTATTGCTCAAGTCTGCCCATAACAGCGTGGGGACGAGTATGGAGATGGTGATCAGTACGCCGCCCATCGTCGGAGTACCGGCCTTCTTATGATGTGCCTGTGGGCCTTCGTCGCGAATGAATTGTCCGATCTGGAATTCGCGGAGTTTCTTGATGATCATCGGTCCGACGAATAGCCCAATGAAGAGAGCCGTGAGGCTCGAAAACGCGGTGCGAAACGTGAGATAGCGAAAGATGCGGAAGGGAGTGAAGTGGTGCGCTAGAAACAGCCTTTGATAGAGCAGCCAATAGAACAATCGTCTCTCCTTAGCCCTTTTCTTCGGTTTGCAGCCCTTCGAGGGCCCCTTCGAGACGGACTCCGCGTGAACCCTTTAGAAGCACCGCATCACCCTCCCGGAGGTTCTCGCGCATCCATGTTCCAGCCTGCTGAGGAGTGTCGAAGAACACCGCCTCCCTACCTTGCGAGCGAACACCTGCGATCAAAGAAGCAGCGTCTCCGCGCACGCCTACGGTCACGTCGACGCGATTGTCGGCGATGAACTCTCCGCATTCGTAGTGAAGTTGCGGTGCATTCTCTCCCAACTCAAGCATCTCCCCGAGAACGGCGATGTGTCTGCCAGCCGGGACCTTCATCAGAGCGTCGATCATTGCCTTCAGTGCTTTTGGATTCGAATTGTAGCAATCATTGATGATAGTCGCGCCGCGCAGGCGTGTTACTTCTCCGCGCTTGTCTCCGGGCGTTAATTTGGCGATTGCCTCGGCACACGTCAGCAAGGGAATGCCGCTCGAGACCCCGGCCGCCGCTGCGGCCAGAACGTTCATCAGGTTGTGCCGTCCGATCAGTGGAAGCTTCGCGTCGACAGCGTTGGAGTCGCTCAGTCCGATCGATTTGGAACAGCCCAGCTCGAATGTTGTACCGAGGGCTCCATGATTGACAATCCGGTCTGCCCAAACATCGGCACCGGCGGTGACCCCGTAGAAGACGACCTTTCCCGCGTAGCCAAGACCAAAGCCGCGGACGCGGTCATCATCTCCGTTCAAGATGAGAACTCCGCCGGGCCTGGTGTTTTGGACGAGTTCACGTTTTGCGCGCGCAACGCCTTCGATCCCGTCGGGGAAATTTCCAGCATGCGCTACGCCGACATTGGTGACGATTGCCCAATCCGGCTCAGCGATCTTGCACAATGCGGCGATCTCTCCGGCATGGTTCATCCCCATCTCGATGACTGCAACGTCATGTTCGGGCTGGAGGCGAAGCAGTTGCAGGGGGAGCCCGAAATGATTGTTAAGATTGCCCTGTGATTTCAATACATTGAATTGTGTTGCCAGTATGGCAGCGGTCGCGTCTTTGGTGGTGGTCTTTCCCGCTGAGCCCGTGAGACCGATGACGCGCTTGCCCCACTTGTTACGAACATAGTTGCCCAGCCGCTGCAGAGCATTCAAGGGAGCATCGACGGCAAGCACGTTTCGTAGATTCGCGAACTCTTCGGCACGCGATTGCGCCACCACTGCGTATGCTCCGCGCGCGATCACCGCGGAAACAAAATCGTGGGCATCGAAGCGTTCGCCCTGGACGGCGAAAAACAGATCTCGCTCCACGATCGTGCGCGAATCGATAGAGTAGCCTTCGGCGATCGCATCTCCGTCATATGTGCCGGAGGCCTGTAGTGCATCGGCGATCTCTTGCAAGGGAAGCTTCAACCGTGTGCCTCCATGCGCTCGCGGATTGCTTTGCGCGCAACCTCTACATCATCGAACGCAAGCACACCTTCTCGCGTCGTCTGTGTTTTTTCATGGCCCTTGCCTGCGATGATGACGATGTCGCCTGGACGTGCTTCATGGATGGCAATCACGATGGCGCGTTGGCGGTCCGCTTCGACCGTGTATCTCGCGGATGTCTGTTTTACGCCCGGCATGATCTCGTCGAGGATCGCGTGAGGATCTTCACTGCGGGGATTGTCCGAGGTGACGATGACATAGTCGCTGGCATCTCCAGCGGCACGTCCCATCTTCGGACGCTTTGCGCGGTCACGGTCACCTCCGCATCCGAATAAGGTGATCACGCGCTTGCCATCTCCCACCAACTCACGGGCAAGACGCAGGACGTTGCACAATGCGTCATCGGTATGAGCATAATCGACGACGACTGAAAAAGGCTGGCCGCAATCCACGCGTTCAAATCTGCCGGGCACCGAGTGCATTGTTCTTGCTGCCGCAGTGATCTGTTCAAATGTGAGTCCGCGTGCGTGCGCGGCGGTGGCGGCGGCCAGCAGGTTATAAACGTTGATCTTTCCGATCAGAGGAGATTCCATTGCGAAGCTTCCAAATGGTGTCCGCCACTCGAACTGGACGCCGCTGTCGTCACACCTGATGCTCTCGGCCCGCCACTCGCCCACTTCGATTCCATACGAACGAACCTCCGCAACTGCGCGCGCATAAAGCAACTGCTGCCCGTAAGGATCGTCGGCATTGATGACTGCCACGCGGGGAGCGCTTGCGCCTGTTCCCTCGAACAGCAGTCGCTTGGCCTCGAAGTAGGCGTCCATCGTCTTGTGATAATCGAGATGGTCCTGCGTCAGGTTGGTGAAGACGGCTGTATCGAATGCCAGCCCCCACACGCGGCCCTGAATGAGCGCATGAGACGAAACCTCCATGACGACGTCCGTCACCTTCGCAGCCAATGCTTCCTTGAAGATACAGATCAGGTCGAGCGATTCTGGCGTTGTGTGTTGAGATTCCAGCACTTTGCCCGCGATCCGGTATTCAATCGTCCCGATGAGTGCGGTCTTTCGCGCTGCCGAGTTCAGAAGGGAATCCAGTAAAAAGGCAGTCGTCGTCTTTCCATTTGTTCCGGTAATTCCGCTCAGGGACAGCTTGCGCTCCGGATGTCCGTAAAACATGCTGGCAATGTGCGACATCGCCCGACGGCCCTGCGGAACAGCCGCCCATGCGACGCCAGGAGGCGCTGCTACTTCAGAGTCAGAAACGACTGCGGCTGCGCCGTGCGCAATCGCCGATTCGATATAGCGGTTTCCGTCCGTGGTCTCGCCACGGATCGCGAGAAACAAACCCCCGTGCTCCACCTTGCGCGAATCATAAGCAACAGTAGTGATCTCCGGATTTCCGGCATCGGCTAGGACGCGTGCGTTGGGGGGCAAAACGTCAAGAAAACGCATAGCGAAAGGGGCTTAATCATATTCGCACGTCCCCGCATGAGTTCCGCCTGTGAATATTCGCGACAGCACCCCATTTGCCACGGCAGACGGTTTCTGGGCAAGATGTTTCTATCCATGTCAGAAACTTCCTGGAAGGCGCTCCTTTACGAGCGCTACACCTCTGGCCACGTGATGTCCGGGGTGGACGAACTGCACTCGCAGTTATCCGCTCGTATGCCCTACTTGAAGAGATTGATCGAACGGCGTCTGCCACCCGAACGGTCTGCGCGCATACTCGACCTCGGCTGCGGATTCGGCGCGTTGCTGGTCGCACTGCGAAACGCCGGCTACCGCAATACATTCGGTGTCGACGTCTCGCCCGAACAGGTAGCAGCGGCACGCTCACTCGGTGATTTCAACGTGACTTGCGGTGATTTGCTGGAGTACCTGCATAGACAGCCCACCGACAGCTTCGACGTAGTGGTCTTGTTCGATGTGATCGAGCATTTCACCCGTGAAGGACTGCTCGGGCTCATGAGCGAGGTCCGCCGCGTCATGCGTTCCAAAGGAAGGGTGATCGTTCATGTGCCGAACGGCGAGGCGATTGCACCCGGCGTTGTCCGCTATGGAGACCTCACGCACGAACTTGCCTTCACACCCGCGTCACTCCGTCAGCTTGCGCACGCATGCGGAATGAACGCGGCAGAGATCATAGAAGACCGCCCAATCGCACATGGACCCGTGAGCATGGTGCGAGCCTTCCTATGGTGGTGCATGACACTTCCACTTCGCGTGCTACGCATGGTAGAGACAGGATGCGGCTATCGCGACCCGATCCTGAGCCAAAACCTACTGGCTATTCTGGTGAAGGAGTAGAAGACTACGCGACCCGCGAGGCCGCGTTGCGGGGCTGAACGGGGATCTTCGTTTCGACAATGTTCAGGAAGCGTGCCAGATATGGTGCGGTACGGCTTTGTGTTGCCTTGGCTACATCGGTAAGGCTTCCAGAGGCAACTACGCGACCACCTTCCTCCCCGGCACCGGGTCCAATGTCTATCACCCAATCGCTTGCAGCTACGACGCGCATGTCATGCTCCACGAGAACGACCGTGTTGCCCGACTGGACCAGACCATCGAGTTGCACGATGAGCCGCTCTACGTCGGCTGGATGCAGCCCTGTAGTTGGTTCGTCGAGGATGTATAGAGTCTTGCCCCGCTGAGCTCGTTGCAGTTCGGTCGCAAGCTTGATCCGCTGCGCCTCACCGCCCGACAGTTCGGTAGCGGGCTGACCGAGTCTCAGGTAACCCAAGCCGACCTCCCGCAGGACGCTCAGAGACCAACGGGTCTGCGGATCATCCGTGAAAAACTGCCAGGCCGCATCCACGGTCATCCCCAGCACTTCGGCGATGTTCTTGTCCCGATACTTTATCTCCAGTGTTCTTGTGTTGTACCGAGCACCATGACAGGTGGGACAAGGGGCATAAACACTAGGCAGAAAAAGCAACTCGACCATGACGAAGCCTTCGCCCAGACACGTCTCGCAGCGGCCTTGGGCGACGTTGAACGAGAAACGCCCTGCGCCGTAGTGACGAGCGCGTGCCGCTTTGGTCGATGCAAACAAGTTGCGCACATGATCGAAGAGTCCCGTGTAGGTAGCCAGATTCGAGCGAGGGGTTCGTCCGATTGATTTCTGGTCAACAACCACCAGACGTTTGATCAGATCCATACCTGACGTTATTCGACCCTCCGTGGTGATGGGCGATGTGCTCTCCAACTCTTCGCCTTCCTCAACCTCGATCGGGATGTCATGGCCAAGTTGCTCAGCTACCAATTCCACCAGGGCCTGACTTACCAGACTCGATTTCCCCGACCCGGAGACCCCAGTTACCGTCGTAAAGACGCCGATGGGGACTGCCGCGTCCAGTTTGTGCAGGTTGTTACGCGTGACACCACTCAGGCGAAGCCACCCGCTGGGCGTACGTGGCGCTCGGATGGGAGGAGTCGGCTCCGCGAACAGATAGCGCCTCGTCTGCGACTTCTCTATCCCGGCGAGCCCGGCGGGCGGACCGCTATAGAGCACGCAACCGCCGTGTTCGCCCGCTGCGGGGCCAACGTCAACGATCCAGTCAGCATGCCGCACCACGTCGAGATCATGCTCTACGACGAAGAGAGAATTGCCAGACGCTTTCAACCGGTCGAGCGCCTTTAGTAGAGCTTCCGTGTCCGCGGGATGGAGTCCGGCGGAGGGTTCGTCGAGCACATACACGACACCGAATAAATTCGAGCGTACCTGAGTGGCGAGCCGAAGACGCTGGAGCTCACCAGGAGATAGGGTGGGCGTGCTTCGTTCCAACGTGAGATATCCCAGACCGAGATCAAGCAGGACGGAGAGACGTGCGCAGAGATCCTCGGCGATCCGCTGGACGACGACAGCCTTCTCCGGGTGTTCCGTCGCCAACTTCGCCACTGTGGCAGCCTTTCCTTCTGCGTACGGGCCCATGACTGCGTCTAAGCGTGCCAGCGGCAGCCTCGAAATCTCGGCGATGTCGAGCCCCGCGAACTTCACCGATAGTGACTCACGGCGAAGCCGCTTGCCGTGACAAAGCGGGCATTCGTTGCTCAGCATGTATTGCGCCACGCGCTTCTTCATGAGTGGACTGTGAGTATTGGCAAACGTGTGCAGTACATGTCGCCGGGCGCTGGTAAACGTTCCCTGGTAACTTGGCTCCTCTTTGCGCCTGAGTGCCCGTTTCACTTCGTCGGCGGTAAACCCGGCGTAAACCGGAGCGACGGGCTGCTCGTCGGTGAAGAGGATCCAGTGGCGGTCTTTTTTGGACAGCTCACGCCAGGGTAGATCGACATCGTAGCCGAGGGTGGTCAGGATGTCGCGCTGATTTTGCCCTTGCCACGCAGTCGGCCACGCGGCGATGGCGCGCTCGCGAATGGTGAGGGAGTCGTCCGGAACCATCGAGCGTTCTGTCACTTCATAGATTCTGCCCAGTCCATGACATTGCGGGCAGGCCCCTTCCGGAGTGTTCGGCGAAAACGACTCTGCATAGAGCAATTGCTGGTTGCGCGGGTAATCTCCCGCACGCGAATAGAGCATGCGCAGCAGGTTGGAAAGCGTAGTGACGCTGCCCACCGATGAGCGCGTTGTAGGTGAACCGCGCTGCTGCTGTAACGCGACTGCAGGAGGCAAGCCGTCGATCTCATCGACTTCAGGTACTGCCATCTGATGAAACAGGCGCCTCGCATAGGGCGAGACCGATTCGAGATACCGCCGCTGCGCCTCTGCGTAGAGCGTGCCAAATGCAAGCGATGATTTGCCCGAGCCGGATACGCCCGTGAAGACGACCAACGCATCACGCGGGATATCGACGTCGATATTCTTCAGGTTGTGCTCACGTGCGCCCCGCACGCGAACGAATCCCTGCAGGTTCTTATCCGGCGCTGCGGAAGAATGAGTATTGCCCGTCTTTTTCATCTTCATTTCTGCGGCCCGCGAGTACTGGCGTCGATACTAGGATGCGCGCCGTGGTCGTGCTGCGAGAATTGCATTTGATGATCGGGAGTTCCGGTAAGCTAGCCAATATGGACTCTTCGCAAATGTGGTGCGTGACACTGCTCACTCCTAAGCGCTGCGATTCCGGGTCCAAGGTTGAGGATCAAGAAAGCGAACGGTTCATCGCCAGCACCTCGGAAGCCATCGCGCGGTGGGGCGGTTCTGATCTCACTTCCTACAACTGGACGACACTTCCGGAGGGCAGTGTCGCACATGCTGCGCGGCTTACCTTCAGTATCGGCGGCAGCGCGCTGCCGTCGTTGCAGGCGCAGCTTGGAGCACTGGCAAATCACGGCTGTGATCTGCTTCTTCACGACCCATCGGAACACTGGACCAATTACAAGCTCACGGTCTTCGATCTCGATTCCACCCTTATCCGTTGCGAGGTCATAGATCAGCTAGCGGCGATGATGGGCGTCGGCGATCGGGTGGCGCAGATCACAGAATCCGCGATGCAGGGTGAGATCGACTTCTCGCAAAGCTTCCGACGCCGTATCTCTCTTTTAAAGGGGCTTGAGGAAGATCGAGTGTTCGACTTCGCACAGTGCATCGAATTGACGTCTGGCGCAACGGTGCTCATCCGTTCACTCAAGCGGGCGGGATATCGAACGGCGATCGCCTCAGGAGGATTCACTTTTGTCGCGTCGCGGCTGCAGCGCGAACTCGGCATCGACGACTACCTCGCCAACACACTCGACATCGCGGACGGACGTGCGACCGGAGAGATCACCACAACTATCGTGGACGGCGATGCGAAAGCAGCATTCCTGCTCAGTCTTGCGGCGCAGCAGGGAATCTCTCCCCCCGAGGTGATCGCCATTGGCGATGGGGCCAACGATATTCCGATGCTACAGGCTGCTGGCTTGGGCATCGCCTACCGCGCGAAGCCGAGGGTTCTTGCAAGTGCACGCTATGGACTCTCGCATGTTGGCCTCGACGGCTTGCTCTACGTTCTACAGCTTGATGCCCTGCGGCTGGCGCAGATTTAGCGGCTGAGAAATGAAACGGAGCGCACTTCGACGATCGCAGGAAGCTCGCGGAATTTTTGCAAAACCGATTCGTCTGCCTGCGTATCCGTCTGGATGATCGCGATTGCATACGCGTTTGCAACGGATCCGTCCTGTGTAGCGGACGCCGAACTCCGCGGCGCCTCTCTGCCCAGCACGAAACGGGCGATGTTGATCCCCGCCTCCCCAAGCAGCGTCCCTACGACGCCAATCACTCCAGGAAGATCGCGGTTCTTAAATACCAGTAGATTGCCTTCGAGCGGACACTCGACTTCGATTCCATTCACTTCGCTTATGCGTGGCGACGTGCCGTGTACCACGGTGCCTCGCGCAGAGACACTTCCGTGCGAACTGGTGAGCTTGACGCCTATCTCGTCCGCTGAACTTCTGGCCGCGCTTTTTGTCTCCTGCAGACGGATGCCACGCTCTTCCGCCTGCGCTACGGCATTGACGATATTGATGACGTCGGGCGATGTGCCTTGCAGAACACCTTTAACGACGGAACTCCGCAGCAGCGCTGTCTTCATGTCAGCCACTTCACCGTGATATTCGACGGATATTTCTTCGAGATTACCCGCTGCAAGTTGCGCGGCAAATTTTCCGAGCCGCTCGGAGAGTTGGATGTAGGGCGAAAGCTGACGATATTCGAGGTCGCTCAGTGAAGGAACGTTCACCGCGTTCTGCACGATCGAGTTCTTCAGGTATTCGCGCACCTGGTTCGCGATCTGGACGCCCACGGCCTCCTGCGCCTCGGCGGTTGATCCCGCGATATGCGGCGTCCCGATTACGTTGGTGAGCGCAAGCAGCGGGTTGTCCTTGGGCGGCTCCTGGGTAAACACATCGAGCGCCGCGCCGGCGACGTGTCCGGACTTGAGCGCCGCCTCGAGCGCTACATCGTCCACCAATTCACCGCGGGCGCAGTTGATGATGCGCACGCCCGGCTTCATCTTGCGCAGCGACTCCGCATTGATCATGCGGACCGTGCGCTCAGAGAGCCCGAGGTGTAAAGAGAGGTAGTCGGCAGAGGCATACACGTGATCCAGTTCCGCGAGTTCGACCTCGAGATCGCGCGCGATCTTCGGCGCCACATAAGGATCGTATGCAACGACAGACATATTCATAGCTCTGGCACGGCGCGCGACCTCGATGCCGACGCGTCCGAGGCCAACGATACCCAATGTTTTGCCGGAGAGTTCTGAACCCTGAAGAGATTTCTTCTCCCATTTGCCGGAGCGCATCGTCTCCGCCGCTCGCGGTATCGAGCGAGCCAGTGAGAGCATGAGAGCTACCGTGAGTTCCGCGACGGCGACGGCGTTGGCTCCGGGAGTGTTCATGACGACGATACCTCGACGCGTCGCGAACTCCTGGTCCACGTTGTCCACCCCGACTCCCGCTCTTCCAATGATCCGCAGCGATGGAGCGCTCTCGATCAGTCTCTTGTCTACCTGGAGCGCGGAACGTACGATCAGGGCATCGGCATCGCGTAGCGCCTTCTCGGGGGACTGCGCGAACTCTTCCGGCGCGATGACCGTCCAAGCTGCGTCCTCATGGAGCAGATGCAAGGCAGCTTCCGAAATCTTTTCGGCAACTACGATCTTCATTTTTGATTCTCCGGACTTGGGTGCGAAGACTAGTTCGACTTTAGGCGACTGCTGCGTGCGGATGCAATGAAAGCGCGAACTCGCGCTGAGCGGCGGCGAGTGCCGCGCCGAGTTCGAAAGCACTTCCCGGGACGACCTCTTTCGTTACATGCTCGAGAGCACCGATCAGAGCAATCGTGTCCATGTAGTCGAAGAAACCGAGGTGCGCGATGCGAAAGAGCTGTCCTTTCATTTCTCCCTGACCGTTGGCGATCACTGCGCCGAAGTCCGACTTGATGCGCTTCACGATCTCGCCCGAATCTATTCCCTCTGGCGCTTTGATCGCCGTCACTGCGGCTGCCGGAGAGTGTGGCGCAAAGAGTTCCAGCCCAATCGCACGAGCAGCGGCGCGCGTCATGGCCGCGCAGCGTTCGGCACTATCCACGAGGGCACGTCTGCCGCGGACCAGATCGCCACCGCCCTGCGCTTCGAGATAATCGAGGGCAGCACCGAATGCGGCGATCAACGCAACTGAGGGCGTGTAGGCGCTCTCACCGTTCTTCTGGCTCTTGCGCTCTCTCTGCAGGTCGAAGTAATAGCGCGGCTGTTTCGATGCCTCCATGCGCTTCCACGAGCGCTCACTCACCGCACAGTACGAGAGTCCGGGAGGGATCATCAACGCCTTCTGAGAGCCGCCAATGACTACATCGACGCCGTCTGCATCGAGATTGAAGTGCGTCGTCCCGAGACCCGTAATCGCATCCACCACAAGCAGGGTATCGGTTCCCCGCAAGAGCCGGGCAACTCCGCTTACGTCGTGACGCACACCGGTCGAGGTCTCTGTCGCCTGCATAAAGACGACGCGGGTGGCGGGCGTAAGCTTCGCCTTGATTGCATCGAGATCAATGGTTGAGCCGTAAGGAGCAGAGACGACTTCCGGCTTGCATCCGTATGCTTTGGCGAGACCCGTCCACCGTTCTCCGAACTTTCCAGCACTCAGCACGAGCACCGCTTCTCCCGGAGAAGTGAGATTCGCCACAGCGGATTCCATGGCGCCCGTGCCGGATGAAGCAAGGATGATGACTTCATTCTCAGTGCCGATGAACTGCTGCATCTGTTTGAGAACTTTTGAGAATAGCTGACGGAATTCAGCTGTGCGGTGATGCATATCCGCAGCTGCCATTGCAAATTGGGCGGCGGGAAGAAGAGGGGTAGGGCCTGGGGTGAACAACCTGCTCTTGCGAAACATGCCACATTCTAATTACCCGGGCTCTGAATAACAACGAACGAGGCTGCTGCTCATAAATTTCAACCTCCGACGGAGGTCTACCTATCGCGATACATCAACCTCTATTGCTGAGGAAGTGCGCTCGTCAAGCTCGTCCTCAGACAGATCCATTGCAGACTCCGCTTGCTTGATGTGGACAAAGGAGTGCATAGCAAGTTGATGTCCGGAGCGATTCGATTCATCCTGAAGAGCGAGACTCGGCCTCCGGAAAAGGCCGTCCAATGGATCGATCTCGGAATGGTAGCCCTCTTCGCCATGTTCCGAGATGTCGAGACCGTCGATCTCTTGTTCGACGGTGACACGAAGGCCGATAGTCTTATCGACCAACACAAGGATGAGAAGAGTAGCAGTTCCCGCCAGAGCCCATGCTATCGAGACGCCAATCAATTGATTGAGAAGCTGATGCGCATTTCCATCCAGCGCTCCGAGACCGGTGCTGTTGCCCGCACCATCTTTGAAAATCGGGTTCACGCTTCTGCTTGCGAACACACCGGTCAGGATCGCGCCAATCGTGCCGCCCATCCCGTGCACCCCAAATGCGTCGAGAGAGTCGTCGTATCCAAATCTCGCCTTGACCTTTGTAACCATCCAATAGCAGACAGGGCCAGCAAAAAAGCCGATCGCGAGAGCCGGCATGGGGCCGACGAATCCAGCGGCAGGGGTGATGGCCACCAATCCTGTCACTGCTCCACTGATCACGCCAACTGCGCTTGGTTTTCCATGTGTCAGCCACTCCGTTGCGCACCAACCTATTGCAGCGGCGGCGGCCGCAAAATGAGTGGCCACAAATGCGCTGGTGGCGAGGGAACTCGATGAGAGTGCACTACCGGCGTTGAACCCGAACCAACCCACCCACAGCATGCACGCACCCACTATGCTCAGAACGACGCTGTGCGGAGCAATCTTTTCTCTGGGATATCCCAGTCGTTTGCCCATGTAAATCGCGCAGACCAGGGCTGAGACCCCTGACGTGACATGTACAACCGTACCTCCGGCAAAGTCGAGGCAAGGGAAGCGGCCACCGATACTCGCGTTGAGAAGTCCGCCTTTGCCCCAAACCATGTGGGCCATTGGCGCATATACAACGATCGACCACGCAGTAAGGAAAATCAGCATTGCGCTGAATTTCATTCGCTCCGCGAACGCACCCGTGATCAACGCCGGAGTGATGATCGCAAACATCAACTGATAGATCATGAACGTCTGCAGCGGTATCGTGCTCGCATAGCCGGGGTCGGGCGCACTTCCAACCCCCCGCAAAAACGCCTGGTGCAGATTGCCGATAACGCTATTGCCGGTTGAAAAGCAGAGACTATAGAGAAAAAAGGCCCAAAAGACGCTGATAAACGCCATCATCGCGACGCTCTGCATCATGGTGCTCAGCACGTTTTTCCTGCGGACGAGCCCTCCATAAAACAGCGCGAGACCGGGACCTGTCATCATGAGAACAAGTGCCGCACAGACCAGCACCCAGGCGTTATCCCCTGCGCTGTGCGCGTCGTTTATTCGTTGCTCGAGTTCGACGAGCCGCTGCGAGTTCGCGGTTGGATCTCCCTGGGCAAGCAGCGCGCTTCCCGTGCCAAGCACGGCAAAGAGAATCAGAGCGGTGCATATCGTGCTGAGATAGGACACAATGCGGTTCAATGAATCCCCCCGGTATGCCTACCTCTTCATTACAGGCAGGCGAGGGATTCGAGAAATCCAAATTCTTTATCAGCGCAATCAGAATTGCTTATCGACAAATTCCTCAGGTAGCAGAGTAGCGGAA
Organism: Terriglobales bacterium; assembly: GCA_963792225.1. Classification (GTDB taxonomy): domain Bacteria; phylum Acidobacteriota; class Terriglobia; order Terriglobales; family Acidobacteriaceae; genus JBDTLH01. Next base: position 9,176 of record CAWBVM010000008.1, on the reverse strand, counting down.
TTACCTTTTCGGTACCTCCTGAAAATGGTCTTTCGTATTCGCCTTTTGTTCGCTACTATCCTGGCCATGGACAAGAATCCCATTGCGATTTGCGAGTCGATGATCCAAGCGATTCGACTTACGACGGAGGCACGGCTAAAGGAACCCTCGAGGCTCTACACGCTCTGTGACACCGTTGCAATCGCAGACCGTATTTACGAAACGGCCAGGATTCACTACTTGCCGGCACCCCTTAGCTTCTGGCGCATACCAGCCTCTGCATGCGATCCGCTGAATCTAGCGTGAATTAGGAACGGCATTTCCACATCCAGTGCAAGCGCTTGCACAATTCATGTGAAATCAATGTACGAGCTGTGGAAATCTCTCACGCTTCAGTGCTGAGCAGAGTGGAATCTTAATTGCATAACGAATGGGTTAACTCGATTTACCGATTTGGGAATTTTGAGCAGCGGTCAGATTCGGGATGGCATGTCTGAATCGTTTGCGCTCACCCAATTGGAGGGCCCATGGTTGGCGTGCTGCGTTGTGTGCTGCGGGTGATTGCGCCGGTAGCGGTATTGTTGTCATTGACCGGCAATATGTTCGCGGGGGCATCGTGCAGCTTGAATCCGGCGAACCGGACGATCACGCTCTGCACTCCCGCTAACAATGCGACCGTCAGCACTACCTTCCACATCAACGCCGGGGTAACCGACAGCATCGCGATCCAGTACATGCAGGTGTACGTGAATCACGTGCTGTACGTGACCCAGAAGCAGAATTTCGTGGATGCCAACATCACGGTACCGGGGCCGATCGCGAATGCTCCGGTGACGGTACAGGCGCGCGAAGTCAACAGTACGTTCTTCATCAAAGCGCACTACACGCTGCAGATCGTGAACAACAATCCACCGCCGACGTTGACGGTGACACCGGCGACGGTGACGGTGCAGGAAGGATCGACGCAGCAGTTCAGCGCGAACCGTCCGGCGAGTTGGTCGGCGACGTGCGGCACGATCGACAGTGCGGGACTGTTCACGGCGCCGCTGGCCGCGGGCTCCTGCACCATCAATGCGGTGGCGACGGATGGAAGCGGAACGAAGGGATCAGCGACGGCGACGGTGAGCTCCCCGATCACGATCACGCCTCAGAATCCGACGACGCCGGCGGGCGGACAGCAGCAGTTCGCGGCGAACGTGGCGGTCAATTGGGCGGCTTCCTGCGGCCTCATCGACACCACCGGACTGTTCACCGCACCCAACACCCCGGGGGCGCGCTGCACCATCACGGCGACTGCGGCGAGCGGTACGGCATTTACGGCGCAGACTGTAGACACGGTGGGACCTCCGCCGCCCATTCACATCACGCCGCTCTCGCCGACGGTGAGTGAAGGCGCGACCCAGCAGTTCGCCGCAGATATCGCGGTGACATGGGCAGCCTCTTGCGGCACGATCGATACCACGGGATTGTTCACGGCGCCACTTGCACCTACGGGCTGCACCATCACGGCGACGGCGAGCGACGGCTCGGGCCGGACGGCATCGACGACGGCGACAGTGACTTCGCCGATCACGATCACGCCGCCCTCGGCGAACACAGCGGCCGGAGGCACGCAGCAGTTCACCGCGAATGTGGCGGTCAGCTGGACGGCCTCCTGCGGCAGCATCGACACCACCGGACTGTTCACGGCGCCATTCACTACCGGGATGTGCACGATCACGGCGACCGCTTCGTCGGGGACCGCATATACGGCGCAGGCGGTCGATACGGTGGGTCCGCCACCAGCGCTGAGCGTGACTCCGGCGAACCCCACGCTTTCTGAAAATAGCACGCAGCAGTTCACTGTCACCCCCACGGTGCCGGCCAACTGGACGGCCTCTTGCGGCGCCATCGACACTACCGGCCTCTACACCGCACCGCTGATAACGGGAGCGTGTACGGTAACGGCGACGGCGACGGACGGTTCGAACCGCACGGCCTCGACCACGGCGACCATCACTTCGCCGATCACCATCACCCCGTCGTCGGCGACGACCAAGGTGAATGCGACGCAGCAGTTCACGGCGAATGCGACGGTCAACTGGAGCACCTCGTGCGGCACCATCAGCTCCGCGGGCCTGTTCACCGCACCGGCAGCGACCGGAACGTGCACGATCACGGCGACGGCAGCGAGCGCTCCGGCGTTCACGGCGACGGCGGTCGATACGGTGATCGCGGGCGGAGCAGGGCAGAACTACACCACCTGGAAGAACAACTCCATGCGTACCGGCCTCAACTCGACTGAAACCACGCTCACTCTCGCCAATGTCAACACCGCCCACTTCGGCACCATTTGGAGCGCGGGTGTGGACGGTGCAGTCTATGCACAGCCGTTATATATGGCTGGAGTCAACGTGAACGGTGTGAGCCACAATGTTCTCTTTGGGGCAACCGAAAACGATAGTGTCTACGCCTTCGATGCGGACACCGGAGCACCATTGTGGAAGGTGAGCTTCTTGTCACCCGGCGTGACGACCTGTACCGCAGGCAAACGTAGGGAGCACGATCTTCCCGAAGATCGGAATCACGAGCACACCCGTCATCGACCCGGCCACCCGGACTCTATATGTAGTTGCGGAAACACTGGAGAACTCCGGTACCAGCTATGTTCATAAACTACATGCGATCGATGTCAGTACAGGCGCCGAAAAACTGGGAGGGCCTGTAGTGGTCACCACAACAGGCTTCCAGCCCAAGGAACAGCTACAACGCCCGGGTCTATTGCTGGCGAATGGGAATATATACATTGGAATCGGTTCACACGGAGACCACAATCCATACAACGGATGGATGTTTGCCTACAATGCGAGCACATTAGGCTTAGTCAGCGCCCTGAACATCACTCCAAAACAAGTTAGCTCCAATCCGAGCCACATCCGCGGTGGATCGGTTTGGATGGCCGGAGCCGCGCCATCCACTGATTCACAAGGGAATGTCTATGTCTCCACCTCAAATGGAGATTGGGACGGAACGCAGAACTTTAGCCAGAGCGTCTTGAAACTGAGTCCCGGACTTACGGTACTTGATTACTTCACGCCTTTTGACAACGCCGCGCAATCCGGTTCGGACAAAGATCTCGGCTCGGGCGGAGTCCTGGTTGTACCCGATCTGAATGGAGCGCATCCTCACGAGTTGATCATCTGTGGAAAGCCGACTCCTATTTATGTGCTGGATCGTGACAATATGGGCAAGTTCAATTCCACGAGCGACAACATCGTCCAGAGACTTGATAACCAGCTCGGCGGAAGCACCGGGCAGAACTCGACTGAAAAATGCTTTACCTCCGCTGCGATCTGGCAACAAAATGTTTACTTCATTGCGAACAACGATGTTCTGAAGATGTTCTCACTCAATCCAAATACCGGGCTGCTTTCAAATGCTCCGGTTTCTAAAGATACCTTTGTATATGCTTTCCCGGGCGCGCAACCAGTAGTCTCTTCGAACGGAAACAGCAATGGCATCGTCTGGGCAGTCGACCGTACGACCGGAACGTTACGGGCGTATGACGCCACAAATGTCAGCAACGTGCTTTATGTCAGCCCGAAGATCGATACCGGAGTCAAATGGAGCGTACCTACCGTCGTGAACGGTCACGTATATGTGGGCACTCAATCGAAGATCGTAGGCTTCGGCCCAACGAGTTCTACCCAGGGACCCTGCACGCCACCGAGTTCACCCGGTGTGAATGTCTGCGCACCTGTAGGAGGCCAAACGTATACCTCTCCGGTGCAAGTCACTGCCGCGGGAACTGATCCGAGTGGCACCGTAAGTCATATGGAGCTCTGGATCGACAATCTCAAGATCAACGACTACTTCAGCAACCAGATCAACACTACCGTCCCACTAGCTGTCGGGGCACATGCTGCAACAGCGGTGGAGGTTGGTCCAACCGGATTCATCAAGTCGAACCCCGTTTCTTTCACCGTGCACTGATCTGTCAGCTAAGAGACAGGCCCATCCGGGTTGTTGAGTATCAAAAGATACTGCGAATGACTCCACCTTCCCCGCCGCGCGAGAACTTGCTGGACAGTTCAAAGCTGTCCAGCACTATGTTTCATAATCGCTCATGCTAACTGGCGTACCGCCGCCAATGCCTGCTCTACTTCTTGCGGTGTATTGACCACGGCACATGCGAGACGAGCGGACGGAACCAAATAGGGTGTAGTGGATGCAACAATCTTGCGTTCCATCAGCCGGTCCACTACTTCCTTCGGCTTCATCCCCTTCACATCGAAGCATGCCATACCGGCAGAAAAATTCTCATCCAATGGCGTGTACAGATCCACGTGGGGCATGCTTGCAAGCCCTTCCTTCATCTGATGGTTCAACTCGTGAATTCGCTTGGTGATTCGCGACGTCCCGATCTTCTGATGGAATTCGAACGCTTCCGGGAGCGCCCAGCAGTGTTCATAAGCTTGAAATCCACCTGGTGAGAACCATGATGCCCGCGCCGGACCCGCAGGCTCGGTCTCGTGTGCCCAGGCATCAAACAATGCCATCGAATAGAACGGCGGAATCAATGGACGCATCTTCGCCCAAACATCCGGTTTGGCCCAGACGAACCCGGTGCCTCGCGGTCCGAATATCCACTTGTGAGTGCCTGCGGAAAAAGCATCACATCCTAGCTCAGTGATTTTCGGATCTTCCACTCCGATTCCATGAACACCGTCTACGATTAACAGCACACGGTCTTTGTCGTCACGGTTGGAGTTTGCCTTAGCAACGGCATCCGCGATCCGGCGAATGGGCAACCGCACTCCGGTACTGGAGTGGACCCACGTTACGCCCACGGCGCGAGTCTTCGGGCCGATTGCCTTGAGGACACGCGATGCTATGTCGTCCGGCGAAATCGATTTTGAAGAATCGAAGAGCGGAATCTTGCGCCATGTCGCGCCGTTGCGAAGTGTAGCCAGCCGTATGGATTCATGGTGCACATAATGGTCGTGAGTAGTGGTGAGGATTTCGTCGCCTTCGCGCAGCGGAAGTCCGTGATAGATGAGCGAGAGCCCGGTAGTAGTATTTTGCGTGAGCGCGATATCATCCGCATCTGATCCGATGTAATTCGCGACTGCTTGCGTGACCTTCAGTGGGATATTGGTATCCGGCCCCTCGAACACGGAACGCTCGACCATCACAAAGGGATTCGCATCGAGCTTCTGCCGGTACTGATCGATTGCCTCCCGCACCGGACGCGGGTGCGAAGCTATGTAGAACAGCCCGAGATGAACGTAGTCCGGAGCGAGATCGAACTCCCGCCGCACCGCTGCCCAATCGTCATATTTGCCAAGAGCAGGTTGCCGAGCCGGGCGGCTTGCTTCGCCTCTGTTTCGAGGCCCAGCGGAGCGAAAGACAATGCAGCTACGGCGAGAGATCCGCGTGTCAGAAAATTGCGGCGGCTTAACGGCATAAGGCACCTCGATCTGTGAATCAGGCGATTATAGGTGAAAGAAACCAGCAAATCCGTCCGGTCATCGGTACATGCTCACGTCAAACAACTACCTGTTATACAATCTCAAACCGTGCTGCCCAAATCTCGTACGCGTACTGGTCTGAAAATTGGTCGCGACTCCGACATTGTGCTACGACGCAAGAGGCTATCAACGCTCTGGAAGCCAGTGCAGTTTCTGTGTCTATCGCTATTCCTGTCATCCTATTTATTAGGCTTGCAAGTAGGTTCACAAGCGCCAGATAAAGACGTGGATCGATATACCTGGGATCTTGCAAGTCTTTACCCCCAAGAAAAGGACTGGCAGGCTGAGAGGGCGTTGGTTCTAGAGCAGGTGAAGTCGGTCCGTAAGCTGCGCGGGACGATGAGCGCTAGCCCACGAGCCCTTGAGCGCGGGTTGAACAAGGTTTCGGAGCTGCGAGCACGTTCAACAAAGATGGCGATCTATGCCTCGCTCATGTCAGATTTTGATAGCACCTCTGATATTGCGGCAAGTCACGATGCGGTCGCTTCTGCTCTCGAGACGCAGGTTGAATCCTCAGTGGCATTCGTGCCCGACGAAATCAAGAAGGTTGGCGCAGCGAGGCTTCAACTGTGGTTACGCACGCAGCCCGGACTGGCAAAGCACCGCACTCGCATACTTCGAATATTGCGTGAGGCACCTCACACGCTCGTTCCTGAGCAGGAGGCACTCCTTTCCAGCATGGCAATATGGCCGCGTGAATCTGCGGATGCTTTCTGGGCGATTCACGACTCCGATATTTCGTGGGCCGACCCTGAAAACTGCTGCAGGAAAAGAGATCGTGGTCAATATCTATTCTTATAAATCGGAATTCCAGGGTGAAGACCAGACCAGAGCCGTAAGAATCTTGCTGCAGCACCTCAAGCCTCTTACCAATGTATTCGGCCTTCTCTACGCCCGACGCGTGGAGGCGGATCTGACAATTGCTCGTCATCGCAAGTTCGACGGAGGCATCGACGCTCTTTGGTACCTGCGCGATGGAATGCCTCTGGGAACCTACCGATTGATGGGTGAAGTTGCTCGGGCCAATCGTGATACGTTGCGGCGCTATGTAGCCCTAAGGGGACGTGCCCTCAACCGTCCTCGTGCCGAGTACGGCGACCTCTTCGCATCACCGAAGGACTACGGTCGCGCCTTCACGATCAAGCAAGCAATAGACACTGCAGTGGAAGCATCCGCACCGTTTGGAGCTGGATATCAGCAGCGCTTGCGGAAATTAACTGAATCAAAATGGATCGATCTTCCACCGCGTCCCAGCAAGCGGGGAGTAATGTCAATCTACCCTGCGGTAGGAGGCGCTCACCCATATTTCTTGATGAGCTATCGCCCAGACTACCTGAGTTCACGCGATTTCAGCGGTGGCATGACCTCCCTTATGACCTATGCTGCGATTCCTCCAAGTCTTGCCCCGGACACGCGGGATGATCCGCCTAGTTATGGAAACGCCATGATCTATGTTGGGACATGCTCCACGATGATTATGTGAGAGCACACACCCAAGATGTAGGCGAGCGGATCACATATCTGATCTACTCTCTGGACCTTCTGTGGTCACGCTTCTTTCGATGGACACTAGTTTCTGATCTCGATGCGCAAATCGAACAGCGGATCATTCAAGGAAAGACTCCGAGCGGTAAGGAAATTTCAGAAATGTATTTGCGACTTCTACACCAATACTATGGTGACGAGGCAGACGTGGATTCCTTTGCTGAGGAGTGGATGTTATTTCCTGTCCCATTCTTATCGTACGAGCATCAACTTTGGGTTCCCGCAATAGCTGCTGCCTGCAGCGTGATGGAAAAGTTGGAAAGGGGCGATACAGATGCTCGTTCCGTAACCGAAATATATGGCAGAGGAGACATGGATCGTAGCTACCAAATGCTTAGGCAGCTAAACATAAAATTAGACACGAGGGATCCATATCAATCTGTGATCAGACGGAATGAATCGCGAGCTCGATGAACTCACAAGGCTGCTCGACCAAACGGAGAAGACGCATTGATGCTCGATATTCGCCAGGCGGATTGCAACAACGCTATTCTGCCGATAGCCACGATAGCAATGTACTTACCCACCCGATGTCCATACACACGAGGTAGTGGTTCGAAAGCCTTTAGGCTCCCAGCGGCCCCAGGGTGTGGCTAACAAATACTGTTTTACGGCTATGCGTGCAGTTTAGTTCTGAAACGCTTTTCTTGGGCCGCTGATCGCAATGCAAGAAGGAGCGCTCTTCCTATATCTGCAGCGTTGCGCTGAGCTAAAGCCCAGTTATTGCCGAGAGCGGAGAGCGAGGCCAGCCTTTCAGAGAACAAGGCATGCTTCTGATCGGCAGCCACAAATATCACGAACGCTCGATTATGTTCATAAAATGTTTCCGCCAGCGCAACAGCATCCTTACGAGATGTATTGACTAAGAGTGCGGATACTCGTTCTTCTTTTCAAGATGTTTGTAGCAGTCTTCATCGTGACATTCTTCCATCAGGTAGGTACCATCTTTCGCCACTTCAGGTAGCACCGCATGCAGCATAGTTCGCGGATCCAGGTTGTCGATAACGAGCAACTTAGGAGCACTCATATCAGCGAAGTCCAAGCAGCGCACGGCCGGTCCATTGTTTCAGGATGTGGGTAGTGGAGACATCACGTCAGCCGCCCGGGAATCTCTTAACAGGCGGGCCAGCTTTCCGTTCCGCGATAGCCCGCGCCTCCGCACAGAGTCATAGCCTCGTTGCAGACACTTATACTTACCTCTGCTGCTCGAGCTTTCGAGATTAGGATGTGTGGGAGAGCTTGAGGATCGCCATTATCGCCTGAAGCACAGGCCGTATATAGCGTGGCGCGCAGGTTCTGCACCTGGGTCCACAACTCTGCCAGGAGCTTTGAAGAACAGGGTTGTCTTGTAAGCGCTCACCATTGTGCGAGAACGTGCGTGTCTTGATGTGGGCCAACGCAATATCAAACGCCGCCTGGGCAATCCCTAAATATGTGCCTGCCATGGCAACCAGGAAATATGGCGCTACAATCTCGAAGACAAACCATAATTCCTCCCCCTCCGTTCCAAGCAGGTTTTGCTCTGGAATGCACACGTCTTCCAGCGCGAGCCCTCTTGAAGAATTGCCGCGCATGCCGAAACCATTCCATTGTGAGGGCCACGTCATCCCCTTACGAACTCCATCCACAACGACCATGTTGAACATGCCATCGCCACAGTTTTCAGACCGCGTCGTCGACATTACATAGGAATCGGCATGGCCTCCATTTGTGACAAATTGCTTGGTCCCGTTGATTTTGAACCCATCGGAAGTCGCATTCAGATGGGTCTCGCTGATCCAGAACTGAGAGCCCGTACCCGCCTCTGAAAGTGCGAGCGTGGTTATGTGCTGCCCCTCAGCAATTGGGCGTAGGAACATTTTCTTCTGATATTCAGTAGCCTTAGCCGCAATCACAGCGGTACCGACACAGTGCATGCCGTAACAGATTGCTGAAGAAGAGCAACTCTCGGCAATGGCTTCTGTCACGGCTGCCAGGGCTAACAACCCTTCTCCTTTTCCGCCAGCATCTTTCGGGGCGGTCAAGCCACAAAGACCAGCGGTTGCCAGTGCTCCGAAGGAGTGGGCAGGCCACCTACCCTCAGTGTCTACCGCTCCAGCAAAAGGAGAAATTTCCTCGCGAGCCAGACGGAAGGCCGAGGCT
>CAWBVM010000007.1:0-167524 GCA_963792225.1 Terriglobales bacterium | reverse complement strand
CGGCTCGAGGAATTGAAATAAGAATAATTCGCTTCTGCAGTCAATTTTTCCCGTGCGCGACGGACTATGGTGGAAACCGGGGGACAGGCGGAACTTCCCCCAATTTTTCGACGAATGGAAATTAGTGAACATTCCGAATGTCCCCAGTTTTTGCTCGAATGGCTTAACCGGAGAAGTCTCGGTGCGCGCGGTCGAGAAGGGAACGGTTAGTGGAAACCTGAGCGTATCCAAGACCCAAGCACAAAAGCATTAAGGCGACATCGAACGGGGTTCCACCTTTCCTATCTTCGATGTTCCACCACTCTGGCAAGTTTGGACGAGTCGCCAATGCCGCAGTCTGCAAGGCGAAAAGCACAACGAGAAAGCTGAGGTGACGCTGGAGCAGACGAGAAAACTGGGGCCGGACGGCGGGACAGGTAAACATGTAGGGCGGGAGGTCTTTTCCGGTTCTGGTTCCGGTACGGGCGAATGTGAAGAACACTACGAAGATCGTGTAGGCGATCGCCGATGCCGCTTGTAATCCGTAGGGCCTTTTCACCAGGAGGAAAAATAGCGGCAAGCTACCAGCTGTCATGCAGAGGAACAGCGTCGCCATCAAGACGAAGCGTGCAAATGAAAAGGGCGTGTCCCGGCAGGGATCGAAGTATGGCCACGGTTGTGCGGCGCGCGGTCGTGGCTGGAAGGAAACAATGCGGCTGACTGGAATGGCGCGACCATCCTGAATGCCGTTTCCATGGGAGCGTTTCGGGAGTTCTGAATCCGGCATTTCGGCAACCAGCATAGCATGCAGGGAATGCCATCGCGGGCCGGACAATTCTAAAGCGTGGAAGAGGAAAAATTTCGACGATTTGTCGATTTTCCCTCCGCCCGACGACTACAGAGTGAACAATCCAGTGCGCGGGTTGCGTTGCTGGCAATCAACATAAGGAGAGACATATGAAATACATCTGTTTGGGATACTACGAGCCAGCAAAACACGCGGGCATGACCGAGGACGAGCGAAACGCAATGTTCGACGAATGTTTCGAGTACGACGACCATTTGCGCGCGAACGGGAACTTTGCGGCAGGAGAAGCTCTTCAGCCTAGTGAAACCGCGTTGACCTTGTACTGGAAGAACGGCAAAGTCGCGTCTACCGACGGCCCTTATGCCGAAACCAAGGAACAACTGGGCGGCATTCTTGTGCTTGAGGCACGCGACATGAATCATGCGATTCAGCTCATGTCGCACCATCCGGCGGTAAAGTATGGGTCGATTTTCGAAATACGTCCGACCGGCGATATGAGTGAAATTATGAAGGCAAGCGAGCAGCGACGGCGTAAGCTCACCGCACACTGAAGTACCGGCCGAGAGCAGAGTTATGAACATCATCGCTGAGGTTTGTGGGCGGCAAGCGGATTTTGGGCCCGTTGAGGTTGGCTGAAGCTGTCGCGGTTTCGGGCCAAAGCTACAAAGAGTCAGCACAACCATATTGAGGGAGAGGATTGGGATGTCAAAGGTTCGGGTCGCGGGATTTGGTGTTTCGTTGGACGGTTTCGGTGCTGGGATTCAGCAGAGCCTGGAAAACCCGCTGGGGAAGCGGGGACCGGAGATGTTTAAGTGGTTCTTTCACACGAAGACCTTCTGCTCCATGGTCGGGAAGGAGGGCGGAACCACAGAGGATGTGGACGATATGTTCGCCCAGCGTTCGATGGAGAACTTCGGCGCCTTCATACTCGGTCGCAATATGTTCGGTCCGGTGCGCGGCCCATGGCCAGATGATTCATGGAAGGGCTGGTGGGGTGACGATCCGCCGTACCACGCACCTACCTTCGTTCTCACGCATTACAAGCGTGAACCTCTGGTGATGGAAGGGGGAACCACCTTCCACTTTGTGACGGGCGGATTCGAGGAGGCGCTGGTCCTTGCGAAGAAGGCCGCCGGCAGCAAAGACGTCAAGATCGGAGGCGGCGTGGCCACAGTGCGGCAGTATCTAAAAGCTGGCCTAATCGACTCTCTCCACCTCGCGTCGGTACCCGTTCTTCTCGGTCAAGGAGAACTGCTGTTCGATGGTCTGGACCTTCATGCGCTGGGGTATTCCATAACCGAGCGCAAGACTTCGGAATACGCGACCCATCTTGTACTCGAGAAAGCGTAGAGACAGGGCGGCAATTTGCACTGAGCGGACCATAAACTGCGGAGCTGCTGGGAGTTACACCATCCAAACTGCAGCTGGGAAATAACAGGGAGTGTTTAGAGCGTACGGGGAATCTATTTTCCCTGTTACGCAATTCAGGAAATGCTAGTGGCGATGCTCCTGCCTACCGCTGAGGAGAAGTGGCGCAGCCCTTTTGGCTGCGCCCTCTGCGCAAGTTGGCGGTTAGGGTTTTAGGAACGTTGGTGGATACTTCGCAAATAAGCTAATGCCACTACCTTGTCTGATGATTGTTGCTTTGGTCGCTCCATCATTGTCAGCTTTTGTGTGCATCGCGGTCGGATTATTTCCCTTGGCTATGCAAGTGGCAGTGATGCAACCGTCCGTATACGCCGCGTACACTCTACCGAATTTATCAACCGAAATATCGTTGAAGTCCAGTAAGTTTCGGGTTCCGCTGGGGCAGGTCGTTCCGAAGGTACAGACTACCCCAAGTTGCACCGCGTCGGTCGGAGTCGCGTCCACAGTCAACCAGCTCTTGCCGCCGTCTTCGGTAGTAGCGATATAAGCATGCCACACACCGTTGAATACAGTACTGCTGTCATCTGCTGTGCCCGGCCCTGCGGATGGGGTCCCCAGGAACATAAACGCCGCGCGGTTATCATCTCCTGCAACCACTTCAGGGAATACTGTGTTTTGAATCTTGAACTTGGTGCCGACATCTTGGTTGTAGTGCCACGACAGTCCGTTATCGCTGGAAACAGCAATCTGCGGATGTCCATTGCCGTCGCTGTAACCGAAATAGACTCGCCCTTTTGCGCCAATTCCGATGGAGGGATCGTTTGCCCCAGGAGTACTGCCGGTAACACTGCGGACGGTGAAGGTGAGCCCATTATCCTGCGAGACGATCAGTCCCTGCGTGCCGCCGCAATTCTTATTGGGCACGAAGACCGTCCCGTCAGGTCCCACTTTGAGATGTCCATGCAAACCGCCGCACTGGGCAAGGGTGTACATGGGCTTTGCGACATCGAAGGTGAGTCCACCATCTTGGCTGAGCGCCATCATAGCGGTACCGATGTCTTGGGAAGCGTAGTAGAAGGCATTTGGGTAGCTCGTGACAGGACCCCGTGCAGCAAGAGCCGCGCATGCTTGAGGGTTGGCTATAAGTTGGGCCGAGGTGCACAGCTTAAATGGACCGCCGCCAATGGTCTGGTGATCGATGCCCGAGGCAATGCCCCCACCTTGGCTCACGGTGTAAGTTGCCCCGTCGTCGTCCGTGAAGGCGGCAAGGCTCGTAGTACCCAGAAGCTGAGATACAAAAGTTCTCCCCGTTTGGTGATCCGTGAAAAGAATAGGGTCTAGAGAAGTAGTGCTGGTGATCGGACTGTTTACTAGCGTCCAAGTAGCAACGGCAGGAGACACGCTGGTATTGAAACTGACGCGAAGCGTATCGAGAACCGCGTTCGTCATGATGTTCCCTGATTTCCAGTTGACTCCAATAGAGGGTTCGCCCGAGTTATCACCGACTCCGGCAGGGGAGTGGTAATTCTGGTAAGTCGGAGGCTTAAAGTTTGCCGATGGCGGAGGCGGCGGGGTTGTACCAACGGTAGCCTTCCCTTTGTAGCTGTCTCCTGGGGTCACTGCGGAAGCAACGACATGGATTGTATAGACTCCTGCTCCACTCGTTCCCGGCGAAAGTACAACGGATTGGCTAGTCGCGCCGGGACCTTGATTTGCGGTTGCAATTACGGGTCCGCTAAGCGTTCCTTGATGCACGTAGATGTCATATTCATCGGCAAGAAGCGCCCATGTCAGTTTTACGGTCACATACTTGCCTGAATAGTTTGCGGTCGTGCCGCTCAGGTTGAGGGTGTACACATCGCAGTTGACGCCGTCGACGCAAGTACTCTCTCCATTGGTAGCTCCAGTTGCCGAGCCAGTCCACGAGGTACTGGCTCCGCTAGTAGCGGTCAATGTCCCAGAAGAGGGCGTTGCGGCGAAGGAAAAGGTTGCGGCGAGGGCAGTGAGAGCGAGGCTCGTGAGTGTTCGCGCCAAGCTGAACTTAAGCTGCATCGTGTAGTACCTCCAAATAAGGCAACCACTAGGCGGCTAGTGACTGAGATTGCTCGGATGCTCGCTTAAATTGTGCGGTTGCAGGGGACGCGCCAGTACGTAGAGTTGCCGTCGCTCTTCACGCAACAGAGTTGGCGTACTTGAGGGTTCACGACGAGAGCTGTGCGCGAGAGCTGCGCGGACGTCGATCTGGGCCCACAGCATGTCTTGAAGGTTTTACAAAACAGAAGCAGCAGAACTCACGCCGCAAGGTTACATTTGGCCCACGCGTGGAACCGGTATTTCCTGCGCCAGAGCTTCCGCACGCTTGCCGATTGTTTTAAGGAGCTCCTGAAGTTTCTTCTGATCATCAGGAGAGACATCCTGGAAGGCTCGTTTCACGAGAGCGGCATGCTGGCGAAAAAGAGGGACGAAGAATTCTCGCCCCGTGGGCGTAATTGACACTGTCCGCACGCGTCGGTCGGACGCGCACTCCACCCTGCTGACTAGCCCCTTCTTGTACAGCCGGTCCACCGCCACGCTTACCGACCCAGGATTCAGGTTGACCTTTGGGCCGAGGTCGCTCACCTGCGTCGGCCCTTTGTGCAAAAGCAGCTCAAGCACGCGAAAGTCAGAGTCACCTAGGCCCGCCTTCAGGATAGGCAGCCAGAGATAGTGTGTCATCGCCTGAAAGGCCTTGAGCATAATGAGCCAGGAGTGCATGGCTGCGGACGGTTTTTCTCGCGTCGCCATAAAAATTTGAATCGGCTCGATTATACCAACATCAATTATATCGATAACGATATATTCGATATCTACTAAAAATCACTGGAGAGCGAAAACATTACTTGGAGGACAACAATGGCAACAACTTCAATCGCAATTCCGCACGAAGGTCAAAAAGAAGTCGCGGCCCAGGGCTGGGTGGTTCTTCTCGGACGTACGCTTTTTGCGCTGATCTTCATCATGTCTGGTCCCAATCATTTTGCTAAGCAGACCATCGCCTATGCGGCAGCGCAGGGTGTGCCTGTAGCCTCCCTGGCTGTGCCGTTCTCAGGGCTCATGGCGATTGCCGGTGGTTTGAGTATCCTGCTCGGGTATCGCGCGCGCATTGGTGCCTGGCTTATCGTGCTGTTTCTCGTACCGGTAACTTTCATGATGCACAATTTCTGGGCCGTCGCCGATCCCATGATGAAGCAGATGCAGATGATTATGTTCTTTAAGAATGTCTCCATGACCGGTGCTGCTCTGTTCATCAGCCAGATCGGTGCAGGGCCTTTCAGTCTCGACGCCCGGCGCTCACGCTGAGGATCCAATTCCGTGAAACTCGAAAGTGTGACACAACCTTGGGCGGGACAAGCCAGGTGCTGGTGCGAGTTCATATTGTGGGCGTGAATCCGTCTGCTTGGAAGATTCGCGCTGGTTATCTGCAGCAGCAGATGATTCCGCTTTCATTGCCGTCCACGCTGAGCGGCGACTTTTCCGGAGTCGTGGAAGCTATCGGCTCCGGCGTACTACTTCAAGGCCTGCGATCAAATTATGGGTTTGCGGCATCTTTCAAGGCGACAGGATCATTCGCCGAGCTCGCTGCAAGCAGGGTGCTGCCGATTGGTAGGCGCGAGCACTTGCAACCGCCACGCGGCAAACTGGTTCTGAAGATCATCTTAAGTCACAATCATTGGGAGTAAAAGGCGGCAGCATGAGCATCCGGCCAGTCAAACAAATCTTTAATGCCAAAGCCACCATCGAGGGTGCAGGTGTGAGGCTGCAGCGTGCCTTCGGCTTTGGCAAGACGAAGGAGTTCGATCCATTCTTGTTGCTCGACGACTTCCGAAATGATCGGCCTGAGGACTATCTCGCAGGCTTCCCGTGGCACCCGCATCGCGGGATCGAGACCATCACCTACGTGCTGGCTGGTTCGGTCGAACATGGAGACAGTCTAGGAAACAAGGGCAAGATGACTGCGGGCGATGTGCAATGGATGACTGCTGGAAGCGGCATCCTGCATCAGGAGATGCCGAAGGGCGACCCACAGGGTCGCATGCATGGATTCCAGCTGTGGGCAAACCTGCCTTCATCGCTCAAGATGACCGATCCGCGGTACCAGGACATTTCCTCAAGCGCCATTCCAGAAGTTACTGAGGATGACGGCACCAAGGCACGGGTCATTTGCGGTGAGTTCTGGGGCAAGCGCGGCCCAGTCGAAGGCGTCGCCGCCGACCCCGCATATGTCGACGTTTCAGTCCCGCCAGGCGTTAGGAAGCGCATCACGATCGAGGTCAGTCGCAATGCATTCGCATACGTCTTCGCCGGTTCGGGTACTTTTCATGATGCCTCGGAACCGCGCGCGGTCTTAACAGAGCACACAGGTGTTACCGGAAGCTGCACCCACGTACGACGCCCGCAATCACTCGCTGGTGCTATTCGACCGTGGCGATGAGATCGTCGTGCAGGCTGGTCCAGAAGGTATCCGTTTCCTGCTCGTCTCGGGGAAGCCGATCGAAGAGCCGGTCGCATGGTACGGCCCGATCGTGATGAACTATCCCGGCGAGCTGAAGCAGGCGGTGGCTGAGCTGCAGCAAGGAACTTTCATCAAGCATCGTTGAATTGTTCGTTGAAGTTATGCAAGGAGACGTTAAATTATGCCCTACAGCATATCGACATTACTGACCCGCAATCTTCAGGATGTCTTCGGTGAAAACGACCCCAAGCGTCGGCGCACGGCCATCGACGAGCTCTGGCACGAAGATGGCGTGTTCTACGACCCCAGCAATGGCGCCTACCGTGGCCGCGATCAAGGCTACTCACCCCGATTTTCGATATCAACCAATTGCCGATCCCGAGGAATCGGGCAATGGCGGGCGGGTCAGATGGGTGTCGGGCCGCCCTGGTGAGGCGCCAGCTTACGCCGGAACTGATTTCATCATCTCCCGCGACGGCCGGATTGCCGCTCTTTATGTCTTTTTTGACAAGCTGGCGTGAGACGTATGCAGTTTTTTTGAACGCTATGCAAAAAGAATGAAGATTTGGAAATCACCGATGTAGGAGGGGCACGAAGGCGGCTCAGGGTGCACTGCCTCGTTCCGTCAAGCCGAATTGCATGTTGTGGCCGTTAGCAAGTTACGTTTTCCAGCTCGGGCCAGCGAGTTTCGAGTCGTGCGTGAAGCTGACATGCTGGGCGCTAAGGACAAGCCTGGCACTCGTCCGCCGTGAGACGTGGCGATCAGTGATGGCGCTTCGCAGCCCGCTCAATGAACCTGCATTACGCGATCCCAGCCTTCACCGTGATGAACTTTGCTGCTAAGGCATTGCTATGGACCGTTCCAGGTTGCGGGATGGAGAGTCGATGCCTATTCCCGCAAAAGAGAGTTTGACCTCTTGGGGGCGAGCGGCGGCGACAACCCGATGTTGCCGATTCATTGAACCGAAAATGAAACTGCGTTCGACTTGATGAACGCATTCTGTGGACCAACCTCAACCACGGTTGCAGAGTGTGCTCCGACAGCCATGGGCACGGTAGTGTTGATCTGGTTGCTGAAATAATCGTTGATCTTGAGATTGTCGATCCAAAGCTCCATGTGATTTACAGTTCCCGTCGGATCGGTTCCCGATGCCGTGATCTGTATCGGCGAGGTAGACGTCTGGCCTGATACTGGTGCGCAGACATTCACCCCAGGTGAAGCAGGAGGTGTGCACGACGCCTGTTTGGTCAAGCCAAATCCGGTGATTTTGGATTGCGTGCCAACATATACCTGACCATTCACGACGGTAGGCACGCTCCATTTAACCCCCGTATCGATTTGCGGACTGACATAGAGTACGCGGCTGACATTTGTGGCGTCGTAAGCTCGCAACGTACCGCCCGTTCGATCTATTGCCCAAACAACGCCGTTGCTGTTTCCGTTCGAAGACACAACTGGCTGTGCTCCTGGGAATGCAAATACAAACGTGTCTTTGGAAACCGGAGTACTCGAAAGCAGTCCCGTGATGGGATCGAGCTTGAACATCTTGAGGACATCATTATTCGCAGTGAAATAAACGTTTTGTTGCCAGAACGCTGCAGTGGTAAAGCATTTTTCGGTAGAGTTCTGGCCAGTGGAGCCGCCCAACTGATTGTCCAGCCTTTGGGTGATGTTGTCCTTTGTGGAGTTGAACTTTCCCATGTTGTCGCGATCAATCACGTAAATCGGGGTTGGCTTTCCACAGATGATCAACTCATGCGGGTGTTGACCGCTCTGATCGGGTACCACCAGAACCCCTCCAGAGCCCAAGTCTTTGTCCGCGGCTGATTGGGCGGCGTTGTCAAAGGGAGTGAAGTAATCGATTATCGTAAGCGCCGGGCTCAGTTTCAAGACACTTTGGCTGAAGTCCTGCGATCCATCCCAATCACCGTTCGAGGTTGATACATAGATATTGCCTGTGGAATCCGTCGCTGGGGCAGCACCGCCCATCCAGATGGATCCCCCTTGGGTCGGATTCCCTTGTTTCGGAGTTATGTTTAGTGCGCTGACCAAACCCAGCGTGCTTGCGTTATAAGCAAACATCCACCCGTGATACGGAAGTTGATCTCCGTGGGAGCCGATGCCTATATATAAATTTCCATTTGTAAGCAACAACCCTGGGCGCTGTAACTGCTCCTTGGGCTGAAAGCCTGCCGCTGTGATCAACACAGGACCGCCGAGTTTTTCGTTTCCTGTTGTGAGACTAAGGGCATGCAGCCTGTGTACATAGCTGGAACCGGAATTCTCCAATGTTTCTGCGACCACATAAAGTGTGCCGGACGTGGGGTCGATGACGGGGGTGCTAG
Source organism: Terriglobales bacterium (assembly GCA_963792225.1). Taxonomy (GTDB): domain Bacteria; phylum Acidobacteriota; class Terriglobia; order Terriglobales; family Acidobacteriaceae; genus JBDTLH01. Next base: position 158,531 of record CAWBVM010000007.1, on the reverse strand, counting down.
TGATTCCGATATGCGGATAAATCGTGCTCATTACGTTCGCCTGGGGTACGGTCGTCACCCCAGGTGACAGGAAGCTCACCTTCCACAGTTGCATGCCATTGTCGGCATCGAATGCATAGACGCTATCCGTTTCCGTCGCCACAAAAAGAACATTATGGGTGACTCCATTGATCGTCAATGCGCTCATGTACAGGGGCTGGGCATAGATTGCCCCGTCCACACCCATGCTCCATATCTGTCCGAAGTGGGCAGCGTTCACATTTGCCGGGGTGAGGATTGTTTCAGTCGAGTTCAGGCCCGTGCGCATGGAATCGCGCTTCCAGGTGATGTAGTTCTGGCTTCCACCCCCTCCCATGGTCACGGTGTCGATGGCGGTCGCGGTGAACACCTGCGGAGTCGCTGCGGTCGCGGTGATTGTGCACGAACCCGTCGCTGCCGGGGCGGTGAACAGTCCCGCGGAGTTGATGGTGCCGCACGAGGTGCTCCAGTTGACCGTCGCGTTCGCCGTGAACTGCTGCGTCGCATTCACCTTGGTCGTCGCAGAAGGCGGAGCGATAGTGAGGGGCGAAGTGATGGTCGCGGTGGTCGATGCCGTTCTGTTTGAGCCGTCCGTTGCCGTTGCCGCAATTGTGCAAAGACCGGTTGCGAGCGGAGCGGTGTAGACACCAGCAGTGTTGATGGCGCCGCAAGAGGCCGTCCAATTGACGGGTGCTGTTGGGGTGACCGTGAACTGCTGTGTAGCATTCTCAGAGAGCGTCGGGTTCGCCGGAACTAAGTTTAGCGCGGGCGGCGGACCGACGGTGTCGACGGCCTGCGCAGTAAAGGCGGTCCCCGATGACGCAGTTGCAGTGATCGTGCACATGCCAGTAGTAAATGGAGCCGTGAAAAGGCCGGTCGCATCGACAGTGCCACAGGAGGTCTTCCAAGTGACTGCCGCGTTGGCCGTGAACTGCTGCGTTCCGCCAGCGGGCGTATTCGCCGAGGGGGGTGCGATGCTGACCGAAGAACTCACCGTCGCCGTCGCTGATCCCTTCGTTCCGCTTCCATCCGTCGCCACCGCATTGATGGTGCAGGACCCCGCAGCCAGCGGCGCTGTGAACAGTCCACCGCTGTTGATCGTGCCGCACGTCGCCGACCAACTCGCTGGACGGTTCGCGCTGAACTGCTGCGTCGATCCTTCCTGCACCGTCACCGTCGCCGGTGTCACCGTCAACGTCGGCGGTGGATTGTTGTTCACGATCTGCAGCGTGTAGTGCGCTTTGATGAAGAACGTACTGTTGACTTCGCGCGCCTGTACCGTCACCGGCGCATTCGCGATCGGCCCCGGTACCGTGATGTTGGCGTCGACGAAGTTACGCATCTGCGTGACATAGAGCACGCTATTGACGTACACCTGCACATACTGGATCGCGATGCTGTCGGTCACCCCTGCGTTGATGTGAAAGGTAGTGCTAACGGTCGCATTGTTAGCGGGAGTGCAGAGAGTGACGGTCCGATTCGCCGGATTCAAGGTGCACGATGCCCCCGCGAATAGATTGCCGGTAAACGTTAAAAGAGCAGCAGCCAAGGCAAAGACCTGCAGGACAAGACGAAGCGCGCGAACCATGGGGCCCCAAATCAGCGAGAGCAGCTAATTCGGCGCTCCTGCTTTTATTTTCCAACGAAAGCCAGTGAGTCAACAATTTAGGTAACTCAGAATTGCGGCTGCTTACCTCTGATGTATGCAGAGTAGCGGAAGATACCCCTACTTATTAATTCGTCAATTATTAGTTCTCACCAAGTCACACAGCATAGGCGGTAACATCACCCTATTACTATGCGCAACGTTCGGCGGCGGCGTAATTGCCAAGGAGTTTGTGCATATGCGCCCTTCGAAGAGCTCTTCACCAAACCTTATCCATCATGGGCGTACGTCAACCGTTCTGGTGGGTGGTGATATTCCGTGTCGCCTCGTATCCCACTACCAATTTCAAAAAACCTCGACTTGAAAAGTGATTCGACAGTCCGGAAACATTCTAAGATTGAGCCGCAAGGCGTTCCGGAGGCTACGATGAAAGTGGGTCTTATCTCTGTTGCATGTCTGCTTTCGCTAATCATCGCAATCGCGCCGGCGTCCACATCCACTCCGGATCAAACTGTTCTTGAGTCGAAAGTTCGGAAAGCCTGGGAAGACTTTAGGAACAAGGAAAAAGAATCTTTTGCGGCGACCCTCGCCGACGGTTTCAGCGAGGTTGAAGAGGATGGGAGCGGATTCGGTGATAGCAAAGCGATCCTTACGATGCTTGACCAGTTTGAGCTCGGCGCATATAGCCTTAAAAACTTCAAGGTAACTGCCATCGGGAAGGATGCCGCACTGATTACGTATCTCGCGCACTACCAAGGCAAGATTGGCGGACAATCAATACAGGCAAACACCGCATACGGTGAGATTTGGGTGCACCAAGGGCATAACTGGAAGCTTCTGTACGTTCAGGAAACAAACGTTAGGTAAACCCCACTTCAGCTCTACGGCGTTGGGTAGTCCCAAACATCGGGGGGGGCAGCATATCCTTGAGCGATGCATACATGGTGTCGCGGGACAGCCTCAGAACCGGATACGGCCGGAGGGCAATAGTGCGCCCCACAATCAGCCCCTGCTCGTTGTCCACGATGACCTCCAAGCTCTCGAACTTGTGGCCAGCCATAGTCCCCACCCAGCGCAAGAAGGTGGTGCGCTCGTCGCGCTTAAACTCGGCTGTTTACGTACCGGACGCGTAGCGCTTGATTGCGCGAAAATCGCCGCGCAGACTTCACGCCCCTCGATCTTTTCTGGTTCTCTAGGCCTTCAACCCGTTCAATTTTACTTTTCCTGCCTACGCGGATCCTTTGTGGCATCCACGTATTCGGTGGAAGATGGACCGAAGCCTGTGATCTGAACCACAACAGCTTCATCGCCTGTCTCCGCGAAGTGATTCCGAGAGGGCGGTTCTGTGTAGAAACTGCCCGGAGGCAGCGCCTTTAGCTTATCCTCCTCAAACTTATCGCCATATCCTATGTGCCACGTGCCAAAAACCACTGTAGCGACCCTGTCGTCGCGATGGGAATGCGCAGCGATGCGTGTGTGTGCGGGAACCCGAAGCATTATGGTATAAACGCCTGCTCTATCTGGATTGCCTTTCAAGACAACAGTTTCGATTCTACTGAGACCGGAGCTCCCGGTACCTGGATTGCCTTGTTGTGGGAACTTATACTCTTGGGGCGTAAGGCGTTCTTCATCCACATTGACGCCAGTGCTGCTTGTAACTTTCTGTGTGATTGATGGAGCATCAATAAATCTACGGATCAGTGCCACTGTATAAGCCGGTCGTTCTTCCATAAGCCAATGCCCGGAACCCGGGACAACTTCTTCCTGGACATTTATTGCTACGTGACGCATGATCGCGGCTTGGAGCGGACCGAAGGACTTCTCTCCCCCAACTGCCATTACCGGCATTGTCAGCTTAGTTTGCTCAAAGACCTTATTGTCCTTCGCATCCTGAGAGAACGCGGCAAATTGCGCGAACCCTGCCCGCATTCCACCTGGTTGCGCGTATGTGGCGGCAAAAAAATTCCTGGTGGCCTCGTCAGGCTTACTCGGATCGCCGGTAAAGTCATTCCATATCCTGTCAAAGTAGATACGCTCCCGGCCCGCAACCAACCTTTCCGCGTCGGGGCCATGGAAGTTGAAGTGCCAGACTCCGGGAGTTCTGGAGAATCTCGCTCCAGGGATCAATTCCGGGAATCGGCGCGTCCATAACCACTAGCCTCTCGACCTTATCGGGATAAGTCGCAGCATAGGCGTATGCGACCATATTGCCGATGTCGTGGGCGACGACAAAAGTCTTGTCATATCCCAAGCGTGGTCACGACGGCACGAATATCCTTAGCCTGAGTCTTTTTGTCGTACCCGCCAGCCGGTTTCGAAGAGCGACCTATGCCGCGCAGGTCCGGGACCACGACTGTATGGTCCTTCATGAGATCATGCGGCCAAGGGGTCCCAGGAATCGCTGTTTTCCGCGTACCCATGAATGAGTACCACTACGGGGCCGCTGTCCTCCCGAACGCACAAAAATGTCTGCCCCCTCAGGACTATGTACTGTCTTTAATTGGAAGCTGGACGGCAAAGAGGGGCGCTGTGCCGGACTCGAAATCGCCGTCACTGCGAAAAGCGTTAAAACGAGGGCACGTCGAAGCATTGATGCCTCCGTACAAGCGAATTGTGTTCTGCGGTGTTAGACAAACTTGAGATTGTAGCCTAGCAGGACTACTCGGTTCTAAGCACCCATACTGCAAGTCTGGTTGCCGAAAAACTCCATCCATGCATGAAGTGCACGCCTGGATGATTAACCCTTGCCAGATCGATCATCGCTTGAGATACATCGTGTCCATTGACATCGAACCCTCCGCCCTGTAATGCACTGATAATGCTGTCGCCGGTAGCGCAACCGACGTCGAGAGCCTTCGCTGGAATGTCACTGCAGGAGAGTTGCAAGTTGCTTCGAATGCAAACGGATCTGCGAGTGGGTGGCCCTTAGGCGGGCGTCGTGACCAGTCCAGGTGGGATTCTATTTAGGCTCGGCGAATCCTTCAGCACCGATCCAGAACTCCGCGAGACTTGCGAGATTCTGTTTATACTTCCGCGTAACGGTGTACTCCTTGCCGTCGCGCAGCGTGAGTACATACTCTCCAGTAAACCAAGGTTGAATAGTGGTGACAAAAGCGGAGTTTACTAGGGTGGAGCGGTGGATCCTGATGAAGCCAAATGGTTGCAGTTTGTCCGCCGCTTCTGAAATTGACACGCGCAATAAGTCCGATCCTGAACCTCTGTTCAGCAGTACGTAATTGCCGTCAGCTTGCACTGACACGATCTCCGCTGGATTAACCAGAAGTATGCGTCCTTGTGACTTCACGGCGATGCGGCCAGAACGGTCATTGGTTTGCCGTTGAGCGCTGCCCTTTCCAATGCCCATCAATCTAATGGCGCGTTCTCCTTGGTTTCGCCGAACGGCAGCATCGATTGCAGCGTTAATTCGCTGCTCTGTGTAGGGCTTTAGAACATAGTCCACCGCGTGCCGTTCAAATGCAGCTACGGCATGTTCATGGTGAGCCGTTACAAAAACAACCGAAGGAAGTGGTTTGTTCATCTCGACCAGACTGTCCACCATTTCAAGACCCGAAAGTTCCGGCATGCTGATGTCTAGCATGAGTAGTCCAAACTCATGTTCCCTTAACTTTTCAAGCGCTTCTATAGCGTCCCCAGCAGATTCAAAGCTGTCAATATCTTTTCTATGGGAGAGTACATGCGACATAGCATCACGCGCCAATGGTTCATCATCAACGATCAAAGCCGTCATATACCTTGACCTCCATGGGTTTTCTATTAGAGCCCGGGTTTTCGCGTAAATCCAAGCCCAGAATAGGGATGTTGAGAGTAGCTTCACCCGTCGCAAGATCCAGCCGCTGGAATGTGAACTCCGCCTGGTCGCCAAATAAATAGCGCAACCGTGCATACGTGCTTCGTATACCAAATCCTGTTCCTGGCGTGGATCGCCCTCCAATACTATTTATGATCCGCAACTCCAGCCTGCCGTCATGAACCGTCGATTCAATCTTGATCCATCCTCCTTCTCGGCAGCACGAAACGCCATGCACGATCGCGTTTTCCACGAGTGGCTGAAGAATAAGTTGTGGAACGAGGATGGGCAGTGTTCCGGGTTCTAGGGAGACACTAACCTGAAGCCTATCTCCGAGACGCATTTTTTGAAGATCCAAATAACCGGATACAAACTTCATTTCATCTCGCAAGGGCACCATGTCAGAAGATCCGTGCTCGACCGCCAACCTAATAAGATCTGAGAGTTGAACAATCATTCCCTTGGCGCTTTTAGCGTCGGTATCTATTAGTGTGGAGATGCCGTTCAGCGTATTGAAGAGCATATGCGGCTGAAGTTGAGTTTTTAGGAGATGTAAGTCGCTTGCCGCCAACGCTTCTCGTAGCTCCAGCTTCTCGTGTTCGTCTTGAGTGGCTCTTCGAAAAAGCTGAAACGCGTGAGCGACGGCGACGATTGCTAGGTACATCAATATTTGATCGGCAAAGGTATTGAGACCACTGGCAAGCAGAGTACTGACGGAGCGGGTCAGCCAACGACCGCTCTCGTCTCGCAGCGGCATGACTAGCCATCTCAGTAACGAGTAGCACGGGACAAAGACAAGAGCCCCTAACGAATAGAACACAGTGCGCGACACAAAATGCAGGGGATTTATAGGAAAGCGGTGCACCAAGTAAAAGAGCGGCGGAGTCAAAAGCGCGTACACCAGGTAACGTATCAACGCGATAGCGAGTGCGTCCCGAAACTTATGGTACGGATCTGTAGTTTCGGCCAGCACATGCCACTGATATGCCACAACGAAGGCGAGTACCAGCCACGTCATCAGCGAAAGCACATAACTGAGGAGGACACGTCGCGTTAGAGTGGCGGCCGAATACATGCGATACCATCTTAATGTTCTAGGCCGTTGCAATCGCACTTTCATCGACTATCTACGGGAAAGTCGTTCGAAAGGACAATTGAACGTGACTCAATAAGAGAAAGGGGGCTCACCGAAGACTCAACTGATTAAAGCTACTCTTAATCAATCCAGAAAATGTCTCATCAAAGGCGTCGCGGTTTTCTTTATCCTCCCCCGCAAATTTTCTCTTGAAGGAAGCTACATCGATGCGCTTAGGAACGGCCTCCATTACCTCAGGCAGCTTCTTGCCTTCGTTGATAGCCTTTTCCACCTCCGTCTGGACGGACGTGACCAATTCACTCACTTGTCGGAGATAAACCGTGTCTCGCATGATGTCGCCGTGACCGGGGATAATCTGTGCTGGATCAATTTGTTCTATCTTTGCGAGCGTTGAGACCAGGTCTACGGGGAAGCCGCCGAAAAAATAGGGAACCGGGTGATCTAGCAAGTCACCTACTACGAGGATTTTGTCCTTCGGCAGAAACACGACCGTATCCCCAGAGGTGTTACCCCGTCCCAAGAACTTGATTTCCACCACACGATTACCTAAATCAATAGTGAGGGAATGATCAAAGGATATATTGGGGATTTTCTGTGTCACTCCTTTAAACTCGTCAATAGCTTCCGATAATCCCTGAAGGCTCCGTTGAAGATCACGACGGGTGGCATCGTCAATGGGAATACCATCCTGGTCCTTGCCGGCGGACAGCATTTCTTCAAAACGTCTCTTACGGTTGGGGTAGTTCAGCACTGCATTTTGATTGATCTCTTGAATCAACCTCCGGGTTTCTGATTGAGCGATGATTTGAAGGCCCGGGAAGGCAGCCGCATACGTCTCATTTCCAAGAGTGTGATCGAAATGCCAGTGCGTATTTACAAGATACGCAACAGGCTTGTCGGTCCACCGGCGGATCTGTTCAATGTCTTGGCGGGCACTTGAAGGCAGAAGACAGGAGTCCACAACGAGTACTGCTTTGTCGCCAATAATAACGGTAGTGTTGCCTTGGGGAAACGTGTCCGGCGCGTCCGGATGGCGAATTTCATAAACGCCTTCCGCAAGCTGGTTGACGGACCGCTTTGTTGTGTTTGCCGAGTCCCCAAATGCCATGCAACATAAGGCAGACAGGGCCAGGATAGTAGAAGCCGTGCGTGAGAGTGACATCTTACCTCGATTAATTGGGGGGTTCCCGTTGTAATATTTCTCTGGCATCGTAAGATCGTTGTCGACGGCCGTCAACGAAGAAGGTACTACTCGACATTCTTTGGGTGCTGAAATACTCGATACAGTTACGAACGCACTCGGCAAGTTAGACAGACAAACTCAGCGGCACGTACACCAATCCTCAATCGTTTAATCGCCCGCCGGAGTTGATTTGAGTGTTTAGAGATTCGGTGATTGTGGGAAGCGGGCGGCACAGAAGGTGCCCGCACTGCTCAGACTGTTGAAGAAGTTTGAAGTTGTGTATCCCGGAATGCTTTGCGCGCGAAACCGAACTATTCCATTGCTCACCCCAGCATGTCGGGATATGCTATGCGACGATGAAATCCCTGCATAGCATCGCTCTGTTGGCAACATTCCTAAGTCTTTTTGCTGCTGAATCGAAGACCGTCGTAGAAGTTCTGGTGCCGGTGACCATCAAGGCTGGCGATGGACCGATCGCAACAGATCTTGCTCAAATCAAAGTCAGGGGCGCCACTCTGCAATCGGTTCGGAGTGAAGTGGTCGAACCGAGCCGCCTTAGTGAAAATGTTCCTTTTTTCGTTGTAGTCGACGAACTCGCGTTTACGCAGGCGGAATTAGCCCGCTTGCAGCCGCAACTGCTGCGGCTCCTCGCGTCGTTCGAGAAGCAAAACCGTCCGATTTTGATGGCTGTATTCGATTCTGGAGGACTGAAACTCATACACCAATTCCCTGTTCCGGGGTCCATTGGACTTATGGCGTTGAGCGAGTACAACGCCCGCCACAAGGTGCTCGGAGCAGGATTCTCATCTGCTCAAAAGCCTGCTACCGAAAGAGAAGTCAACCTGGTTTCCGCAGAGTTGAAACAATTGGAGCAACTTAACCGCGTGGAATACAAGGCAACTGGAGGCTCTTCTCGTGCAGTCTGGTTGGATGGCATACGCCAAATCGCGCAGGGTGTCGCCCGCGCTCCCGGACGGAAGCCGCTGATGCTCATTGAGGGCGAGTTCCCTATGACGTACAACGCGCAGACCGAAAGAATGACACTAGGAGGTCATGACGGAGAATATCTGTCGGCAAACCTTCAGGCGACAGTAAATTCCCTGAACGCGGCCCACGTCTCAGTATTCTGGACCAGCAATGTCGAGCCAGTCATGGATCGGCTGCAAGACTGGTTGCCGATCCAGACGGGTGGCGAAGCCGTACGGTTAAATGGCGACGTCGAAGCAGCTGCATCCGGCATTCTAGCGGGATTCGGTAAATATCAAATGCTTCACATTAACTGCGAAGTGAAGCCCGTAATCGATTGGCATCCGATATCCGTAAAAACGGCCACACGCGGCGTTCGTATTGCCAGTGGATTCTTCACTTACCGATAGTTTGCCCTCTGGAACAATTTGCTTCGGTTAGTGGTCAACAACCCCCTCCTCACGCTAAGCTGCGGGGCGGACTTGGCGGCGCCCCAATCAGATATAGCGTTCCGTTATCTCGCAAGTGGACCGGTCTGATAAACCCCTATCTCACACGGCAGGCAGCCTCTATCGTGGCTTTGGCAGCATTCAATGTTGCATGGGTCTCGCGGGCGATCTTACCCTTTGCGATTAAGTTGAGGAGCTTGGCTTTGAGGGTTGTCGTCGAGTAATAGTGGCTAATTTCCACCTTGGTTGACTGATGGCCGAGCGTTTGGAACGTCGTTTCCACTCTGTAATCGCTGAGAACCTTGCTGATACCAAATGTATCCCCCGGCAACACAGTGACGATCTTCTGCAGCGGGATAATTTCGATGTCCTTCTCGATGCACGTGTGCTTCCCGCCCGAAAGATGGCATTGATACGACGCGCCTGGTTCGCGGAGGGTCTTGCCAGAAAGAAGATCAACCTTGACCACGCGAGGATGGAACTCCGGGATCCTCGTGAGATCCATGCTGAACGACCACACCGCTTCCAAAGGCGCGTTGATGATGACTTCCTGCTTGGATCGGAACGGTGGCTGCAAGTCTTGCCTCCAAATTAATAGGTGAGCTTTCGTTCCGCGGCATCGCCATCACTCCGGCAGCGGTAATGGACATCTCAGGAGCAAATGCCTGCTTGAGGTTAATCCAGACTTCCTCCCGTGCAGACCATGGATGGGCCCCTGCCTTCTGACATCGCCTACATGCATCTACCTGCCGTTCTACGCAAGTGAATTGCAATTTACAAATACGATAGCAGCGGGATTCGGCTCCGCATTTTCCTACCTGCATACCACTTGCAAGGGGGACAGCAGAACACTACAACGAAGATCCAAGTGCACCAGATGACACCCAACTCGTAGCCATATCCGAGAGGATGGCCAGTCGAGACGTCACCATCTGGAAACTCTGTGAGCCACCACCGCGAGTCACCGCAGCTCGCGTTCCTATTTCGGATTTTCACCGAAATCAAAAACCGGCTCAAAATCGACGGGGACATCTTGCACTTTGTCGAGCGCATCCTTCAACTCGGGCGGCATAGTTCCGTACTTCGCAAACCATGCATCGTTGCGAGCGCGGTCGCCGCTGGCTTCAATCTCAAGCAATTCTTTGGACAGTGATGCGATGGCACCGGGCAGCCGGGCTTCGTTCACCTCGTAGCGGCCTTCCGCATTGCGTACGACTGCGCCTTGCTCGACAAGGTAGTTGAACTCCATCATCTCCGCGCGAGAGTGTGCCTCCGCGGCGCCAAAGCGCACGGTGCGAAAGATGCCTGCGACATACGAGGCGTAGTATTCGCTGCGCTCCTTAGCGGGCAGTGCTCCTTTTTCCATTAACCAGTCGAGACCGAACATACCGACCACGTCTGCCTTGGCCTCTTCGAGAGATGCGTAACCCGGACCGATGGCCTCGCCGATATTGCGTTGTGGTCTTCCCGCCTGCGCAATCACTACATCAGGACCGAGCCCGTGGCAGATTTCATGCATCATCACCGCTGCCAGATATCCCTCGCCCGAAGCGAGCGCCGCCTGCCTGGGCTCCATCATTTGCTTCGCCGTGGGCAGCACAATCTCATTCACCCGCGCATCCATGAAGTTTTTGAAGAACATCTTCTTCGTTCCCTTCTCCTGATGCACCTTGGGGTTATTGGGCAGATTGTCGGCCACCGCTTGGTAGCCGTGCCGCAGGTCACCCGCGCGATACGGAGTGTCCACTACCTCCATCGGCGTCGCCTTGCCATGCTTCGAAGGGCGATATTCAGCTTTTACCGGCAGCGCGTCCTGAATGTCGGCGACATATTTTTGGAAGAGTTCAAGCTTCTTCGATTCGGCATCGTTGCGCACCATCACAGCCCCGCCAAACGATCCCTTCACGCCCAGCAGCTCGTCGTTGTAGGTTTCATAAGGGGCATAGATAATGTCGATTTTGGGGGACTCTAAGTCCATCCATAGCAGATCGCTAGGGAAATAGTCGTCGTTTAAAAGCGCATCCGCGCGCGCCCGGAGGAACTTCGCGAACGCCGGATCGGGACTCAATGCGGCCGCTTTGCGCAGGTGCTCCGCCGCGGGCTGCAATTGTGCAACGTAAGCTGCGCGATAGGGAACCGTCACTAACTTTGTGCCCTCTCGCTTAACTACCATGGTGGATGAATAGATCGCGGTCTTCTGATTGGGATGCGCGGCGACATATTTATCAATCTCCGCCTGCGTCATTCCCGAAGCATAGAAGGCACGTCCGGGCGGGATAGGCTGCATCCCGACAAAGGGCTGATTGTCGTGGAAGATGTCGAACCGGCTACCATTAATGAAGAGGTATTTCGCGAGCTCCGCCTGTTTGATATCGACCGGTGGTTTGTCGCTTTTCGTAAGCTGCCTGTAAAGGTCTAGCCCTTGCGGATCGATCTGCCTCCAGTAGATATCGTCGAGCAGTTGCATCGCTGCGACCAACTCATTGACCTCGGCGACCTCGCGCTGTGAGAGCGACGCGGTATCGAAGGGCATGTGCACCGGCTTCAAACGGGCCAGCCGGATTGATAGATCAGACGCTACGCGCGCGGGCATTGCCATATGCGGTCCGGGATTTGATCCCACCTGTGCGGTCAACAAACTCACTCCGGCAAGGGCAATTAATCCACATCGAAGCACCGCAGAGTCAATTTTCATTGTTTCATTCTAGATGAGAGCTCATGCTCTTTTGCGTTTCCCGTGACTTATGTCTCCATAAGACTTTGGAACTTCGCTCTTGTCCCCAAGCAGCTCCCGGCGTTGCAGGAGCTCTCGCGCGTTAGTGCTCATGCCGGCATCAGTTGTACCGTCCGACCACTTGGCGCCTGGAGCCAGAAATACCGTCAGGATGTTTTCTCGGCCGATCAACCTATTCGGTCGCCAGCTAGAGGCGCAAAAAAAATCTTGGATGATTGTCGAATTCCAGTCCGGCCGTTCGTCGATATAGTGAGCAAGGCGAACGGTGCCCGCCCGAAGACCACGGAGGTCTGCTATGTCTTTTATTCGTGATTTGAGAATTGCCGTGCGTTCCTTGGCGCGAGTGACTGCGCTGTGGATTACAGTCGCCATTACGTTGGCTTTGGGTATAGGGGCGAATGCCGCAATCTTCAGCGTGGTGCGTGCCGTGCTGCTGCGCCCGCTAGCGAATCGCGACGAAGATCAGTTGCTTTACCTGCGCCAGAGCGCTCCGGGCATCGGCGAAGACAACGCAGCGTTTTCGGTCCCCGAGATTCAGGACATCGGCAACGGGCTGAAGTCGATAAAGGAGCTGGGCACATTTTCAGAGATAGATTTTACCGTCGTGGGCCTGGGCACGCCGCGCGAGATTCCAGCAGGCGTGGTGGATGGAAATTACTTCGAGGTGATGGGCCTGCGCCCAGTGCTTGGGACGCCTGCTGACTACGGCCGATGACGGTCAGAACGCCGCTGGAGCAGTGGTGCTGACCTATCACTTCTGGAAGACGTCGCTGCACTCCGATCCCAGCGTGATTGGAAAGACGGTGCGGCTGGAGAGCTGCTGTGGCGCGCGTTCCGCGACCGTGGTTGGTGTGCTGGAACCGTCCGTTCCCTATCCGGTCGCAACGGAGATCATCGCAAATGTCGTCACCAGCCCGCATCATCTCTCCGCCACCATGGTGACGGGCCGCGAGCATCGCATGACGGAGGTCTTCGCGCGGCTGGCTCCCGGCGCGAGTGTCGATAATGCGCGGGCGGAGCTGCGCAGCGTATACGGCGCCATGGTGGCGGCACATCCGGAGGTGTACAAGCCTGGAGACCATTTCAAGATCGACGTAACGCGCATGCATGAGCAGATCAATTCGCGCGCCAATACGATCCTGTGGATACTGTTTGCGGCTTCGGGCCTGCTGTTCGTGATTGCGGGCTCGAACGTTGCCAACCTGGTGCTGGCGCGAACGGTGCGTCGCGAACCGGAGCTGGCGATACGCTCGGCGCTGGGCGCAACCACTGCCGTGTTGCGCCGTTCTCTGCTGGCTGAAAGCCTCGTGCTGTGCGGGAGCGGGGCGCTGGCGGCAGTGGCCCTCGCCGTGCCGATGGTAGCCGTGCTGGGTCGCTATGCATCGCGCTTCTCAGTGCGCGCCAACGACCTCACGCTCGATTTCAGTCTGGTGTGGTTTGGGATTGGGCTGGCGTTGATCGCGGCCGTCTTCCTGGCCTTTATTCCGCGGCTTCCCTCGGCAAACGCGCCGCAAGGCGGGCTTACCGGCCGGGGAACACGTGTGACCGGAGGGAGCAGCCGGCGGCTCCGCATCTTTGCTGTTACGCAGATCGCAGCCTCATTCCTGCTGCTTGCCGGAGCGTGTGTGCTGATGAAGACTCTGTTCGTGCTGGAGCAGACGCGGCCGCCGTTCGATTCGGCGAACGTTCTGGCAGTGAATCTTCCGGTGATGTTGTATGGGAGAGACGCCCCAGCAGGTGCGCGATTTCTATCGCGAGGTGCAACGCCGGGTCAGAGCGCTGCCGGGAGTGGAGCATGTGTCTTCAGGCTTCAGCGTGCCCTGGCGCGACGACCAGGGCTGAACATCAGCTTTCACATTTGCCGCCCAAGGCGCGAGACGCGCGGACGGTCAGGATTCTCCGCGCAAAGTTCCGGTTGGTATCGCCGGGATTCTTCGATACGTTGGGCGTGCCGATTCTGGAGGGTCGCGACTTCAACGACGGCGACAAGGATGGTTCCGAACGCGTGGTCATCATCAGCCAGAGCCTTGCCCAGATGCTGTATCCCGGGCAGGACGCGCGTGAACCGCAAACTGCGGTGGACGGATGGGGTGATGAAGTTTATCGGCATCAGCACCGAGCCGCGGCGGATCGTCGCCGTGGTGCCCGACTTTGACGATGAAAATATCATTCCGTCACCGGCCATGACGGTGTATCAGCCGGTCGACCAAGAGGAAGGCTGGAGCGGCCGCCTGTTCGTGCGCGCGCAGCAGGATCCTTATGCGCTGGTTCCGGCCATCACGCAAACGATCCACGAGATGTCGGCAGACCAGCCCGTGGAAAAGGCCAGCACGCTCGGAGACGTTCGCGCGGAGGTGCTGACGCCCGACCGCCTCAACGCGATTGTGTTTGGCGGATTCGCCGCCGTAGCACTGTTGATCTCGGTGGTGGGGGTGGCGGGCGTGCTTGCTTTCTCTGTGAGCGGGCGGACGCGCGAGTTCGGAATCCGCATGGCCCTGGGCGCTCTGCCGCGCAACATTCTCGCCATTGTTCTTGTAGAGGGCGTGGTGATGGCTGGCATCGGCGTGGGCGCGGGTGTGGTGGTGGGCTTTGCTATGGCACGCGGAATCGCCAAATACGTAACGGATATCCATCAGCCAGGACCAGTTGCGTTTGTCGGTTCCGCTGTAGTCATTCTGGGTGCAGCCGTAATTGCTTCAGCTGTTCCTGCGGCGCGTGCCGCAAGAGTGAACGCCGTGGAAGCGCTACGTTCCGAGTAACATCAGCAAATTGTTGTAATTCGAAGCGTGCGTAGCTTTGATAAAGCCTGCCTGGAGTTTTGCACTGTCGATTGGTGCCCGGCTAGTGGAGTGCCGAAGAATAAATCACCACTTCTGAACACCTCGTAGACCTGTTGTCTCTGGATACTAAACTTCCCACTACGCGTCACTTAATTGCGCTCTCGAGCTGCCAAACCTCGGATTCAAAATACTTAGGGCTAGTTCAGGCACTATGGCGACGGGTATCGGTAGATCACCGAAATTACGTGCAAATCGAGGCGTGAGATGGTTAAAACCCGTAGGTGAGTCCGAAGGCAAATCGCCGCTGCGCCTGCAGGTTCAGCCCCGGCATGACATTGCCAGCCGCCTGCGCTATGCCAAAGTCGATGGTTAACTTCGGCGACTCCACCCCCCAACCATGAAGAGGCAACGCTCCTGCAGGTATTATGCGTACTGCATAAGTCATCGTGGTAGGTACCACAGCGCCCGGGAGATCTTTAACACTCCTTGGTTCTTGCAGGAACTCAGAACCTAACAAGATCGTACTTCTCCCCGGCCCCTTCAGCGCGAACGCACCTGCTCCGAAGAGTCGGCCTTTGTAGGTGGGAGCATTCCCTACGAGTCCGAGCAATGAAGCGTTGGTGGCTTTGTACCCGACATTGAACACCAAAGGGACTTTTCGAACCTGTGTCACCGTCTTGGTGACCACTGCATAAAAGTCCGCATTGGTCGAGTCCTTACCTTGGATCACGCCGCCTACATTTCGAACTTGGCTGCGGACCACAAAACCAGCTGACATGGCGGGCAGCCACGTGCGTCTCTCTCGAACGAAGTTGAGTTTGCCGTGAAATGTATTAAAACCGCTGCTCCACAGGTTACTCAGACCCGCCGTGCTGCCATTGTTATGGAGAGTTCGGGTGTAACCCATTTCTACACGGCCGAATGCTCCTACTGTCACTGAAACCTGATGGAATCCGCCTAGGACTCGTCCTGCATCGAGGTAATGATAGGCAACCACCGGTCGGCCGAAGGTCTTGTCCCCCGAAGGAACCGAATAGGCGAGCGGTGTGACAAAAATCCCGGTCTGCCCGTCCCAATTTAGACTCTGTGCTGAAGCCGTGTTCGTAATGCTCATTGCGAAAAGGACTAGCAGCCAGAAAGCCAGGACGCACCCGAATCGCCCCGCATTGCGGACATTCTCACAAGATGCTTTATTCAACATAGCGGCTTCTCCTCTTGATATATGGCCAAAGTAGTTTTTTCCCCAAGCCCGAGCTGTTATCTCTTCAATGGTTTCCAAAATCTCCTGACTTTTTAATCACCGCAATCTGCTCTGGTCTGCAGCTCCGCCTAGTCGCCAGAGCTTAATGGTGCCGTCTTCGCTTCCCGAGGCTATCCAGCGCCCGTGCGAATCGAAAGCGACCGTGTAAATTCTGTGGTTCGATCCGGCCAGCGTCTGTAGCTCACGTCCTGCCTCGACATCCCATACCTTGATTGTCTTATCCCAGCTGCCAGAAGCTAGCAACCGGCCATCCGGACTAAAAGCGAGACTCGACACTGTGTTTTCGTGACCTTTCAAAGTACGGATCTCGCGGCCTGTTGCTACGTCCCAGACCTTCACGCTCTTGTCCGCACTTCCAGAGACGAGCCAGCGGCCGTTCGGGCTGAAAGCAACGGCGTATATCGGTTTCTTGTGCCCGCTCAGTTTCCGTATTTGTTGTCCACTGGCAACATCCCAGACCGTGATGTTCTTGTCGCTATCGCCCGTAGCAAGCAACCGGCTATCGGGACTGAAGGCGATGTAAATAACTGATCTTCGGGACCCCGCGAAGTCACGTACTACGTGTCCCGAGGTCACGTCCCACAGTCGGACCGTCTTGTCGTCGACGCCAGATGCCAGCCAACGTCCATTAGGGCTGAAAGCAATCGAATAAACCCAGCTGCTTCCTAAAACCCCTAAAGACTTATTGCCGGGTAGGGTGCGGACCTCTGCTCCGTTTATCGCGTTCCAAAGCGTAACAGTGTCGGCGGAATCCTCCGTTGCTAGCCATTTCCCATCACCACTGATGGCCAAGGCTTGAACCTCCACCTTCCTACCGACCTTGCTTACTTCCCGTCCCGTTAGCACGTCCCAGAATCTGACGGTCTGGTCCCAGCTTCCCGATGCGAGCCGTTTCGCATCCGCCGTAAACGCAACCGAAGTGACCCAGCTCGTGTGGCCTTTAAAGGTGCGCTCAAGCATAAAAGCTGGAATAGAAATGTTCGTCGATTTAAGTGCTGGGGCAACTGGAGACGCTAGCTCTAAAGCAGGAGCCTTGGCCGGTTCAATTAAAATAGGAAGCGTGGGGGGGTCGGTCTTAGCTAGGACTTTGGAGTCTGCTTGATCCCTGGGTAATCTTGCACGAATCGGAGTTGATGCCGAAGTCTTGTTCTGGTCCACCGGACCCGCGGGTAACTTGAGATTTTCGCCCGCTATCGCGAGCCTCTCTTCTTTGCCCTTGGTCGACGACGGTGTGGAGGGAGAAGGGACTTCAATACGTGAGGAACGGTCCGGGCTGCTAACTGCCTGCGTTTCATCCCGAGATGCCGCTCTCGTCTGCTCTAACGCCTGGCCGGGTCTCGCCGCACTCGAGGCCGCCGGCGGTATGGCGATAGAGGGGACTTTCACGGACCGCTGGCGTCCTACGAAAAGCAGAAACAACAAAAATATACCCACAGCAACAGCAGGGAGCCACAATGCTCGTGTTGATTTCTCGTTCCCTCTTCGACGAATGTTGGAAGGAGCCATTCCTCTCCCATCAGCGCGAGACGAATCGCCAACGGGAACTGGAGGGACCAGGGTAAGGGGTCTTCGGGCTATAAACTGCTCTTCACCTAATGAGGCCGGCTGTGTCTGAGCTGGAACAAATGGACCACCCGTACCAATGGCGTCGAGCTGCTCCGTCCTAAGACGCAAAATAGGAGCCAGTAAAGCTGCGATACGCTGCACGCCGGCTACATGCGTGGTATCGAAGGCATACGGTCGAGAAGAGAACACCTCCACTATGCCGAGAATGGAACCCTTTGCTTGGATGGGCACAGCTACCGCCGAGCGGAGCTGCAAGCTCTTAGCTGTCGACGGCAGCACACGTGAATCATTTTCGGCGTCTTCGCAAAGAACTACTTGGCTAGTTCTAAGACATTCTTCGGTAAAGGCGGAGTCAGGATCTAGTCGCGAACCCACACTAGGAGCGTTCCCTGCGCTAGCTCCGCAAAAGACGCCCTGCGGGCTGGAGAGAGCGATGGCGGCTCCGTCGGCGCTTGTTAACGACGACACTCTCTCTACCGCCCTCGCCAAAACAACAGATATCAGCTCGTCTCCGCTACCGATTATCTCGTTCTCGGAAGTCGCATATTTCCGTTCTAGGTTTGATTTGGGCATCCCGCCTCGAACTAGACAGACGGCCCACCATCGCGGGGGGTCATCAGTTCAGCGACTCTTGTAAGGTTACGGATTCAAGATAATGTTCAGCCGTAGGCGTAGCAGTTGCATTCTTCTTCTTCAAATCGGAAGTGCCTGTTGGAATGCGTTTCCCGCTCTCTGCAAGTCACTATAGACCTCTAACTTCTGCGGACTGTCTGAAATACGCTCTTAAGCCATCTCAGATCTTGCGTAACCCACATAGCAATCCGTACTCAGTCCAGACAAGCACCCCGCCAAGAGAAAGGCGGGGCTTCACACAAAAAAGCTATACGCGATGGAAGTGGGATTTCGTGTGCACCGAACTAACGCCCAAGGATAGTGAAAAGGATCTTGAAGAGTGCATCGAGAGAGTGCTGAGGGTGAGGGTTAGTCCCAGAAACATCAGCGAACATCTGCGCCGGTATGAAGCAGCAGGTCGCGAGAGCGTAGACACGATTGCGAATAGACATTTTCATAGCTTTCTCCTTTTAGCGCGTTCTTCGCGCTCGTCTTAGAGTCGGTTAGGCATCGCCTTGGAGTGGTCTGCCGGGTTAGTGAACTTGCAAGCTGACCCAAACCCCCTTACGCCGGGTTGAACTTGATCCGCTTTAACTGGGGAGAGTACACCTTAGGAGGTACTCAGCCGCAAAATAAGTAACATAACTTAGGTACCGAAACAAGCATGAAGTTACTTTAGGTATCGATTTGTATGTAACTAATTGATTCTATTAAATAATCTTCTAGGATTTGCTGTTCAGAGATTGTGGTTACCCTCTCTGGGCTCGACCGCAAACTCCAGCATTTAAGCTGATAGCTCAAAGCCCTGACATGGCGAAGGGGTTACTAAAGAGCATGGCAGAGTGCCTCCTTAGGTGCTCTGCCATGCTCAAAGCTGTTGGGATTAAAAATCAGAGTAGATCATCATTGTCCGGTGCACCGGATAATCGCGCGAAGCGTGATTATGCGTGACTGTCTCAAGCGACTCTATGTTGATCTCTATCCTTATTGGAGTGTTCGCGAGTGTGCTGGCCGCAGGCCTTATCTATACGCACGTCTCGACATACCGCTTGAGCCATTTCACCTGGGACGACCTAGTGTTGCAGATCAAACCGGTTGTTCGTGACGGGGTAGCGATGATCGCTTTTGAGCATCTCGATCCGAAGCCAAACCGGACCACGATGGAACCTCGCGAGATTTGGGAATCACTGGGCGGGGTAGAGGGCCTCAAGGTCATGCGCGACAATGCAAAGGTTCTGCTCGCGCTGGCCGCCTACGTTGAGCAGGCCACCCACGATGAAGGAAGCGGCTTCGTCGCTCAACAAATGCGCCAGGACGGTATACAGCTTCGTCGGGCAGTCTTCCAAATGAGGGTTGACATGCTTCTTCGTAAGTCATCGCTCACGATGTCTGCCCATCTGCATGAAGCTGCCTCTGCCTACTACATAATGACACAGCGGCTGTTGGCTCTCTATGAGACGAGCCATATGGGACTTTATCCGCGGCTAGCAGAATCCGTTTACGCATAAGCTTCAGACATTTCTGTACGATCGGCTGGCCACCAGCTGATCGTTTTGTTCAACAGCAAGGTGCGGCTTGGAGTGTATCCAAGATGTAATCTAGTCAATTCACGCGGCAAACCATTGAGTCCGCGTAAATCGCGCGCAAATGAAAAATGATGGCAGGTGAGCAGGCTCGATTGCTTATGACCTCTATGCAGACTATCCTCGCGTGCCTGGTATCACGTTCAAGCGAAACCGGACGAGGCACCTGCTGAGCACAGAAGGAGAATCGGCTGCTGCTGGTCCATAAACTATGCTTCTTTTACGACTGCATGATTTCCAGGCAAATCCGGAAGATCGCGTTTTCTTCTACTCGCGGGCGAGAGCAGCCATACTTTTGCTTGTCTTAGCATGCACAAGTGTCGGTCTTTTGCTTTTTTGCTGGAGATGGCGGCCTTTCGTCGGCTATTACGTTGCCGGAGTGCTGTGCATTAGCTTGCTCCTGCTCCCGGGATACATTACGGCTCGGTTCCGGCCCACAAATTGGTTAGTGCGAATGAGGCCGGAAGGACTGTTCATCAAATTCAGGTCTTATTTAAATTTTCGTTTGCCTGATGTCGATACGGCAATCGTCTTCATACCATATCCCGAGATTCGATCTGCGCGACAAGTATGTGAAAGCAACACAGTGTCTGACACTAGTGGCGAGCGTAGCGTGCGGACGCGCAGGTTTGTGGAACTTGAGTTGGATGGAGATCTTACTCTGCTTACAAAAGCGCTGAAAAAAGAGTTGGGGACTCCCGCGCCAAGGGAGAAGCACTGGTATGGCACAACATCGACACTGTACAGGCACTATCCGGCCACTCTGACATCCTCCCAGTTTTTGAGGATCGAGTGGTCGGTGGTTCCTAAAGCTGCAGCCTTTTTCGATGCAATACGCCCGTATACGACAATATCGGACCCGGTCGTGATCTCCGAGGATTTCATCAAACTGGAGCACCTCACCCGAACGCAGCAGGAGCAGCGACTGCGTGAACTCGATGCGCGAGGAGAAACGATTGCGGCTGTCTATTTAGCACGTAGGCTTTTCGGTTGTAGCCTCAGCGACGCGAAGGCGCTAGTGGAAGAGCAACGCAAAGCCAATCTGTAGAAAGGAACGATATCCGGACGTCGGCGAGGCAATGATTAGAAGGAATGGTTGCAAAGAAATAGCCAGATTCTTCGCGGAAGTCCGTAGACATATTGACTCCAATTTCTTACGACCGCACGAACTCTGAGCGGACCTTTGTTAAAAGGTGGGAGCACCCCTGCGCGTGAGTTGATTCGTGCTTGATTTTGCCATTTGAACAGTCCGAATGAGAGGGTAATCAGGATGAATTTGCCTCACACCCCAGAATTGACGGATGGAGTAATTTTCCTCCGGCCCTTGACCGCCGAGGATGCCGTCCACCACCTCGGCGGCGAAGATGAGGAGATGGGAAAGTGGCTAAGTGGCGGCCAGAGCACGCTGGCCAATGTTAAAAAAGCCGTCCTCAACTGGCAGCTGAACTGGCAAACGGGTGGCCCGCGCCGGGCTTTTGGCGTATTCGATTGTGCCACCAATCGATTGGTCGGCTTTGTTGAGGTGAACTTGGCACGTACTGTCGAGCAAGATCAAGTAAATGTTTCTTATGGAGTGTTCCGCCCATGGCGGCGCCAAGGCCTGGCCGTGCGGACCATAAACCTTATGGATCGGTATTTGCGAACAACAACGAAAGTACGCCAAATCGTCCTTAGAATCGCGCCTGCGAACGTAGCATCGATTAAGTTTGCTGAAAAGGCTGGCTTTACTTTTCGTGGCTTGTTCGATGAGCCTGAAGGCCGAATGGCACGCTACGTCCGAGATATTGAATAGACCTTATGTGTGCGAAACCGGACTACACAACTTCTGAGCAGAGAAAGATGCGCCCCGAGCAGGTCTGCTGCGCTGGTTGCTCAATTCTCCAGTGGATCAAATTGGCTCGATTCGTGGCAGAATGCGCGGGTTTGGCGTGAGCTAGCCTAGAAATAGCCGAGAGCAGGACTGTCTGGCGGAGAGAGGGGGATTCGAACCCCCGATAGAGCTTTTGACCCTATAACGGTTTAGCAAATTGTCCCGTATCACCTGCTGCTGTTCGGATTCAATAACTTACGCCGCTCCTGTGTCACCTAGTTCGGGGTGAATCAGGCAGTTTGGCGCGTGAATGTGCAACCGACTGTGCAACTGCCATGACACAAGCTAACCCAGCTTACGAAGCATCATCAATAGACGTCTGCCGAACAGGCCAGTAAGAGTTGCGTCGTGCGCGGGGCTGTTCAGGATGACCGCAGCATCGCTCTTTGCTTGCTCCTGGTACCACCATAAACGACGGACGGAAAAACCCTTGATCATTGCTGTCGTGTCCAGGATTACTTGGAGCATGGGGCTGCCATTCACCCTAAGGAGGCAGCTCCATACGTACTTAGGTAGGCCCTCAAGGAGTACTTGATTCCTTTGGGTGGGTGGAACAGTTATTTCCCCAGACCGAACATCCTCTTTAAATGAATTGCTTGAGGTTAGCTTAATGTCCCACTCAGAGTCCGCTGCAGACGACACCCACGATGCCACAATGGAAATAAGAAACAGCCAGTTCCGAACCTCCCGAAACCCAATACGAATTTTGTGGTATACGGGCACAATGATCGCCTTTGGGATTAGGCTCTGGTTCCATCCAGATTCAGTAAGCCTCACAATAGGGTCGGAAGCAGTAGCGGAGTCAATCTTTAAGCGAGAGAATGGACCCACCTGATCATCGTGGGCATAAAATTCGTCAATCCGGCGACCGATCATAGGCGGATAGCTCTTAGAAACATCCCACCCTTCGCTGGCAGTCTGGATGTTCGCGCGCAATGAATAACCGTTTACCGTAAGTGCGTGGAAGCCCGTTCCGGGAATATTCACTACGAGGAGTACCGGCAACCCCAGAGACAGATAGCTGTACATGAGTGTCACAATGGGCAGATCAGTAGTCACGTGATAAACCTCGGGATCAAGCCCCACAGACGCTATCGCGTTACAAATCTGCTCAATTTGAAGCCCCCGAGATGGAAAAGGGCGCGCCTGCTCCAGAACTTTATTTGCCGCTTGTGTTATTGCTACCGGAGTGGGGGCGAGGGACTGAAATAAGTCTCGCGTCTTTTGGAAGCATGACCAGAGCGCTACAGTCGCACACGCAGCAAGAGCAGCATCCTGCTCTTGATACGCCAAGCTTTCCACATGTAATCGTATTCCGAATAGGTTCGCTTCGTATTTGCGAACAGCCGAATAATTGCGTCTGCTACCATCTGGAGGATAAGTTCGGAGGACGGTTCGGCCGATAGTCGCAGTTGGCAGGGGGCGAGCAACAATGAAACCAAGGTAAGAATCTCTGAGCAGCTTCGTGCTCCGTACGCCGCCAACTACTGCCTTATGAAAGCTTCGTTTTGAAAATGTGCTAGTGAAAAAATGGATTCTCGTGCAATGCCTGTTGATGTGCTCGAATGACTTGGCATAGTAGCTTGCGTAGTCGTCGAGGTAATCAGCGTCCACATAGTCATACTCGGCAACAATTGTCTTTGCTCCGAGGAAAGTAAGGTATGCCGCCAAGTAGCTGGCTCTTGCGTTGCTTTTAATGTCATCAGGGCTACAACTTTGGGCAAGTTCCGCGAAAAAATCATCCTCTGAGAACTGCCTAACAGAATAGATGTTCTGCATGTACCCTAGACGCTGACGACGAGGTCAAGAATATCAGCGGGCGCTCGGTCTGTCACTTCTAGCCGCGATATTGCCGCCTGCACTTTCTCCCTCTGGTCCATTAGCAACAGCTCTGCCGCCTCAGTGTCTAGTTCGCTCAGCTTGCGATCGATTTCCAAGTAGTCGGGCATTCCAAAGTCTCCCTTAGTATTTGATGCTCTATGCCGGATTGTTGATGGAACGACACTCATTCGCCAAACAACTGTAGCATGGCTCACCAGCCGTAACGATTCCATTTTATACGAGAGCCGCACATGAGTGATTACTAACGGCGGAAAAGACCGCCACTTTACCATTCCAAAAACAATGTCACTTTTAGCATTTTTCCTCGTCATTCACCGGCCTTAGGCTATTCGCTTGAGGTGTTTTTCTCATCAAGATCATCATCCCGAGTAGCCGCATTTACTTCGGCCCGCAGAGGTCGATTATGTATGTTTGTGCTTTGCGCAGGAGCGCAAGCCAAGCAATGATGCTGGTTTTTGTCGCACTTGGCAAAATCGCCGATTGATGCCCCCATAATCAAGCGCAACCCTTGACGGACTTGCAGACCGCAGTTACATTGTTTCGCTGCTTATCACAAAGGGGGAAATATGTGGTTTGAAACCGTTACATCCCATCAGCATCAGCTTGCAATCTCGCAGAAACGAACATTTTTTTCTATGTGTGGAACGGACATCCTGCGAAGAGCGTTCCTGCTCATGGTCTCGATTACTGCGCTTGCCCAGGAGTATCACGTTGTCGGCTTAGGTGCGCCGGGTGATTCGCGCGCCGGAATAAACAATAAGCGTCTGATTTCAGGAAACAAACTCGATAATAATGGGGTCTATTCTGCGTACATTTGGGGAAAAGGAGTATTCACCATATTAGGGCCTGGCATCGCCTACGACATCAACAATTTAGGAATGGTGGCCGGCGATGATGGAGGCCTCCCCAATCGTCGTGCGAGGCTATGGTCCAATGGTACTTTTCTCGATTTGGGTGTCCTGCAGGTGGGTGATTACAGTCGAGCCTTCGGGCTTAATGACAGGGGAATCACAGTGGGCGAAGATCAGGACTCCACCACATTCCAGGTTAGGCCCTTTGTTTGGACTGCTGCGCAAGGCATGAGTGCTCTACCGGATCTCGGCGGCAAATACGCTGGAGCGTTTGGCATAAATGGTCTCAACCAGATTGTTGGCTACAGCGGGATAACAGGGGCGGCTACGAATGTAATCCACCTCGCAATTTGGAAAAATGGAGCGATAACAGACCTAGGAACGTTTCCCGGAGACAATTTCACCATAGGTTACAAGATTAGCGATGGCGGTAGCATTGTAGGGCAATCAGATACAGCCAATGGCGGGTATCGAGCGTTCCTTTGGAAAAAGGGCGCATACAAGGATCTGGGGACGGTCGCTGGTCTGCCGTCCGGTGTCGCTGTGGACATCAGCAAATCAGGTCAAATTGTGGGCTACTCTTTTGATAATGGCCAGAACTACCGCGCCTGGGTCTATTCGCGGGGGAAAATTCATGATTTAAACAGCCTAATTTCTTCGAGTAAGCATTGGTTGTTGCAAACGGCCACAGGAATTAACGACAAGGGGGAAATTACTGGGTATGGCCTGCACAACGGCGTAACTGAACTATATTTATTGCAACCACGAAGTCACAAATGAGTACTAAGGGGGCATTACCGCGCTGGACACAACACCATTCCACTCCACTAGCGAGGGGCTGCCATAGTACCCCCGTTTGACTTCTTACGTCTTAAACGAGCAGAATGGCTGCGCTGTTGGAGGCCTTATGAAGTGGCTTGTGGCTTTCTGTTTGTTCAGTGCGCTGGCATTAGGACAATCACATCCGAAATATCCCGGTCAGAAGCACACCGAATCTCACGGCGGTACCTATAGTGGCAGCAGCAGTGGAAGCAGCCACAAGGGCGGCACCTACCACAACCCCCGCACTGGGGATACATATGGTAAGCACAAGAAGTGAGGTGCTAAATGTGGATACTTTGGATCCTGGGCTTGTGCGTAGTTGCATTGTTATTCTTCTCGGGCTTTATCAGTATGGATACGTATCGTCCTTATCGTCGCGACGTGCCCTCAGTCCCATCAGCGAAAGCGCTGCGGCGGCGGCAGCGCCGGGCGGGGTAGCTATCGCAGCCTTTCCTACTGCGTTGACGCCCTGTGCTGCCGTACTAACAACTGGCAGGGATTTACTAAGCATCCGCATTCCCAAAAACCCGAGTCCACCAGCGGGGCCACCTAACATGTGCCCCAGAACCTCTATCGGCACATCCCCAACATTGATAAGCGGGCCGCTGACGTGGGCGTTGTTTGTGGTGCGCTTCAAAACTCCCTCAGCACCCTGTAAGTCTGTCAATCGTGTGTCAATAGGCGCGATCTCCGGCACTGCCTGATGAAGGTCGCGGGCTACTCCGCCGTAGGATTGGCGCATCACTGGAACCTCGTTTTGGCTTGTAGCGTTCGATGCGAAATTGATACGCCTTCCAAGTCCGGAGCGATAGTTGATCGTGTCTTGAGGACTCATCGCAGTGAGGGGTTTGGCGATTCCGTTAAATTCGACCTTCCCTGTTTGTGGATTCAGTTGCCGCTGCTCGTTCAGTTCCCTTTGGGTGTCCTGAAGAGCTTCTATGTATTTCGTAGGGGCATTGCCACTGTTCGGGTCTAGGCCAGACTGGATCTCTCTATCGAACGGACGATTGACAGAATTATCAATGTTGATACGGCGCGAGGCAACCGCGGGATCGCTAACGATTCGCGAGCGCTCTGCTACTTGTGCGGGGATGGCATCTTGAACGCCCTGC
Organism: Terriglobales bacterium; assembly: GCA_963792225.1. Taxonomy (GTDB): domain Bacteria; phylum Acidobacteriota; class Terriglobia; order Terriglobales; family Acidobacteriaceae; genus JBDTLH01. Next base: position 132,372 of record CAWBVM010000007.1, on the reverse strand, counting down.
ATAATCTTGTCTCGGCCGCCGATCAGGTGCTCTTCCACCACGCCGCGTCCGGGATTCGAGCCAAATTTGGTGTCTCTTCCCTTCACGCCCAGAGCGTTGTTCACGATGTCATACGATTTTCCCACTCCGCGAGTGGCAACACCTCTCGCGATCTCTGGAAGAGCGATGTTGGTTCCAAGTTCGGTGATTCCTCCGGCTACATCTCCCGTATCCGCCATTTTCTGACCCGCATCAGCAGCCATAGGCCCGACCATTGGGAGGGCAGCAGCAGCGCCGTGCCCGATCGCGCTGATTTTGCTAATTCCGCCCTTGCTCCAGTCTTGCTTTGCCTGTTCCGCCTGTCTTACGGCGGGCATGAGAAGCATATTGCCGGCGAGATTGGTGACGGGGTCATAGTTGCCATCGGTGGCAGCGTGTGCGATGTCGAGCGGCATGTGGGCAAGACCAACAACGCCTCGCCCTACACCCTTGAGCGCAGCCGTCGCGGTGCTGTCATCCTTGGTGCGCTCCAATCCATGCTGTACCTGGTCATAGAGATTCCCCGCGCCCTGCTTCACCTGGTCCCAAATACTGGCGGGTTGTGGGCGTGTGCTATCAGCTGCTCCGTTGATCGGCTTCATGATCGCGCCAGGCGGCAATCCCTCCACCTGGTGCTGAATGGGCTTCACGATCGCACCCGGGGGAAGTCCCTCAATGTTTGGCGTTATCGATGGTGTACTCATCTACTTCCTGCTTTTACGAATTTGTTGTTCACATTCCAACCGAGAAGCGTCTTGCCATCCGCTGCATAGACCTCATGCGAAGCTCCTGCGGGAGGGGCTGATCCACTATTTGCAGTTCCACTCGCCGATACATTCGGGTCCGGAAGGGGCTTTTCATCGTCCAGCTTGTAGCGCCTGGTTACCCCTTGCTGATTGGCGAGATATTCCTTGTAAGCCGAGCCTTTTAGCATGTGCGAGAGCTGAATCAAATCGTTCTGCAGATCCGCATCGAGAGGTTGACCAGCACCCGCCTTTCCCAGCTTTCCAGCGATGCGGTCGAAGATGCTACCCGCTCCCTCGATGCCCTCCACCTCTGTTCTGTTGATTCGCTTCACGCCCTGCGAGGTCACGATCGCCAGCGTTCCCTCTGTCGGGGAGAATGACGCGGCTACCTTGTTGCCTTGCTTGGCGAGGTTGACCATATCTTCCAGTCCCTCGGCTGATGTTTTCGCAGCGTTGTATTTCTCCTCGATCTTCTGCAGATGGCCGCGACCTGCTTCGTTGAGCTGGAAATCGCGTCCCTTATCCGCCTGTGCCGCTTGGTTGATGATCTTGATCTGTCCCATCGTGCCCTGGGCAGCTGGGGTGGGGTTGTTCGCCATATAGGCGATGGTGTCGTGTTTCTCCTCTGGCGTGAGCGTGGAAGAGTGAAGCACCATTGACGGCAAGCTGATTCTGGTCCAGCAATGCTTTCGGGTTTAGCGCTCCGCCCTGCTCGGCGATGACTTTCGCCATACGCGCTTGCTGCTGCTGCTTCATCTCGGTCGCAGTGTCCGGATGGTCGGGCTTGCTCTGAACCTTGACTCCAGTCGGCTTGTCATATGTGGTGTTGTCTGATTTCTGGAAGATGGTGTGATTCAGCCCGTCCTCGTCCAATGTAGGTGTGTATCGGCTTGTCGGGGTCACCTGTTCCGTTCTCTGCGGCAGCGAGCGCCTTCTTGGCGTCCGCCTGCTCCTTGGTCGCCTTCGCGCCCTGTTCGGCAATCTGGGCTTGCTTGTAGAGTCCTGCCTGATCGTCGGAGATGTTCTCCTGATCGCCCTTCAATTGAAGCTGGTGGTGAAGGTCCGTGCCTGGAATCGCCGCTCCGATGGTCGGGAACAACGCGCTTCCGGCAATAGAGAGTCCGCGGAGAATCGGACCGATGATGTGATGATGCTGGGAGAACTGGTCAATCCCGGAACCCGAAGCTTTGTCCGCATCCAATCGAGCCTGGTCCTGATTCAGCCGTGATTGATCGGGGGTGATTCCCGACATCAGGCCTGAGCCTGGCTGTGCATTCGAAGGGCCGGGATTAGCCGCGCCTTTAGAAGTGGGCATGAATCCACGATCCATGTTTACCGGAGGTAGTACCGCCCGCTGCTGGAGGGGCTGCGATGACCGGAGCTGGAGGAGCGGCAGGCTTCGGTGCTGATGGCCCTAAGCCACCTATCGGATTGCCGACTGGCGCGGGCATCCCTGGGGGGACGTTTAGGCCAGCTACTATCCGCTTAAGTTCTTCAGGATCGAGGGGAAGAGCAGAAGTTGACATTGAACCTCATTGAGTAAAGTTGTTTGTTACTGAAGAAGCGTCTTTTCTTGCAATGCTGCGACGGCCTTCTTGTCACCCGGTTTTGTCAGGATGGGTTCTTTGATCAGGCCGTTGTCCTCTTCGTGGTTGGCGATGGTCGATTGCAGCCACTGGCTGAGGTTCTTCGCCTCCAGCCAGCTGAGGGTGACCTGGGCACGCTGCTCCACGGTCACCATCGCCCCGGTAACGTCAATGATCTCTCCAAACGTCAGCCGGAGATCGTAGCCGGTCTGTGCCAGCATGAAGTGATTGGCATAGCAGCGCTTGAGCCCATCCTTCTCCTCTTGGAACTGCCATTCAAAATCCGGTTGGGTTGCTTCTTTGTTATCCATGTTGTTGTGTCGTTTCCTTTTGATCTCGTCTTGGCCGGGGGATATCTACCACGATGACCCGCGTCTCCTGCTTATGGTTCAGGTCCAATGCTTGCGGAGCTTTCCCATCTCTGCGGTCGGTCAGATAACGCAAAGTATCGAATCGCAGCCGCGGATCCGGAGCCTCTAGCAGCCCCGTCCAGAGCTCCATCTCGTCTACCCCGGCTAGTACCTGTTCTGCGGCAAACTTCTTCACCAGAACCGGACCTTTCGGTTTACGGCCTGCTCCCGCTCGTGCTCCGCCCCGCGTTTGATTTGCAGCCATTAATTCAAACTTTTCAAACCGGCTATACGACCGATCCCGCTCACGAACCAGCCATAGAAGGGCTCCGGGGAACCCCACACGTTGCTCACTTCTGCGAGGTTCTTCTCTCCCGCGGTCTCTGCCCAATGTTCGAAGGTCTTCACCCTCTTGAGCATGAGACGGGCCTCGTCCCTGAAGTGTTTGCGTGCCGCGTAGAGCGCGTAGTCGAATAGCGGAGTAATCGCTCCCTTGAGAATGGAGTGCCTCCGAACCTGCGCCGCGATCTGCTGTCCGAATCGGCGGTAGAACGCCATGACCGCTCGCCCTATAGGACGCTGGCTAAATTCTCCCGTCAGATAAGCCCGCACCAGGTGTGTGCGGTCGTCATTTTCGCCCCAAATGGCTTCGGCAATCCAGCACGGTCGTATCCCGGGCAGACCAGATGCTCCCTTGGCGGCGTCGCCTAACGCGCTGATGACCCCTGTAATGTTTTGCAGCCAGCCTGAGTTGCCAGCGGCGACATTAGCGTCAACAGCTTGGTTTCCAACCCCGATCGCCTGATTGCCCAGACCCATAGCACGCAACTGCTCATTTACAGCGGAGGTATGAAGGTCAGACAACCCGGCAAGACCGGCCATCTTGTGACCCTCGCGCAGCTTCGCATCTGCCAATTCTGTATTAAGGGCGTTCTCGGAGTTTTGCTTCATCCCGTTGCGTACGGACTCATCGAGTACGGGAGCGGCAGCTCCGACGTTCCCCGTCCGGTTGGCTAGCAACCCTTCTTGTCCCACAGCGCCAGAGATTGCCCCGCCGATCGCCTGCCCTCCAGCCGTGTTCATGGCTGCTTTGGTAGCCGGGTCGAACCCTGTCGGATTGGAGTACATGTCCGTGTAGTTCTTATAGAGGTGGTTGTATAGATCGCCCGCATCGCCGCCCGCCGTATTCGCGACCCCCTGCGAGGCGTGCAGCTGATCTTGAGAGTTATTGAAGTTCTGCGTAGCTTGTTTCTGTGCTCCACGTGCCATTTAGCGTTTTCCCTCGTCATTCATCGATTTATACCGCCACCGCGGAGGATTCATGCCTGATTTGTGCGAGCGCCTGTCGAACGCTCAGGATCCGAGCCTCTGCGGCCTCTGCGATCGCTCTCAAAATTGACGACGCTTCCTCGTCCGTGAGCGAGAGATAGCCGCACTCAGCAAGACTCAGTCGCGTTCTTTCGATTCCGGACCGCTGCGCTAGCTCTATTTGGGTAAGCCGAGCAGCATTGCGAAGATCCTTGACCGGTATGTCCATGAAATCTCCATCACAATTGTTATTGCTTGGATGGAGCCTAGCAATTCATTGCTACCAAAGCTACGGACATGGATCCTGAAATTTTGAGCGATTCATGTTCGCATTCATCTCATCAGGGGCACCAGCTTTCTTGTTCGCGCGCGCTGCCCGTCTTGATTGGTTTGGACTTGCGTCGACCCGCAGGATTACCCGATTGTCCGAGCTGGAAGAGCTTGAGGTTCGCTATTCTGCGTTTCCTTATTTCGTCACTGTTCTTGTCACTGTTACCAGAGAACAGGAGTCGCAAAAACCTTGCGATCTTGACTTCTGCCAACCAGAGTAAAAGAATGTCCCAAAAGGTGGCGGTGGATAACGCATCAGAAAACCGAGTCGTTCAATGGTATTCTCGTTTCGCTTTTCTAGCCGAACAGCGTGAAGCGGAGCTTGGGTATCCAGTAGAAAATTGCCCAACAGCTGCGGACCTATGGTCAGCTGTACAGATTATGAACAGAATATGTGTCGGAGAGAGCCATCTGTCTGCTTCTGAGGCAAATCATCTATGCAAGCGCTGGCAACGATTTCGGATAAGTGGGTCGATCCCGAAAGCGACTCGATCGGAGCCGAACTTCACCCTAGAATCGAACTTGCGATTGATTCATTGCGCAAGGAGCTGCAGACGGCGCTGCCGGACGGAGCGGCGACGCTTCAACAATGGGCGAGTTTGCGTATAGTGGCCCCGTGCGCCCGCCGCGCAATGCATCGCCAGAGGCTCAATCCATCACCGCTAAAGCGACTTTGGCAAAAGATCGTTGCGCTGACAGGCACCCTCCATGGCTAACACGTGGCGGAGCCAGTACCGCTAGACTTGGCGTTAGTTCCCGTCGAGCGGTGCGAAAGTGTTCCAAAAACTAGTGTTTCTAAAACACGCAAGTAGTAACTTTCCGCATGCATGAAATCAATGGTTTACGGACCGGGTGCTCGGAGGGTTTTTGGAACACAACGACAACAGCAACCCTCCAAATCGGATTAGTTACTCCTCACCAAATCAGCCTGAACGGGGAGGCTCAAACCTGTGCCGCTGCTGAAGCCGGGCAAGGTCCATCCTGCTCGGCCCAAACACAAACTCCAAAGTTGAAGAACCATCGGTTTGGGAGCGATTCGCATCTTAGATACCGGATTTGTAGTAGCCTACCTGAGTGCTGAGGTTTTTCCCCCATGTCTAGCCAAGCAGTAGTCCACTCCGTCCACATCTATGATGAGCATTCCTCTCTGATCGGGCGTCTTTGTGGAATCGTCAAATCGGGATTGGAAATTGGTAATTCGGTGTTGATCGTTGCTACGGCGTCTCACCGGGAGCAACTGGTCCGAGAGTTGAAGGAGGCGGGGGTCGATGTCCGTGGCCACGCCCGAGACGGCCGCTTCACCATGTACGACGCAAAAGACACGCTGGCAACGTTCATGTTGAAGGGTATGCCGGATCGCGATCTGTTCATGGCGTCCATTGGAAAGTTGTTGGAAGAAGCCAAGAAGAGTGCCCGGAGCAAGGAACAGGGGCTGACGGTCTTTGGAGAGATGGTCTCTGTTCTGTGGGACGCTGGCAAGAAGGAAGCCGCGCTTCAATTGGAGGCGCTATGGAATGATGTGCTTCACGATCGCGTCTTCCATCTGCACTGTGCGTATCCGCGCTGGTCATTCGTAAATGACGGAGACGAAGCCGGTCTGGCGGATGTGTGTCATGCGCATTCCCATGTTCTCGCACACTGAGAGCGCCTGGGGGCTTCCCTAAAATTTTCAGATTCTCGGCTTTAAATACATAAACCTCTCAGCAGCTCAAAGCTGAGCTACTGCCTTCACAAGCGCGGCACCCCCACCGTCCCTTTGGAGATGGATATGAGCTTTTTTCAGGTCTGGTGATAAATCAAAAATCTCTATCAACGTGCAATTGGGTTGAGGAGACTGCGCTACGAAGTTTGCAATGCGCAGCTTTTCCGCAGGTGGGATAATGGGCCCAAGCACGATAACGTCGCAGCCTCCTAGTGCGAGATGCCCCCTCAATTCGGTGAGGTTGAAGGCAGGGCACACCTGATAGCCCGCTCTGACCAAGGCATCTGCATGGCTTCGTAACAGTTTTGCATCGTGGAACACGGCGATTATTCTTTTTGACATGGCCAGAACCGCTCGCTGCTAAGAACTTGTTGTCAAGTTGCGCGTTGCCTCGGGGACGGTCCTAGTGCCATATCGAAATCGATGCTCTTTTCCCCATTCTCCAAGGGTCGCGCTGATCGCTCTCGTGCAGGAGAGCTGCCTGTGATATAAAGAGCAGCTTCGTCCGAGGAGGTGCCCAGGTGCCCGTAACCAAAACGAAAAAGTGTCCCACTTGCTTCGGTATGGGGGTATGCGCGGACGGTACATCGTGCCCTACTTGCGAAGGTTCAGGCGAAATACGAGCTGACCAGAGGGTCGTCCACGAACCCTGTCAGACCGAGTGACTCCGTCGAAGAGTGCTGCGTTCCACGTGGGCCTACTGCTTTATCGCGATGAAGACCACATGATCGTCGGGATAGGAATCCCGCTCCATGAGAACGCAACGGCAGCCAGCCCCTTTTAGCACCCGCAGGTATTCTTCTTCGTTCAAAGAGCTGTAGTAGAAACTTTCGCCGTGCATTTCACCCATTACTTCACCGTCTACTCCGCCAGCCGTGAAGAGAAGCACCCCGTTCCGGGCTAGAGCCTGGCAAAGCTTCTTTACGATGTTCGCTTGCTCGGCATAAGCCACGTGGAAGATGCTGTCCCAAGCAACGATCGCCTGGTAAGGCTCTTGCCCGGCCCATTGGTGAATGTCAGACCGGATGAAGCGCACGCCTGGATGGTTGACTCTTGCCAGATCGATCATCGCTTGAGATAGATCGAGTCCAGTAACGTCAAACCCTCCCTCCTGTAATGCTCTAATAATCCTGCCGCCAGTCCCGCAACCCACGTCAAGAGCCTTTCCTGGTCGGTTGACGAATCCCATCGCGCGTTGCACATAGTAAAGCCCCGCCCGCGATTCCCTTTGCTGTTCATTCCACCATGATGCGATGGTGTCGTAAGAACGTGAAGTGTCAGCAGGTTTCACAGGCTTCGAACTGTCCGGAACGGGTCTTTGGGAGCAAACAATTGATGCCGCCCTTCCCATTGCGAGTATTGGGGATTGCGGATTTTGAACCAGGTGGAGTGGTCCCGGCCTGAGCAGTAGGGACCATCCAGATGCTTGGCTACGATGCCTTCCAGATCGCAGGAGCAAGCATGCTCGAACAGCTCATTTCCCGACCGTGCCACCGGATCGGCGAAAACGAGTCTGGTGCTCTGCATACGCTTCGCGATAGCGACGCAATTGCGTCTTGCGATCACGAAGCTTGGAGCACCTTAAATCGGCGCGTGGGGTCCAAACAAGATCGAACACTGCAAATCGAGCCGCCGGCTTGCGACGAAACATGTCGAAGAACTGTGCTTGCCCGGTATCGTCAAAGCAAGCGATCTCCCCATCGAGAATCACGGGACCGGGAAGAGCAGCTTTGATCTCTTGTGCAAGCCAATCAAAGCGGCGCATGTGGTTTCGGTTACGCGACATGAATCGGGCTTCCTCTGCCGTCATATTCCAGGAGGGCGCGAAAACCGTCGTACTTGATCTCAAAACACCAGTCAGGATGGTCAAAAGGTGCAGGATGCACCTTCAGCAGCATGGGTGAGATTACCGGGAGCACAGCTTACATTCTACCTGTGCAAATATTTCGCCTTTTCTTCGCCTATACTGTGGCGATGATTGGGATTCAAGAATCAACCGGAGAACCGACCGAAGAAGCGAAGCTCATCTATCTGGGCGCGTGTTTGATTGCCGGAATCCGGTTGGCGAGAGAATCCCAGGTGGCGCGAACGATTCCAGTCGAAGCGGCGATCAAAGAGAGTTTGTGGCTCGCAAGGCAGATCCTTGGTGAGGAGCGGGTTCGGTTTGCTGAGCTCTTCCGCGTTAGAAAAGTAAATCTTCTCCATTTATGGACTCGCCTTGTTTCCTTCTTGAGTGTTATCTAAAAACTAAACATTTATTGAGTTGTGATTAGCAACCGTTCACAAAGGGAAATGTATCCAAAGCGCCAATTACAGAGGTGCAGGATGCCTGGGATCAAGCTGCCATATTCTGTGCGGCCATTGTTGGGGGAGTGAGCGCGACAGCCGCTTTCGCTCACTCCTCGAGCCTCAAACCTATCCGCAAAGAGGATAGCGAGCACTTTACAGGCAAGCTCCATCTAGTTCGCTCGCAGCCCGAGCGAGGCACCGCTCGGGCTGCATAAACGACTACGGGACCCCCGGACTGGAACAACAACTAAACCCGGCAACCTTTTGGCAGCGCTGCGTCTAAAATTTACAAAAATTTGTGTCAGGAGGTCAGACCGATGAAAATGTTCACACGTTTCCGGTGCGAGCCCGTTCCGCAATCTTGCTCTCTTCAGGATCGTATGAATCGCATGTCCAATGACATGTTTCAGTAGACGGACATTGCGGGAATGGGACTCTCCCCCATTCCAACCACAACGACGAAGAATGCTGTGGTGACTCTTTCATCGTCTAACACGAGTGTCATTGGGCGATAACGACAGGCGGCCGCAACCGTGTTGCCGTTCTTCTGGCGCCATTCCCAAATAACAGGCGCATCTTGAGCAGTGGCGTTACTGGCAAGTGCCCTCTCTGCTGGTTCCACGAAATCATCAGGCAGGATCTTGGGCCAGGGCAGCTGCTTCAACTCTTCCTCGGTGTAGCCCACTATGGCGCAATACAGATTGTTGGCGGCGATGAACCGGCGCGCTGTCGCGTCGAATATGCATGCAGGAGCGGGCAAATCTACTAGCGTTTCCCTCAGTGCTCGTTCCTTCGGCGACATGCGGTGAGAGTATACATCTTGGGTGGTTCGGCGATCTGACCTATTACTCTGCAGATTACAGACCCTAGATGCAGTCCGCGTCCTCGGAAGCTCCAAGGGTGGAAGTGAACGGTCTAAATTTTGTGTTTGGAGAGTGAATAGAACCTATAGCTTTTCGAGAGTTGAAGTGCTCGATAGCCAGGTCGTGTCTCATCATCTACGCATAGAAGAAGTGGCTTGCGGGAGCAGTCCAAAAGCAGTCTTCGGTGCCGTTCACGGTAGATTCCCGGACGGGAAAAGCCTGGCAGATCAAGATCGCTTCCATTCGTCATGCATATGCACAGGTGGCGGACGGGTGTTCTGGCGGCGCAATCCCTTCCGCACAATGCCTGGAAGCTGCATCACCAACTCCGTGGGGATATTCTCAATAACAGCATCGGCCGCTGGATCACTTTCGTAAGTAACTGCAATGAGAATGACCGGGGTCGAGGAACTAGTCCGGTGAACAAAGTCGGCTAAGATTCTGCGTTCTTCGGTTGGGACGGAATGGCACAAGATCACTGCGTCGAAGTCACCCTCGATAAAAATCTTTGTAGCTTCCGCTGCTGTAGACACGGGAACGATGCTGAACCCTGCTTGCCGAAGAATATCAGTCCGTGTGGAGAGTAGCGTCGAATCACATCCAACGTGAAGGGCAACCATGTCTGCCATTTAAATACCCATCTGAGATGGATTCGCATGGCATTTGGGACTGCTGTGCGGAGATCTTTACTGTTTCATGAATGATGCTCGAACGTCTGTACGTTGGGAGACCTTCCTTGAACTATTACGCGAAAGCGTATACTGGCTGTATCTCCTCCGCAGACCTTGGTGACTTCCCGTAGATCGGGTTGCTGACCTTTGCGTATCAGATCGGGCAATTGCTCCATCGGCCCATCTCGCAAAGGACAGTATCATGTCATCCCAAGATCCCAGTTTGTTCACTTCCCATCTAGTTCAAAATCAGCTCTTAGCCGCTCTGCGGCCCCAAGAGCAGAACCTTCTGCTGATCAATTTGGAACGAGTCGCCCTACACTCGCGAGATATCATCTTTCGCCCTCAAGAGACGATTGAATTTTGCTATTTTGTGCTGTCCGGCGTGGTGTCGATGACCGCTCTTATGGAAGACGGCGATATGACGGAAGTAGGCATCATCGGAGACGACGGATTCGTTGGCTCTCCAGCCATCCTGGGCAATGTGGTTGCTGAACATCAGGCTATCGTGCAGGTAGCAGGAGAGGCTGTGCGGGTCGGCGCAGGCCCTCTGCGCGCGCTCTGCGACAAGAACCAGCGCATAAACGCTTTGTTGCTACGTTATGTAGGTGCGCAGATGGGCATGCTCTCGCAGGCGGCTGCCTGTAATGTTCTGCACTCGGCTGAACAACGATTTACTCGTTGGCTGCTAATGATTAATGATCGTGTCGAAGGGGGAGAGATCGCGCTTACGCACGAGTTTCTGGCCGTAATGATCGGTTCTCGTCGCGCAACCGTGACGGACATTGCCGACACATTGCAAAGCGACGGAATCATTGCCCTGAAACGTGGGAGAGTGACGATTCTGGACCGCAAACGCTTGGAAAAGAGAACATGTGAGTGCTATCCCAAGATGCGCGACGCGCTGGCTCGCGCTCACGTGTTCAACGGCCAGCGCCAGTAGAAGCTAACTTATACACAGATATTTCGAGAATCATAGCGTCCGTTAGCGTACAGCGGGTCTAAACTGTGGTTGGCTGCTCCCGCACGAGCGCAACGTACGGACTTTACGTCCATGCTGAAACAGCCCAAAAGGGGCCAATCACATGGACTTTCTTACGCGGAAGCCACTTCTTCTGTGCGTGGACGATGAAAAGCCAGCACTCACGATCCGCAAAATGGTTTTGGAGAAGAATGGTTTCGACGTTGTCACTGCCACAAATTCGGTAGAGGCCCTCGAAGTCTTCAGGACACACGCAATTTCCCTAGTTATGGCTGACCACCTGTTGGGACATGAGTCGGGGCTGGAGTTAGCGGCAGCTCTCAAACGCCTTAATCCGTTTATCCCGATCGTGCTCTTGTCAGGGCTGCCACCCGACAGCATGGACAACCTCGATTGCTTCATTTGCAAGGGCGAGGGGCCTTCCCATGTCATCTCAATCCTTCGCGATCTGTTGAGTCGCTGAGTGATAAAAAGTATGGCGGCGAGGCTACACTCCAAGAAGAAACCCGCTCTCCAGCAGAAAAGCCGCCCGAAGGCGGCTCTGGTTGATTTCTGACGCCCTATTTGGCGGCTTTTTGTTCCGCAAGAAACGCGGCAACCTCCGCCGCAGTCATTTTCTTCTTCATGCCCATAGTGATTTTGACTTCACGCTCAAGGACGTCTACCGCACCGCGCTTCGCCTCAAAGCGGGCGTGGGAATATCGATCCAATAGTTTGCTGTTAGGGCTGTGTCCAGCCAGGGCCTTGGTTACGCGATCCGAGGTCTTGTTTTCATCTAGCACCGTAATTCCGTGGTGACGCATGTCTTTGACCCGCAGGCCTCTCAAGCCTATTGAGCGAGTGAGCTTGCGCCATGCGGTGCGGCAGTTGACGGCATGGCGCTCGGGATCAAAGGTCCCGCGCTTGATACGGTAGGGAAGCAGGAAGTGATCGGGACGCCAGCAGCCTAGCTCTTCTGAGCGCTTCCACAATGCTTCCATCGCCGCCATAGCCTGTCCGTTGAGCGGTACCTCGCGGACGCGGTGTTTGTTCTTGCCCTTTCGCACCTCGACCGCACCTTTGGTTAGGTCCACGTCTTTGCGCCTCATCTTGAAGATTTCACTAGGGTTCAGAAGTGTGTGTGCGGCTAATACACCAACCAGATAAGCGATTCTCCATTCTTCCCTGGTATGTGCCGCCTTTACAAATGCTTCCTCTTCCTCTGGGGATAAAGCACGTCCCGCCATTGGAGGATCGAGGGGTAATGCTTGGAAATCGTCCCCATTCCAAACCCCCGCTCTGGTCAGAATGCTCTTGAGTACCAGCGTCTCCTTGTTGATGCAATCCGGTCCCGCCTTTTTCCTGCGCTGGACCTGATACTGACGGATCAGATCTCCATTCGCACATTCCTCCAACGTCTTATCCCCGAAGAAGGCGATTAGCTGAGTCAAGTTGTGTCGCTTACGGTGGTAAGTACACTCTTCGAGGAAGGGCTGACGGGTTCGCAACCAGATGGGCCCTGCCTTCTTCAACGACATCCCCCGATGGAGCTCTTGATGCCTTAGTACTCCGGGAGCAAGGTGCTGAATGGGGCGGTCTAGCGTGGATTGTGCCTTGGTTAGAAGCTTCAAGAAAAAGGACTGTGCCATATCTTGCCGCCTCCTGGCGGCTCTCTCACCCACCCTTGGCGGGCGCTTTGCTTTGTCTGAGTTATGCCACGCAGGATGCGCGGAATACGGTTGCTAGGCTCACGCCCAACTCTTTCGAGATAGTCCGCCAGGGAGCACCCTCAGCTCGCATTCGGGCTACTTTCAAGCAATCGACGTGCACTGCAGGACGTCCGTGTCGTTTTCCCTGGGAGCGAGCGTTCTTGATGCCAGCCCGGACACGCTCTTGAGTCAACGCACGCTCAAATTCCGCCATTGCACCGATGATCTGGAACATGAGGCGGCCAGAGGGAGTGCTGAGATCAATGTTGTCGCGCAGGGAGACGAAGGCCACGCCGCGCGCGGAGAGCTCGGCAAGAGCGTTAACCAAATGCTTGAGGGAACGTCCGAAGCGATCGATCTTCCAGACCAGAACTGCGTCGAACTTGCGGCGACCAGCGTCCGCCATCAGCCGGTTCAGTTCGGGACGCGATTCCTTCGATCCAGAGACGCCGTGGTCAACATACTCCGCAGAGACTTGCAACCCACGGCGTGAAGCGTATTCGCGCAGTTCGGAAAGCTGCATTTCAGGATTCTGGTTGTTAAGGGTGCTCACTCGCGCATAGAGAGCGACCCGAGAGATGGGCGCGCTCACGTCTTGAGTGAAAGAGGGTGGGGTGATACGTTCAGTTCTAGCCACGGTTGCCTCCCAGTACAGGCGACTTTGGTTAGCGTCGTTTCGGTGCTGATTACACCGGAGCGGCGCGCTTTTTGCTTTTCCAAATTCTCATCGGCAATTATATCATTGCGCAGCGCTACGCATCCAGATATATTTTAAGTAATGGCAAAGAAGAAGAATGCGGCTGCAGTCGAGCTTGGGAAAATGGGCGGGAAAGCCCGTGCGTCGAAGATGTCTGCCTCGCAGCGAAGCGCCAGTGCAAAGAAAGCCGCACAAGCGAGATGGGAAAACCGGAAGAACGGTTCAGAGCGTTCCCGTGGACAGGATTGACCCGATGGCGAGACGAACAAAGGGCCGCTCCCCCGCGTCCGGCAAGCGCGTAGCCCAATATCTGCCGCCAAAGCCGCCGAATCCCCAGCACGTGTATGCCTCTTTACGGTGGCCTATTGCAGCCAAAGAGATAAGACAACGCATCATCGAGACCGAAGGTGTGATGAAGGACCTCAACGATCTTGCAGATGCCGGCGCTGCCATAGACACGGTTGTTTGGTGTTTGGTGTGTATTGCCATTCGATCCCAAGCAGAGGAGGATGGAGAAAGTGCAGAGGCTTTCTACATGGATCCGAAGTTCATTCAAGAGATCCATGAAATGGCGACAAAAATAGAGAGAGCAAATTGCTCAGATTCGCGGGACCGATGCGAGGTAACATCAATGAAATTTTGGGGGATCTTCATAGCTTCGCCAAGGCCCGATAGTCGCTATCCTGTCCGCAGAGCGTATCAGAATCTTCCCAAGGGATTGCGCCAATACGCCAACGACTTCGAAGCGAGAGTAAAAACAAAGAAGAAAGCTAGAGGAAGTGCGCTTAAGCCAACAACTAAACACACGGTGTATTTGTTGAATCACGTGCTAGTCAGCACTCGTAAGCCCCGGTACCCTCATGTTCAAAGGCTACTGCGAGCCGCTTACGCGACGGTTGGCGTTGACTGGGACCGCAGTCTCAAAAGCCTCTCCCAGCTTTGGGAGAAAAACCCGCAGTTCTACAATCTTCCCGATGATTCTCCCTCTCTACCCCCAATAGGAGGGCTGATTGGCGTCGATTTCCAGGAGCCTCTTGGGATGATGGGCTTGAGCAATGCACCGTCATACATTCCGGAATCCAAAAAGCGAACATAGATCAGCCAAAATTTCGCTTTTCGTGTCTCTCGACAGAGACATGCGCGTAAGTCATCCTCTTTTCAGTGCAGCGACGCGCGAGTCAGCGCCTCGCGATGCCGGAAGAGGATGCCATGCAGGTTCCACAATACCTAATCAGCAAACGAGCTGCCGCCAATTCGCTAGGAATCTCTATCCGCAAACTGGATGAACTAATCGCGGACAGTGAGATCCCCGTCAGGCGAATCGGACGCCGTGTTCTCCTCAGCCTTGCTTCGCTTGAACGCTTCGCCAATACATCTGAAAGCACTTACTAAAAACGAAAACCCCGGCTGCAACCGGGGCCACGACTACGGAGTTTTGCTACATGCAAGATACATCAGTAATCGAAAAAAACGCAACGACAACCCTTCAAATGGCACTTCTTCACGCGGCACAATGCCGGTTACTCCTCATGCGGATTGGTCAAGAAGCGCTTTCAGATGAAGCGCGCAAATTGGTTCATCGCATCGAGCACTCTGGGCAAAGCCTATGAAAACAGGCTTCATCTCTCGACCTTCCCAAGCAGACCGGATCGCAGCGGTGTTTCTCGAACGTCCCGGCGAATGGATTCACCTTCCACACCTGCTCGACTTAAAGCCCAGAATCACAGACATCGCCGCGAGAATCTGGGAGTTGCGTCATCGCCGCGGCATGGACATCCGCAACCAAACCCGCAAACACGGAGACGAAGTCCACTCCAGCTACATGTACGTGCCCAAGGTTCCCGAACCTGGCATGCCAGCTTCGCTGTTCGGGAATATTGAGCCGCAGCGCAGCGCCTTTGACGTGCAAGGAGGCCGCTGATGCCTAAACGAATAATTGATGGTGATGCGATGTGGCGATCCGACAAGATCGCCGCCATTGAAGAAGACTGGATGAGAGCTGAGTTTGCATGGCTGCTTGCGAATGCTCTTGCGAACGGCAGCTTTGAATGTAACCCGCGGCTAATCTGGTCGCGCTGCTACGCATACACGCGGCGGCAAATGCCGCCTCCCGCATCCTGGCTCAACTGGCAAAGGACGAAAACGTCTCCGTGGTCTGCTTGTCACAGTTGCGGCGGGTTGAGAACGAGGAGCGCGAACCGCAACTCTCCGACCTCAAGGAAACCGCGAGTCTTGAAGAGGACGCCCACAACGTTCTGTTGCTCCATCGACCTAGGCGGGATGGCGATTACACCGGGGAAGACAAGATCATTGTGGCGAAAGCACGAGAGGGCGCACTTGGAGCGGTGAGGGTCGCTTACGACGGCAGTCGCCTTGCGTTTACGCCGAGGTGGTCATGAGCATTCAATACCTGTTCATCGATTCCCGAGAATTAGCGGCTCGCTGGAGCGTTCCCGAAAGCTGGGTGCGTGAAAGGGTTCGTACTCGGAGCGACGACCCCCTCCCGCACGTGCGATTCGGCAAATATGTGCGATTTCGCTGGGGCAGTCCGGAGTTGGAGGAATGGTCCGAGCGGCGTATCGTCTGTGCGAACAGCAAACAGGTGGTTCGGGCTAACGGAAAGGAGAAGCAATGAAACAAGCTCGCCACCAAAAGGGGTACATCTTCCGAAAGGGAGGCAATTGGTACCTCCGTTACAGAGAATTTGTGGTTCAGCCGGACGGCTCCTCAAAGCTGGTCCAAAGTTGCCGGAAATTAGTTAGCTACGGCGTTCATTATCGGTCTAAGAAGGCGGTCAAGGTGATCGCTGACGAGTTTCTGGGCCCGATAAACAGCGGAAACACTGCCCCAGAGAGCACGATGTCATTGACCCAGTTTGTTGTGTCGCGGTATTTGCCTTTCATTGAAGGACACAAGCGCCGCAGCACATACAGGGGCTACCTGAATATGTGGAAGCGCTATTTGGAGCCTCACGGCCAAGTCCCACTTCGTGATTTCAGGACGGTGGACGGGGAAGCGGTACTCTTCACCATTGCCCAGCAGCAGGATCTGACGTGCACCACGATGGCGCACATCAAAGCCTTCCTGTCGGGCGTATTTCGTTATGCAAAGCGGCAAGGCGTGATCAATTCGGAGAACCCGATGCGGGATGTGGTTTTACCCCCTTCAAAGCCTCGCGGAGAGACCTACGCCTACTCGCTGGAGGAAATCACCCGTATGCTTAGCGTCCTTCCCGAGTCCGCGGCGACAATCGTAGCGTTGGCTGCATATACCGGGGTGCGTAAAGGAGAACTAGCCGCGTTGCGCTGGGAAGACTATCGCGAGGAACAGATTGCCGTTCGGCAGTCGGTTTGGCGCGGGCACTTCAGCGCTCCCAAGACTGAAAGGAGCGTTGGGATCGTTCCGGTCATCGCTCAATTGAAGAAGCAGCTCGACGATTACAAGGCTGTCTCCGGGTTAGAGGCGGGGCTGATCTTTCAAAACACGAAAGGCGGACCTGTAAGCCTGGACAACCTCGCATGGGGGGTGATTCGACCCGCCCTCAGGAGACACGGTCTGGAGTGGCACGGTTGGCACGCGTTCAGGCGAGGCCTTGCGACGAACCTTCATCGGTTGGGGGTGTCGGACTTAACGATCCAACGCATCCTTCGTCATTCGAACGTTGCCGTAACTCAGGCTTGCTACATCAAGACTTTTGATAAGCAGGCTATCGACGCGATGCGACAACTCGAATGTGCAACCAGTGTGCAACTGGCAGCAAACAACTCTGCAACGATCCAGTGAGGAAGCGAAATGAAGTTGCTTGTAAGTGATTGTGATTTAGAAGTTTCTGGGGAATCTGGCGGAGAGAGGGGGATTCGAACCCCCGATAGAGCTTTTGACCCTATAACGGTTTAGCAAACCGCCGCCTTCAGCCACTCGGCCATCTCTCCGCTAAGGCGCGCTTATATAACAGTTCGACTCGTGGGTCGTACCGCCGACTTTGATTCTACACCAGCCATTCCACCGAGCCGTTCTGGCCTGTGGCTATTGGGTGAAAGTGTGCGGATACAATCAAACAGATGTCCGCGCCCGATTCCATCTTCGTACGCGCCTGCCGGCGTGAGCCGGTGCCGCAAACACCGATCTGGTTGATGCGGCAGGCAGGACGCTATATGCCGGAGTACCGGGCTGTCCGTGCCAAGCATTCTCTGATCGAGATCTGCAAGACGCCCGAGATCGCTGCGGACGTGACGATCACCGCCGCGGAGCGCCTGAATGTCGACGCCGCAATCGTCTTCGCCGATCTACTACTGCCGCTCGAGGTCATGGGCGTGCCGTTCGAATTCACGGCGGGAGAAGGACCTAAGATTCACACCCCGGTGCGCACCGGTATGGACATCGACCGGCTCATCACGTTCCGCGCTTCCGAACTGAACTACGTGGCAGATTCGGTGCGGCGGGTGGCAAGGTACTTTGGCGCCAAACTTCCGGTCATCGGATTCTGCGGAGCTCCGTTTACTCTCGCCAGCTACATGATCGAAGGAGCGGGATCGCGCAATTATGTCGAGACGAAAAAGCTGATGTACCGTGACCCGGCAGCGTGGTCCGTGCTGATGGACAAACTTGTGCACGTGCTTGCGGAGTATGGCGTTGAACAGGTTCGAGCTGGCGCGGACGCATTTCAGGTTTTCGATTCGTGGGTCGGATGTCTCAGCCCTGCCGACTATCGGCGCTACGTACTGCCACATACCACGGCGCTGGTCCACCGGCTGAAACATTCCGGGGTTCCGGTGATCTACTTCGGCACGGATTCCGCGACATTGCTTAGCGCAATGCGAGAGACAGGTGCCGATGTCATAGGACTCGACTGGCGGATCGACCTTCGCCACGGATGGCAGGCGGTCGGACACAATCACGCGGTGCAAGGAAATCTCGACCCCGTCGTTCTTTTCGCAGATGAGAAGACGGTGCGACAGCGCGCGCGCGAGGTGCTCGATCAGGCACAGGGGCGCGCGGGTCACATCTTCAATCTCGGCCACGGAATCCTGCAACATACTCCGGTCGAAAATGTAATGGCGCTGGTGGATGAAGTTCACGAATATTCTGAGCGGCAGGTGGGGACGGCGGCGCAGTGACTCCAGTCGATGCAGTATTGCTGCTGGCACATGGAACTCCCTCAAGCGTGGATGAGGTGCCCGCCTATCTGGAACGGGTCACCGGCGGAAGGCCTCTGCCCCAGCAAGCGATTGACGAAGTCGCACATCGCTTCAGCGTAGTCGGTGGGTCTCCCTTGACGCAGATCACTCTTGAACAGGCAAGGCTGCTTGCGGAAGAAACCAGCCTGCCGGTTTATGTTGGCATGCGAAACTGGCATCCTTTTATAGCGGAGACAGTGGAACGCATGGTTTCTCAAGGCGTACGGCATGCAAAGGTAATCTGCCTCGCTCCGCAGAATTCACGTACTAGCGTCGGACTCTACCGCCGCGCCCTCGACATGGCGACTGGCGGAAGATTCGCAACCGAGTTTGTGGAGGCGTGGTTCGATCATCCGGGACTGATAGCGGCATTCGCCGATAGGCTTCGGCCCACACTCGAATGTTGCCCAGATGCTCCCGTCCTTTTTACGGCACACTCTGTGCCATGCCGTACAGTCCAAGTCTCTGAGGCAGGAGGGGGCGATCTCTACGGAAATCAGGCGAAACAAACCGCAGCGCTCGTCGCTTCAGCGGCGGCTGTCCGGAACTGGTACTTTGCTTTCCAAAGCCAAGGCTTGAGTGGAGGACCTTGGATCGGGCCTACTGTCGATTCCACGCTCGATACGCTAAGAGCTGAGGGAGTCCGTGAACTCATCGTGCAACCGATCGGATTTGTATGTGATCACGTTGAGGTCTTATATGACATCGATGTGCAGTTCAAGGAGCAGGCGAATTCAATCGGAATGCAGTTGCTGCGTCCGGAATCACTGAACACTTCACCTCTATTCATCGCGGCTCTCGCCGATCTTGTGCGTGCATGACAATCACGCGGGTGGCTGTGGTCGGCGGAGGACTCTCCGGGCTAAGCGCGGCATTTGAACTTGAGCGGGCTGGGATTCGGTTTGAGTTGTTCGAGGCATCATCGAGGTTGGGCGGCAATGTGAAATCCACTACAAGGGATGGGTTCCTTATCGAGCACGGTGCCGACTCGTGGATTGCTTATAAGCCCTGGCTCGAAGAACTTGCCCGTGATCTCGGGATGGAGGACGAGATCGTCGCGTCGCCTGCCGTTTTCCCTTCTACCTCAATCCTGAAGGGGAGCGAGTTGGTGCCCCTTCCTCGTGGGCTCAAGCTATTTGTTCCGAGTGATTTGAAAGCCACAGATGGTTCAAGACTGTTTTCGCCCGCAACGAAACAACGCTTTCATCAGGAGCGAGAATATCCGCCTGAGCCCCTCGCGCCCGGGCATGACGAGACCGTCTCCGCCTTTGTAGAGCGCCATTTTGGACGGGAAGTGGTCGATACTCTCGCCGCTCCGTTGCTCGCCGGAGTTTATGGTGGAGATGCCGATCGCCTGAGCGCACGTGCTGTGATTCCCGGAATTGTCGAGATGGAAGCGAACTTCAGCAGCCTCGTCCAAGCAGCACAGGAAGGGCCCTCAAGTGATCCTTCTCAGGGAATCTTCCGCACATTTCGCGGTGGTATGCAGTCTGTAATCGACGAGTTGTCTCACAAGGTGCCAGCAGAGCACGTGCACCTTACCACGTCCGTGTTGAAGATTGTGAGTGAAGTCAACTCATGCACACTGCATACCGAGCGATGCGAGTACGAAGGGTTCTCCCACGTCGTGCTGGCGCTGCCGGTTCCCGTAGTTGCAAAGGTACTCGGGCTGGAGCTGCCGCAAATCCAGTACAGCTCCGTCGCAACGGTTGCGTTAGCTTATGATGTGCTGCCGCAGTTGCCGCCCGGCTTTGGATTTCTTGTGGCAACTGGGGAACGGTGCCCGGTTATGGCTGCGACTTTTGTGCACCAGAAGTGGCCCGCTCGGGTACCAGCCGGCAAGTCCCTGATCCGGGTGTTCGTAGCTGATCCAGAGATGCTTGCAGCTTCAGACGACACGATAGTTAGGGCAGTCCAGAAATCACTCGCTAGCATCCTGGAACTCACCGCGGCGCCTCTGTTTACGGCTGTTGATCGCTGGCCCCACTCGATGCCGCAGTTTGAAGTGGGTCACGTCGAGCGGGTGCTCGCTATCCGTAAAACCGTTGAACAATCGGGACGCTTTTTCCTGGCGGGAAATTCCTACGATGGCGTGGGAATGCCCGACGCGGTCCGGACAGGACGCAATGCAGTCCGGGCGATCTGTGCCCAGTCGCTTGGCAAATAAAGAGGGGCGCAAGCCCTTTCGAGTTTGCGCCCTTCCTGGAGGGGAGAGTTGCTTGCTTCTATCCCATTAAGACGCAGATTGAATGCAAAGGTTACGCCTGCATACAGATTATTTATTTTGTTATCACTGAATACCGTCTGTGCAGCATGAATGCGACGCATGTAATTCGGGTTAAGGTCAGCAGCTTGCCTCTGTTATCCTGAACCCACTCAGCCATGCCCGTGATGCAATCTCCGGTAAAGCAGGTGCGAATCCCGCGCACCCGAGTCGTTGGCTGGGTTGCGTTTTCAATTCTAGTGTTTGTTGCCGCAGCGCTCGGTGCTGCCTGCGGACTCCTGCTCGTGTACTCTACAGACCTTCCACAGGTCCGGGAACTTGAACGTTATAGACCGAGCGCTACGACCGTCCTCTATGACGACAAGGGGCGTGAATTCGGCTCCTTCGCGCTGCAACGGAGGGTGATCGCCCAGTATGAGGAACTCCCAAAGGTGTTGCGCGATGCCGTGACCTCCACCGAAGATAAGGATTTCGAGCGACATTGGGGTATCAACCTTTGGCGTGTAGTCGGAGCGGCGTATCACGACGTACGTTCCGGAGGAAAAGCGCAGGGCGCGTCGACCCTCACCATGCAGCTCGCGCGCAATCTATTTCTTTCTCCCGAGAAGCTGTACATCCGAAAGCTGCAGGAGATCATGCTCTCGATCCAGATCGAGCGCCGCTTCACTAAACCACAGATCTTTACTCTCTATGCGAACCAGATCTACCTTGGCCATGGAGTTTATGGCTTCGAGGCGGGCGCGCAATATTATTTCGATCGTCACGCGAAAGACCTGACGCTTTCGCAGGCAGCTGTGCTCGCCGGATTACCGCAGGCCCCGAACGCTTACTCACCGATCCTGCATCCCGATCGCGCTCTGCACCGCCGCAACATCGTCATCAACAACATGCTCGAGGATGGCAAAATCACAGTCGATCAGGCAAACTCGGCGAAGTCCGAGCCGCTAAGACTGGCGGGGCAGAACGCGCCAAACACTCTTGCTCCTTATTTCATAGAGGAGATCCGCAAGTACCTCGAAAAAAGATATGGAACGGAAGAAGTCCACGAGGGCGCGCTTCGTGTGTACACGGGGCTGGACATCGATTTGCAGCGGGCGGCGCAGACTTCCGTACTCGACGGACTCGCGGCCCTCGAACGTCGCCATGGGTGGAAGCCTGTTCGCGAGAATATCCTCGATCAAGGATTCACCTTCGAGCAGTACTCTCATGCCGACTGGAGCGCTCCCATCGCACCCGGCGATTACATACATGCACTCGTGCGCAGCTACTCACCTGATCGTCACGAACTGATTGCGGATCTTGGCAAGTATCGAGCAACACTCGGTCCTGAGGACTTGAAGTGGGCGCTCGCGTCGAGCGATTTCGCTCCGCGCCGGGGTGACATCGTGTATCTGCGAGTGCTTTCGCTTGCAGGCGAAGACACGCCTCTACGCGTCGAGCACGAGCGCTCCTTTCTCCCTGCCAAGGCCACGCTTGAACAGGACTCCGGAGTGCAGGGCGCGCTCATGCTCGTGGATAACGCCACCGGCGATGTGAAGGCTCTCATCGGTGGACGTGACTTCAACGATTCGCATTTCGATCGAGCTGTGCAGGCGGAGCGGCAGGTTGGCTCCTCCTTTAAACCGTATGTATATACGACTGCCATATTGCAGGGCATGACCCCCGATGACATCATCGTGGATGCGCCGGTCACCTTCCCTAGTGCGTCCGGCCCTTACTCGCCACACAATTACGACAACAAATTTCTCGGCCCGATTCCGCTATGGAGGGCCTTGGCGGAATCGCGCAACATTCCCGCGATTAAAGTGGCCGCGCACGTGGGTATTCGAAACGTGATTGAAACAACTAGGAGATTTGGTATCACCTCTCCGCTGCCGGCAGTGCTTCCGCTCGCACTCGGCGCGGCCGAACTCACATTGCAAGAACAAGTCTCGGCTTTCACGGTCTTCCCGAATGACGGCATTCGCGTGGCTCCCCGCTTCATCACGCGAGTCACCGACGCAGATGGACACACGCTCGAGGAAGACCTGCCCGAAGTAAAAGACGCGATCGACGCTGCCACCGCACGAACGATGGTGCGCTTGCTCCAGGGAGTCGTCCAACATGGGACTTCGCGCGCCGCTCTCGTCCTCAATCATCCCGTAGCGGGAAAGACCGGTACGACCAACGACTTCACGGATGC
The DNA here is from genome assembly GCA_963792225.1 of Terriglobales bacterium. Lineage (GTDB taxonomy): Bacteria > Acidobacteriota > Terriglobia > Terriglobales > Acidobacteriaceae > JBDTLH01. The sequence goes on along the minus strand of CAWBVM010000007.1, from coordinate 109,559 downwards.
GTGGTTTGTCGGCTTTTCACCTTCTTTCACTTGCGGTGTGTGGCTCGGCTACGACACCAAGATTCCCCTCGGGCCAAAAGAGACCGGAGCTGAAGCTGCCCTGCCCATCTGGATTGCTACCATGCGGGCTGCCTTGGCTGCACATCCTAGAGAACAGTTCCCAGGACAGGTCTCTGGCGGTGTTCCTGCACAGACCTTGAGTGGCGATCTTCGATGATCAGGTTCGTTCGGTTCTGCCTGCTCGTACTAGTCCTGGCCGCGGTCGCTCTGGCGTCGGCGCTCACAGCGATGCGGCTCGCGATTCATGGACGGGAGGTACGCGTCCCTCAACTCGCAGGGCTCACGCAGCCCGAAGCCGAACAAGTGCTCGCTGCTAACGGCCTTCTGCTGAATGTCGAAAACCGTTTCTACAGTGCAGATGCGGCGGATGGGGCGGTGCTTTCCCAGTATCCTGCGCCGAACGACAAAGTACGCCGAGGATGGCGGGTACGTGTCGCAATGAGCCTCGGCGTGCAACGCAGCGCAGTGCCGGATGTCACCGGTGAAAGTTCTCGCGCCGCCGAGCTCAATCTTCGCCGCCGTGGATTCGACCTCTCCCACACCGCATCGATGCCGAGCCCCGGGACCGCGGAAACGGTGCTCGCACAAAGTCCTAAGCCGACGTCACAGTCGATTGCAACGCCCAAAATCGATCTTCTCTTCGCGGCGCCGGCTCTTCCCGAGGCATTTGCGATGCCTTCATTTATTGGCAAGACCGCAACATCTGCGATTGCGGCAATCAGCGCCGCTGGATTTGAGGTGACTACCCAGAGCGCTGTCTCTGCTACTCAAGCCAACGCACCTCCGAATACGGTCTTCGATCAAAACCCTCTGCCCGGAGCGAAGCTCGTACGAAGCACAACGATCACACTTTCCATTGCACCGAGCGTCACATCTAGCGTTGCGCCTCCTGTGACCCCATAAAATGAAAGCGTGAGATTTACACCGGATGAAGCCGCGGAGACGATCGTCGCTGTCGCGACCCCGCACGGGCGCGGTGGAATTGGCGTTATCCGCCTTTCTGGCCCTCTGGCACTCTCGATTGCACAATCGATGCTGCGCCTCAAGCACCCGCTGGAGCCGGCGCGGGCGGTCTTGTGCGAACTGATCGATCCGCAAGCTCCCGATTCCGAAGAGACACGGCTTGACGAAGTGGTCGCGACCTACTTCCGCGCGCCAAACTCCTACACAAAAGAGCACGTGATTGAGATCTCCGCCCACGGTGCTCCCGTTCTGCTCGAGCATATCGTGCGCCTCGCCGTTTCGGCAGGTGCTCGCGTCGCCGAACCCGGTGAATTCACCCGGCGCGCTTTTCTCAACGGACGCATCAACCTCACGCAAGCAGAAGCCGTCCGCGACCTCATCGAGTCACAGACGCTTTATCAGGCGAAGCTTGCAGCGCAGCAACTCGACGGAGCGCTCTCTAAGCGCCTCGCGCCTATCAAGCACGAATTGATAGACCTCATCGCGTTGCTCGAAGCAGGCATCGATTTCGCAGAGGACGATGTGGCGGTCCTTCCTGCGCGACAGATTATCGACCGGCTCTCAGCCACCCGGACAGTGTTGGACGCCCTGCTTGCCTCTTTCCGTCTCGGACATATCGTCCACCAGGGCATCACGCTAGCTATTGTGGGACGGCCAAATGTCGGGAAGTCGAGCCTGTTCAACTGCCTCATAGAGCGCGAGCGCGCAATCGTAACAGAGGTCCCCGGAACCACGCGCGACCTGGTAAGCGAAACCGTTTCGCTGAATGGCGTTCCCGTCCGCTTGGTGGATACCGCAGGTATTCGAGAATCAGAGGACATGGTGGAGCGCATCGGTGTCGAACGAAGCTATGAGGCCCTGGCTGATGCCGACCTCGTGCTCCTCGTCTTCGATTCCTCACAGGGATGGACGGAAGGTGAAGATCATCTTCTATCACTCTTGCACGACCGAGCTCCGATTGTCGTCGCCAATAAGATCGACCTTTCAGGCTCCTCTTCAGGAATGCCAGCAATACCCACCTCAGCCTCCACGGGTGAGGGGATCGCAGCGTTGCGCGAGACTATCTGGAACCGGGTCACCGGAGGCTCCGGCGCGCAGATCGAATCAGGCGCGCTCACGAATGTGCGACACGAGCAACTCGTACGCGAGTCGCTTGCCGCTCTAGGAGCCGCGCGTACCGCTGTCGAGAACGCGATTCCTCACGAAATGCTGTTGATGGACCTTTACAGTGCGCTTCGTCCACTCGACGCCATTACCGGAGAAACCACCACAGATGACATCCTGAACATCATCTTCTCCAGCTTCTGTATCGGTAAGTGAAGTGGAAGAGGGTCGCAGTTTGCGGTTCAGCTTTAGCTGTCAGCTATCAGCGCTAAGCTCACGGTTTACGGTTTTCACGATAGACCCTCTGCATCAGCCGGGATTAGCACACTTTATGAATTGTCATTGCGAGGAGCGCACCGACGAAGCAACCCTGCGTTTTGCCCTCAAGTGAGCCGCAGGCACATCCACCTCTTAACATCGCGCTTGTTATCCCGACAGAGCGGCGGAGGGACCTGCTTTTCATATCAGTGGGTATACCCCCCTCCCTGGGCCCATTGTGGAATGTGTGGGTTAAGCGGAAGATCACCGTAGGATCACCGTAGATCCAAGTAATAGTGTTTACCTTTTCGATAGCCCAATAGGTAGTGGAGGCAGCTATCAGCCTTCAGGTTGCGACTCATGCAGCTTTGCTACAAGGCGAGTGGAATCTCAATAGCCAGGCTGGGTTGTCAAAGAGCGAACGGCGCGCTCGAAGATACGCCGTGGGATAAGCAGAGTAGCAGGATTGTTCGTTCATCTGCAATTGAATTCTACAAGCAAACGTAAGGTTGCTTCGTCGCTGCGCTCCTCGCAATGACAATTCATGGAGAATGTGGCGGAACAAAGTGGGTGCCGCCGAAATAGAAGTGCAGGTCCCGTCGCTGCGCTCTGTCGGGATGACAGGAATGTTGGCTTGCGGAGGAAGGAAGCAGCTCTGCGAGGGTGTGTTCGTAGCTTTTCTTTGATAGGAACCAAAGCTGCACATCCTTTATTGCAGATTGACCGTCTTATAGGCTTTACGGGCTGTCGAGGCTCGCGCTTCCCGTGCGAGGGTTATTACAGCTAGGCCGATTCGAGGTACACCGGTATGCCGCGTACTCCCCGCCTTCAGCGCAAGTGCCTGTTGGCGCTTGCTACTCTGCTGATGTGCCTTGCCGGATACCGCATTGCCAGCGCCCAGGTCGTCCCTAAAGACGGTGCTGCGGAGGGCTCCGAAGACTCCGTCCTTCGACAGAGGGAAGAGTGGTTTTGGAAGCAGCGGGCGTATCCCTTTCAGTCCGTACCCCCGGGAGCGCGTTGGAAGGCGTTGCAGCACAAGTCCGGGATCCAAAACCGCTTGAGCCGCGCTCCCAATGCGCCACCGGACCCTTTCGCGTCCGTCGTATGGACGCAGATTGGACCGCAGCCGATCCAATTCAGCGCATCCGCTGAACCTTTCTCGGGACGCGTCACCTCGATCGCCATCTCTCCTGTCGCTCCCTACAACACCGTGTTTCTCGGCACGGCAGGAGGCGGTGTTTGGAAGACCATTGACGGAGGAAGTAATTGGGTCCCGCTGACTGATACCCAACCGTCCCTGGCAATCGGTGCGGTCACCGTGGACCCTAACAATCCCAATACCATCTATGCCGGAACCGGCGAGCCCAACAGTAGTTCGGATAGTTACTACGGAGAGGGGCTTCTCAAATCCACCGACGGCGGCGCAACATGGATCTCGGTTCGCGCGCCTTTCGCTGTCAGCGGCCAGGGAACTACTTTCAGCCAAATTGCGGTGCAGCCTGGAAACAGCAGCATAGTACTCGCCGCGACCGGCGCAGGCCTTTTTCGCAGCGCGGACGCAGGCATTACCTGGGTCTCAGTTTCTCCGCTATTGAGCACAGCAGTACTCTTTTCTGCCGGATCGAGCAGCACTGCTTATGCGGCTCTGGGCGGTGACATATATAAGTCGGTTGATGCCGGCGTCACCTGGGCTGTCGCTCATGGCACAGGAAAGAACGTACTGCCCCCCTCGATCTCGATCTTTCGTGTAGCTCTCGCACAAGACCAAACCGGCGCGAACCTGTATGCCTCTCTCGCAAAGGCAGACTTCACCGCTCCCGGATATCTCTTCAAATCCACCGACGGTGGCACCAACTGGGCGCAACTATTACCCAATCCAAACGCGGCTTTTCAACCACCGCCGTGCTGCGACTGGTACCGGAACTCCATCGCCGTCGATCCTTCCAACCCGAACGTGATCTATCTGGCGGGCACCAACGCGTCGTTCTCGCTCGACGGAGGGAAGAACTGGAATTCGCTGGATGACAGCCTCGTCCTTACCTCACAGTTTTCCGGTCTGTGGCCAGACAAGCACGCATTTGCATTCGCTCCCGATGGCAGCAAGATGTTTCTCGGGTCGGATGGTGGGATCTTCAGCACTACAAACCCTGCAACGGCGTCGCCCGCTTTCGCCGATCTCAATCCGACCCTTGCCACCATGACGTTTTATCCGGGACTGAGCGTGCCGCATGGCAGCGCCGTCGTCACCTTAGCGGGTTCGCAGGACCACGGACTGGATCGCTACACCGGCCAACTGGCATGGAATTACGCCGACAATGACCAGTGGTGTGGAGATGGGGGCGCAACTTACGTTGATTCTCATGGCACCGCGGCCTACGCGAGTTGTCAGGGTAATGCCAATTGGATCAGTAACCCGACCGGCGGAAAAGACCCTACAAGATGGCAGTCCGCGGAGGTCGGGATCAATTTGAATGACCGCAGGGCCTGGGTTCCTCCTGTCACCGGTGATTTGCAGAACGACGCTACCGTCTATACCGGGACATATCGTGTGTACCAATCCAAGGATGGTGCGGCGAATTGGGTGGCGATTTCGCCGGATGTGACCGCAGGCAGCGGCACACTCAATACCATCGCTGTGGCTCCATCCAATTCCGATGTGGTGTACAGCGGATCAGGGGATGGCGTTGTTTCGGTCACGCAAAACGCTCTCTCTCCGGCCCCCTCCTGGACCAAACTCGCGGGTTTACCGAATCGCTCCATTAGTAAGATTGTGGTCCTGCCGGACAGCTCCGCCGACGTGTTCGTCGTGGTTGGCGGCTTCGGAACGGGTCACGTATTTCACTCAACCGACGGCGGGGTGACCTGGGCGGATATCTCTGCGAATCTGCCCGACAGTCCCGCTAACGGACTGGTAGTCGATCCGGACATCAGAAATACCTACTATCTCGCCACTGACACAGGTGTCTATTTCACCGAGACGGCCGGAGCGTCATGGATGCCGCTGGGAAGCAGTCTTCCCAATGTGGTCATACAGGACCTCGCCCTCATCGAACCCGCGAGGACACTGCGGGCGATCACCCACGGCAGAAGCGCCTGGGACGTCGCGTTACCCGCCGCATTGGGACTCGTGCCAGCTCCCTCGTCATTGACCTTTGCTGGGCAGAACTTCAACACCGCGAGCACAGCGCAAAGCATCACGCTCACAAACAGCTTTACCTCCAAGACCATCGCTTTGACTGCCATCTCAGTCACTGGCAGCTTTTCAGAAACCAATAATTGCGGGGCTTCTCTGGCTGCCGGGCAATCCTGCACTGTGAACGCTATCTTCGATCCGCAAACTGCAGGTTCCTTCTCCGGCTCGATCAACATCACTACTGACAGCACTCCTGTCGTAATCCCACTCGCAGGCGCAGGACTGAGCACCTTTACCCTTACGCCCGCAATTGGATCGGCCACCGTAACGGAAGGTCAGCCGGCGACATACACTCTGACGCTCGCCTCTCAAGGCGGTCCGCTATCCGATGACGTGCACCTCAGTTGCAGTAACCTTCCCGCTGATGCTGTGTGCACTTTCAGTCCGGCTTCAGTCGCCGCAGGGGTGACTACGCAGACGATTCAACTCACCATTTCGACGGCCCTGCCTAGGACGTCATTGTTGAATGCACCATCGTTCCACCTGCAGGAGGCCTTCCTCGCAGTGATTGGTCTATGTGCAGGCTCAATAAGATTCAAGAGGCGGAGGTTCCTGCTTTTCACAGTCTTGACTGGGCTCGCGCTCGTCACCTTGGGATGCGGCGGAGGAGGAGGTTCCAGTCACTCAAGCGGAGTGGTGCCCGGAACTCCCGCAGGGAACTACAACGTTTCCGTCATAGCGCAAGCGCAAAACTACCAGACAACACAAAATGTCACGCTTCAGGTCAAGTGATGGGATCGATGAAGAAGGGGATTCGCACACCGGCACGCTTTCTTCTGCTGTGCTGCTTCATCTCTTTACTCTCATCTTTTCCCGCTGCGCAAACGAAGCTGGCCGTCATTTGCAGGCCCTGCGGAGAGACTCCGCCCCCAAAAGGATATTCCTGTGCGGGGCAAGCAATGGTCTCCGACTCGCTCCGTAACGATCAAGTAGAGCAGGCGTTGGCTCAATGCGCACCTAAACTGTCTACTCCTGCCTCGGCTTCCCAATCCGTTGCGCCGAAGTCGCGAGTCTCGTCGGAACTGCCCGCACGACACCATCGCAAGAGGCATAAGCTACATCGCCAGTCTCCTACGGGATCGATTGTTGAAAAGTAGTTATAGGAAAATTCTTAGCGGGCAGCGAAAGCGTCCGTGATTATTGCCCTGCTCTTCCGACATCTGGCAGCCTGGAGTGGCCCGTCAGGGTCTTGGGCGGCTGCTGCAACCCGGGTATCCGATTGCGTAGGAACCTCATCACTAACACCGAGATGACGACCGCCAGCGCACCCATGCCAAGTTTGAACTCACCGTCCACCAGCATCGCGATGGTCAAGCCAGTAACTAGTTTGAATAGGGTTTCTGCCATCTCTCGCTCCGTCTATCACTATGCTGCTGACCGCGTTCTCCTTACGATGCGCATCTCTTTCCAGTCATACGGAATCTCCCTGTTGCATCTGTGACAAATCACGAATGTGCTGCTCTGTCGGGAGCTTCCTTTATCGCCTACCCTCGTGATCGGGAAGCTATGGCTTTGATGAAGACATCCAAAGACATTCTGGAATGCGGTACTGATAGTCATGTAGTCCTTGATAAAACATGTAGAAGGTAGCGCATAAAAAATCTCGCGCGCATCCAGAGTTGTTACTTAATCCGTATCCAGTTAGTACCTGTTCGCCTGAGTTGTCGGATGTTAACTTATCCGCGGGAGGGTGCAACGATTGTCAGACGCCGGACCGAATTTCACGGGAGCCTTGCTGACGCTATATGAGAGGGCCGCAAGCCTCGGCTTTCGCACCGCGATGAACAATCTCGGCAATCTCTACTGGAATGGCCAGGGAGTTCCGCAGGACTACGAGAAATCTCGAGAACTCTACGAGAAGGCGGCGGCTCTCGGCGAAGTTGCGGCGATGACTAACCTCGCTGATCTCTATCGAGATGGACATGGAGTGCAGCAGGATTTTCAAAAGGCGAGAGAGTTATATGAGAAGGCGGCATCCCTCGGCCAGTCCGCAGCCATGGACAACCTTGGCAATCTCTACTGGAACGGCAACGGTGTTCCCCGGAATTTCGATAAGGCGCGGGAATGGTATGAAAGAGCAGCTGCCCTCGGCAACCGCGCCGCAATGAATAACCTCGGCAATCTTTATTGGAACGGCCAGGGCGTGCTTCAAGATCGTCAGGCGGCACGGGAGTGGTACGAGAAGTCCGCAGCCCTCGGCTTCTGGGCAGCGATGAGCAACCTCAGCAATCTCTTTGGAGACCGCACTGCTGAGGAACTTTCGAGCAACCGCTCGGCGTAATTACCACGCTCTTTTTAGCCGCGCATTGGAATGAAAGGCAGCGTCTTAGCTAGCGGAACTATCTTTCGCGAAACGCTACTTCAACTTGAGCTTCATTGATAGTCGGTGTTCCGTTAATGAGAAACGGCTCATACTTCCACTGTCTTACTGCCTGCTCGGCAGCACTGGTCAGCATCGGAGAGCCGCTAAGTACCTTTACGCTCTCAACATTTCCTTGCTTGCCGATCGTGGCAAGCAGGCGGACCTTCCCGCTGAGTCCCATGGACTTCGCATTCTGTGGATAGACCGGCATGACTTTCTGAATCAATTTTCCGCCGCTGCGAATAGGAGCCTGCAGTGTGACGTTGGGCTGCCGTGCGTTGAGAACGTCCGAAGGAAGCGAGATCGCCGTCGTTTGCGGACGTACCGGTTGGTTATATGCCGCCTCTGCCGGTCGAATATTTCTTGTGCTTTTCGCCGGGACGAGTGGCTCTGCTTCAGATATCATCACCGGCAGCTCTGCCTCGCCCCCCGATGCTTTCGATGCGGCCTTCACGGGCCGTTTCGCTGGAGCTTCCTTATTGATGGATTGCGCGTCGCTCTGCGCAGTTACGGTAGTACCGCCATCAGCAGCGGCGGTTTTGTCTGCCGCAGGTTGAGGAGCGACTTGATAATTGGCTGAAGAGTTTTGAATGGAGAGTGCGTGCTGATGTTCTGCCCTCCACAACATGACGCCCACTAGGGATACTGCCACCGCGCCAAGTAATCCCAACGACACCTTTTTGGAGGGTGTGCTTAACCTTGCACTCGGCGAAGCGACGGAGCTGTCGTTTCTCGCTGTCTCAGTCTGCCTGGACTTCTCCGTGGGAGGGACGAACAATGCACGGATCTCATCTTCCGCTGAGACCACCGGCAGGCTCTGTTCCACGACTACTTCTGGAACCACTGCGGGGGCCTCTTCTACCTTCTCTTCGATCGTTGGTGCGGGCTGACGTTGGGCGCGGACCGAATCCGCAACCAGGGCCGCAACCTCTTGGATGATCGCCCGTTGCTCGATTGAAAAGTTGTTCGGTTGCGCCGAGAAGACTTCTACGAGCCCGATCACTCTCATGCTCGAAAAGATCGGCACGATGAACACCGATCGAATCTGCAACATCGCGCACACTTCGGCATCCACTCGCGAATCCGTAAAGGTGTCTTCGCAATAAATAGGTTTGCACGCCCGAACGCAAGCGGCCGAGAGCCCTGCCTTCAAATCGAGAGGGGTGCCCACTGGCGGAGCTGAGCCGGTGCTCGCTATACACATCATGGCAGTGTCGTCCTGCAGAGCGATCGCCGCTCCGCTCACATGCCTTTGCGACCCGAGACGCTCCACCGCCAGATCGATAGCCAGAGCATGATCTTGCGACGACATCTCTTTGCGAAGACTATCGACTGTCCCTGGGGCGTCTAGACAGAAAGCAATCGCGAGATTATCGTCGAACCGGCTGGAAGTGATCGCGCGCGGGCCTACGCTGGCTTTTGCAGGCTCGGGCGTGTCCTGGTCATTAAGATATGGGTCGGCAAAAGAGGGCTGCGGAGTCCAGTTTTCGAGTACCGCTCTGATCTCTCTCATAATGAAACCTCTTCCTCTCTACAACAGGTGCTTAGTTCTCGGCCAGTAAGGACCTCAGACTCAGTGGCCGCTCCGGCACCTGTCTTTATTAATTGGTTGCATTGCTCGAATTTGCGTAAGAGAAACTCCGCGTCGATGGCGCCGCTTCCACTTGTGTGCGAACGTCCATGCCGCCTTCTTGTTTCCCGGTCGGGTTCTCGCCACAGGACGTCTCGCGTTGCGCCCGTACAGTATCTGCAACTAGCGCCGCCACTTCCTGAATGATTGCCCGTTGCTCGTTCGAGAAATTACGCGGATCGGCAGAGAAGACCTCAACCAATCCGATCACTCTCCGGTTCGAAAAAATAGGCACGATGAGCACCGAACGGATTTCGCAGGCAGCAGGACCAGGCTTTGCATTGGCAGCCGCGTCTTCGCAATAGATGGGCTTGCATGCCCAAATCCGATCGGCGGAAAGCCCAGTCTTGAGTTCCAGAGGCGCGCCGACTGCCGGAGCAGCACCACAACTGGCAACGCACATCATGGCTGTCTCGCCCTGAAGAGCGATCGCCGCTCCGCTGACTTGCCGCTGCGCTCCAAGCCGTTCTACAGCAAGGTCGATCGCCTCGGAGCAATCGTGTGCGGCCATCTCTCTGCGAAGAGTATCGATTGCGCCCGGAGCGTCGAGACCGGATGCCCAGCTGACAGATTCATTGGGCGCACTCGTTGTATCTGCTCGCGAAACTACGCTCGCTACAGGCGGCTCTAGTCTTTGTTGATCGACAGAGAATTGGGGAGCGGAAGGGAGGGGCTGCGTCCCATTTTCGGCTAGCTTCATAGCTGACTCCAGATTGCCTATTGAGCTTTCCTGAGATGACTTCCACAGATCTCGCTCGCGAGATCATACGAGCTTTATACCTTCAAGTACGCGAAATTCAAGGAACAGACCTACGCTAATGATGATTGGAGGCCACTGCTATCCGCACAAGCACTTAACCTGGCATAACGAGAGGACTAGTACATCCGTAGTCCTTCCGGCTGATCCAGAGTTCGATTCAGGGCAACGCGGTTTGCCGATCTGCAGGACAGAGGGCGCAATAGACACGGTATGGCGAACAAAGCTCTTTTTGCCTTCCTCGTTGCCCGCGTCGTGAATCGAACAATAGAAATCCCCTCCACCCCCTGGAGACACTCATGACAATTTCAGGACCTTGGCCCGAACTCCCCTGGACAGAATGGAAAGACACCTGCGCTACGCTCCACATGTGGACGCAGATCGTCGGCAAGACGCGACTGGCTTTCACTCCCCTTGAGAACCACTGGTGGGAGGTGCCGCTATACGTCTCCGCGCGCGGACTTACGACCTCTGCGATTCCATGGGCAGGCGGCATCCTTGACGCGGAATTCGATTTCATCGAACACCGTCTACTCCTTCGGACGAGCACCGGAGCGACACGCCAAATGAAGTTGGAGCCCCGTTCGGTCGCCGATTTTTACCGCGAATACATGCGTCTGCTCGGTGAACTCGGGATCGAGTTCAAGATGTATCCCGTACCCGTAGAGATTCCCGACCCGGTCCCATTCGCGAAAGACACGGTGCATGCCTCTTACGATCCTGAGTATGCGCATAGGTTCTGGCAGGTGCTGCTTCGCGTAGACACCGTATTAAAGGAGTTTCGGAGTGGATTCGTAGGAAAATCGAGCCCTGTCCACTTCTTCTGGGGCAGCTTCGATCTCGCTGTGACTCGCTTCAACGGAAAGCGCGCACCGGCGCGTCCGGACGCCGACCCCATCACTCGCGAAGCCTACTCACACGAGGTCATCAGTTGTGGATTCTGGCCGGGAAACGGCGGCTTCGGAACTCCAGCTTTCTACTGCTATGCAGCGCCGGAGCCTGCGGGACTGAAAGACCGCAAGATCAGTCCGGACGCGGCATACTACGATCCCGAACTGAAGGAATTCGTACTGAAGTACGACGACGTGCGCACTAGCGCCGCCCCGGAGCGGGTGCTCCTCGACTTCTGCCAAAGCACCTATGACGCTGCCGCGAGCCTCGCCCAATGGGACGGGGAAAATCTCGAGCGTCGCGACAAATCGAACGCCTCCGGCAGGTCAGCCCTTTAGCTTCGCCGCGAAAAAATCAGTCTGGTGCTTGTAGGCGTCTTCAGCATCCTGCTGGCGATAGCCTTGCTTGTTGTTCGGGTTCTCGAAGGCGTGTCCCGCATCGGGATAGATGACGATCTGTACTTCTTTACCAAGTTGCTTCAACTTCGCTTCAAAGGCACGCACTCCCTCGACGGGAATGCCGCGGTCCTGTCCGCCGAAAATGCCTAACACGGCGGCCTGGATGGGCTTTAGCGTGTCCGTGTCTGAGGTGACCGCGCCATAGTTCACAATGGCCGCCTTCAATGACGGAGCATTCTCAGCGAGGTTGAGCGAGTATCCTCCGCCCATGCACCAGCCGATCGAACCAAGCTTGCCCGCATCTACATCTTTACGGCTTTCAAGGTAGGAGACTGCAGCTTTGAGGTCGCGCGTCGCCCGGTCTTGCGGGACGCCCCGCATCAATTCGTGCGCCTCTTCCGAATTCGCCGCCACTTTTCCCCGGTAGAGATCGATGGTTAGCGTGACATAGCCCTGGTCTGCGAACTTCTGGGCTTCTTCTTTGACCCACGGATTAACGCCCCACCACTCATGAATAATAACGATCGCAGGAACTCTGCCTTTCACCGGCTGGGAGTGCGGCGTGAACACGTATCCGGTGACGGTCTCGTCTCCGCTCTTGTATTGCACGGCGGTACCGCCCTGGGCGCATGCACTTGCAATCAGCGTAACGACTATTGCGCAGAGTAGGAACACTTTCATGGGCTTCTCCTTCGAGATTAGAGTGCAGCTTCCATATAGGCGACGTCCGGCATCGGATTCACACGATACGCATCGATCCGATAGAATCCCAGCTTTCCGTAAAGATCCACAGCCTGTGCCATCTTCGATGGGACGGTATCGAGGCGCATATGAGTGTACGCAAGATCACGTGCACGCTGCATAGCAACCTCGACCAGCTTACGCCCGATTTGATTGCCACGCGCGTCGGTCCGTACAAACAACCGCTTCATCTCACACAAGTGAGTGTCCGGGGCCTCACCGAAGCACGCATGCAGCGCCACGCATCCCGCGGGCCTCCCGTTAAGTTCAGCGAGAAACAACGCTCCCCGTCTTTGCGGCGCGTAGTCCCCCGGCAGGTCGGCAAGTTCGGCGTTGAAGTTCTGGAAGCAGAGGTCGAAGCCGAGCCCGTTCGCATACTCCAGAAAGAGTTCGCGCACCGTGGTTATGTCGTGCGCCCCCTCTGCATCTCGGATTGTAAGAGTCTCACTCATCCCATCAACATGCCGCCATTCACCGCCAACACGTGTCCGGTGATGTAGCTTGCCTCATCGCTGGCTAGGAATTTCACCGCATTTGCGATCTCTATGTCAGTCCCCGAACGACCCATCGGGATGCTCTTGACCATGGCGTCCTTCAATTCATCGGAGAGCACGTGTGTCATCGCCGTCTCTATCCACCCCGGAGCGACTGCATTGCACGTAATATTGCGTGTCGCAACCTCCCGTGCCACCGACATCGTCAGCCCCAGCAGGCCCGCCTTGGATGCAGCGTAATTCGCCTGTCCGCCTTGTCCTGTCTGCCCAACCACCGAACTGATATTGATGATGCGCCCCCAGCGCTGCTTCAGCATGCCCGGAACGACAGCCTGAATCAACAGGAAGGGGGCCGTCAGGTTGGTTGCCAATACGTCGTCCCAGTCGGCACGCTTCATGCGCATCATCAAGGTGTCGCGCGTGATTCCGGCATTGTTCACCAGGATGTCGATCTTCCCAAAGTGCGCCTGTGCTGCTTTGACCGAGGACTTGATCTCATCCTCGTTCGCCACGTCGAGTTTGAACGGATGCGCTTCACCACCTGCCGCCTTGATCTCCTCGGCGACTGCAATCAGTTTCTCTTCACTGCGCGCAGCAAGTGCGACTTTGTGTCCTGCCGCCGCAAGAGCAATTGCACACGCACGCCCGATCCCCTGCGAGGCTCCCGTCACCAACGCTACATGCTGTCTCTGGTCCGCCATAGAAGCTGCATCCTTCTGGTTCTGAAACAAGCGAGTATAAACAAGCACGCGATGGTCTCAAAATGCGTGGTCTTAAGCAGATGCGATCGTTGAGTGTCCGCAACGAAACGCTAAGTCTTGCGCCTCTGTTCGCGTACTGCACTCAAAGAAAGTCTTTGCCTGCCTTTCTGGTCGAAGTTGGCAACGTCGAGCCAGTCTTCAAAGTCGGACTTACGTTCCGGCCATTCGCAGTCGATCATCGAAAACCATGCTGTGTCCCGGTTGTGCCCCTTGATGATCATGTGCTGGCGGAAGATACCTTCAAAGCTGAACCCGAGCCGGATGGCTGCCCTACGCGAAGGAGCGTTGAGCGAATTGCACTTCCACTCGTAACGGCGATATCCAAGGTCCTCGAAAACGTGACGTGCCATGAGATACATGACCTCGGTCGCGCCGATGCTGCGCTGAAAGTGGGGCAGGAACAGTATGCTGCCGACCTCGATAACGCGGTGGGCCGGCTCCACGCGCATATAAGACGCATAACCGACGGCTTTGCCGGTCTTACTATCGCAGAGTGCGAAGAAAAGCGGATCTTCTGATTGGCTCATCAGTTGCAGTTTGGCTTCAAAGGCTTCACGGCTAGCGAATGGGCCTTCGAAGAGGTATGCCCAGAGATCGTCTTGTCCCCGTACACCCTCCCACAGCGCCTCAGCATGTTCTGCCGGATTGAGCGGAACGACTTGAGCATACCTGCCCTGAAGAGTGACTCTCTGAGGACGCGGTGCGACCCGAACCTCTACTGCAGGCCCGATCTCAGCGCCTCTACCTGAATGTTCCAGCTTGGAGCCCGAGGTTGGGGTGGGAGGAGCCGTTTGTGTCCCGGGTGTATGCATGTTCCGTCTTCGCCCTCTTGTTTCTTCTACTCTGATCAAGTTTATTGCCCCATACCGCAGCGGCGCAACCGCGCCTGCAATCGATGCGGCAAAACTGGATTGTCAAGCTGGTCCATGGCGTTCACGTCGGGGATCAAAGTGTGCATGCCCGTATGACGGAGATACAGCTGGACCAGCAGCGTCTGCGCGAGAACATGAAAGCCCTCAAGGGAAGCGCTGAAGAGCGCGCCCTGCTGCAGCGCTACACCGGAGAATTGAGCACTCAGTAAGATGAAGTCGCGCTCAAGAAACAGATCTCAGAGCTTGATTCGAAGCGGGCACTCGCGCGCCAGGCTCTCGCCGACACCATCGGGAGCACTACCTTTGATGGTGATCTATAGGGAATTCTTCGAGCAGCTTATTACAGGCCCGCGGCGATTGTGGTGTTGCGTGTCTGCTTGAGGTACGAATAGGGATTCACGGGCGTCCCGTTGATGCGGACTTCATAGTGCACATGGGCCCCCGTGGAGCGTCCACTCATACCGACATAGCCGATGGTGTCGCCGCGATGGACTCGCTGACCGGCAGTCACGGCAAAGCTAGACATATGTCCGAAGACGGTGGTGACCCCGTGCCCGTGATCCAGAAAGACGCAGCGCCCGTATCCGCTCATGTCTTCAGCTGATTCGACGATCCCGTCCGCCGGGGCTACGATCGCTCCGCCATACGCGGTCGATATGTCAAGACCCTTGTGGAACGCACCCTCACCGCTGAACGGATCGAGCCTCTGACCAAAGGAACTCGTGATCGGACCCTCCACCGGCCAGAGATTTGGGGCGGCCGCAAGCCGGGCCCAGTCTGTGGTGGTCATATTACGGGCGGATCCCGCCCCGATCGACAACGCAATGGTCGCCGTCCCCGACATGGCAGTGTTCCTCAAACTATAGAACTCGTTCAAGGATTCATTGACATGCTTGTCACTAGCGTCCACTAACTGATGTACCGGCTCCGACTTAAGCCCATAAAGGGAAGAGACTTCGCTGGCGAGCATCGACATCGACGCCACCTGCTGCTCATTCTGCTGTGCAACCTGTTCGAGCTCGGTATAGTTCTTCTTGAGAGCTTCCTTCTCAGTGCGGAGCTGGTTGAATCGCATGGTCTTGACCAGCATGCGGCCGTAAGAACCCGCCATACCAGTGATGGTCATCATGCCGATCAGCGCGCCGATCAAGAAGGTATACACGTAATGGAGAGGGATCGGTACCTTGAGAAGTTCTCCGCTTTTGTCGCGTGAAACAAACAGAATGTAATATCGTTTTCGCACGAAGGCGGGGAACTCCTTTCTCGGGGTTTGGCCGACAGCACTTTACGGCTAATTTCTGGATCGGTGCTGCAGCGGAAGGTCAAGCTTACGAATGACGCTGCCGACTGTCAATTTGGGCAACCGAACTCAAAGTTTCCTTCGTCCAGTATATCTGAGGGCCGCCGGTTACTGCGCCGGCCAGGACCCCGAGCCTATCCGGCTGCACCTTTCAGGCACCAGTCGAACATGTGCTTTCGTTTGTGACGCTTAGCATGGGAAAAAACGGGGCACCTGTCTAGCCAAAGAGAGAGGCGGGACAATGATGTCCCGCCCCGATGGTACTCGAATGAACAGCCGCTATGCCGGCGCCTGCCCTGGCTGGAGACCGGGGGTGCGTCCCGGTTCGGGCTTGAGCACCTTTTGCACATCTGCTTCCGCCGTAGCCGTCGGAGTCGATGGCTTGACCGGAGGCAGTTTGCCGCCGCTGATGATCGTCTTTATCTCTTCGGAATCGATGGTCTCGCGTTCGAGAAGCGCCTCGGCGATGGCTATCAAGGTCGTGCGGCCATCCACCAGAACTTCCTTCGCGCGGTTATAACCCTCGTCCACGAAACGGCGAACCTCTTGATCGATCTTGATCGCCGTCTCTTCAGAGTAGTCGCGATGCTGTGCGATCTCACGGCCAAGGAATATCTCCTGGTCCTTCTTACCGAAGGTCAGCGGACCTAACTGGCTCATGCCGAACTCGCACACCATGCGGCGGGCCATCTCAGTCGCACGCTCAATATCATTGCCCGCACCGGTGGACATCTGGTTGAGATAGATCTCCTCAGCGATGCGTCCGCCCATCAGGATAGCTATGCGCGTCTCCAGATAGTCCCGTGTGTAGTTATGCTTGTCCGTCTCCGGCAGCTGCATGGTGACACCCAGCGCCATACCGCGCGGGATGATCGTGACCTTGTGCAGCGGGTCGGAGTTTGGAAGCTTTGCCGCAACCAGCGCATGGCCGGCCTCGTGATACGCGGTGACCTTCTTTTCTTCGGCGGTGAGCAGCATCGACTTGCGCTCCGCGCCCATCATCACCTTGTCTTTGGCAACCTCGAAGTCGATCATCTGGACCGCTTTGAGGTTCCGGCGCGCTGCGATGAGAGCAGCTTCGTTTACCATGTTCGCCAGATCGGCGCCGGAAAAGCCTGGCGTTCCACGTGCCAGAACACTGAGGTCGATGTCACCTTCCATCGGGATCTTGCGCGTATGCACCCGTAGGATCTCCTCGCGTCCGCGGACATCGGGAAGGTTGACGACCACTCGGCGATCGAAGCGCCCAGGACGCAACAGTGCCGGATCAAGCACGTCTGGACGATTGGTGGCAGCCACCAGAATCACGCCATCGTTCGATTCAAATCCATCCATCTCGACCAGCAGTTGGTTCAGGGTCTGCTCGCGCTCATCATGTCCGCCGCCGAGTCCTGCGCCGCGATGACGGCCAACGGCGTCGATCTCGTCGATGAAGATGATGCAGGGAGCGTTCTTCTTGCCTTGCTCGAATAGATCGCGTACGCGGCTTGCGCCGACGCCTACGAACATCTCGACGAAATCAGATCCCGAGATCGAGAAGAAGGGAACGTTCGCCTCGCCGGCAACGGCGCGTGCCAGAAGGGTCTTGCCCGTTCCGGGAGGTCCCACGAGCAGCACGCCCTTGGGAATGCGTCCGCCCAGTTTCTGGAACTTTTGCGCCTCGCGGAGAAACTCAATGATCTCGCGCAACTCTTCCTTCGCTTCGTCCACTCCGGCAACGTCTTTGAACGTGACTTTTTTCTGTTGCATCGAGAGCAGCCGCGCGCGGCTCTTACCAAATGAGAGAGCCTTGTTTCCGCCCGTCTGCATCTGCCGGATCATGAAGAACCAGAACGCCGCCAGCAAAAGTATCGGCGCGAAATTCCACAGGCCCGACACCCACAGGCTGCTCCCCGGATCTTTAAAGGTGGCGGAGACGTTGTGTTGGGTGAGGTCGTCCACAAGCTGTGGATAATTCGCGGGGGTAGTGGTGTGGAAGGCCTGGTTATTGTTCTTGTACTTGCCGTGAACTTCCTGACCACTGATATCCACCGACTGCACTTCGGCGTTATTGATCTTGGTGAGGAACTGGCTGAACGTGATGCTCTCTTCGTGGTTTTGGGACCCGACCGTCACGACCCTCCAGAGGAGGACGACGGACAAGAGAATCACAACCCAGAAGAGAATCGTCTTAACTGTTGAATTCACTGATGCTCCTGGAACACATGGCGAACCGGATTCTGGAAGCGCGCGCGCCCGGCGCAGCCCCGCTTCCAAGTGGGTACACGTAGACCCGATGGTCTGCTCAAAGAGGTTAGATGCTGTCCTCTCGAGAATGTCTTCATCCGGCCTTTCAGATTTTACTCCGGTTTGTCTCTAAACCTTAGCGGAATCTCTGGTTAGAATGTTGATAGCCCCATGACAGCCTATGCCGCAGCCGTCGAGAGCCTGTATTTGCTCGGTGCCGAACTCGCCGTCGCCAAACCGCGGCGAAAATTCGACCTTGAGCAGATGCGCCGGCTGGTCGAGGGGCTAGGACATCCTGAGCGTCGTTTTCCGTCGGTGCTTATCGCCGGGACCAATGGCAAGGGCTCGACTTCGGCGACGCTGGCGAGCATTCTGGCCAAATCGGGATATAAGACCGGCCTCTATACCTCTCCCCACCTTATTAGAGTGAATGAACGCATACGGGTGGACGGGGTTGCGATTGACGAGTCCGAATTCGCGGCCGCCTACGAGCACGTGCACTCCGTAGCGCAAGAGTTGTTGCAGGACGGGACATTACCGGCGCTGCCAAGCTTCTTCGAAACCATGACGGCCATGGCGTTTGAGCATTTCGCCAATGTTGGCGTGGACATCGCGGTGCTCGAGGTCGGACTGGGTGGAAGACTGGACGCGACGAACATCGTCGATCCACTGGTGGCGGTAATCACCGACGTCGACCTCGACCATCAGCAGTGGCTCGGAGAGACCATCACGGAGATCGCCCGAGAGAAGGCAGGCATCTTACGTCCAGGAGGCAGAGTGGTGCTTTTGCCACAACACCCTGAGGCGAACACTGCCATCGGGGAGGTCGCGATGGCAATCGGAGCGCACGCGATCAACGCCTCAGACCTGCTGCCGCCAACAGTTCCAGACGCTGATACAGGTAACATCTACAGGATAAAGTGGGAGGAAGGTGACGTTTTGATGGCCTCTCCGCTTCATGGAAGGCATCAATGGCGCAATCTGGCCCTCGCTTTGGGCACTGCGCGTGAATTACGTCGAACAGCGGGATTGTCGCGAATCACCCCGGCATCCGTCGAGCAAGGAGTCCGGGAGACCCGTTGGCCAGGGCGGCTCCAGTGGCTGAGGTACGAGGGACACAGTTATGTGCTGGACGTGGCACATAATCCCGCGGGCGCTTGGGCGCTGCGCTCGGCCCTCCATGAGTTCGGTGCGGAGACGCCGATCACATTGATCTTTGGTGCCATGCAAGACAAGCGAATCGACGAGATAGCCTCGATCCTCTTTCCTGTAGCCGACAAAGTGGTGCTCACGCGGGCGCATTCCCCGCGCGCGGCGGCCCCCGAGCAAATCGCGGAATGGGCCAATCACACGGGCGCGGAGTTCACCTTTTCTGAGGACGTTCCCAGCGCTCTCCGCCAGGCCGCCAGTGCCGACCGCGAGGGGGGAATCATAGTAGTAACGGGCTCAGTGTTCGTGGTGGGGGAGGCCCTCGCGATACTTTCGCCGGAGTCGGCGCTATGAGTATGGTGCAGACACCCCCTACGGCAGCCACCGTACCGGGCGCGGACGGGCACGGGCTGCGGCATACCCTGAGCCGGGCGCGCTCGTATCTGATTTACGATCCGCTCATCTTCTTGTATACGGGCGTATTCGGGGTGGCTTCCCTTCTGTTGTCATTCCTCGATCGCGATGGCAGGCTTCAGCATGCGATCGCTCGCCTTTGGGCAAAGCTGATCCTCAAAACGCTCGCCATACCGGTTGAGGTAATTGGGGCTGAGAACGTCGATTGGTCGAAGCCAGCCGTCTATGCGGCGAACCATCTTTCAGCCATGGACATTCCGGTGCTCTACGCGGCGATTCCTAACTCGTTCCGTATCGTGGCTAAGAAGGAGCTCTTCCGCCTGCCGTTCCTGGGCTGGCACCTGACCCGTTCGGGACAGATCCCGGTGGATGCCACCAATGCACGCGCATCCTTCCGTTCCCTGCACAAAGCCGTGGACGCCATCTCGCACGGACATCCGATCATGATCTTTCCGGAGGGTGGGCGGTCGCCCGATGGACAGATGTTGCCCTTCATGTCTGGTCCGTTTTATATGGCGATCAAGGCCGGCGTCCCGATCATCCCCATTGCGATCATCGGCACGTATGACATGCTGCCTATGAACACGTTTCACATCATGCCGCACCCGTTGAAGCTTGCGATCGGACATCCGATCCCCGCCGAGGGCCACAGTATGCGGGAGCTGGATGCACTGGCGAAGAAGGTCGAGGCGGCGATTAGGGAGTTGTATGAGCAGGGCGATTCACCACGGAGTCACGGAGACACCGAGTAAAGAGCTTGTTGGAGCTGTCAGGTCGAGATAGCGTTGCCGCGAGGTAATGTTTGCGGACCTCAGCGCCTAAAGGCGCGGATCCTTTGCATCTGGATCCCCCGGCTAAAGCCGGGGGTCTACCGGGTGTGGTGAATCGGGGATAAAGCGGGGGTCTACCGGGAGTGAGTGAATCGACTCAAGACCGAGGGTCTACCGGGAGCGTACTGAGAATTCGAGAGAGCATGGTCGGCGCCTAGATCGAGATCACGATTTTGCCGAAGTGGCTTCCGGATTCCATGTATTTGTAGGCGTCGCGTGCCTGGTCGAAGGTGAAGGTGCGATCGATCACCGGACGCAGGGCGTGGAGGGAGATGGCGCGGTTCATGGCGAGGAAGGATTCTCGTGATCCGACGGAGAGCGCCTTGAAGCGCAGCATCTTGTTGATGAGCTGGAAGAGGGGGACGGAGGCGGTGGGGCCGGAGAGGAACCCGACGATAGATATCTCTGCTCCGACGGCGGCGGCGTTGATGGATTTGCCGAGGGTTTCGGCGCCTCCGACGTCGATGATGTGATCGGCGCCGCGTCCGTTGGTGAGGCGAAGAACGGCTGCATCCCAATCGGGTTCGGTGCGGTAATTGATGATTTCGTCGGCGCCGAGGCTTCGGTAGCGTGCGAGCTTTGCGTCACTGCTCGAGGTGGCGATGACGCGCGCGCCGAAGAGCTTGGCGAATTGCAAGGCGAAGAGAGAGACGCCGCCCGTGCCCTGGATGAGGACTGTGTCTCCGGGTAATACGGGGCGAGATGCAGTAAGTGCGTTCCATGCAGTCAAGGCCGCGCATGGGAGGGTCGCTGCCTCTTCATAACTGAGGTGCTCGGGGAGGGGGACGACCCCATCTTCTTCAAAGAGTGCGTACTCGCTCAACAATCCGGGAAGATTTCCGCCGAGCGAATAGGTGAGCTTGTCGGATGTGGGCGCGCCATCTTTCCATCCGGGCTTGAAGGTGCCGGCGACGCGCTCGCCGACTTTGCGTTTCGTTACCAGCGCGCCGATCTCTACGATCTCGCCTGCTCCGTCGGAGTTCGGAACCAGCGTCTTGCCACCACCATACGTCCCATTCACAGTGATGAGGTCGCGATAGTTCAACGAATTTGCGTGAATCCGAACGAGCAGGGAGCCGGAGCCGGCTTATCTACCAATGTCAGGGCCTGGATGCCGGCGCCTTGCGTTTCGTAGGCTTTCATAGTCGTAAATATCCTTGCAGGAGATGTTTGATAGTTCGAGTATAATCGAATTATTAATAGGATAAAGAGCAGACGGTCATGGATTCAGAATGAGACGCGTCAATCGCGATCGGCTAGGAGATGCGCAAGCGAGCAACGGCGGACTGTAGCGCGTTCTATACGATCACGAGATCATCGTCGGTTGTGCGCCAGTTTGAGACTGCGACGCGAAGCGGCGGCGGGCGAGGTCGTTGGCAGTAACGCTGTGCATGTGTCTTCGAATGTTCGATTATAATCGAATATCGGAACCAAAGACAAAGGTCCCGGGTTCTGGAAGAGGGGGCGCAGTGCGCGAACCGACATATCCGAAAGAGCGAGAGATCGAGTTGAGCCAGGTGCTCTACGCACTGAGCGATCCTGTGAGGCTTAGGATCGTACGAATCCTTTGGGACGAAGAGGAGCGGACCTGCGGCACCTTCCCGATCGATATGCCGAAATCAACGCTCTCGCATCATTTCAAGGTGCTTCGGGAATGTGGATTGACGATGACGCGAAGCGAAGGGACCAGCCGCATCATCTCGCTACGACGGAAGGAATTGGGCCGTCGCTTTCCAGGAGTGCTCACTGCGATATTGCGAGTAGCACACCGCAAATAGCATTTACCGCTTTCGATTCAGGTATCTACCGAGCTGAATGGCTTCTGGTCATCGACTTCCAGAGTACACCGATTCGGTGATGGTACGGGGCTTCCAGGCCTGGGCAGCGCTGGCGAAATCTTCAAAGAGTCTTCGGGAGAGCGGTTCTGATTCGAAGGTACGCTCGGGATGCCATTGCACTGCGACCAGCCAGTGGTCTTCCGCAGTTCCCTCCAGAGCCTCGATCACTCCGTCTTTTGGGGACTTGGCGACGATCCGAAGTCCCGCGCCGGGGACCGCGACGGATTGGTGATGGCTGGAGTTTACGGGGACATCGCACGCCCCGGCGAGCTGATGCAGCCTGCTTCCCGGCTCGATCTCTATCGAATGCGCCTGCAGGATCCGTGCCCCGGCTTCATGGTCGATTGGTATCTGTGAGAGGTGCTGGATGAGGGTGCCGGTCCGCCATACGTTCAAGGTTTGCATTCCATAACAGATGGCAAAGATGGGCTTATGCAGGTTGTGGGCGTCCTGCAGTAGCATTTCGTCGAGATTGTCCCGGAGCGGATCGGCGGGATTGCACTCTGGCTCCTGGACAGCCCCGTACTTTTGCGGGGCGACATCGGCACTGCTGCCGGGAAGCAATATGGCGTGAGCCTCAGAGACAAGACGCGCCACCTGATCGGGCGGAGTTTGACTGGGGATGAATACCGGCGTGAGTCCCACGGCGCGCAAGGAGCTGATGTAGTGGATTGCGCTGCGCTCGTTGTAGTCCTTCTTTTCGGAGTGCGGTTCGGGGATAGCGACGTTAGGCATCTTCCTATTTCTACACCAGAGATCAGGTGCTAGGTGTTAGGTTTTAGGTTCTAGGGGGTAGTTTGAAGGGGCGAGGGGCGAGGGGCGAGGTTCTAGGTTCTAGGTTTTAGGGAGAGTATCTCTGCCAGGTTTTGCGGTTTCTTTATTAGCAGGCTTCGGGAAGCAAAAAAGTAAGCCGCAGTCATAAATTTAGGGCGCGCCTCGGGAGGCAAGGCTAGCACCCAGCACCTCGTCTTAGTTAGGCGGCCTCCGGGAGCAAGGCTAGCGCCTAGAACCTAGCACCTAACACCTAGCCCCTCCTTGCTAGCGCCTAGAACCTAGCACCTAACACCTAGCCCCTCCTTGCAATGAGCAATTTCACGTTGTTTCGGGTTGTTACGGGCTCGATTTGCTCGAATCCAAGGGTATTGAGGAGGTCGCTCAGGTTGACGGTTTGATTATTGCCGACCATGATCACAAATGTTCCACGTGGAACAAGGAGCGACTTTGCGACCGCAAGCATGTCTCCGGTGCGGTCGACTGCACGCATGGTGACGATATCCGCTTCCGCCCGGAGGGCCTCTGCCCTGCCCGGATAGACAGTACATTTCGATAAGGACAGCGCCCGCACCACTTCTCTAAGGAAAGTGGCCTTCTTGTTCTGGGACTCGATCAAAGTCACATCGGGCGCGGAGTGCGTGAGAGCGATCGGGATGCCGGGAAATCCAGCGCCTGATCCAAAATCACAAAGTACCTTGTTGTTGAGATCAATGCGCTCAGCAAGGAGCTCAGCGACAGCAAGAGATTCCCCGAAATGGCGCTCGACAATCCCCTTTTCATCGCGGACCGCTGTGAGATTCGTGCGGGCATTCCAGCGAAGAAGCAGCTCGAGATAGAGTTCCAACTTCTGGAGAAGATCCCTTTCCGGCTCGGCCTTCAGGAAGGGGGCGAGCAGTCGTTGCATCTCTCCCGAGGTCAATGCTGCGCTCAATTCATCGGCCAATCGAGGGCCTTTGCGAAATCGCGCGGTCGATGGAGGCGGCGCCAGCGCCCTCGATCATGAGGACGACAGTGATGGCTATTACAAGGAGATGGTACTCGAAGCCCTCTCCCTTCTGCTGCCCGTACCAATTCATGAAGAATCCAACATGGCGGTGGACTAGTGCGATCGCACCGAGCATGACTGCGCAGATGCCGGCAGCAGCGATGCGGGTTAAGAAGCCGAAGAAGACGCCCAGCGACCCAAAAAACTCGGCGCAGATCACAAGGAAAGCGAGGACCGAAGGCACCCCCGACTGCACGAATCCCTGCATTGTGCCGTGGAAGCCGTAGCCACCGAACAATCCAAGCATCTTCTGCGCCCCGTGGGCGAAGAACACCAGGCCTAACACCATGCGGAGTATCGTGAGTGTGCGCGAATCACTGGTCGAGATGAGTCGTCGGAACATGCAATTGCCTCGTTGAGGTGTGGGAGCGGTGTGATTGGGACTCAGCATTCCAGCTATCAGCTATAAGAGCTGATAGCTGTGAGCTGATAGCAATATTACTGGGAGACTTTCTTCCAAACTTCCTTGGCGGGAGACTCTTTGCCGTCTTTGCTCTTCCTTGTCCCGGTCACGGTCATGGTCTGACCGTCCTCGGAAACGGAATATTTCATGTCCTGGACGGTGCCATCGGAAGAGGTCTGATGGTAAGTGTTGTCCTTGCCGAAGGCGATTTTAGTGCCTTCTCTACCGGTGACTGGTGCTTCTTCGCCGCGGGCGGCGCTGAAGGACTCCTCGAAGGGCTTGCCGCTCTCATCGGTACCTGAGACGCTGTAGGCGACGGTATCCGGACTATCCTTGGTGACAATGAGGGTCATGGACGGCGATCCGGGTGGAATGGATTGCGCAGTGTCGAGCTTCCAGGTGCCGACGGCGTTTTTCTGCTGACCGAGGGCGACGGTCGCCAGCAATACCATTGTGCTGAGGAACAGGGTTTTCATTGTTTTCTCCTTCTGACGAGCGGCGCGGGACATCATATTCCTCAATTTTTGATTGCGTCAACTTTGTGCATGATTTTTTAGAACTGTTCCACGTGGAACCATGTTTCATTCCGGTATATCCACAGGTACCGGGAGGATTCGTCCTTGCCGGACGTACACTCAGCCGTTAGTCTGGCAGCAAGCATGGCTCGCATTCTGGCAGTTGCTAACCAAAAAGGTGGAGTGGGCAAAACCACTACCGCGATCAATCTGGCAGCGAGCTTCGCAGCCGCCGAGGTCAGGACGCTTCTGGTGGACACCGATCCGCAGTCGAATTCGACGAGCGGCGTTGGGCTTGCCCGTGATCCGGACCGCTTGAGCACCTATCACGTCTTGAGTGGACTTTGTTCGGCGGAGGAGGCGATCCAGCCGACGAATTTTGAAAATCTTGACCTGATGCCCGCTACCAAGAACCTTATCGGGGCAAATTTTGAATTGGTCGACGCTGGCGCCCGCGAATTTCGCATGCGTGAGGCGCTCGACAGCATTCGCGACCGCTACACGTACATCGTCGTCGACTGCCCGCCCGCGCTCGACCTGCTTACGTTAAATGCGCTGGTGGCTGCCGATGCCGTGGTGATTCCCATGCAGGCGGAGTACTTTGCGCTCGAAGGAATCAGCGAGCTGCTCGATACGCTCGAGCGAATCCGGCAACACTTCAATCCAAAGATCGAGGTGGAGGCGGTGGTGCTGACGATGTACGACGAGCGCACCAACCTAGCGCAGCAAGTGTCGACCAATTTGCGCGAATACTTTGGAGAGAAGCTGTGCGCGACCTCAATACCGCGAAATATCCGGTTGGCGGAGGCACCCAGCTATGGACAGCCGGTGATCGCATACGATCCGCGATCGAAGGGTGCTGAGAGTTACATCAGGCTGGCGAAAGAGTTGATGGACCGACACTCGGCGATGCGTCCGAGCAGGGCGGAAGCGCTTGTAACGAATGCAGTCTAGCTACATAACTTAAAGCTATATTAACTCAGAGATATATAGAACTCATGACAATTAGCACAGACCAGAAACGCAAAGCGCTTGGACGCGGGCTCGAATCATTGCTTCCCTCTCGTGGAGGAGCGCAGGCTGCGGCCCCCGCACCGTCTCCGACGCACAACGACGGCATACGCGAGATCGAGGTCGATCTCATCGATCCTAACCCTTATCAGACGCGGTCGCACTATGACGAAGAGGCGCTGAAGGAATTGGCGAAATCGATCGAGGCGTCGGGAGTGATACAGCCGGTGATCGTGCGCCCGCACGGCAATGGACGCTTTCATCTGATCGCTGGCGAGCGCCGCTGGATGGCTTCACAGCGGATCGGCAAGACGGCGATCCCGGCGATCGTGCGTGTAGTGTCGGCGGAGAAGGCGATGGAGATGACCATCGTCGAGAACCTGCAGCGCGAAGATCTCAATCCGATGGAGCAGGCGCGCGCCTATGAACGTCTGGGCCGGGAATTCAATCTCACACAGGAAGAGATGGCGCGGCGGACCGGCAAAGAGCGCGCATCCGTATCAAATTTTCTGCGCTTGCTGAAACTGCCCGACGCGGTGCAGGAAAAAGTCGCCGCCGCAGAGCTCAGCTTCGGACACGCGAAGGTCCTGCTGATGCTCGACTCGCCGGAAGGAGTATCGAAGGCGGCGCAGAAGGTGATGCAGCTTTCGATGTCGGTGCGTCAGACGGAAAAGTATGTGCACGGGCTACTGCATCCTGAAGAGAAGGAGCAGGCGAAGAAGCCCGAGCGCACCATCGATCCGAATGTGAGGGACGCGGCCCGCACCATGCAGTCGAGATTAGGTGTGAAGGTGCATATCGAAGACAAGGGCGGCAAGGGCAAGATCACCCTCGAATATGCATCGCTCGAGGACTTCGACCGCATCCTCGAGATGATCGGATAAGCGGCGGCACATGGTGTGTGCCGCCTCGTGGATGACTTATCGTCCGGTACCGGGGAGCAGCGAGATGGCGGGGACGTTGTCCTGTCGCGCCAGGTTGTTGTAGTTGGCGAGATCAGATTTCACGAGATCATTCCATTTCGCGATCTGTTCATCCGCCTGTTTTGAAATCTCGTCGTAGATTTCGAGGTCCTGTCTGGTCGGAGCCGCATCGGCACTCGAAACCACTCCTCCGAGCGCGACGAGAAGGTTATTGAGCTTCATCGGATAGTTCAAAATATCCTGTCCACTCTTGGCTTTCGTGGCAACGAGTTCTTCTTCGATGGGCGTCATCTTCTTGTCGAGGGCGGAGCCGGCATCCGCGAGCGCCTTCTCGTTGGCGTCGTGGGTCTGCTTCATCCGCTTGTTCAGCGTGTCCATTTGCGAGCGTACGTCGCGCATCTGCTGGATGGCGTCGTGCACCTGCGTCACCTTGCCATTGATCTTCTGGACGAGATCGAATTGCGCCTGGTAATCCGCGGGTGCGAGCTTCAGTCGAGGATCGGGCACGATCTCGAGCGGTTGTGTCTGGGATTGTCCATCTAGGGTGAAACGCGCCTGATACTTGCCGGGTACTGCGAGAGGGCCGTCAGTGCTGCCTCCCCAGAGAGGAGATTTTGGAATCCGGGTCGCGCCTTCGTAACGAAGGTCCCACACGAAGCGATTGATGCCTGCGTCGGTTGGCAACTTGTCGGGCGGGTGGGGAGTTTCGCCGTCCTCTGCATCCACTATCGGTGCGGTCTTCGGAGGATACGTGCGAATGACCTTGCCGCCAGCATCGAGGATCTCTATCTTGATGCGCGCGTCTTCGGGTTTAGTGTCAGTTGAAGAGGACGAGGCGTCATCCTTCTTCGCTTCGGGCTTCTTGATTTCGTTCTTGAGGTAGTAGTAGAGGATGGCGCCGCTCGGTGGGTTCTGGCCTGCATTCTGCTCTCCGAAAAACGAATTGGAGAAGACAGTGTGATTTGCAGCGCGGGGCGCGAAGAGGTGCGCGTTTTCGTTCTTGAGATCGTCCTGCCACTGCTGCAGCGGCGAGAGGTCGTCGAGGACCCAGAAGGCGCGTCCGTGGGTGGCGACGGCGAGATCGTTGTTCTTCACGATGAGGTCGTTCACCGGAGATACCGGAAGGTTCAACTGCATCGCTTGCCAGTTCGCTCCGTCGTCGAAGGAGAGGTACACGCCGCGTTCGGTGCCCGCGTAGAGGAGACCCTTGCGTTTGGGATCGACGCGTACGGCGTGCACGTAAACATCCTTGGGGATACCGTTGGTTATCGGTGTCCAGGATTTGCCGAAGTCGGAGGTCTTGAAGATGTAGGGGGTGAAGTCGTCCGACTTATGGCGCTCGACGGCAGCATAGGCTGTACCGGCGTCGCGCGGATCGGCTTCGATCATGCTGACCGTTCCCCACTCCGGTATAGCTTTGGGGGTGATGTCTTCCCAATGCGCACCGGCGTCGCGGGTGATGTGGATGAGGCCGTCGTCCGAGCCTGCCCAGATCAATCCTTTCTGCACCGGCGATTCGACGACGGAGAAGATGGTGTCGTAAACCTCGACGCCGGTGTTGTCCTTGGTGAGTGGGCCGCCGGCTGCCACCTGCTTGATTTGTCGTTGCGGGTGAGATCGGGCTGAGATCTCGCTCCAGCTCTTCCCTTCATCGGTGGTCTTGAAGAGCACGTTGCGCCGCGAAGTAGAGGGTTGTGCGGATCGTGCGGCGAGAAGACGATCGGCTCCGTCCACTGGAAACGGTATTTCTGAGTGGAGCGACGCGGCCAGCCCATGGGATTGCGCGGCCACGGAGTGATGTGCCTGCGTCTGCTGACGGTTTCGTGGTCGTAGCGTGTGATCTCGCCGCCGTAAGAGCCGGCATAAACGATGTTCGGGCTCGCGCGGATCGGGCGCGATGTATCCGCTCTCACCGCCGCCTACGGCGTACCAAGTCAGGTGCGCCGATACCGCCCGTCGCTGCTGCGGTGGCGATGG
This sequence comes from Terriglobales bacterium, assembly GCA_963792225.1. Taxonomy (GTDB): domain Bacteria; phylum Acidobacteriota; class Terriglobia; order Terriglobales; family Acidobacteriaceae; genus JBDTLH01. The sequence continues at coordinate 80,670 of CAWBVM010000007.1, read as the reverse complement.
CGACGGTCGAGTTGTCCTGCTGCGCGCCATAGATCCAGTAAGGGAAGCGATTGTCGGCGAGCGATGTGATAGAACTGCGCGGTCGGCTGGTTCCCCTGACTCGACCAGCTGCGTCCGCCGTCAGTGGAGATAGTCGGCGCCGCCGTCGTTGCCGTTCGATCATGCGCTTCGGATTCGCTGGGATCGATCCAGAAGCCGTGGTTGTCGCCGTGCGGCGTATGCAGATCGAAGCAAATGTCTTGCCGCCATCGATGGAGCGGTACGAGGCCGTGTTCAGGACGTAAACCACATCCGGGTTCTTCGGGTCGGCAAAGACGTGGGTGTAATACCAGGCGCGCTGTTTGAAGCGGTTATCGCCGTTCTGCAGGGTCCAGGTCTCGCCGCCGTCATCGGTGCGATAGAGCCCGCCATCTTTCGCCTCGATCAGCGCATAGACGCGGTTCGAGTTTGTCGTAGGAGCCACACCGATGCGTCCGAGGATGCCTTCGGGAAGTCCATGACCGCTGACATGCTTCCAGGTATCGCCGCCATCATCGGAGCGATAGAGGCCGCTGCCGGAGCCGCCGCTCTCGAAGGTCCACGGCTTGCGTACTGCCTGCCACATCCCTGCCCACAATATGTTCGGGTTCGAGGGGTCCATCGCACGTCGATGCCGCCGGTGTTCTCATTGATATAGAGCACGCGCTGCCAGCTCTTTCCTCCATCTCTGGTGCGGAAGATGCCGCGCTCCGGGTTCGGTCCGAAGGGATGGCCGAGTGCGGCGACGAAGACGGTGTTAGCGTCTTTGGGATGGACGATGACGCGACCGATGGTGCGCGTGTCGCGCAGTCCGGCGAAGTGCCAGCTCTTACCGGCGTCGATCGACTTATAAACGCCATTGCCCATGACGATGTTGCCGCGAATACAGGCCTCGCCGGTCCCGGCATAAATCGTGTTCGGGTCAGAGGCGGCGACGGCGATGGAGCCGATGGAGGGCGACGCTTCGGCGAACTTATCCCATAGCGGTCTCCAGTTGAGTCCGCCGTCGGTGGTCTTCCACATGCCTCCGGCGACTGAGCCGAAGTAATAGGTGTTGTCGTCTCCGGGGGCGCCGGCGACAGCGAGCGCGCGGCCTCCGCGGAACGGACCGACGAGCCGATACTTCATCCCGGCAAACGGCGACTTCGGCTCCTCTGGCTTCTCGGCTGGCACGACGCCCTGCTCCGCAGGAAAGCTCTCGGTGAGCGCCTGCTCCCCGGTCGGCTTGGGTTTGATGCCCGGTTCAGAAGGTTTATTCGGCTGCCTTTTCTGAGCGAATGCGACAGAACAAGAAGCAATGAGAAGGATAGACAGGACGCGACGTGCAGCGAACAATAGTGGCTCCTCGGTGGGGATGTGGGGATTGTATCGTGTGGAGCTTGTTCTTCGCTGTCAGCTTCTGGTGTGTAGGTTCGTCTCAGGGCGCGTGTTATGAATTTGTTGTTGCGAGTGCGATGAAACAACCGCAGTAACTGGTAGACCCCCGCCTTTAGCCGGGGGATTTCTCCTTCGTGCACTACAACAATCATGTCTGCTGTGGTTTCTTCGCGATGTAAGTGTCACAATGTGAGCGATGAAACCTTGGATTTCGAGAGTGTGGCACCCAGCGGACGAACCAATGCACCGTTCGGTACGAAATAGTCAAACGCTCAAAATGGCGTTCTCTTTGATCTCATTCGCACTAGTTTGCTTGCTCGGGCTGATGTCTTACAACCTCTACACTCTCAAAAAGGCTAGCGCGCTGCTTGAGTCGCTGCAACGGCTACACATTGACGGCGATTTCGAAACAGAGATAAAGCACCTTCCCACAGCATGCAAACAACTCCTTCTCTTTGGGTATAGAGAAGGTCCGGGATTGACCATAGAATGCAGGCTGCTTTCCCCGCTTCTTTCTCACACGATCATTGCACTTACCTTGGGCGATCATGAAGGCAGACTTCGCGTGATGAACTTGGAAAGCATAATCCCTTCCTCTGAAGGTCTCCGAGCAATTCAAATAACACGTTCGGCACGTGATGTGGAGTTTGTCGCAATGGCGATTCCGAATGATGCACACCCCAAAGCGCTAAGACTTCGCTTACCAGCAGACATGCGGACGCCTTTGTTGCGATTTAAGACGAGCTGCTTCTTGCTTCCTGGCTACTGCAAGCGCTTGCAGGAATACATAGTAGTTCTACCACTCTAGTCGACAAACTCGCCTCGTATTGTGAGGCCGTTTGAAGGCGAACTGCAGGTCCCTCCGCCGCTCTGCTCTGTCGGGATGACAGGAAGTTGGGTGTGTACCGGTCGGACGCAGCTCCGCCAAGGCTAAAGCCACGCTCTCGTGCGCGTTTTCAGACTAACCGGGATTAGCTCACCTCACCTATGCCATCCCACGCGCGAAACGCCCAGCGCAGGAGACAGGAAACCAGAGGGTATCCCGTAAAGACATAGAACATCCCAGCGAAGACCACGACAGCAGCAGGCATGAATGTCCGGTCGATCGGTCTTCCTCTGTGCAGCACAACGAGCAACACCGCGATAGTCCCCTGTATGAGAGCCACACTGCTGCAGACAACGATGACAACTCTACGGCCTTCCGTTGATTTGAGTAGCGAGAGGAGGCGCTGAACAGCCGCATCCGTCTCATACCGCTCTTTGCCTTCTTGTTTCGCGGCCAAGCTGTGCCATGGATCCCACGGCCTGTATACGCGTACGGCCAGGTGGACGATGGGGCCGAGTACTGGTGGGATCAAGTACATCCACAGATTGTTCAGCCTGATGGCTATGGCAATCATCGTGCCAACGAAGAACACCATCATCCCCCACATCAGCTTGGGCTCGGCGACTTCCAGGGCTAATCCGGGGAGCTTGTGCTTGAGTTCTTTCGGTACTTGTAGACCAGTCTTTTGCATTGGCGTACACGATATCTGAAGGAGCGGTTAACCAGAGTAGGTGTAAGACCTCAAAATGTTTTCATGCCTGCCTTTGAGCCTGCAGCTCACTAGAAAGCAAACGCAGGGTTGCTTCGTCGCTGCGCTCCTCGCAATGACAATTGAGGGGCGTGCTGATCCCCCTGCTGAAGCAAGGAGGATTAAATGGATACTTCCGCGTGCATTTTCAAAGCAGAGCAGCAATAATGCGGGCATGATGGAAATCCGTTTGGGGCAGGAATGAGGCTTCTTGCAGGGATACTCCCCGTTCCTCTGGTGGTCTGCGTTACTTTGTTGTTCGTCGGAGTGTTGACCCGCAGCAAGTCGCTAGCTCTTTGGGGAGACATCATGCTTGCGGTCAGCTTCGGCCTGACATCCGTCGTGCTTTTGTATTTTGGATCTACTTGGATCGGCATTGCCTTCGCTTTTCCTGCAATTAGGCAAGCATATGTACTGTTGGCCCCCTCCGTGAAGCAGCTCCGCCGGGGCTGAAGCCATACGCGCTGACGCGCGTTCAAGGCAAACGCAGGGTTGCTTCGTCGCTGCGCTCCTCGCAATGACAATTCGTGGGGTGTGCCGATCCCCCGGCTGAAGCCGGGGGTCTACCCCGTTGGCAGTGGTCGAGAGCAATGCAAGCCCTCCGCCGCTCATAGCTGATAACTGATAGCTGACAGCTTCCTTAGCGAAATCACTTATATCCTCCGGCTGCGCTAACGGTCAGAATAGAACCTCTTCAGGAGAGCCAATGCCATCATCCGGCTATGCGCCTACGCACGCCGCGCGGAAAGCTGTGGAACAGGGACAGGAGTTGACGAAGGCGGTGGCGCGAGCTCCGCGCTGGATCGCTCCGGCATTCTTCTGCTCAGGATTCGCTGCGCTTATCTATCAAGTGGTGTGGCAGCGCGTCCTCTTCGCCAACTTCGGCATCAACATCGAGGCGGTCACTATCGTCGTCACTGCCTTTCTGCTCGGATTGGGGGCCGGGAGCATCGTGGGCGGACAGGTATCGTCGAGTGCGCGGTATTCTCCGCTGCTGATATTTGCGCTGCTCGAGCTGTCGATCGGAGGCTATGGCCTCATCTCGGTGCCCCTGTTTCGATGGACGGCCGGGGCATCCGTCAGTATGTCGTCGTTTGCGACGGGGTCGCTCACCTTCGGTCTTGTCTTGGTGCCCACGTTATTGATGGGGGCCACCCTGCCGCTGCTGGTCGCGTATGCCGTACAAAAATCGGGAAACGTCGGCTTTTCAGTCGGCTCGCTCTATTTCGTAAATACGGCGGGTTCGGCGATCGCCGCTATCGCGACGGCGCTGTTTGTGCTGGGACATTTCGGCGAGCTGCGGTCGGTCGAGTCTGCCGCTCTGCTTAATTTCTGCGTCGGGTCATTCGTGTTGGTCCAGCATCTGCGGACGAAAGGACGTGCCTGATGTTCGCGACCGCAACCATTATCGCTGCGCTGATCGGGTTCATCTCGCTCTCTTACGAGATCCTCTGGTTCCGCGTCTTCTCTTACGTTGTGCAGGATTCGCCGAAGGCATTCGGGCTGCTTCTCGGCTTCTATCTGGGAGGACTTGCATTCGGTGCTTATGGTGCAGGTATCGCATGCCGCGAACAAAGGGAACGTGCCGCTGCACCCAAGTTATGGACGCTTGCAGGCGTCATCTTTCTGGCGAACATCGCCGGGTTTCTCGTGGTGCCGATCATCGCGTGGATCACCACTACGACAGAGAACGCGTACTTCGCTCTGCTGCCGGTAGCCGCCTCCGCGTGGCTCTTCGGTGCGATCCTTCCACTGGTCAGCCATATCGGGATTCCGCCTGACGCCCGGGCAGGCAAAGCGCTTTCGTATGTCTATATGGCGAACATCGTGGGCGCTTCGTCCGGCAGTTTGCTAACGGGGTTCGTGCTCTCGGATGTCTGGACGACCAGGCAAATAGCTCTGGCCCTCGCCATCCTGGGACTGCTGGTGACGGGTATCGCGCTCTGGAGCCTGCGGTTGCCGGTGCGGCGCGCGCTCAGTTATTCGATGTGCCTAGCTGCTGCCGCGATGGCGTTCACAGCAGCCACTCCGCACCTCTTCGACCGTCTCTATGAGCGGTTGCAGTTCAAGACGGAGTATCGCGGCCAGCGCTTCGCGGAGATCATTGAGAACCGGCACGGCGTGATCGCGGTATCGAGCGACTCCATCACCTACGGTGGAGGGGCGTACGACGGTCGAATCTCCACCAGCCTCACGGATGATCGCAACATGATCGTCCGGGCCTATGCGGTGACCGCGATGCATCCACATCCACGCGAGGTGCTCACGATCGGTTTGTCCACGGGGGCGTGGGCGCAGGTGCTTGCGAATGCGCCGGGTGTAGAGCACCTGACGGCAGTCGAGATCAATCCGGGATATCTGCAGTTGATAAGGAGATATCCGCAGGTTGCGAGCATTCTCACGAACCCGAAGGTAAATATCGTTGTGGATGACGGCCGCCGCTGGCTCGTCCATCACCCGGAGAAGAAGTTCGATCTGATCGTCGCGAACATCTCGTTTCACTACCGGGCGCACTCAACCAATCTTATCTCCCGCGAATATATGGAGCTGGTGCGCGCGCACCTCAATCCGGGCGGCATATACCACTTCAATACGACCTGGTCACAGGATGCGATGGAGACCGCTTTCTCCGAGTTCCCCTACGGAATGCGCGTGATCAACTTTGCCGCGGTGAGCGATTCCCCCTTTCACTTAGACGAGAACCACTGGCGACAAATGCTTAGCGAATTTCGCATCGATGGGAATCCGGTATTCGATCTCTCGAAGGAAAGCGATCGAGCGCGGCTCAATGATCTTGCCGGATTCGCTACGAGTGTAAATCGCGCGCCGGAGTCCCCCGGTCTTGAAACGCGCGAGAGTGTACTGTCTCGAATTCCGCGGGCGCGAGTAGTGACCGATGACAACATGCTCACGGAGTGGAGAACACTTCTCTACGCCCCGGAGGAGATCAACCGCACTCGATGACGGACCTGCTCATCGATCAGGTTGAAGTATGCCGGAGTGTTGGAGTCCGTTGAGTACGAATTGAATCGCGAGGGCCGTCAGCAAGAGTCCCATCAGGCGCATGACGATGCGGATGCCGGTTTCTCCGAGGACGCGGCGAACGGCGTCTCCGGCGGCGAGCACGAGGAATGATGCGAAGGCTGTCACCGCGATCGCACCCAGCACCACAGCGTTTTGCCAGACGGCGTGAGTCTGCGCGACGAGCACCATGACAGTCGAGATCGCACCCGGTCCGGCGAGAATGGGGATGCCGAGCGGGATGATGCTGGCGTCTTCCTTCTGCGTTCCTTCGGCGGTCTCTCCCGGGGTTTCGTGCGTGGCGGAGCGTTGTCCGCGCAGCATCTCGAGTCCGATGAGCAACAGGATGACTCCGCCCGCGATCTCAAAGGCGGGAAGCGTAATGCCGAGCGCGTTGAAGATGAAGCGGCCGGCGATGGCAAATCCAGAGAGCACGAGGAAGCAGGTGAAGCAGGCCTTGCGCGCCATTTGACGACGGCGCTCCTGCGTGTGCTCCGCGGTGATCGCCAGAAAGGACGGCACCGCAGCAAAGGGATCGACAAGGAAGAAGATCGAACTCAGCGAGACTAACGAGTATTTAAGAATGTCGCTGACTGCCGGCATGATTGGATTGTAGCGTGCGCATTGGACCTATCCACAGAGAAGACGAGGCAAAGAAAAGGGCAAGACCATTTAGATCTTGCCCTGACCGTACTTTCTGTAAGCCGCTTAGTGCGAGGCGAAACCGACGATCGCTTTGTTGATGCCGACGTAGACGTGTCCGTTGACTACAGTGGGCACGGAGTACTTGATTCCGGTACCAGTGGCCGGGCTGACATAAAGGACATGGCTCACGTTGGTAGCGTCATAAGCGTGCAGCGTACCAGTCGTGTAATCGAAGCCCCAGACAATACCATTGCTCGTTCCGTTCGAAGAGATGACCGCCTGTCCGCCTGGGAAGGCATAGGTGAAGGTGTCCTTCGAGACCGGAGCAGCCGAGAGCAGTCCGGTCGTAGGACTCAAACTGAACATCTTCATGGAATCGTTGTTGCCGATGAAATAGATGTTCTGGTTGAAGTACGCGGCGGTAGTAAAGCAGCTATCGTTCACCTGCTTACCGCTGGTACCACCCAACTGCTTTGCCACCTTCTGAATGACGTTGTCGCTGGTGGTGCCGATGTGTCCCATCATGTCGCGGTCGATCACGTAGATGGAAGGAAGCTTTCCGCAAGCGATCAGCTCGTGCGGGTGTGGTCCCGGCTGGTCGGGAACGAGCAGCACGCCGCCAGAGCCGAGATCCTGGTCAGCACGTGTCTCATTCACCTGGTTGAATGAAGTGAAGTAATCCACCACCGTAAGGGCAGGGGTGAGCTTTACGACGCTCTGTCCAAATCGATTAGTACCGTTCCAGTCCCCGTTTCCGGTGGAGACGAAGATGTCACCGGACGAGTCGGCGGCGAGACCGCTGCCTCCCATCCAAATGCCGCCGCGTTTGCCATTGGTGGTATCGTTCCACGCGGCAGTGAAGCCCAAAGTGCTGGCGTCATATCCGATGACCCAGCCATGATAGGGGTCAGTATCTCCCTGCGAGCCGAAGCCGATATACACGTTGCCCTTCGAAAGCAAGAGCCCAGGGCGTTGCAGCTGCTCCTTTGAGGCAAAGCCGGATGTCGCAATCACAATGGGACCGCCGAACTTCTCGTGTCCGTCGGTGACATTGAGCGCATGCAAACGATGGAAGAGGGCCGTGCCACCGCTCTCAGCCGTCTCCGCCACCATATAAATCGTCCCCGTGGTTGGATCGATGACGGGCGTTCCGGTCACGCCGATCTGTCCCATAGTGCTATTCGTCTGCGCGCGAGTAGCAGGCGTGACGCCGGGCGACAAGAAGCTGACCTTCCACAGCTGGACTCCGGTATCCGCATCGAAGGCATAGGCGGAATCATTCGATGTCTCGACGAAGACGACGTTGCGCGTCGCGCCGTTCACCGTCAACCCGCTCATATAAAGAGGCTGCGCCCAGACGCCGCCATCCACGGCCGACTTGAATATCCGTCCGAAGTGAGCGGTGTTGACATTGGCGAGAGTGAGCGTGGTTTCTGTCGAGTTGAGGCCGGTACGCATGGAGTTGTTCTTCCAGGTGGTGTAGTTCTGCCCTGCTCCACCCGCGATCACCGTATCGACCGCCGTCGCCGTGAACGCCGGAGCGCTCGCTGCCGTCGCCGTGATCGTGCACGTTCCGGTCGCTGCCGGTGCGGTGAACAGTCCCGCGGAGCTGATGGTGCCGCAGGAGGTGCTCCAGTTGACCGTCGCATTCGCCGTGAACTGCTGCGTCGCATTCACCTTGGTCGTCGCCGACGACGGGGTGATGGTGATCGGCGAAGTGATGGTCGCCGTGGTCGAGGCGGTGCGGTTCGAACCGTCCGTCGCCGTCGCCGTTACCGTGCACGCTCCCATTACCAGCGGTGCGGTGTAAAAGCCGGTAGTGTCGATGGCGCCGCAAGAGGCCGTCCAGTTGGCCGGCACCGTGGGGGTGACGGTGAACTGCTGCGTGCTATTTTCAGAAAGCGTCGGGTTCGCCGGAGTCACGCTCAGCGCTGGCGGCGGACCGACGGTATCGACCGCCTGCGCCGTATATGCGGTCCCCGACGAAGCGGTCGCCGTGATCGTGCACATCCCGGTAGTGAAGGGCGCGGTGAACAGTCCGGTGGTGTCGATGCTGCCGCAGGAGGCCGTCCAGCTGACCGCCACATTCGCCGTGAACTGCTGCGTGCCTCCGGCCGCTGTGTTCGCCGAGGGCGGCGTGATCGTGATCGGCGAAGTCACCGTCGCCGTCGTCGATGCCGTCCGGCCCGAGCCGTCACTCGCCGTCGCCGTGATGGTGCAGCCCGTAGGTGCAAGTGGCGCCGTGAACAATCCCGTGGTATCGATCGTGCCGCAGGAGGCCGCCCAGGTCACCGCGATGTCTGCGGCGAACTGCTGGGTCGCGCCTTCACTCACCGTCGGCGAGAGCGGCGTGATGTGTATGGGCGGCGGCGCTCCCACCGTATCTACAGTCTGCGCCGTAAATGCCGTACCGCTCGCCGCAGTCGCCGTGATGGTGCAGTGCGCCCCCGGGGTGTTGGGTGCGGTGAACAGTCCGGTGGTGTCGATGAGGCCGCAGGAGGCCCCCCAGTTGACTGCCACATTCGCCGCGAACTGCTGCTGTCCGCCCGCTGGCGTCGTCGGATTCTGCGGCGTGATCGTGATCGGGGAGCTCACCGTCGCCGTCGCTGATCCTTTCGTTCCGCTTCCATCCGTCGCCACCGCATTGATGGTGCAGGCGCCCGCGGCCAGCGGCGCCGTGAACAGTCCCGCACTGTCGATCGTGCCGCACGTCGCCGACCAACTCGCCGGACGGTTCGCGCTGAACTGCTGCGTCGATCCTTCCTGCACCGTCACCGTCGCCGGTGTCACCGTCAACGTCGGCGGTGGATTGTTGTTCACGATCTGCAGCGTGTAGTGCGCTTTGATGAAGAACGTACTGTTGACTTCGCGCGCCTGTACCGTCACCGGCGCATTCGCGATCGGCCCCGGTACCGTGATGTTGGCATCTACGAAATTCTGCTTCTGGGTCACGTACAGCACGTGATTCACGTACACCTGCATGTACTGGATCGCGATGCTGTCGGTTACCCCGGCGTTGATGTGAAAGGTCGTGCTGACGGTCGCATTGTTAGCGGGAGTGCAGAGCGTGATCGTCCGGTTCGTCGGATTCAAGCTGCACGATGCCCCCGCGAACACATTGCCGGTCAATGACAACAATACCGCTACCGGCGCAATCACCCGCAGCACACAACGCAGCACGCCAACCATGGGCCCTCCAATTGGGTGAGCGCAAACGATTCAGACGACCGCTGCTCTGACTTAAAATTACCCAACTCGAAAATGTTGAGGCACTTGAGGAGTGTCTCAGAAAATGCGACTCAGCTTACCTCTGATGCACGCAGAGTAGCTGAAGAATATCTACTTACTCTGTGTATTAAGTAAAGTTTTCCTGTCAGGTCAAACTTCTGGAAGAACCGGAATCATGACGCGACATCGCTGCAACCACGCGCGTACTTAGAAGGGGCCGAACCGATGGATTGTCAGCGCTTGAAGAGCGGGTCTAGTGCCCGTCCTGCTTGGACCGAGACATGCGCACCTTGCGAATGACCCTTTAGCAGATTGGGCGGAAACAACGGATCTACGTTGGCGATCGATGAGACATCCACATCGGGAACCGATGACTTAAAGCTGGCATTCATCGTGTCGATGAAGAAGTTCGCGAGAATCGCATATCCGGTGTTCGTAGGGTGGATACCGTCGAGGCCGATCGCGCCGCCCAGGAACTGGTTGGTGATGGGAACTCCGTTGACGACGATTGCGCCGGTAGGAAGTTTGGCGAACAAGGCGTTCACATCCACCAGTGTCGCGTTGGCTGCCTGTGCCTCCTGGGCGATCACCTGGTTATATTGCGCGACCTGCTGCTGCACCAAGACGACCTCAGCGGCAGTGAGCACGCCGGCATCATCTAGACCCTTCTGCTTGCCGGCGAGTACGTTCGGGATCTCCGCGAGGCCGGTTGGATTGACCAAGTCGCCCGCCTGAATCCCCAGGAGTGCGCCGACGGTTGCGGGAGGAAGTTTTGTCTGGGCCGCCACTTCGGCGATCACAACCGGCGCGGGAGTGAGATAAGGGACGGACGTTACGTCAGGAATATTTGCGATCACAAGGTGAGCGGTGGTGTTCTGCTGCAGTGACTGGATCAACTGGGTGTAGGACGCTGTGAACGCAGAGACTGAGGTCATGCTCGACGGCATTCCGGTGAAATCGGCGATAAGGGCATCGTTGTTGCCGATCCAAACGAAGACAGTAGTCGGCGCAAGTGCATTTGCCCAATCAAGCTGGCTGCGCGAAAGGTTGAGTGCCAGCGACGGTTCGCCGAGGACTAACGTCGTGATCTGTTCTTCTGCGGTTTGAGGAGTCGCGGAGGGACGGTTTGAGATGACGTCCTGTACTGTGTGGCCGGGGACAGCGAGGTCGGTCGCCTGCACCTGCGGATTGTCGCGTCCAGCGGTCGTGCCCGCAACGGGCGTAATAACGGGCGGAGGACCGAGACTTACCAGTTGCAAGACTGCGGGCGCTCCAGGAGGCGCGATGAGTGGCAGCGTGATCGGGAACTGCGCCTGTGTCGCGATCAGGTTGGCGTATCCGTGCGGCTGCTGCGTGTCGAGCAGCGATCCGTTCTGGAAGCCCGCTGTAATAGAATCGCCGATGAAGTATGTGCGGGTGAAATTGCCCGCGTTCTTAGCCTGTGCGGCAGCTTGTTGGGCGGCCGTTGGGGCGTGGAACGAGCGCCCTCCGCAACCAGCAAGGGTAAAGGATGCGGCAAGCAGGCCGATCGCAAGCGAGCGCGAAAGTTTGAATGCATTGAGTAGGGGGATCATGTGGCGCTCTCCGTTTTCCAATTGGGGATTATAAATGAATGGTCATTCATTCAGGAGAGCTAACTGGCTTCGCTCTGGCCGGGCGTCTGTCAGGGATGCGTCGGAGGTTGTCCACGCGGGTTGAGAAAGAAGGCGGCACTTTGTGCGCGAGGCTACCTCACGCTTACCTGACGAAATGCGATATCGGAGATTTGGGCGATCACCTTTTCACGGGTGACCGTGTCCGCTTTGGAATCGGAGACAAACACAGCGATCGCCAAGCGTTTGCCGTCCGGAAGATCGATCAGGCCGATGTCATTGGTTGCGGCGGCGATTCCGTTCTTTGTCCCGGATGATCCAGTCTTGTGCGCTACTACTGTGCCAGCAGGCAACATTCCTTTGATTCTTTTTTGGCTGGTTTGGGCTGAGACCATCCAACCAAGCAGCAAGTGCTGACTCTCCTGGGACAGACCCTTACTTTCCGCTAACGCCTGCAATAGGTCTACCGCTGCATGCGGCGTAGCCCAGTTGCGATACTGCACGGAATCGTCCTTGCCCATCCGCATTTCGGTGTCTTGCACTTCAACGTCATGGACACCGATCTCTGCAAGAAAGTTCATGACTGCAGGTGGTCCACCGATCAGGCGCATGAGCACGTCAGACGCAGTACCGTCGCTTTCAGAAATAGCAAGGCGCAGTAACTCCGACACGCTAACTCTCGCTCCTGTTGGGTTTTGGTCGCGCAAAGGACTGCCCTGTCCGGGCGAAATGTATTCCTCAGGCTTCACCTCGACCATCTGATCGAGGCGAAGTCCGCCGGCGTCGACCTTGTGGAGTACCGCCATTGCGATGGGCAGCTTGTAAACGCTCTGCATCGGATAATGCTCGTCCGAATGGAAGTCGACGACCAGGGGGCCTCCAAGCACTTGCGCATAGGCTCCAACCCTCCCATGCGAGAGTTGTGCGACTTTACCGATTTCGCGCGAGGGAACGAGTAACGCGAGACCGGCCAGCAGGGCATGAGAAAGGTTCAATCGGAGCTCCTATGCGAGGCTAAACCTCAACCACTTACCAGCCACGTATATTGCGCGGCGGTCAGAGGGACGACGGAGAGTCGGAACTGGCGGAACAGGAGCGATCCTTCGAAGCTTGGTTCGGTGCGCATCTCCGCCAGTGTTTTTGCCCGTTTGATGCGCTTGTGGGACTTGATCCGCACAGCGGGGTTCTTTGGGTCGGAGGCGTCTACGGACAACACCTTGGCGATTCCCACGGCCTCTTTGCCGCTCCCGGAGTGATAAATAACGAGGTCATCGCCGGACTTCATGCCGGCAAGCGACTTCAATGCCTGAGGATTCTTGATGCCATCCCAAGTGGTCTCGCCGTCACGTTCGAGATCGTCATAGGAGTATGTGCCGGGTTCGGTCTTGAGAAGGTAGTGCATGGTGCGCTCCATCATAATCCACCAAATCATTCACCACCGGCGTCGCGATGGCACGGCTTACCGGATAAGCGAAGCGAGAGCAGCGTAGTCGAGGGTGTCGCGGACGTGCTTGCTCCAGGCGCTTGGTTCGGTGGGTACGGCGTCCGGTTCAGTCAGCAACTTATCGTCGCTCGAAGTCACCCTTACGATGATCACCTGGATGCGGTTGGGATCCTTGAAGTCGGGGAAAGCGGGGTCCTGCTTCCAGCGTATGGCGTTTTCGGCGCGTCCGGGTCCAACATTCGAGAGCCAGTCCGAAATTGGAGCGGTGATCGCGGTATCGGCAGCCATCTCACGGCGGTGTTTACGAACGGTGGCCGCTTTCGCATAAACCTGTTCCGATTCCGCACGCAAGCGAGCCGCTTCCTGAGGATTCTTGTTGAAGGCGGCGACCCTGGCCTGATGGTCCAAATCTGAGCTCTGACGCTCCCATGCTTCCACTTGACGCTGTTCATCCGGAGTCAACTGATTAAGCGATTGGAGATGCTTGTCTGCATTGTCGGTGAACGTTCTCATGTCCTGCTTGTAAACGGCGGGAGCGCGCAGCTGCTCGGGCGTGAACGACGCGAGATAGTGTCTGTAGTTGGTGACTGGCTCTACAGAGCAATCGCGCGCGTTGCGGTCTGCCTTGCAATCTACAAGTTCTTTTTCGCGTCGAAGGCCTTCCTTCTCGAGCACTTCTTTCACTGTTACGGGCAGCCATGGAAGGCGGCCGCCTTTCGAGATCACCACCCATCCGTTGTATTCAGGGAAGCCAGCGACGTGTCCGGTCAGCTTGGGACCGGTCTTGGTGTTAATGATCTCGTCATCCAGGGTTGAGTTGAAATGCATGAACACGCCATTCCTGCCCGCGTTCACTCGATCTGCCGCTGAAATCACACCGCATTTTCCGGTCCATACACGAATTCCGACTGAAGTCCGCTCGGGATATGCCTGAGTGATCAAAGACGCGCCAGTGTCTGCGTACGGTCCAGCGCTGATCGTTGTGCGCATGCGGACCGGAACCTTCTGCTCCATGAAGGCCGCGTTCTTATGCACAATGTCGTCAGTGGTGATCAATGCCTGCAGCAGATTAGGCCACTTCGGATTTCGAGGAGCACCCTCCTCAACTCGGGGTGCCCAACATTGCACCTGAGCGTGGGACGCGACAGTCAGGCTCATCGCCATGAACAGAACGAAAAAACATGCCTGGAAGGCACGGCGCTGTTTCTTTTCCATTGAATGAGTTCCTGAAAGGCTGCTGGAGGAATCTGGACGCTATTCATCCGGCGCTTGAGCGGGAGAGTCCCGGTTACGCCGGGTTCGGTCTTGGGGAGGACGTGCGGGGTTCTCACATTTTAATGCAGGGCATGCTTGTCAGGCGTCCTGCATCATTTCGAGGAGCTTCAGCACGGTGCGCCAGTTTCTTGTTGTGCCGACGGCCGCGAGCTTGCGGTCGAAGTTGGGGAGCTTGGAGCGGCCCAGTCCGTTGGGAGCGCGGAGGTAGATATGTTGACCGCGGACGATGAACTCTTCGGATGATCCGGGCACGGGTTCGAGGGCGCGGACGAGTTCTGCGCGGCAAGCGTCCTTGAGAAAGATGAGGTGGAGCATTTCTGCGGGGTGCCGGGGCAGGAAGGGATTCTTACGAATGGCATCGACGAGCTGATCAACGCTACGGACCACGATCGTGGTTGCAATGCCGTGGCGCTCGGCGATGAGTTTGGCGACCGAATCGGCAACGCGCTTGAGGACCGCTGGAGTGGCGCGAAAGACGACGTTACCACTCTGGATGTAGGTGGTCACGTCGGTGCATCCGGCGTCGATGAATGCCTGGATGAGGTCGTCCTTGGCAAGGATGTTCTTGCCGCCGACGTTGATGCCGCGCAGGAGGGCGAGGTGGGGCATGAGGGAATTTTAGAGGATAGTATTCACTACCGGGAGATGCGGCAAGTATAGATCTCTTCGTGCGTTACTTTACCGGAGTCAACCGTTTTGTCATCGCTTCAAGTCTACGTCTTAGGAACTCTCTCTTTGTTCTCGCCCTAATCACTTTGATTCGCGCGAGTAAAGTGCTCCTGAAACTCTGATCTTCGCATAACGACATACACTCTAACTCAAAAATTCGATCTAACAGAAGCTTGTCGTCCAGATACTGGTTACTCGCGGCGCTTAGATGCGCTTTGGCTTTTATTGGATCTACGACTAGGCTGTGGCACATAAATCCGAAACGCTGCAGCTGTGGCTCCGGATCCAGCATGAGTTTGCTAAGAAGCTCTCGAACGAGTTTCGGGTCGCACTGGCACAGGCCCGCGGCCATCACTTTCCTCACCTCCACCACAGTTTCATCGGCATAGAGCCTTAGCAAAGCGGCCCTTTGAGCTTTGTTCAAATATTGCGCACAATAAAGTTGCGCACTCTGCTGTCTTAGGTACCAATTGCCATTCTTGCTTCTTAATTGTTTGAGAGCCCACGTATTTGCACCTGGTGGAGCAGGATTCTGATGTCTGAGCACCTGAGCGAAATTGGCTAATTGATAGTCGAAAAAGTCCCCTTCTTCGTTCTCTAAGAAGTTAAGCAGTGCGTAACCAATCCGAGAACAGCGATCGCGGTTTTGTAGGTATCTGACAGCATTTCTAAGCAGCCTGCTATCTGTGTTCCCTTCGAGCTGTTTTAGGACGCTCGGAACGAGCGCCGAGCTATCGAGAGCAGAAAAGTTCGTAATGATACGACGATATAGACGGAGGTCTTTGTCTTTGTAAATCCCTGATATTTTCCGCGCACGTCTGAGTAGCACTCTTAGCTCTGATATTTTTCGAGCTTTCGTACTCTTGTCAAAAAGCTTCTGTTTCTTAAGCTCTAGTATCTGGTGATTTATTGAATTTGCCTCTTCGAGTCTAACGTCAACTAAATCCTGTGTAATCTCGTCTCCCAAAAGTACATGCGTTTTCCCGGACTGGATATTCAACCTCAAAGATCTTAGCTGCTCATTCATGGTCATGAGTGCAGCACGAGCATCCCGCCGAGTCTTGGCCAAGATCTTGACATCGTCCATATATCTGAAATATTTCAATCGACCGATTCTCACAGAGCTCGTAAATGCTTGATCGAGAGGTAGAAGGTATAGGTTTCCTAAGAAGCTGCTTACTCCAAAGCCCTGCGGGATACCACGCGGTGCTGTGACTCCGCCCATCGCAGGCCACGCCCAATACTGAAGTAGCCTTGTAAGGAAATGAACAAGCTCGGCTTCACGCGGCAAGTACATCAGAAGCAACTGAGTCAGGACGGATAGATCTATGTTTTCAAAATAGGCGGTGATATCAGAGACGACCATGAAGGGGTACTCTGAAATGTCGAGGTCCTGCAGGTCTTTTATGAAAGATGGCCATGCCTCGTACCAAGGCTCAGCTATCTCAATCTCCCGAACCGTCCTCTTGGGGAGAAAAGGAAATGCCAACTTCTCGTTAGTTTCGAACAACTCTTTTCTTGTGGGTTCCTTTTTAACTCGATAGCTGTAGACGCCTGCTGAGAGCTTCTTGTCTAGTCGTGGTGCGATCAATACAGCGATGGCGAATAGTACGATTCGATCTTCGACGGCCAATGCAGCTCCCGGTCGAACTGCGAGAGCCGATTTAGGAATGTCTATCTTACGTGCTGGCTTAGGATAATAGCTCCTCGCTTGTATAGCGGAAGCAATTGCCTGCAAATGTTCGTCCAGCCGAAATCCATAGTCAGAGTAGCGAAACGGATCGTAGGTGAAGTCTCCCCTAGAGTCATCTCGAACTAAGTGCCAAGCTCGCCGAAGCAATTGCAAATTTGATAGCTGGTCATAGAGCGTCTTAAACATCGAGCGTAATCGTACTCTGGATATATACGGATCCAAAGAAAAATGGAACTATGTGTCCTGCCGTTTGTCATTTCTTCTATCTCAAATCCGCATGGGCATGATGATGTAGCGGTATTTGAATTCGCTCTCGGCGTCTTCGGGGCGCATTTGGCCGGCGGATTGGGAGTCTTTGAACTCGAGGCGCACTTCGTTGGATTCGGCGGCTTTTAGGAAGTCGAGCATGTAGCTGGAGTTGAAGCCGACGGTGAGGGCGTCTCCGGTGTAAACGGTTTCTATGGAGTCTTCGGATTCTCCGGATTCGGCGGAGGAACTTGAGACTTTGACTTCGTTGGTGTCGAGCTTGAGCTTGATGGCTCCCGACCGTTCGTCGGCGAACTGGGCGACGCGCTGGATGGCTCCGTTGATCTCGTCTTTGCGAACGACGACCTGCTTATTGTTGTCGCGCGGCAGGACGGCTTCGTAGTTGGGGAACTGTCCGGTGAGCTGGCGCGAGGTCATGAGACGGCTACCGATCTTGAAGAATAGGGTGCTGTCGTCTTTCGCGAACTCTATCTGTTCGGCTTCGGTGGTGTTGAGCAGGGTGTTGAGCTCGGCCATCGCTTTGCGGGGGATGAGCGTCTTCATCTCTCCGACGCCTTCGAATTTCTCGTTGGTCTTTTCGATGTACGCGAGACGGTGTCCGTCGGTGGCGACCATGACCATCGATTCGGCTTTGAGGACCAGGAGCGCGCCGTTGAGCGTGTAGCGCGATTCTTCATTGGATATCGCGAAGATGGTTTTAGAGATCAGCGTCTTGAGGGAAGCGGCGGGCAGCTTGATTCCGCCAACGGTCGGAAAGCCGGGGACGGCGGGGAAGTTGGCGCGCGCCATGCCGACCATCTTGGTGTTGGAGCGTCCGCTGCGGATCTGGACCCAGTGGTTCTCCATCAGCTTGATCGAGATGTCTCCGTCGGGCAGCAGCTTGACGTAATCGAAGAGCTTGCGGGCGGGGATGGTGCACGATCCCTCTTTCTTGATGCGCGCAGGACACGAGGTGCGCAGCGAGAGGTCGAGATCGGTAGCAGTGATGGTGAGCCGGTCTCCGGTGGCCTCAAAGAGAAAATTTGAAAGGATGGGGATAGTGGTCTTGCGTTCGACGACGCCGCTGGTAGCGGTGAGTTCTTTGAGAAGGTCGAATTTGCTGACGGTGATTTCCATGGCCGATCCGCTCGCTCTGGATTCAGTTTCGGCTTCGAGGCCGACGCTGGTGACAGGCATTGTGAGACTCCTCGGAGAGATGCTGCGTTGGCTTGTTTATACCACCGACTGCTTTTCCTTAGATACATAGAAAGTAGCAGTAAATACAGCAGTAGCAGTAGTTCGGTTCGGAAAAGTGGAAATCAGGATCGAAATGCGATTTGGCGAATATGGGAGGGCGTGTCCTGTTTTAGAAAACGGGGACGGTTGACGGCGTAACTGGTGGGAGTTGGGGGCGAGGAACATAGATCTGCACCGATTGACCGAAGTTTCCTCCCAGCGTCCACAGGTAAGGCTGTGGGGAATTATCTCAGTGAGTGGATAAGTGGGACGCGACGACGATTGATGCGGGTGCGCCAAGCCGGAGATTTCCGCAAGGGCATGATTCGGGTTCCGGGCACGCCGAAAAAAAGATGAGGCACGGAAATCCATGCCCCATCGTGATCCAGTTCGGGCGATTCAGTGCTTCATACTCGAATCTCGAAGAATTGGTTGAATGGGTTTTCGATATCGAGTCGGCGGAAGTGACTGAATCCTGCAAGAGAAGCTACACGGCGGATATTCGCCTCTCCCATGCCGGCTCCGTAACCTGCGCCTCCGTGAGCGAGTGAGCAAGACATGCATTGGATGGTGCTGACCGAGTAGAAGAGCTTCCCGATTGGATTGATGTTCTGTTCGAGGCGGTCGCGGACATTCGGCTCAATGCAGAACCAGGTCGCTCCCGGCTTCAGCATGCCCGCGATTGAGCGTGAGCAAGCCTCCGGGCTGACCATGTCATGTAAACAGTCGCAGGTCATGACCAGATCGTATCCGTGGCTTTGAGGCAGAGTGTTGGCAGCGCAGACCTGGTAGTGGAGATTGTTGGAGATATGGTGTTCAGCGGCGATCTGGTTGGCATGGTCGATGACAGGTTGGTAGTTGTCGTATCCGATGAAGTGGGAGTTGGGAAACTCTTTTGCGAGATGGAAGAGCGCCTGGCCGCGTCCACACCCAACATCGGCAACAAGTGCACCAGATTTGAGTTTTTCGTACACGCCCGGCATCGCCGCGATCCACTGATGGGCGAGAAAGTTGACATATCCGGTGCGGAAGAGGCGCTCCGTCCCGATGAAGGTGTCTTCTCCAAAGGCGGAATAAGGCACGCCACCCCCCTCGCGGAAGCATCGGATGGTGTCCGGAAGCAGCCGGTAGTGGTCGGGGATCATTTGCGTCAGCCCACCCGTAAAGAAGGGACTATTGTCATGAGCCAGTACGGCGGCGTGTTCCGGCGGCAGGGCGAAGCGGTCCGTGGCGGGATCGTATGTGACATATTCGGCGGCGGTCATGGAGGAGAGCCATTCGCGCAGGTAGCGTTCGTTCAGGCCAGTGGTGCTGGCCAGATCGTAGGAGGTGACGGAACCGACGGAAGCCAAGGCCTTGAAGATGCCGAGGCGGTCTCCGATGTACATGAGGGGGCCCGCCATGGCGGCGGAGAGATCTCCAACGACGCGAAAGGCGAACGCCTGGATTTTTTCTGGGGAGACGCCGTGGGGAGTAGCGGAAGAGGAAGCGGAGGCCATGAGAGACTCCTTGTGCCCTGAGATTCTGCTGTAATTAGGGCGAAGACACTCTACTCTGGAAGCAGAGTAGTTGCAACAGAGGAAAATCACCCAGCATCCGTACGCAAAGGGCTGCGTCTAATTCGGAGTCAAGCAGGTACATCACCAAGATTGGAAGGGACATGAGACAAGTTCTAGGTGTAGCGGCGGTTGGATTGGCGCTTATGACCGCGGGATTCGCCGCGGACGAATACAAGATCGATCCGAACCATTCGTCGGCGAACTTTACCGTAAGGCATATGGGTATCAGTACGGTGCACGGGCGCTTTTCGCAGGTCACCGGGGTGATCACGGTGGATGAGGCGAACCCTGCGAACTCGAAAGTGGTGGCGGACATCAAGACGGCGAGCATCACCACCGACAACGGTATGCGCGATAAACATCTGAAGAGCGCAGATTTCTTCGACGTCGAAAAGTATCCAGACATGACGTTCGAGAGCACAAAGATTGAGAAGCGCGGTGACCAGTGGGTCGCGATCGGGAATCTCACGATCAAAGACGTCACAAAGCCGTTGGAGCTTCCATTTGAGTTGGAACGGCAAAAGATCGGCGGCAAAGACCTTATGGGCGTGACCGCTGATACGAAAGTCAACCGCCAGGACTACCACGTCGCATGGAACAAGGTGGCGGAGGGCGTCGCAGTGGTCGGCAATGACGTGAAGATCGAAATCAATCTCGAGGCAGGGAAGCCGCAGCCACAGGCGGCGACCGCCAAATAAGACCCGGAGTTCACCCATAGAGGCGCGGAGAGATCCGCGCCTTTGTCTGTGTGGAAATGACGTGGTTCGGGGCTGATGTCCTATGCTGTGAAGGTGAACACCTCGGCAAAGTTCGAAAGGGAGCTGAGCGCAACTATCTTCGCCGGCAAGGCACACTGGTTCGACAAGGTGGAATCCACCAACTCGATGGCGTTGGAGGCAGCACGGCAGGGCGCAGAGGAAGGGACGCTCTTCATCGCGGACGAACAGACTGCGGGCCGCGGACGCGGTGGGCATTCGTGGCACTCGGCACCGGGAAGTGGTTTGTACTTTTCGTTTGTACTGCGTCCGCAGACGACAGCGCAGGATGCGCTCTGGCTATCGCTTGCAGCCGGCGCGGCCGTCCATGTTGGGGTAAAGGAGGCGGCGGGGGTGGAAGCCGACATCCGCTGGCCGAACGACGTTCTTGTGGGAGCTAAGAAGTTCTGTGGAATATTGACTGAGTTGCAGAGCGATCGAGATCGAGTGGAGTTCGCGGTGGTGGGCATCGGGATCAATGTGAACCACGAATCGTTTCCGTCCGACCTGACAGACATCGCAACATCATTGCGGATCGCATCGGGGCAAGAGTTGAACCGTGAATCTGTTTTGGTGGCCGTCCTGCGCGCCTTCGACGCCGCGTACCGCCCTTTGCGGCAGAGCGGAGTAGAGCGGCCCAGTGGAGACTTGCTGCAACGTTTATCGGTGATGTCGAGCTGGATCCGCGGAAAGCACGTCGAGGTACCTGAGCAGGGCGGATACTCCGGTGTCACCGCGGGACTTGATGAGCGAGGCTTTCTGCTGGTCGAGACCGAGACGGGGCTTCGGACAGTGATGTCGGGAGGGGTACGCAGTGTCGAATGAACCGCTTCGGTTCTGCTCTTCGCCCTTAGTGATTACAATTGAGCGCGATGCTGCTTGTTCTTGATGTGGGCAATTCGAACACGGTGCTTGGGCTATATGCGTCCGGCAATGGAGCCGCGATGCTGGCACATTGGCGCGTTTCAACCAACAAAACGCAGACGGTGGATGAGTATGGCGTGCTCTTCCGCAATCTGTTCTCCATGCAAAGCCTTCCGGCAGAGGAGGTGAGCGGGATCATCATCTCTTCCGTGGTGCCTCCGATCGATTCGACGCTGCGCGAAGTGTGCGAGAACTATTTCAAATTAAAGCCGCTGTTCGTAGAGCCAGGCATCAAGACAGGGATGCCGGTGCAATATGACAATCCGAATGAAGTGGGAGCAGACCGCATCGTGAACGGCGTAGGCGCATTCGAGAAGTACGGCGGGCCTTGTGTGATCGTTGACTTCGGGACGGCGACCACTTTCGATGTTGTGTCCGCTCAAGGCGAATACATGGGTGGCGTCATTGCGCCTGGCATAGGTATCTCGGCAGATGCGTTGTTCACGAAGACAGCGCGACTCCCGCGCGTCGATATTCGCCGTCCGCACAAGGTGATTGGCACGAACACAATCCAGAGCATGCAGTCCGGGCTCTTTTACGGTTACCTCGGATTGGTCGATGGGATTCTGGAACGATTGACAGAGGAGCTCGGCGGCAACATCAAAGTCGTTGCAACCGGAGGCCTTGCTGCCCTCATGGCGGCAAGCTCCCGCTACATCCACGATGTGGATGAATTGCTGACGCTCGACGGGCTACGAATTCTTTGGGAGAGGAACCAGACCCGCCGATCCACGGTCAAGGCCTGAATTTATCGACTGTTTGCTATGAAAAATGGCGGCACAGTGAGTGCCGCCAAAGGAAAGAAGAAGCGCAAGTTCAGCCCGAAATGCCTTTATTTCACATTGAAAGGGATCGGGCTCGACTTGATGAACGCTCCTTTCGAATCAACTTCGATCGCTGTACCTGTATGCGATCCGCTCCCGAGAGCGACGGAGGTGCGCAGTTGGTTTCCAGCGTAGTTGTTGATCTTTTTCCCGTCGATCCACAACTCCATATGATTGACGCTGCCGCTCGCTCCGGTGCCTGTGGCCGTGAACTGTACGGGCGAGCTATACGTCTGTCCAGCGATGGGAGCGCAGACATGCACGCCCGGTGACGAAGGCGCGACGCAGTTTCCAGCAGACATTTGATTAAGATAGACGAGCAGCGAGGATTGTTGAGTGTTATAGACCGTCTGGAGCACTGCCAGATCGGGCTTCCCATCCTTGTTGAGATCGCGCGCGACGATCGGAGCCGGGAAGCCAGCTATGTTCCAGCGCTGCGACTCGACAAATCCGCCGTTCGACGTGCCGTTCAGGATGACGATCATCGGCAGACCGCCTGGATTGGAGGTCGAACTCTTCTCTGCCACTCCGATGATGGCGTCGGGAATGCCGTCACCATTGAGATCTGCTGCCGCAGCGGCGTTTATGAGATTGGAGAAGTTGTCGGCTGGGGTGAAGCTCTCTTTGAATACTGTCTTAAACGCGAACTTGCCGGTGCCATCGTTGATCGCGAACAGCACATAGTTATTTTGGAGATACCAGATGTGATTACTGGTGACCAGCGTCTCATTGCCGGTAACGATCAGATCGAGCTTCCCATCGCCGTTGATGTCGGTCAGGGTAGGAAGCGTGTAGCTGATGTCGCTTTCCGCGATCTCCGATAGAGCGTAGTGTCCGGTGCCGTCACCTTTGGCGAGATAGAGGGTGCCGCCGGAGGCTACGCCAGCACAATTACCCAGCAATACTAAGTCGAGAATGCCATCGTGGTTGACGTCGCCGCCTACTGCGCCCCCGACGAAACAATTGTTGAGGCTGTGGTTCGTGATTCCGTTGACTGAGAAGCCCTGCTGTGTGACCGGGGAGGAGGCGAGCTTACCCTTTCCATCTCCGAAATAGGTGCGGATGATGTTGATCGAAGAATTTCCACTGAAGGAGGAAGAGGTCAGAACGACGTCCTGTTTCCCATCCTTGTTTGCATCGCCGACGGCGATGCCATTGCAGGAACCATTCACCAGCGGGATGGAGTAGGAGACATGAAACCCACCGGTGCCATCGTTCAGAAGGATCTCGAAACTCGATGTTTCATTGGAGCTATTGAATAGACACGCGGAGATATCAGGGGAGCCATCGCCGTTGAAGTCTCCAATGGCAGCATTCGAGATCGAGTCGGTGATAGGCAGAGGATTTGGAGTGGAGAAGCCACCGTGGCCGTCGTTGAAAAGAATAGAAGCGCCGCTGAACAGGAACACGTCAGGCGAACCATCGTGGTTGAAGTCGGCAACTATCATTGGCCCCGCTCCAGGCACGGGATAGGAATGTTGCTGGAAACCGGTTTGGGCGAAGGCCGTTGTCAGGGACATACAAAGGCTGAGGCAGAAGAAACGCACGTGAGACATGGCTACTCCAAGGTTCAAAGCGGTATCAGGCGATACCTGAGTAGCTGAGAGTTACTCTATGGTAAACAGGTTGGCTTTTATTCTTACCTAAGGGAAGATTCTTCAGCGGCGTGCGGATTATCGGCGGAACTGATATCCGACGCCCCGGATCGTGAGCAAGTGCTTAGGGCTGGCGGGGTCGGATTCGAGATAACGCCGCAAGCGGACGATGAAGTTATCGATCGCGCGGGTATCGGTGTCCTCTTTAAGGCCCCATACCTTTTCTAGTAGCGCGCCGCGCGACATGGGCTTGCCTTCGTTGAGCACAAGCTGACGGAGCAATTCCGCCTCCATTACGGTAAGTGGAATGGTGCCCCCGTCAGCGTGCAATTCAAGACGTGTGAAATCGATCGTACGGCCTTCAAAAGAATATGTATCGAGCGGGCCGGCCTCCGCGGAGAGAGGTTGCTGCGAAGGCTGCGACCAGCGGCGGCGGCGAATGAGGCCGCGGAGGCGGGCAAGCAAGATGGCGAGTTCGAAGGGCTTGGGAAGATAATCATCGGCGCCGTATTCAAACCCGCGCAAGACATCCTCCGAGCGCCCTCGCGCAGTAAGTATGAGGATCGGCGTGAAATTGTCGCTGCGGCGTAGCTCCTGGGCGACTTCGAAGCCGCTCTTACCGGGCAGCATGATGTCGAGCAGTATCGCATCGTAATGGCGGCGGTCGACGAGCAGACGCTGCAATGCAACCTCACCGGTATCGGCGATATCGGTCACATAGCCCTCAGCTTCGAGATTGAACTTGAGCCCGTCGGCGAGGTGTGCCTCGTCCTCGACGATCAAGATCTCCTCTTGGGCAACTGCCTGGCTCATGAGACGTACATCCTCGGCAGGCGTATCCGGATGGTGGTACCCTTCCCTGCTCCGCTGCTTTCTGCGGCGATATTTCCGCCATGCTTGCGGATGATCGCTTTGACAATGAAAAGTCCGAGTCCGGTGCCCTTCACCTTCTCCCCGGGCTCGAGTACGCGGTAGAAGCGTTTGAAGACCTGTTTGAGATCACCTGCGGGAATACCCCGGCCGGTATCGCGCACAAGCACTTCGACTGCATCGCCGTCGTCACGCAGGTTCACCATAATTTGGATGTTTTCGGGTATGGAGTACTTGACCGCATTGTCGAGCACGTTGGTGAAGGCGCTCTTGAGTTCGTCGGGATTGCCGAGAACGGTGATGCTCTCCGATTCGGACTGCATACGGATTGCGTCGTCGTCCAGGCGGTGCCGGGTGCGTACGAGTTCGATGGATTGAGCGATCAGCTCCCCGAGGTCCACCTCGACTGCGTTTTGCACGGCTATCTTCTGTCCTGCTTCTCCGGCCTTGAGCACAAGTTCAACGGTGCCCATCAGGCGTTCGGTGTCGGCAAGCATGAGGCTATAGAACTCGTGGGTCTTGGCGACATCAACGGGACGGCGCTGAAGGGTTTCGAGGTAGAGACGGATGCTTGTAATCGGCGTCTTCAGTTCGTGAGTGACGGCATTGAGGAAGCTGTCCTGCTGTTCGCTGCGGCGGATCTCGCGGACGAGGAAGATGGTATTAAGGATGAGTCCGGCGATGATGATGGCGAAGAGGATGATGCCGAGGAACATCAACAGCCCTTCGCGCCACGTGAGAATGATCCATCCTACGTTGACCGATGCAGCGATCCCGACGAGCAGGGCTCCGAGCGTGACAAACGTGATGATGGCTTTGCGCCGGCTGACGATGCGCATGGCAGACACTCGTCTCCATGCTAGCGCAACAAGACGGCAACGCCATCCTGAGCTGCTGTCCAGAGTACAATTGGCCCTACACTTTTTGTGTCTGGATACTCCTAAAGCTGCACAACCCACAGGTGGAGTTGCACACTCTAAGAAGTCGTCCACTTCCTCTTGCGTCTTATGTCTATCGCGTGTTCCCGGTCTGGCCGTTCCACAAAAGCCTGGGCGTCGCGTCGTGAGAATCTATGTAGTGCCCACAGGAGAAAAAGCTAATGAAGAAACTACTTTCAGTATTGTTTACAGTTGCACTTGCCTCAACCCTCACATTGGCACAGAGTAGCTCGGCTGCCGATCAGTCCGGCGCAAGCTCTACCCCGAGCACATCCACGCCCCCGGCGGCGGACGCATCCAGCCAGAGCGGAGCGGCTGCATCATCGGGTCAGACCGGCGCGTCAGCGGACACTTCGAGCACGATGGGAAAGAAAAAGCACCATCGCAAGCATCATCACAAGAAAGCTGCGGATGCCGCAGCACCAGCCGCTGCCGATAGCAGCACGGCTCCCAGCACCCCAGCTCCTGCTCCGAAACTGTAAGTACGAAGGCCTGAAACACGAAACAAAGACCCGCCGCGAGGCGGGTCCTTTTATTGTTGAGAGTTACGTCAGGAGCCGGCTGGCATGCTTCCGGCGGCGCTGACCGGAGCGATCTTGGTCGAGGGCGTTGAAACGTCTGGAGCGTCACCCTTTCCGACGGCGGCGATCGCACTTTCGAGGATGTCCATAGCGATGTCCGCCTGCTCGCGTGTAATGATCAGCGGCGGAGAGATGCGGACCGTGTTTTCGCCGCAACCGAGCAAAAGCAATCCCTTTTCAAAACAAGCCTCTACTACCCGGTCGCGCTCCGCGCCGGCACGCTCTTTGGTCTTCTGATCGCGCACAAGCTCGACGCCCATCATGAGACCGCGACCACGAACGTCGCCCACACTCTTGTGCTTCGCAGGCCATGATTTCATGCGGTCGAGCATGTAAGCACCCACAGCAGCCGCATTCTTGATCGCCTCGCGCTCGAGGATCTCAAAGGTCGCCAGCGCTGCTGCGATTGCGATCGGATTGCCACCGAAGGTGCTGGCATGCGACCCCGGTATCCAGTCCATGATCCCGGCCCGGGTGAAGCAGATGCCAAGCGGCATGCCGCTGGCGATACCTTTGGCGGAGCAAACGATGTCTGGTTGCACGCCGGTATGTTGCACGGCCCACCATTTGCCCGTGCGTCCCGCGCCCGCCTGTACCTCGTCTACGACTAGCAGGATGCCGTGTTTGTCGCAGATCTTGCGCAGCTCCTGCATGAAGATCGTGGGCGCGATGACATATCCACCCTCACCCTGCACTGGCTCGACGAAGATCGCGGCAACTTCTTCGGGAGCGACATTGGTCTTGAAGATCCGCTCTTCGATATAACGCGCGCACCCCAACGCATAGGCGTCCGCATCCATCCCTTCGGGACGCCGGTAGATGTCCGGATAAGGCACGTGGGTGACCCCCGGCATCACGGGTGAGAAGCGGCGTCGTTGTTGCGGCTTCGAGGCGGTCAGAGAGAGCGCGCCCATGGTGCGTCCGTGAAAGGCGCTGTAGAACGCAATGAAATGCTGCCGCTTCGTGTGGTAGCGGGCGATCTTTATCGCGCACTCGATGGCTTCTGCGCCCGAATTCCCGTAGTAGAACTTATGCGGACCGGGCATGGGCGCCACCGACGAGAGCTTCTCGGCCAAGCGCGGCATGAGGTCGTAGTAAAAGTCGGTCCCCGACATGTGGATGAGCTCGGCGGCCTGTTTCTGGATGGCGGCGACGATCTCCGGGTGACAGTGTCCGGTGGAGTTCACAGCGATGCCCGCTGCGAAGTCGAGAAAGACATTTCCATCTACATCTTCGAGCAGGGCGCCTTCTCCGCGCTTTGCGACCAGCGGATACGAGCGCGTATAGCTTGGGGACATGTAGCGCTCGTCTGCATCGACGATGCGTTTCGCGTTCGGGCCCGGCAATGGCATTTTGATCTGCGGACCGGCGGTGATTTTCTTTTCCAAAGTGCTGACTGGCATGGGATTCTTCCTCTCGTGTGAGAATTCGAGGTGCGGACCAAAGGTGCATCCGAAAGAGGAGAGTTCAGGAATGCCTTAGTCGCCGCCGAAGAGTCCAGCGCGCTGGGTCGAGGGAAGCACGGCGAGATGGCGCCGGGGACACGCAGCCCCGCGTAGCCAAGCTCGTGCATCGATGATGGAGGCAGGGCGGTGCATATTAGACCTATGTTGATGATACTCCAATAGGCTAGTAGCTGTTACCTAAATAGGTAATCTACTCATCTCATTTCAGCAGAACGAGGCAGCAGGCGAGCCGAAGCACCCCGGGAAGGTTTCACCGAGGTCCCATACCCCTTATTCAGTGCGCCTACTATCCCAGCGCAGTCGACTCACGTGAAAAGAGAGGATCAATGCAAA
Organism: Terriglobales bacterium; assembly: GCA_963792225.1. Classification (GTDB taxonomy): domain Bacteria; phylum Acidobacteriota; class Terriglobia; order Terriglobales; family Acidobacteriaceae; genus JBDTLH01. The sequence goes on along the minus strand of CAWBVM010000007.1, from coordinate 52,807 downwards.
AACGCAAACTTGGAAAAGGCAATCTGGAGGTATCGGCCATTGGGTTGGGCTGCATGGGACTGAGTTACGGCTACGGGCCTGCCGTGGACAAGAAGGAAGGGATATCGCTGATTCGAGCGGCCGTAGAGCGCGGTGTCACATTCTTCGATACCGCCGAAGCGTACGGCCCGTTCGCGAATGAAGAACTCGTCGGCGAAGCTCTCGCACCATTCCGGGACAGAGTGGTGATAGCTACCAAATTCGGATTCAAGATCGATCCCACCGTGGAACGAGGTTTGAACGGCGTCGACAGTCGGCCAGAGCACATCAAGGAAGTCGCGGCAGCCTCGCTGAAGCGCCTCAAGACCGATGTCATCGACCTGTTCTATCAACATCGGGTGGATCCGGACGTACCGATCGAAGACGTTGCAGGAGCGGTGAAGGACTTAATTCAAGAAGGTAAGGTGAAGCACTTCGGGCTTTCAGAGGCAGGCGTTCAGACGATCCGTCGGGCACACGCAGTCCAGCCGGTCGCGGCACTCCAGAGCGAATATTCGCTCTGGTGGAGAGAGCCTGAAGCCGAAATATTACCGCTGCTCGAGGAACTCGGTATCGGATTCGTCCCGTTTAGCCCATTAGGAAAAGGGTTTCTCACTGGCAAGATCACTGAAGAAACGAAGTTTGATAAGACCGATTTCCGCAATGTCGTCCCGCGCTTCACGCCGGAGAACCGCAGAGCGAATCAGGCCGTGGTGGATTTGCTGGGCAGGATCGCCGAGCGGAAGAAAGCGACGCCTGCGCAGATCGCACTTGCCTGGCTGCTTGCTCAAAAGACCTGGACCGTCCCCATTCCAGGAACGACGAAGGTTCATCGTTTAGAAGAAAACATCGCCGCGGCTTCAGTCGAGCTCACGGCTGACGACCTGCGCGAGATCGGTAGTGCGGCTTCAAAGATCCCGGTGCAAGGAGCGCGCTACCCGGAAAATCTACAGAAGATGGTCAATCGCTAGCCGGCAATCTCGGGAGTATAGGAAGTCAAGAGATGGAAATCACGAGAAGTGGTGCTCATGTGCCGAGCAAAGGACCGGAAGATTGGTTCACCGGCACCGTTCGCGTTGAGATGCTATTCGAGCCTGCTGATCCGGCTCGTGTTGTTGGTGCGAACGTCACATTCGAGCCGGGTGCCCGTACCGCATGGCACACGCATCCGCTCGGCCAGACGTTAATCGTCACATATGGGCGTGGGTGGGCGCAGCGCTGGGGAGGACCAGTGGAGGAAATTCGCCCAGGTGACGTCATTTGGTTCGCCCCGCGCGAGAAGCACTGGCATGGCGCGACGGCAAACTCCGCGATGACGCATATCGCCATTCAAGAGAAGCTAAATGGCAAAACCGTCGATTGGATGGAACAGGTCAGTGGCGAAGAGTATAGGGCTGGTCAAATAGCCAACTAAGGCGACTTGAGCTCTGGTTTGTCAGCGCCGGAAACGCGATCATGAATAATGGCCTACGGAGTTGTAGTCCTGACCCGGTCAAGTTCCCGAGGATAGGTAATGAACATGACAGCACTCTCCGGATGGCAAAACTTCTACGTTATCGTCGGTTCGTCCGCTGGGGCATTGATCGGCTTGCAGTTCGTAGTCATAACGCTCGCCGCCGACATGCCCATGGGTGACGGGGCGGCTCAAGCTGGACATGCCTTTGCGACACCTACCATCGTTCACTTCGGAGCCGTACTGCTGCTGGCTGGAGTTATAAGTGCTCCCTGGCAGGGGATAGTTCCCGCGGCATTTCTTTGGGGCCTAATGGGTCTCATCGGAGTGATGTACGCCGCCATCGTGACTCGTCGTCTTCTGCGCCAGACCGCATACAAGCCCGAGTTTGAGGATTGGCTGTTTCACGTTCTGCTGCCGTTTGCGGGATACATAACACTGTCGGTATGTGCATTTGCAGCGCGCTCTCACAGCATCGAAGCGCTGTACGGGGTTGCAGCCGCAGCAATGCTGCTCCTGTTCATTGGCATTCATAACGCGTGGGACGCCGTCACGTACCACGTGTTCGTCCAACGACGAAAACAAAAGTGAGCCCAGCGCGTCCTCACGCTCGCAACATTCAAAAACCAGCCTTGCGCCCCAGAGCCGACAAAAAAAGCCCGCCAGACCGGCGGGCTCTGATTCGCTTCGTACTGGTTACCAGTAACGAATTGACATATTGTCCACCCAGACCGACCAGTTGTCCTGGCGTTCGTCCCCATCCAGTTGAATGGCTGCATTCATCTCGAATGCGTTCGTGTTTCTCGCCGGATAGGTGCGATTCACATACTGCTTGTTGCCGTTCATCGCAACCGAGACGAACCTGGTATTGCCGTCAGGCTGACGATAAAACTCCATGGTTACGTGGTTCCACGCGTAAGACTTGATCTGACAGGGCAAACCAGTATGCTGCCACGCGTCGGCGACGGCATTCGATACCTGCCATGTGCCGGAGTAGGTGCCCCGCGAGTCGCACTCGGTCAGGAAGTAGTTTTTCTTGCCGTCACGGGTGTAGAAGATGTCCATCTCCAGCCCCTGGGCGACCCGGGCATCTTTGATGTAGAAGTTGAAATCAAGCACAAAGTTGGAGGCGTTCGCGCGTCCGCCCAACGGCTTGAAGTTGAGCACGTTGCTGTATGCTCTGCTGCTCGACCCCAGCCAGAACTGAGTCGAACTGCCATCCAGAGACGGGTTCGAGACGTGCTGCGTGATGGAGTGCTGAGCGTTGGGTCCGTGGCCGCCAGGTCCGGCGCAGGAACTACACGCTTGCCATCCAGGCATTTTCTCAATGTTGCTGACAACAGTTCCCGGCCCCGGTCCCGGTCCGGGCCCAGGCCCCCCCGGCCCATTGGTGACGTTCACTGTCAATCCGGTCTTTTGAACTGAGCCGTTGGAGTCCCATGCCTGCACAACCAGGTAGTGCTTACCGGCGGCCATGCTGACGTTCTGGTTGATGGATCCGCCGCCCACCTTCAACGCAAGGTTGTTATCTACGTAGACCGCCATGGCGGTGATGGGAGCATTAGAACTTGCACTTGCGGCGACGTGAGCAGGGTTAGGTACGGTTGAATTATTGCCGGGAGAACTGACGCTTACGCCTGCCACACAGGGCAGAACTAAGGCAGTTACAGACACCAGCAATCTAGCGGTCGATGTAAGCAATGCGTTTGGGCCTCCAGTATTTTTTGTGCGCCAAATGGGCACGAGGTAAAAATTACTGAGGCATCTTCTCTCAATCAAGACCAAACGCAGTGTTTCCAGCAGTTTACGGAGTAAGGTGTTACAGGGTAACTAAGGTTATAGGACCATTATCCAAAATGTTACGGTGCGCAGTAAGCTCCTCGAGCGTTCGGACTAAGTTCGCACCGGCCCTGCATTATCCGCGTAAGCAGCACGTCGTCATCACCGTAGTGACAGGTCAGTATCCCGGTTTTGGCGTCAAGGGTAGCCCTCAGTAAGGAGAAGTCCCGGCGCTGCTTCTGCTCTACCGCCCAGCCTTGCGGCGCGATATAGGTTGACTCGATCCTGGGCGGACACACCAATGTCTTGTACTCGCCGGACTGTACCGTCAGCGTGGAAAAGGAGACCGAGCCCTGACAATTACGAGTTATCGTCGCGCTGCCTGCCTTGACAGCCTCGAAGCGGTACATCGTCTGGTTCAGCTGCTGTACGGATACCGTCAGCGGATCTGAACTGGAGAAGGCATTCAGCGCGCCGCACGACGCCGGGGCGGTCACGAACTGTTGCTGCCCCGCGACCATGAGCAATGGCGGCTGTTGCGCAACGCACAGCGCAGTGATCCACAGGACGGCCAAAAAAATTTGCATCATGCGAGACATAGGGAAATCCAATTCATTTTCGTGAGATGCAGTTCAATCGTCCTCATTTGCAGGGACCATTGCGCCGAACCAGAATCGACGTATTCGCCAAATTGAAAGAGTCTGATGAATTCGAACCAGCCGAGCCGTGCCCAGATCTATCTCTCCTTTGCACTCGTTTACCTGTTCTGGGGCTCCACGTATCTCGCCATCGCGATAGCAGTGAAGCATATTCCGGCAGCGTTGACGACCGGGTTGCGTTTCATCATTGCCGGTCCTCTGATGCTTGCGTGGTGTGCTCTGACGAAGCGGCAGCATTGGCATCACCCGGCGTGACTTCTGGAGACTTCTCGCGATCTCGCTCTTGCTGCTTACCGGCGGCAACATGGTTCTGGTCTGGACAGAGGGCTTTATACCGAGCGGCCTCGCGTCGCTGTTTGTGGCGATCGTGCCGGTTTATATGGCATTCATCGACGGTATCGTCCTGCGCGGCGATCGGCTGAATGGACGCGGATGGATGGGGATCCTGCTGGGTACCCTCGGTCTGGTCCTACTGGTGTGGCCCAAACTTGTGAACACCACTTCACTTGGGCATAAGCAACTCATCGCATGCCTGGTAGTGATGTGCGCGTCCTTCTCTTGGGCGTGTGGCTCTATTCTTTCGAAGAAATCGACGATCTCTGTCGGGGCATTCGCCGCCGCCGGATGGGAGATGACCTTTGCCGGCGTCGCTAACCTCCTGCTTGCCGGTATCTTAGGAGACTTCCACGCAGTGGTCTGGGAGCGGGCCAGCCTGTTCGCTGTCTTTTATCTTGTGATATTCGGATCGTGGGTAGGGTTCACCGCCTACATGTGGCTGCTGGATCATGTGCCGACTCCGAAAGTCGCGACGTACGCATACGTCAATCCTGTCGTGGCAGTCCTGCTTGGCTTCCTGATTCTGCATGAACAGCTTGATCGTTCCACGCTAATGGGAATGTTCGTGATCATCGCGGCTGTGATACTTGTCACGAGTTCAAATCTGAAGGCGGGAGAACCAGATGTACAGCCCGTCCTGCCTGTGTGTAGCGAAGCCTAATCAAATCGTGAGTTCTGTGATCAGCCGAACTTCGAGCCCGGTCATCCGTGCAGCGCCCTTAGGATGAGCCAGATATTTGCGGCTGCGATGCCAACGGCGGTGGTCCAGGCGAGCATGTTTAGAAGCCTGCTGTTCGTGAATTCGCCCATGAGTTCACGCTTCGAAGTGAACAGGACGAGCGGCACGACCGCAAAGCTCAACTGCATGCTCAGGATGACCTGACTGAAGATGATTAGACGCGAGATGCTGCCTTCTCCGTAAAGCGCAATGACGATGATCGCGGGCAGGATCGCCGCGCTACGGGTAACCAGCCGGCGCAGCCACGGACGCATCTTGATCTCAAGAAATCCCTCCATGACGATCTGCCCGGCAAGCGTGCCCGTCAGGGTCGAGTTCTGTCCGGAGGCGAGCAGGGCGATAGCGAAAAGCGTGCTTGCTCCGGCGACGCCAAGCAGCGGAGACATCAGTTTATAGGCGTCGGCGATCTCAGCGACCTCACGGTGTCCGCTGCGATGGAAGGTCGCTGCGGCGACGATGAGAATGGCGGCGTTCACGAAGAAGGCAAGCGAGAGTGCGATGATGGAATCCCAGTTGGCGAGCCGGATGGCATCCCGCCTTCCACCAGGGCTCCTCTCGTATTTGCGGGTCTGTACGATCGAAGAGTGCAGATAAAAATTGTGTGGCATCACGGTCGCGCCGAGGATACCGACAGCCAGATAGAGCATGTCGCGCCGATGCCATATCTCTGTGGAGGGCACAAGCAGGTTTTTGAGCACGGGCGCCCACTGCGGATGGGAGAGGAATACCTCCCAGGCAAAGCAGCCGCCGATGATCACCATCATCGAGACGACGATGGCTTCGATTGCGCCTATCTTGCGCTGTTCGAGGAAGAGAATGAGCAGTACGTCGGCGGCCGTAATGACCACCCCGACGAGCAGCGGAATATGAAAGAGAAGCTGTAGCGCGATAGCAGAGCCGATCACCTCCGCAAGGTCGCAGGCGGCGATGGCGATTTCGGCAGTGATCCAGAGGAAGAAATTCAGTGGCCGCGAGTAGCGGTCGCGGCATGTCTGGGCGAGGTCGCGCCCGGTAGCGATGCCGAGTTTGAGCGAAAGGCTCTGCAGAAGGATTGCGAGCAGGTTTGAGATGAAGATGACGCTGAGTAGTGTGTAGTTGAAGCGCGATCCAGCTTCAATATCGGTCGCCCAGTTGCCGGGGTCCATGTATCCGACCGCAACAAGAAATCCGGGCCCGGAGAAGGCGAGCAGTCTGCGCCATGTGAATCGCAGGCGCGGCTGGGCGCCGTCTTGCGAGACCGGGCGGCTGAGTGACTCCTGCATGTAAACAGTTATGATAACCGTGCGATGAAGGTATTGGTGCTGGGCGGTGGTGGCCGCGAACACGCGATCGTGTGGAAGTTGATGCAATCCATGCGGGTCACGGAGATCATCTGTGCACCGGGCAACGCTGGCATCTGCCGCGAAGATGCAGCTCGTGTGCGGTGTGTCCCGGTGGACCTCAAATCGCTCGACGATATCGTGCGCGTTGCGATTGAGGGGCGTGCCGAGTTGACCATAGTGGGCCCCGAGCAGCCGTTGAGCCTCGGCGTGGTGAATGAGTTCGAACGCCGTGGATGGCGCATCTTTGGTCCCAGGAGGAAGGCAGCCCGCCTTGAGACCAGTAAAGTATTTGCCAAAGAATTCATGCAGCGGCACCACCTTCCGACAGCGCACTACGCAGTGTGCATGTCGATGTCTGACGTGGATAGCGCACTACCGCTGTTCACCCCTCCCATCGTCGTCAAGGCAGATGGTCTCGCCGCCGGTAAAGGGGTGGTGATCGCCCAGTCCCGTGAAGAGGCGCGGCTCGTCTCAGAGGAGATGCTCACCGGGCGCATGTTGTCAGGCGCGGGCGCGCGGCTTCTCTTGGAAGAATTCCTGCACGGCGAAGAGCTGTCGTTCCTATGTTTGAGCGATGGCAAGCATGTGGTGCCGCTGGCTCCCGCGCAAGACCATAAGCGAATAGGCGAAGGCGATACCGGGGCGAACACTGGTGGCATGGGCGCATATTCCACCGACGCCATGCTCGAGCCGGAGATGCGCGATTGGATACTCGCCCACATCGCGCGTCCTGCGATCGCGGGCATGGAAGAGGAAGGGCATCCGTTCAAAGGAGTCTTGTACTGCGGACTGATGTTGACCGCGCGCGGTCCGATGCTGCTCGAATTCAACGTACGCTTTGGGGATCCCGAGACCCAGCCGATCCTTATGCGCCTTGACAGCGACCTGCTCGACGTCTTCGAGGCAGCAGTCGACGGAAGGCTCGACGCGTACGAATTGAAGTGGAAACGGGAAGCTTCGCTAGGCGTTGTGATGGCGAGCGGAGGATATCCTGAGGCGTTTCAGAGCGGCCAGAAGATAACTGGGATCGATTCTGCCGAGGCTACAAGAAACGTAAAGGTATTTCATGCGGGAACAGCAGAGCGTGACGGCGATATCGTCACTGCGGGAGGACGCGTCCTGTGCGTGACCGCGCTCGGAGCAGACCTGATCTCCGCAGCGGCAAAGGCGTATGAAGCGGTAGGCAAGATCAAATTCGAAAACAGCTACTTCCGCAAAGACATCGGACATCGGGGAATTGCCATTTAGGAGATTGGTGATTTGTTGATTTGCGATTGTGGCGCGATTCGGCGCCTTCATTCAGCAATCGAGACGTGTCAACTGTTTTCAGGCTAGCAACGTCACTTCTCACCGGAGAACGAATACTCCTTGAAGAGTGCAATGCCACTCGCCCCGTAAGATGAAGAAATGTCGAGCAACTGCAAGCCGCTTTGCTGCGCAGATAGGAACAGCCGCTGAGCAATCTCAGGCTGGTTTTCATTTAACGCGTAAACCTCTTTGATGGCGGCAATTGAGATGTTCTCGGTCTGAGTGAACGATAAGTCAAAAATGATGCTACCCTCCCGGAAGTCGCTAATGTGGAGTCGCTCCAATCCGTCAAGCCGCAGAACGAATCTCGTGTTGTCGCAAGTTCTGAGGTAGAACAAGGCAGACTTGCCCGCCGCGTGCAGGCGCAAGCCGTCCAGATGGCCGTCATGGAAGCTTTCAGTCTCCCCGCATCCACTCATACTTAAAGAGAATAAACGCCAGCCGCGTTGCGGCCGATACTAGTGAAGCCGAGACGATGTGTTAGTGATTGCGCAAATCGGCAATCGCACAAATTCACTTATCCAACGAAATCTCAAAATACAGCAGCTCTTTTCCGGCAGAGTCGCTCATCCCGGTCAGGTAGAGGCGCGCACGTGAGAGCGGCGTGCTGAGTCCCTGCACATCGAAGAAGAGAAAGCCGGATTGCGTAGAGTGCGCCTCCACTGCCTTGGCCCGGAAGAGCAGGTTCTCCATCTCATCGCGCTGGTCGGCCTTGACGCGCTCCGGCTTCTTGCCAAACTTGGGAATGGGTAGCGGATTGTTTCGTGTAGTGCGGTCCGGATTCTTGTCAGGACGTGCGATGCGGCGCATGAGATCATCCATGGTCGCAGGAGGAATCTTGTCTTTTGCGGCGGTGATGAACTCAATGCGTAGATCAGTGAGTGCGATTGGGGTGTCGCCCTCATTCGTCAGGATGAGGCGGATCGGCAGCAATTCGTGACCAACGTAGTCCACCTTCGCGCCGGAAAGCTTCTCTGGCGTGTCGTAAAGTTCGGCGGCGATGGTAAGGTGCTCGTTCGTGTGCGCCTCGTGCAAGGCATAGGTCGCTGCAGGTTTGGGCGGGGGCGGCGGGAAGTCTTTCGCAACGGCGAAAGCGGCCACTAAAAAAACGGACGTTGCAATGCACAGGCGCTTCAGCATGTGTGGATTATGCTTCGTCGCGGACGCGTGGGCAAGAGCGGCACTTACAATGTAGTCTTCGTGAGCTACATCATTTACAACCTGCTGCTTTGGGTGACGCTTGTGCTGGGCTCGCCGGTGTGGCTCGTGCTGGCAATTGCCCGGAAAAAGTGGCGCTCTGGTATCGCTGAGCGGCTTGGTTTTGTTCCCGGAAGGCTACGTCCGGAAGAGTCCGGGAAACCCGTCCTGTGGCTGCACGCGGTCTCCGTCGGAGAAGTGCTTGCCGCAGAAAGACTCATCCGCGAGTTGCAGCAGGACCATCAGGTGTTTGTTTCCACCACCACGCTAGCAGCGCAGACGCTGGCACGACAGCGCTTCGGCGCCGGCTATACCTTCTATTTCCCAATCGATCTTTCGATAGCGGTGAAGGCGTACCTGCGGCGATTGCAGCCCCGCATGGTCGTCCTGCTGGAGACAGAGTTCTGGCCCAATTTCCTGCACGCATCGCATCGCGTTGCAAAGGTAGCGGTAGTGAACGCCCGCATTAGCGATCGTTCTTTGCCGGGATACACCCGGCGGCGCTCGCTCATGTCCAGCGTCCTCGAAAATGTGGATCTGTTTCTCGCTCAGTCGCACGAAGACGCGCAACGGCTCATACGCATCGGCGCGCAGGCACAGCGTGTGCGCGTCGGCGGCAATCTGAAATTTGACTGGAACCCTCCGGAAGAACCTGCCCTCGTGGCGGCGTTGCGCGAAGCGATCCATGAGCAACAGAGGTTCCCTGTGATCGTCGCGGGCAGTACGGTCGAGAACGAGGAGCCGTTGCTGCTGAAGGCATTCGCTACATTGCAGGAGCGCTATCCGCGATCGCTCCTAGTGCTTGCCCCCCGTCATCCCGAGCGCTTCGATGTTGTTGCAGACGTTGCGCGGGCTGAAGGCTATTCCATAGCGCGAAGATCGCAGCATGCCGACGTAAATGGGTCTTCCATCTATCTTCTCGACTCGATCGGCGAATTGGCATCGATGTATGAGTTGGCTGATATTGCGTTTGTCGGTGGCAGTCTCGTCCCTCGCGGTGGCCATAACATCCTTGAGCCTGCGTATTTCGGCAGAGCAATCGTTGTAGGTCCGTACACCGAAAATTTTCGGGATGTCGTGAACATCTTTGAGACGCGGGCAGCGTTGCTGAGAGCAACCCATGAAGAACTCGGCAATGTCTGGCTGAAACTTACTCAGGACGACGCAGCGCGAAAGCTGATGGGCGAGAGGGCGCGAGGGGTGATGGAATCCAGCACCGGAGCTACGCAGCACACCTTGGACGCCCTCGAAGAAATCGAGAGCAGCCGATGATAGCGCTCCGTCCACTTTCGGTCTTATACGGCGCGGTAATAAGTGCGAAGAACGCACTGTATGACGCGCATGTCTTGCATCCGAGAAGATTGCGCTGGCCGGTAGTGAGCGTCGGAAACATCAACGCCGGCGGTAGCGGCAAGACCCCGTTCGTGATCGCATTGATCGAAGAGTTCAAGAAACGTGGAATTGCCTGCGATGTGCTCTCGCGCGGATACGGCCGCAAGACGTCGGGCGTACTTGTCGTAGATACAAAGGGCACAGCGGATGATTTCGGAGATGAGCCGTTACTGATCGCGCGGCGCACGGGAGTTCCAGTAGTGGTGGGCCAGAGCCGCTATGCAGCGGGAGTGAAGGCGGAGACGCTGCGCCCTTCCGAGGAGCGCATCCACATCCTCGACGATGGTTTTCAACACCGCAAGCTGGCGCGTGATTTCGACATCGTTTTGCTGGGTGCTGACGATCTGTCGGACTCATTGCTGCCCTGTGGGCGCTTGCGGGAGTCACTTTCAAACATGAAGCGAGCCGATGCGATTGCGATCCAGCAGGACACAGCACGCATCCCGGGAGGAGTGCCCCAATGGCACTATCGTAGAGAAATCGAGGTGCCGCACGGCCTCTCCTCTCCCATCGCATTCTGTGGCATAGCACGCCCCCAGAGGTTCTTCGACGATATAAAGAGGAAGGGCATAAGCACTGTGTTCGACGCATCCTTTCGCGACCATTATCGCTACATAGGCGTCGACGTGAAGAAGCTGCTTGCGTGGCGTGAGCAATATGGCGCAGATGGATTTCTAACGACAGAAAAGGACCTCGTCCGGTTAGGCCATTTGGCGCAGGCACTGGAGCCCATCGTGGCGGTCCGGCTGCATATACGTCTTGATGATGCTGACCGGACGATCAGAAGCATCCTCGCGCAGATCACATCGGGCCGCGATCGCCGCTTATCAGCATTGCCGTGAGAAAATCAGAACTCAAGAAAATGCAGCGAGTTCTGATCGTTCGCCTCTCGGCGATGGGTGACATTTTGCATGCCATGCCCGCTGTGACGGCGCTTAAGGTGGCGCGTCCGGAATGGGAACTCGGCTGGCTGATTGAAGAGCGGTGGGCCCCGCTCTTGCGTGCTCCGAATGGTGATTGCCCTCTGGTTGGTCACGTACACCTGACGAACATGGCGGAGTGGCGTAAATCGTGGCTTTCGTCCATGACGCGCTCCGGTTTGGCGCAACTCATAAGCGACCTTCGTGCGCGACGGTATGACGCGGTGATCGATTTTCAAGGAGCGGTACGGTCGGCAATTCTTGCCCGGCTGAGCGGCGCCGGGCGTGTTGTGGGCGAAGACGTACCTCGCGAGTGGATTGCGCGCTACCTCTTTTCAGACCGCATCAGGACCCACGGAGCGCACGTCATCGAGCAGGACCTCGAGCTTGCGTCGGCGCTTGCTGGCAGTGTTTTGCAGTACACCCCCGCCCTTCTGCCCCATGATGTCGAGGCGGCGGAGTGGGCCCGCAATATCTTGTCCGGGCGTCCCATGGTGCTGATGAATCCGGGGGCGGGATGGGGTGCTAAGTGCTGGCCTGCGCAGCGCTATGGTCTCGTTGCCCGCTCTCTCTGGGGCTTGGGATGCATGGTGTTGATCAACGCTGGCCCCGCAGAGCGCGTGCTGGCGAACCAGGTAGTAACAGAATCGGGAGGTACCGCCCGGGTCGTTGAGTGTACGATTCAGCAATTGATCGAGCTAACCAGAAAGAGCGCCCTGTTCATCGGTGGAGATACCGGCCCACTGCACCTTGCGTCCGCGCTGCAGGTCCCGGCTGTCGCCATCTTCGGCCCCACCGATCCTGCGAGGAACGGTCCGTACGGCACCGACGCAGTCGTATTGCGCAGCCCCAGGAGCCGTAGGAACCATGCGAGACACAGCGAACCGGAAGAGGGCTTGCTGACGATCTCTCCTGCCGATGTGCTCGCAGCAGCACGGAACCTGTTGGGAGATCGCATATGAACTGGCCAAAAACGGCACGCCGTATCCGTGTGCCACTGGGGTTTGTGCTGGCGGCGCTTTTCCTCTGGCTTGCGCATCCAACCTCGACGGCGCTCCTTTGGAGCCTGCTCATCGTACTGCCGGGGGTTGGATTGCGAGCCGCGGCCTCTGGGCACGTGAAGAAGAACCTCGAACTGACAGTGACCGGCCCCTACGCCTACACCCGCAATCCTCTCTATCTCGGATCCATCCTGATCGCCGTCGGTTTCGCAATCGCCGCGCGAAGTCCCTGGCTTGCCGCAGCCCTGGCCGTCATGTTCCTCGCGATCTATATGCCGGTGATTCTCGCGGAAGAGGATTTTCTACGCAGTGCGTTTGCAGAGTTCGACGAGTACAAGCGCCGAGTTCCACGAATTTTTCCCCGCCTGACGCCAGCGACCAAGGACAAGGGATCGTTCTCATCCGACCTCTACCGTAAGCACCGCGAGTACAATGCGAGTATCGGCTCTGCCGCGCTTTATGCGGCGTTGATTGTGAAACTTGTGCTCTTTTCCCGGAAGTGATTGAGTCCCATGAGGAGATTCATCCCCTGAACCGAATCCTGAAAAACATCCTCTTCCTTGTGACACTGGTCGCGATCTGTTCAGCCCAGACGTCGCAGACGATGCCTTCTCCGCGGCCGGGCTATCAGTTCCCGAACAACCAGACATACGTCTATGACGTGGAGTGGCGGCTCTTCGCAGCCGGTACAGCCTCGCTGCACATGGAGCAGGCGAATGGTGAAGAGCGGGTCGTCGGCATGGCCGATTCCATCGGCGCAATCGCACTGCTCTACCATGTCCACGACCGGTTCGAATCGTTTGTCGATCACAAAAGTTACTGTTCATTGACCCTGGGAAAGCAGACGGAAGAGGGTTTCCGGCGGCTGAACACCAACATTCGTTTTATTCCTCCGGAACACAAGAGCGTCCTTGAGGAAAAGAACCTCAGAACGAACCAATCGAAGCGGCAAGAGAACGCCATCCCCGGATGCGTGAGCGACGTGCTCAGTTCCATCTATTACGTCGGATCCCTACCGCTGGCGCCCAACGCCACCTACACCTTCCCCATCAATGATGGTGGCAAAACGAATGTGGTGGACGTGCACGTGGAAGGGAAAGAAGAAGTCAAAGTCCCCGCTGCCACCTATCAGACTATCCGGGTGCAGCCGGAAACCCACAACTCACCCATCAAGAACAAAGGACAGATCTGGCTCTGGTATTCGGACGATAACCTGCACATTCCGGTGCAGATGCGCGCACGGATGTTCTGGGGAACGTTAACACTCCGCCTCAATCACATCGATACGAAGTAACTACTGGATGCTGAAGCGTTCCGCCATGGCCCGCTGCACGCGCGGACGAAAGAGCAGATCGTAGGCGAGTTCCTTATCAGGAAACATGTTGAGCGCTGCCTCTTTTGCCTTGGCAGCCATCTCGGATGCTTCTTCGATGGTGATCTTGGGGTCCTCGTAGATGACTTGAATGACCATGCTGACCATCAACTGGAGGCGGCGGATACGTCGCAGCTCTTCGAGTTGTTCCGGAGTGAATTGGACATGTTCCTCTTTCGGCTTAAGCTGCTCGGGTGTCCCCATGGAACCGCCTTTCATACCATTTGGATGCCGATTGTGCACGGGAGTTCCTGAGTTTGCAAGCAGGAAGGGTTGCGGGGTACACACTTTGCATCCAAACTGTTGTTTAGGAGACCGAATGCCCGATGAAGCAGTAGAGCGCGAACTCGAAACCGTGTTCGAGGCCAAAGAGGAGAGCGAAGCGTGGGCCGTCCAGGGACTTCTTCAGTCCGCGGGAATCGAAGCCCTCGTGCAGAGCCTTGAGGCTCCGCAAGACATTATGCCCGGCGTCGGTAATGTTGCCGTGCGCGTCCCCGCGCAACAGGCCGCCGATGCCAGACAGATCGTCGCCTCATTTCAAAATAATCCGCCCAACATCGACGAAATGGAGAGCGGCGCAGGCGATGCTATCGCTGGAGCGCCGGATGCGGTGAAGCTACCCTCACCGTCGTAGAGCCGTCGGGCGCAAGTAGAAAAGAGATCGCCCCCGTAGTGTCCGTCCGCAGTGTTCGAACATGCGCGTCAGCGAGTCGTTCGAGCACCTCCCGGCGAGGGTGTCCGAAGCGGTTGTGTGCGCCCGCCGAGATGACCGCATACTCTGGCTGAACCACGCTTAAGAGTTGAGGATCGGTAGAGGTCATGGAGCCGTGATGGTCCACCTTGAGGAGCTGCGCATGGGGCATATGCGCGGCAATGCGCGCCTCCGCAGAGTGTTCCGCGTCACCGGAGAGCAACGCGGCGGCTTTGCCAAACCGAATATACAAGCTCATAGAGTCGTTGTTCATGGCTTGCGGACCGGGTGCCGCATCTCGCGCTGGAGCAAGCACCGCAATGTCAGTGCCTCCGAAGGGGAACCGGTCATTCTCGCGGTGCTCGACAATCTTTGTGCGGGTGTCTTTCGCGGCTGCGAGGACGCGTTCATAGAGTGGCGAATCCGGCACCAGCCCCACCCAAAGTTCGAGCGGTTGAAAGTTGCGGATCACCGCAGGCATCCCTTGCATGTGGTCTGAGTGTCCATGACTGATGGCCACCGCATCCAGCCGATCGATGCCACGCGACCAGAGATAGGGAGAGACGACCTCTTCTCCATAGTCGAAAATGTCTGCCGCGCTTCCATACATAGCAGAAGCTCCAGCAGGGCCTCCGCTGTCGATCAGCAATGACTTTCCCTCCGGAGTGATCACGAGAAGGGAGTCGCCCTGTCCCACATCGATCGCAGTGATCTCAAGAGCGTCGCTGCGCGGCGGCGCCTGGGGAAGAGCGATCAGCGCTGCGCTGATCGTCAGTCCGGATACGCCGCAGAGCATCCCCCACCGACTTCGTCTCTGACATGCATACCTGGAGAACAAGAAAGCAGCGCAACACGCAGCGATCGCCATCCTGGAGGGGTCCGCGACACGCACGTCGGCGAACCGCGCGCTTCCCAGAAAGCTGATCGTCTTTGAAATCCCATGCAGGGCAAGCGCGGTGAGAGCGGCTGGCGCCATGGCGATCCATACCGATACGTAACTTGCGATAAGCGATAGGATAACGAGCGGCATCAGCGCCTCCATCAGGGGAACGACAACACTGTTGGCGATGAGCGCGGTGACGGTGAGACGGTGAAAGTAAAGGGCGGTCGGCAGCGCCATTACGCACTGCATGATGAACGACAGAGTGAGCAGCGACGTACACGCCAGTCCCAGACGCAGCGGCAGGACCACGAAAAAGTGCGATGCGCGGAATGATCCGATTATGCGCTGTAAACGCCGGATGACCATGCGCAGATCGAGCCGGAACTGGACTACTTCGCGCGGCAGTGCAAAATCTCGATTCAGCGTCCAAAGCTGACGCAGCCCTGTGCTGTATTTCGCAGAAGTTAAATTAACCAACGGAGATGCGATGACCAGTATCGCGAGCACACTCAAGAAAGTCATTTGAAAGCTGGCCTCGAAGAGCGCGCTCGGCTTCCACGCCAGTATGACGAGTGCTCCGGTGCCGATCGCATTGAGAGAGGCGTCCGTACGGTAGAACAAACGTGCGACCAGAAAGAGGAGCGCCATGAGGACGGCGCGCATGACCGGAGCCCCTAAATCAGTGAGCGTCGCATAGCTGATGGCGAACATCGCCGTCAGAAGGGAGGCGCCCCACTCTCCGAAGCGCAGCCTGCGCATCGCCCAGAAGACCGCAACCGCAAATATGGCGATGTTCATCCCTGAAACCACCAGCAGGTGAAACGATCCCGTGCGCTGAAAATCAAGCTTGTCAGAATGGTCCAGCTCAGAGCGCTCGCCGAGCATCATGGCTTCGAGCAGCGCAATGTCTTCGCTGTCGAGAGAGATCAAGCGATAGTGTGATTGCAGGTTCTCGAGGCGGTGGAGATGTTGCAGAAGGCTCTTGCGTGTTGCGTCGCGAATAAGTCCAAAGCGCGTGCCGCCGAAGCCGGGGAGTACCTCAATTTTTTCGCGGCGAACGGACGCCAGCGCAGTAATGCCCTGTGTCGCCAGCCACGCACGGCGGTTCCACACTCCGGGGTCCCGGAAAAGCTGTGCCTCATGCAGCTGTGCGTCGAAACGCACCTGCGCTCCATACGCCAGCGGTGAGCCTCCGGGATCGATGACAGCCAAACGTATGCCCGAAGGAATCTTCTCCGTGGTTCCGTAGCGCTCGACGCCTTCCACTGCAACATCGATCGACTGGATCGTCCCCTCTGCATTTGTCCGCAGAGTGCCGTTGCGTATCACGGTGCCAGTGAAGGTATAAAGCAATCCGTTCGTATGCGCAGAAAGGTTCGGTTGGTCATGATGCGCTTGCGATTCGATCTGCGCATCCAACACGCCCAATGCAACGGCACTAAGCAGCGCGGCCGCGAACGCACTCCTCCGGCTCCGCATCGACAAGAGGATCGCTGCAAGCGCGGCCCCCGCAATACTCAACAGCATCCAGCCGCAGGGCCGCCATTCGAGATGCGCGGCAGAGATGCCGACCATAAAAGCAAAGGCTGCGAGCAGCACCGGATTGCGCTGAGCGAATGTCATGGCCACGCCGCACCGGGGTTCCGGCGCTTATTCGTGGCGGCGCGAATGCAGACGGACGAAACTTTCGATGTGGAGCGTTTGCGGGAACATGTCCACCATGTAAGCTTCGTCGATGCGGTAGCCAGATTCTAACAACACTTTCAAATCCCGCGCGAGGGTCGTCGGATCGCAGGAGATGTAGCGGATCTCCGCTGGCTCTGCCGCAACCAGCAGCTTTGCGCACTCCACTCCGATCCCGGCGCGAGGCGGATCGATAACGGCGAGATCGGTGTCGCGGATATCGCGTCCTCGGTGCTTGAGAAACTTCTCCGTCGTCTGACAGTAGCGCTTGGCGGGATCGTGCAGGTTGGTTGTGAGGTCGCCGAAGGATAAAGGCGACGCTTCAACGGCAACGACTTCGGCAAACTTCTCCGCCAGCGGAACGGCGAAGAGTCCGGCGCCCGCGTATAGGTCGAGTGCGCGCCTGCCATGTGCTCCGTCAGTGACCAATTCGACGAACGGATCCAATAGATGGCGATTCACCTGGAAGAACGATCCCGCACTGACTTTATAGGTGTGTCCCCCGGCGTGGTAGTCGAGAGCGGTGTCTCCCGCTGACGCGATCTGTTGCAGCACTGGCAGGCTGCTACGCGCAATCTGGCTTTGCGTGAACGCGTGTATGCCGACGCACTCCGGCAAGAGGCCTTGTATCGAACCAGCAAAGCGTTCCAGTTCTCCGTCGCTCGGGCGGCGACCGCCGACGTAGAGTTCGAGCAGACACTCCGCGTCCTGGTCCTCAGCGAAGATCTCGATCTCTTGTATGGACGCGGGAACATCGCCGTGGTTGCCGGCCGTCCAGAATGCTTGAAGTGCGCGGTTGATCAGAGGCGAACTAATGGGGCAATGTTCAATGGAAAGCAGATCATGCGTTCCTGCTCGGTAGTATCCGATCTGAAACTGGGGATGATGGTGCACGTGAAGACGCGTCCTGTTGCGATAACCGAATGGCTCAGGTGAGGCCAGCACATTCAGCGGGACGGGAAGCGTGATGCCGCCATTGCGTTTCAATGATTCAAGCAAAATATCGCGCTTCAGGCTGAGTTGCGCCTCATAGGAGGCATGCTGGTAATGGCATCCGCCGCATGGTCCGAAGTATGGACATGTCGGTGCCACTCGGTCCGGAGACGGCATCAGCAGGTCGAGTACCTCAGCCCGCGCAAAGCTGCGCTTCTCCTCAGTGACTTCGGCAGAGACGCGCTCCCCTGCCAGCACATACGGCACAAAGACGGACTTGCCTCCGGGCTGCGCGGTCCCGCCGTCTGGCCCCTGCAGGCGGGCAAGACCATCCCCGCCGTAAATCAGCTTCTCGATCGTGAGTTCAATCGGCACTCTTCTATTTTAGGTGCGAAGCGACAAGGCCCACTCGCGGTGTGCGGGAATCAACTCTCGACCGCAAGTTTCGTCCGCCGCTCAACTGTGCTGCACTGCCTGAATGAGCTGGGTCAGCGATGCTTTGGCGTCTCCGTAAAGCATGCTGGTGACGGGTTTGAAGAAGAGCGGGTTTTCCAACCCGGAGAAGCCGCGACCTTGCCCACGCTTTAGCACGATGACCGACTTAGCGCGATCCACCTCGAGAATCGGCATGCCTGCGATCGGACTGTTGGAATTGTCGCGCGCGTCCGGATTGACGACATCGTTCGCGCCGATCACAACGGCGACATCCGTGGAGGGAAAATCTCCGTTGATCCGTTCGAGTTCATAAAGGGATGAATAGGGGACGTTGGCTTCGGCGAGCAGCACGTTCATGTGGCCGGGCATGCGTCCTGCGACCGGATGTATGGCGAACTTGACGACGACACCGCGCGCTTCAAGTGCCTCCGCCAGTTCGCGCACTGCATGCTGTGCCTGTGCGGTTGCCATGCCGTATCCGGGAACGAAGATCACGCGGTTCGCGTAGGCGAGTTGCACGGCGGCGTCTTCGGGCTGGATCTCGCGCATGGACCCTGCGGCACCCGCTGTGGCGGTGCCAATGGTCGCGCCGAAGCCGCCGAAGAGCACGTTCGTGATGGAACGGTTCATAGCCCGGCACATCAGCACTGAGAGGATGAATCCCGAGAAGCCGTCGAGGGTGCCCGCGATGATGAGCACGTTGTTCGACAGGACGAAGCCGGTCGCGGCTGCGGCCAGCCCGGCGTAAGAGTTGAGCAACGACATGACGACGGGCATGTCCGCCGAACCGATCGGGATGACCAGCAGCACTCCGAAGAGGGTTGCCAGCCCGAGCATGGAGTAGAAGACCATCGTCGCGCCCGGATGGAGAATGACGAAGACGAAGCTGCCGAGGATACCGGAGAAGAGCAGCAGATTTAGGACCTGCTGGCCGCGGAATTGGATCGGCGTGCCGCGAATGAATCCTTGCAGTTTCCCTGCCGCGATGAGGCTGCCCGTGGTCGTGATGGCACCGAGCATCACCTCGAAACCCAGGGCGGAGAGCGTGAACTTCGACATCTTCGTCGCGTGGATCGAGTACTCCGCTACGCCGACCAGTGCCGCGGCTAGAGCGCCGAATGCATGCGAGAGCGCCGTCCGTTGCGGCATGGCGGTCATCGGCACCCAGATCGCCATGAGGGCGCCGACGATGGACCCGATCAACAGACCGGCGATGATCCACGTGTAGCTGACGATGTCTTTGTGGACGAGGGTGCCGATGATCGCCGCCAGCATGCCCGCCTCGGCGTAGAACATGCCTCGCCGCGCCGTCTCCGGGTGGCTCATCGCCTTCAGTCCTAATATAAAAAGGACACTGGCGATCAGGTAGGTGGCTTCCATGAAAAGCTGTGCCGCGTTCATCGGGGCTTTTCTCCCTTGGCTGGGAGCTCTCGCTTGCGGAACATCTTCAGCATACGGTCGGTGATGCCGAAGCCGCCGACCACGTTGACGGTCGCAGTGGTGACCGCGATGAATCCGAGGATGGTGCTGAACCGCGAATGCCCCGACCCGGCGATCACGATCGACCCGATCAAAGAGATGCCGGAGATCGCGTTGGTAGCCGACATCAGCGGCGTATGCAGCAGCGGAGGTACGCGCGATATGACCTGATATCCGAGGAAAGCCGCAAGCACGAAGACATAGACCGATGCGAGCAGGACTGCTGGGCTCATTGAGCGCCTCCGGCGACTGGTTCCGAAGCCAGCGCCCGTTGTACTTTGGCATTCAAGATCGTGCCATCGTGAGCGACGCAGCACCCGGCGATGATCTCGTCGTTGTAGTCAGGCTGGAATGCACCATCGTGCAACATTATCTTCAGCAAGTTGAGTATGTTGCGGGAATAAAGTTGACTCGCGTGCACGGGAACTGTGGCGGGCAGGTTCAAGGGTGCGAGCAGGGTGACGCCGCCGTGGACCTGGGTCTCGCCGGGGCGCGTGAGTTCGCAGTTGCCGCCCGCGGGTGCTGCGAGATCGACTACCACAGAACCGGACCGCATCCCCTCAACCGCTTCGCGCCGCATGAGGAGCGGAGCGCGCCTGCCGGGTACCTGGGCAGTCGTGATGATCACGTCTGTCTGTTGCGCTGCCTTCTGGATGGCTTGGCGTCCGCGCTCCAGCGCTTCTTCGGTGAGTTCGCGAGCGTAACCGCCCTTGTCCTCGGTCTCGATGCCGCCCAGATCCACCTCGAGAAACTTTCCGCCGAGCGACCTGACCTGTTCGGCGGCGGCGGCGCGCACGTCATAGGCTTCGACCACCGCACCGAGACGGCGTGCGGTCGCGATCGCCTGCAATCCCGCGACACCCGCCCCCAGCACGAGCACCTTCGCCGGAGGGACAGTTCCAGCGGCCGTCATCAGCAAAGGAAACATGCGCGGCAAGCGCTCGGCCGCCAGGATCACAGCCTTGTATCCGGCAATCGTTGCCATCGACGAAAGAGCGTCCATGCTTTGGGCGCGGCTGATGCGAGGCACCAGCTCCATCGAAAAAAGTGCGGCTCCCCTCTCAATAGCGGGGCGCAATGCTTGAGCAGCGTCGAGCGGACGCAGAAAGCCTACGACCGCACAACCAGGGTGCAGCAAGCGGAGGTCGGTCTCTGCCGGTAGATTCACCACCGGAATCAGGTCCGCGTTACGCAGAAGAGCTTCGCGGTCGGCGCTCACCGCTGCGCCGGCTGCCTGGTAAGACTCGTCGGAGTGTCCGCTTGCCTCCCCACAACCGCGCTCGATGGAGACAGAGATGCCCTGTTCGGTAAGTTGGCGTACCGCATCCGGAACCAGTGCGACCCTTGTCTCCTGTCGATCAGGTCCCGTTTCATTGATCAGAACCGTCTGCATCCGCTACCCTCACGCTGATTGGTGCGTGGCGAACACGGTAGCACAAGCCGCGTGCTCCCAGCTAGGAGAAGGCAGTGCCGCAACCATTCCTGCGATACTAGGAGAGACGTGCAGGCCCTTTTAGAAAAACTGAATCCGCAGCAGCGTGAAGCCGCCGAAGTGGTGGATGGAGCGGTGCTGATCCTCGCCGGAGCCGGCTCCGGCAAGACGCGCGTCATCACCTATCGCATCGCTCATCTCATCGATCAGGGCATCGCCCCCGACTCGATCCTCGCCGTAACATTCACGAATAAGGCCTCCGCTGAGATGGCCGAGCGCGTCGATAAACTCATCGGCGGCCGGACCCTCGCCAAGCCGCTCATCAGCACTTTCCATTCCCTCTGCGTCCGCATCCTGCGCCGCGACATCGAAGCGTTGCATCTCAACGGCAAAGGACTCACCCGCGACTTCGCCATCTACGACGAATCGGACCAGCAATCGATCGTGAAAGCCGGACTGAAGCAGTTGGGCGTCGATGACAAGCAACTCACGCCGCGTATTGTCCTCTCGCGTATCTCGTGGGCGAAGAACCACATGATCGATCCGCAGGAACTTTACCTGCAATCGCCCGATCCGAAGAACGAGCGGATCGCACAGCTCTACAAGCTCTACCAGTTGGGATTGCGCCGAGCCAATGCCCTTGATTTCGACGACCTATTGCTCGAAGCCGCTCGGCTACTCAAGACCTCCGCCGCCGTGCGCGAGCGTTATGTGCGTCGCTATCGCTACCTGATGATCGACGAGTATCAGGACACGAACCGTCCCCAGTACGAATTGATGAAGCTGCTCGGATCGCACGGCAATGTCTGCGTCGTCGGCGATGAGGACCAATCCATCTATTCGTGGCGTGGCGCGGACATCAAGAACATCCTCGACTTCGAAAAGGATTTTCCGAACGCAAAGGTCATCCGTCTCGAACAGAACTATCGCTCCACGCAGACCATCCTCGAAACAGCGGGCGCAGTCGTCCGAAACAACGTCCAGCGCAAAGGCAAGAACCTCTGGACAGCGCGACAGGGCGGCAACAAGGTCCTCTACTACGAGGCTGCCGATGGCGAGAACGAAGCTCTCTACGCCGCCGACATAGTATCGAAGTACCTGCGCAATCCCGACAGCGACGAGGCTGCACGCGAAGAACCCAAACGCGCCGCCATCCTCTACCGGACAAACTTCATGTCGCGTCTCTTCGAAGAGGCGTTGCGTCGCTACAACATTAAGTACAAAGTCGTCGGCGGATTCAGCTTCTACGAGCGCGCAGAGATCAAAGACCTGATCAGCTATCTCAAGCTGGTGCAGAATCCCGATGATTACGCTGCCATGCAGCGCGTCATCAACACTCCTCCACGGGGCATCGGCAAAGCCACGATGGATATCGTCGAGCGCCTTGCACTCGAAACCAATGCCAGCATATGGAGCGCCATCGGCGACTGCATCGAGCAAAAGCTCGCTCCTGGACGCGCCTGCATCGCGCTCGACAAATTCAAGACGTTGATCGAGGACGCGCGTGCCATGCTCTTCGCGCAACCCGAGCAGGAGTTTGCCGACAAACTCAGCTCCGACATTTCTCCCGCTGTAGAACCCACAACCGAGGATGTCAGTTTTACCTTTGGAGAGAACGAACAATCCTTGCTCTTCGGCGATGCCGTCGAACTGGCAGAAGAGGAGCGCGCCGCCAGCGCCAACGGAGAAGAGGACGACACCAGTTTCGATTATGCATCCGATGAAATCGAATCTCCGGAACTCGACGCGATCTTCGGAACCAAAGCCACCGCGCCGTTGAAGCAGAGCATTGCCGACGAAGCCGCCCCTGTCGAGGGCTTCCGCTCGCCCGGAGATTCCGCAACCCTCCCCGAGGTCCTCAAGTTCCTCATGGACCGCAGCGGATACGTGCGCATGCTGGAAGAAGAGAACACACCAGAATCCCTCTCCCGCATCGAGAACCTGCAGGAACTCGTCAATGCCGCCCGCGATGCGCACGACCGTGGTGAGAACATCTCCGACTTTCTTGACCACGCCGCGCTCGTAAGCGATACCGACGATATCGATCCCAACGCCTCAGTCACGTTGATGACGTTGCACGCCGCCAAGGGACTCGAGTTTCCGCTCGTCATCCTCGCCGGACTCGAAGAAGGTCTCTTCCCGCACTCTCGCACGCTGCTCAACCCCGAGGAGATCGAAGAGGAGCGCCGCCTGTGCTACGTCGGGATCACGCGCGCCATGGATCAGCTCATCATGACGCGCGCCCGCTACCGCCGCCGCTTCGGCAATGACATGCCGGAACAAAGCGTCGCCTCGCGCTTCTTGGAAGAGATTCCGCCCTCGCTGCTCGAGTACGCTCACGTCGCAGGCTCTTCTCGCGGGCAGGCGCACTCCGACTACGCAGACCGCCACTACAGCTACGAAGACGAAGACCAGTCTGCGCCCTACGGTAGAGGTGCAGAAAAGCCATACTCGACTACGCAAAAGCGCGCCGCCTATTCGGGCGCGCACAACTCCATCGACAACATTGCCGACTTCTTCGCTTCCAAGGGCAAGAAGTTTACGCGCCCAAAGCTTGACGTCCCCGCGCCCCGTGGCGATGCAGGACTCAAACCCGGCGCGCGCGTACGGCATCCCAAGTATGGAGAGGGCACAGTCTATCTGCGCGAAGGCGATGGCGAATCGGCGAAGATCACAGTCGCCTTCCGCACCGCCGGACTGAAGAAGCTGGTCGAAAAGTTTGCGCAGTTGGAACGGCTATAGCTCTCATGTGTCCTCATCGCTCTGATACTCTGACTAAGACAGCGCGATTTCGGACGACGCGAGAGAACGCAAGGCCGGCTCAATCGCACACTACATATAAAAGAGGTTTTGATGGCAAACACAAAGTCAGTCACAGATAAGACGGAGCGCAAGAAGGTTAAGCGGGCAGCACGCAAGAAGGCTGCTCCGAAGGCAAAGCGCACCACCCCGCGCGGCGCGAACAAGAAGAAGGTCAAGAAACTCACTCGCGGAACATCGAAGCGTAAATAGTTCGCCTGTGGCAAAGCACGGCGGTAGGATCAAGTCCTGCCGCCGCTTTTTTGTTAGCCATCGGGCAATTACTCTCCTCCAACAATTTGGGATACCATAGCCCCAATCCCCCAGAATCGATCCGGCATGAAAGAGTTTTATCTTAGCGATTGTGCGAAGTTCGAAAACCAGACCTTCGACACGCAATTCGTCGTTGCTGCCAAGCAGATCAAGAACAAGAAGGACGGTACCCCCTACCTTGTCCTGACCCTCTCCGACTGCCGCGGACAGATACAGGCCAACATGTGGGACAACTGCGCTGAAGCTATCACCAGCATCTTGCAGGACGATTTCGTCAAAGTGCGCGGGCTTCTCAATAAGTACAACGGCAAGTTCCAGCTCACGATCCACAAGATTCGCAAATGCGACGACAATGAAGTGGATCCCAGCGACTTTCTCCCCAAGACCACCAAGAATATCGACGACCTATGGGCGAAGCTCGGTGAATTTGTCGCGAGTTTCACCAATCCTCACCTTAAGGCTCTTGTGAGATCGTTCATGGAGGATGAGGAGATCGCGCAAGCCTACCGCACTGCCCCGGCCGCGAAGTCGCTACACCATGCTTACATCGGCGGGCTGCTCGATCATGTCATCTCGCTGATGACACTCTGCGATCTCGTCATTCGCAACTATCCCATCGTGAATCGCGACCTTGTGCTTACTGGCGTCTTTCTGCACGATATCGGCAAGATCCACGAACTCGGATACGCCCGCTCCTTCACCTACACCACCAAGGGGCAACTGCTCGGGCACATCGTCATCGAAATCGAGATGCTGCACGACAAGATCAATCAGGTCGCCGGCTTCCCTGAAGAATTGAAGATCCTCATCGAGCACCTGATTATCAGCCACCACGGACACCTCGATTTCGGCTCCCCGAAGGTGCCCATGTTTCCCGAAGCGCTGCTGTTGCACTACTGCGACGATCTCGATTCAAAGATGGAGGCGATGCGGGCACAGTTCGAACGCGAAGCTCTCTCCGAGTCCTTCTGGACTGGCTACAACTCCTCCCTCGCCCGGCCCTTGCTGAACACACAGAAATTTCTTGCATCGCTCGAGACGGCCTCCGAAGCGCCGAAGGCCCAGGCCGCCGCCGCGCCCGCCGAGACCCACTCAAACGAACACGCCTAGGAACACTCGTAGCGCCGGCTGCCAGCCGGTGGTCTGGGCGGGCGGCTCGCCCGCCCACTCTTCTTCTCCGGTCAGTGAAGTCAACGCGGTAGGCCCGGCTTTGGTAGACCCCGGCTTCAGCCGGGGGACCAAGTGAGACCTTCACGCGCCTTTAGGCGCTGGGGGAGATTCAACGAACGCAATTTTACTCCCGCATTCGTTTTTTGTTCGCCTCTGCGCAGCTTCTGGTTTATCCTGCCAGAAGTGAACGCGATTTCCTTATGGCATCCGTGCCGTGTGGCAGATATAGTGGGCTCGATCCCTCGCAAAACTATTGGAGCAATGCATGGCAGACGATAAAGAGCGCGTCCGGGCGATCGACTTAGCCCTCTCGCAAATCGAAAAGCAATTTGGCAAGGGATCGATCATGCGCCTCGGCAGCAAAGAGGCGATCGTACCCATCTCCGTGATCTCCACCGGCTCGATCTCCTTCGACGCCGCCCTCGGCGTCGGGGGCTTTCCACGCGGACGCGTCATCGAAGTCTACGGGCCGGAATCCTCCGGTAAGACGACCATTACCCTGCAGGTCATTGCCGAAGCCCAGAAAGCCGGAGGCATGGCGGCCTTCATCGACGCCGAACACGCGCTCGATCCCATCTACGCCCGCAAGCTTGGCGTGGACATCGACAACCTGCTCATCTCCCAGCCCGACTACGGAGAGCAGGCGCTCGAGATCGCCGAAGCGCTCGTGCGCTCCAACGCCATCGACGTCCTTGTCATCGACTCGGTCGCAGCACTCGTCCCCAAGGCGGAACTCGATGGCGAGATGGGCGACTCGCACGTCGGCCTGCAAGCGCGCTTGATGTCGCAGGCGCTTCGTAAACTGACCGGTATCGTCTCGAAATCACGCACCAGCCTGATCTTCATCAACCAGATTCGCGAAAAGATCGGCGTCATGTTCGGCAACCCCGAGACCACCACCGGCGGTCGCGCCCTCAAGTTCTACTCCTCGGTCCGCGTGGATATCCGCCGCATCGCCGCCATTAAAGATGGGGATGTCGTCATGGGCTCCCGCACCAAGGTGAAGATCGTGAAGAACAAGGTCGCCGCACCCTTCCGCGAGGCCGAATTCGACATCATGTATGGCGAAGGCATCTCCCGTGAAGGCGATGTGCTCGATCTCGCCGCAAACAACAACATCGTCGAGAAGTCCGGCTCCTGGTTCAGCTACAAGACCGAGCGTATCGGGCAAGGCCGCGAGAACGCCAAGACCTTCCTCAAAGAACATCCCGAGATGCTCAAAGAGATCGACGTCGAGCTCCGCAAGCGCCTTGGTCTCCTCTCCGTTGCCGAACGCGCCGCCGCTGCGGCGGCAAATGGCGCTTCACAGGACGCTCCCTCGGGACCGCCCATGCCCCCTCCCAACGGACGCTCCGACGCGCCCCCCATGCGTCCTCCATTGCGCAAGTAAACATCCGTATCTCTCTCGCTCCTCCCCCGCGGCTGCATGTCGCGGGGTTCTTGCGTTTGCGCAGCAGTGAATTAGGTCTGCGCAGCGCACACCTCCGTGTTGAAATAGACCCTTGCTCAATTACTTCAATTACTTCACCGAGATCGAGGAGCGCTTTTCTCAGCGCAAGGGCGGCATCCACATGCTCTCCACCCTCGACTGGGCTCTCGCCGAGGTCTGGAAAGACGCTGGATTGCCCCTCGAGGCCGTGCTTCGAGGGATCGACTCCGCCTTCGACCATTGGGACAAGCGCCCCGACCGGCACAAGGTTCGCAAAGTAAACTCTCTTGCCTTCTGCGCCCAGGAGGTGCTCGCCTGCGCCCAGGAGATGGCTTCGGCGGCAGTGGGTGCCTCCACTCCTGCCAAGCCCGTGCGCGAGACCGGCTTCGAGGCCGAGCGGGTAAGCCAATATCTCCACAAAAATGCGGAGGCACTCGCGGGATCGAAGGTGCCTGCTCCATCCCAGCCGGTCATAGATGCCGCCGTCCTGCGCGTACGCGAGCTGGCCGCACAAGTGGGCACCGCCCTCTCGAACGAGGAAGCGGAGCGCCACCTCACGATGCTCGAAGAGAAGATCTACGCCGCCGTTCTCGCTGCCACGCCGGATGCGCAGTTGGTGGATATTCGCCTCGAAGCAGAGCGCGAGATGTCTCCATACAAGCGCAAGATGCAGCCCGCACAGATCTCGCAATTGCAGCAGCAATATGTCCACAAGCGGCTGATTGAGAAATGCAATATCCCGCGGTTGAGTCTGTTTTATCTGTATTGAGGCGGGAAGGTGCGAGGGATTAGGTGCTAGGTGCTAGGTTTTAGGGACGAGGGACTTGAACGCGCAGCCAGCGCGTCGCTTCAGGTCCAATCCACGGCGCCTTTTGGGCGCGGGTCCGCGCAAACGGACACTTTTCCACACCCCAAATCACCACCCCTGTGGAAACTTCCATCCCCCTGTGCAAATCCTCCCTTTTGGGCAGCAAGAACCCTGTCAATACCCCCACTTTGTGGAAATCTCCCTAATTTCCACAATCGAAAGTAGATATAAAGTTCCCGTAATTCAGTATGAAACTACCCCGAAGTTGCTAGAATTGTAAGTAGAAGATATCTAGAAAGTGAAGCACGCCCACACGGCGTGCTTTCTCATTTCCGGCTCAATCTATCGTCCTGTCATCCCGACGCAGGAGGGATCTGCACCTCCCCGTCAGACAGCCATTCACTCAAAACAAAGCACTTACTCAGGGATCTCAGGGATTAGCCGGGATCACCCCAATCTAAGTCACTGATTTCAAAGATTCACCACCACCCGGGGATACCCGCCCTGTGGATAACCGTCAGTGAGGACACACAAGCGCTCGCTACCTGAATCCGGCATGAATGCCGGGGTTTACCTCGTCCCTTCCCTCCCTTATCCAATGTCCCTTATCCCTCACTCCCCATCACGTTCGGAACTCCGTCGCGCTAAAATGCTCTTTCTTAATACCGGCAAGCCATGAGACGGGAGCGCCACCCTGCCCAACCAACTATTCGCTAAGAAATCGATCGACAAGCTGATCTCAGATTCCGAAGAACCGGAGCACAGGCTTAAAAAAACGCTGGGACCGTGGTCGCTGACCGCGCTTGGCATTGGCGCCGTGATCGGCAGTGGCATCTTCACCGTCATCGGCACTGCCATCGCCGGACAGAGCTACGATACGTCCTCCATCTTCAACGCGCCGTTGCTCGACTACATCGTCCATCACTCGGCGACGACCGGCAGGCCGGGAGCTGGTCCTGCGCTGGCGCTATCGCTGGTGCTGGTTGCCATCGTCTGCGCGTTCACCGGACTCTGTTATGCGGAGCTGGCTTCGATGATCCCGATTGCGGGATCTGCTTATACCTATACCTACGCGACCATGGGCGAGTTGATCGCATGGATCATCGGGTGGGACCTAATCCTTGAATACGCCGTCAGCAATATGGCGGTGAGCGTCGGCTTCGCGCAGCATATCGTGAATACGTTCGACTGGTTCGGATGGCACCCATCGCTGCGATGGATATCACCCGCGTATCTCCCTGGCGGCATGCAGGACCTGCAAGGGCACGATCTCTATGCCTCCGGCTGGCACTTTGGATTTAATATCCCGGCGTTTCTGATCGTCCTGCTGCTCACCGTCGTGCTGGTGCGCGGCGTGCGTGAGTCGGCGGAGACCAACAATGTCATGGTGCTGCTCAAGATCGGCGCCATCTTCGCATTCGTGATCGCGGGGTCATACTTTGTCCACACACCGAACTGGCATCCCTTCATTCCCAATGGATGGCCCGGGATCCTCACCGGCGGCTCCATAATCTTCTTCACCTACATCGGATTCGATTCGGTCTCGACCGCAGCCGAAGAGGCCAAGAACCCGCAGCGCGACCTGCCCTTCGGCATCATCATGACGCTGGTCGTATGCACTGTGCTCTACATTGCTGTGGCGGTAGTGCTGACCGGGATCGTGCCGTGGCAGACGGTTGCCAACGATGCTGCTCCGGTCGTGAACGCGCTCGCCAAGATCGCGCACACTACCGGTTCGCACGCTCTACACTGGACACGCCTGGTCGTGCTCTTCGGCGCACTGATGGGCATGATCTCTTCGCTGCTCGTATTCCAGCTCGGACAAGCCCGCGTGTGGTTCGCCATGTCGCGCGATGGGCTGCTGCCGAAGATCTTCAGCCGCGTGCATCCCCGCTTCCGCACCCCCGCGTTCTCCACCTGGGTCGCCGGATTTGTCGTCGCCGTTCCCGCAGGAATGCTCGATATCGGTACGCTTGCGAACCTCTCCAACATCGGAACGCTCTTTGCGTTCGTGCTGGTCTCGATCGGTGTCCTGATCCTCCGCTATCGCGAGCCGGAGAGGCATCGCGGATTCCGCGCCCCGTTCGGACCGGTGATTCCGATCCTTAGTATGGGATTCTGTTTTCTACTGATGACCGGTCTCGAGATATACACCTGGTTCCGCTTCTTCATCTGGCTCGTCATCGGATTGGTCATCTACGTCCTCTACTCGCGCAGACATAGCGAGTTCGCGGGCATGCGATAGTGGAATTGTCGATTTACCGATTTGTGATTTGTCGATTGCAGAGCGTTGAGGGTGCAATCGACAAATCGCAGTAAATCATCCAATCACCTCTGTGACCTTAGCTTTCGGTGATGGGTTCCCTTTCCATATAAGCTAAAGGGGTGTCCGATTTCCTCCGCTATCTGCCGAAGGCCGAACTCCACCTTCACCTCGAAGGTACCGTCGAGCCCCGGACGCTGGTGGAGTTGAGCCGCCGGCATGACGCCGATCCGCTCACGCTCGAACAGGTAGAAGAGCTCTACCGCTACACCGACTTCATGGGTTTTCTGATGGCGTTCAAGGCGGTGACCGAACGCTTGACGACACCGGCAGACTTCGAGTTCATCACCTACAGGCTGATGGAGCGGCTGAGATCAGAGGGGGTGCTTCACGCCGAGGTCTACGTGTCGGTGGGCGTAGTCCAGTGGCGAGGAGAGGATTTCGAGCCTCTGTTCGAAGGAATGGAGATGGGTCGTCAGCGGGGCGAACAGGATTTCGGCGTCTCGGTGCTATGGATCTTCGACGCTGTTCGTCATTTCGGGATATTGGCGGCGAAGAAGGTCTTCGACCTCGCTGCCAAATATCGCGAACGCAATGTGGTCGGTATCGGCATCGGCGGGGATGAGCGGCGTGCGGGAGCCGAGCTGTTCCGGGAGCTTTATGCTGAGGCCAAGGCAAACGGGCTCCGTCTTACCGCGCACGCCGGGGAAAGTATCGGCCCGGAATCGATCTGGGCTGCGCTGAACATTGGCGCCGAACGCATCGGGCATGCGCTGACCGCGATGCACGATGAGGACCTCATGCGAATCCTCGCGGAGCGCCAGATTCCGGTCGAAATCTGCTTCAGCAGCAACCTGCGGACCGGGTGCTGCGTTGATACTCACTCGCACCCGGTCCGGCGCTATTTTGAAGAAGGACTGATGGTGACCATCAACTCCGACGATCCGGCGATGTTTCAGACCACGCTTTTTGACGAATACCGGTTGATCCAGGAGTTCTTCGAATTCTCCGACGAACACATGAGAGAGCTAGCGCGCAATAGTTTCGAAGCGTCTTTCCTGCCCGATGAGAAGAAAGCCGAGTTCCTCGATATGTTCGACCGCACGGCGGCATCGATCGAAGACGTGTAAAGCCTGTCATGGAAACGCGCTTCCCGCAACTTATCGCATTTGATCATGTCTCGTCGGTTTCACGACGGCAGAATGCAATAAAATCGGATTCGTGAATACCTTGCGTCGCGCTCTCGTCTCAGTCATTCTGCTTGCTTTGTCCGGATCCTTCGCCGCAACGCTCGCCGCCCAGCAGGTCAATCCTGACGCCTACAAGGCCATGCAATGGCGTCTTATAGGCCCTTACCGGGCAGGACGCGTGAGCGCCGTCGCCGGAGTGCCCACCGACCCCTCCACTTATTACATCGGCACTCCCGGTGGTGGCGTTTGGAAGACCACAAGCGGTGGAAACGTGTGGCATCCCATCTTCGACTCTGTGAAAGTCTCGTCCATCGGAGCGGTGGCAGTGAGTCCCTCCGATCCAAACATCGTGTACGTGGGCACCGGCGAACAGACACAGGGCAATGGCATGTACAAGTCCATCGACGCCGGCAAGACCTGGACGCACATCGGACTCGAGCAGTCGCATGTCATCAGCAGCGTCCTTATC
Source organism: Terriglobales bacterium (assembly GCA_963792225.1). GTDB lineage: Bacteria > Acidobacteriota > Terriglobia > Terriglobales > Acidobacteriaceae > JBDTLH01. Next base: position 21,374 of record CAWBVM010000007.1, on the reverse strand, counting down.
GACAACAAAAATCCCGACGTGGTCTTCGTTGGCGTCATGGGCAATAACGGATCTCGCACAGAGCGCGGCGTGTATAAGACGACCGACGGCGGCAAGACTTGGCAGAAGGTCCTTTACAAGGATGAGAAATCGGGCGTGATCGACCTGAGCTGGTCGCCGGATTCTCCCAAGGTTCTCTACGCTGTGCTATTTGTACCCCCGCAAGGCAATTGGCGGGACAAGAGCAAAGAACAGGACGCCGCCATCTATCGCTCCGCAGATTCAGGCAAGACCTGGTCGCCAGTCGCCGGAAAGGGGCTTCCTACCGAGCCCATGGGACGTACGGGTATCGTGGTTGCCCCAGGTTCTCACAGCAAGACGGTGTATTTGGTAGCGGCGCAGGGCTTCTTCCGCTCAGACGACTCGGGCGCGACCTGGCATCAGACCACCAAAGACCCGCGTATCGTCGGCAACGGATACTTCAGCCGCGTCTTCGTCGATCCCAAAAACCCCGACCTCCTCTACCTCGCGCAAACATCGCTCTATCGCTCGACCGATGGCGGCAAGAATTGGGAGGCCTGGCAGGGCGCTCCCAGCGGCGACGACTTCCATCTGGTCTGGATCAATCCAGCTGACCCGCGAAACATGATGCTCGGCGTCGATCAGGGCGCGATCATCAGCATGGATAGCGGAAAGACCTGGACCTCCTGGTACAACCAACCCACCGGCCAGTTCTATCACGTCAGCACCGACCACCACTTTCCCTATTACGTCTATGCCGCGCAGCAGGATAGCGGAACTGCCGCGATCTCTAGCCGTAGCGACTTCGGAGAGATCACCGAACGCGACTGGGCGCCCACCGGTGGTATGGAGTTCGCTTTCATCGAAGTCGATCCTCTGGATGCCAATCTGGTCTATACCGCCGGCTGGTATGGCAGCGTCATGCGCTTCGACAAGACCACCGGGCAGATCACGCCCGTCTTCGTCCAGACCCAAAAGTACCGCAGCTATATCATGCCTCCCATCAACTTCTCGCCGCAGGACCCTCACACCATGTACGTCGCTGCCCAATACGTTCTGATGACTACAGACGGCGGCAACAACTGGGCCGAGATAAGTCCCGACCTCACAGAAAAACCCGCTGCGGCGAATGCTGAAGAAAAAGACGGCAAATCGAAACCGAACACCGCGACAATCATCACCCTCGCTCCCTCGGCGGTTCAGTCCGGCGTGATCTGGGCCGGCACCAGCAACGGCCTCGTCCACGTAACTCGCGACGCCGCTACCTGGAAGAACGTCACACCCGCGGGACTCCCCGACCACTCCAGGATCGAGGCGATCGAGGCGTCACGCCACGATGCCGCCGAGGCATACGCAGTCGTGATTGTGCGCCAGGACCTTCACCCTTATATCTATAGGACCCGCGATTATGGCCAATCCTGGACGCCACTCGTAACCGGCATGCCGGAATCGTCGATCGCTCGCATCGTCCGCGAAGATACCGAACGCAAGGGACTTCTCTACGCCGGCACCGAAGATGCCGCGTATGTCTCCTTCGACGATGGCGATCACTGGCAATCCCTCCAGCTCAACCTGCCGACCACTCCGGTTCGCGATCTCGCGATCCATGGGGATGATCTGGTCGTAGCAACCTACGGCCGGTCCATTTGGATTCTCGACGACATCACCCCTCTTCGCCAGCTCATGGATGAGAAGGTGGCGCACTCGCCGGTCGTCCTCTTGCGGCCCGAAAACGCCATGCGCGCACGCTGGGACGTGAATCAGGACACGCCGCTTCCTGTAGAGGTTCCGGCTGGCAAGAACCCGCCCGACGGAGCCATCATCGACTACTTCCTGCAGTCAGCGCCAGCGGGCAGCATCAAATTGGCGATCTACGATGCCAGCAACCAGTTGGTGCGTGAATACACAGATACAGCTGCGCCGCAGAAGTTTGCTCCTGCGAACGTGCCCGAGTATTGGTTTACAACGCCAGCGGTGCTGAGCAAGAACGCAGGGCTGAACCGTTTCGTATGGGACCTCCGGTACCCGTCCCCGAAGACACTCACCTACAGTTACTTCGGCAACCGCACCGATTACATCGAGTACACATTCCCAGACCACGCCATCCCAGGCGACACGCCACGCGAACAGCCGGGAGGGATGCTCGCCGCTCCGGGCCAGTACACACTCGCGCTTACCGTGAATGGCACGACGTACAAGCAGCCATTGACGGTCACGCTCGACCCGCGCGTGCATGCCTCGCAGCAAGACCTTGCTGCGCAACTCGATGCCGAGAAGAGCATCGCCGCACAAATGGCACTCACCTACGACGGGTATAACAATGCGCTAGCACTGCGAGACGCTATCGCCGAACGTCAGAAGGCGAATCCAGCGGTAGCCGATCTGCTCAAACCAATCGCCGCAGAGCTGGACAAGGTAGCGGACGGCGACACTCCGGATCTCGGACTCGGTCCGATAAACCGGGAACTGGCGCGGGTCTTCGAGATGATCGGAAGTGGAGACGCTCGTCCCGCGGCGGGTCTGATGTCAGGACTGGAACTCACTTGCCAGCAATTGCAGAAGCAGATGACCCAATGGAAGGACCTCAACGCCAGACTCGCAGACGTGAATGCGCAGTTAAAGAGTAAGAATGCTACCGAATTGCCGGTCGCAGTGAATATGTCGGGAACGTCCGCTTGTAAGCCGGCGCTGTAAACCAGCTTTCAACCACGGAAGAGGCAAGTGCGGAAACGTTGTCCGAGGAGTACCGCTTGTCTCGTCCAAAAGTTGGTGCCTGTCTTTTCCTGGGGCAGGTAACCCGATCTTCTATTACCAAAGATTGCGTGCCATGCGTACGTCCGAAACCAGCTACTCAGCACATCTCAGTAAGCGTACGACTCCCGTGTGGCTTTCCCCGGCAGCTCTAACGAAAACTCGTTAATGGTCTCCGGTTGCCGGAGATGGAAGAGGATCCGCAACAAGGGTCCTCTTCTCCTTTTTTGGTTCTCGTATATTGTTTCATGGGTAGTGGTTAAACTCTGCATCATGGATTTTAGCCTCCGCCTCGCTGTCCCCGCCGATGTGCCCGTTCTCCGGGTACTCATCGACGCCTCCGTCAGGGGACTGCAATCGCGCGACTATACCCCTGCTCAACTCGATAGCGGACTTGCAACGGTGTACGGCGTGGATAGCCAGTTGATTGCCGATGGAACGTATTTTGTCGCCGAATACAAGTCTGCTCAAGCCCCGCCCGTCATCGTCGGCTGTGGTGGATGGAGCAAACGCAAAGCCCTCTATGGCGGAGACCACTGGACGGGACGGCACGACGCGCTGCTCGATCCTCAGCAGGATGCCGCTAAGATCCGAGCCTTCTTCGTTCATCCGGACTGGGCACGCCGCGGCATCGGCAGCTTGATTCTCGAAGCTTGCGAAAGTGCCGCCATCGCGGCAGGATTCACGCGTTTCGAGATGGGAGCAACCCTGACTGGAGTCCCTCTCTATCAGGCCAGAGGATATGTCGCGCTAGAACCGCTGCAGGTTTCGATGCCCGACGGAACCTACCTTCCCATCGTGCATATGGAGAAAGCAGTGAAATGACGCCGCCGGGAAAACTGACACTGAGCGCCGATGCTACTCTGAGTTCATGCTACGAGAATTGTTGTTGCTGAGCTTTGGATTGACCCCAGTGATCGGCCTCACGCAGGTCAAGCCCGATGCAGCCGCTATGGCCGCCATGCAGTGGATGCAAGGAAAGTGGTCCTGCGAAGGTCGCTTCGTCCGCTCCGGAAAGCCTATCTCAGCAAATGTCAGCTTTGAGCCTGCCTTGGACGGCAAAATCCTTCTTTTCCGTCACGACGACAAGCCCCTATTCAGTTATCACGCGCTCTCCGAGTGGGGGTACTCCATCTCGAGCAAGCACTTTGTCTCCACCATCCAGGATTCAGCCGGTGGATTCCGCTACTTCGAGTCTGAGGGATGGCGCAACGGACAGTTGGTATGGGAAGGCGATGCGATCAAGGCCGAAAAACCATCTGCCCAGCGCTTCGTCTTCGAGAAGAAGAGCGAGCGGGAATTTCAAGTGAGCTACTCTCTTCAACGCGAAGGAAATTGGGTCAACATCGATTCAAGCACCTGCATGAAAGAAAAGTGAACTGCAAATTGTGACTGAGGATCTCAGCCCTTGTACCGAATCTCCATCATCGAGCAATCGTCCTGCAGGATGTGAGAGCCGAGCCACTCCTGCAGTGCTGAGAAGGTGGCCGATACGGCGTCAGGCCCCTGCGTACACAGCTCAAATCTGTCATCGCCGAACTCGAGATCGTCGTCATTGGTAGCCTCGGTCACGCCATCGGTAACAAAGACCAGTGCGTCTCCAGGTTGAAGCTGGATCTGATAGACGCTAAAGCTGGCGCTCTCAAACAGTCCCACAGGCATGCAGCCCTCCGAGAGCCGTTCTGCTTTGCCACCTCGAACCAGTAGAGGAGGCACATGTCCGCAGCAGATAAGCTCAGTGTCTCCCGAGACCCGTATCTCCGCGAGCAGTATCGTGGCGTACTTCTGGCCTGCAACACGCTCACACAGAAAGCGGTTGAGGCCGGCAATTGCCGATGCCAGCGGCGTACCGGCCGACAACTGGGCATAGAGCATTCCCTGTATGACGGAGGCGAGCAGTGCTGCAGAGATCCCTTTGCCAGAGACGTCAGCAAGCATGAAGGCAACACCGTTCGGCGTGAGCACAGCGTCGTAAACATCCCCTCCGATGTCTTTGCAGGGGACAGTGCGCGCGTTGACTTCGACATACGGTGTCTGCGGGAGCTTCACGCTTACCAGCCTCTGTTGGATGGAAGATGCGATCTCCAACTCCTGCTGATATTGCCGCGCAGCCTGCTCCGCCTCAACCAGGCGGGCGTTCTCTACGACTCGGGCGGCCTCGGTCGCGATGGCGCGCAATATCTCGGGGCTGCACCCCGAAAGGTTCCGGGTAGTGAAGTGGCTGTCGAGATAGAGCACCCCCAGAATGGGATTGGAGCCGTCGATCGTGGCGTCGTTGATCCGCCGCAGCGGTATAGCGATGACCGTCCGAAGGTCTAGGGTCACGATGCTATTGCGCTCGGAGACGTTCTGGTCGCGCGAAGTGTCTCCGATCAGGAACTCCACGCTGCTGTTGGCGCATTCCTCGAGTACCGAGCGGGAGATGCCGTCGGCGCTGTCGATCGAGATGCCACGCGCATCGCGCCCCTGCGCCAGCTTGAGTTCTCCGGTGGGCTGGCGGAGGAAGACGTATCCGCGCTCGGCGCCAGTGATCCTGAGAGTGTAGTCGAGCAGTATATTCAGCACGTCGTTGAGCACGCGCGTGGTATTCAGACTGCGAGCTGCTTGCAGAAACAGGTTGAGTTGCTCGAGCTCCGATGCGCCGGGGGTCGCGGAGGAACTGCCACTGAGCCAATCGCGCGATGGGGTCTCATCGTTGTGCAGCCGGAAGATTATTTGGGATGGCGCGTGACCGAGTTGAATCTGGTCCCCGTCGTTGAGTTCCTGGCTTTGTACCGGTTGGCCATTCACGAACGTACCGAAGCGGCTGTGTTCATCGCGCAGCTCGTAGCCACCATTGAAGCCTCGGTGGATAGATGCGTGGATGCGCGAGACCCCCAGGTCCTTGAGCACGAGATCCCGGTCAGCACTGCGTCCTATGGTGAAGGGAATCCGAGAGAGCGGAATTGCCGATCTCTCGCCGCCCTCCAGCAGGACGAGCACGGGTCCTTCCACGGAGGCTAGGTTGGGCGTGGCCATGACGTATTCCCGTGACTAGCAATCTACACCCAAATGCAGCAGCCGTGGACGGCATAGTATCGCCGGGATTATCTCGGGGGAGAGATGCTGGAAATTGAACTTTGCCGGATGCCGATCAATGCTTCGATCCGGGGGGCGACCTGGTCACGAAAGCGATCAAGATCTGTAAAGCGACTACTAACGTCATCGCCCTCGGCTGGAATGCATAGGTTTACAAGCAGGGAGTCGGCGTAATGTGCTGGTGGTGTGTAAGGCTTCGCCTCATGCGCGACTCTGTCGAGCTTTTGCCAGTAATAGGAACAGGCATAGAACGCGTTATGTTGCTCCTCCGAACGAAGCACGATGCGATCAAGGCTCTTAGGATCGTCTGGACTTGCCGCGCGTTCAGTTACCAGGGCGAGACCACCGAATCGGGCGCAGATCTTGGGGCTGTGAAGTCCGGCCCCAACCGGCAGCAGCACGAGCTGGACCGGGTTCCGTCCGGGCGCCGAGTATACGCGATCGATGAAGTTGTCGGTTCCGTAATAAGCGCGGGCTGCCCTGGTTATCTCTGTCTCGTAGTCCACACCTTGCCATTCGGCGAACTGCAAAGGGAAATCATGGATCCTGACATGTTGTATGGGGGAGAGCTTACGGCTCCAGGCCATCATGCGATAGTCAACGGCTGCGGCCAGGAGGAGTGGAGCAAGCACAAGGATCAGATTTCGCGGAATTGAACGCATCCCAAACACCTCGCAGTGACCAAGAGAAGGCCGGTTGTAAGGGCGAAGATAAATGCGCCATACCACGAGTCAAAGTGTGGAAGAAAGCCCGCGAATCTTTGTCCGTACCGATGTAATAAAACGAGAATCGTCGTGAGCCGCAGAATATTTCCTGCATAGGCCAAGAGCAGTCCGGCGCAGAGCAGGAGCAGGCGTTTGGCAAGCGAAGCGTGCAGGAGCCACCCCAACAGGAGGGCGATAGCGGCCATGGCGACCGCAGAATGCAGCCCGTCGCAGTCACCAATGATGCGCAGGGAAAGTTCGGAGTGCGGCAGGCGGACAGTTGTTCCCCAACGTTCGGCAGCGATGCCCAGCAGTTTGGTGGCGCGACGGGCGAGTTCAGCGCTCAATATTTGGAGCGGTAAATCCACTCGAACAACCAAGACCACGGGCAGAGGAGTCATGAGCAGCAAATAACTGATTGGAAAAGCTTGCCGCCGTGCCTCGCGGGCGCCAAAGAGAGTCCATAAGATGCCGAGCGTCGTGAGCGCAAGCAGAAAGGGTGTGCTGGAAATGAGGGGCCGCTTCCAGGCATCGAGCAAAATCAGGCCGCTGATGCCAGTCAACAGTACCGCCATGCCGGCCACCAGGTCGCGAAGTTGCGTAGTGAAGACAGCCGTCCTGCTTCCTGCGAGAAGTACGAACATGCTGGTGGCCAGCACAAAGTATTCGATTGAGTTGTTTTGATGCGAGAGTTGCGCAAGCCGCTCGCGAAAGAGGAACAGCGCAGCGGTATATGCAGCGGCTGAACTCAGTAGAGAGACGGGATTGGCAGTCGCCTTGAAGTAATGCGACGGTTCATGCAGAGCGGCAGCAGTGGACATCCGAGGACAGGCGCCTACTTGCCGACCTTCTTGTTGTTGCGAAACTTGGATCGCAGATACGCAACTGCAACCCCGGCCCCGCCAATACCAGCAAGCACCGGAGATGGATCTTCAGGACCAAGAGGCAATTTCGTGTCAAAACTAGGGATAAGTCCAGCGAATGCCCCGCTTGCAAACAGCATTAGAGATATCAGAACAATAGTATGGCGCTTATTCACGGTATGCAGAACTCCTCGAGAACAACCGTCTATTCTATGTACCTCAACAGAAAACAGCAACATACCTCGGATCGGCGTGTGGACCTAAAAGTAACTAGGCGGCAGTTGACTCTTCTGGCAGCCGCGGCTTGGGTAGTCGAGTCAGCACCTCTTCGGGATGGTAACGGTTCTCTCCTCGATACAGAACGTGCACGGCAAGCACAATGAGTCCCAACACCAGGAAAACGAGATAGCTGCCCTCGGGCCCGACGCTGCCGCCGGTAAGCCAAGTTGGTCCGGAGAGGTGGGAGTGGAAGAGAGATCCGGATGCGGTAATTCCGCTGTCGGGAACGCCGTAGAAGTAGGTTTGTGCCCAGTCCCATGAGGCGTGGAAACCGATCGGGAACCACAGATTGCCGGTTCGGCGCACAAGAAAGCAGAACGCCATACCGGCGACAAAAACTGCGACGATACCAACCGGGTTTTCACCTGGGTTGTGCATGTGGGCTGCTGCGAAGATGAGCGAGGTGACGACGGCGGCTGCCCAGAATCCGATACTTCGGGTGAGGGAAAACAACAGGTAAGAGCGCAAAAGAAGTTCTTCGAAGAAGCCGACAAAGAGGAAGCCTATGGCGTACAGGACACCGTACTTGAATTCCAATCCCGCTGGCCCGTCGACAGTTCCAAAGTAAAAACCGTGAAGACCGCGAAGGCTAGCCAGCAGCAGTGTCATTCCTGCAAGCCCTGCGAAGATGCCGCCCCAAAACTTACCGCGGAAAGCCTCCTGGAGGGGTATTCCGTAGCTCCCAACCGATACGCGGTCAATCAGCGCCATAACGCACAAGGTCACCAGCACGGTGACCAACGTTGCCGATTCGGCAATCAGCATAGTGCCAGGAGTCATTACTAAGGGTCCCTTTGTGGCGTGGCCATGGGCAAAGACAAAACGCCAGATAACCGATATCAGGGAGCCCGCTGCCACCAGAACCAACAAGAATGAAAGGATCCGCCAGCCCAGGCGAAGACCCTTTGGACCAAAAAAGAAATTGTCGGATGTCATCTTGCGCCGAAGTCTACCGTAGTTCGACGGCAAAAAGGAAATTAGGCCGCATTACTCAGAGTACGGTTGGCAGCCTGGTGGATGAAGCGCTTCATGACGTTCGCCCACATTACCTTCTTGCGCACCGCCGCATCTTTGACATTGCGTCCAGCGGCGAACATCTTCAATAGCGCAAGCATCTTGAGGACACGGACGATCGAGCGTTCAGACGAAGAAATACCGTAAGCATTGAGGAAATCTTCCTGGATAGTGGAGGTGATTTCGCGATTGCAGAAGGGGTATTTTTCCAGGGCTTCGACAGCGGCCATGAAATGCGCCACATCTAGAAGGGCCATCCCGCTCGTCGTCATCTTTGAGAAATCGCAGAGGAATACAGAATCTTCCGCTAGCGCAACGTTCAAGGGCGAGAACTCGTTCAAGACGGCGGAGCCGGCAGTGGTTTTCTTTGTCTTTACGAGACTTTGCTTAGCACCATTAAGAATAAGTTGAATGTCGTGGTCTTCGAGGCCTTCCGATATACAAGAGGTGCAGACGGTCTCAAGTTCAGCGAGAATCGCCGCTGAATCGAAAGGAACACTGCCGCTCGCGAGAGATTTGTGAAAATTGTGCAGCCATTCTCCGGTGGCGGTTGCTGCCTTCTTGAGGCCCTGATGATCTGCGTATCCTGGTAACAGGGCAGCTTTCATAATGATCGATTGCAGCGGGAGCCCAGGAACCTTTTCCGTGACAACTGCCGCCTGTGCACTGAAGTCGCCCAATGGACGCGGCACGCCAGCTAGTTTGCGCTTATGCATCGAATTGTAAGCAAGCGAGAGATTGTCGTACTCGCGCTTGGCCAGAGACTTGGGACCGGTCTTCGATTCCTTAGGCGTAGTCTTGGCGCGGTAGATTTTGCAGGAGATCCGCTCCTGCGCTTGAGGAAACTCCATGACCGCGTCGTATATGTAGTGGTCCGGCTTGGGAGTATGTCCGACAAGGCGGACGGACTTGCATTCATCCAGCTCGGGATAGAGTGTCGCAGCGTTTTGACGCAGGCACGAAAAAATGTGCTCCACAATGTTGTCAGCCATTGCTACTCCGCAGCCTAGAATGAGAGATCCGCATCACTCCGGCTCGCAAATCCCTGTGTTTGCACACTGCGGGCGATGGATTTTTTGGCGGCACATCCGGTTGGATGCACTTTCCAAGTTCAGCGCTGTAGCTAGAATGAATTTATTGAAATGCCTGATTCTGCATGCATTCAGAGCGCGGTTGATACTTGGGCACTCTTTACAGAGAGTTCCCTCAGGGGGGGCTGCGTCCTGATGCAAACCGGTGTCACCCCGGACCGGTTACACATGGTGGCACAGCTATTCACCTCTCCACGAATCCAGTTGGCTCCAATAAGTTACGACGAGTTGGATCGATGCCTATGTGACATCGATCGCTATGTGGCAGAAGGATATTTTGCTGCTGGCTATTTCTCCTTCGAAGCGGGATACGCCCTTGAGCCAAGGTTGCGTGCATTGCGGCCACATGACGGCGCTCCTCTCGCTCGGATCGGCATCTATGAAACGCCAACGCAACTCTTCCTGCCACTGGAGGGTGGAGGTGAAGCGATCAACGCGACCAGCCCTGCCTTCGGACTGACTCTTCCTGAATATAGCGTCAAGGTGTCTCAGATATTCGAATGGATCGCAGCGGGCGATGTTTATCAGATCAATCTGACCGACGCGTTTCAGTTTGAATGCGGGATGAGGCCAAACGAAGTCTTCCGCAATCTCTGCACCTGCCACCCGGTGGAGAATGCCGCCTTCATCAACTTAGGTGCGACGCAGATCCTTTCGATCTCGCCTGAACTTTTTTTCGAGAGTGATGGAACGAGTATCACGGTCAAGCCGATGAAAGGAACCGCTCCGCGCGGCAAAACGTCTGCCGAAGATGCCATCTTGTCGTTTCTGCTGTCGGAGAGCGAGAAGAACCGGGCGGAGAACCTGATGATCGTAGATTTACTGCGCAATGATCTGGGACGCATCTCCCGCGCTGGATCGGTCGAAGTGACCTCGCTTTTTGCTGTCGAAAAATATGCGTCCCTCTTTCAGATGACATCAACGGTCACCGCAGAACTCAAGCCGGGAACATCTTGCAGTGACATCGTGCGCGCGCTATTCCCATGCGGCTCCGTGACTGGAGCACCGAAGATACGTGCGATGGAATTGATTCATCAACTCGAACGCGGGCCACGAGGTGTCTACACCGGCTCGATCGGGTACTTCGGACCCGCAGGGTCGAGGTTCAACGTCGCTATCCGGACCCTTGAGTTGACCGGCACAAAAGCCCGGCTGGGAGCAGGCAGTGGCATCGTATGGGACAGCGTTGCGGAAGAGGAGTGGCAGGAATGCCGCACAAAGGCTTCGTTCGTGAATGCATCTGGCGGAAAATTTCAGATCATCGAAACCATGCGTTGGGACGGAACATTCCACCATTTGGAGGAGCATCTCGAACGCATGAGGGATTCCGCCGACTACTTCGGATTCAACTTCAACGTCGGCGAACTGCGAACCCGCTTGCGCGCATTGTTAACAAGTCCGTCTCAGCCGCCGGCGAAAGTGCGCGTTCTTTTATATCGTGGAGGCGAACTGGAGATTGCGAGCGAGCCCCTGTCACCCATCTCAAAGGACCGCGTCGGCCGCGTCGCGATCTCACACCAACGTACGTCGAGCGAAGATCGATATCTCTTCCATAAGACTACTAATCGTCGCATTTATGACGAGGAGATCAAGGCTGCGCGCGCAACGGGACTGGATGACGTGCTCTTCTTCAACGAGGGGGATGAACTTACCGAAGGCTGCATTCACAACGTCTTTTTGCAGTTCGAAGACAAGTTGCTCACGCCGCCGTTGCACTGTGGCTTGCTGCCGGGGATCGAACGCAGCTTTCTGTTGAAGCACCATCCGGGTGCGTGTGAGCGTGTTCTGGGTCGAGGAGATCTGTTTCGTGCAGACAAGATATTTCTGTGCAACAGCGTGAAAGGTCTTTACGAGGTGCGCGTAGAAGATCGCTGACTAAGTTTCACGCAACGTGAATGTCGCGTGCGATCTGCGGGAGGACGGCCTTAAGAAGAGCGACGAATTGTCCGCGTACGCGAGTGCCGATCTCGAGCACCTCTTCGTGGTTGACCGCTTCGCTCTTGAGTCCGCCATGGACGTTGGTGATGCATGAGATGGCGAGACACTTGATGCCCATATGCCGGGCGACGATCACCTCGGGCGCAGTGGACATGCCCACAGCGTCCGCGCCGAGCGTGCGCATCATGCGGATCTCCGCTGCGGTTTCGTAGCTAGGACCGCTAAATGCTGCGTACACCCCCTCGAACATGGGAATGTGCAGTTTGCGTCCTTCTGCGAGGGCGATGCTTCTGTACTTTTCGGCGTAAGCGTCCGCCATGTCGGGGAAGCGCGGTCCGAAGCGTACGTCGTTGGCACCCATGAGCGGATTGCTACCCTGAAAGTTAATTTGGTCGCTGATCACCATGAGGCATCCGGGGACCATGTCTTCGCTGATACCTCCAGCGGCGTTTGTCAGAACGCAGGCCTTCACGCCCAATCTGCCGAAGACCCTCATCGGGAACGTCACGTCCTCCAGAGAATAACCTTCGTAGAAGTGAGCACGGCCCTGCATAGCGACAACCGGGAATCCAAGGGTAGTGCCGATCACCAGTTTGCCCGCGTGTCCTTCCGCGGTAGATCTTGGGAAGCCGGGAATCTTGGTGTAGGGCAGCTTTGCCGGGTCGTCGACCTCGTCGGCGAATCCCCCAAGGCCCGAACCAAGCACTAGAGCGATCTCCGGTCGCAGCTCTGTTTTGCTGAGGATGTAGGCGGCTGCCCGTTCTGCGCGTTCAAAGATGCCGCTGGACTGGGTCCCATGACTTGTCATGATCATCTCCTAGTCTATCGAAGCAGAATTCCAACGATACTGGCCGACATGAGGTTGGCCATCGTTCCGGCAAGCATGGCGCGTAATCCGAGCGATGCTATCTCATTGCGGCGTGAAGGAATGAGCGCACCGATGCCACCCACTTGAATACCGATGGAACCGATGTTGGCGAATCCGCACAATGCGTACGTCGCGATGGTATAGCTGCGGTAATCAAGAACCTCCTTCAATTTTCCGAGATCGCCGTATGCGACGAGTTCGTTGATGACCATGCGCGTGCCGAGCAAGCTTCCGATCATTCCGCTCATCTTCCAGGGAATGCCGATCAACCATGCGAGCGGACGGAATATCCATCCCAGCAACACGTCGAGGCTTTGTGGGAACCAGCCTGCGTGGCCGTGCGCCCAACCGAACATTCCATTGAGCAGTGCGATAAGCGCGAGAAAGCTGATGAGGATCGCGGCCACATTGATGGCCAGTTGCAGTCCGTCGAGAGTGCCGCGGGCAACAGCACCGATGAGGTTTTCTCCCTTGTGCCTCTGGCTCGAATCGAGCTTCACTTTGCCCGCCGTCTGGGGCACGCCAGTCTCCGGGACGAGCATTTTCGCAATCAACACAGTACCGGGCGCGGTCATGATCACCGAGGCGAGTATGTGCTTCGATTCGATCCCTGCCGCGATATATGCCGCCATGATGCCGCCCGACACATGCGCCATGCCGGAGGTCATGATCGTCATCAGCTCCGATTTTGTAACATTTTGCAAGAACGGACGGATGGTCAGCGGTGCCTCCGTCTGACCCATGAAAATGCTGGCGGCGACATTCAGTGATTCCGCGCCACTCACTCGCATCGTCTTGGCCATTACCCACGCAAATGCTCGGATGATGATCTGCATCACTCCAAGGTGATACAACACAGCGAAGAAAGCCGAAATGAAGATAATGGTTGAGAGCACCACAAAGGCGAAGTAGGCGGGAGAACCGGGCTTGCCCAAATCTCCAAAGACGAAGCTCGACCCCGCGACTGTGTATGCAAGCAGGTGATTGACTTTTTCTCCGGCGAAGGCGAGTACCGTTTGTCCGAAGTTTGTGCGCAGCACAAAGAGCGCAAACAGGAACTGCAGCCCTAGACCCCATGCCACAGTCACTTTGCGGATCGCCTTGCGGTCGGTCGAAAAGGTGTAGGCAAGCGCGAGCAGCGCAAGAATTCCGAGTATGCCGGAGAATCGCCCCATGATCACAACTCCTTCACAACGACGTTCGTGCTGGTAATCACATCGCTGACCAGCGGACGCGGGTCAAGACGTTTCGTGCCGACCTGATATGCCGATTCGATCAGGCTGCGGGCTTCGGCGAGCCGTACATCACTGTTGTAGTGGATGGTGCATAGCGGTTCGCCAATGCCGACCTGATCCCCGGCCTTGCGATGCAGCATGAGCCCGACGGCCGGGTCGATACCATCTTCCTTGCGCTCCCTGCCTCCGCCGAGGACGAGGCTCGCGATACCGATGCTCTCGCAGTCGATGCGTTGAACGAACCCTGCTGATCTTGCCTTTACTTGAGTTAGGTGCCGGGCTCTGGGGCAGGCGGAAAGGTCTCCGCCTTGCGCTGTAACGAGATCCTGAAACTTCCTCATGGCACTACCGTCGGCCACGTTCTGTGCGAAGATGCGTTCACCCTCTTCGATGGAGGTGGCGGCATCGCCGAGATAAAGCATCCATGCGGTCAGGACAGAACATAAGCAGACCAGGTCCGAAGGTCCGCCGCCGCGCAGAACGGCAAGGCACTCTTCCACTTCGAGCGCATTGCCCACTGCATTTCCTAGCGGCTGGTCCATATCAGTAAGCAGGGCAACTACCCGCTTCCCCATATGCTCGCCGGTCTCGACCATGAGTTGTGCCAGGTGACGCGCATCGGTTTCCCGCTTCATGAACGCTCCCGATCCGGTTTTCACATCGAGCACGAGAGCGTCGATGCCCTCGGCGAGCTTCTTGCTCATGATGGAAGCGCAGATGAGGTCGGCAGATTCCACGGTACCGGTCACATCGCGGAGCGCATAGAGACGCTTATCCGCAGGCGCAATGTCTTCGGATTGCCCGACCATGACCCAGCCGAGGCTTGCGAGTTGGGCCAGCATGGCATCGATTGAAAGGTTCACTGAAAAATTGGGGATAGATTCGAGCTTGTCGAGCGTGCCTCCGGTATGGCCGAGTCCACGGCCGCTGATCATGGGAACGATCAGTCCCGCGGCGGCCGCGGCCGGTGCGATGATGAGAGAGGTCTTGTCGCCGACACCTCCGGTCGAGTGCTTGTCCACCTTGGCGCCGTGTACGGAACTGAGGTCGAGAGTACGACCTGAAGCGAGCATCGCCTGCGTGAGCGCCGCAAGCTCCGCCCGGGAGAGACCCCGCAGCAGCGCAGCCATAAGCCACGCCGACATTTGATAGTCAGGAACAGCATCCGCCGCGTACTGCGCGACGAGCCCTGCAATCTCGTCACGCGTCAGTTCGCCGCCGTCTCTCTTCTTACGGATCAGATCTACGAATCGCATGTACACACAATAGCCGCCCCGCTGCAGAGGGAACGGGCGACAACCTAAAAGAGTGGGGAAGAAGCAGAGTATCCGTTTTACAGACTCGATGGAAGGGGGAAAGCCAAAAAGTGCTAGAAGCGGAACCCGTCGGGAAGGAGCTCAGCCATCTTCGCTGACACCATGCCCTGAGGGCCGCGGTAAAAGATGTCAGTGTCACGAGAAGCGAATTCAGCGATCACCTGACGGCACGCTCCACATGGGGAGCAGTGCGCAGCGTCGACATTGTCGATGGCTACCGCGAGAAGACGGATGATGCCTCCGGGAGTTTCGGCAATGGCGCGAAAGACGGCCGTCCGCTCCGCGCAATTGGTAAGACCATAAGAGACGTTTTCGATGTTGCAGCCGGAGAAGATGCGTCCGTCGTCGAGCATGACGGCTGCCCCCACTCGAAACTTGGAATAAGGCGCATAGGCGTTATGCATGGCCTGACGGGCAGCCTCGACTAGTGATTCGCTTTGAAGCGAGGTTACGGATTGCATTTCGAACCTGAATCTAAAATTTTCCTAACATAATTGCAACACGCTCATCCCTTTCCTCCCTAATCCGATGAAGAAAGCGTGGACGAGATTGTCAAAGAATTTCTGCAAGAGAGCACGGAGAACCTCGATTCTCTCGATCAGCAATTCGTCCGGCTAGAGGGCGAACCGGACGATCGCGAGATGCTGAGTTCGATCTTTCGCACGATACATACGATCAAGGGAACGACCGGATTTCTAGGATTCCATCGTCTGGAAGCCCTCACGCACGCGGGAGAGAACCTGCTCTCGCGGTTGCGTGACGGCGAACTGCGGCTGACCCCTGAAATGATCAGTTCTCTGCTGGCAATGGTGGATGTGGTACGGCGCATGTTAGCGGAGATCGAGTCTTCAGGTTCGGATGGTGACAGGGATGAAGCTGAGTTGATATCGGCGCTGAACGCACATGCAAACGGTGGGCTTGTACAGAAGAAGACGAAGGCGGCGAAGCGAACCAGAAAACAGCCGGCAAAAAAAGCCTCGCCGGCTGAAATTGCGCCCCCGCAGCCAACAAAGAAGCCCGTGCAGGAGGAGACCAAGGTGGTGATGCAGCCCACTGCACCACCACCTGCCAAGAGCATTGTCGAAACTTCGGTCCGTGTGGATGTTGCGCTGCTTGATCAGCTAATGGATCTGATGGGTGAATTAGTGCTCGCGCGCAACCAAATCGTACAGTATGCGGTGCAGTCACAAGACAGCGCGTTCGCTTCACTTTCGCAGCGGCTGAATATGGTGACGAGCGACCTGCGCGAACGCGTGACCAAGACCCGCATGCAGCCGGTAGAGCAGTTGTTCCAGAAGTTGCCGGCGATGGTGCGCGGCGTCGCTGTAGCGTGTGGCAAAAAAGTGAACCTGAAGGTGTCGGGTAACGAGACCGAGATCGACCGGTCGGTCCTCGATGCGATCAGAGACCCGATCATGCACGCCGTCCGCAATGCCGTGGACCACGGGATCGAAGTGCCGGAGATACGTCTCACCGCCGGTAAGTCCGACACTGGAAATGTCCAGGTGTCGGCATCGCATGACAGCGGGTACGTCCTGATCGAGATCAAAGATGATGGCGCAGGACTGAATAGCAATGCGCTTCGCAACAAGGCCGTGGAGCGTGGCTTGATCACCCGTGAAGCCGCTGACAGGCTCGACGAAACGAAGGTCCGCGAGCTGATATTCCTTCCCGGGTTCTCGACGGCAGCAACCGTCTCGAATATCTCGGGGCGGGGCGTAGGCATGGATGTGGTCCGCACCAACGTCGAGAAAATCGGTGGCACCGTTGAATTGCAGAGCGAGTATGGCCAAGGAACCATACTGCGCTTTCGAATACCGCTGACCCTGGCGATCATCCCAGCGTTGATGGTGCAGGCAAACGGACAGGCATTTGCGCTGCCGCAAGTGAGCCTGGTCGAACTCATCCGTATTCCCCAGAGCGAAGGAAACTGCACCGAGATGCTCGGAGACGCGTTGGTATACCGGCTTCGCGGGCAGCTGCTGCCGTTGGCGGCATTACCGGACCTGCTGACGGGCGGCAAGGGCAACCGGCTTGCCGGGAAAGGGGAGCAGGAACTCACTGCCATCGTGCTGCGCTTTGGGGCGCGGCACTTCGGACTCATCGTCGACGAGGTGGAGGACGCGGAAGAGATCGTCGTCAAGCCGCTCGGCCGGCTGCTATCGCAAGTGCCACTCTTCGGAGGCGCCACCGTGAGGGGTGATGGCAACATCGCTTTGATACTCGACGTGAATGCGGTCGCGACGCACTCGCAACTGTTCGAGAAGCAGCGCAGGGCTGCGGTGGCGGAAGAGAGGCAGGAGGTAATGACGAAGGCTACGCGCCGGCTGCTGCATGTGGAAGCGGGTGGTCCGGCGGCGATCGAAATCCATGAGATTTCCCGGATCGAGCAATTGTCCCCACGCCAGATCGAGATGCTCAATGGAAGGCCGGTGTTCCAGTATCAGGGGCGGATAGTGCCACTCATCGACCGCCGCTCCCGTAAGGGCGATGACGGCACACTACCAGTGTTGATCTGCGAATACGGTGGTCGGACGGCCGGTGTCGCCGTCGATCGTGTGTACGACAGCACCGAGGAAGAACTCGAACTAGATGAGCGCTGGTCTCATAACGATGCCTGCGGAGCTGCCATCCTGCAGGGACAAGTAACGAACGTTCTAAGCCTTGGAGAGCTCGTTAGAAGCCAGATCGGAGAGATCTAGTGAAGCGTCAATTTTGCAGTTTCATGCTCGGCGACACGATGTTCGGCATCGAGACCAGCACGATCACCGAGATCGTCGCCCGCTTTCAAGTGACAGGCGTTCCGCGTGCGCCGGAGTTCGTCGCCGGAGTAATGAACCATCGTGGACATGTGATCACACTCTTGTTGCTCGGCTCGGCCCTCAGCCTTCCCGGCTACAACCGCCGCCTTACAGAGCACAGCACGGTAATGTTCGTCCGCAACGGCGGCGACCTGGTAGGCCTGGTCGTCGACGCAATCGGAGACGTCGTCGAGGTTGAGGATGCGGATGGTGAGCCGCCACCAGAGAGCGTGCCTGCCACCCTGCGGCAGGCGATGTCATTCGCCTACAAGATACCCGGGAAATTGTTGCTTGGGATTGATCTGAGCGCAGTATTCAGTCTCGCAACACTATCCATACAGGCCCGTGTGGCCTGAGTGCCAAAGGAGTGTCCTCGTGACCTGGTTTTGCAATCTCAAAATGAAGCAGAAGCTTTTGCTTGCGTTCTCCGCGGTGATCGCAATTGTCCTTGTGGAGAGCACGGTCACCTTCCGTGCCGTACAGCAGGCAGAACGTACGCGTAAGCAGATGACATTGAGTCAAGAGCGCGAGAGCGCGGTGCTCGAACTGCGCGCCTCACTTCTGAACATGGACCACGGATTCCTGAGTTATCTGCTGACCGGCGACCCAAAATCACAGCAGATATATCAAGACTCATCCGCCAGCCTAGAGAAGGCGGTCGCACTTGCGAAAGAAAAATGTCAGGGCGACCCGGTCTTGCTGGATGGCGTGGAGCAGATCTCACAGTCCGCACGCAACTTCACAAACCATGCCGTGGGGCCGGTCTTACAGGCGCGCGAACGCATGATGGGTGGTGACGGCACATTCGATGCTGTTATTGCGACGCTGATTAATGCTGGCAGTACTCAATCACTCGACGATGCAAATCGAAAAGTGACAGAGATCAGCACCGCCACGCAGCAGGAGAGAGAGCTGGCCGGCAATACCAACGCGGCCGCCGTAACCTCGATTCGCAACTCGATGATCGTGGCGACGGTGGTGGCCATCGTGATCGCCTTCGGTATCGCATTCTGGCTGGCTGAGTTCTTGTCGGAAAAGATCCGGCAACTGCTCAACGCCAGTGCGGACCTGGCGAAAGGTGATACGAGTGTTGCGATCAATACGGCCGCAAGCGATGAGCTTGGCGAACTGGCCCGGAACTTCGGCGTGCTCGTCGCCTACAACCGCCGCATCGGTGAAGCCGCGAGGGCCCTCGATCACGGAGACCTCTCGGTCTCGGTCCAACCTGCCTCCGAACATGACCACACGGCAATCGAGTTCAACAAGGCAGTCGGTTCGATCCGCGAAGTGATGACTGGCATCGGACACTCCGCCGGCTCGCTCGCCAGTGCTGCCGAGGAGCTGAGTTCGACATCGCAGAACATGGCGAGCAACGCCCATCAGACATCCGATCGGGTGACTTCGGTATCGAGCGCGTCAGAAGAGATCGGCTCGAACGTGCAGACCCTGGCGAGCGCCGCTGAACAGATGTCGAGCAGTATTCGCGAGATCGCCAACTCGGCAGCGGACGCAGCCCGCGTAGCCGGCGGTGCAGTAGCTGCGGCTGAGCAAGCGAACCAGACCATGCGCAGGTTGGGCGATAGCAGCGGAGACGTGGGCAAGGTCGTGAAGGTGATCACCAGTATCGCCGAGCAAACGCATTTACTGGCCCTCAATGCGACCATCGAAGCTGCCCGTGCAGGAGAAGCCGGTAAAGGCTTTGCCGTAGTCGCTAACGAGGTGAAAGACCTGGCGAAAGAGACAGCGAAGGCCACGGAGGACATCAGCCGCAAGATCGAGACGATCCAGTCCGACTCTCGCGACGCCGTGCGTGCTATCGCCGAAATAGGCGAGACCATCCAGCGCATCAGCAGCCTGCAAAGCACGATTGCGAGCGCGGTGGAGCAGCAGACGCAAACCACCAACGAGATTAGCCGCAACTCGAGCCATGTTGCGAATGGAACCGGCGAGATTGCGCGCAGTATCGCTGACGTTGCGGCTGCTGCACAAAGCGCTTCCGAGGGCGCAGGCACTACCCAGCAATCTGCAGTCGAATTGGCCCGCATGGCCTCTGAGTTGCAAGGCATGGTCTCACGTTTCCAATACGAAGAACGGCGAGGCGGCATTCGCCCCCCTTCGCTGCCACGGCGTGAAAGCCATCCACCGGCGTTGCTCCAGTAGCAGCCCTCAAGAAGGAGATCAGGATATGAATGTGCTAGTTGTGGACGATGCTGCGGCAGTCCGCAGGATATTGCGAAGCGCACTCGAGGACCTAGGGATGAATGTGGCGGAGGCGGAGGATGGAGAGGAGGCGCTCGCCTATCTTAGCGCCATCCCTGAGATCGACCTTGCAATTGTGGATTGGAACATGCCGCGCATGTGCGGAGTCGACCTGATCCGCAGGCTTCGAGAGCTGCCGGGCCGGGAGTGTGTCCGGGTGTTAATGGTGACTACGGAGGCCACTTCGGAGCGGGTCGTCGAGGCGCTCTCGGCGGGTGCTGACGAGTATCTGATGAAGCCATTCACGATCGAGGCGATGATCGAGAAACTCGCCCTTCTCGGGCTGCTTTCTACGGTCCGGGAGCCGCTGGAGAATCACGCATGAACAAGCGGCGAGTCATGATCGTCGAAGACTCCAGAGTGATGCGCCAATTCTTGATCGAAATCTTTGCTGCAGATCCTGGATTCGAAGTGTGCGGGGTAGCCGAGAATGGATTGAGGGCGCTTGACCGCTTTGAACGTTTCACCCCCGATCTGGTCACTCTTGACCTCGAATTGCCCGGACGCGGAGGCATCGAGGTGCTTCGGCAGCTGCGCAATTGCAATTCGCGTACACCGGTGCTTGTCGTCAGTTCTCGGACATATCGCGGGGCCGAATGTACCGTCAACGCGCTTGCTGCGGGCGCGAGCGATTACCTTGAAAAGCCGGGTACGCAGGGCGGATCCACCTATACGCGCGAATCGTTCGCCTCTCATTTGTTGATCAAGGCGCGGGCACTCGTGATCCGGCAGCCTGTTGCGATCTACCGCAAAGAGTCGCTGCCCGAAACGGGCGCGCGCCAGGTTTCGGCGGTGGTGGTAGGCAGTTCCACCGGCGGTCCTGAGGCGCTGGCAAAGGTGCTTCCGCATCTCGCGAAACTGCCGGTTCCCGTGCTCATTGTGCAGCATATGCCAGCGGTGTTCACGCGATTGCTCGCCGAACGGCTCTCTCAATTGTGTGATACGCCGGTATACGAGGCGAAGGACGGCACAGTCGTTCGCGGCGGAGATGTGGTGATTGCACCTGGCGAGCAGCACCTCCGGATCGCGCGTGAAAATTCGCGCGGACTGGAGGTGCGCGTGAGCGGCGAAGATCCCGTAAATTTCTGTCGTCCCTCCGTCGATCTGCTCTTCGAGAGCGCCGCTGCGACCGTCGGAAGCAGAACGCTCGCCGTCGTGCTAACTGGCATGGGGTCCG
>CAWBVM010000006.1:0-222673 GCA_963792225.1 Terriglobales bacterium | reverse complement strand
TCGCAACAATATCAATTGACATTCGACCGCTATCCACTACCATATGGTTGTGGATAGACTTAGGTACAACGTTTGCGGCGTTGTCTGATCCAACCCGCAGGGCGATGATCGAACGACTCTCGCATGGGCCTGCCTCTGTGCATGGATTGACGGAACCGTTTGCACTCTCGCAGCAGATGATCTCAAAACATATTGCCTACCTGGTGCGGGCGCGGATCGTGATCAAGACGAAGCGTGGACGAGAGAGTGTGTGCACGCTCAGGCCAGCGGCGATTAAGACGGTCGCGACTGGGCGGTTTTCTTATCGCCGATTCTGGGAAGAGAGCTTCGACAAACTGGAAGTCGTTGTGAATCAAATGAAAAAGGCAGGAGGTCAGAGATGACAAATAACACGGTTAATGAGACAAAGCGGATGGTTATCACAAGAGTTTTTGATGCCCCACGCGACCTGGTTTGGAAGGCGTGGACAGACCCGAAGTACGTGATGCAGTGGTGGGGACCGAAGGGCTTTACTGCGCCCGTTTGCAAGATGGATGTTCGCGTTGGAGGAAAGTCTCTTTCTCTGCATGAAGACGCCGGATGGGTACGAGGGCTGGAATGCGATTGAATACCACGAGATTGTTCTGCACGAAAAGATCGTTTCCTCCATGTACATTTCGGACTCGGAAGGAAACAAGATTGACCCTGAGCAATTAGGAATAGAACATGAGGCCATAGACGGAGCGTACGACGTGACCCTTTTTGAGGATCTCGGAAACGGCCAGACGAAACTCACACACATTGGAAATGAATCCTATGGAGAGCGCGAAAAATAGCGGTCAACTCGAGGGCTGGAACGAGATGCTCGAGAAAGTTGCCGCAGTTGTTGCGGAGCTAGCGCAGGCAAAATAAGAAGTTGAAGCTTTGATTCGCGAAAACTCAATCGTGGAGGAAGAAATGAAAAGAATACCGTTTCTCGCTATCGTCCTGCTGGCATTCGCATTTCCCGCGCATGCCCAGGACGCGATGAAGAAAGATGCAGCCATCAAACCTGCCGATCCGGAATTGAAAGTCGTGCTCGATTCCTGGAATGAGATTGGCCGCAAGCTGACGGCAATTGCCGAAGATTTTCCCGAGGACAAATATGACTTCAAGCCGACACCTGAGCAGCGGAGTTTCGCCGAGCAGTTGCTGCACGCGGCGGGCTCATGCTACTACTTCACGAATCCTGTGATGGGGCAGAAGCCTCCCGCGGCAGAAGATCCGAAGCGCGACCAATACAAGTCCAAGGCCGACATCGTTGCGTTCGTCAAGAAATCCTTCGCCGATGGCGCAACCGCCATCCAGGCGAAAGGCGAAAAAGGCCTGACGACGGAGGTTGTTTATTTCCCTCAGCAGAAAGCGCGCGTTATCGACATTGCATACGGCATCATCGAGCATAGCGGTGAACACTACGGCCAGCTCGTTGTGTACTACCGCCTCGCGGGTCTTGTGCCGCCGGAGTCGCGGCCCAAGAAGTAAAGCACGTCGTGGAATCGTACTCGTTACACAGAAAATCACAAACCGTCTCGAAGTGACGCAAAAGATTGATGTTTACCACAAGACAGGACATCCGCTGCTGATTAGACCGGCATTGCTAAAGCGCAATTACCCACTCGCGACATCGGAGATGCCACTGAGGTGAGCGGGACGCAACGGTTCAGCCGGGTTTGGACGGACATACCATCTCAACCCAGCTGAACAGCTAATTGGACTCGTTGGAGCCATTACGCTACTGCAGCGACTCCTTGAACCGCTTTTGCTGCGGTACGGATCACATCGATGACGCGTTCCGGCTGGGAGAGCATCGGCACGTGGCTGCTGTCGAGTTCGTAGGTGGTTGCGCCCATGCGCTTGGCCATAGCGCGCTCCAGATCGGGATGAACCGTGCGGTCTTTCTTGCCGACGATGTACCAGCTCGGCTTTGATTTCCAGGCGGTTCCTCCGACTTTTGCGTCGAACAAGTCGGGTTTTGGAACACCCTGCGTCGCCCAGACGAGCTTTTTCTCCTTCTCGGGCAAATCGCCGGCGAAATCATCGATGCCGTCCGGAAGCAACCAGATGCGTCCGTCCTTGGCGTCAATGTGGGAGAAGACCGCTGTCTTCGGGAAATTGGACTGCTGCGTCTGCGAACTCTCGTCCGCGTCTGGGGCAAGGGCGCAGATGTAAACCAAGCCGACAACGCGATCGTCGGTTCCGGCGCCGGTGATGACGCTTCCGCCGTAGGAGTGGCCGACAAGGATAACCGGGCTGCTAACCCGGCCGATCGTTGCTTTCGTTAAGGCGACGTCCTCTGCGGTTGAGTTGAGGCCGTACTGCGCCGCAATGCACTCGTACCCCTCGGCCTGCAGGGGAACTATTAACTTGCTAAAGCACGAGCCGTCCGCCCAGAGCCCGTGGCAAAAAACGATGCTAGGTTTGGTTTGCGTCGATTTCATTTTTTGCTCTCCTTTGCTTTCACTCAAGCTTTTTTCGATATTTCGGGCGAAGTCAATTTACCAGCTCGCATAGCAGAATGCACCTCAGGGTAGCTGGTCGACGGGCGCGCCAAGCACCTCGGGCCATCGAATCTCGAAGTCGACTTCCCGGTTGCAGTCCGCGCTGCAATAGAGATTGGATCCGCTGCTGCGTTTCAGGCCACGTCAGCGCGGTTTCAAACGAAGTGATAGAGGAGAGGAGCCGGTCGGCGGACGGCAACGAGACATGGTTGACGAGATCTCGTCCCCGCCCGAAACGAAATACCTGTTCAAGGTCTCTAGCCTCCTGCGAACGCGATGAGGTTTCCATCCAGATCTTGCACGATGAACGTGCGGGTGCCCCACGGCTCCGTTCTCAATGCCTGGTGAAACGCGACTCCAGCCTTCAGAAACTCCAGGAAGAGCGGCTTCGGCGTAGTCGAGCGTAAGCGTCGCAGAAAGAGCATCAGCTTCCCTGAAACGAAATCCGCCGTCGAACACGGGCCCGCTGACCCTTCGCAGGTTCAGCCGCCCCCCATCGCGAGCGATCTGAGCGTAGAAGGGCGGTTCTCCATAGGACAAAACGACCTTGAAGCCAAGTTTGTGGACATAAAACGCGATCGCCGCGTCGAGGTTCGACACGAAGACCTGCGGTTCCGACGCGATGATGACGGAGGTACCGACTGTTGAAGCGGGTGATTCTTTCAAGTTCCTCACTCCCTTGGATCAGCGCCACACATCAGAGGTGAGCGACCGCCTCCACAAGCATCGCGTTTCCAGCATCCTTGTGTAAATGCACGTTTGCTTTTGGCAGATCCGGTGATGAATCGAAGATCTCTAGAAGCATGCATTCAGGATGAGACTGCGCCACGAAGTTTGCAATTCGCAGCTTCTCCACAGCCGGGATGGTTGGGCCGATCACCACAATATCGCAGCCTCCCTGCAGGAGATGTTCCTTTAGTTCTGCCAGGTTGAAGGCAGGACACACCTCATAGCCGACCTTGGCCAATACGTCTGTGGTGGCTCGCAACAATTCCGCGTTGTGGAATACGGCGATTATCCTCTTTGGCATGGGCAGATCTCGTAGGGCTAAGAATCTGGCTATTCCTTCGCGTGTTGCCTCTGGATCTGCGCGATTATAAAAATTGGACTTCTCAATTTCCGTCGCACCTCGCGAAGGAGAGCTGGCTGTGGTATAAAGAGCAGCTTCGTCCGGAGGTGTTCATGGTGCCGGTGGTCAAAACTAAAAAGTGTCCGACTTGCTTCGGCGTCGGCGTATGTGCCGATGGGACGCAGTGCCCTACGTGTGAAGGTTCGGGAGAAGTGCGATCCGACCAGAAAATCGTTCATGAACCCTGTCAGACCGAGTAAAGTTCCAGCTCTCTGTTAATCAAAGGGACAGTTGACACCCGCAGAAGGGTGTTATCGGAAAAAGCGAGCTTCTGGAGATAAGAAGATCAGCAGGCGCGGTGGCATGAGAATCCGGACAAAGCTGCTACTAATTTTCAGTGTTCCATTCTTATGTTTCTTTGCTTTTGGCGTAACTAACTTTGGACAGCATATTCTTCGTGGAAAAATTCCACCCGAGGCGAGTCACTGGACTGCCGATGACATTTATATGGGGGCAGCATTCGCCCGTGGGCATGGGGCCTGCTTCCGTTTATTCTGCTGTGTGCAGCTGCACTGGTCTCTTGGTCTTCGGATCGGCGAAACAATCCCCACAGCCACACGAAGCGATGATGGTGATCATCTCTGCTAGCGAGGGTCCGCGGACGCGTGCGCATGGTGGCGAGGCGTTTGCCTGTTGTGCAACATCAAAGAAGCACGTGTGGACCTTCGAACCATGGCTACGGCATCCGGTAGAGTAGGGGAAATGACTTTCCTCCAATTCAACCGGATCAGCAAAGCCATCGCTGACGGCAAGCGCTACCGCATGTTGGAACGCATTGCCGCCAATCCGGGTGAGGTAAGCTGCGGCGAGGTGCGCAGAGGCTTAGGGATCACCGCCGCCACATGCTCCCACCACATCAAAGAACTCAGCGATGCTGGCCTAATCGATGTGCGCCGTGCGGGCAAGTTCGGATACCTGCGGCTGCGCAAGCGGATCTGGCGGCAGTATCTCTCACAACTCGTCAGACTCGGTTAACCGGATATGCTGAATCCTTCCTATTCGAACAGCATCTGTTTTTTATCGGTTAACAATTCGATATTCATCGAACTATCGAGCTAAGTCATCGAACTAAGGAGGATGTCATGGCAACCTTGAAAGGGAAAGTGGCGGTGGTCACGGGCGCGTCCAAGGGGATCGGCGCCGGCATCGCTGAGCGCTTTGGCGCGGAGGGCGCCAAAGTCGTAGTGAATTATGCGAGCGACCGCGGGGGAGCGGAGAAGGTAGTAACGAAGATCAATCAGTCCGGAGGCGAGGCCATCGCGGTGCAGGGTGACGTCGCGAAGAAGCAGGACGTGGAGCGCATCTTCGCCGAAGCGAAAAAAGCTTTTGGAAAACTCGATATTCTGGTGAACAACGCCGGCGTCTACGAGTTCAAGCCACTGGAAGAAATCGATGAGCAGCACTTCCGCCGTCAGTTCGACACCAACGTGCTCGGTCTGCTCTACGCCACTCAAGCTGCGGCGAAGGGCATGAACGGCTCCGGCTCGATCATCAACGTGAGTTCGATCGCATCGAAAACGCCTCCGCCCTCCGGCTCGGTCTATGCCGGGACCAAGGGCGCGGTGGACGTGATCACACGTTCCTTGGCGCAGGAGCTCGGTGCGCGCAAGATCCGCATCAACACTCTTTCGCCTGGATTCACGATCACGGAAGGCCTAAAGTCCACAGGAACGGAGCAGGCGTTCGGCGAGTACGCCGTGAGCCGTACGCCGCTCGGACGGCCGGGCGTACCCGACGATATTGCCAAGGCCGCGGTCTTTCTCGCCAGCGATGAGTCCGGATGGATCACGGGAGAAGAAATACTGGTCGGAGGCGGCATCAGGTTCTGACGACGGGCCCCCACACGCCAATCTGCTCGAGAGCCGCTGCGCTACGCCGTCATCCCCTCGGGAAGATCGTGAAAAGAGCGCGAGAAGAAATGGTTATCCGCGCAGAGTGTGTGGGGCTGCGCTCGTTCACGCAACGACTAGCGCGACTGCCTCTCGTTTTACAGGCAGAAGCGCTAACAGGACGACTCCGATCACAAGGAATAAGATCACATCGGTAAAGTTCCTGTGGACGCTGTGAACCGTGGCTTCCAACGCTGAAACTAAAGGAGTTGGTGAGCGCGGAAGGAATCGAACCTTCAACCTACTGATTAAGAGTCAGTTGCTCTGCCAGTTGAGCTACGCGCCCACATGTGTGTAATAGGCCATCGCGGAGGCGACGAACTCACTTAGGAGGGACTTCGCGATTATAACAAAGCACTTCTCGATTGCAAACGCGAGGCCGATCCGTTTGCTGTGCAACAGATCTACTTCATTTCAGGGAAGGTACGCGTAAACTGGCGATATGGGAATGCGTGCAATCGGGGCCCTACTGTGGGTCGCCGTTTCGATCTCGTGCCAAGCGCAGGGCACGCAACTATGGAAACAGAGCCGCGCAGAGGATTTCGAGAAGGGGACAAGCCACGGCGTTGCTATCCGCAACGACGGGTTGCTTGCTCTGGCGCCCGCAACGCGGTTGATCACAACCTCGTCGAGCACCTACATCTGGGGGACCGCGGTTGATCAGCAGGGTAACGCGCTGCTCGCGGCCGGTTCTCCGGCGCGCCTTTATCGCGTTGCCCCCGACGGAAAGACAACAACACTCTTCGAGGGCAAGGAACTGCAAGCCCAGACGGTGCTCTCCGCTGCTAACGGCGACATTTTCTTCGCCACTTCACCCGATGGACGCGTTTACAAGATCTCCGCGCCTGTACCCGCGGGGAAGAATGTGGCCCCGGCTCCCTCATCACAGCCCGCAGTATTTTTTGAGCCCAAGACGAAATACATTTGGGCGCTCGCACTTGACCCATCGGGCAATCTCTATGTCGCCACTGGCGACAATGGAGAGATCTATCGCGTGGACGCATCCGGAAAGGGAAGCATCTTTTTCAAAACCGATGAAGCTCATTTGCGATCTCTCGCTTTTGATCTTCAAGGCAACTTGATCGCTGGCTCTGACGGCAGCGGTCTGGTCTATCGCATCACCCAGCAAGGACAGGCTTTCGTACTATTCAGCGCTCCGAAAAAAGAAGTGACCTCGCTTGCGGTGGATGCACAAGGCAACATCTACGCCGCATCCGTGGGCGACAAGCGAAGTGCCAGTCCCGCAAAATCAACCACTGCGCCGGGCGCGGGTGCGACGAGTGCGCCTGCCGCTGCAAGCGGTGGTTCCGAAGTGGACATGATCGCGCCCGATGGACTGCCTTCGCGGCTTTGGAGCTCGCACGAAGACCTTGTTTATACGCTCGCGTTCGATTCTCATGACCAACTCCTGATCGGCACCGGGAACCGCGGCAGGATCTACGCTGTTTCCCGCACTGCGCCAGCCGGACAATATACCAATCTGGTGAGCCTTAGCGCCAACCAGGTAACCGCATTTGCCTCAGCTCCGAATCACGACATTTTGGCGGCAACCAGCAACTTAGGCAAGTTAATCGCAATCTCGTCGCAACAGCCGGCAGAAGGCACTTTTGAAAGTGACGTTTTCGATGCCAAGACATTCGCGCGCTGGGGCCGCGTCGAAACCCACGGTCACGGCAAATATGAAGTGGCGTTGCGCACAGGCAACGTGGACAATCCTGACCGGAACTGGAGCAACTGGATCAAGGTCGATCTCACCGGCAATACTCCGCCAGACGTCCCGGCCGCTCGCTTCGCACAATGGCGCACAACACTTTCTCCGGGTGCGGAAATCGATAGCGTCGCCGTCAACTACCACCCGAAAAACGTAGCCCCTATCGTGGACGAGATAACAGTCACTCTGTCGCCACGCATACCGGCAAGCAGCGCGCCTGCGACTCCCGCTTCTCCGACAGCTCCTTCCGGCGAAATCACCGTGAAATGGACGTCGCACGATGACAATAACGATGAACTGCGGTACTCAGTTTTCTATCGGGGCACTGGTGAAAAACGCTGGAAACTGCTGCGCGCCGATCTCAAAGAGAAACAAGTCGTCCTTGACCCAAGTCTGTTTCCTGATGGAGAGTATCAGGTCCGCATCGTAGCAACCGATGCCCCTTCGCATTCACCCGAAGATGCCCTTACAGGAGATCGCGTCAGTTCCTACTTCGAAGTGGATTCCACTCAGCCGCGTATCGATGCGCTGCAGGCCGTCTTCGACGAGGGAGCCCTGCACATCAGCTTCCGCGCTACCGATCCATACTCGCCAATCAAGCGTGCAGAATATTCGATCGACGCAGGGGAGTGGCAGCTCATCGAACCCGTCGGAGGCATCTCCGACGCCAAGACGGAAAGTTACGATTTCGACGTGCTCGTCAATCCTGGCACCCAGCGGGCACCCGAAGAGAATGCTGTTCCATCATCCGGACGCAAGAAGCGAGGGAAAGTAAAGCCGCCAGTGGTTCCCGCCGGACCGGAAGAACACCTAATCGTCGTCCGCGTCTATGACCGTTTCGACAACGCGGCGACCGCGAAATCTGTCGTCAACGGAGACGCCAGTGCGAACGCCCAGCGTTAATTCACGGCTGGCGGTGCTGACGGTAAGCATCATCACACTGTGTTTCGGATATTTCTACGTCGCCGAATCTCTCCGCTATCGCGCCGCCGAACGGCATTTCGGAAAGCTTGATGCTGACATGATCTCCAGCGTGCGCATCGATGGCAGGACGATCAACGACCGCGCAACAATTCATCACATTGTGGGTGTGCTCCAACGCTCCGATTGGAAAGTACTAGAACGGAGATACTCCTCTGATCGACAGCGCCTCATTCTCAATGTCGACGGTGGACGCCCGATCATGCTCGATGTTCGTCCCCTGCGGGATGGAACGAAGATCGTGCAACTCTTGAACTACAATCCTGCGAACCAAGGTGTGACCGTGTTGCTTTGTGGTGAGAACAGTGAACTGGGGCCGCTGCTCGCCGATGCACATTCCCGCTAAGCGCGGCCTTCGCTAAACTATCTGTTTGGAGAACCTTGATTGAGCCACGCTTTCCTTTGTGACGCAGTTCGTACACCTTTCGGCCGTTACGGCGGCAGCTTGTCCACGGTGCGCGCCGACGATCTCGCAGCAACTTCTATACGGGCGCTTGTCGAGCGGAATTCCGGAATCGACTGGTCAGCGGTGGATGACGTGGTCTTCGGATGCGCCAACCAAGCTGGGGAAGACAATCGGAACGTAGCCCGAATGGCGCTCCTGCTGGCAGGACTGCCGCAGGAGGTTCCCGGCAGCACGGTCAATCGTCTGTGCGGTTCCAGCATGGATGCGGTAAGCATAGGGGCGCGAGCCATCAAGAGCGGGGAAGCTGACCTTGTGCTTGCGGGCGGCGTCGAAAGCATGACGCGTGCTCCCTTCGTCATGGGGAAGGCGGACTCCGCCTTCAGCCGCAACGCACAGGTGTTCGATACGACGATCGGTTGGCGCTTCGTCAATCCATTGCTGAAAGCAAAGTATGGCGTGGACTCCATGCCTGAGACCGCAGAGAACGTCGCCCAAGATTTTCACATAAGCCGTGTAGATCAGGATGCCTTCTCCTATCGAACACAGCAGCGCTGGGCGCAGGCTCACGCCAGCGGCTTTTTCAAGCATGAGATTGTTCCGGTACCGATCTCTCAGAAAAAAGGCGAGGCGAGGATCTTTGATATGGATGAGCATCCTCGTCCGGATACCACGCTCGAGGCACTGTCAAAGCTCAAGCCGATCGTCAAACCCGACGGTACCGTTACCGCCGGCAATTCCTCAGGTATCAACGACGGCGCATGCGCTGTGATTCTGGCTTCGGAAGCCGCGGTGAAACGATTCGGACTCACGCCGCGCGCGCGCGTAGTAGCTACGGCGGTCGCGGGAGTCGCTCCCCGGATCATGGGTTTTGCACCCGCACCGGCGACGCGCAAGGTGCTTGAAAGAGCCGGATTGAAGCTCTCTGATATCGACTGGATCGAACTCAACGAGGCATTCGCGGCGCAAGCCCTCGCCGTGACCCGCGATCTCGGACTTTCAGACGATGCAGAACACGTCAATCCGAATGGCGGCGCGATTGCCATCGGACATCCCCTGGGCGCCAGCGGCGCTCGCCTCATCACGACTGCGATGTACCAATTGCTGGCCACCAAGACCCGCTATGCCCTATGTACGATGTGCATCGGCGTCGGCCAAGGCATTGCCACAATTCTCGAACGTTGCTAGCCTGAACCTGCGAGCTGGCTGGGCGCTCGGAAGAAGCTTCGACCGGTGGAAAACTGCTAAAATAGATAGATTGCATGCCCTTTGAAGTCCCATCTGCATCTCTTGATGCGAACCCAGAATCCCCCGCTCTTAATCGCAAGAAGGTCGGATTCGTCTCTCTTGGCTGCCCCAAAAACTTGGTAGACAGCGAAGTGATGATGGGACTGCTCCATCGTGCCGGCGCGGAGATCACTACATCCGCCGAAGATGCAGACGTAATCGTTGTTAATACCTGCTCCTTCATCGACTCCGCTAAGCAGGAATCAGTCGACACCATCCTGGAGATGGCGCAGCTTAAGGCCTCCGGCCGTGCGCAAAAGCTGGTCGTCGCAGGATGTTTGGTCGAGCGCTATCGCTCCGAGATCCAGAAGAACATACCCGAAGTAGACGCCATTGTCGGCACGGGAGAACTCGACGCGATCCTCGAGGCTTCGGGTATTCAGTCACCGCAAGCGCCTTCTGTTCAGCCGTCGTCTCCGTTCCATATCCTTGTCGATCGTGCCCCATCGGCTGTGAACGTCCACTCGCGACCCGAGGGTGATGCCCGTGAACGCAGCGGACGCTACTCGCGCGATGATTGGGATGGCGCCATCGCATCGCTCCCGAACTACCTCATGGACGAGCATACCCCGCGTCTGCTCGCCACTGGTAAGACCTCCGCCTACCTGAAGATTGCGGAAGGATGCGATCATCCGTGTAGCTTCTGCATCATTCCCCAATTGCGGGGTAAGTTTCGCTCACGTGGATTCGAATCGGTCCTGTCGGAGGCGCGCCAACTCGTCGCCAAAGGCACTCGCGAGATCACTCTCATCGGGCAGGACACCACCTGTTACGGAGAAGATCTCGGCATCAAAGACGGCCTCGCACTGCTGCTCGAACGCCTAGCGCAGATCGAAAACCTCAAGTGGGTGCGCTTCTTATACGCATATCCCAACAAGATCACCTCACGGCTGCTCGAGACGATCGCGAAATACGACAAGATCGCGCCATATATAGATGTTCCGCTGCAACATGCCTCGGCCAGCGTCCTAAAGCGCATGAAGCGTGGATCGAACGCGGACATTTTCCTTCAATCGATTGAGAAGATGCGAAGTGCGATTCCGAACGCCGTCCTGCGCACCTCGTTCATCGTGGGATTCCCGGGAGAGACCGAGACCGACTTCGACGAGCTTGTGGAATTCGTCAGGGAAGCCCAGTTCGACTGGCTCGGAGTGTTCAGCTACTCCGACGAGGAGGGTGCACAAGCGTACGCGCTTGACGAAAAGGTCCCTCAGCGCGAAATCGAGCGCCGCCGCAAGAAACTCATGACGGTCCAGAAGCAGATCTCGAAAAAGCTCAAAAAACGCTGGATCGGCAGGGAGCTTGACCTTCTCGTAGAGGGTCCAAGTGAAGAGACCGACCTGCTCTGGGAAGGGCGCACCCTGATGCACGCTCCCGAGATCGATGGCAAGGTGTACATCAACGATTTCGGAGACTACGAAGCACTCGAACGCGGAACCTTCTATCGCTGCGAAATTACGGAATCGCACGACTACGATGTGGTAGCTCGCATTCTGCACCAAATCTAGTGCGACGAGTAGCTCTTCGGCATAGGTTCAGCATCTCACTTCTTCAGGTGGCTTCATGTCGCAAGTTGCTTGTGAACGGCACACGTCTACTATGCAGGTACTTCTTACATGCCTGCTGTGTTGTGCCCTGCTCTTAACGTTCGCTGGCTGTAGTGGGGCGAGTTCGAGTCCCGCGGCCATCGTCGGAGGTACCGGTTCACCCAGCGGATCAGGTGGAAGCGGGGGTAGCGGGGGAGGCGGAGGCACTGGCGGTGGAGGCGGAGGAACCGGAGGCGGTGGCGGTGGCGGGACCCCTCATATCCCAACCGTAAAGTACTTTGCAATCGTCGTGCTCGAGAACGCGGGATACACGGACGCCATCGGCAGCGCCAGTATGCCCTATCTCAATGGTCTTATTGCGCAAGGATCGCTTGTTACGAATTATTACGCCGACACCCATCCTTCGATTGGCAACTACTTTACTTTGACGACCGGAACTCAGGTCACCAACAACGATGCCTTCGGAGGAGTCGTAACCACCGACAACGTTGCACGCGCACTCGGAGTTTCGGGAAAGACCTGGAAGTTGTATGCGGAGAGCATTCCGTCGGTTGGGTACCTCGGAGGCGATCAATTTCCGTACCTCCGGCGCCATAATCCGTTCTCATACTTCAGCGACGTCCAAAACAACACAGCCCTGCAATCCAATCTGGTGCCATTTACGCAACTCAGCGCGGACCTCAGCGCCGGCGCGCTGCCCAACTATATCTTCGTCGTCCCCGATGCAGTGGACGATGCACACAATTGTGTCCCCTCCGCGCCCGGCTGCACCGAAGCGGACAAGTTGAAACAAGCGGACCAATTTTTATCGAGTAAGATCGCGCCCCTGCTCGGGAATGCGGACTTCATGGCAAACGGCATTCTCGCGATCACGTTCGATGAAGCACAAACCAGCGATGCGACTAATGGTGGTGGACACATAGCGACCCTGCTTCTCGGGAGTCATGTGATAGTAGGACACAAAAGTAACTCAACCACTACCTTCTACGATCACCGGAGTCTGCTGAGCCTCGCGATGAAGGCGCTCTCGACCAATATTCCAAACGGAGCGGATACTTCTGCACAAATGACGGAGTTCTTTCAGTAAACCGGAGCAGCACTAACCGGGCCGATAGTCTTGAGGCCTGACCGGCGGTTCTATGTTCCTCCCAGCGAACAAATCGTCGAAGATATGAATCATCTCGGCATGGATATGGCCGTTGCTGGCGAGCACTTCGTCGCTGACGATCCGAAATGGAGAGCCATCGAAGCGGGTCACTGATCCCCCGGCCTCGCGTACCAGCAGCACGCCTGCGGCAGTGTCCCAGGGATTCAAGTGAAATTCCCAGAAGCCGTCGTATCGGCCGCAAGCGACGTTCGCCAGATCCAGCGACGCCGATCCCGCGCGCCGCACGCCATGCGAACGCATAGTGATGTGGTGGTAAAAGTAGATGTTCGGACTCTTGTGCCGCTTCTTGCTCGGGAACCCGGTTGCCACCAGCGCTTGTGCCAGCCGCTCAGTCTTCGAAACTCTTATAGTCTTGCCATTGAGCCGCGAGCCGAGCCCTTTCTCTGCCTGAAACATCTCATCGCGCGTTGGATCGTAGAGCACTCCGGCGACCAGTTCGCCCCTGAGTTCGACTCCGATACTCACACAAAACACCGGATATCCGTGCGCGAAATTCGTCGTTCCATCCAACGGGTCGATGTACCATTTCCACTCGCTGCCTTGATCGGTGCGCGTGCCCTCCTCGCCGACGATATCGTGGGTCGGCCATTGCGCGCTTACGCGCTCGACGATCAGCTTTTCGCTGGCACGGTCGGCGGCGGTGACGAGATCCACGTCTCCCGCGCCCTTGTACTCAGTCGCAACGCCCCGCCGGAAGTAATCCATCAGCAGCAGACCGGCTTCCCGGGCAATGATTGCAATAGGATCGGCAAGCTCCAGTGATGCAGCGCTCACGGACGCCGGCGCCCGTTGTCGTCCGAAATGTATAGGATGTCGTGCTTGTAGACGAAGAGATTCGGATCGCCTTCACGCGTCAGGCGCACCATGTTGACATCGAAGTATTCAATCCAGCCGCGCAATACCTCACCGTCAATAAGCTTTATCGAAACGGGAGATTGCTTCTCGCGCAAGTGCGCAAGATAGCTCGCCTCCATGCCCGTCTCTTCGGGAGGAGGAGTCCTCATTTTCTTCGAAAATGCAGGCGCGATTCCGGTACCGCGAAACGACATGGTGGTGACAGTCTAGCGTGCTCCGCCCTTCAAGTCACCAGGAACCCCCACTTCGGGGCGAATATCGTTAACACGCGGTGCCGCATGGATAAACGATCCGAAATCCTGCGCATACTTGCCCGGATGGAAATCGATGACCTCGTAGTCAGCTACCCCCGCCGTCTTATACGGATCACCAGCGATCAGGTTATCGACCTCTGCCCGCGAGGCCATGTTTGCGAGCAGCACGCCGCCCTTCTGGTCCATGCGCCGGCCGGAGACGATCATTGTGCCGTCCGCATACGCTTTGTCAAGATAGCTACGGTGCGCCGCGCTCTGACGGTCTACTTCTTCGATCGGTTTCGTATAGTGGATCAGAATTACGTACATAAACTCCTTTGGGAATTTGGCGATTTGTGATTTGTCGATTGTGGATTCGCGAGCGAGTATCTCTCGCATCCAGTCCTCATTCAACCAGCAAATCTAGCTCTTAAATGGTTAAATCACAAATCGCGAAATCAAGGATGACGTTCAGTGCGTGTAATATCCCGTCCGATAATGAGCGTGCAGCCCAGTGTCCCCCGGCATACCAACCAGCCGAATCTGGATATGCCGAAAATCGGAATCCGACAACCGCTTCGAGGGATAATACGCAAGCAGATACTGCGTCCGCAATTCATCGGAGATCTGATGGAACGCCGCTTCTATCTGCGAGATGTCCCGGGCGTAATAGTAGTGTCCTCCGGTGTCCTCAGAGGCCTGGATCAATGCGTGCTCGCCACCCGTGTTCCGGCCAGCGTTCGATTCGATCGGAACCACAATGATGCTGTAAATAATGGCTTCCGCTTCGAGGGCGGAGTGCAGCGCCTCCTGATAACTCGTGCGGCTCACGGTGTCACCGCCATCAGTGATCAGCACCAGGACTTTTCGCCCTTTGCGGTTTTTCAATGCCTCGCTTCCAAGATACAAGCCGTCAAAGAGCGCTGTCGCAGCTCCACTGCGCACCTCGCTGATTGCGTGATCGATACGCTTGAGGTCGCCGGTGAACCTCAACACTTCATCCACGTTCTCTGAAATGGTATAGAGAGCGAGCGAGTCCGCCTCTGGACGCACGGTGGCATGTACGAACCTCCTGGCCGCCTCCAACTCCAGCTTCAGGTCTTTGCGAGTGCTCAGTGAAGTGTCCACCTCGAGCGCGATGCTGAGCGGAAGCGAGGATTCGCGCTGAAAGATCCTGACATCCTGCTTCGTTCCGTCTTCGTAAACGGAAAAATTCTGCTTCTCGAGGCCTCCTACCGGGGCGCCCATATCGTTGGTGACACTCGCAAAGACGTTCACAAGCCGGACATCTACTTTGAACTGCGACTCCGAATCTTCCTGCGCAAGAGCGATTCCGCAGAGCAAGAGCGAGGCGGCTAGCAATCGATTCCTGCTCACGCCCTCACCTCATCCGGAAACGCCTCGCCGTCTGCCCACACGGCTCCATCCACGAAATACTCTTTCTTCCAGATCGGAACTTGCTTCTTGAGTGTGTCGATCAACCAGCGGCATGCGTCGAAGGCGGCGCCCCGATGCGCGGAGGCGACGGCGATGAAGACGCTAGCCTCGCTGATCTCAATCCTTCCCAGCCGATGATGCACGATTACTTCTCGAACGCCGAAATCACGCATGGATTGTTGGACGAGCCGTTCAAGCTCCCGTTGCGCCATTTCCTCGTAGGCTTCATATTCTAGGTAAAGAGTCTGTCTTCCGCGGGTGTTGTTGCGCACGATCCCTTCAAAGACACACACCGCCCCGTCACTACCCTGGCGGATCTGGCGCTGCAACTCGGCCACCGGGATAGGTTCACGTGTCAGTTTGACCTGGTAGAGTTCGTCAGTCGCCCCACCGCTCACTGGAGGCAGCATTGCCACCTCATTCCCGTCATGCAAGACGGTCGAACGCGGCGCAAATTCGCCATTCACGGCAAACGCGATCGCATTGAGGAGCGTCTGTTGCTCTGGTGTCCGGTTGCGATAGTGAGTAAACACCGATTCCACGGTCGCGTCGTCATCCAGCTCGAGTTGCTCGCTGCCGGTGCGGTAGATGTCTTTCAGAACCCCGAAGAGTAGGACGTTGATCTTCACCTAAGCAGTCATTCTAAATTGCAAGTGATTCTAGGGGTCCTTGTCTGGAAGTCGCGTCAAGTTGCCAGACTCGACATCGAAGGAGAACTTCATTGGCTCTTTGACACATGAAGGAGTGGGATCTGTGAGCCCTTCAACATCT
This sequence comes from Terriglobales bacterium, assembly GCA_963792225.1. GTDB lineage: Bacteria > Acidobacteriota > Terriglobia > Terriglobales > Acidobacteriaceae > JBDTLH01. The sequence continues at coordinate 206,746 of CAWBVM010000006.1, read as the reverse complement.
ATCCAGGTAAACGGTGTGACGACTAGTTCGATGTGGTCATCGTCGATCCAGGCCGTGGTGTGTAGATCCATGCCACAGGGCTGCTTGAACTGCCTTCGTAGTGCCTCATCCGGCGAGATTTGCTTCGCATTTCTGTCACCGGAGGTAAAAAGGACGTACTTGGTGCTCACTCCGGAGTCACTAGCCCAGATCCATTGGGAAATTTCAGCAAGAACCCGCCTTCCGGCAGGTGACCACCTGATTGTCCCAATTCCATTCCCGTCAAAGATAGAGCTATCTGGATTTCGTTCAGGACCTTGTTGAAAGACAAGTCGGAACGAATTATGGGGCTCGGCAACGTACAGCATCGTCTCATTTTGGCATCCTTGCCCTGCTACTATCTGCGCAGACGCTATACCAAATGCCCGGCCGCCCTTCTTCGATTCGAATATGGGTGTTTGCAGTTTGCGGGATGCCACATCGACGCCCCGTCCATTCCGAACACACTCGACGTACTCAGTCGCGAGTGGCTTGCCGGATTGTGACCACAGAGGGGAGTGGAAGAAGAGGAGGAATCCAACACTGCAGGGCCAATACCTCCGCATCCTCTCCTCCGACTTCACGTGTTATCTGGTCATCTTACCCTGTGGATAACCTCACCAGCTTCGGTACTCTCTTCGCGAACCGATGCAACGGCTCAATCGAACTTCGGCGATAGTGGGCTTACAAAAACCCGTGTGTGTTACCGAAGTAATTTCGTCTGAGTGAATCCACATTGACTCGTTCAACAAAGCACGCCATTATCCAAGTCGAAAAGCGGAACCGGCACCGAGGCAACCCAATGCAAAACACCGAATGGATACTGGAAGAGGTCATGCGTCGCGAGAAGATTGCACAATCTTGCGAAGAGAAGGCCGGCAAAAAAGGCGTATCTTCCGTCCAAAAAGCCCTCCTTGAGGTCGATGCTCAATTCAACCGTCAAATTGCAAGCAAGCATCGTCAGGTGTTGAAGCATCTTGCGAAGGCAGCGGGGGCGTAGGTTCTTCCGTTGCCGAGTCACTCCGCAACGTCTTAGCCGCCAGTCACATATCGCCAGCCACATAGGGAGCCTGGCCGAGATCGCCTTTACAATGACTCTATGGATTCATTGGTGATCGCGGGTCGCGTCTTTTCTTCTCGACTGATTGTCGGTACAGGCAAATATAAGGATGGTGCCGCGACGCGGGCTGCCATCGAAGTAAGTGGCGCAGAGATCGTGACCGTCGCCGTCCGTCGCGTGAACCTCGACCGCAGCAAAGAATCGCTGCTCGATTTCATCGACCCGATGCGCTACTTCCTCCTCCCCAACACCGCGGGATGCTACACCGCAGATGAGGCGATCCGCACTGCTCGCCTGGGCAGAGAAGTCGGACTCTCCGATTGGGTCAAAATCGAGGTCATTGGCGACCAGCAGACCCTCTACCCTGACGTGCTCGCTACCGTCGAGGCAACACGGGCGCTGGTCAAGGAAGGCTTCACCGTCCTGCCCTATACCTCAGACGACCTTGTCGTCGCCAAACGTCTGATAGACGCCGGAGCGTCAGCTATCATGCCGCTCGGCGCTCCCATCGGCAGCGGCATGGGTATCCAGAACACGGCCAACATTCGCATCCTTCGTGAATTCATTACGGGAGTTCCACTCATCATCGACGCAGGGGTCGGTACTGCCTCCGATGCATCGATCGCTATGGAGTTGGGGGCGGATGCAGTATTGATGAACTCTGGAATCGCCAGCGCTCACGATCCGGCTCTCATGGCGTCTGCCATGAGACATGCAGTCATCGCGGGGCGTGAGGCTTATCTTGCTGGACGGATGCCGCGCAAACTATATGCCACCGCTAGCTCACCTCAGGATGGAGTCATCCGCTAACCGGCTTGTGTGGCTGATACTGCCTCAGTCAATGTGAGGTTTGGTTCGATCCCTTGCGGATGGCGTCGGTCAATAGTTTGCGACCACGGAAGCCCTCATCCATGCCGTGCCAATGCGTGATATCGGTCTCGCCCGCCTTCCAACAGAGTAAGACGATCTCGTTGTCTACCTGACACGGAAAATCCAGCAGCCCCATGTCGAGATCCTTCACCTGAACACCCATGGCATCAATCTCGCCAAGCGCGTCTTTGACGCTCTGTACCGCTTTGTCATGGGCAGCGCGGCGCCGGGCCAGGTGAATGATGTCCGGCAAAAGTCCACCCGTCAAGAAAATACGATGGTTCGTCGCCGTCAACTCTGACTGAACGCTCTCAATGACCAGTTTGCCGTCCATGGCGCTCTTGAGCAGGCCCTGCAGCACCGGTAGCAGCCACCGCGCTTCTTCGATGGTGAACGTCCTCATGATGCATTAGATTCTAAGTGATGACGTTGGGATACGTATTTGTTATCTCTATTGTCTGAGACCGGCATCCCGTTCTGCTTCCACGCGGACGAAATCAAGGCGGCGTTGCATCTCGGCATGGTCTCGTTCCATCGCCTTCTCATCCGCGTCTGCTGCAACATACATGGGCGCGCTCACTCGCACGTGAGCTCGTGAGAACGGCTTAGGAATGACGAACCGGTCCCATGAATTCAGAGTCCAGCTTTTCTCGACGGCGATGTAGAAGCAGACGATTCGGACACCCGTTAGCTTCGCGAGCAACACCGGTCCCGGCTTCGCTACATACAACGGTCCCCGGGGACCATCGATGGTGAATGCCACTAATGCTCCATCCTTAAGTTCCCGTTCAAGTTGCCGCAGACCCGCGAGCGCTCCGCGCGAACTGCTGCCGCGTACCGCTTTGAACCCGAAGCGCTGGATCACGCCGGCGATGATCTCCCCATCTTTGCTTCGGCTCGTAAGCACGCGGATGTTCTGATTCCGCCAGAAATATACAGCCGGAATCACGCAGCGGTGCCAAAAGCAATAGATTGCCGCGTCTCCTCGCGGCTCGTCCGTACTGGCATCGTCCGCATGGAATTCGAAATGCAGAGTGCGTCCAATCAAAGCGATGAGCGGTGGCAACAACCATGACGCTATTGTCGCCAATCCGCTTCTCTTCGCTTTCAGGGTCATCCTCCGCAGTATAAGGAACGGAAGACAGTTACACCGAAGTTGATAATGCCTGCTGCGGTTCAGCGGCCAGGACGACGCGATTGCGTCCGGACTGCTTCGCGGCATACAAGGCTTGATCAGCAGCAGCGACGATTTCGTCGCGCGATCGTCCGTGGATGGGGGCATGGGCCACGCCAATGCTGACCGAGACGAGACTGGTTATATCAGCAAGAACACTGGCGTGGATCGTACGGCGGAGTTTCTCAGCGACCTCTACGGCGTGGGCGCGTCCCAATTGTGGCAGGATGACCACAAACTCTTCTCCTCCATACCGGCAAATTCTGTCGCTCCTGCGCAATTGCTCAGAGAGAAGATTCGCAATCTGGCGGAGCACGTTGTCGCCAGGTAGGTGTCCGAACCGATCGTTGACACTCTTGAATTCGTCAATATCGATCATCAATAAGGCAAACTCTTCGCTGTAGCGACTGACCCGGTCAAGTTCCTCCTGGATACGTTCATCGAAATACCGGCGGTTGAATACACCGGTCAAGCCGTCGCGGTATGCCAGCTGCTTTGCCGACTCGAACTGCTGGCAGTTTTTGATTGCTCCAGCAAAAATGTCTGCAACGGCCGTCAGCGGATCTAGTTCAGAACTCGTAAACGCGCCTGCACGGTCGCTCGTCAGGACGAGCACGCCAAGTTTCTCACCAAAGAAAATAAGGGGCAGACACAGCTCGGACGCAGCATCGTTGGGGATCGACTCCACATCGTCTAACGAGCGCAGATCGTTCTCGAGCAGCATCTCCCCGGTCTCATATGCCTTTGCAACAAGGCTCTGCCGGTCCCCGACTGACACGTACCGGGCGAACTCAGGGCCGAGACTGCCCGTCTGCGCTCTGACCCTAAGTTCAAGACCGTCGGTGAGATATACAGCGATGTGCGAGACAGTGAATTTCTCAAGTACCAAGAAGCACAAGTTTGGCAGAAGCTTATCCAAATCGAGCAGTGAAGTCGTCTGTCGCGCGATCGCATTGATGGCTTCGAGTTGAGTCGCCCGACGCGTCACCAGCGAATACAGCCGGGCATTTTCGATCGCGATCGAAGCTTGCATCGAGAACATCGTGAGAAGGTGGATGGTGTCCTCATCGAACGCGTCCAGCGAACTACTCTGAACATCGAGAACCCCCACCAACTCATCCCGGATCATAAGAGGTAGCGCGAGCTCTGATTGCGTCGAGGAGTATCCCTCGATATACCGGGGATCGGAACGAACATCCGCGGAATAGACTGCTTCTCTTCTGCCCGCGGCAGAACCTGTAATCCCTTGCCCAAGTGCAATAAATCCCAAACCTTTGACTGACTCGGTCCCGATACGTTGCCGAACGTAAAGTTCCGATGTGGTTTCGTCGAGAAGCAGAACTGCCGCATGCGTCACATGGAATTGCTCGCGCACGATATTCAAGATCTGGACCAACACCTCATCCAAATCGAATGTCGAGAGCACGACCTGACTCGCATGATAGAGAACAGCGATTTTTTCCATTCTGTCGTTGACACACAAAGGCAGCGCAGGTTCCAGCAGAGAACCAGACGGTGCAAGGTTTCGCGCGATTTTACGCCCAAAGCGTCCAGCAACAAAGGAAATTAAGTCTGTGGGCTTCGCGGAGCCTGTCCCTGGTGCCGAAGAATGGCCCCGAATCCCCAATACAGGACGGAACAGATCAGGAAATCGACGAAAAGCCCCACATCGACACGATCCGGGCGGTGCCGCAGCGCCGTAGGAAGATGCGGCATGACAACCAAATAGATTAAGTTCCCGATCAGCACTGCGAGCAGCGACCGCCGGAAATTCGGTATCCGCATTCTCTATATTGGACACCGCAGAGGGTGCTTGGGGTGCTCTCCGCTGTTAAGATTTTGGCGGTGCCCTCCGCCGGACAGTCCCATTCCACAGAACACCCTCGCAACCACTTGCGCCTTGATACAGACGTCAAGTTTGTAAAGGGAGTCGGTCCGCGCCTAGCCGAAATGCTGGCCACGAAGCGCATCCAGACCGTAGAAGATCTTCTCTACCATCTCCCTTTCAGGTACGAAGACCGCGCCAATCCCCGCACCATCGCCGAACTCCGCCCTGGAGAGATGGCGAGTCTCATCGGCGAGGTCCGGGGGGCTGCGCTGCTTCGTACTAAGTCCTTGCCTATCTTCGAGATGACCCTGGGTAGCGGACGCTCCTCTATTAAGTGTCTATGGTTCCGAGGTACATACTTGCAGGACAAATTCAAGGCCGGACAGACCGTGGCCCTCTTCGGCAAGGTCGAGAGCGATCCCCGCACCGGCAAGTTGAAGATTATTCAGCCCCAGTTCGAAATCCTCAGTCAGCCTGGGGAACAGAGTGGGGAGGAGACTGGCCTTGAAATTGACTCTTTGGAGATGGGTCGCATCGTCCCAATTTACGAATCTGCCGCAGGACAGAAGCTAACCCCCCGATGGTTCCGCAAGACGATCCACCAAACCCTGGAGACACTGGAGCGGCCACTCGCCGACCCTCTCCCCCGTTCTCTTCGGCTCCGGCTCAACTTAGTCGATCGCGGAGACGCTTTCGACCGCGCGCATTTTCCTCCGCCCGAAACCAGCATCGCCCAATTGCTAGTGCAGAACACACCAGCGCACTTGCGACTCATCTTTGAAGAACTTTTCTTTCTGGAACTCGGCCTCGAACTGAAGAGGCATCGCATGCGTGCCCGTAAGGGAATATCTTTCGAATTGAACGACCGCGTGCGCATCGCGATTAAGCAATTTCTCCCATTTCGTCCTACCTCTGCCCAAAAGAAGGTTCTCGGAGAGATTGCCAAGGACATGCAGGCATCCACTCCTATGCGCCGTCTGCTTCAAGGTGACGTAGGTTCCGGCAAGACCCTCGTCGCGCTCGAAGCTGCCGTTATCGCCATCGAGAGCGGATATCAAGTGGCGCTCATGGCTCCCACCGAAATCCTCGCTACGCAGCATTACCTCTCTGCCCGGAGAATGCTTGAACCGCTTGGATATCGCATCGTTTTGCTTACCGGATCTCTCGAACAAGACCGCAAGCGCGAGATCCGCCGCCATATCGTTCAGGGCAATGCACAACTCGTCATCGGGACCCACGCCCTCATAGAAGACAAAATAGAATTCGACCGCCTCGGACTCGTCATCGTTGACGAGCAGCACCGCTTCGGCGTCATGCAGCGCTTCCGTCTGATGAAGAAAGAAACCGACGCCGAACCGGACACGCTGGTCATGACCGCCACCCCCATCCCCCGTACTCTGGCGCTGACACTTTATGGGGACCTCGACACCAGTGTGCTCGATGAGCTACCGCCGGGCAGGACTGCAATCACAACGCGCCGCCTTCCGGAAGAGCGCTCAGAAGAGGTCTGGGCATTCGTGCGAAAGCAGGTCGCGGCAGGACATCAGGCCTATATCGTCTATCCCGTGATCGAGGGAAGTAAGGGGGACCAGGAAGAACTCGACCTTGGCGTCGAGGCAGGTAAGTCAGAGAAGGCGCCGCTCAAAGCCGCCATCAAGATGTACGACGAATTAAGCCACGGCGCTCTGAGAGGACTGAGCGTCGGTCTGCTTCACGGTCGGCTCCCCTCCGATGAGAAGGAGATCATCATGGCGCGCTTCCAACGCGGAGATATTCAAGTGCTCGTTTCGACCACCGTGATCGAGGTCGGCGTGGACGTGCAGAACGCCACCGTCATGGTCATCGAACATGCCGAGCGCTTCGGGCTCTCGCAACTGCATCAACTCCGCGGGCGCATAGGACGCGGTGCTGCGAAGTCGTTTTGCATCCTAATCACAGGTGGAAAGGTCACGCCGGAAGGCGATCAGCGCCTTGAAGCCATGGTGCGTACGCAAAACGGATTCGAGATCGCCGAGCTTGACCTTGAACTACGTGGACCCGGGGAATTTTTCGGCACGCGCCAGGCGGGTATGCCCGAGCTGCGTGTGGCGAATATCGTCCGCGACCGCAAAGTGCTGGAACTCGCCAAGCGCGAAGCCGAGGCCTTCGTTACCAAGGCCGATCCCGACATCACCGAAGACGAACGCCGCGCCACCATGGACCACCTTCGCAGCCACTGGCAGCGCCGCTACGGATTGGTCGAAGTGGGTTGAATCCCGAATCTTAAGATTTCAAACATTGAAGATTCGTATTACACCCATTCTCCGCGTCGCATGAGCGGTTCGACGCGGCCGTCGGCGGATATCCCGTCTACGTCCATCTCTCCTGAACCAATCATCCAGTCCACGTGTATCAGGCTCTCGTTCGCACCTAACTTCGCGAGTTGTGCGGCATCGAGGTTCTCGCCGTTGCGCAGGCAGGTGCTGTATGCCTGCCCGAGTGCGATGTGACTGGCCGCGTTCTCATCGAACAACGTGTTCCAAAACAGCATTCCACTCTTCGCGATGGGAGAGGAATGTGGCACCAGCGCCACCTCACCCAGCCGTCCTGCCCCGTCATCGGTATCGATCATGCGTTTCAGCACTGTCTCGCCCTGCGTGGCCGATGCCTCCACGATGCGCCCGCCTTCGAAGCGCACCCGAATGTTTTCGATGAGGGTGCCTTGATGGGAGAGCGGCTTGGTGCTGGTCACCACCCCCTCTACCCGGTCTTTGTGAGGAGTGGTGAAGACCTCTTCGGTCGGGATGTTGGGCTGGCACTCGATCCCATTGCCTGCGATGCTTCCGCCACCTGCCCAGAGGTGATCGTCGGCTAGACCGACCCGCAGGTCCGTCCCTGGGGCGCGGAAGTGCAATGCCGAATAGCGCTTGTCGTTCATGTATTGCACGCGCTTCTGGAGGTACTCGCCATGTGCCTGCCAGTCTGCGATCGGGTCCGCGCCATCGATGCGCGAGGCCGCGAAGATCGCATCCCATAACTTTGCTACTGCCGTCTCCACCGGAAGATCGGGGAAGACCGCTTGTGCCCACGCGGGTGTCGCATAGGCGACGATGCTCCAGTTGATGAAGTGCTTGGTCACCAGCTCCATCGCGGGACGCGCCACCTTTGAGAGCGCCACGTTTGCGCGTCCGACCTTCGCCGGATCTTGTTGTGACAGCAGCGACGGGTTCGCACCCGCGATGCCTAGCCGCGCTGCCCCGCTGCGGAATGCGGCGGCGATGCCGTCATGCAGCCACTGCGGCGCTTTGTCGAAGCTCGCGTCCGGGGCGTAGCGGAAGCGCGCCAGCGTTGCTTCGTCGTCGGAGTAGAGCGTGGTCACGACCGACGCTCCTGCGCGGTATGCGTGCTCGGTGATGCGGCGTGCCAACGGTGCCGCATCGAGCGGAGCGGACATCACCAATTCCTGTCCGGGTGCCAGATTCAATCCGACTCTCACGGCAACTTCCGCTAACCGATCGAGGCGCTCCTCGAAGCTGTTCGTGACTTCCAACACACTGCTTCGCTCACTTGTCTGCGTAGTCATGGATACAGTTTCTCATCCCGCGTGGCTAACTACTTGGTACATCCACCCCTCCCCGGATGCGCACTGTGGAATCAGCAACTTACGAGTGCTCGATCTCCGTAGATCTCCGTAAGTCTCCGTAGGGCACAGTGACAGCTTGCAAGCTGCTGATTGCGGAGCGCTTAGTCCGACAGTGAACGGGAAGGCGGCTACGCCCCGGTGGTTATGCAAGTTTACAAGTTGGTAAAGAGCAGGAAAGCCTGGCATTGTGCCAGAAGCAGGTACTTACAATTATAGAGCAGCGTGTCAAGGGGTATTTGCGATTTGGCGATTTCAGAAGATTTTGAAGCAGATCTACAGACTAGTTTGATAGACTAGTTGAATGAGAACCGCGGGTTCATTCTACGTCAAGACGCACCTCTCGGCGCTCCTGGAGGAAGTGGAGCACGGAGAGACGGTGGAAATCACGAGGCGGGGCAAACCCATCGCGCGGATCGTTCCGATCGAGAGCCACGACGAGGCGAGGGCCCGCGCGTTGGAAGCGCTCGCCTATTTCAAGAGCCTTGAGCCACAGCCCCTGCCGGATGGAGTGACCTACAAAGATTTGATCAACATGGGGCGGAAGTATTGAGCGTTGTCATCGATGCTTCGGCCACTCTCGCATGGTGCCTCCCGGATGAACGCTCTGGGTTTGGTCTGGCTCTGGTTGAACACGTCGTGTCCGGTGGAGCGTGCGTTCCACCTCTGTGGCGCACGGAGGTCCTGAACGGATTGCTTATGGCTGAGCGTCAGTCGCGTGTGAGTCCCAGCGAGATCGACAGGACACTGATGGAACTCGCAAAGCTGACGATCGAAGTTGTCCCGGTGGAAGACGAGGCGGTTCTTGCACTGGCACGGCAACATAATTTGACGATCTACGATGCGTGTTATTTAAGGCTCGCCGTTCAGAGAGGTACATCCCTTGCAACTCTCGACAAGGACTTGGCGAGGGCGGCGAAGGCGGTGGGTGTTGGGTTGTTCCCGCCGGAGGTGCGCCCCAGCGCTTGAAGCGCGGCATGCATTACCACAGAGCGGAGTACCTACAAAAAGTTGAGGACGCTATCCCGGATAGGTAACAGCATAACGACGAGTCAAAGCTGAATGACGTGGGAATCCATGCATGTGAAACGTTAGTGGTGTTGTCGATTCCAAATTCAAATGAGGCATACGATGCGAGTCATCTGCAGCGCCAACACAGGCAAAGCTCTCACGACGAAGAATCTTATTGGTAATACTGCGGAATCAGTTTTTCATGTGGCAATTGGGAAAGAGTACTCCGTGTTTGCGGCAGCGGTATACAGAGGCGCTACTTTACTACTATTGTGCGATGAAAACGGTCTCCCTAACTGGTATCCGGTAGATCTGTTCTCAATTTCCGACGCACGAGTGCCGCAAAATTGGTACAGCGCGACGTATCCACGGAATGAGCACGGACTTCAATTTCTCCTAGGGTATGAGCAAATCGTCACAGACGAGTCGCATTATGACGCCCTTCTGGAAAGGTCACCGGAAGCGATTGAGACGTTCCGTAGGATGACGCAGGTTATCGAGGGTTCTCTGGGCGAACGCTAGATATGCGGATGCCGTGAGAATCAGGTGAGCCTGCGGCTCACTCAAAGCAAACGCAGGGTTGCTTCGTCGCGCTCCACCCCAACGACCGCTGCGCGTCCGTTGGGGATCCCGGTGCGCTCCTCGCAATGACAATTCATGAGGCGTGGTGAACACCAGGGGTGCTGTTGACAATGCATAAGATCGTGGTGGAGCCGGAACAGCTCCGCCGGGGCTGAAGCCAAGTGCTGGTTTGCTTTATCTACCCCAGCGCCTGAAGGCGCGGTCATCGAGCATTCTGATCCCCGGCATACATGCCGGGGTCTATCGTGGCAATTTTTGCGGACCTACCGTAACAACAGTTCGTATTTGTACGGGCAACTGGGTGGAAGCCATATGTAGATAACTACCCTTCGAATTCCGGGCCAGTGTCCTCAACTTTTGGTGAAGCGAATCGCCCCGGGAGGGCGTCGTACCAGTCAATACCGCGAGTGAGGTACATGACCGTCGCGATGGCGACAAAGCTGGCGATCGCGCCGACTATGAGTGCCTGATCCTCCAAGCGCATGAGCACATAAATGAGCGTGTAGAGTGCGGAGAACACAACGAGGGCGCGGATGCCGTGCGCGCGCGAGTCGAAGACGTAACCAGCGTAGGAGGAGATCAGTCCTACGGTGGCTGTGCCGGCGATGGCGAATGCGATGTCGAAGCCCGTGCGCTCTGCGATGGACAGCAGCAGCAGATAGAACACAATCTGTGCCATGCCCACCAACAAATATTGGGCCGGATGCACGCGCTTACCCGTCTTGGTCTCAAACAGAAAATAGGTCAGAAAAACGAGCGACACGAACAGCAGGACATACTTCACCGATCGCGTAACCGACTGGTAGGGATCGGCCAGTTCAACGAACGATACGCCCATGGCGGTGTTGCGCAGTCTGGCCAAGAGTTCCGTGTCGCCTTCGGACCGCACACCGCGCGCGATGAACGGCACCGACCACTGCGCACTAAATCCCTGTGCGCTGATGGTGCGCTTCACAGGGAGAAAGCCGCCATCGAAGCTCGGGTTCGGCCAGTCGCTCCTGACGGAAACCGTGGTGGTCTTGCCATAGGCAAGCACCGCCAGCCGTTGAGCACCAGAAAAGGCCATGCTAGCGGAGACTTCGAACTTGGTATCGGGCTTGGCGACGTTGGCAGCAGGGACGCCGAAAAAGTTGAGCGCGTCCTGATGCTTATCGGGGTCGCTAGCGATCGTGTCGAGCACGGTGGCCGGGACGAAGGTCTCCGTCTTGCCGTCCACGGTTAAGGTGGCATCTGAGAGCGCGCCACGCGGGTCGGATGCGCTGACGAGGAATTCCGCCTTATTCCATTCGAGGGTCGCATTGTTAGGCGCCGAAGCAGTCACGCCCGTGAGATCGAATGAGGCGGCAAGCTTGAGATCCGACTGATACACCGGAACCTTGAAAAGCGAGCGGTGGCGCACCTCGTTCTTTGTGGTGATGGTGGCGTCAGCTCGAGCGGGAGAGATGACGTAGACGCCGCGGGAGAAGCGCTTGTCAGGCGTGGTGACGATGTATGGCACCGCGAGTACTGGCCCCAAGAAGATTTGGCGGCCGCCGACGGTAGCGCCGACTTCGCGAGCCACTTCTTCTGCCCGGTGCGTGCGTTCATCGATGAGGCTGTCCACAAACAGTGCCGGAATCCCCATGACGAGGGCTAGAGCGCCAACGATGATCAGTTTGACTCCGATAGAGCGGGATGGAACTTTGGCAGCGTTGGGCATCACGGGAGCACCTCTTCTCAGACGAGAGTAGATGGTAGCACTTCGTCTCCCTCACTAGTTGTTGGGGACCCCGGTGCCCGCTCCTATCAATTTTGACGATGTATAAGATCGCGGTGGGACGGAACAGCTCCGCCGGGGCTGAAGCCAGGCGCTGGTTTGCTTTATCTACCCCAGCGCCTAAAGGCGCGGTCATGGAGCATCCTTGATCCCCGGCATAAATGCTGGGGTCTACCGTGCCAATTCGTATTTCTCCATTCCCACCCTTCGCGCTGTGCGCGAAGAATGGGGCACCCGGCTCCTCGCTATGACAACTCTGGGGCGTGGTAGTTCGAGGCGAGAGCTAAAACGCGGTTGGATGCTTCGGTTGGTAGAGACCGATTTCGCCTCCGCCGGGAAGACTAATCTTTGTGATGGAACCCCATCTAGCTTCTTGCGTCTCCGAACACCGAACGCCCTTGTTCATAAGTGTCGAGACCTCGGCTTTCAGATCGCTACACATGAGATAGAGTTCGCAGCGGTCATCTTCGGCGGGATGAACCGCAACTTCTGCTGGAGGCAGCGCAAAGATCAGCCACCCGTGGCCAGCGTCCACGGATGTAAATCCAAGGACGTCCTTGAAGAAGGCGCGATCGGCAGCGGCATTCTTGCTGTACACAATTGCATGCGCACCAAAGATCATGGACTTTGCCCCTTTCTTGGTCTGTAAAGGCCGTCCCTATTTTGCGCGTTTTCCTTCCCAAGCGAATGCCGGGGTCTACCGTTTTTCCACTCCCACCCTTCGCGCAAAAGGCGCGCGAAGAATGGGGCACCCGGCACCCGGTTCCTATTTTGGTGCAGGGGAAATGCAGGTCCCTCCGACGCTTCGCTCTGTCGGGATGACAGGACGTGGAACCGGTTCTACAGGTCGACCGTCTTTTCGCTATTCAGCTTCGAGACGCGCTCGATGAATTGATCGAGCGGCACTGAGCCTTCGTCTCCCTTGCCGCGAACGCGGACGCTCACTGCGTTCGCTTCGGCTTCTTTATCGCCCATGACGAGGATGAACGGAATTTTCTGCATGGTGAACTCGCGGATTTTGGCGTTCATTTTCTCATTGCGTTCGTTGATCGCGACCCGCAGGCCTGCTGCCTCGAGTTGCGCGGCGACCTGGTGCGCGTACTCGGCGTGGCGTTCGGCGATCGGGACCAGAGCGACCTGAACTGGAGCGAGCCAGACGGGGAAGTTGCCCGCGTAGTGCTCGATGAGGACGCCGAAGAAGCGCTCGATCGATCCGTAGAGTGCGCGATGGACCATGAGCGGTTGGTGGCGCTGTCCGTCTTCGCCGACGTATTCGAGGCCGAAGCGTTCGGGAAGGGTGAAGTCGAACTGCACGGTGGAGAGCTGCCAGAGGCGTCCGATGGCGTCGACGAGTTTTACGTCGATCTTGGGGCCATAGAATGCCGCTTCGCCGGGGATGGTGGTGAAGGGAATGTTGCGGCGATTCAAAGCGTTCTCAAGAGAGTGGATCGCACGGTCCCAATTTTCTTCTCCGCCGATGTAGCTCTTGCGGTCGTTGGGGTCCCAGATCGAAAGCTCTACCTTGTAGTCCTTGAAGCCGTAGATCTTGAGGACGGCGAGGGCGAAGTCGATGCATCCGATGATCTCGTCTTCGATCTGATCGGGGGTGCAGAAGATGTGGGCGTCGTCCTGGGTGAAGCCGCGGACGCGCAGGAGCCCATGCATCACGCCGGAGCGCTCGTAGCGATAGACGGTGCCGAGTTCGCCGAGGCGTACGGGCAGATCACGATAGGAGCGTAGCTGGTCTTTGTAGATGAGGATGTGTCCCGGACAGTTCATCGGCTTCATGCGGTAGTCCGCATCGTCGAGTTCCATGGGGGTGAACATGTTCTGCGCGTAGTAGCCGGCGTGTCCGCTGGTCTTCCAGAGTTCGGTGCGCATGACGTGCGGCGTGAAGACGAGCGAGTAGCCGCGCCTCAGATATTCGTCGCGCATCCAGTCTTCCATGAGCTTGCGGATGAGCCCGCCCTTGGGGTGCCAGAAGATGAGGCCGGGACCGGCGAGCTCCTGAATGGAGAAGAGATCGAGCTGCTTGCCGAGCACGCGGTGGTCGCGCTTCTTCGCCTCTTCGAGGGCGTTGAGGTGATCGTCAAGCTGCTTTTTATTGAAGAAGGCGGTGCCGGAGATGCGTTGCAGCTGCTGGTTCTTTTCGTCTCCGAGCCAATAGGCGCCGGCGATGGAGAAGAGTTTGAAGGCCTTGCATTTTGCCGTTGAGGGGACGTGGGGGCCGCGGCAGAAATCTACAAAACCGCCGTTGCGATAGAAGCTGACCTTGTCCTCTCCACCGTCAGCGGTGTGCTTCTTGATGAAGTGCACCTTCATCCAGTCGCCTTCGGCTTCGTATTTCTGGAGCGCGTCTTCGCGTCCGACCCATTCGCGCGCGAACTTGTCTCCGCGGGCTGCTACCTCGGCCATACGCGCTTCGATCTTCGCGAGGTCGTCGGGAGTGAAGGGAGTTGGGCGATAGAAATCGTAGAAGAATCCGCTCTCGGTCGGTGGGCCGTGCCCCAGCTTGGTCTCAGGAAAGAGCTCGGTGACGGCGGTGGCGAGCACGTGCGCGGTGGAGTGGCGCAGCGGTTCAAGCGCCTCCGGGTCTTTGTCGGTAAGGATGCGGAGTTCGGTGTCTTCACTCAGCGGTGCGCTGAGATCGACCAGCTTACCGTTTGCTTTGGCGATGTAAGCGGCGTCGGCGAGACGCGGACTGATCTGGTTGGCGACGTCGAGTGCGGTTGCGCCCTGGGGCAGCTCACGAATGCTGCCGTCGGGCAGGGTGACCTTGATGGTCTCTGCCATGGGAATCGTTCTCATTTTCTCGGCGCACGGCGGATGCTGTCACAGTGTTCGGCAGTTTCCGCGCACAAGGCGGGTCCGCTACGCCGGGGATGGATAGAGGATAGCAGGGGGTGGGGAGAGGTGCTAGGTGTTAGGGGCTAGGTGCTAGGGATTTCAGATTTGTTGATTTGTCACCTCCAGAGATCGTTTCGTGTTGGAGCTAACCCGGCAGCGCTAAAGCGCTGCTTCGCAGACTTATAGAGTCGCGATTACGTCTACTTCGACGAGCACGTCCTTGGGTAATCCTGCGACGGCGACTGTGGAGCGTGCTGGTGGGACGGTGCCGTTGGCGGTCATGTGCCTGCCGTAGACTTCGTTCATCGCCGCGAAATCTGACATGCTCTGCAGGAACACGGTGGCGCGCACGACATTGGCGAGACTCGTTCCGGCCTCGGCGAGGATGGCAGCAAGGTTTTTCATCACGCGCTCGGTCTGCTGCGGGATGCCACCCTCGATCACTTGTCCAGTCGCTGGATCGATGGGGATCTGACCGGAGACGAAGATGAATCCGTTGGCCTTGATGGCTTGCGAGTAGGGTCCAATGGCTTGAGGAGCGCGGTCGGTGGCGATGGCTTGCTTCATGCAATCGATTGTAGAAGATGGAGCGGTGCGGCGGACTAGATCTTCTTGATGCGCTGTACTTCGCGCACGCCCTGGATCTGCCGGACACCACGGACGATCCGCTCGAGATGCTTGAGGTCTTCGATGTCGAGGATGAGCTCGATCTTGGCGGCGACGCCGTGCTCAATCTCGGTTGAGATGTTGCGGATATTGGCGTTCTCGTCGCTGACGACCGCGGTGAGTTGCTTCAGGATTCCGGTGCGGTCGTCTGAGAATACGTTCAACTTGACCGGATAGCTGAGCTTCGGAACAACAGCCTTCGCTCCTCCGGCGGTAGGCACTTTAGCCCATTCAACATTGATGCGGCGGTCGGGCTCATACAGCAGATTCGTGACGTTGGGACAGAATTTTGAATGGACGGCGACGCCCTTGCCGCGGGTGACGTATCCGACGATGTCTTCACCGCGAATCGGATTGCAGCAGCGCGCGCGATAGATCAGAAGATCGTTGTGTCCGACGACTTTGAGCGCGCCCGAGTCGCCCTGGAAGATGTGGCGTATGACTCCGGTGAGGCCCTGTTGCGATCCGGGATCGAGTTCTGAATCCGGGCGGGGACTGATCTCTTGCGCCGACTCAGGAGCGAGCTTTGCGAGTACGCCGCGCGGTCCGACGCGTCCGTAGCCGATGGCAGCGAGCAGGTCTTGTGATGTGGCGACGCCGTATTCCCCCGCGATCTTTGCGTAGTGCGCGTCGGTCACTTCTTTCAGGGGAACGCGGTATTTTTTGGCCTCACGTTCGATCAGCTTGCGTCCGATCTCGATAGCACGCTCGCGCTGGTGCACCTGCAGCCAGTGCTTGATCTTGTTGCGCGCGCGCGAACTCTTGGTGAAGGTGAGCCAGTCGCGGCTGGGGGTGTGTCCGGTCTGGGTGATGATCTCGACGATGTCGCCGTTGTGGAGTTTGTATTTGAGAGGCACCATGCGTCCGTTGACGCGGGCGCCGGTGCACATCTGTCCGACCTCGGTGTGAACGCTGTAAGCGAAATCGACGGGCGTCGCATCGCGCGGCAGGATGACCACCTTGCCCTTCGGAGTGAAGGTGTACACCTCCTCGGGGTAAAGATCGATCTTCAACGTGGATATGAATTCGTTGGGATCGCTGACCTCGCGTTGCCACTCCACGACCTGGCGCAGCCATGAGAGGCGCTGTTCATCCTTTGCGGAGACCGGCGAGCCGTCTTTGTATTTCCAGTGGGCGGCGATGCCTTCTTCGGCCAGCTTGTGCATCTCTTCGGTACGGATCTGCACTTCAAATTGCATGCCGGCTTCCGTCATCACTGTTGTATGCAAGGACTGATAGAGGTTGGGACGCGGCATTGCGATGAAGTCCTTGATCCTGCCGGGCACGGGCCGCCACAGCGAATGGATCGCTCCCAGCGAACTGTAACAATCCTTTACCGACCGCGTGATGATGCGGACGGCGAGAAGGTCGTACACCTGATCCACGGTGATGCGCTGGCGCAACAATTTCTGCTGTATGGAGAAGAGACGCTTGATGCGCCAATCGATTTGCACGGGATCGACGGCGTTCTCCGTGAGCTTTGCGCGGATCGTCTGGACGGTCTTTTCGAGAAATGCTTCGCCCGCCTTGCGCCGCTCTTCTACCGAATCGTGCACTTGCTTGTAGGCGATCGGATCGACGTAGCGGAAGGCGAGGTCTTCGAGTTCTCCGCGGACCTTGCCCATGCCAAGCCGGTGCGCGATGGGTGCGTAGATGTCGAGCGTTTCACGCGCGATCTGCACCTGACGATCGGGCGCCAAGTGTTCGAGCGTACGCATATTGTGAAGCCGGTCCGCGAGTTTGATGAGGACGACGCGGATGTCGTCCACCATAGCCAGCATCATCTTGCGGACGTTTTCCGCCTGCCGCTCTTCTTTACTTGCACTCGCAAGCTGGATTTTGTCGATCTTGGTGACACCCTCGACGATGTGCGCTACTTGCTCGCCGAAGTGTTCGCGAATCTGTTCGGTGGTCGCCGGGGTGTCCTCGACCGCGTCATGGAGCAGACCGGCGGCGATCGCGCTTGTGTCGAGTTTCATCTCGGCGAGGACTTGCGCCACTTCGAGAGGATGCGTTAGGAAGGGTTCACCCGAAGCACGGGTTTGTCCCCGGTGATGTTCGAGAGAGAACTGGTAGGCGCGTTCAATGATGCTGCGATCGTCACTCGGACGGTTCGATTGGACGGTCTTCAGCAACGCGTCAAAGCGCGTTTTCGTGGCGTCCTCTGGGGTCGGTTCCTGGCGCAGCGTCGCCATGCTTGATTATAGCGAGTGGCTGAAGATTGACCGAAAGCTTAGGTGCGGGTAGTTACACCCATCCGTTCTTCTCGTACTGCGCTTGTCCGAGCTGGAGAGCAGCCTGGATCTGCGACTTAAGTTCGGGAGTGAGCGACTTCACGTGGAAGCAACATTTGCCTTTGAGCAGCTGTTGAAGCGCGGAACCAAGCTTCGGAAGGAGTGCGGGCTCGCAGTAGATGGGCATGTAATAGAAACCGACGTATCCCTTCTGCGCGATCAAGCTGACGAAGTAGAGTTCGTTGCGTTTGCGTCCGGCGATAGTCATTTCTTTTTTTGAGATCAGGTGGATGTCGCGTTTGTTCTTGACCGAGCCTGTGATGACGGAAAAGGAAGGCGCGTAGGGCTGAAGGAGTGATTCCAGGTCATCAAAAAGAGCGTCGAGAGGCGTAGATTTCGCGAGAGCAGCCTTCATATGGCCGGAGTCTACTTGCACGCGGACCCATGCGCAACCCGCAACTCGCAAGCAGGCTAAGCGAGCTGTTGCATTGCGGCGAAGGCTTTTCGTGCTGCCGAGAGTGTCCGTTCTATCTCTGGCTGGCCATGGGCGGCGCTCACAAACGCGGCTTCGAATTGAGAAGGAGGAAGCCAGACACCGTTTTCCAGCATGGCGCGATGGAAGTGGGCGAAGCGCTGCGTATCGCTTTGCTCGGCCGTAGCGTAGTCCGTTACGGGTGTGCCGGTAAAGAACCATGTGAACATCGATCCGGCACGGTTGGTGGTAAGGGCGATACCTTGTTCCTTGGCAATTCGTGCGACGCCTTCGGCTATTTCGTGTGAGGTGCGCTCCAACTGCGAATAGATTTCCGACTTGCGTTCCCGCAACTGCTTGAGGTTCGCCAGTCCGGCTGCCATCGCCAGCGGATTGCCGGAGAGCGTCCCTGCCTGATACACCGGACCGAGCGGCGCCAGAAGATCCATCAAATCTGCTCGGCCGCCGTAGGCTCCGACAGGGAGTCCGCCGCCGATGATCTTTCCTAATGTCGTGAGGTCGGGAGAGATCCCGTAGAGTTCTTGCGTGCCGCCATATGCCACGCGAAACCCGGTCATCACCTCGTCGAAGATCAAGAGCGCGCCATGTTGCTCGGTCAATCGGCGCAGCGTCTTCAGGTAGCCTTCTGCGGGAAGCACGGTGCCCATGTTGCCGACGATGGGCTCAACGATGACGCAGGCTATCTGCTGCGGAAATTTGGCGAACGCTGCTTTGACCGCCGCGACATCGTTGTAGGGCAGCGCCAGCGTAAACTGTGCCAGCTCCTCCAACACACCGGCTGAGCCGGGTATACCGAGCGTGGCAACGCCGGAGCCTGCTTTCACAAGGAGCGAATCGGCGTGGCCGTGGTAGCAGCCGATAAATTTGACGACGTATTTGCGCTCGGTCGCAGCGCGCGCGAGGCGGATGGCAGACATCGTCGCCTCGGTCCCGGAGCTGACGAAGCGCAGTTTCTGGATCGAGGGCATGGCGTGAACGATCTCTTCCGCCAAATCCGCTTCAGCAGGAGTGGAGGCACCGAAGCTGGTGCTGCGATCGGCTGCGTCTTTGACTGCCGCCAAGACGTGGGGATCGGCGTGGCCCAGGATCATCGGGCCCCAGGAACCGACATAATCCACGTATTCGTTGCCGTCCGCGTCGTACATGTAAGCGCCCTGAGCACGCACCACAAAAGGAGGATCCCCATCCACGGCGAGAAAGGCACGCACCGGCGAATCCACTCCGCCGGGAATGAATTGTTCGGCACGGCGTCGCAAATGGAGGGACTTAGAGAAGTCGAGCGGCATATATTGAGTGTATCCGCTGATATCGCGCATAGGCATCGCTGTCGTATAAAGGAAACAGCATCTTGCGACACTTCCAAAACATGCGCTTTCCACGGCCCCTTCCTCTTGCTCTTTTGTTGCTAGCACTGTGCGCGGGATGCAAGCACGACCGCGCTGGTGCGAGCGAGATCGCATATGTCTCCGCGCCACAGGCGCTGCTGCGGGACCGCATCTCCGCGGTGTACAACAAAGTGGGGGTGATTGAGAACGGCGAGCGCGTCGTCGTCCTCGCCCATGACCGCCGCTTTGTCAAAGTGCGTTCGGACAAGGGGCTCGAAGGATGGATCGAGCAGCGATATCTCGTTGATGGGTCCGTTTATAACCAGCTGGAAGAGCTGGGGAAGAAATATGCGAACGCTCCGGCACAGGCGCATGCGACCGTGAGGAATGACGTCAATATGCACGTCACCCCGGCGCGCGACTCCGAAAAGCTCTTTCAGCTTAAAGAAAACGAGAAGGTCGAACTTATCCAGCGAGCAGTGACGGGGAAGAACGCGGTCACTAAAATTACACCGCCTCCGAAGCCAAGAGTGGCCGTTCCGGACAAGACTCGAAAGAGCAAGTCGGAGGCGAAGCTGGCCGCGTCGAAGCCGAATACGAACGCCACACCCGAAACTCCTGCTGCGGCGAACGTAAAGGCTGCACCGGCTACTCAACCTGCTGCCGATCCGGGACCACTCGAGGACTGGTGGCTAGTGCGAGACACGCGTCATCGCGTGGGATGGGTGCTCGGCCGGATGGTTGACATTGACGTGCCGATGGAGGTGGCGCAGTACGCAGAAGGGAAGCGGGTCGTTGCCGCCTTCGTTCTCGCCACCGTGTCAGATCCTGAGTCAGACAAGCCGAACCATCAAGTCCCCTATTACCTCATGCTTACGAACGAGCCCCACGATGGACAGGCGCATGACTTTGATGGTCTTCGCGTCTTCACGTGGAATACCAAAAAACATCATTATGAGACGGCGTACCGCGAACGCGATCTCAACGGCGTGCTGCCGGTCGTCATCGGTCGCGAGGACTTCGGGAAAGACGGCGTTCTACCGACGTTCACAGTCCGGGTCGCTGACGACAACGGAGCGATGCGTGACAAGAAATACCGGCTCGAAGGAGTGCTGGTGAAACGGGTCTATGCTCCGGGCGAGCAGCCGGAGCAGAGGGTGCAGCGCAAAAAACAGAACGAAGGTCAGCTATCCGGGCGGCATCGTTCCAGAAAACACGGTCGTTAGTCACTGGAAACTGCTCGGGCGGCGGGCAGCAGCAGGGAACTTACCGCCATCCTATGTACCCTATGGCGGAAAAAGTGAAGACGCTGGGTCTCGAGCGGGACCACAAGAATTTTCTCTACTTCATTGACGGAAACGGCAGCGTATGCCGCAAGCACAAATCTGGCTCCAGCGATGCCGAAGTGATGGTAGATCACGCGGTTGAGCGCGATAACAAGTTCCTTTACTTCATCGACAAAGACGGCGACGTCAGCCGTAGCGAGCGCCGCAGCGGCGGCACAAAGCGGGCAGCATAACCGATGGATCGAAAAGCGCAGCGGACGCACGTATGTCTCACGCCAGAGTTGGGATCGAAGATGTGGGTGTTTCGCGACGGCAAACGTCGCATCAAGACTTCGACCCTTGTGACCGCACTCAATCAGGAGATCAAAGCCGGTTCGCCGCTCAATGTACTGCTCCGTGCGGGAGAACTGGAAGCGGCGCTTGCCGACGCTGATTGCGACCTGTCGCAAGTCGTCATCGCTACGGATGCGGCGGCCGCAGCCCTCGTCCGCGGCACCGAATTGAAGATCGATGAGGTCAACGCCGGTGCAGATTGTCCCGAAGATGTCCGCATTGGTACGCCGGAAGGATTTGCGTTCTACCTTCTCCATCCGCTTGCGTTCCGGGAGCTGGCACACGATGTTCATCCCGCAGACACACCCGCAGCGGTCGTCGGTATCCGCTCGATCGGCACAACACTCTCTGCTGTAGTAGCGGCGACGCTGGGGGCAGAGCGCATTACCGTTCGCCCCGTCGGACATCCCTATGAGCGTACGGTCGCACTGACTGGCGATCAGCAAAACTGGGTTCATCAGCAACTCACGCGAGGGTCGCAGTTCTATGTTGTGGATGAAGGCCCGGGATTCAGCGGCTCATCCTTGATCTCTACGTGCGAAGCGCTTGAGAGTCATGGGGTCCCAATCTCGAGTATTACTGTTCTTTGCACTGCACAGCCTGATCCGCAACATCTTGTCATGCCTAACGCCGGATCGAGGTGGCCACGCCTCAACACACACCGAACCCTCCCCTATTTGCCACCCGGAGTGAAGGAAGAGAAGTGGTACTCCGCCGACCATTGGCGGCGACGTATCTATGGAGACGATGAAACACTCTGGCCAGGTGTCTGGCGGCAAGTGGAGGCACCGAAATTCCTCGCGCGCGATGATCACCGCATCTTCCGCTTCATCGGCTTCGGACATTACGGCGCACCCGTCCTTAAGCGCTATCAAAATCTTGCAGAGGCGGAGCTGGGACCCAGGGCGGATGGAGGGGTGGAAGGCTTCGCAGAGTTCTGGATGGAGGGTGGTGCGGCGTTTGTCGTCCCACGGTGGAATGAGAAGGCAGAGCTTTTCATGGTCCGGTATCTCGATGGACGCATCCGGCTCTGCGCCGCCGACGCTGTCGAGGCAGAAGACAATCTCGTCGACCTGAACCGCATGGTGCGATTCAATACGAAAGAGCTGACGGGTGAGGAGTACGATGCCGCTCTGCGCATCGAGTTCCCTGTATACGCGGACAACCGGATGGCTCCGCACAAGTTCATGCGGACCCCTTACGGCATGCGCAAACTCGACGGGGCCGTGCACGGCGACGACCACTTCTTTCCCGGTCCATGCGATATCGCATGGGACATCGCAGGAGTGATCGCTGAGTGGCGTTTAAGCGTGGATGCGCGCGCACGGTTGCTGCGTTCTTACAGTGAGCTATCGGGCGATATGTTCATTCGCTCCCGCTTGCGCGATTGGACCATCGCTTATCTGGCATTCCGCTGCGGCTACTGTCTTATGGGCGCCAATGCGAACCAGGGCACATCCGAAGGCGAACGGCTTATGCGCGATGCCTCCCGCTATCACGAGCAGTTACTTGAGGAGCTCTCGATGGAGAGGCGTGCCGTGAGTGCGCGTGTACCGGCGTAACACGCGCTAACGATAGAAGCTTGCGACTGAAGCCACGACCCGCTCCTGCTCTTCTTTCGTGATCTCAGGAAAGATGGGTAAAGCGAGGACCTCCTGGGCGGCACGTTCGGAGACCGGGAAGTCGCCTTTCTTGTATCCCAAGTATGCAAAGCACTCCTGAAGATGGAGCGGCACGGGATAGTACACCTCGGACCCGATCCGGCGCTCGGTAAGGAATGCACGCAGTTGGTCGCGATTTTCAACCCGGACGACGAACTGGTGATAGATATGGAACGCCTTATCGCGCGTAACAGGGAGCGTGACTTTTCCGGAGCTGGTCAGACCTGCATCGTTGAAGAGTTTGTGGTAATAGCAGGCCTTCTCTCGCCGTAGATTGTTCCAGAGTTCGACGTGCGGCAGCTTTACGTTCAAGACCGCTGCCTGCATGGAATCCAGCCGGCTATTCCAGCCGATCTCCTCGTGGTAGTAGCGCTTGCGGCTGCCGTGGTTGCGCAACATGCGCATCCGATCCGCGAGTTGATCGTCGCCGGTGGTGCATAGACCGGCGTCACCATACGCACTCAGGTTCTTGGTGGGATAGAAACTGAAGCAACCGATGTCGCCAAGCGCACCGGCGGGCACTCCGTCCCACTTTGCGCCGAATGCCTGTGCTGCGTCCTCGATGACGGAGATGTTGCGATGGCTGGAAATGGCGTTGATCCGGGTCATGTCCGCGCACTGCCCGTAGAGATGGATGGGCATGACTGCCTTGAGCGCTTTTCCAGCGCGGTCCGAGGCTTGTTCGAGCTGTCTGGGATCGAGGTTGAAGGTGTCTGCTTCGATGTCGACGAAGACCGGAGTCGCGCCCACCCGGGTGATCGAACTGGCTGAGGCGAAGAACGTAAAGGGTGTCGTGATGACTGTGTCGCCGGGTCCGACCTTAGCGGCTGCCATTGCGAGCCACAAGGCGTCGGTGCCGGAGGCGCATCCGACGCCGTGCCGAGTGCCGAAAGAGATAGCGCTATCTTGTTCAAAACGCTTCACTTCTTCGCCAAGGATATAGTGCTGCGAAGCGCAGACGCGAGCGAGCGCTGTGAGCACCTCCTCACGTATGGAAGCGAACTGCCGGGAGAGATCGAGGGTCGGAACCGGGTCGGTTAACTGTGGTTCCACCATGGGTTTATCAGAGCTCACGTATGTATTTTAACGTGTGCGTAGGCAACCTACCTTTTGCCACCTACTTCTACTAAGGTCAGCGGTTCTCGATAGCGAGAGTGTGCGTTCAATCGCGCATCACACCGCATGCGTACGTGAAACTCGGGAGGGTTACATGCATTTGCTCTGGTGGATTATTGTAGGTTTGATCGCGGGTTTTCTCACCGGTAAGATCATGCGCGGCAGCGGGTTCGGTCCTTTGATGGACATCGTTGTCGGAATCGTTGGAGCTGTGGTTGGAGGCTTCATCATGCGGGCGCTCGGCTTTGCCGGCCAAGGCGGCTTGATTTATACGATCATCGTGGCGGTCATTGGCGCCGTGCTGCTCACGTGGCTGGTTCGACTGGTCACGGGGAATCGTCAGGCAGTTTGATCAGTACTCGCTAGGAGGGAGGACACAGGTCCTCCGCTTCCGGTGCAACGGGAGGAGCATCCATGGCTCCAGTCTATTGGCTTCTAGCCGGACTCGTCGCCGGCATTGCTACCGGGCGGCTAGTCCGCTTCCACACGGTGCACTGGAGTACTGCCGTAGATGCTGTGATAGGCATCATCTGCGCCATTGGTGGCGCTACTGTCTTCCGCGGCTTTGGGGTCGCAACCAATGGCAACTGGAAGCTCGTGACGGTGGCACTCATCAGCGGTGTGGTCGGCACCTTCATCGTCAACGATCTCGCCCGAACGAGAGAAGAAGAGATCGATGAACACGTGGTTGCGGAACATAAGCCTGCTTACGCCGCGCTGGACCACTCCTGGGAGGAACGTCTTCTGCATATGAGCAACGATCCGATCGACGGTGCTCTTGATTCGCAGAGAGATGAAGGGCACAGCGATGCGGCGGGTTAACCTTGAATTGTTTCTCATTAGAAGAAGGATTGAGCCGGTCATTAGACCGGTTTTTTCTTGCTCAAGATGGACTCAACGACATGGCTTGAATATCGCTTGATTGTTCCTGCTCATCGGGCGATGATGGATGGGCCGCCACGAAAGTCATGTCTGATACTGCGAGCATCCGTGCTGCGGATGCGTTGACGATACTAGTGGCGGATGCGGATGCTCACGTCCGCGAAGCGTGCCGCGATGTGGCAAAGGCGC
This sequence comes from Terriglobales bacterium, assembly GCA_963792225.1. Classification (GTDB taxonomy): domain Bacteria; phylum Acidobacteriota; class Terriglobia; order Terriglobales; family Acidobacteriaceae; genus JBDTLH01. Next base: position 181,796 of record CAWBVM010000006.1, on the reverse strand, counting down.
TGGGCTTCGAAGTCCGGCTCGCGGAATCCGCCGACGCGACGCGGCATATTGCCTCGACGTTCGCTGTTCACATCATCCTGATGGATCTGCGCCTGCCTGCGGGCGGGCTGGAGTTGCTGCGGTGGATCCGCGATATGCGTCCCGATGCGGCGGTCATCATCGTATCTGCCAGCACCTCCGTGCCGTTCGCGGTCGAGGCGATGCGTTTCGGCGCGTACGATTTTCTGGTCAAGCCTTTTCACCTCGAAGAGCTGCGAACGGCCCTCATCCGGGCCGCACAGCAATTACGCATTACGCAACAGGCAAGAGGGATACGGGAGCGTATGGCGGTGCATCGCGGCTATCTCGGGATGGTGGGCGATTCACCTGAGATGGAGAAGCTCTATCGCATCATCAGCCGGACTGCGACGAGCGCTTCTCCGGCGTTGATCACGGGAGAGAGCGGAACGGGCAAGGAACTGGCTGCGCGCGCGATCCATTCGGCGGGACCAAACTCCGCGCATCCTTTCATCGTCGTTGACTGCCAGGCGATGATGCCATCCCGCCTCGAAGCCGAGCTCTTTGGAGATTCGAGCAGAGCGAACCACAGCCCGGACGGATTGATTGCTGCCTCTGGAGGTGGAACGATCCTGTTCGATGAGATTGCGGCGCTCCCTCTGAACGTGCAGGGGAAGTTGTTGCGCGCGATGCAAGACCGGGAGTACCGGCCCTTGCACAGCACCGCTACCCGTCCCTGGAACGTGCGCATGCTTGCCTCGTCGAGCCGCGATCTGGAGATGCTATGCGCAAACGGAAGCTTCCGCCGTGACCTCTACCTTCGGCTCAATGTGGTGCACGTGAGGGTGCCTCCGTTGCGGCAGCGAAAACAGGACATTCCCTTGCTCGCCGAACACTTCTTCCAGCGATTTTCACGCAATCGCTCCATCGGATTGCGCCTGAGCGATGGATTCATGCAAAGCCTCATGCAGTACGACTGGCTCGGTAATGTAAGAGAGCTTGAGACGTGCATCGAGCGGGCATGCAGCGTGGCGACGGGCGGCTCAATCAGCGCGGAAGACCTGCTCACAAAGATCAAATCTCACGCGCAAGAGACTGCAGTGAGTCAGAGGCAGCCGGTGCCTCCAGGAATCATTCCGTTGGCGGAGTTGGAGAAGACCGCGATCCTTGAAGCACTGCAAAAGTTGGGAGGAGACCGCCTTGAGGCCGCCAAGCATCTCGGCATCGGTAAGACCACCCTCTACCGCAAGCTGAGGGAGTATGAGGCTGCGGGAACCGACCTTCATTTTGCTGCGGTCGCGCCATGATCCTTTTAGTTCTGGCTGAAGCTGACACTCAACTCCGCGGCTTGATCGAGAAGGAGACCAAAAGGGAAATCCGCGACAGCGACTCGCTACAAGAACTTATCAACGCACTTAAGTGCGAATCGGCGAGTGCATTCGTCATGGACCAGCGACTGCTCGAATCCGATCCCGCTGCTGCCGCACTTGTATGGAAGTACGCCGGAGTGGCGCTGCCGGTGATCATCAATCCGGCGATCCAGTCGGCTGAGCGCATCGCACGGGAGACGAGAGCGGCGCTCGAGCGGAGGGAGCGTGATCGCAAGACCGCACATAAGGCGGAGCGGGCGGCCATTGCTACTGAAATGTCCGGCCCGCTTACAGCATTGCTTTTGAATCTAACGATCGCTCTCGAGGACAAGAGACTCGGACGCACGACACGCATCCGGTTAGACCGTGCTTTGCGGATCAGTGAAGAGTTACAACGAGCGCTGATGAGCTAGCGCCGCAAATCTCTCCTGGATATCGGAGATGTTCACGTCTTCGCTGCTGCGGGTGGCACGGGTGACTACCTCGACCTTGCCCTCCGCAACTTTCTTTCCGACATTTACGCGGTACGGGATGCCCACGAGGTCTGCGTCTTTGAATTTCACTCCGGCGCGTTCGTCGCGGTCATCGAGAAGTACGTCGTGTCCTGCTGATTCCAGTGTGCGCGCGATGTCTTCGGCGGCGCGCATGATGGTCTCGTCGCGAGTTTTCGTCGGCGTGATGACGACTTCGAAGGGAGCGATGCTACGCGGCAACCAGAATCCCTCAGCATCATTCGACTGTTCGATCGCGGAGGTGAGGATGCGCTCGATCCCGATTCCATAGCAACCCATGATCGGGGCAACTTCCTTGCCGTTGTGGTCAAGCACGCTTGCACCCATGGATTGCGAGTACTTGTATCCCAGCTTAAATATATGTCCGACCTCGACCGCCTTTGCGACCTTGAGCGGTTCGCCGCAATTCGGACAGGGTTCGCCTTCATTCACCATGCGCAAGTCTGCCCACTTCGTGACCGTGAAGTCGCGATCCGGGGTGACGTTTCGAAGGTGGAAGTCTTCTTTGTTTGCGCCGGAGATGAAGTTCCGGCGGCCTTTAAGTGCGTCGTCGGCAATCACCATGGTGAACTTGTCATCCATACGCGCGTGCTCAACGGAGGCGCGGAGGCCGACCGGACCAAGATATCCTGCAGGAGACTTGAAAAGCTCCTGGATCTCATCTTCCTGCATGGGGCGCAGTTCGATTGCGCCTGTCGCTGCCATTAGTTTCGCTTCATTCAATTGGTGGTCACCGCGCACGAGGGCAACGATGCGAGCGACGAGTTTCTTACTATCCCCGGTGATGAACGTGCCCATCATCGCCATCGTCTTGATCTTTTGCGTGGGTGAGACCCCGAGGAATTTCGAGACCTCCTCGATGGTGCGCATGCCCGGCGTAGAAACCTCTTCTACCTCTCCGCCGCCGACAGAGGCGAGGTCTTCGACAGGCGCGAGCTTTGACGTAGCCTTTTCCACGTTAGCGGCATAGCGACACTTCGCGCAGCTTGCCACTAAGTCTTCACCTGCGTTGGTGTAAATCATGAATTCGTGTGATTGCGTGCCCCCCATCGCGCCAGTATCGGCCTCCACGACGACAAAATCGAGTCCGCAGCGGTGGAATATCCGCTCATAGACGTCGTAGTGTTTCTTGTAGGAGAGGTCGAGCCCAGCGGCGTCGATATCGAAGCTGTAAGCGTCCTTCATCATGAATTGGCGCACGCGCAGCAAGCCGGATTTAGGGCGCGGTTCATCGCGGAACTTTGTCTGGATCTGGTACCAGATCTGCGGAAGCTGCTTATAGCTTCGGAGTTCCTTGCGCGCAATGTCGGTCATCGCCTCTTCGTGTGTCATGCCCAGGCAAAGTTCCGCGCCTTTGCGGTCCTTGAGGCGAAACATGTTGTCGCCCATGGCAGTCCAGCGGCCTGACTCCGACCACAGCTCTTTTGTTCCGAGCGAGGGCAGAAAGAATTCCTGCCCGATGGTGTCCATCTCTTCCCGGACGATATTCATGATCTTGTTGAACGAGCGTTGCCCGAGAAATAGGTAGCTGTAAAGTCCAGCAGCAACCTGGCGAATGTAGCCAGAGCGCAGCAGAAACTTGTGGCTCGCGACTTCAGCGTCTGAGGGTGCTTCGCGCAGAGTAGGGATAAAGAGCTTCGACCAACGATGCATAGGAACGTTGATTGTAAATGGTGAAGGCCGCGATTCTAGAACTTGCCCCATGTCCGTTTGAACGCTTTTTGGATCTCCTGTACGGAGTAGCGCAGGATTACGGGGCGCCCGTGAGGACAAGTCATCGGAGCTTGCGTCTTCGCAAGCTCCTGTAAGAGCCACTCCATCTTGGGCATCTCGAGCGGCATATTGACCTTCACAGCAGCGTGGCAGGCGACGGTGGCGGCGATGCGGGTGCGGATCAGTTCCATGTTCTCCGCCTGCTGCTCGCGGTCGATCTGGTCGATGAGTTCGCCCAGCATGCGTTCGATATCAGAGGGCCTGATCCCGGCAGGAGCAGTCTTGACGGCGATGGTATGGGCTCCGAAAGGCTCGGCATCAAATCCGTTTGGCGCAGCTCGTCTGCAATTTCCGCGAAGACCGGCCACTGACTCGGGGTGAGGTCGAGGATAAGCGGCATCAGCAGCCGCTGTCCTTCGACGACTCGATCATTGCGATCACGGACGATCTTCTCGAAGAGAACGCGCTCGTGCGCCGTGTGCTGGTCGATGATCCACAGACCCTCGGCGTTGACTGCGAGAATGAAAGATTCGCGTATTTGTCCCAGCGGCCGCAGGGATTCGAGAGGCGACATGGAATCCGCTGCTCGGGCAGGTCGATCACGTCGTTCCCGCAGGGATCTTCAAGTGTCGTGGGCATCTGCGCTGCAGTCATACGAAGATTCTCGTCGGGCAACACGATCGGATTGCCGATCATGTTCCCCTCGATTTGCAGGGCAGAAGTGAACTGAAGACGCTCGTTGTAGGCAGGCTGCTCAGGCGCACGCAGCGCGAACTCACCCTCCCCACGATCTTGATTCACCGCAGGCGCTTCGACGCCGACAAGAGAGCCAGCGGTCAGAGCTTGTCCCGCCGATGGTTGCGCCGCGATCTCCCGCGTGAAAGACGGCATTGGACGCGCTGCCATCAACGCCGCACGTATGGTATCCCGCACGAAATCGTGCACGATCTGCTGCTGGCGGAAACGTACTTCTGTCTTCGACGGATGCACATTGCAATCCACCTCGGCCGCCGGCATCTCCAGAAAGAGCAGGGTCACCGGAAAGACGGATGGCGGAATGATATTGCGATACGCCTCAGTGATCGCATGCTGAACAAGGCGGTCGCGGATGAGTCGCTGATTGACAAACAGATAGATGGAATTTCGATTTAGTTTTTGCAATTCGGGCTTGGAGACGAGCCCACGCAACCGCAGCACTCCTACATCCGGTGGAACGTAGTCTGCGTTGCGCCGCCAGGGAGGTGGCTCGGGGAGTCCGGCACGATCTAACCGGAGTTCTGCGGCCAACGGAATGAGTTGATCGAGTGTCTCGCGTCCGAAGATCTGATAGATACGCTCGTCGTGCGACCGCACCGGCTCGGCACTGAGTATCTGATGGGTGGCCGAATGCAATTCAAAGTGCTTCTCAGGATGCGCCAGAGCATAGTGCGTGACCAGAGCTGCGATGTGCGACAACTCTGTCTGTTCGGCCTTGAGAAACTTGCGGCGGGCGGGCACGTTGAAGAAGAGGTCCTGAACTCTGATCGAAGTGCCGACTGGCAGTCCTGCCTCTTCGACCCGCAGGATCTTGCCTCCGGCGATCTCTAAGCGTGCTCCTGCAGCGTTTTCAGGCGAGCGCGTCTCAAGCGTCAGGCGGGAGACGCTTGCAATCGACGGCAGGGCTTCGCCACGAAACCCAAGCGTAGATATCTGATCGAGGTCATCCACATCGCGAATCTTTGAAGTGGCATGGCGCTCGAATGCCAGCAGGGCATCGTCGGTAACCATGCCACATCCGTCATCTTCGATCGAGATGAGCTTCTTACCGCCTGCCTCGATATTGATTCGGATATGCCTGGCGCCTGCATCGAGTGAATTCTCCAACAGCTCTTTGACGACCGACGCGGGCCGCTCAACCACTTCGCCGGCGGCGATCTTGTTGGCAACGAGGTCTGAGAGTACGCGGATGCGGCCCATGTACTTCCATTGTGGCAAGGATTTACCATCGCGTCACCGTCATCGCGCACAATTGAGAACAAAGCGCTCCGTAGAGGCGCAATCGTTCATCTAAGCCAATAGTTATGCGCCATAAGTTCGAAGCCGAGTCGTGGTTTCCATTTCCACTCGTCCAGGTGTTCGGGTTCTTCTCGAACCCGGAAAACCTGCCACCGATCATGCCCGCCTGGCAGAAGTCACACATTGAATCCGCAAAGCTAACGACTCCCGAGGACGCACCGCACGTGCCGCACACGGTAGCGGGGGCCGGTTCGGAGCTGTACATCACCTTCCGTCCGATACCATTCATCCCGATGCGAACAGCGTGGCGGGCGCTGATCAGCGATTATGTCTATCCCTCGCATTTTTGCGATCAGCAACTCTCTGGCCCATTCAAGTATTGGCGCCATTGTCACCGTTTTCACCGCGAAGAACGCGATGGGATCGAGGGAACGCTCGTACGGGACGAACTGGTGTATGAGTTGCCGCTTGCACTTGTCTCAGACGCACTGAACCCGTTTGTGAGAATAAATATTGCCGCGGTCTTCCGCTACCGTCAGACGGAGACGCTGCGTCTGCTGTCAGAACAACACACTAGCTAGAACAACGATCCCTTGCTGCCCATTGGAATGCCGAAATAGTCATAAGCGGTCTTGGTCGCTACTCTCCCGCGAGGGGTGCGGTCGAGAAATCCCAATTGGATGAGGTAGGGCTCGTAGATGTCTTCAATCGCGTCGGGCTCCTCTGCGAGGGCGGCGGCGAGCGTGTTCAATCCCACCGGGCCGCCGGAAAACTTCTCGATGATTGTACGGAGCAAACGGCGGTCCATCTCATCGAAGCCGTTGCCATCCACCTCAAGCATCTCGAGGGCGGCGCATGCGGTCGCATGGTCGATGAGGCCACTGCCACGGACCTGCGCATAGTCGCGCACGCGGCGAAGCAGCCGGTTGGCGACACGCGGAGTGCCCCGGGAGCGGCGCGCGATCTCTTGGGCCCCAGGCTGGTCAATCCCTATATCGAGGATCTCAGAGGAGCGGGTGATGATGTATTTGAGCTCCTCGTGCGTGTAGAACTCCAGCCGCAGCACGATGCCGAAGCGGGAGCGGAGCGGAGCCGACAGCAAGCCTGCCCGGGTGGTTGCCGCAACGAACGTAAACGGCGCGATGGACATGGTATGCGTTCGCGCGGAAGGCCCTTGCCCGATGATGATGTCGAGCTGACAGTCTTCGAGCGCCGAATAGAGGATCTCTTCGAGTGCTGGCTGCAGACGATGTACTTCGTCAAAGAACAACACTTGCTTGGGCCTGACATTGGTAAGGATCGCCGTCATGTCGCCCTTGATCTGTATGGCGGGGCCTGATGTCTGCTGGTAGTCCACCCCCATCTCGTTGGCGATGATGGTGGCCAGAGTTGTCTTTCCCAACCCGGGCGGACCGTAGAGCAGCACGTGGTCGAGCGGCTCATTGCGGGTCTTTGCCGCGGCGATGGCGACGGCGAGATTGTCCTTGACCTTGGATTGTCCGATGAACTCTCCCAACCGCTTCGGGCGCAGCTTTAGTTCGTATGTATCGTCGGCCTCATTGAGCGCAGCCGAAACGATCCGGCTCGGGCCCTCATCGGCTTCGTTCCGTTCGCCTTTAGCGGGGAAGGTGGATTTGGGGAAGTTCGCCACAGTGGCTTATCGTAGCAGGACGCCGAACAGGAATTCACCACGGATACACCTCGGCGCCGGCTATTCCGAGGTGCTTCAAGGAACCTTACGCAATCTTTTTGCGCAGATCGGCGTGCTTCCGGGCCTCCGTGGTGAATTCAGCTCTTACTCTCTTCGGGAGTTTGGCCACCACGAGTTCATATGAATCGCGCAGCCGATCTTTCAGCTCCGCGGAGGGCAGCGCGTCCCACTCGGAGAGGCTCACCCAGTGATTACGGGCGAGGTAAGGAGCAGGCAATACTCCTTCACGCTCGACAAGCTCCGCAAAGATCTCGGGCGTGCATTTGAAAGACAGCTTGTTCTCGCGCGCGGGTTCGAGGGTAGTGATGCAGAAGATTTTTTCCGCGACGCAGAAGGCGAGGTGTTCTTCCCACTTGATGCTTTCTGTGGAGCGCGGCAGCGACAGGCAGAATGTCCGTAATGCTTCTAAGCGCATAGGTCAGGTCCAAGTTGCGGGATTGAAGACTACACAGCCGATTCACGACGTATCAAAAAGTGGATGGAATTTTACATCGTGGAGAAGCCTGGAACTGAAAACAAAACTGTGGAGAACTCCAAAAAAGAAGGCCGAAGGCGTGAGGCCCTCGGCCGATCCGCTCTGCCGCAGTCTCGGGGCAGAGCTAACACTTTTCAGTTATTGCACCCAAGCAAGGCGTTCGAGCTCAGATTGCAATGACTCCAGGGAGCAGCCCTTGCTTTCGAGGCTCAGCACCGCACCGAGCGCCTCAGCCCGCGAGACTCCGTAGCCGCGGCCGCGCAAGAACATGTTGAACAACTCCGCCACCTGAAACGAATCAAGGCTGCCTTTGAGCAGTTCGGTTCGCAAGGCTGTCAACTCCGCATTTGAGAATTTTTCCACCATACCGGCCACCTCCGACCCTCTAGTGTTGTGTTGCTGCTATGCGATATAGACACTTGTGATTGGTGCTTTGTTGCAGAACCTTACACTTCTTTACATCGGTTTCCAATATCAATCAGGGAACTTTTTCCACAAAATCGCCCAGAGCAGTACCACAAGCTGCACTCCCTTTTGCGATCACACTCTCAACTGTTTGAATCCATATACGCTAATTTGTTTGACGCGGTTCCAGTGCAGCTCCACAACTTGAGTCGGCTACAATCGATCCGTGCTTCCTCAGGATCTTCTTGACCTTTTGGTCTGTCCCGCCTGTCACTCCAAGCTCTTACAACAGAACGCTTCTCTGCGTTGCATTGGATGTGGCCTTGTTTATCCGATAGAAGACGGGATACCGATCCTTCTGGTCGATCGCGCGCGGAAACCGGATTAACTCGTGTGGCAATCGGGTTGGTTTCTCGGTTCGATTGCTTGACGGTTTAAGATGTTGCCTTATGCCCGCACAGATTCTTGATGGCAACGCCATCGCTGCACAGATTCGCAGTGAGATCGCGGAGGAAGTCCGCCGTCTTAGCAGCCACGGGTTCCGTCCCGGGCTCGCCGCCGTGCTCGTGGGCAATGATGCTGCTTCCGAGGTTTATGTCCGCAATAAGGTACGTGCGTGCGAAGAGGTGGGCATCTACAGCGAAAAGATCACTCCTCCCGCATCAAGCACCACCGAGGAGATACTTGCGTTGGTACACGATCTGAATCAGCGCGACAACATAGACGGCATCCTCGTACAGCTGCCGCTTCCGAAGCAGGTGGATTCCCAAAAGATCCTACTCGCAGTCAGCCCCGAAAAGGATGTGGATGGCTTTCATCCTCTCAGCGTGGGAATGATGCAGACCCGGCGTCCGGCGATGGTGCCTTGCACCCCAGCAGGAGTAATAGAAATCCTTAAGCGGAGCGGGGTCAAAATCGCCGGGGCGAACGCCGTCGTCATCGGACGGAGCGACATCGTGGGCAAACCTGTTGCCATGCTCCTGCTCAACGCCAATGCGACCGTTACCGTGTGTCATAGCCATACCGCGGACCTGAAGTATCACACGCGCAACGCCGATATTCTCGTCTGCGCGGTTGGCGTCGCGGGGATGGTGACGCCGGAGATGATCAAGCCAGGTGCCACGGTGATCGATGTCGGTATCAACAAACTCACCTCGCGCGAGCAGTTCGAGCGGTTCTTTCCAGACAACGAGAAGCGCCAGCGCGCCTTCGAGAAGAACGGGTACGTCCTTGTGGGCGACTGTGATCCGCTGGTCGCAAACGTTGCCGGCAAGTTCACTCCTGTACCTGGAGGAGTAGGTCCTTTGACGATTGCGATGTTGCTCTCAAACACGGTGAAGGCTTCGAAGATGCGGCGTGGCCTCCTAGAGGAGATCTAGTGCTCACTGTCGGCCTTACCGGCGGGCTCGCGTGCGGCAAATCGACGGTGGCGCGACTGTTGCAACAGCGCGGCTTTCACGTCTTGCAAGCCGACCTGCTTGCGCATCAGATCATGCAGCCCGGAGGCCAGATCTACGAGCAAGTGGTCCAGGCATTCGGTGCGGACATCCTGATCGGAGCCCCGGGTTCTCCGATCGATCGTTCAAGGCTGGCGGCGAAGGCGTTCGCGCAGAACGCGTCGCGCCTTCCGGAACTAAATGCCCTCGTCCATCCTGCCGTAATTGTTGCTCAGGACGAGTGGATGCGAGGGATAGCCCTCACCGATCCAAGCGGAATCGCGGTCGTCGAAGCTGCCCTGATCTTCGAAGCTCATTCGGAGTCGCAGTTCGACAAAATGATCGTTGTCGTCGCCCCGGAAGACCGCAAGATCGAACGATACGCAGAACGTGTCCTAAGCGCGCTGGAGCAGATAGAGGGACCCCTCGATCCCACCACTCGCGCCAAGCTCCTGCCGGACGCACGCGCAGAAGCTGAGCGCCGCATCGCTGCCCAGATCCCGGACGAAGTCAAGCGGTCCAAAGCGGACTTTGTAATTGAAAATGCAGGAACTCTTGCGGAGCTTGACACGCAGGTGGCAAATATTGCGGCATCACTGCGGGCTTTGGCAGGTGGAACCCAAGCGGAGGATGCCCACGCAACTGGCGTCCGGGGAGAAAACGCCGAAGGACCGCCGAAGTCCTCGTGAGGCGCACTCCTCTTCCCGCAGCGCCGGTGTTGAAATTATCATTGTTAAACGTTCTTTTTACTCCAACGTCAAACAGGCATAGGTATGAGATCCAGGGTCTTTCTACTCGCACTGCTCTTTGTCGCGCTGTTCTTTCTTCTCACCACGCACAATGGATCGCTGGCGAAGGTGATGAACGGGCCTTCCCTCTATGTGAAGCAGCACTTTAGCGGCGCGGAGATCACGCAGGCGTCCACGAGCGCGCCGCTCGACGCCGAAGAGCAGAACAACATGGAGGTCTATAAGCGGGTGATGCCCGGCGTAGTCAACATCACTTCGACGGCGGTAGCATACGACTTCTTTTACGGTCCGGTGCCAGAGCAAGGGCTGGGCACGGGATTCATCCTCAACAAAGAAGGACAGATCCTGACCAACAATCACGTCATCAAAGACGCACGCATGATCGAGGTCACGCTCTCAAACCGTAAGAAATACCGCGCACAGATTGTCGGCACCGATCCCTCACATGATCTTGCGGTCATACAGATCAGCGCTCCGAACCTGACGGCGGCTACACTTGGCGATTCGCATGCGCTTCAGGTAGGGCAAAAAGTGTTTGCCATCGGGAATCCATTCGGGTTGAGCGGAACCATGACACGCGGCATCATCAGCTCCATCCGTCAGGTGCGCGAAGAGGACGGGACCTACATCGACGAGGCGATCCAGACCGACGCGGCGATCAATCCAGGCAACTCCGGTGGTCCGCTGCTGAACAGTCACGGTGATGTGATTGGGATCAATACCATCATTGCGACTGCGCCGGGCAGCCAGGTCGGTCAATCTGCAGGGTTAGGATTCGCCATCCCCATCAACGCGGCGAAGGCTGTCCTTCATGATCTCATCACATTGGGTCGGGTACGTCGTCCGTCTATCGACATCCTCCCGCTTCCGATCGCTCCAGAGGTCGCGCAAGAGCTGGGTCTGCCAGCCGATTACGGAGTGCTGATCCAGCGCGTAGCGTCAGGCGGGGCCGCCGAGCGCGCCGGTCTGCGGGGCGGCAACGAACGCGCCTACCTCGGCAGAACCCCGATCATCCTCGGCGGAGACCTCATCATCGCTATCGACGGCGAAGATATTCAGGATGTGCAAGACCTCGCCCACGCCATGAATCAGCATCGCGCCGGAGACATTGTCAAAGTCACCGTCTATCGCGGCAAGCGCAAGATGGAAGTCAATGTGACACTCTCAGAGGCGCACTCGCAGGCCGCCTAGTGGCGGGTCAAATCGCGCGCAGAATCAGCTACCGAACCTCTCAGCGGCACGGGCTTTTGCCCTTGCCGCCACATCCTCCCGATTCCTCGGGGGAGCGGTCGTCTCGAGCGAACGAAGAAGGCGAGCCGAGATGCCGGCAATTTCATCGACAGCAGCTTGGAACGCGGCTTCGTTTGCCTTCGATGGCGTGTTAAAGCCGCTGATTTTTCTTACAAACTGGAGTGAAGCCGCGCGAACCTCGTCGTCTGTGGTTGGCGGATCGAAGTTGAAGAGGATTTTGATGTTTCTGCACATGATGCCGGGGCCTCTCAGAATTCTAATTGGCTACTCTGCGATTCGACTCCGCACGTTAAGAAAACACGTGTTTTTCCCTGAGCAGATACCAGATCATCAAGCCGCCGATGGGCAGTCCGATCAGGGTCCTCCAATCGCGCGCAATCAATACGTTGGCGGAGTCTCCGGCTAAGTTGATCGTCAGGATTGCGAGTGCTGTCCAATAGCCCCAGCGTGTACAACGCCATAGACCTCGTGCGGCCGTGGCGCACGCCAGACACACAACTGCCATCAGGAGAACGGCGGGTGGTCCGATCAGGGCAAAACCCTCTCTCGCGTGCGGATTCAGACGCCACAATGGCTCTAATACGCTGCCAGGAAACAACAGCATCACGCCCGCGAGCCCGCTCATGAGAGTGCCGAAGACGAAAAACAGGCTTATGACGGTGATGCCTGCCGGGCGGGTTCGATAGATCATTCCATCCATGCCTCAGCTGGCATTATGCTACGAGGCGGTGGATGCCGCTGATGGCCCGCAATGAAAAGGGAGTACGGCAGCCTTCGAGGATGCCGTACTCCCATGATTGGCAGATTCAATTTTGTCTAGCGACGAACCACTCTACGGGATCACGTACTGAGTTCCTCCTCGCGTTATGTCCCGTTTTGCGGTGGTGCTGGCAGTGAAGGCACTGCCTCGTAGTCCTGCCAATATCGAATTGTGTCCGATAGCCGGTCCATGCGTGACCATCCGGTTCAATTGAGAGACCGAAACAGACACGTTGATTGCATTGTTTGCGGGGTCGAATTTGCCATTTGCCGGTCCCTGGTCGGTGTAAGTAATGGAGCCATCCGAGTTTCTCTTTGCCGTTCCCCATACGAACGTTTGGGCTCCGGAGGGATCGGTCGATGCTTTGAAATAAAACTGATCGCCTCGATCGGACAAAGCAAAGCTGTACTCGTTGTAAGGATTGCCCGGGATACCACTCTGGCTACCAGTCCTGCTTATCCCGGCAAAGGGAGCGTTTGCAGTGAAGTGCATGCGCCAAGTGGAATCAGGAGGCACGACCGACAGATTCGAGACCCTCATCGTGGCTGCTATCAAAAGGTCACTCGGATTCAGCGGATTCGGCCCGGAAGCATAAGTGACCGAAAGTATGTCGAGCGGATCGGTCGCAGGCGTCACCACCAACAATGCATCGGCAACATCGCGTGGGAAATCAAGCACCTGAGCGCCGCTCGAAGGGGGCTTTGGTGCTGGAGGAACTCCCGCGCCTTGCACCGCTCCGCTGGTGCTCACGCCATCGATGCCCGGTCCGCTTAACTGGTGGGTGACGAAGGTGTGCCCGTTGAAATCATTGTGGTCGTCGGTATAGGCGATAACTGCCGCACCACGCGGATCGAATGACACCTGGAAGTAGTCGATGAGGTTTCGATTGGCGGTGCCAGTCAAACCTCCTTCTGAGATGTTCCCGGCATGGATGTAGTGGTCGGTCGCGACTACCTGCCGGAAGGTGGGCACTGAACTCAGAGCATTCAGAGTCAGCGCATAGAAAGCCCTCCAGTTAGCGTTGTCGTTGTTGGCGGCATTCGTCGTTCCATACCATACGATCCCCACCGAGCCAGGTTTCTTTCCAACTTCCAAGTGCGGGAAGACGCTTGTACGGGTATCAGGGCCATCGCTGACGCGAACCGGACGGCTCCAAGTCTTGCCCTTGTCAGAGGAGTGGACAAGGAAGATGTCGTGATCATTGGAGTAGGCCACGTATGCCGTTCCGTCCCCACCTAACTTGACCGGGAAGAACAAGTGAGACACGCCATTCGGATCGCTCGCTGCGACGGTACACGTGTAACTGGTGGGCGGCAACGCCGGAGAAGGCGGAACGCCAACGCATACCTGGCCGGTAGATCCGCTGACATAAACCGTCCCATCTTTCTGATCTACGGCGATCCCTCCGGTCTGTCCGATGAGGCCTGCGGTCACGGCCGGTCCATAAGTAATTCCGCCGTCGTCCGAACGCTGGATCTGCGTGACTGCGGGAGCGAGTGTGCGGTACAGAAGATAGACAGAGTTTTGACCGAAGAACTCCATCCATTGCCGGTCATCGGCTGCGGCTCCGCCCGGAACATTTCCGAGAGGATTGAGCGTAAAGGTCACGCCTCGATCAAGGGAATTTCCTACGGAGAGGTTGGTCGCAACCAAACTCGAGAACGCCAACGTTGCGGGATTATTGTTAGCGCCAGTCTGCGGGTTCGGACGTCCTACCGCTAGATCAATATCACCTCCACCGTCGCCTCCGGTCTGGAAGGAACATTGTGGTGGGACCTTGCCTGTGATCGAGTCCGGCTGGCATCGATATTGAGGATTCCGCATATAGGGGTCGAAGTTTCTGCTTGCCGGCTGCAGATCGTTGTACCAGAGGTCAACGCCTCCGGGCACGCCACGAATGGCGCCGACGTAGAAGTTGCCCTTGCTGTCCGTACGGCTGCTCGGCTCACCATCTGCCGGGGCAACGGGTGCCTTATCAGCTACGTTCGGAGAGAACTGGAGCCCACCTTTTAGATAAATTCCTGTGCCAGGTGCTGGCTTATTAATAACGGTGAGTGTTGCCTTGTACTGGTCTGTGCCAGGAGTAGTCGCGAAATAAGTCGCGTTGATTGCGTATGGTCCTACACCAGTCGCACTTGGATCGATGACCGTCTCTTCCATGGTTTCAGGAGCTCCGCCGGTAGAACTTCCGACAATAGGTCCTGCAACCGTGCCCTGATGAACAAAGAGATCGTAATCGTTAGTGGATATGCTCCAACTGATCTTTACGTCGATTAGTTTCCCAGCCCACTGTGCTTGCGTTCCTGTCACGTTAAGCGCATAGGAATCGCAATTAATGTCTTCCTGGCAGGCCGTCTCATTCGCCGCGCCTGTGCCTGTTGCGTCACCGGTGTAAGCGACTTTCGCGCCCAGTGTAGGCGCGATGCTTCCGGAATCGACATCTGTTGTTTGTGGGAATGCCGAAGATGTGAAAAGCAACACACCTAATAACAAAGCAGGCTGGACCAGTTTCTTCGAAATCGACGGAATCGACTTCGACGAAAAATCTGACATTGATGACCCCTCCATGGATGTGAGCGCGAATGGTAGTTATTGGACTTGATCGACTATCAGAGAATGCATAACTTTGCGAGGTTGTCCAACGTGCTTTGCATTTCGCGAGCACAATCACTTTTTTTGCTATACCTAGGGAGCATTCAGCAGCTTGCAGCAATTCGACACTTCCATGCGAGATCCTACGGTTCTGTTCAACGCTGATGGCGCGAATACCGGGATATGCGCAAATTCGCGGTGCGAAAGAGACGTTTCCGCATCCTGTCGAGACAGGAACGGCAACGAGGACTATCGTGTGTTTTGAGTGAGGAGATTTCGATGAGGGTATCTGTGTTTATTGGGATCAGCGTCGACGGCTTCATTGCGCGACGCAATGGCGATCTGGACTTTCTCCCCCCAGGAGGCGGGGAGCCGCACGGCTACGACGAATTTATTGCCAGTGTCGACGCGATCGTGATCGGACGCCATACCTTCGAGAAGGTTCTAACCCTTGGACCTTGGCCGTATGGCGCCAAGCGTGTTGTAGTTCTGAGCAGCAGCGGCATCGATCTCTCAACAGCCGGCGGAGGAGTGGTGGAACTGATGGCGGGGTCTCCGGCTGAGATTATTTCGCAGCTCGATGCGAGTGGTGCACACCACCTGTACATCGACGGAGGCATCACGATTCAAAGATTCCTTCGCGCCGGGCTCATTCAACGTCTCATTATTACCCGGGTGCCTGTGCTCATTGGGGACGGAATACCACTCTTCGGTAGCCTTCCGCACGACATTAAGCTACGTCACATCGCTACACGCCATTATCAGAGCGGCCTCGTCCAGAGCGAGTACCAGGTCGGAACTTGATCTCGCGTCAAGCGAAGAGCACGTAGTAATCAGCTGAAAAGGTAGCGTCCTTGATTTCGACGCCTTAAGAACTCACTCTTCGCGTAGCAATCTCAGAGGATCCACCGAGAGCGCCCGTTGCGCCGGGATCCACGTGGCCACCAGTCCAAGCAATGACATTGCTACGACCACACCGGCCAGGACCAGAGGATCGCGCGGCGTCGCCTGGTACACGATGGATGCCAGTACACGACTCGCCAAAATGCCCAAGAGCAATCCTGCCGTCGAACCGAAAACAAGCAGTCTGAACGCTCGTCCCAGCGCTGCCTGCAGCACTTCCTTTCGTTGTGCACCGAGAGCCATGCGGATTCCCAACTCCCGCAGCCGCTTGCTCACCGAGTACGCCGCCATTCCGAAGATGCCGGTGATTGACAACATCGCGCCCATCAGACCAAGCACTCCGAGCGAAAATGTAGCCATGCGCGGGGCAAACAGCTTTGCGTCCATCTCCCTGTACCACGTCTGAACGTAAACCGGCAGCCCTGCATCCACTTGTCGCAACGCGCTCCGGATGGCTTCACCGATCTCCTGCGGATCGCGGTTGGAGCGCACCACCAGCCATGTCCCGCTCGAATGCCATTGCAGGATGGGGAGAAACATCGCGGGCGTCGGACTTTCGGTGAGATTGTTATATTTGCCGTCTTCCGCAATCCCCACCACCTGCACCCGCATTCCATCCGGCATCTTGTAATAAGCTCCGATGGCCCCTGTCTCTGAGCCAAATATCTTGCGCGCAAACGGCCGATTCACCACGGCGACGCGCGGCGCATCTTTATCATCGTGCCAGCTGAAAGCCCGGCCCGACAGCAACGCCGTACCCGCCGCATGAAAATACTCGGGTGAGACCTTGAACATCGTCGCATCCGCGGCTGCGTTCGTCGGCTTAAGGTCTGAGGTGCTGTCTGTGAACACGTTCGAGTCGGCTTCGCCGTCTCCTAAAGGCACCTGGTCCGCCAGCCCCACGGACTCAACGCCAGGGATCGTTTCCAACGCTTCGATCATGCGCTTCTGCATGGGAGCCACTCGGTCGCCGCTATACCCGGCCATACTTAGGTCGGTATCTACCACCATTCTGTTCTGCAGATCGAATCCGAAGTTGTCGTGCAGCGAACGCGCCAGCCCGCGCAGCGCGACCATCGATGAAGTCACCAGCACCGCACAGATCGCGATCTGCACCACCAGCAGCAGATCGCGCGCGCTCATACGCCGCCCCGGTTTCCCCGTCGATCCCGCCTTGACGATCTGGTAAGGATTCGTTCGCAGAACCAGCCTCACCGGGACTGCGCCAAACAGAAGTCCACTCACCAACGTCAATAGCAAAGCTACTACGTAAACCTTCGAGTCCGGAGTCACAGAGAGTTGCAGCGGCCATCTCGGAAACGGCTGCCATGCGCTCAGCCCGCGCAACAGCACGACGCTTGCCCACAGACCGGCTGCGCCGCCCACTAATGAAATGAGCGCCGCCTCCGTAAACAAACCGCGTAAGATGCGTGTGCGGCTCGATCCAAGCGCCAGCCGCAGAGCCATCTCCCGCGACCGATCCGCCGCACGCGCCGCAAACAGGCTGCCCAAATTGGCGCACGCAGCCAGCAGGACCAGCCCCGCCAGCAGCATCAAGCCCGTCAGGAATGCGCGCACCGGACGCCCGAGGTAGTCCCCGTAGAGGCTTGGACGCGACAGGGTAAAGTTCATCTTGCCATCCTCTTTGGGATAGCTCTTTTCGAGCGATGCTCCGATTGAATTCAAATCTGCGATCGCCTGCGCCGACGTGACCCCCGCCTTGAGGTGTCCCATCGTCATAAAGATCACATGGTTCCGGCGTGCGTTCAGATCGTTCGCTACATCGATCTGACCCGCGTTCACCAGGGGTACAAAAAAGTCAGGACTGAAAAACAACAGGGTCCCGTGAAACCCGGGTGGTGCTACACCAATGACGGTAAATGGGTGCTTGTTGACTTGGACCGTTCTTCCCAATACCCCACGATCGTCTTGAAAATGAGTATGCCAAAACGCGTGCGTCAGCACGATATACGGAGCGCTGTTCGCCCCATGCTCATCGGAAGCGTGGAAGAAATGGCCAAGAAATGGCTGAAGCCCTAAGGCGTCGAAGTAGTTCCCGCTGGTCTCATATATCCAGACGCGCGAGGGATCTGCTCCCGTATCGAGCGCCGCGCCATCCACGTTAAAAGCGACGAGTTGTTCGAAGCTGCGGTTGCGATCGCGCATATCCACGTAATCGGGATATGACTGATGCGCGTCCGTGTCATACGAATGGTGGATCGAGTAGAGGCTCTGCGGGTGCGGTACATTTAACGGGCGCAGGATGAACGCATTCAGCACGCTGAACACCACTGCATTCGCCCCGATCGCCAAAGCCAGCGTCAAAATGGCGGCGATGAAGAAGCCGGGAGACTTACGCAATTGACGAACGGCGATTCGCAGGTCTTGCAGCACAGTGGTCATGGTCAACCCCTAGTTATCTGGCTACATGAAAGGCAATTCGAGAGCCAAAGCTCGTCGCTGCGGCTTAACTCTTCGTTCTAGTGGAACAACGGCTTCCCATCGCACAAGGCAAACTAGAATCGTGCTTTTTGTCCATTTTACCGATGCATTGTCCGTTTATGAACAGTGAGGCGCTCGCTCTGGATCCATGCTGAAGGGACTAAAAAGGGATTCTTCACCGGGTCAAGACGAGCCATGCAAATAGTATTCAAAGTAGCTCACCAGGCAAGACTGCCATGCTCGAATGAGCCTTGACCAAAATATCAGGAGGCCCTGTTTACGCATACGCAAACGATTGCGTCTGACAGACGTAAGGGACAACTCGAGTTGTACGGATGGATATTGAAGGTTACGCAAAAGAAAAAGAACAGGAAGGGAAGCAGTTAAATTGTTCCTTACTGTTCTTGCGAACCTATGACGATCTCGCGTAAAACGCTAAAGACGATTGGTGGACCTGATCGGGATCGAACCGATGACCTCTTCCATGCCATGGAAGCGCGCTCCCAACTGCGCCACAGGCCCACTCTTAGAAGGGATAAAATCATTTTCAATGACTCGCGCAGCTAAGTCAAACTCCCTCACGTCGCAACATGTCAACAGCAACGCTCTATTTGGCATCAGACATCGCATGCAGCACGTCCGCATCTTCTTTGTTACCTTCGCCCTCACCTCGACATTACTTGCCCAACAACCCGCACCTGGGTCGCTTCCCACGGGAGGCAGTAACGTCGCTGTCGTAGCCACGCAGATCGATCAGGCGGCGCAATCCACCAATCTCGATCTTGCCAAGCTGCGGATCGACAAATGGAAGGCCGATGGCGGGGTAAAGCGTGAGGCGCAGCAGAATACCGACTCGCTCGAACGAAATCTCACCGCTGCTTTGCCCGAGCTGATTGGTCAGGTAAGAAGGGCGCCCAACGATGTTGTCACTCTCTTCCGCCTATATCGGAATGTCGGGGCACTTTACGATGTTCTGAGCAACGTGGCGGAGACCACCGGAGCGTTCGGCTCGAAATCGGAATACCAGACACTCGCCGAGGACGTGCAACGCTTTGACCAGGCACGCCGTACCCTGGGGGATGCGGTCGAGCAGGCGGCACAACGCCAATCCGCCCAGCTGCTCGCGCTTCGCAACACCACCTCTGCGCAATCTTCGGCGCCACCGCCACCCAAGAGAATCATCGTGGACAACGCCGAGCCCGCAGCGAAAAAGAAGCGCACCGCAAAGGCGAAAAAGAGCACCACACCGGCAACATCGGGAAGCCCACAACCAGCGCCCCAATAATCAAAACGGCAAACTTCCTAATTCGCCGAGCCCCAACCAGAGAGCTGCGTGTCTCCAGTGATGAGCCGAGCACCGCGTTGCGCCGCGAAATACGTCCACGCCCATTCGGTCAAGACCAGAAGGCGATTGCGGAAGCCGATCAGATACGTAATGTGGATCAGCAGCCACGCCAGCCATGCGATTACACCAGAGAGATGTAATTTGCCGACCTGTGCAATCGCCTTGTTCCGTCCGATCGTTGCCATCGTTCCTTTGTCGAAATAGTGGAAGGGCTTGCGCGGCTTTCCAGCGAGATCCCGCATGATCGTCTTTGCGACCCACTTGCCCATCTGGATCGCCACTGGCGCCAAACCCGGAAGGTGTTGCCCGGTTATCTGTTCGCGTGCTGCCAGATCTCCCAGGACGAAGATCTCGGAGTGTCCGACGATATTGAGCTCGGTATCCACAAACACTCGCCCGCTCCTGTCAGTGGGCGCACCCAGCATCTTGCCCAATGGAGACGCCGCAACCCCGGCGGCCCACAGGATGACTGCGGCCGGAATGTGCCGGTCGGCTACGAGTACCGCTCCAGGCTCGATTCCGGTCACGAGCGTGTCAGTGTGCACCTCGACGCCTATTTCGCTGAGTTGCTTGAGCGCCGACCGCTGCAGGTCTTCGGGGTATGCGTTCATGACATGCGGACCGCCTTCGAGCAGCATGACTCGGGCCGCTTTCGGGTCGATATGATGGAAATCCCGTGTCATATAGCGTCGCGCGATGTCGCTGATCGCTCCTGCCAACTCCACGCCTGTTGGTCCGCCGCCGATGACGACGAAATTCAGCGGCGTCGGGTTCGGATCGTGCTCCAGCACTTGTTTTTCCGCTAGTTCAAAGGCAAGCAGCACGCGCCGACGGATCTCGATGGCGTCTTCCAGGGTCTTTAGCCCGGGCGCGAGGGGCTCCCATGCGTCGTGTCCGAAATAGCTGTGCGTCGCCCCGGCCGCTACGATCGCGTAATCGTAGTCGAGAGAATGTCCGTTTTTGAGTAGGGCGCGTCGGTTAGCCAGATCGAAGCTGACAACTTCGCCCATAAGCACTTCGGCATTTGACTGTCCGCGCAGGATGGTGCGCACTGGGGAAGCGATTTCCGCAGGCGACAGAACTGCCAGCGCGACCTGATAAAGCAGCGGCTGGAACGTGTGGTGGTTCTTCTTATCAACGACGGTGACCCGCACGTTCGCGTGCCGCAGCGCACGTGCTGCGTTGATACCCGCGAACCCCGCGCCCACGATCAATACTCGCGGCGGCTTCATGGCGGCGATGGGGCCTGTGTTTTGCATAACGCCATAGGATTCACCCGAAGCGGCAATCGGTGCAAAGAAACGGTTGTTCTTGTGAGTTCACTACTTTTGCTGCACAGTTAATTTAGCCATGCAATCCAAGAAGCCGCGGCCGCTGCAGACGGAAGATGAACTCTATGAATACGCGGTGCGCTCTCTTGGGCGCAAGATGCGCACGGTCGCCGAACTCAAGCGTTTGATGCGAATGCGTGTGCCGGAAGGCTCCGGCGACACATGGATCGAATCTGTAGTCGAACGTCTGAAACAACAACGCTACTTGAACGACACGCAGTACGCCGCAACTTTCACGCGCCTTCGCCAGGAAAACCAGCACTTCGGCAAACGCCGCGTGCAGCAGGATCTGATGGTGAAGGGCGTCCACGCCGATGTAATCGCCAAGACATTGGAAGCAAGCTACGGCACTCTCGATGAAGAAGAGCTAGCTCGCGGATTTCTGGAACGGAAGCGTATCCGTAAACCACAAAATGAAAAGGAGACCGCTCGCATCGTGCGCCTGATGGCCCGCGCCGGGTATTCCACTGGCGTCATCTTTCGCATCCTGAAGAAGTGGGACGTGGAGATTGAACTGGAGGAGTAGGTGCTAGGCTCGTCGGCCGCCCCTCGGAATGTCAACTCATTATTTGTAGATCACAACAACAGCTCATGCTTGCAGCTTGCAAAGGCAACTCGCACCTCAGCTCGAACAACCATCAAATCGTGTCTGCAATCTGCCTGAGACGCCTTCCACTCTTCTAGAACCTAGAACCTACTTCAAGTCTGACGTCTTAAACTCCGAACCAAAATCCTGACCATTCGCGGTCGTAGCGCGTGGAACGATCGAAGCGAATGCCTGCTTATATTCTGGATATTTCCGTACCAATGCATTCGCCAGCGATTGGTTCTGCTGGAACATCGCGCCGGTATTCGAGACGTCTGGCACGGCATATTTCACCACCAGAACTAGATTTCCTTTATCGTCGGTTGTAGGAAACATCTGGCTAAGCTGAAAACTTTTTCCGTCCGGGCTGGAAAAGGTGACCGGCTTATCGACTGGGATGTCAGGCTGCTGCGCTGCCTGTTGCTCGTTGAAAAGCTTGTCGAGATTGTTCGTTGAGGTCATGAACCCGACCGGTTGCAGCAGGTCCTGCGCCGTCAGCAGGAAGAGATATGCGTCATGGTTCTCGCTTTTGGATTTGTAGTCACGCGCCTGCTTCCAATACCATCCCCCATCGTGTCCAGCGGCCTCAATCGGCTTGGGATAGAACCCGGCAAGCCTCCACTGTCCACCGTCCTGTTGAAAGACGTACGAGATGCGATAAGGCGTCCTGCCGCCGGTGACATCGGACATCACAAAGGCATACTTGCCCTGTGGCAGCTTGGGGATGGAGAAGACAACATGGACGCGATCAGTGTCATTCAGAACGCCGCAGTAGAAATCTGAGGTGTCGGCGCCAGGCTTGTCCTGATCGAGGATGTACTCGGCATCCACGGATGATTGCGCTCCAACGACCTGAGGATGCACCTGGTTCACCGCATTTGAAACGCCGTCGAATGCCTGCGCGATGCTAGGTATGGCGGTAGTGCGCAAAGTGTTCGTGTCCCCGCCGATGACAGCCTGATTGAGCCGGTTCGTGGCTTGGTCTAGAGCGCTCTTGTCCGCGGGTGCGAGCTCAGAGGGCATCGTGCATGTTTGGGCAGCGGCAGCCAGAGTTACCGTCAGGGCAGCCAGAAGAAGTGGTAATCTCTTGAGGAAGATAGTCATAGTGAGTAAGAACGAGCAGGCGCGAGCTTCTCGAATATTAGATTGATAGATGCCCCAGCCGGCATCATAAGATGTAAACAGCAGGTCACCTATGCCGACGAGTGTACATGTCGCAATCGTGCTCGCGCTAATGACCGGAGTTGCGGCAGCGCAGACACCGGCAGCTCAACCCCCGCGTCCACTATCTCCTTCACAACAGATGCCCGCACCTCCGCGGGTGACCTTCACGGATGGCAGGTTGCAGGTGGTTGCCAACAACTCCACTGTGCAGGATGTGATCAACGCCATCCACGGCGCCACCGGAACCAAGTTTCAAGTCAACGGCGGTCCCACACAGGACCGGCTCTTCGGACAGTTTGGCCCGGGCCCGGTAACGGCGGTGCTCCGGCAGATTTTGCTGGGCAGTGGATTTAATTACATACTCGTCAGTCCGCCGCAAACGCCAGGAGAGGTTCAGACGGCGATGTTGATGGCGAAGTCGAATGAAGGCACTGCACCCGTGGCACCGCCCCAAGGACAGCCAAATCAGGGACAGCTGAATCAGGGGCAACAAGCGAACAATCAGGAAAACCCCGACGCACAGGAGGAAGAACCGCCGCCTCCGGAACCAGCCCAGGAAGCCCCTCAGCAGCAGGTACAGCCCATCGTGCAGCCACAGCAGGGACAGTACTTGAATGGGCAATATCCGAATCAGCAGGTCCAGCAGAATCAACAACCGAACCAGCCTCAGGACCAGACACAGCAGCAGAATCCCAATCAGCCGAAGACGCCAGAACAGCTCCTGCAGGAATTACAGCGGCTCCAGCAGATACGGAACCAGCAACAGCAGCAGAATCCGCAGAATCCTCAGTAAGTTAGCGGGATTCGATGCTTTGCAGCACAGATGCGGAAACAGGTTTCGCGTGTTTGAGGCGGCCTTGCATCATGAGGTGGAGCACACCCGCCACCAGTCTCCTCGAAATTGCGATCCCGACCATGAACGCAGCGATGATGGTTACGATAAGAACGATCGAAGAGAAGACTGGACCCATGATTTCCTTTCGCCACACGGTTCGTTCTAGTGTTAGACGATGCGACCTGCATCAACGTGTTGCAACTCACGTTCCATTGCTAATCTACCCGCATTGACCCGCCCGACTGTTGACCAATAAGATACGGAGAACCCTTGTCATCCGTCCCCCAACCCGCCCGTATCCGCAGTATCAGCGTGCGGGGAGCCCGGCAGCACAACCTGAAAAACATTTCAGTCGAGATTCCGCGTAACTCCTTCACTGTCATCACCGGACTGAGCGGGTCCGGCAAATCCTCCCTTGCCTTCGACACCATTTATGCCGAGGGCCAACGCCGTTACGTCGAAACGCTGTCTGCGTACGCACGCCAATTTCTCGATCAAATGGAGCGTCCCGACGTGGATTCAATCGAGGGACTCAGTCCCGCGATTTCGATCGAACAGAAAACTACCAGCCGCTCACCTCGCTCGACAGTCGGCACAATCACTGAGATTTACGATTATTTACGCCTGCTTTACTCGAGCATCGGGGTTCCCCATTGCCCGAACTGCGGACGCGAAATCTCGCGCCAGTCCGCTGCGCAGATCGTCGAGCGCATATTGGCGTTGGGCGCGGGCGGAGCGGACGATGTCCGGGTCACGATCATGGCGCCGGTGGTGCGCGGCCGCAAGGGCGAGTTCCGCAAAGAGCTGGAAGGGTTTGCCCAGCAGGGATTCACCCGTGCGCGCATCGACGGTGAACTCCTGCAGCTCGACTCCGGCGATGAGGGTGAGCCGATCAAACTCGATAAGCGGCGCAACCATACGATCGACGTCGTGATCGACCGCGTCCTCGTGAAGGCTGGCATCGAAAAGCGACTTGAGAACTCCGTCGCAACCGCCATGAAACTTGCTGAAGGGCTGGTGACGGTGGGCGTTGTGAACGGCGAAGAGCGACTTTACTCGGAAAAGATGGCGTGTCCCGATTGCGGCATCAACGTGGCCACCCTCGAACCGAGGTCGTTCAGCTTTAACAGCATGTACGGTGCGTGTTCCGAGTGCAACGGACTCGGCAGCAAATACGACTTCGATCCGGCAAAGCTGATCGTGGATTGGTCGAAGCCGCTACTCGATGGCGCCCTCGGTCCCGGATCGGGATCGACGTATCTTCAGCGCATGCTGAAGCTGGCCGCAACTTCCTACAAGATCGATCTCGGCGCGCCCTTCGAGAAACTGCACAAGGGCCAGCAGGACCTTTTGCTCTACGGTCCGCCCAAAGGCGAGACCGGGCGCACCGGATTCCACGGCATCATCGCGTTTCTGCGCGGCAATCTCGAAGAAGCTGGCTCTGAGGGATACCGCGAATGGCTGATGCAATATATGTCCGCTTCCCGCTGCCCGGTATGTAATGGCAGCAGGCTGCGGCCGGAGAGCCTCGCAGTCCGCGTAAAGGGTGTGAGCATCGCCGAATTTACAGAGATGTCTATCGGGCGCGCGGTCGATGCGGCACGCAGGTTCCGCGCAAAGCTCGACCGCCGTGAAGAGCAGATCGCCGGACGCATCCTCGCCGAAGTCGTCGAGCGACTTGAATTTCTCAACAACGTCGGATTGAACTATCTTTCGATCAACCGCAGCGCAGCCACGCTCTCCGGTGGTGAAGGGCAGCGTATCCGCCTCGCCACGCAGATCGGTTCACGTTTGCGCGGCGTGCTCTATGTTCTCGACGAGCCCTCCATCGGACTGCACCACCGTGACAACCACCGCCTGATTGCTGCACTTGAGAACCTCCGCAATCTAGGTAATACGGTGCTCGTCGTCGAGCACGATGAAGACACCATTCGTCGCGCCGACTACGTGATCGACCTCGGTCCCGGCGCAGGGACCCACGGTGGAGCGCTCGTTGGCGCGGGCACGCCCGCGGAGATCGAACTGGCACCGGATTCAATTACTGGACGTTACATGTCGGGTGCGATGAGCGTCGGGCAGCGATTTGAACGCCGTATGGCGAAAGAGGACAAAGTGATCACCGTCCTTGGCGCCCGGGAACACAATTTGAAGAACGTTGACGCGAGTTTTCCACTTGGTGTCATGACGGTTGTGACAGGCGTCTCCGGATCCGGCAAGTCGACGCTGATCAACGACATTCTTTATCCTGCGCTGGCGAAAAAGCTGTATAAATCGCGACAGGAGCCCGGCGCACATAAGGCCGTTAGCGGCATCGAGCAGATCGATAAAGTGATCCGCATCGATCAATCTCCAATAGGCCGCACTCCTCGCTCGAACCCCGCCACCTACACCGGAGTCTTTACGGCGATCCGCGATCTTTACGCCATGCTGCCCGAATCGCGTGAGCGCGGATACAAGCCCGGACGCTTTTCCTTCAACGTTGCCGGCGGGCGCTGCGAAGCATGCGGTGGCGAAGGCCAGCGACGCATAGAGATGAACTTTCTGCCCGATGTTTTCGTGCAGTGCGAGGTCTGCGGCGGCAAGCGCTATAACCATGAAACACTGAATGTCCGCTTCAACGGGCACTCCATCGCCGATCTACTGGAGACTCCGATCTCAGAGGCGCTGGAGATTTTGAGTGAGATTCCGCAGATCAAGGTGAAGCTGCAGACACTCGACGAAGTAGGGTTGGGATACATCCATCTTGGGCAGTCTTCCACCACGCTCTCGGGTGGAGAAGCGCAGCGCATCAAGCTCGCGAAGGAGCTTTCGAAACGTCAGACCGGACGCACCATCTACCTGCTCGACGAACCCACTACCGGTCTCCATTTCGAAGATGTGAAGAAGCTGCTCGATGTGTTGCACCGGCTCACTGACCTCGGCAACACAGTGATCATCATCGAGCACAATCTGGACATTGTCCGCAACGCCGATTGGATCGTGGACCTCGGCCCCGAAGGTGGCGAAGAAGGCGGACGCATCGTCGCAATGGGTACCCCGGAGCAAGTCGCGCGCAACAAGAAGTCCTATACCGGGCAGGCTCTGGCGGGTGTCAATTTGTGATTTGTCGGGACTTGTCATCACATCGCAAATCGACAAATCCCAAATCTGCTACTGAAGCTTGCGGAACCCGCTCGTCCCCACAAACGTGATCGCAAAGAGCGTCGTGTTATAGCAGAGGTGGACGAGCCAACTGGCAGCCAGAGACCGCGCCTGTGCACGCACCATCGTCAGCACGACTCCCACGATGAAGATCACTAGTAGGGGGGCCCACGACTCGTCCAGCTGCTTCGCATGTACGAGCGCGAATAGCGCAGCGGTGATAGTGACCGACAGTGAGACCGCGAGGGTGGATCCGGCACGGCGAAATGCCCGGACCAGCACCGGAAAGATCAGACCGCGAAAATAGATCTCCTCGAAGAGCGGAGCGATGGCGATCCCGAATATTGCCGTCACATAGGCGGAGGCAGTCGAGCTGAATGCCTGCTCGATCGGCAGTCCGTGCGGCATGGGCAGAAAGCGGGACGTAAGCGCAAAGAGCACTGCCAGCAATGCCCCGAGAATTGCGAAAACAGCACGATTTCGGGGCGGATTCCAGCGCATTGCCGCGAGCGTCGTTAAGTAGCGGTGCAAGGAGGTCGCCCTGCGGCGGACGACGCGTCCGATCAACAGGACTACACCCGCATAAGTCAGGGCCTGTGTGAACACTGCCACTACCGTGTCGGTGAGGTCTGAGGAACTTCTTCCGTGGAAGATGGAGAGGGAGCCAGCGACCAGAGACGTGGGAATCAGAAACAGGAAGAAAAACGCTATTCCCCCTAACGTCACAAGCACTACGTCCCCAAAGGTCCAGATCGGGTCTTCGATGATCTCGCCGGGTCCGCCCGAGGTGCCGCCGGGACCGTCACTCTCGATTCCTATGAAGCCGACATTCTGCACTGCTCAAAGTTAATGGACGGACACCACCCGAGTCCATTGGCAATTTCTTTTCCGAAATCTACTTCTTCGGATTGGGAGCGGTCTGCGGCTGGGACGGCGCGTTCGCATCCGGCACCACGTCTCCATAGGTGATCTTCACGCTCGACTTGTACTGTTTGTAGTCGGCGTACTTCACCACGGCCTTCACGGGGGTACCGACGTTGGTGCAGACCCCATGTTTATCCATCGCGCAGACCTCGGTCTGGCCGCTGGTGTAGGTGGGGAACCAATATTTGCCGTCGATCTGCTCGCGCCACGTCGTAAACGGGATCGGCTGGTTCTGATTCGGATTCGGTACGCCCAGTCCTGATGTTTTGACAATCATGAGGTCCTGATCGTCAACCCAGATACGTCCTTTGAAATAGCGCTTTCCCTTCTCCATATGGATCGGGTTGAGTTCAAAAATGTATGTGCCGAGCTCGTCCACATGCTGATGGCCGATGTACTTGATGTCGTAGAGCGGTAAGGTGTCTGTGGTTACGACGAACGGGAAATGGTTCTCGATATCGTCCACGTCCTCCCGGTTCATGATGACGAGCTGCAGTGAATTTTGTGGGGCAAAGACGACGTTTTCGACGCGCTTGCCGCGGTCGTCGAAGGTGATGTCAGAGACCGAACGGTATTCTCCTACCGGCGTGTTGCCGTCGAACTCCTGTATCTTCACATCCTGCCGATAGACGTAGCGCTCGCGCGCGGCCTGAAACTCCTTTTCCTTCTCAGCCACGATCTTCACGATTTCGTCGGCGGTGTGTCCTTTCGGTGGAGCGGGATCGATGGGACCCTCTCCCTTCTGCGCAAAGGCAGGAACACCAAGCAATACGGAAAACGCAAAGAGGAGGATGTAGGAAAACAGTCTTTTCGCCATAGCTCAACAGATTAGATGCCAGGAGCCACCCGAAGTCTCTCTCCTTCTTACTGGCCCACAACTCATGTACCATGAACAGTTTGTGCAAGATTTCAGGAGTTAACATGGCCCCAAGCGCTCTCCGGTACCTCGTCGGAATCGTCCTCTCCGTCTCCATCTGTTTTGCACAAACGACTGCTCAGCAGAGTAAGCGAGCGATGACGTTTGAGGACATGATGTCTCTCCGCAGGCTTGGCGATCCAGTCATATCCCCGGACAACAAGTGGGTCATGTACGCCGCGATCGACGTGAACCTGGCGCAAAACACCCGGCTGTCTCATCTGTGGGTCGTGCCGCTCGCGGGCGGGGACGCACGGGCGCTCTCCGCGGCAGTCGCCGAACGCGGGCGTTGGGCGCCCGACGGCAAATCCATCCTCTTCGTCAGCGGCAATCAGATCAACGTCCAGGCCTTCGATTCCACCACCGGACAGCTCACTGCAGAGCCTCGCGCTGTTACCAACCTCTCGTCGGGTGCGGACGGTGCACTCTGGTTTCCCGACGGCAAGCATATCCTTTTCACTTCGACCGTTGACCCAGGTTGCAAAGACGACGCCTGCAACAAACAGAAGGATGAAGAGCGTGCCCACAGCAAAGTAAAGGCTCACATCTTTACGCATCTTTTCTACCGGCACTGGACCACCTACTCCGACAACAAGCGCAGCCACCTCTTCAGCGTCGATCTGGATTCAGGCGCCACGAAGGACCTCACTCCCGGTGACCACGACGTGCCACCTTTCAGTCTGGGCGGACAGGATTTTTACGACATCTCTCCCGACGGCAAAGAGATCGCCTACACCAGCAACATCGATGAGGTGGAAGCCACCAGTACAAATAATGAAGTCTTCATCGAACCGGCTGACGGCAGCGCAACCGCAAAGAAAATCAGCGTTGCAAAGGGAAGCGATGCAAATCCTTTCTACTCACCCGATGGACGCTACATCGCGTGGCGCTCGCAAGAACGCGGCGGATACGAGAGTGACCGCTTTCGACTCTTACTCTACGATCGCCAATCCGGCAGCCTGAACGAACTCACCAAGGGGTTCGATCACTGGGCCGACGCGTTCACCTGGTCTCCCGACTCAAAGCGTATTTATTTTACGAGCGAGGACAAGGGCGTCGCGCCGCTCTATGCGATGGATATTCCCACTGGCAAGGTCACGGAGCTCACTCGAAAGCACAACGACGAGCCGCAGATCTCCAGCGATGGCAAGACTATGGTCTTTAGCCGCATGTCGGCGCAGTTCCCGACCGAGATATACAAGTCAGAGATCAATGCCGATGGCAGACTTGCCGACGAGGGCGTTAATCTTTCGCATACCAACGACACTGTCCTGGCGCAGTTCTACACCGCACCCATCGAAGATTTCTGGTTCACCGGATCGCAAAAAGCCAAAGTGCAAGGCTTCCTGATCAAGCCGCCGGACTTCGATGCAGGCAAGAAGTATCCCGTAAAGTTTCTGATCCACGGCGGACCTGAAGGCGCGTGGGGCGACTCCTGGTCTTATCGCTGGAATTCAGAACTCTTCGCGGCAAACGGATATCTCGTCGTCATGATCAACCCTCGCGGTTCCGTCGGCTACGGACAAAAATTCATCGACGACGTAAACGGCGACTGGGGTGGACGCGCCTACGAAGACCTCATGCGCGGTCTCGATTACGCCGAACAGCACTACTCGTACCTCGACAAAAATCGTGAGTGCGTCCTCGGCGCCAGCTACGGCGGATACATGACCAATTGGATCATCACCCACAACCATCGCTTCCAATGCGCTGTGACCCACGACGGCATGTTCAACGCGGAGTCCGCCTACGGGGACACCGAGGAGCTCTGGTTCAATGAATGGGAGTTCAAAGGGGAACCTTGGACGAACCGTGCTCTCTATCGCAAGTGGTCTCCTCACTTGAACGTGACCAATATCAAAACGCCGACTCTCGTCGTGCATTCCCAACTCGACTATCGGCTCGATGTCAGCGAAGGCTTTCAGCTTTTCACCACATTGCAGCGCCTGAAGGTCCCATCCAAGATGCTTTACTTCCCGGACGAGGGCCACTGGATCCTCAAACCTCAGAACAGTCAGCTTTGGTACAAGACCGTGAACGAATGGGTTGATGAGCACGTGAAAAAACAGGAGTAGGATTTCTCTGCCATGCGAATGCGTCCGGGCCTCGCCGTTGTCTTAGCTTTTGCGATCTTCACTGCCGTCCTCATTTCGAACCGGAATCGTCGCAGTGTCAGCGCTCCGCAGACGCAGCATCGTACGGAGGCCAGCCAGCAATCCAGCTCGCTGCGGGATACTTCCTCCGGGGGAGAGTTCTACGTCCTCGCACTTTCGTGGGCACCGAATTTCTGCGATGACCCGCAAAAGTCGCATGCCTCGAGCGAATGCGGCCATCAACTCGGTTTCATCGTCCACGGATTGTGGCCCACAAACGCAGACGGATCGCAGCCTGACGAATGTACCGGCGGCAGACCCATCGGGCAGGACAACATCAACGCCCTCCTACCCTATATCCCGGACCGCGGGCTGATAGCTCACGAGTGGAGGACGCACTGGTCGTGCCGGGCCACCGGCCAGCAATTCGCCGACGCCGTGAAACAGGCAGCCGCCACCGTGAAAATCCCGGACACCTACAGACAGCCGACGGTGCAGCAAGAGATAGGACGCATTCAGTTAGAGAAAGATTTCGCCCAAGCCAACGGCACCAGTCCGGACCAATACCGCGTCTCCTGCCACGCAGGCAAGTTGATCAACTTCGAAGCATGTCTCACGACCGACTTCAGACCCCGATCCTGTACCGGTGTGCGCGAGTGTCCTGAAAATCAAATCACTCTGGATGCTCCTCAATAAGGAAGCCGGCCCCAAGGGACCGGCTCCGATTGTTCGCCGACTCTACCAGACTCGACAGGCGTTCTCATGCACCATCGGCTGTCCCTTCTTACATCCGAAGGCACGCGCGAATTCTGGCATGTTCGCCACTACGTTATCGACGCGATAACGATTGAGCGAATGCCCTTGCGTCAATACGGCAGTGCGTTGTGTCTCAGGACGCAGATCGCCGCACCAGATGTTCGCGAACGAGAGAAAGAATTTCTGTACCTCCGTCAATCCATCTCCTGCCGGACTATCAAGCGTCTTTCCCTGCGCCTTTAACGTATTCTCGAGTGCGGCCAGCGCGATATGGATACCGCCGTTATCGGCTGTATCTTCCCCCTGTGTGAGCTTGCCGTTCTGCTTCACGCCTGCCTCGGGAATCTCCTGCGTATATTCCGTGGCGATGCAGTTGCCGCGCTCGTCGTAAGCGGCCGAATCCTGCGTGGTCCACCAATCGCGAAGGTTCCCGTCCGCATCGAACTTTCTGCCCTGATCATCGAAACCGTGGATGATCTCATGGCCGATCACCGCGCCGATCCCTCCATAGTTAACTGCATCGTCCTGTGAAGCATCGAAAAATGGCGGCTGCAGAATTCCGGCAGGGAAGTTGATCGTGTTCGTTTGCGCGTCCTCATACGCATTCACAGTCGGTGGAGTCATGCCCCACTCTGATCGGTCGACCGGCTTGCCGGCCTTCGCCAGTCGCCGTTCGATTTCGAACTTGGCTGCTCGTTCCACGTTGCCGACGAAATCATCACGCTTAATCACCACCGAAGAATAATCAAGCCAGTGGTCCGGATATCCGATCTTGTCCACTTGTGCAGCCAGCTTCGCGTGCGCCTTCTGCTTGGTCTCTGCCGCCATCCA
This sequence comes from Terriglobales bacterium, assembly GCA_963792225.1. Lineage (GTDB taxonomy): Bacteria > Acidobacteriota > Terriglobia > Terriglobales > Acidobacteriaceae > JBDTLH01. The sequence goes on along the minus strand of CAWBVM010000006.1, from coordinate 149,563 downwards.
TGTCTGAGCATCGATGTCCTGATTGAGTGCGGTCTCAATGGCTTTGACCATGCTCAACATGCGCGCTTTGTTTTCGGGAGGGAAATATTTCGCGGCATAAGCCTGACCCACAGCCTCCCCGAGGTCAGCATCGGCATTGCGTGTACAACGCCGTTGACGCGGCTGGATCTGTTGTGAACCGGCGAGCGTCCTGCCATAAAAATTGAAGCTCTCCTCCAGGAACGGCTGGCTCAACAACGTAGCCATCGTGTTCACGATCGAAAAGCGAAGATACGCGCGCAGGTTTGCAGCCGGCTCCGACGCGATCACCTTCTCCATGCCGCGGAAGAAATCGGGCGGAAGCACCAGATACTGTGGGAGATCCGGTACATTCATCGCGGTCAGGTAAGGCTTCCATTGGAAGGAAGGCGTCAGTGCCTGTATCTGCGCGAGGGACATCTTGTTATTTTGGTTCTTCGGATCGCGGCGGAGGACGATATCCATGGCTGCGTTTGCGAGGGCTGTCTCGATCTTGAGCACATTCGCGGCGTCAGCGGTCGCCTGCGCGGCAGGCTCGCCGCTCAACTCAAGAACCTTCGCAATGTGCTGCAGATATTTATCGCGGATCTCCTTCGACTTCGCATCGTCCTTCTGGTAGAACTCGCGCGCCGGCATGCCCATGCCCGACTGGTCCAGTGCAGCAATATCCATGCGCGCATTGTCGAAATCGGGTATGGAGTAAATGCCGAACAAGATACCGTGATACTGGGCATCTGTGAAATTGAGATTGTCGGGCCGTATCGATTGATGAATCACCGCCATCAATTCCGGCAGGTCTGACTTCGATTGCATCTTGTCAATGCGGTCGAGTAGCGGCTTGATTGGTGCGATTCCGGCTTTGTTGACCACATCCTCGTCCATACAGGAGGCAAAGTAGTCGCCTACCATCTTTTCCACCGGCGTCCGTGACTCCGACGGTTTTGCCGACTCTTCCAGAGTGTTCCGCACCGCGGCGACATTCCAGATCGCCAGCGAATTGAACGTGCCCCATCCCGGCTGGTCCGGAGGTATGGGATTGGCCTTGATCCACTTGCTGCACGAATACTTGAAGAAGTCGCCGCACGGATCGAGGGCCTTGTCCACCTGATCGGCCCGAAAGCGTTCTAGTTTGGGAGCTGCGTTCTGGGAAGCAGGCGCCGTCGTTTGGGCAAGGGAAGCGCTGCAAATCCCTAACGCGAGGAGCAGGGGCATGAATATTCGCACGAGTGTACCTTTCGATTTCCCCGATTGTTAGAACCATTCTGTTAAATCAAATCGGCAATCATAAATTGCAAATCAATAAATCACAAATCACTTTTGCGCGATCGCCTTACGCGCCTCGTCGGCGTGCTCTCCGTGGGGCAGCGTTTTCAAGTAATCCGCGTAGAATCGGCTGGCGCCGTCGCGGTCCTTTAGTTTCTCCGCGGTCTGGCCTGCCTTGAACATCGCTTCAGCGTTGTTGTCCTGCCACTTCAGCGCCGATTCGTACCGCATCATCGCGCCCCTGTAGTTGCCCCGCTTGAAGTAGAAATCGCCGACCTCTACGTCCTTCTGTGCCTTGTGCGGATCCCACGGATGCACCTCCTGGACGTCGCTCGAAATATCGCTCTCCGGGTACGCCCGCTGCTCATCCTTCGGCGCCGAAAGGTCGATCTTCGTCTCACGGCTCGAGCTATCGCCAGGAGTGATCGGTCCTGCAACATCATCTTGCTTATCTTTGTCGTTAGGCGCTTGTTGCGGCTTGTCCCGCCGTGGCTTCTGTATCTTTTCGGGGACCCTTGGCGTGATGTGGACGTCGCCCTGCTCTTGCTGGCCATGCGCAGCGATACAAACCATGGCGATGAACAGAATGGCACGGCCGTACTTCATCGGGCCGCTTTCATAGTGAGTGGGCGAGCGTCCGACGGGATTGCTGCGAGGCGGATATACATCTCGGCCACGATTAGGTTCGGCACCCAGCAGAGCCAGGAGACTGTGCGGTATGCACTCAAGAACGGAATCTGTCCGGCGACCATGAGCGGCAACCAGATGCGAAGCGTCACGGCGGCAAAGGTCAACGCAAAACTGCGCACCATCCACTGACGGTGCTCGGCATACTGGCCCCGCCTCGCCAACTGAACGGCGCGTGCGGTCGTGCCTAGCCAGAGCAGCGCGAGTGCGCCGAAGCCAAAATGAGCGATGATGCCTCCCATGGAATAGACCGCTATCGTCAATCCGAAGGTGCCCCCGATCAGAACGCCGAAGGAATAGACGTACCCCAGCGTACGATGATATCGGGGTCGCGACTGGCGAAGGCGCTCCGAAAACTGCCACGGACCGCACGTGATGGCAAGGATGCCTCCACTGATGTGGACAAGCAGGATATGACGGAGGCGAAAAAAGTGCTCAGCGCCATCCCCACGTTGCCGGAACAGCCGACCAGTGAAGTAGAGACTCGCGTAGGCTGCGATTCCGAAGCACAGAAACGTGCCGACCGTCCATGCCGCGCGCTTGATCATCTTGGATCGATGTTCCACCATGATGGTTACATCTTAATTGGAAAGCCTGGATTTCATGGCTGGGTCAAGCTTTCTCCGCCACCGCCATCAGTGTCTCGAAATAAGGAGCCGCATCCTCCCGGTGGACGACAGCGATATCAGCGTTGACGAAACCTGCAGCTTCCAGCATTTCGTGGATCTCCGCCGGAGCGAATCCCAGCCAAACATCCGCGTAAAGCTCGCGCGCGTCCTCAAACCCATGTTTCAGCAGATCGAGTATCGCGATCCTCCCACCCGGCTTGAGAATGCGCCACGCCTCTTCGATCGCCTTCTTCGGGTGCAGCGCATGATGCAGGCTCTGATGAAATAACGCGAGGTCCACTGCACTCGATTCGACTGGCATCTCCTCGAGGTCGCCAAGGCGATATTCAATGTTCTTCACAGCGTTGCGTGATGCGACTGCCGTGCCGTACTCGACCATCTTCTCGGAGTTGTCGACCGCGATCACCCGTTCCGCCCTCTGTGCCAACAACAACGACAGCGTGCCTTCACCGGCGCCGAGGTCTGCTACCACCAGCTTCGGCATGAGCCGCAGCAGCATCTCAGACATACCCCTCCAACTTCTCCCGGGCAGATAGTTGCGTCCGAAGCGTCCCGCAAGCTCGTCGAAATAAGTTCGCAGCTTGTCCTTTCGGCGATTCAGCACGAAGGCAAGCGCCTGCTCGTCTTCCCTTACCTCTGCGATCTCAGAGGTGCTGCGCTCCAAAACCTCCGACACCACGCCTTGCAGCTCCTGAGGTACGGTCAGCCGGTAAAGTCCCTTTTGTCCCGCCCGACGTACGGCGACAAGACCTATCCTCTTAAGTTGTGTGAGCTGCATCGAGATGCGGCTTTGCCCCATCCCGAGGATCTCCTGCAGTTCGGCAACGCTGAGCTCCTCCTTCCTGAGGAGCAGCAGGATGCGGATACGTCCCTCGTCACCAAGCGTTCGTAAAATGGATAGAAATCCGTCCATAAATCGCCTTAATCAACATATCATGATATATTGATAAAGTTAATTCCAATTACGGAGAATCTCATGAGCACGACAACACTGACCGCAGATTACAAAGTCGCCGACCTGTCCCTGGCCGACTGGGGACGCAAAGAAATTTCAATCGCCGAGCACGAGATGCCGGGACTTATGTCCATACGGCGCAAGTATTCGAAGGAGAAGCCTCTCAAGGGCGTCCGCGTCACCGGATCGCTCCATATGACTATCCAGACCGCGGTGCTGATCGAGACCCTGGCAGAGCTCGGAGCGACCGTTCGTTGGGCGAGCTGCAACATCTTCTCGACGCAAGACCACGCCGCCGCCGCGATCGCTGCCTCCGGCGTTCCCGTCTTTGCCTGGAAGGGAGAATCGCTCGAAGAATATTGGTGGTGCACCTATCAGGCGCTCAGCCACGCAGGTGGCAAAGGTCCCCAGCTGGTCGTGGACGACGGCGGCGACGTCACCCTGCTCATCCACAAGGGCTATGAGCTCGAGGATGGCAGCGACTGGGTCAACACCAAGTCCGGAAACCACGAAGAACAAGTGATCAAAGACCTGCTCAAGAAGGTCCATGCGGAAGACCCGAAGCGCTGGCACAAGATGGTCGCCGACTGGCGCGGCGTCTCCGAGGAGACTACGACGGGTGTTCACCGCCTCTACAAGATGCAGCAGGAAGGGAAGCTGCTCGTCCCCGCGATCAACGTCAATGACTCGGTGACGAAATCGAAGTTCGACAACCTCTATGGTTGCCGCGAATCACTCGCCGACGGAATCAAGCGCGCAACTGACGTCATGATGGCTGGCAAAGTGGCGGTCATCTGCGGCTATGGAGACGTGGGCAAAGGTTCCGCTCAATCTCTCCACGGCATGGGCGCCCGCGTCATCGTGACTGAAATCGATCCCATCAACGCCCTGCAGGCAGCGATGGCCGGATATCAGGTCGCACCCATCGAAGATACGCTGGGCATCGGCGACATCTACGTCACTTGCACCGGAAACCTCGATGTGATCACCCTCGAGCACATGGAGCAGATGAAGGACCAGGCCATCGTCTGCAACATCGGACACTTCGACAACGAGATCCAGGTGGACCGCCTCAACAATGCCAAGGGCACGAAAAAAACCAATATCAAGCCGCAGGTGGATATGTACACCTTCCCCGATGGGCATTCGATCTACATGCTCGCCGAAGGACGCTTGGTAAACCTCGGTTGCGCTACCGGACACCCGAGCTTTGTCATGTCCAACAGCTTCTCCAATCAGACCCTGGCGCAGCTCGACCTTTGGAAGAACCGTGATACCTACAAGGTCGGCGTTTACACTCTCCCCAAGAAACTCGATGAGGAGGTCGCCCGCTTGCACCTCGAAAAGATCGGCGTCAAGCTCACGACTCTCACCCCCGCGCAGGCGGAATACATCGGCGTCGCCCCGGAAGGTCCTTACAAGCCTGACACCTACCGCTACTAGTTAGTCTCAGGCCCAAACGAACAGGCGGGACAATGTCCCGCCTGTAATTTTGCGATGAGGTGATTGGTCAATTTTCAAGTGTTCGGAACGGGTTCAGCAATCACCAAACCAGCAAATCGCAAAATCACCAAATCAAAAAGAAGGGCAGGGCTCCCCAGCCCTGCCCTTTGAAGCAAGCAGATCAAACTATTGCTGCGGTGGCGCCGTCGGTGCAGTCTGCGCGGTCTGTCCGGGAGCGCTCTGACCCTGGACGTTGGTCATCAGCTTGATGTCCACCTTGCGGTCTGCCGCGCGTTCTTTCGCGTTGGCTTTAGTATCGGCCTTGTCTTTGCCGAGCCCGATGACGAAGATCTTGTAGGCAGGAACGTTGAAGTTAGAGGCGAGATACTGCACGACGGCGGCAGCGCGGCGTTGCGAAAGCTGGTAGTTGTAATCCGCGTTGCCGACCTTATCGGTCGAGCCGATCAGTTCCACGATGTATCCCTTGGTATTCGGGATATTGCCGGCGAGCTGGTCAAGGGCTTCCTTCGCCTTCTTGGTCAGGTCGGCCTTATTGAACCCAAAGTGCACTTCAGCCTCTGAGACCGGCTTGTAGTTGTCGAGGTTCACTACGGTGTTATTCAGAGAGGCGACCTGGGTGGAGGTATTCTGCGCAGCTCCCTGTGCAGCCTGTGCAGCTTGATTCGCTGCCGCGGCATGCTGGTCTGCGGTCTCGGCGGCCTGTTTCGCCGCGGATATTCCCTGCGTGGCGCGTGAATCAGTGTCTTTGATCGCCGTGCTGGTCTTGGCTGTGAGTTCATCCAGCTCGTTGGTTTTGTTGATGATGGGCTGGGCGTCGTTACGGACGTATTTCTTGGTCGCACAGCCAGCCGTTAACATAAGGCTGGAGCCAGCGAGAAGAATGATGAGGGCGCGGTTCATAGTTGCTCCTTGGTGATGTGCGGTGCACGGTCACACGACGTGTGCCGGCATACAAGGCATTAGAGAAGCAAGGGGAGTGCCACTCTCTGTGCCCGCCTCAGAATCTTAGTATCCTGAGCAGCATCAATATGTTACGAAGCTCAACTCCGATTGCAGCTACTCCGGATATGCGGGAATGAGAGAAAATTTGGGAAGCCTCGTCGCGTAAAGTTTTTACCTTACGGCTGAGTTGCTCGACAGTTGCCACTTCTGAGTCCAGATGGATCTACACGCAAAGATCAAAACGCTGCCCACCGATCCCGGAGTGTATCTCTACAAGGACACCGACGGTAAGGTGATCTACGTCGGCAAGGCGAAGAACCTGCGTGCCCGCGTACGCAGCTACTTTCTTCGCGCGCCGGAGGAAGCAAAGACCGGCAGCCTCATGCGTGAGGCCATCGACATCGATTACATCGTCGTCGGCAACGAGCGCGAGGCGCTGGCGCTCGAGAACAATCTCATCAAGCAGAAGCAGCCGCGCTACAACATCCTGCTGCGCGACGATAAGACCTATCCCTACATCAAGCTGACGATGGCGGACCGCCATCCCAAGGTCTTCGTCACCCGGAAGCTCCGCCGCGACGGCAGCCTCTACTACGGACCGTATTTCCCGGGAATCTCGCGCATCGGCTCGTCGAGCTGATCCATCGCTGTTTTCTGGTTCCAAGCTGCAAACTGGATCTGAGCAAGTACTATCCCCGCCCCTGCCTCCAGTTCTATATCAAGCGGTGTCTTGGACCATGCGTGAGGGAACTCGTCGAGCCCGACACCTATAAGCAGGCCGTGCACGACGTCCAGATGTTTCTCGAAGGCAAACAGGGTGAGTTGGAGAAGAGTCTCTATCAGCGAATGGGTCTTGCGGCGGATGAAATGAATTTTGAAGCCGCCGCGAAGTTTCGTGACCTGATTTCCACTGTCCGGGACGCCCAAGAGCGCCAGCGTATCGCCTCCGCAGAGAACGACGATGCCGATGTCTTCGGATATCCACTTTGAGAACGAGATGCTCGCGGTGAATCTCTTCCACATGCGTGGCGGGAAAATCGTGGATCGCCGTGAGTTCTTTTGGGAAGACTTGCCCGAATTCGCCCCAACCCCCGACGAGGCCGCCGACATTGTTTCGGACGAAGCCGTCCCAGTGCTCGGTGACGCAGAGACCGAAGCCGGCGAATCCGGGATCAGCTTTGAACCGGGCGCGTTCTTCTCCGCGCTGCTCAAACAGGTGTACATCGATCAGCCGTACATTCCCGGACTGATCATGGTGCCCGTGGATTTCGAGGACCGCGACACGCTCGCCGAATTGCTGAGCGAGAAGCGCGGGCGCAGGGTCCATATCGAAGTCCCGCAGCGTGGGGAGAAGCGGTCGATGCTTGACCTTGCGGCGATGAATGCGAAGCAATGTTATGACCAACGCTTCCGTGTTCTCAAGCCCCAGCAGCAGCAGATCATCGATGCTCTGCAGGATGCGCTGAATCTGCCCGAGCCTCCGAAGCGTATCGAATGCTTCGACATCTCGCACATCCAGGGCGCCGAGACGGTCGCCTCCATGGTCGTGTGGGAGGCTGGGGCGATGAAGAAAGCGGACTACCGCAAATTCATCATCAAGTCGGTCGAAGGCGTCGATGATTTTGCATCGATGCGTGAGGTCGTGAGCCGGCGCTACAAGCGCGTGAGCGACGGCGAAGGAGAGATGCCGAGCCTGGTACTGATCGACGGCGGCCTTGGGCAATTATCGGCGGCTGCGCAGGCACTCGAAACACTGGGACTTGGATCGCAGCCGCTCGCATCCATCGCAAAAAAAGAGGAGATCATCTATGTACGCGGAGATGAGTCGGATCCTGTCGTGCTCGAGCGGCACTCTCCGGTACTGCATTTGGTACAGATGATCCGGGACGAGTCGCACCGCTTTGCGGTGACGTTTCATCGCAAACGTCGCGAGATGCGGGACCGGAAGTCAGAGCTCGAAGAGATCGAAGGTATCGGTCCGCTCACGCGCCGCAGGCTGCTGACGCACTTCGGAAGCGTGAAAGCGATACGCGAGGCTGATGAGGCAGCGTTGGCTTCGGTGGTCAATCGCAAGCAAGCGCAGGCGGTGTGGGGACACTTTCACCTTCCAGGACAATCCGTCAATTCTTGAAGACAACCGCCACTTGCAGATTTTCTGCGCGAGAAGCCGGGGCATATATCCATTGCTTCACGGCAGAAACGGCTGCCGTAATCAAGATTGGATTGCCACCCACCGGCTTTACCTCTCCAACCTTGCCAGAGGGCTCGACCGTTACATCCAGCTTTACCGTTCCAGTCAAGTTGATCTGCTTCGCAATCGGCGGCATGGCAGGTTGCACCCTACGCAGAACAGGCCGGGAATCCTCCTGCGCTACAACCGTCCCGGTGAGAACGAAGGCGAAAGCCAACGCAAAGAATTTACGGTACATGCTCGAAACTCCGGATAGGAATGTGTTGCTATCCTCACTATCGGGCAGGCTCAAAAATTCTTTAAATCTTTTTCTTTAATCTTTCTTGTGGATCTCCCGGGCAAGCGACAGCGCTCCCTCAGCAGCTTCGATCTTACCGCTCATGAACTGTGCACGCGGCAGCCCATGTTGGACGTCTACCGCAAACGCCTCCCTTAGTCGCTCGCTCGCATCCGCAACCCCACCCGTGATCGCGATTCGCTCAACCGACAGGCGCCGGGCGACCACGACCGTCAGGTCTGCCAGTTGTCGGGCAGCGTCGTCCAACAGGGTGCGAGCCGCGAGGTCAGCTTCGGCTGCGCGAAGAACGACGGGGAAGAGCGATGCGAACTCCGCGGGCGCGACCTCATTGGCATGACCGATCAGTCCCTGGATATCTTTCAGCTCCCAATGCTTGAGTATTTCGTTGAGCAGGTATGCGTCGGCTCCTTCGTCGGTCGCACTTAAGGCCCGGCGGACAGCTTCGCGTCCGATCCACGATCCGCTACCTTCGTCGGAGACAACAGGTCCATAGCCGCCGGCTCGTGCCTCCTCGCCCTTGGCGTTCCGACCGTAGCAGATCGAACCCGTTCCGGCGACGGTCAAGATCCCGACGCCATCGGGAAACGCTGCTCGATGAGCGGCGATATGGTCGCCAACGATTTCCACTCGCGCAGATGGCATCGCGTCTTTTGCGATACGAAGCAGAAACGCGACGAGGTCTGCGCGCGACGCGCCCGAAAATCCGATGCAGCAACAGCAGATGCTGTCGGGTATCTGGTGCGCGGCTTCGCATACTGAGCGCAAACCTGAGAGCAAGTTCTCGCGAGCCTCACGCTCGTTGACGCGTCCGAGCTTGACGCTGCCAGTCTGAAAGCGCGCAAGTGCGCGGTATTCATCGCCCAGTGCGATGGCAGTTTTAGAGCCGCCTGCGTCGATGCCTAAGAAATACATGCCTAGACAGTATGCAACGGGGCGCTCTGCATAAGACAATGGGCAAGAACCTGCATGGGACTTTCACACTTCGACCTCGCCCTCGTGGCGCTCTACCTCATCGGCATCACCATCTTCGGTTTGCGCTTTCGCAGCGGCGAGCGCTCGCTCAAGAGTTACTTTCTTGCCGATAATCGCATCCCATGGTGGGCGATCGCACTCTCTATCGTCGCCGCTGAGACCAGCACTCTCACTATCATCAGCGTCCCCGGGCTGGCGTACGACAAAGACTTCAGCTTCCTGCAACTGGTCATCGGATATCTGATCGGCCGTGTCGTCATCTGCTTCCTCCTGTTGCCGCAATACTTCAAAGGACAGCTTTTCACCGCATATCAGCTGATCGACCGGCGCTTCGGACATCGACTGCACAAATTCACGGCCGGTGTCTTCCTCGTCACGCGGGCCGCGGCAGAAGGCGTGCGCGTTTACGCCGTCTCGCTGGTTGTGAGCATTGCGCTCGGATTTTCGCCGACACTGCGCAGCGACATCATCGCCATCGGCATCATCACGCTGCTCACGTTGATCTACACCTTCGAGGGCGGATTGACCGCCGTCATCTGGACTGATGTCGTCCAGATGGCGATTTATATGGTCGGTACCGCCATCGGTCTCGCCACCATCCTCCATCTCATTCCGGGTGGATGGGCGACGCTCCATGCCACCGCGGCCGCGGCGGGCAAGTTTCACGTCATCAGCCTTTCGCTCAATCCAGCACAGACCCTACACGCTATTTGCCGGGATCATCGGTGGAGCGTTCCTCACCACCGCCAGCCACGGCACAGATCAACTGATGGTGCAACGTCTGCTCGCCGCGAAGGACCAGCGCGAGGCGCGCATCGCGCTCCTATCGAGCGGCGTCTTCGTCTTCATCCAGTTCTCGTTCTTTCTGCTGGTCGGCGCGGGGCTTTTTGTGATGTACAAAGGCGCGAAGTTCGGTACGTCGCCCGACCGTCTCTTTCCCGACGTTCATCGTCGAACGCATGCCCCACGGGATATCCGGATTGCTGATCGCCGCGATACTCGCGGCTGCGATGTCCAATCTGAGCGCGGCCCTGAACTCGCTCGCGTCCACCTCCGTCATCGACTTCTACGCCCGGCTCTTTCCGAAGTCGGACGACCGCCGCCGGGTGTGGGTCTCGCGCTGGCTCACCATCTTCTGGGGCGTGGTGCTCTTTGCTCTCGCCATCCTCTCGCGTGGCGGTGGACGCGTCGTCGAAGTCGGCCTCGCCATCGCCTCGGTCGCCTATGGTGGGCTGCTCGGCGTCTTTCTCCTCGGCACTCTGACCAGGCGTGCCACTGAGACCGGCGCTATCGTTGGCATGGTCGTTGGACTCGTCACCAACGTCCTCATCTGGCAGGGAGCACGCTTCGGACTTCCTGTGCCAGCTATCGCTTTTACCTGGTATGTCCCGATCGGATCGATATTGACGTTTATCGTCGGATACGCCGTCAGTCTCACCGGCTCAGCGCATCACTTCACGCGAATCGAGCCGTCCAGTGGTCTCGATCGATTAGCCGAGAGCGTGTTCGCCGGCAGGCTCCGTGATAAAAACGTCTCACGCATGTCCACGACGACGATCAGCAGCAAGACCCATGAACTCGCGCGCGCACTCAACGTGCGCCACGCGACCGCCATCGTCGTAGGCACCATCATCGGCAGCGGCATTTTTCTCGTTCCGCAGGAGATGACGCAGGCGGTCGGCTCTGCCAAGCTGGTCTATCTGGCGTGGATCGTAGGCGGCATCCTCTCCCTCTTCGGCGCACTTACCTACGCTGAACTCGGTGCGATGAAGCCCGACGCGGGTGGCGAATATGTGTATGTCCGCGACGCCTACGGACCGCTACCCGGCTTCCTCTACATGTGGACGTGGTTCATCCTCGCGAAACCTGCCTCCATCGCGACCGTGACCATTGGCATCATGCGCGTGTTGGGCAGCTTTCATGTCTTCGCCTTCCTTCCTCATACCGCATTTCACCTCTTTGCTTTGCCGGTCACATTCGCGCAACTCGGTGCCATCCTTGCAACGATCTTGATCTCCGGACTCAATTACATCGGAGTGCGCCGTGCCGGAGACTTTCAACTCTTTTTCACCTGGCTCAAAGTGCTGATGATCGTGGGGACGGCGATCATCGCATTCACCTACACCCGGGGCGCGGGATGGCACAACTTCACCACCAGCTTCGCCGGCGCGAAGGGCGGGTTTGCCGGGTTCATGATCGCGCTGGTCGCTGCGCTGTGGGCCTATGACGGATGGAACGATCTCAACATGGTCGCCGGAGAGGTCGCCGAACCACAGCGCGCTCTTCCCATCGCCCTCATCCTCGGTGTTGCCATCGTCGGCGTGCTCTACATGTTGACCAACGCCGCCGTACAGTATGTGCTGCCCGCGGAGACAGTGGCGCGCAGTTCCAGTCCATCGGCGCTGGCGACGACAGTCGCCATCGGGTCGGCGGGAGGGCTGATCGTCGCCGCGGGCATGGCACTCTCTATGCTCGTCACACTCAACGGGACGATCATGAGCGGCGCACGCGTCCCCTTCGCCGCCGCCCGCGATGGATATTTCTTCCGCGCGATCGCCGACGTCCACCCGCGCTTCCGCACTCCGGGTGTGTCGATCATCGTGCAGGCGCTAGTTGCGATCGCGCTGCTGCTGCTAGTCGGCAAATTCCAGGCGCTCTTCTCACTCGCCATCTTTGCCGAATGGCTCTTCTACATGATCGCGGCGAGCACGGTCTTCGTTTTTCGCAAGACCGAACCGGATACGGTACGTCCGTACCGGACATGGGGCTACCCCATTGTCCCGGCGGTGTTCATCCTCTGCTCTGCCGTGCTGCTCTATTACACCTTCACTCAGAACCTGCGGAACTCAGTGGCGGGCACGCTCATCATCCTGTGCGGAGTGCCGCTGTTTTGGTGGTTCGCGAGGGCGAGAGCTAGGGACTAGGTTTTAGGTTCTAGGTGCTAGGGAAGAGGGATAAGGGATGACGTAGACCTCTGCATTTATGCCGGGGGATCAGCACGCCTCTTCGAATTGTCATTGCGATCGCAGCGAAGCAACCTTGCGGCGCTTGAACGCGCGCCAGCGCGGCTTCAGCCCCGGCGGAGCTGCGCCGTTCGCCCTCGAATTGTCGTCATTGCGAAGAGCTTCAGGTAGACCCCCGGCTTGAGCCGGGGGCTTTGGCACCTCTTTAAGGATTGTCATTGCGAGGAGCGCAGCGACGAAGCAACCCTGTGGTTGCTTTTTATGTCCGCGCCAGCGGACACTTTTCCACACCCCAAATCACCATCCCTGTGGAAACCTCTTCACCCTGTGCAAATCCACCATTCGGAGCAGCAAAAAACCTGTCAATACCCCGACTTTGTGGAAATCTCCCTAATTTCCACAATCGAAAGTAGATATAAACTTCCGCTAATTCAGTATGAAACTACCCCGAAGTTGCTAGAATTGTAAGTAGAAGATATCTAGAAAAGAAAGCACGCCAAATGGCGTGCTTTTTCGTTTTCAGCATCTCTCGTCCTGTCATCCGATGCAGGAGGGATCTGCACCTCCCCGTCGGACAGGCATTCGCTCAAAACAAAGCACTTACTCAGGGATCTCAGGGATTACCCGGGATCACCTCAACCTAAGTCACTGATTTCAAAGATTCACCCCCACCGGGGGATATCCCCCTGTGGAAAACCATACCAGCAACCGCAAGGTCGCTAACGATGAGCTCGCAATGACAAGGGAAGGGCGCTGCGTATCCCCCGCTAAAGCCGGGGGTCTCCCTCAGTCGCTGTGTTCCTCGCAACGAAGAATCATAAGGAGGCAATGGAACGAGGCAGCTCCGCCGCGGCTAAAGCCACGCGCTTCGCGCGTTCAAAGGCAAATGCAGGGTTGCTTCGCTGCGCTCGCAAATGACAAATCATAAGAAGCACTCCCTCGTCCCTTGTCCCTCGCTCTCGCTCGTTCGCAATGACACGTCACACGGCGGAGCATCCTAAAATAGCGAATCACCGAATCCCCAAAGAACGGAGCCGAGCCAATGCAATCTTGTACGCACACCGACCAAATACGCGAGGTCACAGCGCATACGCAGGGCTGCGAGGAGTGCCTGAAGACGGGCGACAGTTGGGTACACCTGCGACTGTGTCTGGAGTGCGGGCATGTCGGCTGCTGTGATTCGTCGAAGAACAAACATGCGACCAAACACTTCCGCTCCACCCAGCACCCGATCATGAAGTCCATCGAGCCGGGCGAGAATTGGGGCTGGTGTTATGTGGACCGGGTCCAACTGGAGTTGTGATTTATCCCGGTGGCCAGGCCAGTTTCCGTCCACCCAATAGGTGCAGGTGGAGGTGGAAGACGGTTTGTCCGGCGTCAGGACCGACGTTGAGGACGGTCCGATAGCCGTTGTCCAATCCGCGCTGGTGGGCGATGCGCGCCGCTGCCAGATTCAGCTGTCCGATTGTGGCGGCGTCTGAGGACTCCGCCTCCTTGAGCCCGCCGAGATGTCGTTTGGGCACGATCAGGACATGGGTTGGTGCCTTGGGATCGATGTCTTCGAAGGCGAAGACCTGATCGTCCTCATAAACCTTCTTTGCGGGGATTTGACCGGACGAGATCTTGCAAAAGAGACAGTCGAGCATGGAGAGATTTTATGCTGAGGAACCCGTAAGCAGAATCCCCTCCTATCGTTTCCGGGAGCCTCGGACTGTGACTTGGGAGCTGGAATTGTCCGGAGTTACAATAATCCAGTGAGACCAATGCCGCTCCATAGCCATTCAGACGACCTGCACACCACGCAGGACGACATGAACGCGTTCATCATAGGACACGGTCTCAAGCAGTTCACCGGCTATGTGGAGGGTGAAGTTCCGAGCGTGCTCTGGGAGAGCGCCGGGAATCCAGAGAGCTGGAAGGACTTTGTCGAACTGGCGCAAGCGTCGGGTGCGAAGTTCGTCACTGTCCACAATGAGGTGCTTACCCGTGAGGACCTCGATTATCTAATCGAGCAGTTGCGTACGTCGTCGTTCCCGAGCGATGAAGAACTGGATGAAGCGCGCTGGCTCAAAGCGCATGTCGGCAAGACGGGATTCGTGCAACTCGGATTTCCGCATCAAGGCTCGATGTTCCTCTTCGAACTCTCGACCGACTGGTATGAGCGGTACCAGCGCTTGCTCGAACTTGCCGAGGATATCGGCGGGATCGTCATGAATGATGAGAGCGGCGAGGGCGGAGCGTAGAGATTTGTGATTCGTCGATTTTGAGGATCTCAAGTCGATTCGAAATTTCAAGAGCTGGTCTAAATTCAAATCATCAAATCTGAAATCTGACTCATCCCTCAGCAGGACTCAAATTTCTGTATAGCTTCGCCATTTGCTCGAGGGTGAGCGACTCGGCGCGTGCGCTGGGGGCGATGCGGGCTTCTTCGAGGGCATTGCGGGCGACGGGCGGCTCAAATCCGTTGCGCAGGTTATTGAAGATGGTCTTGCGCTTCTGGGCAAAGATCAACTTGAGAAAGCGGTCGAATCCGGCTGCGTCCACGCCGAGTTCGGCGAAGCGCGGGGCGATGCGGAGATCGACGACGGAGGAGTGGACCTTGGGCGACGGATTGAACGCCCCGGGAGGCAGTGTGAAGAGATTACGCACGCGTGCACGCATCTGGGCGGTCGCGGAGAGGAGTCCGTAGTCGCGGGAGCCGGGAGCGGCGGCAAGGCGGTCGGCGACCTCTTTCTGCACCATGATGACGAGTTGGTCGAGCAAATGCGCAGACGCGAAGAACTTGAGCAGAATGTCAGAGGTGATGTAGTAAGGCAGATTGCCCACGACACGAACGGGCGTGTGAGGGTCTTTTCCCCTAAGTAGTGCGGGCATATCGACGGAGAGGATGTCGGCCTGCAGGATCTCGATCTTCTTTCCGTGGAAGTCGAGTTGGAGCAGCGCGGCGAGTTGGCGATCGTATTCGATGGCGACGAGTTTGCCGGCATGGGGCTGCAGCAGCTTGGTAAGGACTCCCCGGCCTGGTCCGATCTCGATGATGATCGCCTTTGAGATATCGCCCAGCGCTTCGACGATGCGGCGGGCGGCGGTGGCGTCGGAGAGGAAGTTCTGTCCCAGTTTTGGGGCTTGCCTTTTCATAAGCGGTCGACCACAGGGACGCGGAGGCGCTCAGAAAAAGTGAGCTGCGAATGCGCGCGAATGATCTGAGGTGCTATCAAGGCGGTGCAGTGTTCCTGGAAAGAATGAAAAGCAAAGTTTACTTCACTTCCGTGGCGGGCACGCGAAGGGGTTAGACTTTCCAACGGCATCACAGGTGGTAAATCCAGTCCGAGGGTCTTCGCTTTGCGCATCACGTTCGCTGCTTCAGAGGGTGTTCCTTATTCCAAGACCGGCGGGTTGGCGGACGTGGTGGGCGCGCTGCCGCGTGCCCTAGTCCGGCAGGGGCACGAGGTGAGCGTCTTTCTGCCGCTTTATAGGCAGTCAAAGCCGAAGCTGAAGCAGTGGAAGATCGCCGTCGAGAGCCTGACGATCCCGTTCGCGGACCAGCACCGGTTTGTGCGCATCCTCGATGGCGGAGAGGAGAGCGGCGTCCGCTTCTACTTCGTTGACTACGATCCAGCCTTCGATCGAGAGGCGCTTTACAACACTTCGATCGGCGACTACGGCGACAACCTTGAACGCTACACGCTGTTCTGCCGCGCAGTGCTCGAAGCCAGCAAGATCCTGGGTGTTCCCGACGTGTTTCACGCCCACGATTGGCAGACTGCGCTTATCCCAGTCATGTTGCGAACGATCTATTACGACGATCAGGTGCTGACGACCGCAGGATCAGTATTCACCATCCACAACATGGGATATCAAGGCATCTTCGACGGATCAAAGATGCCGCTGATCGTGATGCCTCAGTGGTTGTATGCCCCGGACCGGCTGGAGCACTTCGGAGCGCTGAACCTGCTGAAGGGTGGGATCTTGTATGGGGACCATGTGACGACGGTTAGTCCGACGTACATGCGTGAGATACATACTCCGGAGTTCGGATTTGGATTGGATGGAGTGGTGCGGGGCCGCGGCGCGGATGCGAGCGGAATTCTGAATGGGGTGGACTATGCGGAGTGGGACCCTGCTCGCGATAAATATCTGGCGGCGAACTATTCGGCGGAGAACCTCGAGGGGAAGCGCGCCTGCAAGATGGACCTACTAAAAGAGTTTGGTCTGCCGGGGGATGGCAGGCTTCCGCTCGTCGGAATCGTTTCGCGGTTTGCGACGCAGAAGGGATTCGATCTGATTGCGGGGGCGGCGGGACACCTTGCGCAGGAACCCATGCAGATGGTGGTGCTTGGATCGGGCGACAGACAGTTCGAGGGGCTGTTCCGGACGATGGCTGCACAGTATCCCCAGAAGTTTGGCGTGAGGATCGCCTACGACAATGCGCTTGCACACAAGATTGAGGCGGGCGCGGACATGTTCCTCATGCCATCGCAATACGAACCCTGCGGATTGAACCAGATCTATTCTCTGAAATATGGGACGGCGCCGATCGTGCGCGCTACCGGTGGTCTGGACGATACGGTGGAGAACTGGAATCCAGAAGAGAACTCGGGAACAGGATTCAAGTTCTGGGAGTACACGCCTTATGCACTGCTGCAGACGGTGAGGTGGGCGCTGAAAACATATGAGCACCCTGAGGCCTGGCGCAAGCTCGTGCGGAACGGCATGGCGCGCGATTACAGCTGGGACCGTTCAGCGGAACAGTACAGCCAGGTTTATCGGCGGGTGCGGGAGCAGAGAAGGTTTTGGGTAGGGAGATGAGGATTTCAGAGTTCGAATTTCGTGCTTCTTGATTTGAAAATCGGAAGCAGAAAATGCGAAATTCTCCGTCATTTATAATGAAAGCTTACCTTCCATCCTTGTCTGGAGTCTCTCTCACATGATTCGTATGTTGCAGCAGCAGAACAGTACTTTGAAGATTCTGCTTGGCACTGTTATCGGGGCGTTCATCGTCCTGTTGGTATTTTCTCTCGTCCCGGGTATCTACGACTGGAACAACACCGGCGCTTCGGCGGGTGTACTGGTTAAGGTTGGTGACCGTCCAGTGCTAGTGCAGGACGTGGAGCGCCAGACGGACATGCAGATGCGCCGCAACAAGATACCGGAGCAACTGAAGACGATGTTCCTGCCGCGCGTAGTGGAGCAGGTGGTTACGCAGAATGCGGTGCTCGACCAGGCGAACCGGATGGGTCTGCGCGTGAGCGACCAGGAGCTGCAGGAAGAGTTGCACGCCGGGCAGATGGGTCAGGTATTGTTCCCCAACGGTCAGTTCATCGGCAAAGATAAGTACATGGATTTCGTCCAGGGCCAGTTCAACCTGAGCGTGGAGCGCTTCGAGTCGCTGGTGAAGGACGACTTGCTCTTCCAAAAGGTGCAGGCCATCGTTGCCGGAGCTGCGGTCGTCTCGGACTCCGAGATAAAGCTGGCGTACGACAAGCAGAACCTGAAGGTGAAATTCGAGTACGCGTCCTTCTCGGCGCCGGAGTTGCAGAAGAGCATCAATCCGACGGATTCGGAGTTGCGTTCGTTCTATGACAAGAACAAGGCTTCCTATACAAACACGATTCCAGAGAAGCGCAAGCTGAAGTATGTCTTGTTGAATCCGGCGAAGGTCATCGGGGACACCACTCCCACGCAACAGGAGAGCCAGAGCTATTACGATTCACACAAGCAGCAGTTCCAGGTTCCTGAGCGCGTCAAGGTAGCGCACATCCTGATCTCGCCGAAGCCGGGCAAAGACGGCAAGCCAGATGACGCGGCAGCGAAGTCGAAGGCGGAAGATCTGCTGAAGCAAATTAAGGCGGGAGGCGACTTCGCAGACCTGGCGAAGAAAAACTCAGATGATCCAGGCAGTGCGAAGAATGGCGGGGAACTTGGGTTCCTCACTCGCGGCATGACCGTTGCGGAATTCGACAAGTCGGCATTCTCGCTCAATCCGGGGCAGATCAGCGACCTCATCCACACGAATTTTGGCTATCACATCATCAAGTCCGAGGCGAAGGAGCCTGCTCACGCCCAGAGCTTTGACGAAGTGAAGCAGAACATCGACACAACGCTACGGCAGCAGAAGTCGACCCAGGCGACGACGAAGTATGTGGAACAGGTGCAATCCGAGGTGAAGGCGCAGGGTCTGGACAAAGCGGCAGCGAAGCTGGGGCTGGATGTCTTGATGACCGACTACGTTTCGCAGAATGAGGCCGTCCCGGGGATCGGTCCTGCACCTGAGTTCCTGCAGGCGGCTTTCCAGGCCGCGAAGGGTACTCCGGTGGTAGCGCATGCGCCGCAAGGGTATGCGATCGTCGAGGCCATGGACGTGAAGCCCCCGGCGACGCCTACGTTTGAAGAGGCGAAGAAACAGGTCGACCAGCAATTCAAGCAGC
Source organism: Terriglobales bacterium (assembly GCA_963792225.1). GTDB lineage: Bacteria > Acidobacteriota > Terriglobia > Terriglobales > Acidobacteriaceae > JBDTLH01. The sequence goes on along the minus strand of CAWBVM010000006.1, from coordinate 130,753 downwards.
AGCAGTCCGCAGAGCTCGTGCAGCGCAAGACGCAGGAACTCGCAGACCGCGCCAAAGCCGAGCATGACCTGAAGAAGGCAGCGCAGGAGACGGGCGCGACTTTCAAGACGACCGATTTCGTTGGAGCCAACGATCAGGTTGCCGGGCTCGGGGCCATGAGCGGCCCAGCAGGAGTGGCGCTTACGATGGACCCGGGGCAGGTGAGCGCTCCCACATCGTCAGGTGAGGTGGCTTTCGTGCTGCAGGTCACCGATAGGAAGCTGCCGGCGGCAGAAGATTTCTCCAAACAGAAGGAACAGATCCGCACGGCCATCCTGGGGCAGAAGCGCAGCCAGAACTTTGTATTGTTCGCGGAAGCGACTCGTCTGCGAATGGAGAAAGACGGCAAGATCAAGTACAACGAAGGCGAGAAGAAGCGCCTCGGGCTTGGAGCAAATCCAGGTCCGCTTCAGGGACAGTAAGCAACAGCACCGATACCCGCTCCATCTCACCACTGCCCGGTTCACGCCGGGCAGTTTTCGTTTCGCGGAACTCTCCTCGAGCGTGGTCGGCGCGCCGACGGTTTCTGCGAGAGAATGGGAGAAGATGGCGTTCGAGAGAGCTTCCGGCATACTGTTGCATCCCACGTCTCTGCCCTCGCGCGGAGGCATCGGCGATTTTGGCCCCGAAGCTTACAAGTTTGTGGAGTGGCTCGCCACGGCGAAGCAGAGACTGTGGCAGGTGCTCCCCTTGAATCCCACCGGATTCGGAAACTCTCCTTACTCTGCCACCTCCGCGTTTGCTGGAAATCCGCTACTCATCAGCCTTGAGGTCCTGGCGGAGCAGGGGTGGATCGGTAAGAGCCGGTTACACCGTCTTCCCGAGGTGCACCGCCGTGTCGATTTCGGCGCCGCTTACAAGGTCAAACTGCCGCTCCTGCGCGAAGCCGCGACAAAACTTTCTCAACGGCGACCAAAACAAAGATGACTATCTATGCGTTCTGCCGCGACAATGTCTGGTGGCTAGAGGATTTTGTGATGTTCGATCTGCTGCGCCGCCGTCACGATGGCGCAGGCTGGAATAAGTGGCCGGAAGAGCTGAAGCACGCGCATCCTCGAGGCGCTTGAAACGCTCAGCCGCGAGTCTCGTGCGGAGCTCGACGTCGACCGCGCGCTGCAGTTCGCTTTCTGGCAACAATGGCGTGCGTTGCATCATGCCTGCCGCGAGCGGGGCATCAAGATCATCGGCGACGTCGCCATCTTCGTGAACTTCGACAGTGCTGACGTATGGGCGAATCCGGGGCTCTTCCAACTCGACGACGAGCTTCAGCCGACGGTCGTGTCCGGCGTGCCGCCAGATTTTTTCAGCGTGACCGGACAACGCTGGGGCAATCCGCTCTACCGCTGGGACGTGCTGCAGCAAGCGCGGGTTACGACTGGTGGATCAAGCGGATGGGTTGGGCGACGCAGGCCTGCGACTACATCCGGCTCGATCATTTCCGCGGCTTCGAGGCGTATTGGGAAATCCCCGCGAGCGAAGAGACCGCGGTCAAAGGCAGATGGGTGAACGGTCCGAAGGGAGCGCTCTTCGATGCGTTGGCCAAGGCGCTGGGCGACCTGCCGTTCCTCGCCGAAGACCTGGGCACCATCACTGAAGGCGTGGTCGCGCTGCGCGAACACTATGGCATGCCGGGCATGCGTATCCTGCAGTTCGGATGGTCGGACAAGGGTGCGCACGCCTATCTGCCGCACATGTACGAGAAGAACACCGTCGTCTATACCGGCACACACGACAATGACACCACGATGGGATGGTGGAAGGGGTGCGCCACCGAAAAAGAGAAGTGTGCTGTCCGTTGCTACCTGCGTCCGAGCGATGACGGAGTGGTCTGGGCGTTTATCCGTGCGGCATTGACTTCGGTCGCCAATACTGGCAGTCGTGCCTCTTGCAGGATGTCTTATGTCTCGACTCGGAGGCGCGCATGAATACGCCATCAGCCCCTGAAGGAAATTGGGGATGGCGCTATACCGAAGACCAATTGAGGACCGAACTCGCGGACAAACTCGCCAATCTTACTGAAGTCAGCGACCGCGCAGCCGTTCTGAAAAAGGCATGACGCTTCATCAGTAACTCTTCATCAACGCCAGCGGAAAGTTCCGGAACAGATCGCGACACAAGATCTGTCCTCGGTCATTAGGCGCGATCCTTTCTCCTGTAAGGACATTTTCGAGAGCGGAAGCGTTCTGCGGCAACACCAAGTTCGTGTTGCCCCATACATCTTCCAGTGGAGGCGAGAGCTTGCCTCGCATCAGTGTGTGCGTGAATCTAGGCGCAGCCACCACGATTTGATTATCTTCGAACGTACGAGCGAATGCGATCACATGGCGCCCACGGTCGCCTCTCGCTGGTAGTGCAGTGTAATTCGTGGACGCAAATAGGTCCGCAAACTCGATTCCGCAAAGTGAGCGCTCGTTGGGTGAGGAAGAGCTTTGCCCTTCCCGAGTGAAAATCGTCGAGCAATTCGCGGCAAAGTTGCGCACCCGGTGTGCGGGCAGAGCAGAGACTGCAACGACTCACCAGCAGAGCGTAGTTCACCGGGACGGCGGTTATCAGGATCGACGAGGCTGAACTCGAGCAATTCCGCGCCCTGGTATGTGTCCGGGTACACCGGGAGCAGTAAGTTTCAGTAGCGTGGCGGAGAGCGAGTTGAGCGCGCCGTGATAGGCGATCTCTGGCAGGAACGTGAGCAGGTCGTTAACGAACGGAGCGCTTCACCGCGAGAATTCGGCGACATGATTCGCGCGACAAACCTTTCGAGCGCTTGTACGTATTCCGGATCGTCGTTGATCCAGCTCAGATTTACTTTTGCCTCGTGGACTGCCTTGTTCATGTACTGCTGAACCGGCGAACATAACCCTCGCGGTCTCTCGCGCAGTTCCAGTGGACGAGCTGCCGACGATGGTCTGATAGAGCAGATACTCTTCGTTCGAGTCAGGCACTATCCTGCCGTCTTCCAGCTGCTCTTTGCAGGACTTGTTCATCGCGGCGCCATCGAAGCACATGCGCCGACCACGCTGACGGAATTTCCGAGAGCACGTTGAGACGAGCGCGCACATCTTCGCTGCGCTTGGTGTCATGTGTCGAACTCGCCAGCATCGAGTGCGGCCATGCAGATGCGCGCAGCTCGATTGCCGGCGTGAAAATCTTCGAGAGAAATGCCTAACACCGAAGGAGATCCGCCGACCTCGTTCACCGAGACGAAGCGGTTGTAGACGTAGCAGACGGTATCTTCTAGGCCCTTCGCCATTACCGGCCCTGTGAGCTGTTGAAACTTCAGCGCGAAATGTAAGCTTCTTTTCGTAGTCCGAGCGCGCCGGCACCTCATCGGCGGTGCGTCGAGGCACGAGCAGCAGCACCGAGCGGAGATAATCGAAGACGAGGGCGTTCATGCCCGGATTCAATCGCTTGGCGCGCCGGATAGCGGTCTCGACGTATTCGCGATCGCGCGGCTTGTACTGGCCACGCACGTCTATATAGGTGCGATATACCGGGAAGCAAGCGATTGTCTCCCGGATCGCGTCCCGCAAGGTCTTTGGCGTGAAGTCGCGCGCGTAACGGTCGTCTCCGCCGATTGCGGAGAGCATATGAGAGAGCACGTACGCTTCGCTCGACATCGCAACTTGCAGGATCAGCTTCTTGCTTGCGTATGTGAGGTCTGAGACCCGTGCTGTCAATCCAGTGAAGCGTTCATAGATTTGAGTGAGACGTTTTGCGCTCGAGGCATCGATGAATATCCCATTCAGCAGGTTGAGGAATTCGTAGCCGGAAGTCCCGTGAACCGGCCACTCGTCCGGCAATTGCTCACCCGGTTCCAGATCTTTTCCACGAGGCAATAGAGAGGAGTCGTTGAGCGGGAATAGTCAGTGTCGGTCAAAGCTTCCTGGACGGAAAATTCGATCCCATTCTCTGCCAGGGGGCCGCACGGATCGGCGCCACAGGTCTCGGCAGCGACATCCAGCATCTGCAGGCGGATCAGGTATTGCAAGGGATTGTAAAGACCATCCACATGGTCGATGCGGACACCGTCGATCTGCTTTGCCGCCAACATGCGACGCAGCAGATGATGCGTCGCCGCAAAAACGTCGGGGAACTCCTGTCGAAGTCCCACGAGGTCGTTGACATCGAAGAAGCGGCGGTAGTTGATCTCTTCTCCTGAGACCCGCCAGAAAGCAAGGCGATATGCCTGCGCCTCGAGCAATCGATGCAGAGGGTCGAAACTCGCGGGATTGCCCGGAACGCCGTTGAAACGCGGCAACGCCGTCTCCACAACTCCCGCGCCTTCGACGGTTGAAATCCAGTCCCGCAAATCCTGCTCAAGCCCGGATGTGAGCTGCTGCCGTGCTTCCACCTGCGCCGGGGCTGTGCTGCAATGCGAGGGCAGACTTCGCAGACGCTGCAGGATATCGGTCGCACCGTCTTCTGCAGATTCTTCCAATATCATCGGAACGCTGTTGAGCGATATGGGGAAGGTGTGGTCGTAGTAACGGATGACCAGCTCCGCGTCACGCAGTTCGAGCTTGAGGTTGCCGGCCTCGAGTTCCGCACCGTAGGGCGCTCCCAAGATAGGCAGCAGCAGCTTGTTGCGCAGCTCTGGTTTGGTAGGCTCCCAGTCAATATCGAAATAATGGGCGAAGCGCGAGCAGCGTCCGTGCTTCTGCACGTCGCGCCACCATTGATTGCCTGTTCCGATCCCCATGTGATTTGGAACGAAGTCGAGCACAATGCCCATCCCGGCGCCCTTCACGTATTCGACAAAAGCACGAAACCGTTCTTCACCACCCAGCTCGGGGTTGATCTTATTGTGGTCGGTGATGTCATAGCCGTGCGCGCTGTTAAAACGCGCTTCGAGCAAAGGCGACGCATAAACGTGACTGACCCCTAGCGCCTTCAGATACGGAAGCACAGCAATGGCATCGTCAAAAGTGAAGCCCTTGTGAAATTGGAACCGATAGGTAGAGCGAGGAACCACAGCATGCGCCTGCCGCAGGATCGAAGCGGCACGTCCGGCGAGGGACGTGGAAGATACGTTCGGATTCTCTCTTTCCATTTCTGGCATGGATGGCATCTGAGACATTGCGTGAGTACCAGGCATTTCTTTGATGCGATTCTGCTGTTGTACGGCAGGGCTGCGTTTCCTCGTTGGTCCAAAGGGTCGAGTTGTCCGCGATTGGACGGCGAGGCTCTCGAACATGCAAAATGAACAGTTCCCATCTTTGTTAGAGGAGCAATTCTTATGGCTGTGATTAGCGGTGAAGCGATCCGCATGATGAACTACGTGGACGACATTTCGGCGACTCTGCGGCGCATTGTCGCGAACATCCCAATGATGAATGACGACGAGAAAAGCCGGCTCGCCGATTATATGAAGGCCGCGAAGCCGAATATGAACAGTGTCCTCGAGATGCTACTGGAGAAATCGAAGTAAATGCCGGAAGTTAGAACCGTAGCAGTCATAGGGGCAGGCATCATGGGACGGGGCATTGCCCACGTCTCCGCGCTGGGTGGATATCGCACGATCCTGGAAGACATACTGCCTGCAAGCTTGCGCAAGGCCGAATCGGAGATCCGCGCCAATCTCGACAAAGCCGTCGAACTTGGCAAGGTCGAAAAGCCGAAGGCAGACGCAGCGATTCGGAACATCCAATACGCTGGCAGCGTCGAAGAGGCGGTGCGCGAGGCGGACATCGTCATCGAAGCGGTCCCAGAGGAGATGGAGTCGAAGATGGAGATCTTCTCCATGCTCGACCGCATGTGCCCGCCGCATACGATCCTTGCGACCAATACCTCGTCGTTGAACATCACCGAGATCGCATCCGTGACCATGCGAGCAGAGAAGTGCGTCGGCATGCACTTCTTCAATCCCGTACACAAGATGAAGCTTATCGAAGTGGTGCGCTCCGCCGATACCGATGACGAGACGCTCGAGACGGCACTTGAAGTGGGTCGCCGCATGGGCAAAGAGACGGTCGCCATCAACGAAGCGCCCGGATTCATCACCAGCCGCATCAACGCCATGATCGGCAATGAGGCGTTCTACATGCTGGGTGAGAATGTTGCTTCAGCCAGCGATATCGATAAGGCGCTCAAACTCGGCCTCAACCACCCCATGGGACCCTTTGAGATGGTGGACCTTGTGGGGCTGGACACTCGCCTGCGCATCCTGCAGTATCTGCACTCAACCTTGGGCGAGAAATTCCGTCCGGCCCCACTGCTCATAAAGTATGTCGAAGAGGGGAGACTGGGCCGCAAATCGGGGCGTGGCGTCTTTGAGTATCCCGAGCAGAACAAGGGAAAATAACGAGCAATAACCAAATGCAAGATCGTCGCCCCCGCGCCTGCCGCCGGCGATATGCACCCTTACGCCATCCTGAGTAGCTGCTTCCTTTGGAAGAGTTTTTTCATCCATATATCTGGAGGGTCATGACCGATGAAAGGTAAGCGAATAATATTGCCGCTTCTCTTGTCAATGGTGGTTGCAATGCCAGCTGTGGCACAGCAGGCCGGTGAAAGTAATCCGAACGACGAGAAGATCCAGCAGGAGATCGAGAAGCAAGTTAGGAAAGGTGACAAATACAAGAACGTCACATTTACCGTGCGGAACGGAGATGTCCAGCTGAACGGCACGGTAGAAAAGCTTTATGACAAGATGCAGATCGAGCGCAAGGTCTCACGCATTCACGGGGTGGACGGCGTCCACGACCACGTTCAGGTTGCGGCACAAGTATCCGATCAACAGCTCCAGAAGCAGCTTGCCGACAAACTACGCTATGACCGTGCGGGATATGGCCTGGTTTGGAACGCCATCGGGATCGAAGTGCAGAATGGCATCGTCACCATCAAGGGACTTGTCCGGAACCCGATCGACAAAGACTCGGCCATCGCCTTGATTGAAAACACGAAGGGCGTGAGGGCGATCAACGACGAACTCGATGTCGCTCCGGCGTCGCCGTTTGACGACGATATACGCGAGCAAGTGGCGCAGGCGATCTATGGCTACGGCCCGCTGCAGAAGTACGCGATCGATCCTCAGCGTCCTATTCGTATCGCAGTCGAGAACGGACACGTTGCGCTCTATGGTGTCGTGGACAATAAGATGGACAAACAGCTTGCTGATACGCGAGCCAAAGAGGTACCTAACGTCTTCAGCGTGGACGACCACCTCATCGTGGCGGGATCCGAGCAGCCCAAATAGAAGTTTTGATTTTTTTGTTTCAGTGAAAAGGCGCGGATCAATTCCGCGCCTTTTCTGTCTCAAAAAAAAGATATCAGCGTCCCGCAACCGCCTCGGCACTCTCTGCCCCATAGAACCGGTACCACGGGGTCGCACCCTTGATCGCCTTGTTCACGTTCTCAATGTTTTCGACACCCTTCGTCTCCAGCCACTTGCGGAATGCCGGCGCGCCTTCCGCGGCATAGATCTTGATGCCGTCCTTCCACGTCGCTCGGCCGCAGAGGACGCCCGAGAACTTAGTGCCCGCTTCCGTCGCCAGTTCCAGCGTCTCAGTGAACTCATCGTTGCTCACCCCAGCGGAGAGATAGATGAAGGGCTTCTTTGCCACCGCGGCAGCCTTGCGGAAAAACTGCTTGGCGTCTTCGCGTGTGTAGGCAGGCTGGGTTCCCTTGAACGACTTTGCCCCTTCAACGTATTGCATGTTGACGGGAACCTCGACTTTTAGCACATCGACGCCGTACTTTTCTTTAGAGAATTCCTGCATGGCTCCGGTGACGAGTTCCGGTTTCAGTTTTGCGAATTCAAGACCTTTTTCATCGATTCCATCTGCATAAGTCACGAACTCAAGGAAAAAGGGGATGTCGTTGGCGCGGCATTCGTCTCCGATGCGCTCAGTCCATGCATGCTTGAACTCGTTGATCTTCGCAGTGTCCTGTGGATTGTAGTAGAGGAGGATCTTGATACAGTCGGCGCCTGCCTGTTTGAGGCGCTGGACCGACCAGACGTCAAGCAGGTCGGGCAGGCGACCAGGCGTCTGCGCATCGTATCCGGTCTTCTCATAGGCAAGCAGGAGACCCGAGCCTTTGGAGCGCGCCTTCGACGCTGGGAGGCCCCATTCGGGGTCGAGCAGGATGGCGGAGGCATATTTGGTCAGCACCTCGGTGACCAGTGTCTTGAACTCCTCGATCTCACGATCTCCGACCGGTTTGCCGCCCGAGGAGGCGGCCAATGCTTTCTGCAACGATCCGCGCTGGTCCATGGCGGCTGCAGCGATTACGCCCTGCTGGTTGGACACAGCTTTCATTCCAGCAAGCTTGCCAGGTGTGAGTTTCATGGGGGTCTCCGGGAAGTGTAGTCGGGTCCATTATATCGGGGTGCGCGAGCTCGGCGTCCTTGACAGTTTTGAACCTTCACATCGTAGTCGTTCGGTCTTTATTGGAGATTTGGCGAAAGTCTGTGGCGAGATAGGCGTCGAGGTCATTCCTGGCTCTTTCAACCGCCTGCCTCGCGTTCGAGCAGAACAGAGTGGCTGACGAGAGGAACAACAAGGATTGGCCACAGGAACATCGATTATTTCAGGAGAGTGTTAAGGGGACGAATCAAATAAATGTAAGTGTCTGGATCTTGATCGGGATGCGTAAGCCTCTTCCCTTGCAGCGCTTAGGGCCCTTATAGCCTCCATCACAATTATGAATTTCCCTCCACGCGGTGACTCTGGTCGAATGTTCGCTACCGTGTAACGAATCTTTGGCATGATCCGGACATCGGACTAATAGGTGGTTCTCCCGCCTGCCGCACTTAAGTTGCATTCATACAAGGAGTCATCATGAGTACCATCCAGCACGAACGCACTACGCGCGATTATCTGGTAGTCAGCGATTTCGACCAGACCCTCAGCTTTAACGATTCGGGAGTGGTATTGAGCGAGATGCTTGGCATCGCCGGATTCGACGATCGCATTCGCGGGCTGTCACAGATCCATCTCGTCCAGCAGGGAGGAGAACTCGGATACCTGCTGCTGCACGATCCGGAGTACCGCAAGGTCCGGAAGGAACATTTGATCGCGGCAGGCAAACAGATCCGCCTGAAGCAGAACATCGCATTACTCGCCAAACTCCTAGAGAACATCGACGGACACCGCTTTACCTACTACGTAGTCTCGGCGGCGCCGATCGAGGTTGTGCAGTCGGCGCTTGAAGGCATCATCCCGCACGATCACATCTTCGGTACGCGCTTCCGCTTCCATCCGGAGACGGGCGAGATCGAATCGATCATCACCATGCCGGCTGGTTACGGCAAGGTCGCGATCGTCGAGGACCTGCGCGCCAAGTTACCTTTGGGGCACGATCGCGTTGTCTATATCGGCGACGGAAGCTCCGACGTGCACGTCATGTTGCACGTCAACCGGCTTGATGGACTCACGGTTGCGGTCTCAGAAAATCGATATCTGAACCAAATCGCCCAGCGGACGATCTTGAGTGACGACGCGTTAAGTGTGCTCGTTCCCATTCTCGAAGACATCGTGGGATGGAACACGGTGCAGATCCGGCAGTTCTTCGAGAGGCATGGTTTCGTCATGCGCGAGTGGGACAAGATCCGGACCGACGCCGTCAACATCTTGCGGACTGAACCCCACAAGCAAGGCATCGGAGCATAGGTGCGAAAAGAGCGGAGCCATTCGGCTCCGCTCCGTCGTTTCGCGGATCTAACCAGCGGCAGCTAACTCTCGTCGCAGCTTCGCCGATCTCGTAGCAAGCGCTTTCACTTTGTGCGATGGTCTTGTAGATTTATCTACCATCTCGAACTTGATTTGCTTTCCGACCGCAGCGGCGGCCTTTGTAAGATTGCCGAGTGATACTGCTACGTTGGCGGGGTCCAGCAATCTTTCAACCTGAGTACGGCTCGTTTCCAGCTCCTCCGCAAGCTTTTTCTTCGATATGTTTCTCGCTTTCATTGCGGTTTTGAGTTGCCAGGCGAACACTCTCTTCAGTGCGATTGCCTCAACTTCTTTCAAAAGTCCCTCTTCTTCGAGGAAGCTTTCAAAGCTGGAACCCGTATGATCCAATTGCTTCCGACTCATATCTTTGAACCCTTTACTGATTGTTCATGCTTTCGTTTGTTGTCTCGAGCGAGTTTGAGATCCTCTGCTGGAGACTTCTGAGTTTTCTTGATGAATCCGTGCAATAGGATCATCCTGTCGAACACATCAACGTAGAAGAAGACTCTTGCAGTACGATTGCCTCCCAGGTTCGTCCTGACCTCATGTAACCCGGCGCCCAGCGAGCGGCAAACGGGCATACCGATCGGCCAACCAAACTCGACGGTCATAATGTCCTTACCAAGTGCCTTCTTGTCGGCTGTTGGCAATTCTTTCAGCCATTCCCTTACAGGCTCGCCGCCAGCTTCCGTTCTGTAAAACATGGCTGGTACACGCTTCACAGGTACTGCCTCTTCACCCGTACGTAGCCGGGAAGAGATTTGCTTACTGTACCTTTTACGGTACATTCAATTGCTCCTTTGTGCAATCAAAATAAGTCTCAGAGTCTTAGCCGACTACTCGCCCTGGCTAGCCGATTGCCTCTCGCTGCAATTCCTTCAAGCGTTCGCAGCCGGCCTTGGCGTATTTCATCATGAGGGCCAACTGTTCTTCATCGAAGGGATCATGTTCGGCAGTTGCCTGTACTTCGATCAACTTGCCGGAGCCGGTGACGACGAGGTTCATATCAACGTCGGCGCGGGAATCTTCTTCGTAGGCGAGATCCAGCATGACGGAGCCATCCACCACGCCCACACTGACGGCGGCCACAGAATCGGACAGAGGCGATGTCTTGAGAGTTCCGGCGGCGATGAGTTTGTTGCAGGCCATAGCGAGTGCGACGTAAGCGCCGGTGATGGATGCAGTGCGGGTGCCTCCATCGGCCTGAATGACGTCGCAATCGAGATGGATGGAGCGTTCCCCGAGTTTCGTCATATCGGCGGCGGCGCGCAGGGCGCGTCCTATGAGGCGCTGGATCTCGTGGGTCCGTCCGCCGATCCGTCCCTTGGCGGATTCGCGCGGGGTGCGCGTGAGGGTAGCGCGGGGGAGCATGGCGTATTCCGCGGTGATCCATCCGCGGCCGGAGTTGCGTAGGAATCCGGGGACGCCCTCTTCGATGGAAGCGGTGCAGATAACGCGCGTGTTTCCGATCTCGATGAGCGCGGAGCCCTCCGCGGTGGCGATAAATTCAGGAGTGATGCGGACGCTGCGGAGTTGGTCGAGAGCGCGGTTGTCAGAGCGGTAGATGGTGGTCACAGATTCGATTGTAGCCACACCTTGATTTCGCCGGTCAGCGCGCTGCCTGAACGCGATCGCGAACCTGCTTTAAATGATGTCTACCGTGCGCCAGGTGAAACTTTCTCCATTCTGCTGGGTTGAGGGCACCCAGAATAGGATGGTCCATGAGTTTGCCTCGACCGAACCGTTCTTCACAGCGGACCAGCAACGCATCCATTTCCGCCAGCTTTTCGAAGATCGTACGCGGCAACTCTGTCGATAGCGCAGTTCCAGTCGGTTCGGCTGCTTTCGGCGATTTCCGTCCCTCCGGCAATCGTCCCAAGCACGTGACGTACCACTGTGCGATACGCAGCTTGAGCCCCACCGGTGTGACCATCGGAGCACCGCGCTCCAGCACCCTCTCCAGACCCTTCGAAGTGCCGGTATAGGTGCGCTGCAGGTGCTCAAGCACCTCAGCAGTACTCCACTTTCCCTCAGAGGGACGATATGCCAGTTCGCGCTCACCGATGCCATCCACCGCGGACCGAATCTCGCCGGAAAGCTTCTGCAAAATGCCCTGCATGGATTTCCACCTTTGTATTGACCCAGTAGAATGCATCTACTTGGATTGCACAACTCGAAAGCAGGCACTCCCATGAAGCTCTTTGTTCTCTCACTTGCCGCGCTAACATTTGCTGGATGCGCCTCGAACTCCAAGCCCGCCAGCCCAGAGACGGCGCAAGCCAAGCCGGCCAAAGCTGCGCAGCCCGATACGGGGCGGATCGCGTTGCAGCGCATGGCGGTTCCTGCGCACATGTGGGCTGCCGACGTGCAACCCGTGCATCTCGATTCGCAGCCCACGCAGACTGCCGACGGAAGCGATGGAAAGGCGACTGTCTGGCGCAGTTCGTGGGCTTCCGCGACCAAGAGCACCGCCAAGGACTTCAGCTGGTCCGGCAGCGATGATCCCGATGCTCCTCCGCGCGGGCTCTCGCCCGGCGGAGAAGATTCGTGGACGCCAACCAACACCTCCATGCATGCGTTCGACCTTGGCTACCTCAAGGTGGACTCTGACAAAGCGGAAGCCACCGCGAAGGCAAAGCTCACCGGCAAGTCGGCGGTGAAACCGGTCAAGTACGCCCTGACGTTTGACACGCACAAGCAGCAACTGCTGTGGAGGATCACGTTCGGCGCAACGGAGCGCGCCACTACGATCGACATTGACGCGACGACAGGCAGTTTCGTCCGGACTGAGAGATAAGTCTGGTCATATCCCTTTCCATTTGCCGCCGTCCGCAATTAGAGTTTGGCCGGTGACGTAGCTGGAGCGGTCGCTCCCTAGGTAGAGGATGGCGTCGGCGATCTCGTCAGGGCGCGCGGTCCGCTCGAGTGGCACATCGGTGGACCATCCCGCCTTGATTTCTTCGGGGGACTTTCCGAGCGCCGTAGCGCGAGAGTGGGCGAGTTCCTCCTGCCGCGCGGTCATCGTGTAGCCGGGACCGACCGCGTTGATGCGAATCCCGTCTTTTCCAAACTCATTGGCTAAGCAGCGGACCAGTCCTAGGGTCGCTGGCCGAATTGAACTCGAGAGCGAGAGAGCTTGATCCGGTTGCCGCACCACCAGCGATGTGATCATCACGATCGATCCGCTCCCTTGTTTTTGCATGATGGGAATCGCCGCGCGGCAGAAATAGACGTGGCTCATCAGGCAAAGGTCCACGCCGTTCTTCCACTCCTCATCGGTGAGGGTAAGGAAGGGCTTGGCCGGGGGACCGCCAGAGTTCGAGACGATCACGTCGAGACGGTTGAACTTCTTATGCGCGGCATTGACGAAGGCAGTGACCGAGGCGCTGTCGCGCACGTCAACTGATTGTGTGATGACCTCGACCTTATATTTGCGGCGTATTTCGTCGGCGGTGCGGTTGAGCTTTTCGTCAGATCGGGAACAGAGTGCGAGGTTTGCGCCTTCTGCGGCGAATGCCTCGGCCGCAGCACGGCCTAAGCCTTCAGAAGATGCGGCGACGACAGCGAGTTTACCTTTAAGATGTGTGTCCATGATTTCTCCGTGAGATGGGGGCTACGATTTGGTCTCGGCACGCAGATCGCCAGCGTAGATCATGGCTGGCGCTCCCGCTCTTATGTTGTTCTTGTCGAGACAATCTTTGATGCGTAGCCGGAGCGCGCGACTTACACGATATTGCTTGCCAGGACGCACTTTGGCTGTGATGAGGTAATCGACCTCGCGTCCGCTGACGCGATCGATACCCGGGACCTCGATGTCACTGACAAGATCGTCTGCGAATTCACGGTCCTGGCGCATCTCAGCCGCCACGCTTTTTAGCATGCCGATAACGAGATCGCTGTTCTCGGCGTAGTCCACGGCGACATGCAGGTTGATCTGGTTCCAATCGCGCGTGAGATTGCTGACGATGGTGATCTGCGAGTTGGGGACGATATGCAGCGTCCCATTGGCATCGCGCAGGACTGTACTGCGAAGGCGCATGTCTTCGACTGACCCGGAGACACCAGCAATCTTGACCGTGTCACCAATGTCGAACTGGTTTTCAACCAGGATAAAAAATCCGGTGATCACATCTTTGACAAGGGTCTGTGCGCCGAAGCCGATGGCGAGCCCAGCCACTCCTGCTGAGGCAAGCAGTGGACCGATGTTGATGTTGAAGAGCGGAAGCACCTCGATGATCGCCAGGAAGATGACGAGGAACGTCCCCACCGAACGGCCTATGCTGGCAAGCGTGCGCAGTTGTTGCGAACGTAGCTTTCCTGAGAGTTCATCGCGCCGGCTTAACGCCATGACACGGTTGGTAACGAGGTTGATAAGCCGCAGAAGCACCAGGGTGATCACGAGGATGACGAGGATCTTTGGCGCGTCGTGCCTCAGGAAGTGGAGCCAATCGGTACGCCATCCGGTGACGACATCGGGCAGGTGATTTGTGGTTTCGGAGTCGCTGAAAGCAGTCAAGAACATGGGCAAGGCAGCAGTATAGAACGCTTGATAGAAAAACAACGCTGCTACAAGCCGGGTGCCCTTGACATCGGCAATACACCGCTGGAAGGACTATACTGGCAGCCAACAAGGGACGTGCGGAGGTGCTCCTATGATGCGTGTGTTCCTGATAACTATAGTGCTGCTTGCGACGACCGCAGCCTTCGCTCAAAAGGGCGGTCATGGCGGCGGTGTTGCTCCGACCAGCGGTGGTAGCAAACCACCAACACCGACGGGCGTAGGTACCGGTAACTACGGCGGAAACTACGGAAACGGGATCGACCCGTATGGAAGGTACTCCCAGCCTGGGTTCAATCCTGGTCTTGTAAACATGCGCACCATGACCCCGGAGGAAGAGCGGTTGCAACGTGCGATGCAGAAGGTTCGGAACTTGCAGCGTCAGAAAGCCATGCTCTCCGATACCGACAAAATGTTACAGCTGGCGAACTCGATTCAGACGGATCTGCAGGCGGCCGATGGGAAACTCTCCCCCGATGAGGTCAAGAAGGCGGGAGATATAGAGAAGCTTGCCAAGAACGTTCAGAGGAAGATGCAGGGAGATAACTAGGCCTGTTCCGGCGCATGGCACTGATCGTGGTCGTATTGGTGGTGAGCGTCTGGGCACAACAGGCGCAACCCGGCCCGCCCTTGCCTGCGTCTACGCCGGCCGCACAGTCAAAGCCTGCCGCTCCGGTCGATCCAAAGAAGGAGCAGTTAAAAGCTGATTCAGCGAAGTTGGCAAAGGCGGCTGCCGAACTGAAGGCGATGCTGAACAAGACCGACGTCAATACAATGTCGCTCGAAGTCATCAAGAAGGCGCAAGAGGTGCAGCAACTCGCGAAACAGGTGCAGAAAGAAATGAAAGAGCGGTAGAAAGGCTCGTTCGGAACCCGATGGCGCGGCACATTGCTGCGCCATTACCGTTTGGCGAATAAGTGGGTGCGCTCTCGCGGCATCCATACAATTAAGCGGAGCGGCTCAGGCGGCTACAGGAGCTTAATGAAAGTTCACCTCGAGATCAGGCGTCCCCTTTCATGGCAGCAGCGCAAGGCTGCCATCCGGAATGCATGGCTGCTTCCATTTCAGGCCGTTGATTGGATCTTCGATTGGACCGCATATTTTCTTAGCAATTGGAAGTTTCTCGAGACCCTCGAGTATCTCAGCAGCTTGGGCGTGCTCGTTGCAGTCGTCTTTTATTTTGCTGATTCGGGCAATCGTACAAAATTAAAGCACTATCAGGCTTGGCAAGTGATCAACACGGCGCAGGGGAAGGGTGGAAGCGGCGGCAGAATCCGCGCACTCGAGGAACTGAACGCCGACGGTATTGCATTGGTCGGCGTGGACGTATCAGGCGCCTTTCTTCAAGGCATTCAACTTCCAAAGGCAAAGCTGCTGCGGGCCAACTTCGCTGCCGCAGATGTTCGCGGTGGCAACTTTGCCTCTGCGGACCTCTCTTATTCCGATCTCCACTCGGCAAATTTTCGTGACGCCAAGTTCTCAAGCTCTGTGCTCTATGGTGCTGACATCGGGGACGCCGATCTTACGGGCGCGGACCTGAGCGGCGCGGACCTCTCCAATGCGACTCTTGAGAACTGCGA
Source organism: Terriglobales bacterium (assembly GCA_963792225.1). Lineage (GTDB taxonomy): Bacteria > Acidobacteriota > Terriglobia > Terriglobales > Acidobacteriaceae > JBDTLH01. The sequence goes on along the minus strand of CAWBVM010000006.1, from coordinate 114,908 downwards.
TCTTCGCAACACGGAGCTAAAGGGGTTTCGCTGGCAGCAGATCAAAAACGTCCACGCGGCGAACATTTTCGGAGTGAGGAACGCCCCCGAGGGGTTTATTCACTGGGCATTGCAGAACGGAGCTATCGAGTCTGAGGCCGACCCACAATAACCCCGCAGACGGCGAACCTGCTGCGGTAACATCTACCCACTCTGCGATCTTCTGGCATCATGAATACCCCATCCACTCGCCTCGCTGGACCCGACCTCTTGCGGGCTGTCGCGATCTTGTGGGTCATGCTCTTCCACATGCGCGATCTTGGTCTCCCCTTCAATCCTGTTGCTCGCTTCGGATGGATGGGAGTGGACCTGTTTTTCGTCCTCAGTGGATTCCTCATTAGCACGCAACTACTTCGTCCATATACTCGCGGCGAGCGTCCTTCGATGCAAGAGTTTTACCGCCGCAGGGTCTTTCGCATCCTTCCCGCATTTACTGTCGTATTAGCGCTCTACTTCCTAGTGCCAGCATTCCGCGAAGCACCTGGCATCTCGCCGTTGTGGCATTTTCTTACATTCAGCGAAAACTATTTGATCGATTACGCCAATGTGCAGGCGTTCTCTCATGTCTGGTCACTGTGCGTGGAAGAGCATTTCTATCTCGCGCTTCCAATGCTGGTGCTCTGGACGATGCGCAGACCTTCCTTCCGTAAGACCCTCACGATCATCACGGGCGTGCTGCTCTTCGGCATCCTGATTCGCGATTGGACCTGGCGCCACTATGTCGCCCCTGTTATCTCCGACGATGGTGGGTCGGTCTGGCTTGTCTGGCTTGAAAAGATCTACTATCCGAGCTGGTGCCGGCTAGACGGACTTCTCGTCGGAGTGACTCTCGGAGTCATCAAGACATTTCGCGCAGCCTGGTGGCAGCGGGCAATGGCGCACGGGCACGCGTTGGCGTTGTCGGGGCTTGCCGTAGCGGGATCAGCGATATATCTCTTTCTCGATCACTTTTCTTATGCTGGCGCTGTGATCGGATTTCCGCTACTGTCGATCGGCCTCGGGCTGCTGCTTGCATCATCAGTCAGTCATAACGGATTGGCATCCAGGTTCGCCATTCCCGGGGCATCCACCATCGCTGCACTGGCGTACAGCCTCTATCTCACGCACAAAGAGATCGTCCACCTGGATCGTATCTTCCTGGATCGGTATGTTCACGATGGAGGGTACGGAGCTTTGTTGATATACGCAGTGACCTGCTTCGCAGCGGCGGCAGTTCTTTATCTCGCTGTCGAACGCCCGTTTCTGTTGATGCGTGACCGAGCGATCGGATCGCGAGCGAAAGCCATGGTTTGTTCCGCAGGGTGAAGCACTTGGAAGAGATGCTCCACCCATGCGTCTCACTGACTGTCACTTATGCGTGACGTAAAGATTCTTGCCGGCGATGTCGAGTGTGAATGCCTTGTCCTCCCAGAACTGATTGCCGATGAGGCAGTCGTAAATGATGTCTGAAAAGATCACCGGATGGTTCGTAATCTTGGCGGAGGGATCTGCTAACAGTGAAACGGTTGGCAGCGTCGTGGCGTAAGTCGTCCTCATCGTTCCCATGACAGTGCGCTGTTCCTTCTTCTGCACGGACGGCGAATTTTCAAGCCCAAGCAGTTTCAGAAAACGTTGATTGATGCTGATCTGCGCAGAGCCGGTGTCGATCTGGCATAGACCATGCTGCCCGTTGCCGAAATCAAAATCGGCAAAGACGTCTAGCGATTCTCCACGATCGTCATCGAACTTTAGTGGCACCGCGGGAGAATTCTTCTTGCGTTGTGCGAGAGATTTGGCATCTTCGAAGACCAGTTCGCGATGGATGAAGTCGATCGTGACCGGTTGATCACGGAACACCTGCGCAGAGATGATTCCCGGTACGCCGATCTGGTCGAGCACGTCCCACACTGCGACCAAGGGCGACTTTATGGTCACCGGGCCGATCTCTAAATCGGAGATCTGCGAGAGCATGCTACCGACTCGCTCACCCGTCACGCGCATGCCGCTGTGGTATCCGACGGGCACCGCATGCGCCGTCTCGGCCTTCTTTGCGGATAGCATGTTCACCCCGCCCCCAGTATCGACAAGGTAGTCTCCACTTTGTCCCGCCATCGTCGCCTTGGCGGAAATGCTCAGTTCTTTTGAAATGTTGAGTGGAAGCTTCTGCTGCGCGGCCAGTCCGCAGGAGAGAAGACACAAAGTGGGTATATATAGCACGAGCTTGAGCATCTGGGTTCCTTGATCAAAATCTAGGTCATGTTTTGACGAGCCCGATTGTATTACGTCACCAAGCCGCAAAGAGAAAGGGCGGGCAAAGTTGCCCGCCCCACCTCGGTGCTATTTCGCTTTACTTTTGAGCGCCGATCCGCATTCCGAAGAACGAGCGATAGACGAAGAAGAAGGAGATGCCGAAGAACAGCACTGCGAGCATGTTGGTAATGCGCGCGCCCTGCGTCTTCGTCAATTCGACGGCGAGCTCTACGGCCAGAAGTCCGAAGAGGGTAGTGAACTTGATGATCGGATTTAGCGCGACCGATGACGTGTCCTTGAAAGGATCGCCGACCGTGTCGCCGACGACGGTAGCGTCATGCAGCGGAGTGCCTTTACCCTTCAGTTCAGTTTCGACGATCTTCTTTGCGTTGTCCCACGCGCCGCCTGCATTTGCCATGAAGATGGCTTGATACAGGCCGAAGATCGCGATCGAGATCAGGTATCCGATAAAGAAATACGGTTCGATGAACGCGAAGGCGAGGGTTGCGAAGAACACGGTGAGGAAGATGTTGAGCATCCCCTTTTGCGCGTACTTGGTGCAGATCTCGACGACCTTCTTCGAATCTTCGACGGACGCCTTCTCGATGCCTTCGAGCTTTATGTTCGCCTTGATGAACTCGACTGCGCGATAAGCTCCGGTGGTCACGGCCTGCATGGAAGCGCCGGTGAACCAGTAGATGATCGCGCCACCGGTGATGAGTCCCAGTACGAACGGAGCGTGGAGCAGCGACAAGTATTCCTTGTTCTTGGTGAGGCCTTCGGTGAGCGCCATGATGATCGAGAAGATCATCGTGGTCGCACCGACGACGGCGGTGCCGATGAGTACGGGCTTCGCAGTAGCTTTGAACGTGTTGCCGGCTCCATCGTTTTCTTCGAGTAGGTCTTTCGCACGCCCGAACTTTACAGGAAATCCGTACTGACGCTGGATCTCGCTCTCGACATTGGGAACCTGTTCGATAAGCGACAACTCATACACCGACTGCGCATTGTCAGTGACCGGACCGTACGAATCAACCGCGATAGTCACAGGACCCATGCCGAGGAACCCGAACGCCACGAGACCGAAGGCGAAGACCGCTGGTGCAAGCATGATGACGTAATCCTGCCCAACGACGAGACCACCTAATCCTTTGGTGCTGACGAAGTAACCGACCGCCATCAGCGCGACCATGGTGAGCCCCAGATAGTAGGCGGAGAAGTTACCAGCAACCAGTCCCGAGAGGATGTTGAGAGATGCGCCGCCCTCTTCCGAAGAGGTGACTACCTCTTTCACGTGCCGCGATTCCGTCGAGGTGAACACCTTTACCAGCTCCGGAATGACTGCTCCGGCGAGGGTTCCGCAGGAGATGATCAGCGCGAGCTTCCACCACAATGTGGGGTTCCCGGCCAGGTCCGGAATGATCAGCTTTGAGACGATGAACGTCATCACGATCGAGACGATCGAGGTCAGCCACACCAGCGACGTCAGTGGCGCCTCGAAGTTCATGTGGTCAGAGTTGCCATACTTCGCCTTGGCGATCGCCTCATTCACGAAGTAGGAGAAGGCGCTCGCAACCAGCATCATGATGCGCATGACGAAGATCCATACGAGCAGTTGTACCTGGATCTTCGCATCGTGCACGCCGAGCAGGATGAACGTGATGAGCGCGACGCCGGTGACGCCGTAAGTCTCGAATCCGTCTGCCGAAGGCCCGACCGAATCGCCCGCGTTGTCTCCGGTACAGTCGGCGATGACGCCGGGGTTGCGCGCGTCGTCCTCTTTGATCTTGAAGACGATCTTCATCAGATCGGAGCCGATGTCGGCGATCTTCGTGAAGATACCGCCGGCGATACGGAGTGCGGCTGCGCCGAGCGATTCACCGATGGCGAATCCGATGAAGCATGGACCAGCGTAATCGCGCGGAATGAAGAGCAGGATGCAGAGCATGATCAACAGCTCAACGGAAATCAGCAGCATGCCGATGCTCATTCCGGCCTTAAGCGGAATCGCATAGATCGAATACGGCTTGCCCCGCAGGCTGGCGAACGCCGTGCGCGAGTTGGCGAACGTATTCACACGGATACCGAACCACGCGACGCCATAGCTGCCGGCGATACCGACCAGAGAGAAGAGAAGGATGATGATGACGCGTTGCGCGGAATTGTGTTGCAGCAGTCCGAAGTAGAGGACGATCACAACAGCGATGAACGCCTCGAGCATCAGGATGAACTTGCCCTGTGTCGTCAAATACGTCTTACACGTCTCATAGATCAGCTCTGAGATCTCGCGCATCGACGAGTGCACGGCCATGTTCTTGAGCTGCATGTAGATGATGAGGCCGAAGATCAGTCCGCCGACGCAGAACAGCAGGCCGATCATCAAGAGCTTGTGGCCGTCCATGCCGAGAAAATCAACGGTAGAGAGATCTGGAAGCGTCAGGTTGGCTTCGCCCCCCGCCGCTTCGTGCGGATTACCGAGTTTCCCCGCCTGGTTGGTGGCTTCGGTCTGTGCGAAGGAGTGTATGGAGAGCGACGACACCAGCATGATGCAGGTGAGCGCAATGAGAAGCGGACGGCGCATGCGTGCCAGCATGCGCAGCAAATCCGCTGCGCGCGAGGTGAACATTGAGAATCCTCCGAGAGGTGAACAGGTTGAGATCGATTGCAGCAAGATACCGATTGTCCTGTCCATCGTGCACCGGGAACACTGGCCCAGAACTCGCGCTTCCGCAACTACGAGAAGCTTGGCCGCGTGTCCGATTTAACAGCAGGGACCATTGTCTTTCCCCGATTCGTGGGCCTAGACGCACGCAATCAGGGCAGGCAGATGGAACAGTCCCTTATAGCACGCAGGTCAAACGGGGTAAAGAGGTTCAATCGGCGGATGACCCTAATCCCTGTCCAGAGCTGCTATCGAGAGAACGTGGTCGGTTGCGGCGCATCTGTGATGCCCACGAGTTGCGGTGAACAACATGCCGTTTTCAGCCGGGCACGGTCGGCCTTGATGTCGGGGTCCTGCTTCACTGCCTCGAGCGCGGCGCGCAAGACACGCTCAGCTGAGAAGGGAAGCTCTGCGATCCGATAGTGTACCCATCGGCCGTCTTTGCGAGCATCGACGACTCCTGAATCCCGCAAATAAGCGAGATGCCGGGAGATCGTCGGCTGCGGAGCATCGAGCGCCTCGACGAAATAGCAGACGCAGATCTCCATGTCGGCCATCATGCTCAGCAGCCTTAACCGGGTGCGGTCCGCGAGCGCACTGAAGAGCGCTTCCATGCTCATCTTCTTGGGCATATGAAAATCCTAACATATTCGCCTTGACGAATACATCTAACAGGCGTTATTGTCTTGTCTATTACATTCGCATAAGCGAATATGGAGGAACAGATGAATGTACAGGCACTCAAAGCTCATTTAGCGATCAACGTCAGCGACGTACAGCAAAGCATCGATTTTTACCGCAAGCTTTTCGGAATCGAGCCCAGTAAGGTTCGGACGGGATACGCTAAATTCGATGTTGCAAACCCGCTTCTGAACTTCACTCTCAATCAGGTCCCATTTGAAGGGACTGGAGCGTTGTCTCACATGGGTATACAAGTAAGCTCGACCGAAGATGTGCTCAAGACGCGGCAAGAGTGGGTGGAACGCGGGCTGATCACCCGCGATGAGATGCAGACCAACTGCTGCTATGCCACCCAGGACAAGACCTGGGTAAAAGATCCGGATGGCAACGAGTGGGAGGTGTTCGTGGTCCTGAAAGACAATCTGCCCGAGAAAGTAACGTCGGCGAACTCCTGCTCCGGCCCGTCCTGCTGCACGCCCGCGGTATGACGGCGATGCCGAAGCCCAGGGTGCTGTTTCTGTGCACCGGCAACTCAGCGCGCAGCCAGATGGCGGAAGGCTGGTTGCGCGCTCTCGCCGGAGACCGCTTCGAGGTCTATAGCGCGGGTACCCATCCGTCGTCGGTGAATCCACTTGCGATCATCGCGATGCGTGAGGTCGGGATCGATATCTCGCAGCAGCACTCGAAATCTGTTGGCGATTTCCTGGGCACTACGATGCAATACGTGGTCACCGTCTGCGATCGGGCGAAAGAGTCGTGTCCGATTTTTCCGTTCACCTTTCAGGTGTTCAACTGGTCGTTCGATGATCCGGCAGAAGCATCGGGCACAGAAGACGAACGCCTGGCGATCTTTCGCCGCGTACGGGACGAGACTCGGCACCAAAATTCAAAACGATTTCATCTGCATGTGCCAGGGCGGCGAGGTATGAAGACACCAGACCTCTTCCGCAAATGCATCGCCGAGTTCCTCGGCACACTGCTGCTCGTGAGCGCGGTCGTGGGCTCTGGCATCATGGCTGACCGTCTCTCTGCGGGCAATGTCGGTCTCGCACTGCTGGCGAACAGCATCGCCACCGGAGGAGCGCTCCTGGCGCTCATTCTGACGTTCGGGGCGATTTCGGGTGCGCACTTCAATCCTGCGGTCACGCTCTCTGTGGCCTTGGAGAAGGGAATCGCTTGGCGGGAAACTCCAGCGTATGTGGCAGCTCAGTTTTCAGGGGGCATCGTGGGGACACTCGTAGCGCATTCCATGTTCTCGCTGCCGATGGTGTCAGCATCTCGCCATGTCCGCGCCGGGCGCGCGCAGGTCTTCAGTGAATTCGTCGCGACATTCGGTTTAATGGCTGTGATCTGGGGATGCTCCCGTCTGCGCTCTTCAGCGGTTCCGCTCGCAGTCGCTTCGTATATCGTCGCCGCCTACTGGTTTACGTCCTCGACATCATTTGCGAATCCCGCCGTGACGGTAGCCCGCGCCCTTACGGACACATTCACCGGCATACGGCCGACCGATGTCCTGCCTTTCATAGCAGCGCAACTCGCGGGTGCCTTGGCCGCCACGCTTCTGTTTCGCTTCCTGGTTCCGCAACTCGATCGAGTCGCCCCTAAAGTAGTCCTGCCCCACGCGCCTCGGTAGATCCCGGCATTTATGCCGGGAAAACAGCACACCCTATGATTTGTCATTGCGAGGAGCGTGCCGGGGTCCCCAACGACCGCGAAGCGAACGTTGGGGTGGACGCGACGAAGCAACCCGGCGTTTGTTTTTGAACGCGCTTGAGCGCGTGGCTTCGGCCCCGGCGGAGCTGTTGCCCTCCCGCGCACACCCCCAACGTCTTGTCATCCCGACAACGCGCAGCGGCGGAGGGACATGCATTTCTCCTTCGTGCATCATCGACGGGGTGGACCCCATCAAACACAAGAAGGGCCGCTGATTGCTGCAGCGGCCCGGGAATTCCAGCAACAGCGGTTTCAATCGCCGATCTTCTGGCCCGCCTGTGAACTGTGGGTAGCGGCCATCTTCCATGTGCCGTTATCGTTCACCCACGTGTCGGTTGTCAGTATGGTGCGTGCGCGATGTTGGCCCTTGATCAGCGCGTCATAGGACGTGCGGAAGGTGGCGATCGCCGTGTTGTCGCCATACACCCGCACCTTCATCTCGCTCACTTCCCACTTGGTGGTCTTATTGTTCTTGGTGTCAGCTGCATCTTTCTCGAGTTCCTGCTTCGTCTCCCAGGCTCCCCAGCTCGTTGCACCGCTGAAATCGTCGGCCAACATCTTTGTGTAATCGCCATTTCCGGCTTGTCTGGATTTTGCGTTGTCATTCTCCATCTGCGTGATGGTCTTTTCGATGTCCTTGGAATCTGCTTTCTGGCCCATGACAGGCGGCGTCATGAGCGCCAGGGTCAGCATTCCGCAGAACACTCCGAGCAATCTCAAATGTTTGGTCACAAGATCTCCTCCTCATTTGTACTAAGGGTTGGGTGCTTCAGATGGGCCGACTTAGTCCAACCCGTCCGGAGAGCTGTTTGGCGGCGAGGCGCAAATGAAAAGTAGAGACGGGGGCCCGGCGCCTCGCTTTTACAGCGCGCACAACTATAGCCCGGCGACCCGCCAGAAGCAATGTTGCCCAGCTCTACTCTTCTGCCGTCACTTTAATCCGCGAAAATTTCGCGGTACTCAGTTCACTGCCGGACGATGGCGAAAGTTGTCATAGGAGTTGGTAACGTGCTGGTGCAGCGAGATGACGACGGCGCGCGCGCTGTAGTTCATGTCCGAAGAGACGGGCGTCCACAAGTGGTCGTATTGTTGTTGTTCGAGCTTGTAGTGCAGGGAGTGGATCCTGCCCACGATTCCATAGAAATTGACCGGCTCTGTTAACGCGATGTCTACACGCGAGAATTCGTAGTCCTCTTCATCGACCCAGACCTTGCCTGCCAGATGGTTCACGATCCGCTCTGTGCGTGAGCGCTCCTGCTTCTCGCCAGGACGCGGATGGAAGCTGAGGACCCATGCCGCGCGTCCATTGACCCTCTCTTCACCTTCTATGCTGACCAGAAAACGGGAAAAGAGTTCGCGGTCGATCTTGAAGTCGTCGCCATTCTCTGTGCCCTTCCTCAGGGACTCGCGGAATTTCTGCTCGCGGTCTTTCTCTCTCTCAAGATATTTTCCAGAGAGAGGTTGTCCGTTGCGGGAGACGGTACGCATGAAGATGTGACCGTCGATGACGACAGGCTCCCGGATCAGCTCGCTATGCTCCTTCACGCTGCCGTTGTCTCTCAGTTCGTCTACGGACGAGTGCTGGGTCGCAACGATCTCACGTCCTGAGAGTTCATCTTTCTCGTCCTGCTGCACGCGTGCGCTGATCTAGTCGATTAAGCGGTTCACGTCAGGAGGCCTGTGTGTCTCCGCTGGTATCTGTGCAGCAAACACCAATAGCACGATAAGCAGATGACAGCAGCGGCTGACTGCCGAGGCGCCTTTATCGATGCGATACATGGTTAATGCAAGTCTATATTCCCCGAGCCGGTATGGATTTCGAGAGTGGGGCCTCCGCCGTTGACGGTTCCGTGTACGGTGTGGCGCTCAAGGCTGCCTTGCATCGTGACCGGAAGGTCGCTGTGGACGGAGCCTGAGTTGCTACGCGCATGAATGGTGAATTTTGCGTCGTGCGGGACCTGGATGCGCACATCGCCCGAGCCCGTGTGGATGTTCCAGTTGTCGAGAACACTTCCGCTGGCGTGTATGTTGCCGCTGCCCGTAGAGGCCTCGACTTCGCCCTTGGCGTTGTCGATAGTGACGTCGCCGGAGCCGGTGCTCGTCCTGACGTATCCCGTACCGCTCTGCTGAATGTGAATGTTGCCGCTGCCGGTGCTGACGCGAGTAGTGCCGGCGACATCGATCGCATCGATATCACCCGATCCGGACTTGACTTCCAGATCCGAGCCAAGGTTGTGGAGCTTAAGATTGCCAGAGCCGCTGCGAACGACGGTGCCGCCTGCTACATCATCGATGCGCACATCTCCCGAACCGGTATTGGCGCGCAGCCGAATGTCTTTGGGCACTGTGACGTCGTAGCTGATGCTGATCCCGTCGAGCAGACTCTCCTCCATCTTGCCGATGCGGATCCAGTTGCCATTCTGTTCTATAGGGGGCTTGTTGACGATGCGGTCGATCCTTTGCTGAGGATCTCCTCCGCCACCGAACAGATTCCATTTGTTGGCGGGCTTCACATGTCCGACGACCGTGACCTGGTTTACCGGTCCGCTGTGGACGTCGAGATTACCGGAGGTGGTCATGATCTCGATATCGGCTGTTCCGTTGACGGTAAGGTTCCGGTTGAAGGTGCCTTCGCCCGCGAACGAATAACTCGCGGCGAATAGAACAGCGAACGCGATCCATAGATTTTGACGATTTCGACGGTTTGACATAAATCCCCCTAAGCGACTGTAGCGCCGGCGGCCCGCCGGTGGTCGCGCCGGCAGCCTGCCGGCGCTTTGCTGCACACATCCCATTTCCCACACTCTATTACTGTTGCAGGATGACGCGGTCGCCGTCTTTGACTCCGCTGAGAACTTCGGTCTTCGATCCGTTTGAGATTCCGATCGTGACCGGAACTTTGCGGAATCCTTCCTTCTTGGAAGCGTCTGCGATCTGGACAGATGCGTGTTTGTCCTTGTCGTACAGGATGGCTCCCTCCGGAATGGTCAATACATTATGGTGTTCGTCGAGGATGATCTCGGCGTTTGCCGTCATCTCTGCCTTTAGTTCTCCTTTGGCGTTGTCGATCGATGCCCGGACTTCGAAGGTCGTCACGTTGTCCTTTTCGACCCCCATCGGAGAGATCTTGGTCACCTTTCCGGTAAAGGTCTTGTCCTTGAAGCTCTCGACCTTGATGCGGGCAGGCTGTCCCAGATAGACCTTGCCGATATCGCTCTCGTCCACCTTGCCCTTGACATATACCTCATGCATATCACCCAGAGTTATGACGAGTGTCGCCGAGGAGCCCATGACAAGGATGGAGCTCACCGCATCGCCGACTTCCACGTCTCGCGAGAGGACTACGCCCGCGATCGGAGCAACGATCGTGGTATAGCTCAACTGCTCTTCCAGCTGGGCGAGGTTGGCGCGGGCTTTCACCACGTCCGCCTGGGCCTGTTTCGCCTTTGCTTGCAATACGTTAACGGTGGCACGTGCCGAATCACGCTTATTTGTCGCCGTGATGTAGGCGCGTTGCGCGTCATCGAGCTGCTGCTGCGACACCACTCCGTCCTTCGCCATTTGCTGCGCCCGTTCGTAGGCGTGCTGCAGGGTCGGGATTTCCACACCCTGTGCATCGTATTTTGCTCGCTCAATATCCGCCACCGAACTGCCTGCTTGTGCTTCCGTCGAGGCGAGTTGTGCGCGCGCCTGGTTTACCTGCGCCGAGATCTCGTCGCGATCGAGCTCCGCAAGCAGCTGGCCCGCCTTTACTGTCTGGCCGTACTCGACGTACAGCTTCTTCACGATGCCGCTGGCTTTTGATTTGATCTCAACTTTGGTGATGGGCTCGATCTTTCCAGTGGCAACCACGCTCTTGGCGATGTCCCCGGGCTTGACTGGATCTGACAGCTTTGACTGATCGATCTTAGTACCGCTGGATTTGGCGAACCCTACGATTGCGCCGATGAGAATGATGAGCACCACGGGAACGGTGATCCATAACCATCTCTTTTTCTTGCTCTTTGCCACAAAAGCCTCCTGCCCATAATGCGAGGGCGGTGAATCGGTTACACAGACCTATACGGCCACGAAGGGCCGAAAGTTCCAGTGAAATGCGTTCTGATAGACGAGGGGCTGGAAAGGAAGTAACCCCAGACATTTACAATCCCGGTATATGTCCAAAGAGCGGGCGGAAAAGATCAAAGTGATCCTGTTTGACGTCGACGGCGTGTTGACCGACGGTACGATATGGCTTCAGCCGGCTGCCACTCCAGACCTTGAGAAGCAGTCCACTGCGGAGCAGCGGGCCGCCAAAGTGGACAAGGGTGGCTTCGGCATTGTTTCGGGAACGACGATTGAAGCAAAGGGATTTCATGCGCACGACGGCAGCGGGATTTCGCTGGCCAAACTGGGCGGGATCAAAGTTGGGTTAATCACCAAGCGCATCAGCGAGACGGTGGCCTTGCGGGCGAGGGATTTGCGTCTCGATTTCTGCTACCAGGGGCAGGACAACAAAGTCCTTGCACTCGAGGAGATCTGCAGACAGGCCGGCGTGAACGAGTCTGAGGTTTGTTACGTCGGGGATGACGTGATCGATTTGCCTGTGATGCGGCGAGTCGGGCTCGCGGTCGCCGTTCCAAATGGGCGTCAGATCGTGAAGGACGCTGCGCACTTTGTGACCGAGAACAAGGGTGGAGAAGGCGCTGCGCGAGACACCATCGAGTACATTCTGAGAGCGCAGGGCAAACTGGATGATGCCATCTCCGCCTACATACACGAGAGGATCGAAGAGGCTGTGCAATAGCACCTTTGCCACACAAAGAAAATGGACCGCTTGCGCGGTCCATTTTCACCGTTTCGTGTACTTCACCAGAGGAGGCAGGCGTTGATGTTGTTCCAAACTTTTGCTTGGAGCCTCCGGCAGTTCCCGCTACCGTAAGCCGTCTCCGCCTGTTTCTATATCGTTAGACTCATAATCGCGCGATAAGTTGCGTTTGCCCAGTGAAATCGCATTAAATTTTCGTAAAGCTGTAAATCCAGCAGTCAGAGTAGTGACGAAAGTCACGGTAGCTCCGGCCCTTCCGTGGGCTGATGCCGGATGACAGCAACAAAACGAGGATCCGATCTTACGTTTTCAAACGCGGGGTCGGTAGCGAGTTTCTCTGCGACCTTCACTCCTTCTTCTTGAGCCTTCCGCAGGTAAAGCAGGCAGCGCTGAATGTCTCCGGCACGAAGGTAGAGTTTGGCGATCGTAAAGGCGAACTGTCCGCGATCGCCCGGCGTAAGCTGCGCGGTCATGCCAAAGCGGGAATGATGCTCGAAGATCGTCGGATCGATCTCCATCGCACGCTGGTACTCTTTCGCCGCCTTCTCGAATTGCTTTCTCGCAAATAGCGCCGTGCCGAGATTGCTGTGAAATGACGCATGGTTCGGATTGATCTTGATGGCATGCTCGTAGCTGCGAACCGCCCTCCGATTGTTGTGATCGTCGGCGTAATAGATCACGCCAAGGTTGTTGTATGCCTCGGCGTAGTTCTTATCGAGCTTTATGGCGCGCTCAAAATCCTTTTTCGCATCGTGATAACGCATCATTTCCAGCTCGGAGATGCCAAGCTTGTTACGAAGCGGTGCGCTATCTTGTTTTTCAATCGCGGCGTGGAAGTAGTCGATGGCGTCCGCGTAGAATTTGACGCCGCGAAGTTCATCCCCGCGCGCCTCAAGCTGCTTAGCAGTTGCAGTGGGCGACGGAGGATCCACGCGCCGTAGCTGTTCTGGTGTGGTCTGCGCGGTCTGCGAGCAAACTATGGTAGCGAAGGCCAGCGTCGACAGCGCTAGTGTCAAATAGACGTTCCAGATCTTACCGTGCGATCGCATACTTGCCTCCCTGCGCCGGAGACTTCGGCTCGATTCATCCGTACGTGCGCTGGCTATTCCTGCTCCTGCGGACTCTTGTCCTCAGGATTGGCCTTCTTGCCCTTCGACTGATCGTTGCCGCCGCCGAAGATGCGCCCCCAGAAGCCCTTCTTCTTCGGCTTTTCTCCAGTAGGAGACTGCGCTTGCTGCGCCTGACCGGGCTGACCCGATGACGTCGCAGGGGAACCAGGAACTCCAGTATACGGATTATTAGACGCCTGAGGGGGCGTGGAAGGTTTCTGGTTTTCACCCAAACCGAAAAGTTTCTGGAAGATATTGCGCGTATCTCCATTGGGATGGTCACAAGTGGTGGTGGGAGCAGTGCCATCTATGAAGTACGCACTGTAGTCCTCTGGGCAAGTAGGCGTTGCGAGAAGATTGGTGACCTTGTCGAGACGTACCTGCGTCACACCCGCCGGTGGCGGAGGAAATTCCGTCGTGTTGTGATACCGCTGAAGCGCAGTCGCCCGCTTCATGAATTCGGTCCAGATGGGCGCAGCCGCCTTCGAACCCTCAATCTTGATGTCGGAATAGTCGTCGTTCCCCACCCAAACGATGCAAAGCAGGTTCGAGGTGTATCCGGCAAACCACGCATCGTGCGAGGTCCCCGTCTTTCCAGCGGCTGGCAGGCTGAATTTGGCGCGGACGGCCGCGGCCGTCCCATTGTTGATGACCGCCTCCATCATGTCGGTGAGCACGAACGCGACACGGGGATCGAGGATCGATGTCTTTTCAGGTGCGAAATCTTCGACGACGTCTCCATTGGCAGCGCGAACCGAATTGAGGAATTGGGGGGAGATACGTGTGCCGCCGTTGGCGAATACGGTGTATGCGCCCGCCATCTCCAGCGGAGTGGCGTCATAGGCGCCGATCGCCATCGCAGGCGTCGGCTTGACACTCTTGACCCCCGCTGCTCTGGCGAGCTGGACGACCTTGTCATATCCAACCATCTCCGCGAGGCGAATGGTCGCGGTGTTGATTGAGTGCGCAAGTGCGAAGCGTGCGGTGACCTCACCGACGCTGTACTTGGGGTCGAAGTTGCGCGGATTGTAGTCTTGTCCGTCAAAATTGAAGGTGCCGAGTGTTGCGTCCAGCATGGTCGCCTGCGTCACGGCCTGCGCTGGTTCGCCAGAAAGAGCTGAGTTGATGGCAGTGGCGTACACGAACGGCTTAAAGATCGAGCCCGTAGGACGCTTCGCAGTCGCGTGATTGAACTGGCTGATCCCATAGTTCCTGCCGCCCGAGAGCGCCAGGATACTTCCCGTATGTGGATCGATGGCGATGAGTGCAACCTGCGGCATCGGTCCATTGGCGATCTTAGTCTCGGTCTTTGCCGTCTTGCCCTTGCCGGTCTTCACTTTGCGGGTGCGTTGGCGGATCACGATATCGTCCACCTGTTTCATCCCGATATCTATCGCTGCGGCGGCGGCCTCTTGCAGCTTCGGATCGAGCGCGGTATAGACGCGCATGCCGCCGTCATTGAGTTCCGAATCCTTGTAGCGGGAGAGTAGCGCGTCTCGGACGAGATCGATGTAATAAGGTGCCTGGCTCGCGTCCACGTTTGGAGGTGCTAATTTCAGCGGAGCCGCTTTTGCAGACTCCATCTGCGCCTGATTGATCACCTTGTTATCGAACATCGCAGTCAACACAAGATTCCGGCGCTCGAAGGCGCGGTCCGGATGCCGATAGGGTGAGAAGTAGCTCGGGCCGTTGACGATACCCGCCAGTGTCGCGGCCTCGGGCAGGTTCAGGTTTTGGATGTCCTTGCCAAAGTAGGCTTGCGCAGCCTCGCCAAATCCGCGGATGTTGAATGAGCCGCGCTGGCCCATGTCCACCTGGTTCACATAGAGCTCGAGGATTTGCTTTTTGCTAAAGCGCTGTTCAAGCTCGATGGCGATGAGCATCTCCGCCATCTTGCGCTTGAAGTTGCGTCCGGAGTTCAGGAAGAACCCGCGCGCAAGCTGCATGGTGAGCGTGGAACCGCCCTGCTTTAACCGTCCGTGGACGATATCCGAATACGCAGCTTCGATGAGCCGGTAATAGTTGACGCCGCTGTGTTCGAAGAAGCGCCGGTCTTCGATGGAGACGATGGCATCCACCAGCGATTTAGGCATCTCGTCATAGGTGATGAGGCGGCGTTTGGAGCGCTCTTTGGAATCGAAGAGGCCAGTGACGAGTTCGGGCTCGAGTTCGTACGAAGAGAGGTCGCCCTGGTTCCCGTTGATCTGGTCTACCTTGCCATCGCTGATCTGGATCTTGGCGGTATCCGGCGAATGATAACTCTCAGGTCCGGGCTTGACCTCGATGGTATTGCCGCGGAGAGAGTATGTCCCGATCTTCGATGCCCCCTGTTCGCCACCTTCGGTGTATCCGGCATGGCGCAGGTCATTGGCGATCTCGCCGGCTGACCATTTGTCGCCTACCCGTACGAGTTCGGGTGAGGCATAGATCTTTGCCGCATTGTTGAAGATCGGCTTCCGAATGCGCTCGTCCACGATCTTCTGGTACCGGACGTAGTAAAAGGCGAAGATCCCGAAAGCGACCATGCACAGGATGAGGAAGGCAGAAACAGCGCCGCGAAGGATCGCGTTTCCACGGGTCGATCGCTTCGTTGATCGCTTCTCTGAGGGTTTTGATCGGGGCGCTACTTTGACTTTAACGGGCACGGCGGTCCTGTCTTGATTGTAACTGTTGGACGCGAGAACGGTCCGAGGGGTGCCGGCCCGGTTACCACAACAGGGGATTAGCACTTAGGTCATGCCCGGACACCCAAAAAGAAGAGATTACTTTTGGTGAAACTGTGTTTATGACGTACAGTCGTGCCATAAATCCAGAGTAGCTGGATTCTCTAACAGCATGCAAAGTACCGTGAAACTTGCAACGGACACAATCCGAAGCACTACAGGCGAGCGATTTCTGGCCCGTCAGCCGATCGTGAACCGTCTACGGCAGCCGATTGGCTACGAGCTGCTTTATCGCGGTGGCCGCCAGGCGAAAGCGGTAATCGGCGATGGCGATAACGCCTCGCAGGATACTTTGGATAGCTCACTCCTCATCGGGCTCGATGTGTTGTGTCGCAATCGACTAGGATTCGTCAACTGCAGTGGGGAAGTGTTGGTTGGTCGAGACATCTTCCTATTACCACCGACGCGGACGGTGATCGAGATTTTGGAAGACGTCGAACCGACAGCCGAGATCTTAGACGCATGCCGAAAACTCAGGGCAGCCGGCTTCCGCATCGCGCTTGATGACTTCATTCCCAATACGATCAACCGCGCATTTCTTCCCTTTGTGAACATTCTGAAGGTGGATATGCACTCGGGTAGCAGAACCCAGCGGGAAGCGGTCCTGCGTGAGTTCTCACCCAGCCACGTGTTGCTGGCGGAGAAGGTGGAGACGGAAGACGAATTTACTGAGGCCCTCGACGCCGGATTCGACCTGTTTCAGGGATACTATTTAGGGAGACCAGAGATCTGTTCGACGCGTCAGGCCACTCCTGGCAAGGTCCACGCTTTGCGGTTAGTGGATTGTGCTATGGAGGAGTAGCCGCCGCCCGGGCTCACTCAGGAACAGAGGCAGACCCGATGGGTTACGACGCGGCACAGGATTGGTCCAAGCTACAACAACGCTACTCCAGCATGTCGGATGAAGAGTTGCTGGATCTCGCAGACGAGCAGGACCAGCTCACGGAGATGGCGCAAGAGACGCTGCGCGCGGAAATGAGCACGCGCCGCCTGCACAACACCGCAGCCTCCATCGAAATGCCGGGAGACGAACAAGAACGCTTCGTTCTTATCACTCAGCAGAACGACCTCAGCAACGCCATCTTCCTGCAGGCCGCTCTCGAGTCTCTCGATATTGAAACCAGGATTGAAGATCAGGACTCTCATACGCTCGCGTGGTTCATTGAGCACCAGGCGGACGGGATCAGCCTCTTTGTAAGGGCGAAACAAGTCGGGGCCGCCATGGAGGTATTGAAGAATCCGTATGGTGCCGGAGGCGAGGAACCCCCCGAGGAGCCTTAATAGGAAGAAGAGCCTTAATGGGAAGATGTTGCGTGCGCGAGATTCATACCTGACCGGATGCTGGAATTGAAATGCCGGTCATTGACACGGTGCCCAGAATTCAATCGGAAGCTTTTTCCTTCTTGTGCGCCTTGCACTTCGACACAATTGCTGTATGAAGTTTTGTGCGAAGGCCTTCCGGCAAGACATACACCTCATTGTGACGATAGATCTCGATGGTCTTCTTGGTGGTATCGCAGACCACATAGCAGTCTTTGCACCAATGAAGATGTTCTTCCAGTTCTGATTTGGTATTGGCGTCAATATCGCCGTCGAGATAATCATTCAGCTCTTGAAGAAAGTCTGAGCACTTCACTGCGTAGTGTCCCCGTTTTTCTTGCTCTTGAAGTAGCGGTTCAATTTTTCGCGAAGCTGAAGACGCGCGCGCAACAGCCTCGATTTTACAGCCGGAACGCTCAATCCGAGCGCGTCAGCTGTCTCTTCCGTGGACAATCCTTCGATGTCCCGGAGAACGAACACAGTCTTGAATCCTGGCGAAAGACCGTTGATGGTCTTGGTCAGGATGTCGTTCAATTCCGAGGTCCGGTACTGCTGCTCCGGGTTAGGAGACCAGTCCGCGACTTCGCGAGGCATGCTGCCTTCTTCCGTCTCGACATCCTCGTCCATCGAAACGGTCTTTGCATTCCGGCGCTTGCGCAGGCGCATTAGCGCCTCGTTCACCGCAATACGAACCAGCCAGGTATAGAACTTTGACTGCCCCTGGAAGCGATCGAGCGCCTGAAATGCTTTGAGAAACGCATCTTGCACCACATCCTCCGCGTCTTCGCGGTTTTGCGTGATGTGGTTGGCAATCCGGAATATATTCCGGTCGTACTTGCGCACGAGCTGTTCGTAAGCCCCTACGTCGCCGTTTCTCGCGGCTGTGACGAGCGCCAGCTCTTCGCCGGTGTCCTCGCCTATTTTTGATTGGATTGTCTCCATGTCCCCACGATGCAGAATTTCAGCCGTATTTCCGTCTGTTATCTTACCTGTTGTAGTCATCATCGCAAACTGAACGCCATTCATTTCTTTAAGTATTAAGTAACAGACGTGTCCTGCCCATGAGTGTCATCGCTCCTCTGAGATTTTTGTTCTGCCCCAAATCAATTTTGATCGCACTACTCTTGTGTCTCGGCATCTCTGTGGGATGCCATAAGGCGACAAGCGCGCCTGCTGGAGCGAAACAAGTCGATTTCAACATCTCCATGAAGAAATGGCTGATCGAGCCGGCTGAGATTCGCGTCGAAAAGGGAAGTGTCGTTCATTTGCACGTTACCACTAGCGACGTTCAGCACGGGTTCGACGTGCGCGCTCTGAATATTGCAGAGCCTGTAAATCCAGGCAGGGTAACGGATATTACGTTCCGGGCCGATAAACCGGGCAAGTACGATGTCGAATGCGGCATCCTGTGCGGTCGGGGACATGACGAGATGGAAGCTACGATCGTCGTCCAAGATTGAAGATTAATGTTCGAAGAGTGACGAAGTTGATGCAGCCTTCCGATTTGCCAGGACTAAAACGTTCCCCTGATGCCAGAACGGTCAGAGTGGGTCTAATCTAGAAATAGTCCCATGCTCCGTCTTTGTGCCTCACTTTTGCTGCTGTCTCTCGCTCTTCCATCCGTCGCCAGCCCCACGTCTGCGCCTCGAAATCACACTGCCTCAGCCAAAAGCAGGTCCGCAAGAGCCTCAAAAAAGAAGAAGAAGCTCAGACGAACAGTCCATAAACTCACGCCGGCACAGAGGGCGAAGGCCGCAAGAATGAAACGCGCATTCGTGGCTTCGTCGCAGCTGCGTCCGATGGCTCAACAATTGATCGAGAACCGGACACCGCAGGCGTATGCCGCAGTCGAGCAATACGCACGCTCGCACCGGGCGGAGAGCTCCGGCATGATGGCGTGGATGGCTATTGGCTACGCCCACCTGTTGGATAAGCAGTACGACGCTGCCGTCCCGGCAATGCAAACAGCACGCCTGCATGTGGGCGAACTGGCGGACTACAACGATCTGTTTCTGGCGCAAGCGCTAAGCGGGTCGGGCCAGGCGTTGACGGCGGCTACGGCACTCGCCGATTTCGACAAGAAATATCCTGACTCGATCTTGAAGCGTGACGCTGCAATGGTGCGGGCGGAGGCGCTGATCTCGGCGGGAGAAGCTGCTACCGCCGTTAAGGTTCTCGAGCCTCTGCGCTCGATGAACCGTGCAGACGTTGAACTGGCACTTGGCAGGGGATATGTTGCTGTTGGCGACCAACCGCAGGCGATCTCTGCATTGACCCACGTATATGCGGATTTTCCGATCTCTTCCCAGGCCAACGATGCCGCCAATGAGCTTCGAAAGGTCAACTCGGCTGATCCGCTGGCCAGTCTTACGCTTGAGCAGCGCACTGCCCGGGCCGACCTGCTCTACAAGGCGCACCACTTCAGCGAAGCCGTTGACGAACTCCGGGGACTGCTGAATGTGCCGCAACCTTCCATTTCTCCCGAAGCTCACCGCAACTCCGTGGTGAAACTCGCGGGCGCGCTCTACAAGTCGGGGCGCAGGTCAGAGGCGATGGGTCTTTTGGACCAGGTCACTGAACAGCCCGTCGACGAAGCCGGAGCTCAGCTTCTCTATCTCCGCGCGGAAGAAGCGCGTAGCAAAGATGATGGAGAGAGCAATCGCAAGTACGTGGATTCGCTGGTTGCACAGAATGCCGGTTCGGTTTGGACCCAGGAGGCATTGCTCTCCGCGGCCAACATGTATTTGTTGCGCAAGGATTTTCCAAACGCGATTAAGTACTTCCTGCAACTTGCGCAGATCGCTCCAGCAGGTCGTTACGCTGGATATGCACACTGGAAGGGAACCTGGCTGACCTTCCACACCGGCGACCGGGATAATGCACGCAAACTCTTTTTGGAACAGATCGCAAATTGGCCCGCCGGCCAGGAGATCCCGGCGGCGCTCTACTGGTCCGGCCGCCTCGCCTCAGAGGAAGGCAGACAGGCTGACGCGAAGGCCTATTACACCAAGCTGCTCGAGCGCTTCCGCTCCTACTACTATGGATTTGCAGCAGTCCCGCAGTTTCAAACGGTACAACAGGTCACATCGAGTCAGATTCCCGAACTCGAGAAGATAGGGGCAGCCCCCGACGTCCCCGAACTCGCCGACGCTCCCGAAGACGACCCGCGAGTCGCCAAGGCCCGTCTACTGACAAATGCGGCGCTGAATGATTACGCGCTGCGCGAGATGAAGGCCGCGCAGGAGGATAACGACGGAGCATGGGTTCCCGGGGAACTCGCCAGGCTTTATCTAAACCAGCAACGTCCAGACCGCGCCTTGCGGGCGCTCAAATCCTCGTTGCCCGGATACTTCACCTATAACATCGATGACGTACCCCGTTTCTACTGGGAGACGCTCTTTCCGCGTCCCTGGTGGAGCGATCTCCGCGCCGACGCATCGGTCGAAGGACTGGACCCGTATTTGGTCGCGTCGCTCATTCGGCAGGAATCCGAGTTCAATCCGTCCGCCGTCTCCGGCAAAGACGCGTATGGATTGATGCAGCTTCTTCCGAGCGCCGGAAAGAGCATGGCAAGGGATCTCCGTATCCGCCGTTGGAGCGAATCGTCGTTGACGAATCCCCAGATGAACATAAGGCTTGGCACCCACTACTTCCGCAAGCTGATCGACAAGTACAACGGACAGGTCGAATATGCGCTCGCTGCCTACAACGCTGGTGAGAACCGCGTCGAAGACTGGCGCAGCGCTGGACAATACCGGGACATTTACGAGTTCGTCGAGTCGATCCCTTTTACTGAGACGCGCGAGTATGTCGAGGCGATACAACGAAACGCGATGATCTATTCTCAGCTCTATGAGGGCGGGAAGCCGGTTGTCGCGGAACTGCCAAAGGCGGCGCCGGCTGCTAGGTTACGTAAGGCGTCTTCTCCCCAGTAGTGGCGACAAACCTATGTGGAGACCTCATCGTTCCTGATAAATAGCAGCTCTGCGATCATCAGGGCCGCGCCCACCGTGATCGCAGAATCGGCGAGATTGAAGACCGGGAACTGCCAGTGTCCGCGATAGAAAAGAAGAAAGTCGGTCACTTCGTGATAGCGGATGCGGTCGTAGAAATTTCCTAGCGCTCCTCCAAGAATGAATCCAAGAGCGACGGCCGAGAGCGTCCAGCGTTTGGGTGTGCGCCAGATCAGCGCGACGATCACAAACAGGGCGACAGCGGTAAATGCGATTAAGCCGGCACTGCGGTAGGGAGAAGTGGATTCGGAAAACATTCCGAACGCCGCCCCAGGATTGAGCGTATGCGTCACCCGAAAGAAACCCGGTATCACATCGAAGCCGCTGTAGAGAGATAGGCGCGACTCGACGAGGTGCTTGCTCCATCGGTCAAGCCCGATGACCACGGCGGCGATGAGAAGAATGTAGCGGCGCATGAGGAGATATCAGCTTTCAGTTTACAGTTCTCCGTCTACGGTTCAGGTAGACCCCCGGCTTCAGCCCGGGGGATTTGCTCGCTTTAGGAATTGTCATTGCGAGGAGCGCAGCGACGAAGCAACCGTAGCGCCGGCTGCCAGCCGGTGGTCTGGGCGGGCGGCTCGCCCGCCCATGTTTTCCTCGGAGGCAAAACAAATCTCTTGCACCCGAACGAACAATCCTGCTACTCTGCTTCTCCCACGGCGTGTCTTGGACGCGCCGTTTGCTCTTTCACAATCGATAAACACTACATATTGGGCTAACCGAAAGGTAAACACTATTACTTGGATCTACGGTGATCCTACGGTGATCTCCCCTTCTATCTCACAGATTCCAAAATGTGCCCAGGGGAGGGGTATACCTGCGGGTGCCCCATCTGTTCGCGAAGCGGACAGGTGGGATGACAGCCTCTACCCCTGCAAGCCCTTCAGCACCGGCGCGCAGCGGTCGCACACGGTGGGGAAATCTGCATCCGTACCGACGTATGAAGAGTAGTGCCAGCAACGTTCGCATTTTTCACCATCCGCTTTGGCGACCGTCGCCTTGAGAACGTCGCTCTGAGAAAGCTTGACTGCCGAAACGATCAGGAGCGCCTCCAGGTCTTTCGCATGTCTGCACATGAGGAGGTAGTCCGCCTCTGGCGCGGAGATGCTGACTTCCGCCTCCAGGTTAGAACCAATCAGCTTCGCCTTGCGCGCCTCTTCGAGTGCCTTGTTCGCCTCCTCGCGGACGCGCATGAGCACCTGCCAATCCCCGCGGGTGCCAGTGGCATCGCTCGATGGAGAGTCAGGGACAATCTCGTTAGTCTTCGGAAACGTTGAGAGGTGCACGCTGGGAGCGCGCTCGGGCATCGTGGGCATGAATTCCCATATCTCGTCCGCGGTGAAACTCATGATGGGAGCAAGCAGCCGGACGAGCGTATCCGCGATACGCCACAGGGCGGTCTGCCCACTGCGGCGCGAATTACTTTCAGGGGCAAAGGTGTAAAGGCGGTCCTTGAGCACGTCGAGATAAACGGCGCTCAGGTCCACGGTGACAAACTCGATCACGCGCTGATAGATCCGGTGGAACTGGAACTCCTCGTACCATTTCTGCAACTCTTCGCTCAGGTGAGCCGTGCGCAAGAGCATGTACCGGTCGAGCGAATCCATGTGTTCGAAGGAGACCTCGTGCTTTGAAGGGTCGAAGTCGTAGAGGTTCTGTAGCATGGCGCGAAAGGTATTGCGGATCTTGCGGTAGTTCTCCGAGACGCGCTGCATGAGCTCTTCGGAAGCATGGACGTCTTCGCGGAAGTCCACTGAGGCGACCCACAGGCGGACGATCTCGCCACCGAGCCGATTGGCGACATCCACCGGATCCACGCCGTTTCCGAGAGACTTTGAGAAGGCACGTCCCTGCGCGTCGAGCGTCCACCCATTGGTGGCAACGGCTTTGTAGGGCGCCGTGCCTCGCGTACCTACCGCGCACAGCAGCGAAGAGTGGAACCATCCCCGATATTGGTCTCCCCCTTCGAGGTAGAGGTCGGCGGGCCATTGGAGACCTTCCTGGGTGAGCACTGCCTCGTGCGATGATCCTGACTCGAACCACACGTCGACAATGTCCATTTCCTTACGGAAGGACGTTCCATCGCAGTGGGCGCACTTCGTTCCTTCGGGCAGAAGCTGCTCGATGGAGTGGGTATACCAGGCATCCGCACCTTCGCGCGCAAAGAGATCGACCACGGATTGATGAATCTGTTTGTCTTCGAGGATCGCGTCGCATCCCTCGCAAAAGAAGACTGCGAGTGGAACGCCCCAGATGCGCTGGCGCGAGATGCACCAGTCCGGACGCGTTGCAATCATGTTGGAGATCCGTTCTTCTCCCCACGCAGGGTCCCACCGGACGACTTTGATCTGCTCGAGAGCTTTTGTTCGCAGGGTGCCATCGCCACTAGGCATCTGCTTGTCCATGCCGATGAACCATTGCTCAGTGGCGCGGAAGATGACCGGCTTGTGACAACGCCAGCAGTGAGGGTAAGAGTGCTCGAGCTTTGCCTCTCCCAAGAGCGCATTGTGAGCTTTCAATACTTCGATGATCTTCGGGTTTGCCTGAAAGACCGTGAGCCCTTCGTATTCCGGTTGGCCATGGCGCATTCTTCCGGCCTCGTCCACATGGACGGTTTGGTCGATCCCATACTTGGCCCCGGTATAGAAGTCATCGGCTCCATGCGCCGGGGCTGTGTGGACCGCGCCCGTGCCTTGCTCAGTCGTCACGTAATCCGCAAGCACGCCGACAATCGACCGTTCCAGAAATGGATGCTGGAATGCCACGCGATCGAGCTTCGTGCCCTTGAAGCGTGCGATTTCGCGTGCACCTTTCAAATCGATAAGGTTGACGTTCTGCTTGGTGGCTTCTGCGAGTGCTTCCGCGACGATATAGACGTCGCCCTGCGCTTCAAGCGCTACGTAGTCGAATTCCGGATGGAACGCGACCGCCATAGACGCGGGCAGCGTCCATGGAGTGGTAGTCCAGATGATGGTGCTGACCTTCTTGCCTGCGAGTGCTGGATCGATATGCGCGGGATCACTGGTGAGCGCATATTTCACATAGACGCTCGGGCTGGTATGCATCGCATATTCGACCTCAGCTTCGGCAAGGGCCGTACGGTCGTGGATGCACCAGTAAACCGGTTTCAGCCCCTTATATACGAATCCCCTCTCCAGAAAGTCGTAGAACTCGCGCAGGATGACGGATTCATATCTTGGAGACATCGTCGAGTAAGCGTTGTCGAAGTCCCCGAAGATGCCCAAGCGTTTGAATTGCGTGCGTTGCAGATCGAGATATTTTTGCGCATATTCGCGGCATGCTCTGCGCACATCGATGGCCTTCATCTCAAGCTTCTTGCGGCCTAGTGACTCATCGACTTTGATCTCGATAGGCAGGCCATGGCAGTCCCAACCGGGTACGTAAGGTGCATCGAAGCCGGCCATGGACTTCGACTTCACAACAAAATCCTTGAGCGACTTGTTCAGTGCGTGTCCCAGATGGAGCGGACCGTTCGCGTAAGGCGGCCCATCGTGAAGTACGTACTTCGGCGCGCCATTCCGAATCTCCCGAATGCGTTCGTAAACGCCGAGATCCTCCCATTTCGCCAGACGTTTAGGCTCGTTCTGGGCGAGATTCGCCTTCATCGGAAAATCGGTCTTGGGAAGGTTGAGGGTGTCCTTCATTTTCGTCTGTGTCGGGGCGCCCACGGGGTCTCCTGAGGAATCAAGGTGAAACTTTTATTATAAAGATGAGTTCATCCCAATTACGGGGCGGTTCTTGTAGAACCTTTATCTTCACGATGGTGGATTCCGTTGATTTTGCGGGCTTGAAAGGTAAAGTTTTGTCACAACAAACGGTCAAGCGCCGCGAAGATTGTTCATGCGGCGGGTAATCTGCAGGGTAACCGCCAATACGCGTCTTTAGTGCGAGACGTTTTGCTGCAAGATGCTATCTAATGGGGATACGGCATGCACTCGAATTCTCAACACGCACTCATTATCTGCAGTGGGCAGAATCATTGGATTTTGCCTCGTTGCGCACCTTAAAGCAACTTGCAAGGTCGCAAAGACCATCTCTCTTACGTAAGCAGCCGGTGATCGGGTCGATCGGCTACTTGCACAGGCCAGTTTAAAGAAGGTTATGGCAAATCAAGTCTTAGTACCGCCGCCATCGAGCTTTGAGTTCAATGGGCCAGCTCCTAAGCTGCTCATGCCGAACTCCGAAGAGTCGCTCCTCCATTCGTTGAAGAACAATCTGCGCGATTTCTTCTTCCCCGAGAAGCTTCCGCCACTGAAATTGACGTCGCGGCCAGTACCGGTCAAGAACCTGTGGGGAGAATATGACAATTCAAAGTCAGCCTCCAGCCTCTCGATTGTCGCGCACGCACTCGCAATAGGCGGTTTGATCTGGATCTCTATCGCCGGGGCGGAGCCGATCAGGAAGGCGCTGCAGCCGGTCGAGATCACGCACCTTGAAGCACCTCCGCCATCCGAGTACATGCCGGTGACGCCGAAGATTCAGGGTCCAACGATGGGTGGTGGTGGAGGCGGCGGTGACCGCAGCCTCGTCCAAGCTCCAAAAGGACATCTTCCAAAAATCACGCTGCAGGAGCAAATCACTCCACCTACCGTGGTTGTGAGAAATGACCATCCGAAGCTAGCGGTTGAGCCGACTATCACGATGCAGCAGGACGTCAAAATGAATGCGGCGTTGCCAAATCTTGGCGATCCCAAGAGCACCGTTATCGGTCCTGCCTCGAACGGTGTGGGTTCCGGCGGAGGCATCGGTGCCGGGGTAGGTGGCGGTGTCGGTATCGGCACTGGAACCGGTCTTGGCCGCGGACGCGGTGGCAACACTGGCGGAAACGTGTTCCGTATCGGTAACGGCGTATCCGCGCCTGAAGTGATCACGCAGGTTGATCCGGAGTTCTCAGAGGAAGCGCGCAAAGCGAAATATCAGGGTGTCGTCATCCTCAGCGCGATCATCGACCAGGCTGGGCGTCCGACGAACATCCATGTCGTACGAGGCTTGGGCATGGGACTCGACGAAAAGGCCCAGGAGGCTTTGAGGAAGTGGGTATTCCGTCCGGCACAGAAGGACGGGCATCCGGTCGCGGTCGCGAGCAATTTTGAGATCAACTTCCGGCTGTACTGACACCTGTTGCGCACTGCTGTACGCCCCTGAAGGGGACCAAGATTACGAGATTTCACTCGCGCAAAGTGAAAACGCGGTGCGATCCATAACCCGCACTGTTGACCCGGATAGGAGAGGCGAACCTGCCTCTCCTTTTTCGTTTTCTACGTAACTATTCGTCATCCGTAGTTGAGCTTCGGCCGTCACGATGCGTGAAGCAGCGCAGCGCGCCCTTCAAGGCTGCGAACCGATGACGAAGTGCGCCATGTTGGAAGGCGAGCAGATGGCGCAGCATGTCAAAATCCGACGGTTTCGGCGGCTCCCAGTGCGGGCGAAAGCGTGAATGCTGAATGGCGACCACTTTTGCCGTCGTCATGGCAAGCAGCCCTTCCGCCCCGCGGGTGACGCCTGAACCGCTTGCTTTGCACGCGGTGAAGGGTATTCTCGGGTCAAACACAGATTGCACAAGGTCATTGATCGTGATGTTTGCTGAATCCAGACGGGCGGCGACCTCCCGTGAAAGCTTCTTTGATGTGCGCTTCTCAGAGGAGAAGACGGTGGCGCTCAGCGTGAGCGGCATCCGGCGCTGAATCGCGATCGCCTCTTCGACTGAACGATAGGTGTTCACGAACAGCAGCGGCGAGAACAGATCGTCCCATGGAAAGTCCGAGTCGAGCGGCAGATCGCGCAGCACCGCCACCGGAGAGTTCTCGATGTGTACAAGTTCCGCGCCCAGCTGCACCGCGAGCGATAGGATATGGGCAAAACGGCGAGATTCGTCCGTGGAGTAGGGATCTGCAGAAAGATTGGTAAGTTCGCGTTGAAGGTGTTGAAGCAATTCATTCTGACAGTCATGCGGTACCAGAACGAGCCTCGGCGCTACGCAACTCCTCCCCCGATTAAGACTTGTGGCATACCGCAACGCACACGCTACGTCGTGCAGACGCGCACCGGGAAGCGCGAGACAAACGTCGGCGCCGCTGAGTTCGGCGGTCAAGCTGATCGGGCGCGCAGACTCGGCGATCACCTGCTGCAGAGCCCGTCCTGTACGGACAGAACCAGTAAGCACCACGTGATCTGGGCCCTCAGCGGCGAAGAGTGCGTCCTCGACGCTGTCCGGATTCTCCGGAAGGAGCGTAAGCAGGTCCATCGGAAGTCCGGCGACCAGCAATGCATCGCGGAAGCGGGTCATAAGCGTCGTCGATTCCGGCGCCGGCTTGAGCACCACGGCGTTGCCTGCAAAGAGTGCCTGGATTGTCTGCACGCCCGCCAGAAAGAGCGAAAAGCTGCTGGGAGCAATAATTAATACAAGGCCGATAGGCTCGCGGTTGATCTGAATGCTCATGCCGCGCGTCCAGATCGAAGCAGCGCCGTGGGCGTTGCGTGGCGAGAGCACCTTCGCAGCATTCTTCTCAAGCCAGCGGCACGCATCCGCGAGGGGCATGATCTCGGTCTTAAGGGATTCCAATTCGGGGACGCCGCGATATTGTGCCGTGGCGCTCACCAGCGGTGCGGGATTGCTAGCAAGCCATTCCCGAAACCGGCGCAGAACGGTCAGGCGTGCTGCAATCGGCTGAGCGGCCCACCCCTGCTGTGCACGACGCGCCTCGCCAGAATGGAGACTTGCCACCGATGTTCCGACATAGCTCATGCGACACCTGCCTGGGAGCCGGAAAGCGTATTTTCGCTCCCCGCAGCGCGAGTGGCAATCTTAATCCGATGAACTCAGGTGCACGAAAGGCAGGGAACGGGCGTACTTCTCTCGTATCCCGCTGTTTACAAAGCTGATAGATCTGCTGTCTGCAATATTGCCCAGGAAATGGTGAGTTGTGGTGCAGATTTATCGTACGTTAATGTTGCGCGGTTAGTGTGGTACTCGCGTTGCACCTTTGAGGAGATTGCATGAAACATCTGATGTTATTGCCAGCTTTGGCGCTTGCAGCGGCATTGTCCGCGCAAACGGCGAATCCAGGCACCACGACCACGACCACAACGACGACGAAGACGACCGCGGCGCGGCATCGCGCGGCGAAGCACAAAACTGCGGGCCCGACTGTTACGAAACAGCTCGAAGAACTAAAGCAGGCCATGCAGGCGCAGCAACAGCAGCTCGATGACATGCGCCAGCAACTAGCCCAGCGCGATCAGCAGTTGCAGGCCGTCCAGTCACAGGCGCAACAGGCGACCCAGGCAGTGACCGCCGCGCAACAGGCACAGTCCAGTGCGGACCAGGCGAACCAAAAGGCCGAGCAGGTGGCGCAATCGGTGCAGACCGTGAATCAGGAAGTAGAGACGGTCAAGACGAATGCGGTCAGCACGAACACCACGATCCAGGAGGATCAAAAACGGGTCGGCCAACTCGAGAGCCCCGCGTCGATCCACTATAAGGGAGTCACCTTGACGCCAGTAGGGTTCCTGGCCGCTGAAAGTGTTTATCGCCAGCATGGAACCGGATCGGACATCAACACTCCTTTCAACGGAATCAATTTCGCGGGAGCAGATGGCTATCATCAGTCGGAATTCTTCGGCACCGGACGGCAGTCCCGCGCGGGACTTCTTGCGGAAGGCAAGTACAAGTTTGTCAAAGCCAGCGGATATTACGAAGCTGATTTTCTTTCCGCAGGCGTGACTTCAAACAACAACGAGAGCAACAGCTACACGATGCGCCAGCGTCAACTCTACGCGCAGGCTGCTCTGGATAGCGGCTGGACCTTTACCGGCGGACAGATGTGGAGTCTTGTCACCGAAACCAAAAAAGCCCTTGACAATCGTACGGAAGCATTGCCGATGACCATCGATCCCCAATATCACGTTGGGTTCAGTTGGGCGCGGCAATATGGTTTCCGTGTCACCAAGAATTTCGCGAACAAGTTCTGGCTTGGCGCATCTGTCGAGAACCCGCAGACCTTGTTCACGGCACATGGGAACGCCGCGAACTTCAACTTCGGCCAACCGGGTACCGGTGGCGGTCTATACAACTCGACCGCCAACTACTCGTACAACTCCGCTCCCGATGTGATTGTGAAGGCGGCATTCGAACCCGGATGGGGACACTATGAAGTCTTCGGTGTGATGCGCCAGTTCCGCGACCGCATATACCCCAATGCCACTGGAACCACGCCCTCCGCTGCGGGTGCTTTCAACCACTCTGGCACGGGTGGCGGAGTCGGTGTGAATATCCGCGAAACGCTTGCCAACAAGCACCTCGAAGTTGGTGCTCACGTCATGGGCGGGAGCGGTGTAGGCCGTTACGGAACGAGCACGCTGCCTGATGTGACTGTCCGTCCGAACGGCACTCTGTCACTACTGAAGGGCTATCAGGCGCTCGGTACGATCGAGTTCCACTCGAACCGGCTGGATGTGTACGGCAACGGCGGTGGTGAATACGCCGGTCGCAGCTGGGCGCTGAACGCCGCGGGCAAGCCCGTCGGCTACGGCTCTCCACTGTTTTCGAACGCGGGCTGCCTGGTTGAAACGGTTCCCGCCGCAGGAAACGGATTCACTCCGGGTACACCCGCCAATTGCAATGGCGATACCCGCAATGTGATCGAAGGAACTGTGGGCTTCTGGTACAAGTTCTACAACGGTCCCAAAGGACGCCTGCAAGTCGGTCCGCAGTATTCCTATATCGTCCGCAATACGTGGTCTGGGGTCGGAGGCGCACCGAACACAAACGAGAACATGGTGCTCACCTCGTTCCGCTACTACCTTCCTTAGTACAGTTGGATTGCAAATCGCCCGCTGGTTTCGACCGGCGGGCTTTCTTGTTACGGAAGGCTCTTGAGAAATGTGACGACCTGCCATCGCTGCGCGTCCGGCAGCCGAGACCAGGAGGGCATCCCGCGTTTCAGGTTGCCGTTCGTGAGCAGCCAGAAGAGTTCCCCATCAGAGGCGCCCTGCACGCGATCTGAATGCAGTGACGGCTTCTGCTTGTGTCCTTCCGCGTGGGCGCCATGGCAGGCGGCGCAGTTCTGCTTGAAAATCTTCGCTCCGGCCGCCGCCGACCCATGTTCATTCGTGACGGGATTAGGCCTTCTTCGTTCCTTATCTGGCACTTGAGTTGACCATGGGCTGTCGTCCGCCGCCAACAGCGAGCAGCAGAGCATGAGAAGAGCGACGTACCGCATCAGTGTCCCCTCAATCGTGACGCAATCTGGCTGATCTCATAAGAAACCTTAAAGCGCAGAAGAAAGCCATTCGAGTGGTCGTTCAGACCAAACCCCGGAGACACCTGAAAATGCGGACCGGTTGGCATTTGCAGCGAGATGGTCGGTGCGAGGTAGTGTGAAGTGTTGTGCAGCCCAAAACTATAGCGATCGCCGAGCCCTCCGTACATCTCCGTTCCCAGAGACACATTTTCGCGACAGAAGGTGCATTCGCGCGCAGAGGCTTTGAGGGTAAGAGGACGGCTTGCTCCGACTGCGTATCCGAACTCCCACGGAAGGCCTGAAAGGTTCTTTTCGGCGATCATGTTCTCTGAGACGTTCCATCCTTTGAAATTGCTCGAGAGGATCAACTTGAGTTCGGCTTCACGCTTCTTCTCAGCACGGCTGTTGCGTTGCAGAAAGTCCTCTTTGCCGTCATGCCCGACGATCTCAAGCAGAGATTTGTCAGCGCCATTGATGTTCTCAAACTCCGCGTAGAGTACCGGATTGATCCGATGTTCGCGCATCAGGGGACGAAAGCGGTTCTCCCAACGGAAGCCCGTGAAGGCGGCGCTCTCGTTTGCAGTCACCTGACCATCGAGGTAAAGTTCGGTAGTCCACCAGGCTTTCACGCCGTATTCGAATTCAAGGGCCGATCCGAGAAAGGAATTACCTCCATGTGGATTTCCAAACACGGATTTCTGCGCAATCTCAAGATTGCCGGGCTCTTCCATCTGGTGGGAATAGGTGACGAAATAGTTCTCCTGCGCGAAGGCGGAGAGGGGGAAAAGGGCAAGAAACAGCAGTAGGTAACGCAAGGCAGTCCTAAATGAAATTGAAAATGAAATTCATTATCAATTTATAAGAAACTGAGGAGCGGGTCAATCCCTTGAAGCTGGGTGCAATCTGGCTCTGGATTCCAGAGTGGATGACCCGACAGGAGGCGAACGCAAGTGAACAACGCATTTTTCATGCACCGTCTCCATTTCGCGTTCACCATCACCTATCACTACCTGTTTCCCCAGGTGACAATGGGACTCGCCCCGCTGATCGTCATTCCTGAAGTGGGTACTACTTCGTCTACATTTACCGAAAGTTCGCAGGCAAGATCGTGGTGGACGAGACTAAAGCTCAAGGATACTGAGAGATCGGAAATATCCGTCCCGTCCTTTTATTCCTTCTGCCCTTCTTCAGTCACTAACTTCGCGAGCAGGAACGCGCGCGCCGGCAGCACGATCTCTCCTTCCAGCGGCTTCGCTACGAACGGTTCCGCGAGATCGTATGTGTTCATGATGCACTGCCACGCACCTCCGTTCATCGCTTCTGGCAAGCGGAAAGGGACATCCTCGTGGTATGCATTGATGAGGTATAGAAACGTGTCGTCCGAGATACGGTTGCCATAATCGTCGGTGATATCGAGTGTCTGGCCATTGAGCAAGAGCCCTAACGTGCGCATCCAGGTTGCGTTCCATGCCCCCTCCGACATCTCGCTGCCATCGTTATTCAGCCACACGATGTCGCGGACGACGGAATTGTGCACAACGCGGTCTTGAAAAAACTTCCGCCGGCGCAGGTTCGGATGCTTCTTGCGCAGCGCGATAAGTTCCTGCGTAAAGGCGAGCAGAGACTTGCTGCGATCGCTCATGTCCCATGGGAACCAACTGATCTCGTTGTCCTGACAGTAGGCGTTATTGTTGCCATGTTGCGTGCGCGCCACCTCGTCTCCGCTTGAGATCATCGGGACCCCTTGCGACAAAATCAGTGTCGCCATGTAGTTGCGCACTTGGCGATCGCGCGCAGCGTTGATCGCGGCATCATCGGTGTCGCCCTCGACGCCCATGTTCCAGGAGTGGTTATCGTTGGCGCCATCCTGATTGTTCTCGCCATTCGCCTCGTTGTGTTTCTCGTTGTAACTTACGAGATCGCGCAGGGTGAACCCGTCGTGTGCCACGACGAAATTGATCGAGGCGGAAGGTTTGCGCCCATCATTCTTGTAAAGATCGCTGCTGCCCGTAAGCCGATAGGCCAGATCGGATAGCTGACCTTCATCGCCCTTCCAGAAACGTCGTACCGTGTCGCGATAGCGTCCATTCCACTCCGCCCACAGGACAGGGAAGTTGCCGACCTGGTAGCCGCCTTCGCCGACGTCCCAAGGCTCCGCGATGAGCTTCACCTGAGAAATGATGGGGTCCTGATGGATGATGTCGAAGAATGCTGAAAGGCGATCGACATCATGCAATTCTCGCGCGAGGGTAGAGGCGAGGTCGAAACGGAAACCGTCCACGTGCATCTCGGTGACCCAATAGCGCAAGCTGTCCATGATCAGCTTCAGCACCTGCGGATGCCCCACATTCAGGCTGTTGCCAGTGCCGGTGTAATCCATGTAGTAGCGTTGCTGATCGGGCACCAGCTTGTAGTAGGTGGTGTTATCGATACCTTTGAGACTAAGCATCGGCCCGTTCTCGTTGCCCTCGGCGGTGTGGTTATAGACCACATCAAGTATCACTTCGAGGCCCTCGCGATGGAGAATCTTGACCATGCCACGAAACTCCGCGACCTGCGAGCCGGTCCCTCCATTTGCGGAATAGCGCGCGTCCGGGCTGAAGAAATTGATAGTGTTATATCCCCAATAATTCTTGAGGCCGCGGTCAAGAAGGATCTTATCGTCGAGGAACTGATGCACCGGCATCAGTTCGATGGCGGTGACTCCTAGACTCTTGAGGTGTTTGATCGATGATGGATAGGCAAGTCCGGCGTACGTTCCGCGCAGTTGCTCGGGTAGCTCTTCGTTAAGCTTTGTGAATCCCTTTACGTGACATTCGTAGATGATGCTCTCGGCGAGTGGAGTCCGCGGCAGGCGGTCCTGTTCCCAGTCGAAGTAAGGATTCACAACGACAGATTTGGGCATGCCCGGGCCGCTGTCATGTTCGTCCATGACCAGATCGCCATTAGGCTCCCCGAATTCATAAGGAAAGATAGGCTGCTCCCAATCCACCTGCCCTGTGATCGCCTGCGCGTACGGGTCGATCAGGAGTTTGTGCGGATTGAAACGGTGCCCATTCTGGGGGTCCCACGGGCCATGCACCCGGTAACCATACAGCTGACCCGGATTGAGTCCTGGCAGGTAGCAGTGCCAGACAAACGCAGTCGTTTCTTTCACGTGGACGCGTTCGATCTCTTGCTTTGAGCGATTGTCGTAAAGACAGAGATCTACATGCGTGGCATTTTCGGAATAAACGGCAAAGTTAACACCAGTGCCGTCCCAGGAGGCGCCCAGAGGATAAGGTTTCCCAGGCAGTACGATACGAGCCATTCCAACTCTTTCTAACTAAAATGAGCGTTAAAGAGACGTTGGATGCGGGAAATTCTTCCTGCGTCAGGATGAGACAATGACAAAGGGACGCAGGCATACTGCGTCCCCTTCACAAATAGTTCGTCAAGATTTCGGACCCTGCCAAGGTTCGTCGGCGCTCCCGCCATAGATGTCCGGCACCTTGGATCCCATCGGACGAAGATACGTCGCCAGTTCGCCCCGGTGATGCACCGAATGGTTTTGCAGGAAAGACAGATACATCACGGCCGGAAAATTGAAGGCGCCGTAAAAATCTATCGGAGTGCAAAGCTGCTTCGGCGTCAACCGGCGGACTCCATCGAGGACCCCTGTCATCTTTTCTACGTACCAGGATCCGGCCGCTTGGGGCGTGTCGGGTATGCCGTCTATCCGGCTACCCATGCCGCTGAAATCAAGGGCGGCGATACCTTCCAGGAATGTCAGATCAGAGCTGACAATGTGTTCCACCAGTTCTGCTGCAGTGCGCGCTTTTGGATCGGGACGGTATTCCTGCTTGCTAACAGGAACCGCAGCGATGACCCGCTGCGTGATCGTTATTTCATTGGCGATCATATCGGCATAGTGATCCCGAAGCTGCAGAGCGAAGGTTGGATCAAGAGTGGTCTGTGCGGGTGATGCTGACATTTCATACCTCCTAAAACGAAAATGAAAGAGGCGAGCCTTGAGCTCGCCTCTTAGTGAATCGCATTTACACCCCGACTGGTTCCTTGGCGGCAACCTTGATGGGGGTGAACCAGTGGAATCGGTCCTTCTTCTTTCCCTTTACGATGCCGAAGAACTCGTCCATCAGTGTTGTCGCGACGGGGCCGACCTTTCCATCCTTCACCGGAATTTTGTCGACCGAACGGATCGGCGTGATCTCAGCGGCCGTCCCTGTAAAGAACACTTCGTCGGCGAGATACAACATCTCCCGCGGGATCACGTGCTCGACGACCGGGATGCCGAGGTCTTTCGCCAATTGCATGACCGAGTCGCGCGTAATGCCCGGCAGAACGGAATTGCCGAGCGGTGCGGTCTGCAGCACACCATTGCGAACGATGAAGACGTTCTCCCCTGAGCCTTCGCTGACATATCCGTTTACATCGAGTGCGATGCCTTCGACGTAACCATTGAGGATGGCTTCCATCTTGATGAGCTGCGAGTTCATATAATTCGCGCCCGACTTCGCCATGGCCGGAAGTGTATTCGGTGCCAGGCGGGTCCAGCTTGAGACGCAGACATCCACGCCTTCATAACCTCCCGCGCCGTCGTGGCCGAGATACTTTCCCCACGCGTAGTTCGCAACGTAAACCTCGACCGGAGAGTTGAACGGGTTCACGCCCGCCTCCCCATACCCGCGTAAGATCAGCGGACGAATATAGCAGGGCCACACTCCGTTGTGTCCGACGGTGTCCACCATGGCATTGACGATGTCTTCCGGCGTGTACGGTACTTCCATTCGATAAACTTTGGCAGAATCGATCAATCGCCTAGCATGTTCATGTGCACGGAAGATCGCAGCCCCGCTGTCATGGGCGTAGCAACGCACCCCTTCAAACACCGAGGAGCCGTAATTCACCACGTGGGACATGACGTGGATGTTGGCCTCGTCCCAATTGATCAATTTACCGTTGTGCCAGATCTTTTCTGTCTTTGCGATGGCCATGTGTGGCGTTCTCCTTCGGAGTGTCTGCGCTGCCGGCTCGGGCATCTCTTGGGCAGCACACGTCGCCCCTAAAAGGTTAGATGACGAAAATGTGTGCGGGAAGGATGAACGAACATCACATTATAGACATAGACGACAGGGGACGCCAAAAGTGTCCCGCCCACAGGC
Source organism: Terriglobales bacterium (assembly GCA_963792225.1). Taxonomy (GTDB): domain Bacteria; phylum Acidobacteriota; class Terriglobia; order Terriglobales; family Acidobacteriaceae; genus JBDTLH01. The sequence continues at coordinate 79,187 of CAWBVM010000006.1, read as the reverse complement.
GCAGGGCCCGGGCCGAACCGGAAATCCCTAAGCTCGACTAATTCTGCCGGGCTGACCGATGTTTCCCGGTTACCGATGGTCTCGAGCGCGTGGTCCCGGCAGCGCTGGCGGTAACCAACTTCGGTGCCTCGGCCGCCGCAATCGCTGCGGCGACACGTTCATTCCGTGTCTTTCGTTTACCCATCAAACTGCTTGCCGTCTCGAAATAGGCACCCGACTTCGCCATCTCCGTCATCGCTACGTAAGGCTTGGAGTAGTCGTTGCGGGCGTTCCACAGCAGAAATCCGATGCCGTCATTCTCCTTAGACGCCTTGACCTGCGTCATCACGTATTGCGGCGAATAGGTCTTGGTCTTCCATCCGAACGCTTGCAGCCACGGACGGATCACCACACCCGAGTCCGCGGTAATCTTATCGAAGCGCTCCATCGACGTCGCGATGAAATGTTCCGGAGCATCGCCCGGAAGCGGATGTCCATTGCGCCCCGTATACCCGTCCATGTTGAAGAAATGCGACGGATAGATCATCGGTGAGATCACATCGGCGTGATGTGCCATGCGCACAATGTCCTGGCCTGTGTGGGCGAGGTCCACGTCGCGCTGCCACGCCATCACTCCAAAGACATCAAGCGACAGCAGTACGCCCATCGGATGAAGTTGTTGGTACGCATGATCGAGAAAATCGGCGATCACGTCCGCGCGCGTCCAGTTCGGATGGGCGGACTGAAAGAAGAATTTAGCGTCCTTCTGATCGCCCTCGGCGGGAAAGCGAACATAGTCGAATTGCACCTCATCTACGCCGGATTGGGCAACATATTTCGCCAGCGAGATGTCGTATGCCTGCACGTCCGGATTGGAAGTATCCGTCCATACGAGTTTGCCGTTTTCCTTCCAGGGAGCAACGGCAGCGGCCGTCAGTCCCGCACGGCTCTGTACTGCGTATTGTGGAAAGTCGTGAGCGATGTGCTCATCTCGAAAGAGGGCGATGCGCGCAATAGCGTGCATATCGTGCTGATGGAGCCAACGGACGTACTTGGGCAGGTTCTCGATCGCGTGGTGATTGTGCGGCGCGAGCGGATGGTCAAATGGAATGCTCGTTGTACCGTCGGAATCCTTGATGTCGAATACGACCGCATTCCCTCCGACCTGTCGCCAGTGCTCAACCATCCTCATTCCCACTACGCTTCCGGCAGTCCCCCCGGTCAAATAGATCGCTTTCACCTCCATGTCGGACGGGTCTTTGCGAGAGGTTTCGATCGGCTGTACTTCGATCCCAGGAATGGTCAGTTCCGTCCTCGGTTTCAGCCACAACTGCTTCGCCGCAAGGCCGTTTTCCGCACGAATTGCAGAATCAAGTTCAGCAACAGTCATGAAGTGCGTATGCGCCAGAAAATGACGTGCGACCCCTGTGACAGTCTCCGCGTGCTCCACGGTGTAGCGATTGCTCTCCGCAACGGACGCGCTCAACTTCGGGATCCCCGGGGCGATGGTCGCGTTCTTCGATGCATTGGTTACTTCCGGCGAAGGACTCACCAATACCGCATTCTGAGCGGGTTTGGAGGGGTCCGTTCGCGCGCTCAACGGCACCGTCGATTGCGAACAGCAAGTGAGGACCGGCAGCGCGAGACAGAGGGCGTAAAGCGGTAATCTGTGCATATTTTTGGGACAGAGGAGGTACTCTGCGTGCCGCATAGTGTACCTTGCTTCACTTCCGGTGCATACCTGTGGAAAACCAATACATCTCTGAACCCGTATCTCTACTCCAATCATTTGTGACACTTTGCCCGGCTCATGCCGGACAAGTCCCAGATGGAAGGGACCATTCATGAAGACCGGTCTTAATACCGCACTCGATCCGACCCGCCGCAGCAGCGACGCGTCGGATTTTGATGCGTTGCTTCGTCGCAAAATCGTCGGACAAGACGAGGCTGTTGATAAAGTGGCGGAAATCTACCAGATGTTCTTGGCGGGGCTCAATGCCCCCGGCAGACCGGTCGGCAATCTCTTGTTCCTTGGCCCGACCGGCAGCGGTAAGACCCGCGTGGTCGAATCTATGGCGGAGGCTCTTTTCGGCGATCCCCATGCCGTATCAAGATCGACTGCGCCGAGTTTCAACACAGCCATGAGATCGCGAAATTGATCGGCTCTCCGCCGGGATATCTGGGACACCGCGAAACGCATCCCCTGCTCACGCAGGAGGCGCTCAATCAGTTCCACACTGAAAAGCTCAAGCTACCCTTCTGCTCTTCGACGAGATCGAAAAAGCAAGCGATTCGCTTTGGCAATTGTTGCTCGGCATCCTCGACAAAGCGACTCTTACCCTGGGCGACAATCGCCGCGTCGATCTTTCGCAATGCCTGATCGTCATGACGTCCAACCTGGGCGCGAGCGAGATGAACGACTATGATCACCGGCGGCCTCGGCTTCGGGCAGAAGAAGACGGCCAATGATCACAGACTGGACGAAAAGATTAGACGCGCGGCGGTGGAAGCGGCACGGCGCAAGTTCTCTCCTGAGTTCATGAACCGCATCGATAAGATCGTTGTGTTCAGGACGCTCAAGCCGGAGCACCTCGAACAGATCCTTGAGATCGAATTTGGCATGGTGCAGCAACGGATCCTTCAGGCGACGGGAAATACTCAGTTTGTCTTCAGTTGCACCGCTGATGAAGAAGTTCCTGCTCGAAGAGGGAACGGACCGAAATACGGCGCCCGCCACTGAAGCGCGCGATCGAGAAGAATGTTGTGTTCCCGCTGGCGAACCTCGTCGCCACCGGCCAGTTGAAGCTGGGCGACTTCGTCCGTATCGACCGGAAGTCAACGGCGAGCTCGAGTTCATCAAGGAAGCCGAGGGCGCCTTAGTCCCTGTGCTGCTTGAAAAGTATGGTGCGGAACTCGCAACTGGGAATGCGGTGGGAGCTCGCGTCCATCGATCCGTCCCGCAACAGGGATGCGCAGAGGCGAACACGCCGGGGATAAATAGCCGGGATAATTAGAGAGTTTTAGTCGATAGAAGAAGTGAATTCACCTTCCTCTTCTATTTAGGTGCAGTTCGCGTATGACGACTTCGGCGCCCGGCCCGCCCGAGAAGCTCCGCCGCGGAAGCGCTGGTTGGCAGCAGATCTCCAATAATCCGCTGCTTCCGGCGATGAGAAACAGCTCTCCGGTGCTCCCCCGCGAGTAACTTCGTCACGAGTCTCTTGATCTCATCGCTTCCGCATTCACGCTGAATCGGAGCGGGAGTCTCCGGGCTTAAGTTTGTCAGCATGTTGCCAAAGCGGTCTGCCTTGAGTACCTGTCCCCGCACCGTACCCGGCGAAATGCGCTCCGGCTTCGGAATAGTCAGGCGCACGAAGTCGGAAATTTCCGGTCCGAAGTGTTTCGGAGGGACGCCGCTTGCTAGGTGCGCGGCGGCGGCGGCGAAGATGTCGCGCCCGTGAAAAGTCTGGCTTGAGGTAGAGGAAGTACTCGGCGTTCGTCATGTGACGGACTGACAAGTTCTTCGCCTGGTCAAAAATCAGGGTAAGCACGCCATTGTCGGGTCCGACGAAAACTGATTATCGGCTGTCGCCAGATATCGGCCGGCGGGAGCTGCCGACCCCCGGATCCACCACCACTACATGAACTGTGCCAGCAGGATAGTACTTTGCAGCCTGCGCGATCGCCAGCGCACCTCCCAGCAGTCGAATGCAGCGATTCCGTGCGTGATGTCCGCGATTTCGACCTCACGAGCGATGGAGTAGATGACCCCCTTCATGGTCCCGGCAAAAGGGTCAGAATGTCCGAAGTCAGTGGTGAGCGTGAGCAGAGGACGGGGCATCGAGACTTAGTGTAACCAAACTGCGCACAAGAGAAAGGCGCGGGCGATATGCCCGCGCCTTATAACGAGACCAGATCTCAGTAATACCGGATCTGCATCCTGTCAACAAAGACCGAGTAATTGTCCTGGTGATTGTCGCCATCCAGTTGCACGGCGGCGTTCATTTCGAAGCTGCCTACGTTTCTTGGGCACATACGAGCGGTTCACGTAGTGCTTGTCGCCGTTCATCGCCACCGACACGAACTGGGTCATGCCATTCGGCTGACGGTAGAACTCTAGGGTCACGTGGTTCCACGCAAACGACCTGACATGGCAAGGGAGGCCGGTGTGCTGCCACCTATCTGCCACCGCGTTCGAGACCTGCCAGGTGCCCGAATACGTTCCGCGGGAGTCGCATTCGGTCAGGAAGTAGTTCTTCTTGCCGTTGCGCGCGTAAAAGATATCCATCTCGAGGCCCTGCACAACAGAAGCATTTCCGACCCAGAAGTCGAAATCCATCGTGAAGTGGCTGGCATTCGCCCGCCCGCCTAGTGGCTTGAAGAATAGTGCGTTGCTGTAAGGATGGTTACCTCCCAGCCAAAACTGCGTAGCCGCGCCGTCGAGGGAAGGGTGCGACACATGTTGCGTGATGCCATGCGGCGCGTTGTACCCATGACCGCCAGGACCGGCGCATGAACTGCAAGACTGCCATCCGGGCAGCTTTTCAATGTTTGTGACGGATTGAGCGCCGGCAAAAACGCCTAGCGAAAGGAACAGCGCGATTGAAACAAGGTAACGCATGTAAGAAGGACTCCTAAGATATTGAACTGGGTCCGCAACTCAACACGCGTTCCCCAAGCACTTAGGGGAGCCTACGCACTCATCTACTCTGATGAAAGCCAAAAATTAACCTAATCCAATTGGCTCAACGGGATAGCGAGCTCAGGTAATCTATTCGAACTAAGGTGCCTCGAAAAGTATGCATAAATGCCTTTAGGAAAGAACCTGAATGGATGGCTTTGGGCTAGGCGCACCCGCGCGAGACCCCAGGAACCACCAAGTTCGGGTGGGGGACGGGAGAACTCACTGGTTGGTTGTGCTCTACGACCTGTCGCGCCCCAGGAGTCTGGGGATTACAAAGCACGCCAGACTGAAGGCGCTGAGCCAGATCAGGCGGCTGCTGCGGGAAGAACGTTGCTCGTCTGCAAATACGCTGCTTTTTCTCCAGGACATGCGCCGGTTAGAGTGCGGTTACAGTGACGGTGTTGTTTCGATGGCGATTAAATCGCCGCGGACGACCGAAATATCCTTACGTCCCCGGCCTCCATCTGCGCTGAATCGCTTCTGCGTCGTGTTTGGTGAAACCTAGCGCACCGCGACGAGCAGCATCTATTTCACGCGCGTTCCAGCGGCCGGCCATGATTCCCTCAGGAGAGTGGGAATTTACACCCAGCAGTAGGTGCCCAAGTTCATGTGCCAGCGCAGGACCGAGAAGGCGTGCCGGGTTTAGATGGGTTTTCTGCACGATTTCATCGACCTTGTCGCGAAAGATGTAGCAATAGGAACCATTGCCGCTCTCATCTTCGAGCGCCTTCCCCATGATCTCGGAGGTGCCGCCGCCATGGCTGCTATGCATAATCGTAAGCACCAGCCACTTATCGTCACTCGCATGGCGGCAGTCATCGCCTTCCGTATCGGAGACCCGGCAGTTGATCCAGACCGATTCCACTCCGGCATCTTGCAACGTACGCTGTGCGATCTTCTCCGCCTGGCTTAGAGAATCCGGTGCCACCCGGGCGCGGTTATAAACCGCAATGGTAATCGCTGGTTCTCGCGCCTGTGCGACGGTAGCCAGCATGAGCAGAAAAAATGTCGTTACAATTCGCCTCATGGAATTGCCTCCATGAAAGCCAAATTGCGCCCAGGCTTTGGGTACCTCAATGCTCTGGCGGTGAACTCACGATGATGTGGAGGTGACCGGATAAGCCGTTCTGCATCAATCCATTCGGGCGACTCGTGACTTGGTTTTGACGCTGCACTCCGGTCTGCATCAGAGGCAACAGCAAACGCGATTCGTGTTGTTACGCAGATCGCAACAAACGGCAGCAACGCATTGACGCGCAGCAGGAGATGAAAACTCTTGGTATGTGACGGGATCATCGAGTCGAAAATTTAGACACACTGGATCTTCGTGAGTTAGGTAGCAACCAGGAAAAGGAGACGACTCTGCGATGGATAGCGAGAATTCAGTCACGAATGGTTGGGTGTGGCATGGGTAGAGCACGTCAGTGATAAAGTCGCGCCAGTCTCAAGCACGTCATTCATCCCGGATGTCGTCTATACGCGAGTCCTTTGCCCGAGCGCTGGCGCAGAGGCGTCCATTGCGAGGCCCGCGTATTTCTCGGCATTTTTCGCCGGAAGTGTTGAGGGAACATTGATCGAATTGACCGCGGTTTGTTCTTCTGTCTTGGCCATAGTCAAGCCACAAAGGAAAACCGAGAAAAGCAAAGCTCCCACTATCAACAAGTTGATTCCTCGTCCTTGGCGGGTGGAGATGTCACTGACGTAACCGCAGTCGCCCCTCGCGCTAGAAGCGTCTTCTGGACAATCGAGCCGGACAACTTCAACCATCGCTCCGAGCAAGGTATATTGCGCCAATTTCTCCGCCTGTCCCAGAGTGCCTGCTGCAACCGGAGCACGGTTATAGGCGGCAACGGTGGTTGCAAACTGCCGCGCATGTGCATTGGTCGCCAACAAGATCAGAAAGAATGTCGTTACAATTCGGCTCATGGAACTTGCCTCCATGAGAACCAAACTGCGCCCGCGCTTTGGGTACCTCAATGCTCTGTTGGTGAACTCGCGGTGAAACCGAAGTGACGCGATAAACCATTCGCAATCAATCCATTCCAGCAAACTGTGACTTGATCCAGTGCTACACTCTTTCCCGTGGAAAGCCTAAAAATCGGCGGGTATGGCTGTGTCTGATCAACCCCCGGTGCTTCGTTTCGGAACCTTCGAGGTGGATCCACACTCAGGTGAGCTGCGTCGGAACGGCACTAAGGTCAAGCTGCAACAGCAGCCTTTTCAAGTGCTGCTCATGCTGTTATCGCGCGCGCCCGGCATCGTCACCCGGGAGGAGCTGCGCAATCAACTATGGCCCGAGGACACCTTCGTTGATTTCGAACACAGCGTGAATGCCGCTATTAAACGATTGCGGGATGCGCTGGGCGATTCTGCACGCAATCCGCGGTTCGTTGAAACTCTTGCAGGGCGCGGTTACCGCTTCTTAGCGCCGGTGCACCCAAATACCGCAGGTGCAGCAACGTCAGAGCAGACACCTGCGGAGGCACCGGTTGTGCCAAAGCCGCGCGTCTTCAGGTTTGGACCCGCAGCCGCTGTCATCATTGCGTTTGCCATCGGATTGGCTACCTTCGGATATCTCCGTCAGAATCATGCAGCACCGCGGCCAACCGAAAAAAGGCTAACCTCGAACGCAGTAGAGGCGCCGATCACAAACGCAGTCCTCTCTCCCGACGGAAAATATCTAGCCTACGCCGATTCAAACGGCATGTACCTCGAACAGGTCGGCACCGGCGAGATCAGGCCAATGCCCGGACCTAAGGATTTTCACGCCATACCCAGCGGATGGTTTCCCGACAGCACTCACCTGCTCGTGACGCTTTGGAACGGCCAGGAAGCACCCAGTATCTGGAAGATCTCGATCTTGGGCGGCTCTCCACAAAAGCTGAGTGAAGATGCCTTGGCTGCGTCGGCGTCTCACGACGGATCAAGGATCGCATATTTGCGAGGAGTGATTTCCATCCAGGAGCTGTTTGGCGCGCAAACCGTTGGCCGCGAAATATGGATAATGAACTCGAACGGAGAAGCGGCGCACGCTCTGGTAAAGGGAAACGCCTCGACCTTTACAGGGCACGAGACATGGTCGCTGGGCCCTCCGACGTGGTCGCCCGAGGGCAAGCGGGTCGCTTATGTCGATTTCAAGTCAGCCGGCCCCCCGGCCTTGATGGATATCGATATTGAAGGCGGCGCTCCTAACACGATTGCAAGGGGAAGCCTGATAGATTCTGCAACCTCATGGGCCCCCGACGGCCGCGTACTCTATGCCGTCGTAGATTCTGGATTTCTACAGTCGAGTGTGTGGTCGATTCTGGTGAACCCTCGCACCGGAGAGCCAGCGGGTTCTGCTACACAGATTACGACCGGGCCGGGAATCGTCGCCTCCCTCACCGTCAGTGCCGATTCAAAGAAGTTTGCTGTTACCCGCAAGAGCTTGCAGGAGCAGACATTCATCTCAGATTTTGAAGATAGCGGCAAGAGGCTCAGCACTCCGCGGCGTCTCACGCTCGATCTCCGAGCCAGTACGCCCTCCGCATGGACTCCCGATGGCAAGGCGGTTCTCTTCCACTCCGACCGCACCGGGACATACGACATCTTCCGGCAGCAGATAGATCAATCCACGCCAGAGCCCATCGTAACGGGTGGCGGAAACAAGTTTCTCCCTCGCCTCAGCCCCGACGGGACAAGCGTGTTTTACTACGCCTCCCCCAGCGAGCGCTTCTATGGACCAGGCCCCTGGAGCCTGATGAGAGCCCCTCTTTCAGGCGGACCGCCATCCATGATCGCGTCAAACTTACCGGCCTTGGTTAACTTCCAATGCGCGCGTTCACCATCAACCTTGTGTGTCTCTGAGAAGTCAGTGGAAAACGGCGTAATCTTTTTCGTCGCCATCGACCCCGAGCATGGCACTGTGCGGGATCTGGTCAAGGTCGCAGGACATTCCGAGGGCGGCAACTGGAGTCTCTCTCCCGACGGTTCGAAGCTTGCTGTCGTCAACTGGGATGAACGCCTGGGCCGGATATCCTTCGTTGACCTGCGCGATCATAAATTTCCCGCCAAGGACGTCACCGTCAAAGGCTGGACTCGCCTCGTCAGCGTGGATTGGTCCGCCAACGGGAGAACGATCCTCTCGTTCCCAGCGTCGCCCACGATGGCCGCTCCGTTCTCCTGGAAATCGATGAACAAGGCATCGCGAGAGAAATTCTAAAGGCAGAGAAGAACGTGCGAATCAACTGGGCGATCCCATCGCCCGATGGACGCCGCGTCGCCCTCATGGAAACCGTCGGCGAGAACGAAAATAACGTCTGGATCGCCGAGAACTTCTAATCCCCACATGCGCAAATAGTTGCATTCAAATGGACTGTCACTCCTCTAAGTGTCCTATTTGACTCGCTTTGTAAATCCGAGGTACTTTGAACAGGTACTTTACAATTACTGCGCAGGATTTAGAAGATTCATTCGCCGGAGGACTTAAAAACTTTGCTTCTTAAGAGAACTTTGCTCATAGCTGCCGCCGCTTGCTTCGCATTGACCACCGCTTTCGCAGGGACGGTCGCCTATCAGACCGGCGGTCCCGTTGCCGGAAATCAGGACTTTGCCGGCACGCTCGGTCTGGACTTTCACGTAAGCCGGTCCATCAGGATCGACGCCCTCGGCGCGTACAACTCCAGGAACTGGCCTTAATACCGTCGGTACCCCTATCGAGGTCGGGATCTTTCAACATCGCCACCAAAACATTGGTCGGCTCGTCTGTGACACTTTGCTCCCGGCACCAGCTACAACCTCTCTGATCCGAATTTCGTCTTCCAATCTGTGAATCAGTTCGTGCTGACACCTGGGGATTTTCGATCGTTGCGATGGGCTTCAACGATGCATTCAAGAATTGGAATTCCGCTAGTGCCGCCTCCGCCGCAACTGAAAATCCCATTCGATGGATACGTCACCTATACCGGATGGGGCCGTTTTGGCGGCGGCAATTTCGTCTTTCCGACGACCACCGACGGAGGCCCGACCGCCCGTTATCTCGCCGGCAACTTCGAGGCGATCGTCCCCGAATCCTCATCGATCCTGATGCTGGGCACAGGCTTGCTCGGTCTTGGTGGATTTGCCCGTCGTCGCCTCAACTGTTAGTCTTCCATCACACGGCAAGGGGAGCCCTCGGGCTCCCTTTTTCATGCACGTTGCATGGCAGTCCCATCCCCGGTGACGAGCTGAGCTGATGGGATAAACTATACCCAGCATGGCAATTCAACTCGCAGCAAGACCGTGACCGCCATCGTCGGCGGCGTGCGCGTCGGCAGCGATGCACCGATTGTGGTGCAGTCCATGACCAATACCGATACCGCCGACATCCTCGGCACCGTGCAGCAAGTCGCAGCCCTGGCGCGCGCCGGTTCTGAACTGGTGCGCGTCACCGTCAACAACGAAGAGGCGGCCGCCGCCGTGCCCCACATTGTGATCTGCTTGACCGCCAGGGCATTCGCGTCCCCATCATCGGCGACTTCCACTACAACGGGCACATCCTGCTCACCAAATATCCCGAGTGCGCCCGCGACCTGGCCAAGTACCGCATCAATCCCGGCAACTGCCAGCATCGGCAAGAAGGACGACTCCAACTTCCGCACCATGATCGAAGTCGCCGTCAAGTACCAGAAGCCGGTGCGCATCGGCGTGAACTGGGGTTCGCTCGATCAGGCTCTGCTCACCAGCATGATGGACGAGAACTCCGCGCTGGCCGAACCGAAAGACGCCCGCGACGTCACGATGGAAGCCATGGTGGTCAGCGCGCTGAACTCCGCCGAACTGGCGGAGAAATTCGGCCTGCGCCCCGACCAGATCATCCTCAGCGCCAAAGTCAGCGGCGTGCAGGATCTGATCGACGTTTACCGAGCGCTCGCTGCCCGCTGCAACTATCCTCTGCATCTCGGGCTTACCGAAGCCGGCATGGGAGCGAAAGGCGTCGTGGCATCAGCCGCCGCGATGGGCGTGCTGCTGCAGGAAGGCATCGGCGACACCATCCGCGTCTCGCTCACGCCCGCTCCCGGCGGCGACCGCACCGAAGAAGTTCGCGTGGCGCAGCAGATTCTGCAATCGCATGGGCATTCGCAGCTTCACGCCGCAAGTCACCGCCTGCCCCGGCTGCGGCCGCACCACCAGCACCTTCTTCCAGGAGATGGCGGAGCAGATCCAGAACTTACCTGCGCGAGCAGATGCCCGACTGGAAGCTAGCGCTACGTCGGCGTGGAAGAAATGAAGCTCGCCGTGATGGGCTGCGTGGTCAACGGCCCCGGCGAATCGAAGCACGCCAACATCGGCATTTCACTGCCCGGCACCTTCGAAGAACCCAAAGCTCCGGTCTACGTCGATGGACGCCTGTTCACCACGCTCAAGGGCGATCGCATCGTGCCCGAGTTCATCGAGATTCTCGACGAATACGTCGACTCGCACTACCGCAAGCAGGCAGTGGCGGAGACCGTCGGCGTATAGCCGATAGGCAGACGAGAGTCGCGTAGCGACGTCACAGCATGAGCCCGGCACGTAAGTGCCGGATGTCAGGTTTCATGCCCAGTCGCGGAGCGACCGTCACGGAGTATCCCCCGCACTCCTTGCGAATAGGAATCAATCAGTTAGGCCGGGTGAATCACGTGAAATCCCCGACACTCTGTGCTTTCCATTTACGCCAAGTGTGTCAAGGGGGGCGTTCACTATCGGAGCGGAAAGCCGACATTGGTAGTCAGCACTAAGCTGCAATTCTTCTTTCAATTGTACGTATAGCTTGCCGAGCGGAAAATGCAATAGTAGGATCTGCATTCTCAGCCAACTCGCGAAGATATGGTAGTGAACGGCTTGTTCCAGTATCACCAAGAGCGATTATCAACGAGGGTTGTTTGTGCGTTCTGGTTTCTGAAAGAACGACGGGTTCAGCACGAGTTCCGATACGCGCCAGGAGGGCATGTGCGATTCCGCTCGTCGTTTCATCGTTCGTGAGCACTGCTCGACAAATGGGGCCAAAATAGCCTGTGATTGAGAACCATTTCAGTATTAAGAAATGCATCGCCCGGCTTGCCCGCATTTTGCTCATCTCAAAATGGTTGCGTGCTGGGGAGAAATGGTTGTCCCAAAACGCTGTTGACCCACGTGGCAAGTTCATACTCCTCCCATATTGCTTTGTCGTCGGTGGCCGAATGGGAAAAATATATGGGCAAAATCTTCTCGCAAATGCGGCGATCATCGAAGTGCTGTCCCGCGAGGTCAGCCAGCAGAACAAGATCGAGCTTCACCCGTACTGATGCAACTTTCCCCATGTTTTCGAAATTGAATGCGTAACGCGTCGGATGAACGGGACAGCTTAGTAACACGACGTTGCCTAACGCTGTTCCGTTTCTTTGGGCGCATGCGACAATATTTCCGCCGTGGCTGTGCGCCATGACGTTGGGAGGCTGGCCAGATGCATGCCGTTTGCAGAAATCAGCGAAGTCGTGGCCGCCTAGTTCACGCGCCGCATGAGTCCAGCCTCCGCCCCACCTCAGGAAATCGGGGCCGCTGTAAAGGTCCCTCCAGAGCGTCTCTTTGGATAAAGCCGAAGAAATTATCAGCACCTGGTGTCCACCCAAGTTGAATCTGTCGACCAAGTTCCAGGGACGAGTATTTCTCCGATATTACATTGGCTAAGCCATTTGGCAGCGCAGCCGTGATGTTGTCGATTTTGTCAGCGTACCAATCCTATGTCATGCGCGTTGGGAGGAAGGCAGAGTCGCTCAAAAGACTCGTTTCTCAGATTGATAGCCCCAATTTCCTGTGGGATCTGGTGATATGGGTCGTCAGTTTCCGACGCATACGTCGAAGAATTATTGGGCGATCTGAATGAAGAGTATTTGTTGCAACAAGCCAAGCACGGAGAAGGTTTTGCTAAGGACTGGTACTGGCGCCAAACAACAAAGACGCTGCGAGACTCAGTGTGGAACACGATTGACCGCATCGTGGCCATTAGCAGCCTCATAGATCTTATTGTTAAGTTATCCCGACATAAGCCCTGAGGATAGAAGGTGCGGTTGGATGGGCGGGTGGCCCACCTGTCCATCGACTTTCCAACCTGGGTGCCCCATCTGTTCGCGCACTTTGCGAACAGGTGGGCGGTGACCCGCCCGTGTCCGAACGCCGCCATCGACCAATCGATAAGCATCTCAACTCTGCATGCGTTTGCTGTTGAGCATATTTCTGATTACGGCACTCCTCACCGGACAGCAGCGCCAGCAGGCGGACCTCTCCAAAGAAAAATCTGCACCGACGGTCGAAGTGGCGAATACCAACTTCCGCTACAGCCCCGAGGTCAGCGTGATCATCCACGCCCTCCGCGGACGCCTCGTACCCACAGAGGGCCACGATCTCACCGACTTCAACCATCCTGAATCGTTCGTGATCGTCACCGACGCCGCAGAGGTGGCGATGAGCACCGCGCAGCTCGCCAATCTGATGAACTCCTATATGTTCAGTTCGCCGGACGCGCAGATCAAGAACATCCGCCTCTCTGCGCAAGGTGGAGCGCTGCACATTAACGGCACCCTCAAGAAGGGAATCCATCTCTCCTTTGAAGCCACTGCCACCCCTTCGGTCACCGCCGACAACCGCGTGCGCTTCACCGTCTCGAAGATGAAAGGCGGCAGCTTCCCCATCAAGGGGTTGATGGATGCCTTCGGAATCAACCTCGAAAAAGTCGTCAGCGACAAAGGGCTGAAGGGTGTATCAGTGGACGGCGACAGTTTGCTTGTCGATCCGCAAACGGCTTTCCCGCCTCCGCAACTGCGCGGCAAGCTCACCAGCGTGCGCCTTGCAGGCGACAACTTGATATTGGTTTTCGGTAGCGGCGCTCGTCGTCTCGATCGCAGCAAGGCGCGCAACTACATGGCGATCCGCGGAGGAAATATCCGCTACGGACGCGATGAGATGTCCGACTCTGACCTGATCATGATCGACACCACCCCCTCCGACCCCTTCGATTTCTATCTCGGCGAATATCGCCGCCAGTTCGGCGCCGGATACGTCAAGACCACCCCCGATATGGGCCTCCGCGCCTACATCCCCGACTACGGCAAGCTCCCGAAATCCACCACACCTAAGAAAAAGTAAAGCTGCCGGCGCATTAGTAATCTCTGGGTGCCCCATTCTTCGCCGCAGGCGAAGGGTGGGAAGCAGGATGCCAATCGGGTAGACCCCCGGCTTCAGCCGGGGGACCAGCACGCTTTATTGAATTGTCATTGCGAGGAGCGCAGCGACGAAGCAACCTTGCATTTGTCTTGAAACGCGCGTAGCGCGTGGCTTCACCACCGGCGGAGCTGTTTCGCCGAAACCCACTCCCCGCCCGGTCATCCCGACAGAGCGGAGCGACAGAGGGACCAAAAAATCTCTTGCACTCACTCCCTCGATCCTGCTACTCTGCTTCTCTCACGGCGTGTCTTCGGACGCGCCGTTTGCTCTTTGAAATCCCACACCACTACATCTTGGGCTGACCGAAAGGTAAACACTATTACTTGGATCTACGGTGATCCTACGGTGATCTCTCTTCCTAAGTCACTGATTCTCCAATGCACCCAGGGAGGGGGGGTAAACCTACCTGGAACGAACTGTAAGAGTTGAGCTGGCTGGTATAGTCAACCGGGGTCAAAAGTGATGATCGGACGAATACTCGCCCTCCTCGCGTCGCTCGTACTTGCGTTACCCGCGGCCGCGCAAAAGCCCACTCCATGGCATGACGACTTCGTAGATCAGATGGCCGGTACGTGGAAGCTCGACGGAACGGTCATGGGGCATCCGGCACACCACATCGTTACAGCCCGATGGGTTCTGGGGCATCAGTTCCTCGAGATGCAGGAACAGACCGCACCGGATGCGCCTGCCACCGAGTCGCGCTACGATGCGCGCTGGTTTCTGGGATACGACGAGGTGAGCGAGCGTTACGTACTGCACCTGATGGACGTCTTCGGTGGCAGGTTCTCGGAGGTGCTCGGCCTTGGGACGCGCGATGGGAATGACCTGCACTTCGTCTTCGAGTATCCGGACGGGCCCTTCCACAACCGTTGGCGGTGGGTACCGGAATCACACACCTGGCAATGGCACATGGAGCAGAAGGACAAGGCAGGGAAGTGGAGCACCTTCGCCGACTTTGTACTCACGCGTAAGGAGCCCTAGCCACTGCGAGTGACTTGCCCGGGCGCACCCTAGTTTTTGGGCGGTGCCGTCTCGCTGCTCTTGATTCCGGCGGAGGGCAACTCACCCTCGCTCTCCCCACCTTTGTCGCGATTGTTCGAAAAACACTCCTTCACCGCCGCGTCTCCATACTTCGCCTTGATCGCCGGGCTTACATCATCGCGCAGCAGATCGTGCTTCAATTCGTGGAACTTGAAATCGATCTGTCCGTCGTCGTGCACCGTCGCCAAAAGGTAGCCATAGACGTTGGCCTTTGCCTGTTTCGCCTGCTTGGCCTCCGGAGGCAGCTTGTACCGATGCGCGCCAGCAGTGCCTACGATCCATCCGGGTAGTTCGTCGGCTGGGTTCGGATGCGCCGAGTTGTGAAAGGTGCCCTCCATGAAGTAATGCGAATGGCTCGCCAACACATACACCGGCTTCTTCGTAGCCGCACGCCACCGCAGTAGGTCGGCATAGACACGGCGTCCGGAAATCACGCCGCGCTTCCACTCATTCATGCTGTGTTCCCCGGCGAGGCTGTCCGGCAACGCCGCATGCATCCCTACCACCACCGACTTCACGGTGGCGTCCTTCGCAGCCGATGCCAGCGTGCGCTCGATCCACTCCACCTGTGCCGGAGTGAACTGATGGTCCGAGGCGTTGTCCAGCGCCAGAAACTCTACCTGTCCCTGGCGGAAGGCATAGTAGGTGTTGGTGGTCTCCTCCGGCGAACGTTGCTGCACAATCTCTTTTTGGTTCAGCCAGCGCGCGAAGACCTTCAGGTATTTCTTTCGGTTTTTCGGATATACGAGTTCATGGTTTCCGATGGTCAAGAACACCGGAGTAGCACCGAATGGCTGCAACTGGTTCTCGATAAAGTCCGGCCACTCGCGCCCCGGATATTGCCAGATGCGGAGCTCATGCCCTGAAACATCGCCGGCACTCATCATGTCCTCGTCGCGCCCGAGTCCGAGGCGGAAGTCTCCTAGATGCCAGTAGAACGAGGCCTTGTCCTTATGGATACCATCAGCGATGGAGGGCATCACGATGTCGCCGCAATTGCGTGAATCTCCTGAGACGCCAAACTTCCAGTCTTCTGCTGAGGCGCACATGCTTAACATCAACAGGATCGCCGCGGCGATCGTTCGCTTCATCATGAGGTGGTACTCCCCAAAGTCGGAGAGTGGCACACGGCCACTCCCGTCCAGATACTGCCCTCATCGAGGGTGTAAGGATGAGATGCAAACTACTTTAGCGAATGGCGGATACCCCATCCTGAGCCGCAGGCGAAGGTGATGGGGCAGGACAAAAAGAGTGCCGCCCACGGACGGCACTCTTTCAAACAATCAAAGGTTAAGCGGCTCCTCGCTGACTCGCTTGTCTCGTCTGACCGAGGAAATCCACCAGCGCGTGATTCACTTCCTCGGGATGTGTCCAGTTGATGGCGTGCGGGCCTCCCGGCACTACGACGAGGGTGCTGCCCTTGACGATCTGAGCGGTCCGCTTGCCGGACGCCTCAAACGGAACGATCCGGTCCTGGTCGCCCTGGATCACCAGCGTAGGCACGTCGATCTGCTGCAGGTCCTTGCGGAAGTCGGTGCCCCACGCGTCCACGCAATCGAGTGTCGCCCTGGGAGACGCTCCCGCAGCGATGTTCCAGCTGAACTGCAGCGCCTCCTCGTTGATGCGCTTTCCGCCCAGGACGTCCACGTTGTAGAAGTTCGCGAAGAACTGCGATAGAAACGATAGGCGGTCGGCCTTGATCGTGTTCTTGATGCCCTCGAAGACTGCGCCATCCACCCCCTCTGGATTATCGTCCGTCTTCAGCAGGAAGGGAGGGATGGAGGAGATGAAGACGGCATCACTGACGCGCTCGGATCCGTACTTGCCAAGATAGCGCGCGACTTCTCCGCCCCCCATCGAGAAGCCGACCAGGGACACGTCCCGCAGGTCGAGCTTCGTGAGCAGTGCGTTCAGGTCGGCCGAAAACGTATCGTAGTCATAGCCCGAGATCGGCTGGCTCGAATCGCCGAATCCCCGACGGTCGTAAGTGATGACCCGCCGCCGCGCCGCAAGCAGGACAGGCACTTGCTTCTCCCACGAACGTCCGCTGAGCGGATATCCATGGATAAGCACGACCGGCTTGCCCGCACCGTGGTCTTCGTAATACAGATCGATGTTGGCCGAGTTCTCTTTACCAACCGTTATGAATGGCATCGAATTCTCCTTCTATTGTGCAAGAAGCATGGCGCTTCGTTTTGGGGATGGACGCTGACTGAGGATGCGTCCGCAAGAATGTCGCTTGCCGTCAGGATAATCCCCAGCAGCGTTTCGATTCACAAAAACGAGAGCTCAACCCATCGGGCAATGCAGTGCGTCGTATCTGATGAACTGCTCTTGAGGATGATCAGACTGACGGGTTGCGGAAGGCGCTGTACACCCTCCAAGCGGAGTAAAGGAAGGCGGCCCATATCAACGCGTGGACGGCGTCGAAGATCATGATTCTGGTGTTGCTCGGAGAAGCAAATCCCCATGTGCCATGTGCGACCATCACCAGCCAAAGCACCGACATAATCACGAAGACAACGAGAGCGGTGACTTTCTCCTTATTCATGAGCACCTCGCTACCGCGCAGAAGGATAGCATATAGGCCATCGGCGGGGAGGTATCCCCCACTCCCTGCGAATCTCTGGAATCAATGACTTAGGCAGGGTGAATCCCGGGAGATCCCTGAAATCCCAGTAATAGTGTTTACCGATCCGTTAGCCCAATAGGTAGGGGTATTCGGTTTTCAAAGAGCAAACGGCGCGTCCAATTGAGGACACGCCGTGGGAGAAGCAGAGTAGTAGGATTGCAGGAAGATGGCAATAGTTTTGATGTAGTTTCGGAGTAGTTTTGGCTTCGGCTCGGGGAGGATCGGGCTGTGGAAATGATTAGTTTTCCACATTTCGGGGTGATGAGAGGGGTTATCGAGGGGTTTTACACAGGGTAGAGGAGATATCCACAGAGGATGGTTCGGAGGCTGTGGAAATGAGCCTGCGGCTCATTTGAAGGCAACCGCAACTCTCCCACCCTTCGCGCAAAGAACGCGCGAAGAATGGGGCACCCGGCAGCTCCGCCGGGGCTGAAGCCACGCGCTGAAGCGCGTTCAAGGCAGACGCGGGGGTGGTTCGTTGCGGCGCTCTTCGCAATGACAATTCATAAAGCGCGGATGCAATGGCGAGTGCATGTCTTAAGGCAGCTTCGGTTGCGCCATACGGATCAGAACCTGTGTCCCGAAGGGGAGGGTGAGTTTCTTGCCCTTCGACTCGACGATGGTCTCCGGCGGTGGCGACTTCAAGTTCCAATCGAGTTTCCCTTCGATGTCCGTCATGCCCTGGGAATTTTCGTTGAACGCAAGCGGCTGACCACCCTCTTTGTGCAGCTTGGTCGCGACCCCCACGGCCGCATTCGATTCGGTCGAATTGCTTCTGTCGGGATCATTGCGGATCGGTTCGGTCGATCGCATCATGCTGAATTGCGGATCATCGCTTAGATCGTGCCTGGGGTTGGGAGCCATGGCGACGATGATTCCCTGTACCGGAACATCCGCGGCGCCGACCTTCACGCTGTCGAGAACCATATGCACCCGGATGTGCTTGCCTTCGTTTTCAACTTTTGCGACATGCGCTTTCAGCAGCGAATCGCGGGGGATGACCTTGACGTCTTTGACGAAGACGCTGCGCAGCAGTTTGAGGTCGAACGTTTCTCCGACTGTGAGCTTGGTGAAATCGAGCGGCTTCCTGAGCTCGGTGAACGCCACAGTCACAGCAGGAGCTTCAGCGAAGAACGTCGTTGACACTAACAACAGGTTGAGCAGGATCGCAAAACGAAGACGGTTGTTCATCGGCAAAGAGAATAGCTGAACAGCGTCGTGCGGTAAACAAGAAACCGCAGCTTTCGCCGCACTCGTCACGCAATTCAAGGAGTTCGCCCCCTTGGCTGCGTCCAACCGCTATCACGCGATGTCTAGTAGTTGTTGGAGGTCCGATAGTGCCCTCTGATCCAGGAGAAGAGCTTGTCCACAGCAGCGCCTGCGTCGGCAACGTTAGCGACCAATAGAGCCCTGAAATACCTTGTGAAGGATGACTGGAAGCTGATGGAGCAAGTTTCCAGGCAGGCCGTGTATCTAAGGGACGATCTCATCGTTCAAGAAGGCTCACGGCGGCAGGAGCTCCACATTCTGAGAGAGGGAACTGTCCGGCTGGAGAAGTCTTACTTCGGCCAGGGAGTCACGATCGCGCACCTGGGAGCCGGAGAGCTGTTCGGGGAGTCTTCGTTGCTTCATGGAGAAGGCGCCGATGTCACCGTCATTGCAGATTCCGATAGGGAGGAAGTCGATGTCGTCGAGTTGTCGGAACTGGTGTCGCTGCTGGGCTCAGTCGTGGGATTTGCCACCCGTTTTTATCATTCGATGGCGCTGGGCCTCGCAGATAGGCTGAAGCTGACGTCGGCACAGCTCCCGTCGCTTTTGGTGGAAGATATCTCTTTCGGGCGGTCTGAGGCGGTTGGACCTGTCCTTGTGAAAGGAACCCGGCTTTCGCCGAGGCTCGTGGCAGAAGTCGAAGAGTTCAAGACCGCGATGTTGATGGTCGACCGCGGATTGATAGACAACAAATTGGTGGAAGGAGAGGCCCAGCGGGCGGTAGATGCTGCTTGTGACCGTATCGAAGGCGCTCTGAGACGACACGTCGAGAGTGAGTCCCACTTAGAAAAAGAGATCGGTGCGTTTGTATTTCGCGAGACGTTCCCTCTTTTCACGTTGAGTAACATGGCGGACCGCACGTTTTCGAAGCCGCGCGGCTACGCCGGGGATTTCTTCACGATCGAAATGATCTATGAAGATAGGGCTGACGGACAGGGCAGGCTCGGTCCCTACATCGACCGCTGGGTCCTTGACCGTCCGTCTGCAAGAGCGGTCAAGAACCGCAGGGGTTTTCTGGCGCAGATGATCCACAGCGTGGCATCAGGTTGCAGCGACGAGGAGCCGCTGGCGATCACAAGTTTGGCGTGCGGTCCGGCGCGAGAGATATTCGACATTCTAGAAGCAGGTCAAGTCTCAAACATTCGTGCCACGTGCGTGGATATCGACCATGAAGCACTGGCTTATGCCGCCGGATTGGCGGAACAAAGAGGAGTGACGCAGAATGTCACCTTTGTACAGGACAATGTCGTGCGTATGTCGCTGGGCAGAGGGAAGGTGACGATACCTCCGCAGAAGCTGATCTACAGCATCGGGCTGATCGATTACCTGCAGGATGACCTCGTCGTCAAACTCATCGACTGGAGTCACGATCACCTGGTGCAGGGAGGCACGTTGGTGCTGGGAAATTTCGACATTTCAAACCCCAACAAGGCATACATGGACCACGTGCTGGAATGGGTGCTCATCCACCGGTCCGCGGAGCAATTGATTGAGTTGTTCAGCCGATCCAAATTTGGTGGTTCACGAGTGAGTGTCGAAGCGGAAGCTTCGGGTATCAATCTCTTCGCATCTTGCAGCCGGGCGTAGAGTGACGCGGTAACCAGAGTGACATGGTGACGAATTTTTACGTTGACAGCTCACAAAGTTGGGATACGATGTTTCAAACATTTCGGGAACATTTTGTTCAACCCGATGAGTTCAGCAGCAGCCATGACCGGCGCAAGCGAAGCGAGGAACTACTCCTCAAGCGAGGTCGTGCGATTCACCGGTATCACAGCCCGACAGCTTCAATGGTGGGACGAGCAAGGCATCGTTGTTCCGGAACGCGATGGACGCAACCGGGCTTACAGTTTCGCCGATCTTGCGGAACTGGCCGTAATCGCAGAGCTGAGGGGCAAGGGATTCAGCTTGCAGGGAGTGCGTAAGGTGATGCGCTTTCTGAAAAAGGAACTTGGAAGACGTTTAGCCGATGTGGTAACCGACGGTGGTGACTACCACCTACTTACCGATGGCCGCTCGATCTACCTCGAATCGTCGGCAGAGGATGTCGTGGATGTCCTTAAGAACTCGAGACAAGCGTTGTTTGGTGTTTGTCTATCAGACACTGTGCTGAGGCTCGGAGCAGAGGTGCGCTTACCTGTGACAACTCCACTGAGGCAAGCAGGGAAGCGCAAATCGGGGAAGAAGCATCCAACTACTATGAACGGAGTAAAACATGGCCGGGCCACAGCGTAAGTAGTCCACGATCTCAAGCTTTATCCGAATACAGGAAGGCGCAATACCAGGCGCAGGACAAGGGAGGATAGGCGAAATGACCGCAGAACTCAACGTGCTCACCGAATGGGAACCGGAGGAGATGCAGCCGGGGACTATCTTCGTTCTCGAAAATGCGGGACAGACGGGGGAGAACGCGGACCCTTACTGGGCTGTGCTGGCGTGTCCGTCGTGCGGGACGTTGGGTCTCGTAACGCGTAGGCAGGTTAACGGCACGATGCCGGTCATCTGCGGCTCTGAAACCTGCTCGGCGCATTTCGTGCTCTGTGATGAACACATCGAATTAAAAAAGCCGAATTGAGCACCAGCTGACCCGAGGCGCTCAGCAAAAGCTGGGCGCTTCTTTTTTGTATCCGCTGTCTTTCATCCTCGCGGTGGGTAGGCTTTGGTGCTGATAACATCGCGATATGAGCGCAATTGTGGCGCGCGACGTTAGCCGATGGCACATGATGGGGACGACAACCGTTCGAGCCGTGGATGGAGTGTCGCTGGAGATCGCTGCCGGGGAGTTTACCGCTTTGCTGGGACCCTCCGGGTCGGGCAAGTCTTCCTTACTGAATTTGATTGCGGGGTTGGACCACGCGACCGGCGGCTCCATTCTGGTGCACGGGCGAGATCTCGCGAAGATGTCGCGAGAAGAACTTGCGAAGTACCGCCGCCATGAGGTTGGAGTGGTGTTTCAGGCCTTCCATCTGGTTCCGAGCATGACAGTTGCCCAGAATGTGGAACTTCCGATGCGCTTTGCTGAAGTGGAGCGGAGCGAGCGCGATGGACGAGTGCGCGAGGCGCTGGAACGCGTTGGACTGACACACCGGATGGACCACACGCCCAGCGAGATCTCGGGTGGTGAACAGCAGCGCACCGCATTGGCGCGGGCGCTGGTGAACCGGCCGAAACTACTGCTGGCGGACGAACCGACCGGCAACCTCGACAGTAAAACGGGCGCTGAAATCCTGGGTCTACTCACACAACTCAATCGCGAACCGGGGATGACCGTCGTGATGGTCACCCACGAGCGAGCGCTCGCCGAGCGCTATGCGCAACGCATGTTCTTCATGTCGGACGGTAAGTTGATCGCGGAAGAAGCGACGATGGCGGTCGAGAGATGAAGATCGCGGACCTCACTGATCTGGCGATGCGCAATCTCCGGCAGGCCGTCCTGCGGAATACGCTCACGACGGCAGGAATAGCGGTCGGGGTCGCGTCACTCGTCGCGATGCTGTCGTTGGGAATCGGTTTGCAGTCGTTAGCGACAAAGCAGTTCCGCAAGTCTGGGCTCTTCGACACGGTCTTCGTCTCATCGAGGTCCGATCCGCGCGAGGCGGAGCGAGAGCGCCGCAAGGGCGAGCAAGTAGCAGGCGAGGCACGCCCGTTGAACGATGATGCGCGCAGTGAGATCGCAAAGCTCGCCGATGTGGCTGAGGTGTATCCCGAGATACGGTTTTATTCAGATGTGAAGGCGGACGGAAAGCCCCATCCGACGACCGTATCGGCGCTGCCGGAATCATCGCAACAACGCGAGACATTCGACAGTTTCAAGGGCAGGTTCTTCAGCGGCCCTGAGGCCCACGAAGCGATCATCCACAAGGACTATGCCAAAGATATTGCGGGAAGCGGTGATACTGCGAGCGCGATCGGCAAAGAGTTGACGCTGCAATATTTTCAGCATGGCGCTGCGGTGGGCAATGGCGGTGGTGGGGTAGAAGGAAATGCTCCGCAAGGTTTTCAACTGCTCCGCAAGGAAGCGACCGTACGGGTTGTCGGTGTCATCGAGACCGATCCGATGGGTGGCTTCATGGGATCGAATGCGAAGGTGTTCATCCCGATGCGATTCGCGGAGACGCTGCATGCGGCGCAGCCAGCGGACATGCGGTCTTTCACCGGCGGCGGCGTCGCGCAGGGGCAGTACGCGATGCTTTTTGTGCGAGTGAACAGTCCGAAGCATGTTACCGCCGTGGAAGACCAGATCAAGAAAGCGGGACTGGGCGCTGAGTCGCTGCTCGACGCCAGCAAGAGCTTGCAGCGATTCTTCGCGGTGCTCGATGGGTTTCTGGGAATCTTCGGCAGCCTCGCTCTGGCGGTGGCGTCGCTGGGAATCATCAATACGCTGGTGATGTCCATTCTCGAACGACGGCGGGAGATCGGCATCATGAAAGCGATAGGCGCGAGCGATGCTGACGTACAACGATTGTTTTTCGCGGAAGCGGCGACGATGGGCACCATCGGAGGCGCGATCGGAGTCGCTCTGGGGTGGGTAATCGGTCACGCCATCAATCTCGGATTCGATGCGTATATGCGAAAGAACAATATCCCTTCGCAGCAATTTTGGTTGCTTCCGTTGTGGCTCGTAGTGGCGGCGATTGCGTTTTCGGTGTTCGTGAGCCTCGCCGCGGGTTTTTATCCGGCGCGCAGAGCAGCGCGTCTCGATCCGGTGCAGGCGTTGCGGTACGACTGAAGCACATAGCTATACTGTTGCGTGGCTGATACCAAAAGGTCCTCTGCGATCTTGATGATTGCGGCTGCTGTTTTCGCGCTGACGCCGTGGTGCGGCCCGGCGCTGGCTCTTGTGCTGGGCGCCGCTATCACGTTGGTATTCGGAAATCCTTACGGTTCGGTGACCAGGAAGTGGACGAAGAACCTGCTGCAGTGGTCCATCATTCTGCTCGGCTTCGGCATGAATCTCGCGACGGTTCTTAAGGCGGGACGCGATGGGCTTGGTCTCACCGCGATCACGATCGCCCTCACTCTGGCGATCGGAACGGGACTGGCCAAGCTGTTGCGTGTGTCGCGCAACCCCGCGCTGCTGATCTCAGTGGGAACTGCGATCTGTGGTGGAAGCGCCATTGCAGCGGTCGCTCCGGTGATCGACGCGGAGGACGACGAAACCTCAATCTCATTGAGTTCTGTCTTTCTACTCAACGCCGCCGGACTCATCGTATTTCCCATTGCAGGTCACGCACTCGGATTGTCGCAGGAGAGGTTCGGTTATTGGGCTGCGCTGGCGATCCACGATACGAGTTCGGTCGTCGGGGCGACCGCGAAATATGGGCCGACTGCGCTTATGGTCGGAACTACAGTGAAACTGGCACGCGCGCTTTGGATCGTTCCGGTGACGCTGTCCGCGGCTGCTCTTCGCCGCAGCAACTGGTGGCAGAAGCCGCATCAACTCGATGCTGAAGTGGATTGTTCGGAAGATACGCCGGGCGCCAAATTATCGCTGCCATGGTTCATTCTGTGGTATGTGGCGGCGGCAGCGGTGGCGACATATTGGCAGCATCCATCGATGTGGGGCTGGTTGAACGCGGCAGGGAAGCGTGGGCTGACGTTGGCGCTGTTTCTCATCGGCGCAGGGATGACGCGAAGCGCGCTCAAAAAAGTAGGAGCGAGACCGATGATAATGGCCGTGGTGCTGTGGGTGATTGCTGCAACGATCGCGGCCGCGATCATTATGCGCTAGGCGCACCTGCGGCGAATCGCAAAATAGCGATAAACTTAGGTATGTATAGCGTTGCGAGTCCGGAGACGGAAGCGAAGAGCACAGTACGGGAAAACCGGGCATTGAAGACAGCGATCGACCTGCGCAGCGACACGGTCACGAAACCTACTCCAGAGATGCGCAGAGCGATGTTCGAAGCCGAAGTCGGCGACGATGTCTATGGTGAAGACCCGACGGTGAACCGTCTGGAGCGGCGTTCGGCTGAGATATTCGGCCGCGAGGCGGCGATCTTTGTCCCGACGGGAACGATGGGCAATCAGATCGCGATCCACATTCATACGCAGCACGGGCAGGAGATCATATGTGAGCAGCGCGCTCACATATATGACTGGGAGATGGCGATGCTCTCCGCATTCTCAGGGTGCGCACCGCGTCTGGTCGAAGCTCCGGATGGCGTGCTCACGTGGAAAGCCATCGAGCCGCAGTTGTCCCCCAAAATCTACTATCGGGCGCAGACGGGCCTGATCTCGCTCGAGAATACGCACAACATGCGTGGGGGTGCGGTGACTCCGCAGGCGGTCATCGACGAGATCTGCGACCAAGCACACCAGCGCGGACTGCCGGTGCATCTTGACGGCGCTCGTATTTTCAATGCTGCGGTCGCGCTCGGCGTCCCGGTGGACAAGCTGACTGCGAAGCTGGATTCCATCATGTTCTGTTTGTCGAAGGGGCTGGGCGCTCCGGTGGGATCGATCCTGATCGGTAGCCGCGAGTTCATCGAAAAGGCCCGACCCGTGCGCAAGGCATTGGGCGGAGGCATGAGACAGGCGGGGATACTTGCGGCAGCCGGCTTGATCGCTCTCGAAGAGGGCCCCAAGCTGTTGTGCGCCGACCATGACAATGCAAAATTCATGGCCGAACAGCTCTCGCGCACGCCAAAGATCAAGCTCGATCCGAAGAGCGTGCAGACGAACATCGTGATCTTCGAATTGGAGACGATGAATTCCGCCGAGCTTTCGCGGAAGCTCAGTGAGCGCAATATCCTTGCAAACGGAGTCGGTCCCAGGCACCTGAGACTGGTCACACACATGGATGTCGATAGGGCGCGATGCGAGACAGCAGTGCGGACGATCCAGGAACTTGTTGCAGGAGCTTAGGGGGCCAAGATGTCGGTGACGCTTGAATATGAATCGGTGGTGCAGTGCACCCCCGAGAAGATCTGGGAGCGTTTCAGCGATGTCTCGTCGTGGAAGCGCTTCAATCCTGCGATAAGCAATACGCGCTGGACGAGCGGTGAACCATGGCATCCAGGCTCGCGGCTTGCGATGGATCTGGTGCAGCCGCGTCCGATGACGATCGAGAGTGAAATTGTGGAGTGCCGTCCGCCAAACTTCATGCGCCTAAAAGGCAGGATGATGGGGGTAAGCGCAGACCATACGTTTGAATTCACTCCGCAGGGTGACGGCGGCACAAGAATGCGTACGGCCCAGGTGCTGACAGGCGCGGCGACGATCTTTATCAGTGAAAAACTGAGGCGCGCTGCAACGGAGACCTTTGCGAATTGGTTCGAAGCGATCCGGCGCGAAGTCGAGACCTGTTGAAGCCTGAATCTGGGGAAGTTCGCTGAATCTGCAGGGTTTGTGCTGAATCCAATCAAACGACCCATTAAATTATTGAGAGTACAACACCGCTGGGTGAGGTTCCTGATCGATGTGGATTGTAAGGTTGGCACTGCAGCGCCCCTACACGTTTGTCGTGATGGCGCTGCTGATCTTGATCGTGAGCCCGCTGGTGATCCTGAGGACACCGGTGGACATCTTCCCCGACATCAACATCCCGGTGATCAGTATCGTCTGGCAGTACGCCGGTCTTTCCCCGAAAGACATGGCGGACCACATCGTCAGTCCGACGGAGCGGGCCTTAACAACCACCGTCAATGACATTGAACATGTAGAGTCTCAGGCGATGCCCGGCATGGCCGTGGAAAAGATCTTTTTCCAGCAGAATGCGAACATCCCGACAGCGATCGCACAGGCTACTGCGATCTCGCAAACCATGTTGAAAGGCCTGCCCGCGGGCGCGACCGCGCCGCTGATACTGTTGTATTCGGCTTCCAGTGTTCCGATCGTCCAGATAGGAGTGAGCAGTAATACGCAGCCGGAACAGGCGCTCAACGATTTCTCCATGAACTTCATTCGCCCTGCCCTCTCGACGGTGAAGGGGGCAGCGATGCCTTATCCGTATGGAGGCAAGCAGCGCGTAGTAGCTGTGGACATCAATACCGCGCAGCTGCAAGGGCACGGCCTCTCCGCCGTCGATATCGTCAACGCTGTCAACGCGCAAAACCTGATTCTCCCGACCGGTACTGCCAAACTTGGCACGCTCGAATATACCGTCGAGATGAATGGCAGCCCGCAAACGATCGCGGAGCTTAACGATCTTCCCGTCAAAACCATCAACGGCGCCACCATCTACATGCGCGACGTCGCGCACATCCGCGACGGCTTCTCTCCGCAAACCAACATCGTTCGTGCCAACGGCTCGCGCGGCGTGCTCATGTCGGCCTACAAAACGGGCAACGCGTCCACGCTGGACATGGTCAACGAACTCAAATCGACTCTGAATAGCTACAAAGGCTCGCTTCCCGAGGGCCTCAAATTGACGTTGTTCTTCGACCAGTCGCTCTACGTGCGCGCCTCGATCGAAGGCGTACTTCGCGAGGCGCTGATCGCCGCTTGTCTCACCGCGATCATGATCTTGCTCTTCCTCGGCAACTGGAAGAGCACGCTCATCATCGTCGTCTCGATCCCACTCTCCATTCTCGTGAGCATCCTGCTGCTCAGCGCGCTTCACGAAACGATGAACATCATGACCCTCGGCGGCCTCGCGCTCGCCGTCGGCATTCTCGTAGACGATGCGACCGTCGAAATCGAAAACATCAACCGTAACCTCGCCATGGGCAAGGAAACCGTGCAGGCGATTCTTGATGGTGCGCAGCAGATCGCCGTTCCCGCGCTTGTTTCGACGCTCTGCATCTGCATCGTGTTCCTTCCGATGTTCTTCCTGTCGGGGTCGCAAAGTTTCTGTTTGTCCCGCTCGCGGAAGCCGTTTCGTTCGCGATGCTCGCTTCCTACATGTGTCGCGCACGATTGTTCCGACAATGGCGATGTATCTTCTCAGCTCAAGGACGAATACATCCCCGAAGAACATCGCGGCGAGAAGCAAGGGTTCTTCCGCCGGATTCAGCAAAGTTCGAACATCGGTTCGAGCAGTCTCGCAACGCTTACCGGCGCGCGCTCGGAGTCGCGCTCGATTCTTCACTCTTATTTTCTTCGTGCTTTCTGATTTTTTGCCTCGCCTCCGGCTGCCTGCTCTTCGTCCTCGGCCGCGACTTCTTCCCCAAGGTTGACGCCGGCCAAATCCGAATGCACTTCCGCGCGCGCACCGGCCTGCGCATCGAAGAAACCGCGCGTCTGGCCGATCAAATCGACGCCGCGATTCGCCAAACTATTCCCTCGAATGAACTCCAAACCATTCTCGATAACCTCGGTCGTCCCCTATTCGGGAATCAATCTTAGCTACAGCAACTCTGGCACGTTCGGCACTGCTGACGGCGAAATCCTCGTCCAGCTCAATGAAAAACACGGTCCGACCGCCGACTACATCAACGAAATGCGCGCGCAGTTGCCAAAGCGATTCCCTGGAGTTCAGTTTTTCTTTCAGCCCGCCGACATCGTCACGCCAAATCCTGAACTTCGGCTTGCCCGCGCCTATCGACGTCGCCATCACCGGCATCAACACCAACGGCAACTTTGCATCGCGCAGGAAGTCGCCGCGAATTCGCCACGTTCCTGGAGCGGTTGACGTCCACGTGCAACAAGCGCTCGACGAACCGCCGCTGCATCTCGACATCGACCGCAGCCGCGCGCAAGCCGTTGGCCTCCAGGCCAAAGACGTCGCGCAAAATTTGCTCGTCTCGCTCAGTTCCAGTTTCCAGACTGCACCGGCCTTCTGGCTCGATCCCAAGAATGGCGTCAGCTACAACGTCGCGGTTCAGACACCGCAATATCGCATCGATACGTATCAAGCCCTGCTCAACACGCCGATCACCGCGGCGTCGCCGACCGTGCCTTCACAAATCATCGGCAACCTGACCACCACCACCACCACATCGCGCCCCGCCGTTGTAAACCACTACAACGTTCAGCGCATGATCAACGTGTACGCAGCCGTTAACGGCCGCGACCTCGGCAGCGTCGCCGACGAAGTTCAAAAAATCCGCGACGAAGCAGAACCAAAGCTTCCGAGAGGCAGCCACGATCGTGGTCCGTGGCCAGGTTCAGACGATGAAGGCATCCGTTCCAGGGGCTTGCCATCGGCCTCGTCGGAGCGATCGTCCTCGTCTATCTTTTGATCGTCGTCAACTTCCAGTCTTGGCTCGATCCGTTCATCATCATTACGGCGCTGCCCGGCGCGCTTGCTGGCATCTGCTGGATGTTGCTGATCACGCGCACGACGCTCAACGTTCCGTCTCTGACCGGGGCGATCATGTGCATGGGCGTGGCCACTGCGAACACTATTCTGATGGTCTCGTTTGCGCGGGAACGATGGCAGAAGGTATTGAGCCGCGGAAGCGGCGCTCGAAGCGGGCTTCACTCGCATGCGCCCTGTGTCATGACCGCCCTTGCGATGATTATCGGCATGGTTCCGATGGCTCTGGGATTGGGCGAAGGCGGGAACAAAACGCGCCGCTCGGCCGGGCGGTGATCGGCGGATTGCTGTTCGCGACGTCGCAACATTGTTTTTTGTTCCAGTAATTTTCAGCATCATGCATGGCGGCAAGACGCAGAAGAACCTGCGCGTGGAGTAGAGAGGGAAGTATGGTTGTTGGCGAAGAGAAAAGGGAAGCGCATTCGGAAGGCGACGCAGGACTCCGTCGTTGGCAGCAGCGAGAGCCGCAGAAGAGGTCGCTGCGAAATGGAATCCGGACTGCCGTCGTGATCTTGTTGCTGCTGCTGATCGGGGGTGGAGTTTCGTCGCACGGCGTTTGCGAGATCGTAAATCGCTAGACTCCGAGACGGAGCAGTTGGCGGTGCCTTCGGTTGCGGTGTTGAAGCCAGCGTCAGAGCCGGCGGACGATCAACTGGTATTGCCGGGACAACTGATGGCGTTCACGGAATCTCCGCTATACGCCCGCACGAATGGATATCTTGTGAAGTGGTTCAAAGATATCGGCAGTCCCGTAAAGAAGGGCGAGCTGCTCGCGAACATCGACACGCCGGAGGTCGATCAGGAGCTGGCGCAGACGAAAGCGGCGCGCCAGCAGATACAGGCTCAACTGCAACTCGCAAAGTCATCTTCGGAGCGCTGGCTCAATCTTCGCAAATCAGACTCAGTGTCACAGCAGGAGGTGGACCAGCAGACCAGCGGATACGCTCAGGCGCAGGCAAACCTCGCCGCGGCCGACGCCAATGTTCGGCGGCTTGAGCAGATGGAGTCCTTCAAGCACATTTACGCGCCCTTCTCGGGTGTGCTGACAAAGCGCAATGTCGATGTAGGCGCTCTGATCAACGCTGGTGCAGGCGGTTCGGGCGGGCAGAAAGAACTCTTTGATGTTGCTCAGGTCGATCCGCTGCGGGTGTACATCAGCGTACCGCAATCGTATGCGCCATCCATTAAGGCTGGACAAAAAGCGTACCTCCAGCTTGACGAGTATCCCGGACAGAAATTTCTTGGCAAGGTGGTTCGCAGCGCCGACGCCATCGACCCAGCGACGCGCACATTGTTGACCGAAGTGGACGTGCCGAACCGAGACGGAAAGCTCCTTCCCGGCTCTTATGGCCAGGTCTACTTCGAGGTTCCAGTCAAGATCGAACGCATCACTATCCCCGCGAACGCACTTCTGTTTCGCGCAGACGGTCCGCAGGCGGCGGTTGTGGGAGAGGACGGCAAGGTGCATTTGAAGACCGTAGAGATCGGTCGTGACTTCGGAACCAGCGTCGAAATCCTGGGCGGCTTGAATCCGGAGGACCAGATCGTGCTGAATCCGGCGGACTCGCTCGAGGAAGGACAGCCGGTCCGCGTCAAGACGGAGACGAAACATGCGCAGGGAGAGAAGTCGTAATGAGGAGATATTTTAGCGGCGCGATATCGGCGCTGCTGCTTGCGCTGCTGGCGGGCTGTGCGGTGGGCCCGAAGTACCAGCGCCCTAAGGTACAGACGCCAACGGCGTGGAAAGAGATCGCGCCCTTCCGGGCCGCTTCTCCGAAAGACAGTGTTCCAAAGGGCAATTGGTGGGAAATGTTTGGAGACCAGGACCTAAACCGTCTTGAAGCGCAATCCTTACAGGCAAACCAGACGATCGACGTCGCGCGAAATCAACTGGAGCAGGCCCGTGCTTATGCAAGGATACAGACGGCAGGGTTCTTTCCGTCTGTTAATGCGGGCCCGTCCTTTCAGGGGCAGAGAATCTCAGGGAACCGTCCGGTAACAGTTTCGAACGTTGCATTGTCTCCGATCACGCAGAGCAATTATCAACTTCCATTCAATCTGAACTATGAGCTGGACCTCTTCGGCCGTGTACGGAAGAACGTTGAAGCAGCCAATGAACTGTATCAATCACAAGCTGCGAACCTTGAGAACATTCGGCTGGTGGTCGAGTCAGAACTCGCTGTGGACTACTTTCAATTGCGTGAACTTGATGCGGAGATCGCTGTTGTGAACTCGGGCATCGATTTCGAACAAAAGGGCCTCGATCTGGTGGAACGCCGGCATCAAGGAGGCGTCGCGTCCGGGCTGGATGTTGCCCAACAGCAGACGGTGCTCGATTCCACTCGCACCCAGGCATCTCTTCTCGTGCAACAGCGCAAGCAGTATGAGCACGCGATCGCAACGCTGCTTGGCTCCCCTGCCTCTTCGTTTTCGATCGCCCCGAAGCCGCTGACGATCGGTCCGCCTGATATCCCGGCGGGTGTGCCTGCTGATATGTTGGAGCGCCGTCCTGACGTTGCTCAATTTGAACGGCAGGTAGCAGCGCAAAACGCATATATCGGCGTTGCGGAGAGTGGGCTCTATCCGAGCGTCAATATTCTCGGCGGCGGTGGCGCGCAGAGTGCAGCGATCAGCAAGATTTTCGACGTCCCGAGTTTGGTGTGGTCACTTGGAGCGGGCGCAACACAAACAGTATTCAGCGGCGGACGAGTACACGCGCAGATCGATTATCAGAAATCCGCTTATGGGATCTCGGTCGCGAATTATCGTCAGGCAGTACTTACGGCCTTTCAGCAGGTGGAAGACGGAATGTCGGGACTCGAGGTGCTCTCCGATGCCGCCAAGACACAGCAGGAGGCGGTGAATGACGCACAGAACGCGCTACGCATCGCCAATGATCGATATGTCGGGGGCATCACGACCTACCTCGATGTCATTACAGCGCAGGAGACGCTGCTCTCAAATCAACGGCTCGCAACGCAGATACTTGGGCAGCGCCTCGTGACTTCGGTTTATCTAGTGAAGGCGCTCGGCGGAGGATGGGACGCCCGCAGCATGCAAGCGATCGGCGTGCATCCGACATGGAAACAGGCCTTTCAGCAGTAGCCGTACCGGTGCAGCAGCGCAAGCTGCGATCGCATCCAAAGTGAGTGTCCTTGCAAAAATACAGATTCATTTTAATAAAGCTAGTCTTGTGCGCGGTGAGCGCGGTAATGTTCGCGGCAGCGACTCCCACTCATGAAGGTGCGGACGCGCGCGCCCTCGTGGAGTTCTTAAACCAAGTTGTCGAGTGGCGAAAGCAGGCAATGCTCTCTGTCCAGTGGGCGGATGAGCCAGGCGACGTGATCTACACAGCCGAGAGTGAGCCTTCGGCCAACCAGATCACACTTCTTTCATTTCAGTATGCACGCGCTCAAGCCGGACTCCTGCCTGAACAGAATGCCGTTACAGACGTGCCGGCAGGGTCGGACAACATCAGTAAGTTGCAGCAACAGGCGCAGGACCAGATCACGCAGATCCAGGCCGAAATAGACGCGCTTGACAAGGCTCCGGTGAAAACCACCGCGCAACGCAATCAGCGTGAAGCTCACCGGCAAGAACTTGAGAGCGAACTACAACTTGCTCAGGCGAGGCTCGAAACGTTAAAGAGTTTTACAGGGTTTGTCCGGCAGACTGCGAACCGGAAGATGAGCGGAGCAGGTTCGCTGGCCGAACAGATCGACCAACTCTCACGATCTGTGGGCCTTGCCCCGCCTCCGGTGAGTGGTGCCAATCGTAAGGGAGGAGCGGAAGGCGCATCCGCGACGCCACAAGTCACAGCAACCGAGGCTGTAGCCGCCCAAAACACGAAGATGAAGACCCAGAGCACGGGGATCGTCGGACTGATTGAAGAATCGGTGATGCAAACGCACAAGATCACCAACATCGATCAGCTGATTCGGGTAACGCAAGATCTGCAAAGTTCACTGAACCGGCTTCGCGCTCCACTGATGGCGGAGTTGAGTAAGACCGTGCGGCAGGCGGATGAGATAGAGCTCGCAGCAGACACCGCGGACGCCCCCGCACTCGCGCAACAAAAGAAGCAACTGGACCAATCCACAGCACAATTCAAGCTGCTCTCTTCAGCGGCGTTGCCGATCAACGAAGAGTCCGTTTCGCTGGAGTCTTACATGGAGCGCTTGCAGCAGTGGAAAGCGTTCGTCGAGCAGAGCAAGAATTCTTTATTGCGCAAGCTTGGAATCCAGGTCGCGATCGTGCTGGCTGCCATCGTCGCGCTGCTGGGATTCTCAGAGATATGGAAGAGGGCGACCTTCCGGTATGTGCGAGATGTGCGCCGCCGTTCCCAATTCTTACTTCTGCGCCGGATATTGATGGCCATCATCATCACCTTTGTCATCGCATTCGCGCTGGTTACGGAAGCTGGATCACTCGCTACCTACGCCGGCTTTCTGACGGCAGGTTTGGCTGTCGCGCTGCAGAATGTCATCCTGTCGGTGATCGCCTACTTCTTTCTCATCGGACGCTATGGTGTACACGTAGGCGATCGCGTGACTATCTCCGGCATCACGGGCGATGTCTTTGAGATCGGACTGGTGCGCCTGCATCTCGTGGAAGTGTCAGGCGCCGGCAACGATATGCATCCGACAGGACGGTCGGTGGTGTTCTCGAACTCAGTCATCCTGCAGCCTGCGACGAGTCTCTACAAACAACTTCCAGGTTCTGATTTTGTCTGGCATGAAGTACGTCTCACCATGTCGCCGAGCAGCGATTACCAACGCATCGAAAAGCAATTGCTCCATGCGGTCCAAGGCGTCTTTGAGACGTATAAGAAAGGCCTTCGTTTTGACAATCCGAGGATAGGCGGACATTTCGGGATGAATGATCCGCAGCCCGCCAGCCGGCTTAGATTCACCGATGTGGGTCTCGAGATCGTGATTCGATATCCCGTTGAGGTATCACGCGTGGGAGAGATCGACGATCGCATCACGCGCGTGCTGCTGCAGGCCATCGCGGACGAGCCTAATATCCGCCTCGTCCCACCGACAGCGCCCTCGCTGCAGGCGACGGAGCATACCGTGCCTGCGCCACCGCCACAACCGTGAATCCATACAGGAGGGTTACTTGCGCTATCGTCAGCTCGGTAGAACAGGATTTAACGTCAGCGACATCGGACATGGATTATGGGGCATGGGTGGTTGGTCCGGCTCAGAAGATGCGCAGTCTCTGGCCTCCTTGCAGCGCTCGGTGGATCTTGGTTGCACGTTCTTTGATTCGGCGTGGGCATATGGAGAAGGGCACAGCGACCGGCTGCTCGGCCGCGTTCTGGAGCAGAACCGGGACAAGCGCCTGTTTGTTGCGTCCAAGGTGCCACCCAGGAACCGAAAATGGCCGGCGGCAGGCGTGCTTCACGACGCGTTTCCACGCGATCACGTCGTGCAGCATACGGATAAGATCCTTGAGGCGCTCTCCGTCGAAGCTATAGACGTGTTGCAGTTTCACGTATGGGACGATTCGTGGGCGAATGAAGCCGAGTTTCTCGATACTGTGAACGAGCTGAAGTCGTCGGGGAAGATACGCGCATTCGGATTGAGCTTGAACCGATGGGAGCCAGAGAACGGGCTTGCGGCGATCCATACTGGCCTGGTGGATGCTGTTCAGGTCATTTACAACATCTTCGACCAGTCTCCAGAGGACAAGCTGTTTCCATTGTGCCGCGAGAAAAAGGTCGGCGTGATAGCGCGCGTTCCGCTAGATGAGGGCAGTCTTGGTGGAAAGATGACGCGTGAGACAAAGTTTCCCAAGAACGATTGGCGCTCTGGATACTTCAATCCTAAGAACCTGAACGCCACCATGGACCGGGTCGATGAGCTCAAGAAAATATTGCCGGAAGGAATGACGCTGCCCGAGATGTCGTTTCGCTTTATTCTCTCGAGTCCGGATGTGAGTACGACGATTCCGGGCATGCGCACTGCCGGGCATGTGGACGCGAACATTGCATGCAGCGATGCTGGTGTA
Organism: Terriglobales bacterium; assembly: GCA_963792225.1. Lineage (GTDB taxonomy): Bacteria > Acidobacteriota > Terriglobia > Terriglobales > Acidobacteriaceae > JBDTLH01. The sequence goes on along the minus strand of CAWBVM010000006.1, from coordinate 44,171 downwards.
CTCGACCCGGAACTTGTTGAAAAGTTGAAGCGTTTTCGCCGGGACCGCAAACCCGAGCCGTGGTCCGATTAGCGAGTCGTGCCAGTCCAGCAACTTATCTGCGCTACTGCTACCAGCTCCATTTCAGGGCAAAGAGGGAGAAAATGAGAATCCGTGTCTAAAAAGTAAGAATCAGATGTTCACACCGTTGTTCGGCGAGGAATGGCCGCTGAATCCAATCCGAGGGCGGCGAAAGACCGTTTTCATAGTAGGATGGGAGCTTTTTGGAGTGCATCGCATGGAAGTGGGATTGTGAATTGCACGCCGCTGACACTCTGAATTACCGGTTTGTGCATCTCAAGATGTGCATTGGAGCAGTACATGAGCACAGCTACGACCAGTCCAGTGAGTGCCTCTGACCTGATCAAAGAGTTTCTCCAGGTGCGTTCAGCCTCCGCTTCTCTGGCGGCGCCGTTGAGCGCGGAGGATCAGATGCTCCAGTCCATGCCGGACGCGAGCCCGGTCAAGTGGCATCTCGCACACACCACCTGGTTCTTCGAAACATTCATCCTGTGCGAATACCTGTCAGGATATGTCCCGTTCAATGAGGAGTTTAGAAAGGTATTCAATTCGTATTACAAACAATTGGGAGATCATCCGGATCGCGCGCGGAGGGGACTATTTTCCCGCCCCTCACTAGACGAGGTCATGCGCTATCGTTCCTTTGTTGAGGAGCACATGCTCCGCCTCATCGACGGCGCTCACAGCCCGGAGGCGAGCAAGTTGTTGGTCCTTGGGATGCAGCATGAGCAGCAGCACCAGGAACTCATCCTGACGGACATCAAGCACGCGTTGTGGTCGCAACCTTTGCAGCCGGCGTATCACCAGTTGCGCGGCAAGTACGAACGCAACGAGGTACAGCGAATGTGGGTTCCATTTGAGGGCGGAATCCACAAGATCGGGTTCGAAGGTGATGGTTTCTGTTTTGACAGCGAATTGCCGCGGCATGAAGTGTTGTTGCAGAGCTTCCGAATGGCTTCGCGACTAACGACGAATCGTGACTACCTGGAATTCATGAACGACGGCGGGTATCGCAACCCGAGCCTTTGGCTCTCAGAGGGTTGGGATGCCGTATGCCGTGAACGATGGGAATCGCCGTCTTACTGGGAGCGGAATGGTGGCGATTGGCGAGTGTTCACGCTGCAAGGCTGGAAGGCGGTTGATGTGACCGAGCCCGTCTGCAACGTGAGCTACTACGAGGCGGATGCCTTTGCGCGCTGGGCAGGTGCCCGGTTACCGCTCGAATCCGAGTGGGAGTTCGGTGCGCGGGGGCTGCCGGTTGTGGGGAATTTTGTCGAGAGCGGCAACCTTCATCCAATTTCAGTTGCAGCCTCAGGCAAGACTTTGCATCAGATGTTTGGCGACGTTTGGGAGTGGACCTCAAGCCCATACACCGCGTATCCGGGGTACAGACCAGAAGCTGGAGCGATCGGCGAGTACAACGGAAAATTCATGTGCAATCAGTACGTGTTGCGTGGAGGCTCTTGTGCGACGCCTGAAGCGCATGTCCGCGCGTCTTACCGCAACTTCTTCCCGGCGCATGCGCGCTGGCAGTTTACAGGGATACGGTTAGCATCCGATGACGCCACAGACTAGGCTACGCATCGTCCAATCCGAGATCGCTGAAGATGTGATGCGCGGTCTAAGTGACAGCCCCAAATGGCTCTCGGCCAAACTGTTTTACGACGATGAGGGATCGCGCCTGTTCGAAGAGATCACGCGCCTTCCGGAGTACTATCTCACGCGGACGGAAGCGAAAATCTTGCGGCTTCACGCGTGTGAGATGCTGCATCGCTCAGGTGAGGAACCGGGTGACAAATTGCAGATCGTCGAACTAGGCGCCGGCAGCGCCCTCAAGACGACGATCATACTTCCAGGCGGCCTTGCACACGCAGACCGACGTCGATTACTTTCCCATCGATGTTTCGGCCTCCGCTTTGGAGGAGGCAGGATCCCGTCTCAGCACCGAGCTTCCAAAGGTGAATGTCAGACCTCTGCACCTGGATTACGACAGTGGGATGTCAGAGGTGCGTCGTATACCGGGACGCAAGCTGGTGCTCTTCATCGGTTCGAGCATCGGCAACTTCGAGCCTTTCGAGGCGGCGAGCGTGCTCGCGAACCTTCGCCGCAACCTGAATCGTGGGGACGCCGTACTGCTCGGGACAGATATGCGCAAGAAGCCCAAGGTGCTCATTCCTGCATACGACGACGCTCTGGGCGTGACGGCTGCGTTCAACAAGAACATTCTCGTGCGGATCAATCGCGAGCTTGGAGCAAACTTTGATCTTGGGCGGTTTGCGCATCGTGCTCTCTGGAACCCCGATCTCAGCCGGATCGAGATGCACCTGGTCAGTCTGCGACGGCAGGCGGTGTACATACCTGAAATTGAGGAGACGTTCCGGTTTGCACCGGGCGAGACGATCCACACGGAGAACAGTTACAAATTCACAATGGACATGATCGATTCGATCGTCAGCAATGCAGGCATGGTCCGCGAGCAGACGTGGACCGACGAACGGAATTGGTTCACCGTCCACTTACTGAGGGCATGACCTCTTGATTGACTGCCGGTAAATTAGATCCGTTCGATCTCGACGCTTTGAACCACCACATCTTTGTGCGGCCGGTCCTGACGGCTCTTCGGAACATTGGAGATCTTGTCGGCGATATCCTGTCCTTCGACGACCTCCCCAAAAATCGTATGGTTTCCGGTCAACCAAGGGGTGGGAGCGACCGTAATGAAGAACTGAGAGCCATTGGTATTCGGGCCTGAATTCGCCATGGCTAGTTTGCCCGGCTTATCGAATTTGTGCGGTGATCCTTTTGTCTCATCCTGAAACTTGTATCCGGGGCCACCCATTCCAGTGCCCTCGGGATCTCCACCCTGAATCATGAACTGGGGAATGACGCGATGAAAAATCGTTCCATTGTAAAGACGCACATTGCTCTTCTCACCGGTCCCTGAGTTCGTCCATTCCTTCTTACCTTCGGCTAAGTCGATGAAATTCTTGACAGTGACAGGGGCCTCCTGCTCAAAGAGTTTGCAGACGATGTCTCCCTCAGAGGTCTTGAAGTGGGCGTAAGTTCCGGGCTGACGTGCCATTAGTGGTCCTTTCTGTGACATGGTCATTCTAAATGCTTCGTGACATAACACCGAGGACAGAGAAGCCAGAGCATATGCTCCGGCTTCTCCGAACATCCGTGCGAACTAGTTAGAAACTGGCTTCTTTGTTGCGGCTGCTTTATGTCCAGCGGTTCCCGGCTTCGCGACACCCGCCTTTGTCGCTGCGGGAGTTGTCTTTGGTGCAGAGGCGTCGGTGAACGTGACCCCTGTGATGCTGGGAGGACTGTCGGGGCGGTCCTGCTCGTTTCGTGGCAGTCGCGCAATCTGTTTCACGATCTCGACGGAAGGACCGTCACATTGGCCAAAGAGTGTATAGCCCACACCCTTGGGAATCATGCGCGCGCCCCTGCGGCATCCGTTGTCATCCAGACAAGCATCAAGGAATGGCGTCGGTCCCTCGGTGACGAAGAATTGTGAACCGTTGGTGTTCGGTCCCGAATTCGCCATCGCCAATTTGCCTCCGGTATCGAAGTGCATCTCCGGCGTGAGCTCATCGTTGAAGGTATATCCCGGATTGCCTTCTCCCGTACCGGTTGGATCGCCGGTCTGCACCATGAAGTTTGGAATGACACGATGAAAGATCACGCCGTCGTAGAAGGGTTTTCCGGTGACCTGTTTTCCCGTGCGAGGATCGGTATAGGGCTTCGTACCTTGTGCGAGCTGAATGAAATTCTTTACCGCGACAGGCGCTTGTTTCGGATCGAGAGTGCAGGCGAGGTCGCCGGCTGTCGTGTGAATGTGCGCCACCGGTTGCGCGAAATTCGTTGCGTCCGGAGGCCCTGCCGGTTTCTTTGCCACCGGATGGTGCGTGGCTGTTCTCTTATGTGTGGTTGTCGTCGGCTTCTTCGAAGCCGGAGCTGTTTGTGCCCCGGCCACAAGCGCCGCGAGCAGTGCGAACGAAACTAAACGAATCATATTTATTTTGGTACGTCCTTCTCGTTTGCTGTGTGTGTGGGTGAGGCTTCTGTGGTGGGCGCTTCCCGTTGAATCTGCTTTGCGCGTTGTTCCACCGCATGGAAGACGCGCAAGAAATTCAGTCCCAGGATCTTGTGGATCTGTTGCTCGTTGTATCCGCGCTTGACCAGTTCTTCCGTGATCTTCGGGAGATCAGCGGCGGAGTCGATACCCTCTGGCGATGACGGAATGCCATCAAAGTCCGATCCGAGCCCAACGTGGTCGATGCCTGCCACTTTGGCGATGTGATCGATGTGATCGATGAGCGACTTCAAGGGAGGACGCGGCACCTTCGCTGCCCATTCCTGCGCCACCTGATGTTCTGCCTCGGCACGCACCTTCGCATCGGCGTCCTTGTACTTTTCGCTCACTGCGCCGATCGCAGCATCGCGCTCTTTGCTCATCGACGCGTACGCTTTGCGGAAGTCTTCGTCCACAAACGCGGAATAAAAGTTCACCATGACCACGCCGTCGTTCTGTGCGATCGCTTTGAGCATCTTGTCATCCATATTGCGCGGATGGTTTGTGAGCGCACGCGCCGACGAATGTGACGCGATCACCGGAGCGCGGCTTACTGTAAGCGCCTGGTAAAACGTCTTGTCTGCAACGTGGCTGATGTCGACCAACATGCCCAGCCGGTTCATCTCGCGTACGACATCCTTGCCGAATTCCGTCAGTCCGCCGTGATGCTTAACGTCGGCCTTGTCCATGTCGCCCGAGGAATCTGCCCAATCGTTTGTGTTCGACCAAGTAAGTGTCATATAGCGGACACCGAGGCGGTAGTAGTCACGCAGCAAGCGGATATCGTTCTCGATCGAATGTCCGCCCTCGATACCCATCAGCGCACAGAACTTGCCCGGTGTCTGCTTGTGGTTGCGCTCGATATCTTCGGCGGAGAAGCACATGGTCATCTTGTCCGGATGCTTCTGCTGTTGCTGATAAACCGAATCGATGAGTGCCAGAGTGCGATGCGCGAATTTGCCTTTCAGGTCCGGATTGTTATCGTCCACCCAGATCGAAAAGAACTCTGCACCGAGATTACCCTTCCGCGCTTTGTCGAAATCCAGGTATCCGGGATAGCCAACCGGGTTTGCCATGTCGAAGTTTTCATCGAGCAGGCGTTGTGTCGTGTCGGCATGGGTGTCGATAATGATTGCTGAATTGTGAATGGCTTTGTAGTCGGTGGACATGCGATGGTGTGGGGCCTTCTGCGCTGACTTTCCCGGAGTGTCCGAGGCCGTCTGAGCACTCAAGAAAAGCGGTAAGAATAGGAATGCCGCGCTTGCGGTCGGTTTTAGCATTTTGCCTCGCTATAACGAATCAGGTGCTCAGTTTACAACAATGCACGCAAGCGGTTGCAGCCTAAGGAGTTGCGCCAGGAGGGTGTCCATTCAGGCACCCTGCATCAGAATCCATCGGCAAAAAAGTAACCTTTTCATCTTCTCTGGAATCTAAGTCATGTAGCAGGGTTACTCCGATCCATCGGGATTCCTTAACCGATCCTGCTCAAAGAGGGACGCCAATGTCGAATCTTATAGATATGCTCTTCGGTTGCTGGCATAAGAATTACAGTTTTCCGATCACCGCGAAGATAGGATCGCGCCGCCCTTCTGCAGCCCAGGCGACTGGAACATACGTCGTTTGTCTCGATTGCGGAAAAGAGTTCGGATACGACTGGAAGAAGATGCGTGTGGTCGGTCCCTCACAAGAGAAGAAATATGCGAACTCCCCAACCCTGGAACCGGTTGCGGAATCTTTCGCCGACCAGCAAGCTGCTTAATCCTCGAATACGCAAGTTTTGCACAGCCCTGCCATTCGCAGGGCTGTTTTCGTTTAGGACCGCTTACGCCGAAGTCGCGGAAGCGCCTTCCAGGAGCAGTTTGCGTGCGAGTTTCATCACGTCGGTAGCGGTGAAGATGCCGCAGAGCTTGCCCTTCTCCTCCACCAGCACGCATTGGATCTTGTGCGACTGCATCCGTTCGATCGCGTGTCCTACCTCGGAGTCAGGCAGCACGCATTGAGGATCTCGGGTCATGGCAGAGGTCAGCGGTGTTTCTGAGAAGATCTTGTTTTGCTCTTCGAGGCTTACAGGAGTGAGTGCCGAGGGAGTGAGCAGGCGCATATCGCGGTCAGAGATGATGCCCACGATCTTTCCCTCTGAGTTCAAGACCGGCAGATGGCGTTTACCGGTTCGCCGCAATAACATTGCCGCATCCAGCAGTTTGGCGTCTTCAGTGAGAGTAGTCACCGATGTGCTCATGAAATCGCGGACGAGATACTGTGTCAATCGATCGCCTCCTAGGTACATGCGAATGGATGAATAAAATCAGGGTCCAAGTTGCAGCAGGTCTGTCAGGTGCGGACAAAAGAATACGCCGGCAGGATTTCCCACCGGCGTACCGTTTCTATGCGGTCCCTTTACTGGTCGCGGCGATGCAGCGTCGGGCGGTCATCGTCGGTCTTGGAGTCCCCGGTCTTGCTCCCGTTCGCATCCGTGCTGGCGCGGCGCAATGTCGGCTTGCCGGAGTTGTCCTTGTCGTCCTTCAGTTTGCGCTTGTTCTCGATGGCTGCGAGACGTGACTTTACCGAATCGAATTCAGAGGTCGTCACAACATATTGCGCCTTAGAGGGCAGGATCCGTGCGATCTCGGCTTGCGACTTCTCGATGCGGTCCGGTGTTTGCGGATGAGACGAGAATGCCTTGATCAGCGTACCCGGCTTCTTCTTCTCCTGCGCCTGGATCTTTTCAAAGAAGTCTACAAAGGCTTGTGGATCGTATCCGGCCTTGTATAGGTATTCGACGCCTAGATAGTCGGCCTCAGCCTCGAAGTTGCGGGAGAACTTCATGAACGTCAGCGGCAATCCGATCCCGGCGGCCTCGTAGGCTGCGTACCCGATGCCTCCACCCATGAAGATCAGTGGCAAAGAAGCGAGGTTCGCATACTGTGCGCGCGTCATCTGTCGCATTGCGTGGTGCGCGGCCACGTGCGCGATCTCGTGCGCCATCACGCCTGCCAGTTCTGATTCGTTATCCGCGGCGAGCACCAGACCCGAATTCACATAAAAGAACCCGCCCGGCAACGCGAACGCGTTGATCGAGTCGTCGTCCACGACTTTGATGGTGAAGGGAACCTTCGCGTCCGAATTGCGAACCAGGTTCTGACCGATGCGGTTGACGTATTCGGTAACGACCGGATCTTCGATCAGCTTCACAGTCTGCTCTACCTGCTGCGCATACGATTTGCCCACGCGAATCTCGCGGTCGGTCGAATACCAGTTGCCGAGACCCCGGCCGCCGATGTCACGGTTGCCGATCTCGTCCACGTCGTCTTTCTTGGACTGTTTCTTCTTGTCCTTATCTTTATCCTGGGAGGCGTCGGCAGAGGTTGCAGCAGGCGCGGAGGTCTGTGCGGCCGGCGTTTGCGCCTCCGGGGCTTGGGCAGTGCTATTGCCCGCGGAAGGAGCCGCTTGCGGCGATGCTGCCGTGGTCGTCTGCCCAGTATTCTGCGCCCATGCGGTTCCCGCCAAGGAGAACGCTGTCGCAAGTGCCAAAAGGCGGAGCGTGTTCCACTCTTTCATTTCATCCTCGATTTCCGGCCAGGACTAAATCCTATTCTTTATTAGACGCCTGCATCTGTGAGATGTTGCGCAATTTAGAGCTTAAGCCCGAATAAACACTAGTGCTTCAACTCTGCCGTTTGACGCCCATGCGCGCCAGCCGCAGGCCTGGTTACGGATCCTAAATGTACCAAGAGCACCTCTCGTGCGCGCCATTCACCGTCAGCCCCTTGTTCTGCGGTGACTTTGACCACCGCTCCCTTAACCAGCTCATCGGAGGGGTCGGGCTCGCGCCGTTCCACCGGGACAGAGCTGCCATACACGATTCTGGCTTGCGCGATTTCGACCCTTCGCAGCATGCCGTTGCGGCCTTTGACATACAGCCATCCGGCCTGCGGGCCGTCCAATAACTCTCCTTCGAAGATGCCTACGGGCCCTCCCATCAACGTAATGGTAAGTAGCAGGACAAGGAGAGCGGTCGCGAGCAGACGGGCCATAAGGCTCCTTATCAGAGTAGGATGCCGGAAAAGTGGCGCAGGAAGCAGCCTCTCCTTAGCCCACCACCGCGCGCCGCTTGGGCAGCATCTCGCCGATACGCTTTACCTGTGCACCAACGCTGCGAAGCTTTTCCTCGATGCGTTCGTATCCGCGGTCGATGTGATAAACGCGATCCACGATCGTTTCGCCGTCGGCAACAAGCGCTGCCAGTACGAGCGACGCTGAGGCCCGCAAGTCGGAGCACAGGACTGCAGCGGACTGCAACTGCGTCTTGCCGCGCACAATTGCCTGTCTGCCATCGGTGCGGATATTGGCTCCCATTCGTGCCAACTCCTGCACGTGCATGAACCGGTTCTCAAAGATGTTTTCCGTGATGACGCTGGTCCCGTCGCACTGTGTCGCCAGCGCCATATATTGCGCCTGCATGTCGGTAGGGAAGCCAGGATGCTCCTCGGTGCTCATGTCGGCGGCCATGAATTTGCCATCGCCGATGACTCGCACTGAATCCGCGCTAGTCTTCACCTTCACACCAATCTCCTGCAGCTTCGAGAGCAGGGCAGTGATGTGCGAAGGATCGCATCCTGAGACGATCAGATCTCCCCCGGTCAGCGCACCAGCAAGAATGAAGGTGCCCGCCTCAATACGGTCGGGAATGATCTTGTGTTTCGCGCCACGAAGTTTTTCCACGCCTTTGATCCGGACAGTTGAGGTCCCGGCTCCCTCGACTTTTGCTCCCATCTTATTCAGCAGGTCCGCCAGATCGACCACTTCGGGCTCTCGCGCTGCATTCTCAAGGACTGTTTCCCCGTCGGCAAGCGTCGCCGCCATCATCAGGTCTTCTGTGCCGGTCACTGTGATCTTGTCGAAGTAGATCTGCGTACCCTTGAGCCGTTCCGCTTTCGCCTCAAGATAGCCATGCTCTTGTGTGATCCGCGCGCCCATCTTTTCAAGTGCCTTGATGTGCAGATCGATAGGACGGGCACCGATAGCGCAGCCGCCTGGCATCGAGACTCGCGCAATACCCATGCGCGCCACCAGTGGCCCGAGTACCAGCGTTGAAGCTCGCATGGTCTTGACGATCTCGTACTTCGCTTCAGGATCGGAGAGATTGCGGCAGCATACCGTGGTGCGGTGGTGTGCGCGACCGTATCCGAGTTCGACTTCGGCCCCCATCGAGGCGAGCAGCTGGCGTTCCGTCTCTATATCGCGCACGTCCGGGATGTTCTCAAGCACGACTGCTTCTTCGGTCAGGATCGCGGCTGCAATGGCGGGCAGGGCTGCGTTCTTGGCGCCGCTCACACGTACTGTTCCTACGAGCGGATTGCCTCCGCGAATGACAAACTTTTCCATAGCACCCCAGAAATAAACGAACCGGATGACGTGATTGTAAAGTAGTTACTGCCTCGCGCCGCTGGTGGAAATCGCCAATTTACGCTTAGTTCCCATCGATGAACCTGCAGCAACAACTGCAAAAATATCAATACCTCCGCTTTTCACTTTTTCTGCCGTTCTCTCAATTATGAGCAAATGGCCGAAATCGTATCGGCATATTCCAGAGGATTGGCTGTAAGTTCGAAACAGACCGAAACATGCCCGTTTGGAAGGTCGATGACAAGCTGGTAGAAGTTCCCATACCGGACCACTACAAATCGCGCTCCCCCACAATCCATGTTTCCGCGCTGCTTCACCAGCATGAGGATTACCGGGTTCACAAGAATTTCTTCGTACTTGTCGGACTCTGAGTGTGAGGGCGTCGACAGATCATCGCGCTGCTGTGAGGCAAGCTTTCCGTCGCGATAGATCGCCACATAGCGAATGGCTGAGCACACTGAGAAAACTTGCTCTAAAGGGGCAGCGTTATGCATCTTGTCGCCTGACATTTAACTATTGTCCTGAATTCTCCAAGGCAATGTTGAGAAAACTTGCGCTGAGATCCGAGTTTCTCTATCCCTCTTGCATTTTTTTGGTATCTTGGTACATTGGTACCATGAAAGAAGAGGAACATAAGGCTTCATCGGTTGACGTCGAACGGGTGCAAACCGGCGTCCGGCTCGAAAAACGTCTATTGAAGGTCTTGAAGGGTCTGGCCGAGCTAAAAGATATGAGTCTCGGCGACCTGCTTGAGGGGATCGTCCTGCACGCCTTTGAAGGCAAAGCGCCGTTCTCGTCCGAAACCCTCAAAGAGATCGAACAGCTCAAGAGACTCTACGGACTCACGTTGAACGCCGCACACAGCCACCGGTTGAAGGAGCGTCGCAAATGAAACTGACACTGATCCAATCCACTATGAGCGTAGTTGCCGGGCTGGCAATGCTCAGCACACCATCGTCTGCCTCGGAAGCCCTGGCGGTGGCACACGTCACGAACGCTTTCGAGTTCACCGTGCACGCACCCATGCAGATCGCCGCGCCCTTATTCGGTGCCGAGGGAGAGCGCACATGGAGCGGAGGAGAATGGAACCCGAAGTTCCTCTACCCGGCCACCGCGAAGGACATACAGGGTGCCGTCTTCACGATCCAGCACGGCGAACATACCGTCCCCTGGATCAACACTGTCTTCGACCTCAAGGGAGGACACATGCAGTATGTCCTCTTCATGCCTGAGCACTTCGTGACACTCATCGACGTGCATCTCGTTCCCAAAGGGCCTGCGGATACGGCAGTGAAGGTCATGTACGAACGAACGGCGCTGCGCCCGGAGGCGAATGAGATGGTCCGTCACCTGGGTGAAGAGGACCAGGCGAAAGGCAAGCAATGGGAAGCCGCCATCAACGAGCACTTGAAGAAGCAGCAGCCTTAGATTCCTCGATGAAAAAAGCCTCCCGCTCGGGAGGCTTTTGTTCTCTGCGGAACCGTTATTGCGAGGCGCCCACTACGCTGCGAGCGGTTTCGGTCGTCTTCAGGGCAAAGTAGCTGTGGTCGTAGAGGCTCCGGTAAACTTGCCCGTGAGTTCAGCCGCCTTCGGACCGAAGGTCGGGCGACCGCCTTCGAGGAAGAAGACAGTCACGATGCGTCCATAAGCAGTTTCTGCGTACGAGGTGAACCATCCGAAGCGAACCCCGTCTTTCGAGCAAGTGCCGGTCTTGCCGAGGATCGGCATCTCGCGGAAACTCGCGCGTAGACTGCGTGCCGTGCCGAAATGGGTCGCGCCCAGCATTCCGTCCTGCATCTGCGGGATCACATCTCCGATGGGGAGAGTGCGCTTTACCTTAGGCTGGAAGTTGATGACATCATCAGGAGTCACCGGATGCTGCAGGTAATAGAGCGTTCCGCCATTGGCGATGGCAGCGGTAAGCGCTCCAGTTGCAGCGGAGTCATGTTTACACCCTCGCCGAACGAGCACATCCGCCCGACGCCGCCTTCGCGTCGTCGAAATCTCTTCTTCAGGATAGGTGCCGAGGTGCTCCCCGGTGATATCGTAGCCAGCCAGTTCGCCGAGGCCGAATTCATTGGCATAGTGCTTCACGCGGTCGAAGCCGAGTTTGCGTCCAAGCACTTCGAAATACACGTTGTTGGATCGTGCAATCGCCTGCGTTAGGTTCATGCGCCATCCGCCGAGGTTGACCATGGTGTCTTTGGTCACAATCCCCTCGCGTAGGGCGGCGAGTGCCACGGAGAGCTTGATAGTAGAGCAGGGCATCGCCCCAGCCGAAAGCGCGAGCTTTTGGTTCACCATGGCGAGGATGCGGCCATTGCTGGGATCCACCGCGACGGCAGTGCCGTTCATGTTTCCGAGTGCCTCAATGGCAGCCTCGCGAACTACTGGATCTTCTCCGGCAGTGATGTCTCCATCGGTCAGGTTCTCTGCAAAGGAATTGCCTGTGAAGTGCTCGTAATAGCGGTGATGGCGTCCCCGTGCGCGGACCAATCGGGCTGTCCGGCGGCTGTGGCGTGAGTGCGTCAATCGGTGCTGGACATGGGCCGGTTCTACGATCCGGGGGTGTTTTCTAGCGGCGCCATGGTGATTCACGCTGGTAGCAAACGAGGAGGAGAGCGCGATCAGCAGGACCGCGACGAGTGTAATGAAATACCGGATTGGGGCGCCAATTCGCATGTTCTCCCTAACATGTTGCATCTGAACAGGATGCGCGGATAGTAGTAACTTCGAAGATCGAATGCAATCCGAAAAATCACTGACTTTTCGCATTTCGTACCTTCTACCCTTTACTAAACCGTAAATAGCTGGTGAATGCAAGTACCTGCTCAGCTTTGAAATTCCGCGTACCCCTAACAAAACGGCAAAACCCGTGCTGAAAGTTAGATGTCCAGCCACTCTCAAAGGGAAAGTAGCTGGACCAAAAAATCACGCGCGGTAACGTTACCTTGAGCGAATGTCAGTCCCCTCGCTTGCGCAGGAATGCGGGTATGTCCAGCTCGCTTGAAGGTTCGGCAACGAAGTTCGAGACCGAATCCGCACCCGCAAACGCATGTTGCGCTACCGGTTCAAGCTTGCGCTCAGATCCTTTCCGGGTCTCCGCCGAAGAGGTAACCAGCGTCTCAGGCTCGGCGAACGCCTCCACCGCCGGACGCTCGGTGATCGTGGGTTCGAATGCCGGCGGTTCAAACCCCGGCATGAACGAACGGGATGCTGCGACGGCAGCTGCCGCCGCTCCACGGTCGCGATGCGCGGGGCGGTCACCCTTGAACCCGGTGGCGATCACCGTGATCTTTACATCGTCTTGCATCGACTCGTCGAGCACCGCTCCGAAGATGATGTTGGCGTCTTCGTGTGCAGCGCTTTGGATGATAGTGGAAGCCTCGTTCACCTCCGCCAGTTTGAGTGAGCTCGATCCCGTGATATTGATCAGGATGCCGCGCGCTCCGTCGATCGCGCCCGCTTCAAGCAGCGGAGAAGCGATGGCAGCTTGCGCCGCCTCCATGGCGCGCCGCTGGCCCGTGCCGGTTGCTGTGCCCATCACCGCATAGCCCATGCCCTGCATGATGGTCTTCACGTCGGCAAAGTCCCGGTTGATGATGCCGGGGATGATGATGATGTCTGAAATGCCTTGCACGGCCTGCCTCAGGATGTCGTCCGCGATACGGAACGATTCGAAGAAGCCGGCGTCTTTGGCAACCGCAAGCAGCTTTTCATTGGGGATCACGATCGTGGTGTCCACCGAATCAATAAGCTCGTTCAGTCCGCGCTCTGCCTGGTTCGGCGTCGTTTGCCCTCGAAAGCAAACGGTTTTGTTACGACTGCGACCGTCAATGCGCCCATCTCGCTAGCGAGCGAGGCGATGATCGGGGCCGCACCAGTGCCCGTTCCGCCGCCCATGCCGGCGGTGATAAAGACCATATCGGCGCCTTCGAGCGCCTCGATGATTTTGTCAGCGTCTTCGAGTGCCGCCTGCCGCCCGATCTCCGGGTTTGCACCTGCGCCGAGCCCGGAGGTCAGCTTCGTACCGATCTGGATCTTGACCGGCGCGTGCGAGAGTTCGAGCGCTTGCGCGTCGGTGTTGGCAGTGATGAACTCCACGCCTTCGACACGCGCGTTGATCATGCGATTGACGGCATTTCCACCGCCTCCGCCGATGCCGATCACTTTGATCTTGGCGCTGGTCTTGGCATCTTCCTGAAAATGGATGCGTATGTCGTTTTGGGGGGTCGAGTTTTGTGTCATACGATTTGGTTTCCTGCTTTGCGGTCTATGCTCCTGCGAAGAGCTGAAGTAGTTTGTTTTTGAGGCCTTGACCCTCGGCGCGCTTGATGTTGCGGGTCCGGTGTGCGTAAGCGAGCAGTCCGGTGGATGCCGCCATTTCGGGCACGATCAATTCGTGGGGCATACGCGGCAGAGGGTTCGCCGCCTCGATATGCACCGGGCACCGAAGTATCTGCCGCGCGATTTCGTCGATCATCGAGAGACGTGAGACGCCGCCGGTGAGAAAGACTCCCGCCCCCAGGTTGTCAAGTACTCCGCCGGAGCGCAGGCTGTCGCGCACCAGCTCGAACAATTCACGCGCACGCGGTTCAAGGATCTCAGCAAGATAGCGTTGCGATACCACGCGAGGGGATGCCCCCGCCGGAATCTCAATGACATTGTCCGTGGGGATGCTGGTGACGACCGCGCATCCGTACGTGCACTTAAGACGCTCGGCATCGGCCAGCGCACACCGGAGCCCTACTGCCGTGTCATTGGTGAAATGCTCGCCCCCGATCCCAATGGAGGCGGTGTAAACCACTGCGCCGTCAAAGTAGGCCACGATCTCGGTAGATCCAGCGCCGATATCCACGATGCACGTGCCGAGTATGCGTTCGCTCTCGCCGACTCCATTGAGCGCTTCCGCGCAGGCGACGCCCTCGAAGACGGTGTCCTCAACAGTGATGCCCGCCTTGTTGACTGCAGTTACGACGCTTTGCAGCACACTCGCGGAGGCGGTGACGAGATGGAGATGAACTTCAAGGCGGGACCCGGTCATGCCGAGGGGATCCTGGATGCCGGACTGTTCGTCGATGATGAATTCCTGTGGCAGAAGGTGCAGTACCTGACGGTCAGCGGGGAGCTGCACGCTCCGGGCGCGGTCCACCGCCGCACGCACGTCTTCGCGCTCGACCTCGCGCTGGCGGCTTCCCAGAACGATGCCTCCACGGCTGTTCACGCCGCGAATGTGCGCGCCGCCAACGGAAACGACTGCGCTTGCGATCTCAACACCGGACATCTTTTCCGCCTGCTCGACCGCGCGCTTGATCGTCTCAGTTGCCTTCTTCAGATCGGAGATAAGGCCCTTCTTGACGCCGTTCGTCTCCGCATGCCCATATCCCAGAACGGTGAGCGCTCCGTCAGCACGCGATTCGCCTACCAGCACCGTCGTTTTGCTGCTGCCGAGATCGATGACCGCCAGGATGTCTTCCGTGTTGCGTTCCAACTTAACGGGTGTTGGGTTCACTTCTGTGTGGCCTGTCCTTCGCGGTTAACGATCACTTGCCCGTCGTATCGCAGATCGACGGAGCGCACCTGGTATTGCTGGCGCCAGGAATTGATGTGTTCGAGATAGAAGCGATAACGGCGTTGAAAATCTGTACTCCCGAGGTGGACGAGCGCGGTGCCGCTGTTGTCTCCAACAATCACCCGCACGTCTTCGGGATCGCTCAAGTCAACCTCGCTCAGATCGGCGGAGTAGTGCGCATTGCCAGCGTCCAAATCTTGCTCAAGCCGGTTAAAAATCCTGATGCGGGCGGCGCGTACGCTCAATGGCTCCGTGCCATTCAAGCCTGTGATCACAGGGAAGCTGAACTTTTGCGCCGAACGGGGCAGTTCCATCACCACGCCCTGTGCATCGATGAGCCCTGTCGTGCTACCGATTTCCACGAACGCGATCGGAGTGCGTTCGGTGATTTCGACACGCAGATGATTCGGAAGAAAACGCATGACCGCAGCAGTCTTGATCCAGGGGACTTGTTCGAGTTGCTTCTTGCGCTTCTCGAGATCCACAAAGAAGATGTTCCTCCCGATATCACTGCCAAAAACTTCCAGGATCTGTGAACGGGAGACATTTGCGAGCGGCCCGGTCTGGATTTGGTCGCTGGTTTCGATCAGAAAGCGCGCCGAATGGATCACATATTGACGGAGCGCGAGTACGGCCAATCCCATGATGCTGACGACGACCACGGCCACGCCGATTTTCAGAACGCGTTGGGCGCTGCCACGAATACCCGCCTTGCGTACCGCTACCCGCTTCTTGCCCCGAAGAAAAGGCTCATCTTCACCGGAATCCGGCCCGTCTTCCTCATCCGTCTCCGCGACCGCGGTTCCGCGGCGCCGGGGTTCGTCACCGCGAGGACGGTAAAACGGATCGTCGAGTTCCGGGTCGTTCTTAGATTGAGGGGCGCGTGGCAATCTATTTCCTAATTGGTCACTATAGCTGCATTTCCCTCAGAATCAGAAGAGGAAATCGCCAGAACCACGGAAGAAAACGGCAGAAAGCCGTAGTTACCAGGACAAACACGCCAATGGCGACGCGACACTTACTACCCTACGTTTGAAATTCTCTGCTGTTCGCGAATGCTCGCCAGCACTCTCGGCCCGATCTGCACTACGTTTCCTGCTCCCAGAGTCATAACGAGATCTCCCGCAGAGGCCCGCTCGCAAATGCTGGAGATCGCCGCATCGAATGAGGAGGAGTACGCGACAGCTCCTGAGTGCTGGGCCGATATCGACTTCGCCAGCGAGGCGCCATCGATTCCGTCTATCGGCTCCTCCGAAGCGGCGTAGATATCCAGCACCGCCACGCTGTCTGCATCTGAGAATGCCATTGCAAAGTCTGCCGCGAGGTCGCGCGTACGGGTATAACGGTGCGGCTGAAAGATCACATGGACCCGGCGGTATCCGCACTGGCGGGCAGCGGCAAGCGTGGCGCGAATCTCTGTGGGATGGTGCCCGTAGTCATCCACCACTGTGACACCATTCTCGGTTCCCTTTATTTCGAATCGCCGGTCCACCCCCCGAAATTCCCGTAGCGCCTGCGAGATGTCGTCAGCGGAAATGTCGAGGCCGATGCCGACTGCTACCGCTGCCGTCGCATTCAGAGCGTTGTGTCGTCCCGGAACCATGAGTTCGAATTCACCCAGGCGCTTTCCTTTGTAGTTGACGCTGAAGCGCTGCAGGGCCCCTGCCTGTCCTCGGCGCTCCAATTGAGTAAGGCAGAAATCGGCGTCTGCGGAAGTACCGTAAGTAGTCACGCGCCGGCTGATTCGCGGCATCAACTTCCGCAAGCCTGGGTCGTCCGCACAGAGGATATTGAGTCCATAAAATGGTACCCGTTCGCAGAACTCGACGAATGCGTTCTCAACGTCGTCCATATCGCGGTAGCAATCCATATGTTCGCGGTCGATGTTGGTGATCACAGAAAGTATGGGAGAAAGTTTTAGAAATGTCCGATCGCTCTCATCCGCCTCTGCAACGAGGTACTGTGACTTGCCCAGCCGCGCATTCGATCCCATGGATTCGACACGGCCTCCGACCAGCACCGTCGGATCAAGCCCGCCACCCGATAGCACTGCAGCCACCATCGAAGTCGTGGTGGTCTTGCCATGCATCCCGGCGATAGCGATGCCGTATTTGAGTCGCATCAACTCCGCGAGCATCTCCGCGCGCTGGATCAACGGGACGTGCTGCATCCGTGCCGCAACGATCTCGGGATTCTCTTTCGCGATCGCGGAGCTGATCACTACAACTTCGGCTCCGGTGACGTTGTCTGCGCGATGGCCCTCGAAGATGATCGCGCCCAGCTTCGCAAGTCGGTCCGTGACCGAAGACCTCCTCAAGTCTGACCCGGACACGCGGTAACCGAGGTTCAGCAGCACTTCGGCGATACCGCTCATGCCGATGCCACCGATACCTACGAAATGGATTCGTTGAATGCGTGCAAACACGGACGTGACCCTGTCCAGAGTCTACCGCGAAACCATGAACACAAAGTTGCAGTGCTCAGGCGGAGACGATGGCCGGGGTAGTCCGCCTCTTGCTCTTGCTCTGTACCACGTAGAAGATTCTGACCGCGAAGAGTGCGGCGAGAACGCTGCCGTAGATGATCGGATCGATGCGGTTCGCCTTCTGTCCCCAATAAAAGTGGACGATGCCTAGAACGCTGCAGAGATAGATCAGTTTATGCAATGTGTTCCATCGCTTGCCGCCGAGCCGCCGGATCCAACCCGCGGTAGATGTAATCGCGAGTGGAACCAGCGACAGCCACGCTGCAAACCCCACAAGGATAAAGCGGCGTTTCGCGATGTCCGGGACGATGCTGCTCCAGGCGAAGTTCTGGTCAAACCACAGGTATGCGCAAAAATGCATCGAGGCGTAGAAGAATGCGAAGAGCCCTACCAGGCGCCTGAACCGGATCAGCCAATTCCATCCCGTTATCCGTCTTGCAGGCGTGATGGCGAGGGTTGCGACCACCAGGCGGAGCGTCCATTCCCCCGTAAAATGCTCGATCTCTGACAAGGGGTTCGCGCCGAGATTACTGGTCGCCGCGGCGTACACGAGATAGGTGATCGGCACGAACAGGCCGATCCACACGGCAACCTTCATCCAGACGATATTGCGCTGCTTCACTAGAAGTTCTTCCTCAGGTCCATGCCGGAGTAGAGGCTGGCGACTTCATCGTATCCGTTAAACATGCGAGTGGGAATCCGGTGAAGGTCTCCGAAAAAGCTTCCCGTAATGCGGCGCTCTGTCTTTTGACTCCATCGCGGATGGTCGACGTTGGGGTTGACGTTGGAGTAAAAGCCGTATTCGTTTGGTGCCTGAATATTCCAGGCCGTCTTGGGCTGCTGCTCGACAAAACGGATCTTCGATATCGATTTCGCGCTCTTGAACCCATACTTCCACGGCACGTGCAAACGCACCGGCGCGCCATTCTGGTTTGGAAGATATTCGCCGTAGATTCCGAACACCAGCATGGCCAATGGATGCATCGCTTCATCCATGCGCAGTCCCTCGCTATAAGGCCAGTCGAGAATGTTGTCCCGCTCCCCCGGCAACTGCTTCTTGTCATCGAGCGTGAGGAACTGTACGAATTTCGCCTTGCCAAGAGGTTCGGCTTCCTTGATCAGTTCGGAGAGAGAAAAGCCGTCCATTGGAACGACCATCGACCACCCCTCGACGCAGCGGTGGCGGTAGATACGCTCTTCGATGGGGCGCAGTTTCATCAGCGCATCGATGTCGATCGTCTTCGGCTTCTTGACGAGGCCCTCGACGCTCACCGTCCACGGACGAGGCTTCAGAGTACCGGCATTTTTCGAAGGATCAGATTTGTCCGTTCCGAACTCGTAATAATTGTTGTACGTCGTGGTGTCTTTGAACGGTGTCTTCTGTTCGCTGGTCGTGTAGGGACTCTGCTGCACGTTCGGGATCTTCGTTCCCGCGGAGACATACTGGGCGGGCGACACAATATCGAGCAGCCGATCGCTTGCAACTGCCACCCCGGCAACCGCAAGGGCGCCACCGACGAACGCGCGACGGCTCACACGCTTCGCATCGTCGTAAGCGGCTTTCGAGGTGATCTCTGACGAGGCGGGCTCGTTCGGGTTCTTGCTGCGGATCAGCATGATTGCTCCTGTTGCCAAACTAACTGTAACTACGGGAAGTACGGTTTAGGTTCCGTCGCGGATGTTGCTTGCGTCATTCCGATAGATAGATGATTTGAAACGTATAGATGGTTCGAACCCCCAGATGTTACTGTGCGAACATGGTGGGCGTTATGAAGACAGTGCTGGTTCTTTGTTTGGGTTTGTTGCTGGTGAGGGTGGCTGTCGCACAGCAGTTGCGGGTAGCCGCCGCCGCCGACCTTGCTCCAAGCATGAACGAGATCAAACAAGCGTTCGAGGAGGGGCACGAGGGAAGCAAACTCATTGTTTCCATCGGTTCTTCCGTACAACTCGAGACCCAGATCGAGAACGGCGCGCCCTTCGACGTATTTCTTTCTGCGGACATGGAACAGCCGCAGAAACTGATCGACGGAGGAAAGGCCGAGCAGGGCACTCTCTACGAATATGCGCGGGGGATCCTTGCGTTGCTGGTTCCGGCTAACCAGGCTGCCGTTCAGACGTTGCAGGAGCTCGCATCCGATAGCGTGCGCAAGATCGCCATCGCCAATCCCTCGCACGCTCCCTACGGACGTGCCGCGGTGGCAGCTCTCAAATCGTCCGGCCTCTATGACAGTCTGCGTTCGAAGCTGGTCGAAGGAGAGAACGTGGCGCAGACCGCACAGTTTGTCATCTCCGGCAATGCGGATGCCGGGCTCGTTTCCATGTCGGCGAAATCTGCAGCCGGACCCGATTTCAAGACCTACCCCGTGGACCCCTCGCTTTATCCTCCGATCCGTCAGGGAGCGGTCCTGACCAAGGCCGGCGCTCACAACGCCGCCGCCAGAGATTTTCTTGAATTCCTGCACTCCGATAAGGCACAGAAGATATTGCAGGATCATGGATTGAACTCGTCGAAAGCCGTGTTTCGACCGGTCCGATGATGAACTGGCAAGCACTCGCTCTTACGTTGAGACTGGCGACCGTCGTCTCATTGCTTCTGTTGTGCATTGGCACCCCGATCGCCTACTGGGTCGCGTTTTCCCGCGCGCGCTGGAAGTTTCTGGTCGAGAGCATCGTAGCGTTGCCGCTGGTACTGCCACCGACGGTCATAGGTTTCTATGCACTGCTCGCCTTCGGTCCGAATACCGCTCTCGGCCGTGCTCTCACACGTCTCTTCGGCCACGGATTGGCATTTACCTTTGAAGGGCTGGTAATCGCATCGCTGCTCTACAGCTTGCCCTTCGCGGTACAGCCATTCGCCACCGGATTTGCCTCCGTCGATCCAGCGCTCGTAAGTGCTGCGGCAACGTTAGGCGCCGGCCCCTGGCGCAGATTCTGGCGCGTCGTGCTGCCGCTCTCCTCGGGCGCTGTGCTCACCGGATTCGTCCTCAGCTTCGCCCACACCGTCGGCGAGTTCGGCGTGGTGCTGATGGTCGGCGGCAACATTCCCAGTGTGACCCGCACCGTTTCCGTGGACATCTATGACCGCGTGCAGGAGTTTGATTTCTCGGGCGCAGGTACGACGTCGCTCGTGCTGCTCGTATTCAGCTTTGTTCTGCTGTCGGCCATCTATGGGGTCACCCGGCGTGGATGGCAGATCGGGCGAAGCCATTGAGCATACTCGGTGTAAGCCTCACGATCGATCGCGGCTTTCCTCTGCAGGTCAGCTTCACCGCAGATCGCGGAGTGACCGTCCTCTTCGGGGCCTCCGGCGCAGGTAAGACCACCGTGCTGGATGCGATTGCAGGACTGCGGCAACCGTCAGCGGGGAAAATCGAACTCAGTGGTCAGACACTCTTCGACTCTCAACATGCAGTGAACCTCGAGGCCAGAATTGCGCAGCATCGGATACGTCCCGCAGACGCTCGCGCTTTTTCCGCACATGACTGCCGTCGAGAATGTCGCTTTCGGAATCCGTGAAAGCACCCGCCTCCACCGGCGAGCCAAGGCGCAGGAATGGCTCTCCCGCTTCGCAGTCGCGCACCTTGCGCACCGACGCCCTGCACAATGGTCAGGAGGTGAGCAGCAGCGCGTTGCCATCGCGCGCGCACTGGCAACCACCCCGAAACTGCTGCTGCTCGATGAACCTTTCTCCGCCTTGGACGAAGAGACGAAATTCTCGATCATCGGCGATCTTCGCGCCTGGCTCTCAAGTGCCCGTCTTGCCGCTTTGTTCGTCACGCACGATGTTGCCGAAGCGTTCGCGCTCGGTGATAATGTCGTGGAAATCAAGGGGGGCGCCGTTGTTCAGCAGGGAAGCGTCGCCACGGTACTAGGAGCACGAAGGGATGAGCTGTTGGCGAGGCTTCGAGGCACCAACGCCTCTCCGGCATCGACCTGAAAAAGCGCAGACCATAGTCTGCGCTTTTGTGAACAACAGGACTCTACCAATAGGTCACACTCAACCTATCGAGCCAGACATAATAGGGAGACTGTGTGCGATTACCGTCCATCTGGAAGTGGGTCGTAAGCGTGTGCCCCGAGTAGTGGACAGGTTGCGGGTGCATGAACATGTTCAGCATGGAGCGCTGTCCATTCACCGTGACGGCGATGAAATGCGTTTTTCCGCCAACGCGCTCATATTCGAACGTCAAATGGTTCCAGGTCATCGCAGGCAAGCGGTTGCAGGGTGCCGATGATGCCACCCAGTGGTGCGCCGTTCCGTCCCATACTCGCCATGTTCCGGTGCTGAAAGAGCACTGGGTTGAGAACTTGTACCACTGTCCGGGTGTTGTCTGCAGAACAGCGAACTCTAATGCCTGCGAGTTTTGCGGACGGTCGATGTAGAGCTGCATGTCGAGCTTGTAGTGGCTAGCATTGGGAGTGTCTCCAAGCACGCGATGGTAGAGCACGTTGGAGAATCCCGAGTTGCCCCCAAGAAAAAATGCCGTCGAGTTGCCATCCGTTGACGGAGTAACTTGGTTCTGGTGCATCCAGTAAACAGGCCGGTGCGGGCCTTGCGCCCACACATCTACTTGTGCTTTCCAGCCGGAGAGGCCCTGGATGTTGTTGATGGTGGCTGGACCCTGAGCAAGGCCCACGTTGGCGAATGTCGCCAGAGCAAAGACAAGTCCGGCCACACCTCTAACGATCTTATTCAATGCGTACTCCTGAATGTTTAGGGATTGATTACAACGTGCGACACTACGCAAATAGCTACTCTGGCTCTATAAGCAATAACATCTAGGCATTCCTATGAGCACTACTTAGTTCGCTGAAAACAACTTTTTTCCTCAATGTGGCAAAAACGCGTGCCGTGTGTGAAGATGCTAGACTTTTTATGGTATGAATCCGCTTCTTTCGCGCTCAATTGAGAAGCGTCCGGCGACAGTCAGACTGACCGGACGAATTCTTTTCCTCACCGAAGACCCAGAGTTGATTAAACGGCAGCTTGCCGGTGAGGACCTTCCGTGGGACTTCGAAAATCCGCAAAATAATCCCAAACTGCGCGACGATATCTCGACCGACGAGATCACTCCGGCGCACTTCTGCTTTTATTTCGACGAGACGCTGGGGGAGATTCCATACCTTGGCCTAAAGTGCGGCAACGAAACGCCCATTGGCCGCAATGCAGTGAAAAACGGAGGTTTTGTCGCAGCGGTCAGTGGCAAACGTCGCGGTAAGGGTTCAAGCCGGGAACAGTCTCCTTACGCCGAGTTGTGCGCTGGTATTAAGCTCGTCGTGGCGGAAAATATCGAGCGTATCTACAAGCAGAATTGCCAGAACCTGGGTGTGCTCACTTCGACCGACTTCTCTCTGTTGAAAAAGATCCGAAACGGAGAAGACATTCCACTCTCCGAATTTACGAAGGGCGAAGACGAGATCACAAGGCAAGTCATCGAGTACGGCGGACTCTTTCCGTTCAACGTCGCGCGCCTGCAGGGCAAGGTCACATTGCCCGAGATTACGACAGCCAAGCGCGGCATGACCATCGCGGAAAAGATCTTCGCTCGGCACATGGAGAATGGTCCGGAGAAGGTAGGAGTGCCGTACGTGAAGCCTGGCGACACCGGATTCGCGCGTGTGGACCTGCGCTTCTCCCACGAATACGTCACTCCCATGGCTGCGATCTTCTACGAGCGCTTCATCGGCGCCGATGTGCCCGTCAATGACAAACAGTCGGTGCTCTTCTTCCGCGACCACCTCACTTTTTTGGATGAGGTCATTCCAGAAGACAAGAAGAAACTAGGCCTGCTCGATTTCGCGACTCAATTGAAACTCAAGCAGCAGAGCTTCGCTGAGTCGCAGGGCATCAAACTCCACGGAGAACTCAAAGACCGCAAGGGATCGGAAGGCATCTGCCACTCCATCATCGCGGAAAGCTATGCACTGCCCGGCCAGCTGAACGTCGGCTCCGATTCGCACACTCCGCACGTGGGCGCCGTGGGCTGCGTCGCATTCGGCATCGGTACCACCGATGTCTTCAACGCTTGGTTTACTCACGATGTGCGCGTCAAAGTTCCTGAGTCGGTCCGTGTGATAGTCCGGGGAAGGCGAAAGGCGAATGTCACCGCCAAAGACTTTATCCTCAAGCTGCTTTCGCTCGACTACATCCGTTCCGGCAAGGCACTGGCGAAGGTCATCGAATACGCAGGCGAGGCGATCGAGGAGCTAGGTGTCGATGAACGCGCGACCCTGACCAACATGGCCGCCGAGATTGGTGGGTTCACCGGCATCGTCGCCGCTGACCAGAAAGTTGTCGAGTTCCTGATGGAACGTCGCGCGATGCCGCGTGCCGAGGCCGAGAAGTTGATAGAAGGCATGTACTCCGATCCAACGGCGGAGTATGCGCACGTGATCGAACTCGATGCCGATGAGATCTATCCCATGGTGGCGACGCCCGGCGACCCCGGGAATGGCAAATACATCCGCGATTTCGACGCCCCAGTTCCAATCGAGATCGCCTACGGGGGCACGTGCACCGCAGGCAAGAACGAAGACATGGACATGTACGCCGCGGTCCTCAAAGACGCCGTCGCAGAAGGTAAGCGCGTGGCTAAGTCCGTCGAGTTCTATATCCAGTTCGGATCTCAAGACACGCGCGACTACTGCATTCGCAAGGGATATCTGAATATCTTCGAACAGGCCGGCGCAAAGATCATCGAGCCCAGTTGCGGCGCTTGCATCAATGCTGGTCCGGGGGTCTCGACCCGCGCCGACCAGGTCGTCATCAGCGCGCAGAACCGCAATTTCCCAGGACGCAGCGGGCCCGGTCAGATGTATCTCGCAAGCCCGTACACGGTTGCCGCCAGCGCTGTCGCAGGACACATCGTCGAATATCAGGCCAGTGTTCCCGAGGCTGCTTCCGCCCTCTCATCTTAAGCCCGTAAAAATCAGCACGTAAAAATGAAAGAGGCACGCTCTCAGCCGTGCCTCTTTCTCGCGCATTCTTTTTACCGTGTCTTGTCTTCTACCTTTTCAGCGCCGTGCCTGGTATGTCGCGCGGCTTTGTGGGCGGCATGCTTGGTGCCGTGCTTCACCTTATGTCCCGTCTGTCTGGCGGCGTCCGCGGTGTCGTGTCCCGCGTCCTTGATATCTTGTTTGGCGGTTTGAGCTGACAGCATAAGCGGCAGCAAAGTCAGGCTGGCGATGGCAAGCCCGGTTGCAAGCAACGATCTCTTCATGATTTTCTCCCGCAAAGTAGGATGCACTGAAACTCTCCGAGGTTCAGCGCCCATCAGGATACTTCATCGGACGCGCTCCCTTGCCTTTTGTCTTAAAGCTGGCAGTGGAACTCGAAACAGTCGCTCCCGCGGGCAACGATGAAAAGACTTGAAAATAGTACGTCGTGTCCGGCTTGAGTTTTGAGAGTTCGATGCTGTGGGACTTGCGCCTCCAGCGTGACCGGTCGGTCATGTTCAGGTTTGTCTTCGAGGTCCCAAATTTCAATACGCTCGACGCGGTCACATCCGTCGTCCACGAAACTACCGCGTGTTGTGAGCTGACGTATTCGACAATCGGTCCATGTGTGATATTGAGATTGCTCGCATGTTGTTCCGTATGCGGGACTGCCGTTTTGTCTGCCGGCGCTTGTCCGGAGTGCGCCCTTGTGCCTGCCCACAATGCCAGTCCCAGACTGGCGATTG
The DNA here is from genome assembly GCA_963792225.1 of Terriglobales bacterium. Lineage (GTDB taxonomy): Bacteria > Acidobacteriota > Terriglobia > Terriglobales > Acidobacteriaceae > JBDTLH01. The sequence continues at coordinate 18,888 of CAWBVM010000006.1, read as the reverse complement.
CCATCAGTCGTCTCATTCTTGTGTGCTGCTTCCTTCCGCTCTGACATGTGCTCCAATGCAGTCATGGCCGCATTCCGCACTCTGGCATGGATCGTCTGCGCTGTTTACGCCACCATCCCTGCCTTCTGGATCGTCGCGCATGGTCTGATCAACCGCTGGCGCGAGTCCCACACCCGCTCTCGCTCAATGTGGAGCGCCTATCGTCTGCCACTCCTCAGTTGGATGCTGTTCATCCTACTCAGCTTGACAGCGACTCGGCATTGGCTCATGAAACCCCCGTACTTCCTAAAAATCATTCCTTGGTCATTGGCGGCAGTCTTCTGGACAGGCGGAGTCCTCATTTATTTTCGCATCCCGGAGTTCGGTTTGGGTAGGTTCCTCGGAACCACCGAAGTGGCGCAGATGCCGTCCGAAGTCATCCATACTGGGATGCACGCTTATGTGCGCCACCCGATCTACCTCGGACATCTCCTCATGCTCCTTGGCTGGAGCTTCTCATCCTGGTCGATCGCGGTTTGGATGCTGCTCGGCCTTGCCGTGATCACGGCTCCAATCATGATTCGCATGGAAGAGGCTGAATTGGTGCAGCGGTACGGCACGGCCTATCTGGACTACCGGGACAAGGTGCCCATGATCCTGCCGCGCTCTGTTAAACTGTTCCGTTTGCCTTCTTGAAATTTTCTTATCGAGGTTGATGACTATGTCTGCAGGAGTCGAGATTTCTGAGGCCGCAGTTCACCCGGCACTGACCCAACTCTCCGAGGACGAGCGGCTCTTTCGCGACAGTGTTCGCCAGTTTGCCGATGAAAAGATCCGTCCCCTCGTCCGCAAGATGGACGAGGAGCAGGTATTCGACAAAGACCTTCTTCGTCAGTTCTTTCAACTGGGGCTGATGGGCGTCGAGATCCCCGTAGAGTACGGCGGCAGTGGGGGCACTTTCTTTGAGGCGGTCCTCGCCGTCGAGGAGCTCTCTCGTGTGGATCCCTCCGCCGGTGTGTTGCAGGACGTACAGAACACGCTCGTGAACAATGCTCTCTTACGATGGACGACGCCCGAGCAGAAGAAAAAATATCTTCCGAAGATGGCGGCGGAATGGGTCGGTGCGTTTGCACTCTCCGAGGCCGGTTCGGGTTCGGACGCATTTGCGCTTTCCACCAAGGCTGAGCTGCGAGGCGATGCCTACCTGCTGAACGGACGCAAACTATGGATCACAAACGCTAAGGAAGCGGACCTCTTTATTGTCTTCGCCACCATCGACGCCTCCGCTGGATACAAAGGCGTTACCGGCTTTCTCGTGGAGAAGAACTTTCCCGGGTTCTCCGTCGGCAAAAAGGAGGACAAGCTCGGCATCCGCGCATCTTCGACCTGCGAGTTGATCCTGGAGGACTGCCGCGTTCCCAAGGAGAATGTCATTGGAGAGGTCGGCAAAGGCTATAAGATCGCCATCGAGACACTGAACGAAGGACGCATCGGCATCGGTGCCCAGATGATCGGACTCGCACGCGGGGCTTGGGAGTTCGCAGCCAAATATGCCCAGGAGCGTAAGCAGTTCGGTCGCCCCATCTCGGACTTCCAAGGTATTCAGTTCCAGATCGCGCAAATGGCAACAGAGATCGAGGCTGCACGTCTTCTCGTCTATAACGCAGCCCGCCTCAAAGATTCCGGCAACGACTTCGTCAAAGAGGCCGCCATGGCGAAGCTCTTCGCGAGCCAGGTGGCCGAACGCGTTTCATCCTTGGCTATCGAGATCTACGGTGGATACGGCTTCGTGAAGGATTATCCCGTCGAAAAGTATTTCCGCGATTCCAAGATCGGAAAGATCTACGAGGGCACCAGCAACATGCAGCTTTCGATCATTGCCAAGATGGTCATGGGCGCCAAATAATCAGCCCAGCCCTGGCGTTGAATCACTGAATTGTCATCCGCCAAAGCGAAGCACCCTTGCGTTCACTTTTAAATGTTTGCGGAGCGCTGCGCAGTGCTGGAATCTCGCGCACATTCATTGAATCAAGTTTTCAGCAACGCTGCTTCACGTCCGAATAGCGCCGCCACTTTGCCGAAATTGACAGAGAATCGACCGCGATTATCTATTTGACCGCGAAAAACTGTTCTTTTTAGGCATCGCCACATCCGCAACTGCGACCCACGCGTTCTTATAGACTCCAACTGATCCCGCTCCCGAAAACCCTATTCGTATTACCAACACACTAGTAATGTGCACGCCAACCACGCACTTCCGACGGCTATCCCATTCTGAGACCCGCACAGCCGGGAATGAGGAGTGAATCAATGAGCAAGAAAGAAGCGTTAGAAGAGTTGGTAGATAATCCGATCAGCCGCCGTTCGTTTGCGAAACGTATCGGCATGATCAGTGCGGGTCTCGCAGGGACATCCCTGTTGAGCGGAACGCTCGTTAAAGCCGTTGCCCAGCAGAGCGGAATCAATGCATCTGCCGCGCTAACCGATGTTGACATACTGAATTTCGCGTTGAACCTCGAATACCTTGAAGGCGAATTCTATACATTTGCCACGAATGGCGATTCGCTTCAAACCGAAGGCGTGATCCCTGCATCCGCGGTGGGCGGACCCACTTATGGCGGACACAAGGTTCCCAACATTGCAACCTCACCAATCGCCTACATTGCAAGTGAGGTTCGCCGGGATGAGCAGAGCCACGTGAAATTCCTTCGCGCCGCCCTCGGCTCCGCGGCCGTGAAGAAGCCCGAAATCAACTTGAACGCATTGGGCATCGGATTTGGCAGCTGGAAAGAATTCATCATCCTGTCTGCTGTCTTCGAAGATGTAGGCGTGAGCGCTTACAGTGGCGCTGCCGGCCTCATCCAGAACAAGACCTACCTTGAAGCAGCCGCGCGTATTCTGTCGACCGAATCGCAGCACTCTGGCGCCTTCCGCACCCATGCGATCGATTTCGGCATTGCGGTTCCGAATGCTGACGCCAAGTCTGTGCCTCCAACCTCGAAGACTCCATTTTTTGTCGATTCCTCGGCGCTCGCGGTTCCTCGCACAGCGCAAGAGGTGCTTGCCATCGTTTATCACGGCGGCGCGCACTCAGGAGGCTTCTTCCCCAAGGGCCTGAACGGGACCATCAAGTAAAGCTTGCAACACGTGCTAGGGCAAGAGGACTGAGAAAGTCCTCTTGCCCTTTTTTCAAATATTAGAGGTGACTATGTTCGAAGGTATCTTTCAACCGATGCATCTGCTACTGATTCTCGGAATCGCTTTGTTGGTTCTCGGCCCGAAGCGCCTTCCCGAACTAGGCAAAGGGATCGGCGACGGAATCAAAGGCTTCCGCGAATCTATACGGGGCAAAGAAGCGGAGACGGCTCCAGTAGCGACCGAGAGCACTGACAAATAGTTTCGCTCACCGCCGTCTGTTGGCGGTGAAGAGAGAGGGCACGGTTTGCACCGTGCCTTTCTTCTTTAGCTTCGCGTTACGTTGCGGTGATGCCGATGGAAGTGGAACCTTGCGTGATGCATACGATGCTCATGTTTGTGCCGCACACGGCCAGCATGACCGCGGTGATGACGATTGCGGGCGAAGCTGGGCGTTGCCAGCATCACGACAGAAAGCAAGATCAGGATCAGTGTTTTGGGATAGCGCATGGAGCCTCCGTGCAACCCTCGCCTGTTCTGCCTGTGGAAGTCAACCGCCAACCCGCGACTGGCATCAACTCCGTAAAGGCTGGAGGCTTATCGCTGTGGTTCTCCGCCGGTGCTCCCAAGAGGGGGATCGAGTTGCGGCGCCTTCAAGAGACCGCGGACGATGCCGCGCTCCTGCTCCGAAAAACGCTGCTGAAATGCCGGTGAATTCAGCATTTGCTCCTGCTGCCCCGGCGGCAATTCGCGCAGAAAATTATAGGCACGATTGACTTCACGCTTGCGTTCTTGCGGAAGGTCTTTTCGCAACTCGTTCGCTTGCCGAAGCTCTTCCCGTTCCTGGGCAGGCATCTTCTCAATCGCCTGCAGCCGCTCGACGGTCCGTTCCCGCTCTTGCGGAGGCTTGTTTGCGAACTCATGCAAGCGCTGGACCAGATGCTGCTGTCTCTCTGGCGGTAGATTTTGGAAATCCTTTTCGTTGCGAAGCGCCTGTTCGCTCTGCTCGGACGGCATCGCCTGATACCGTTTCAGCCACGCCCCGGAGTAGGGACGGTTCTGTTGGTTCTGTTGCTTCCCGTTATTGTTCTTGGGGTGTTCCTGCTGGTGCTCCTGCTGGCGGTCCTGCTGCGGATGGTTCGGCTTGGGGTGGTCAGTCTGCCCGGCTGCTGCAACCGGCGCCAGGGACGCGAACGCGAGCACGGCTGCGAGCGCCAGCCGGTGGTCGAGACAGCGGCCGATGATGTGAGTTGTGGCCTTCACAGTGTGTCATTCACCTGTGCCGCCGTATTGTCGAGCGACTCCAGGTCTTGGATAAGATCGTAATTGTTGTCGAGCGTCTGCAAGTCCTTTACACCGGAAACCTGCCGCACCTGCGCGCTGCTCTGTCCGTCAGAATGATAAATGACCCCGGCGATCACAGCAGCTCCAAGGCTCGCCGCAAGCACTGATACCCGCGCCCGTTTAAAGACAAGGGCGAGTCGCTCACGCCATCCTGCCTGGGAGTGGGCAGCCTCTTCCCGCAACCTCGCCTTCAATCGGGTGTCGAAGTACGCGGAAGGCTCTGGTGCCTTCCATTCGTCCAGCACGTTCATCGTTTGCCGAAGAGATTCGAGCTCCGCTGCGCAAGAGGCGCACTCCTTCACATGCGGGGGTGCCTCCCGGCCAGAAGCTGCACAATCCAGCAAATTCTCTTTGAATTCTTCACAACGCATAGCCATCACCATCACTCAGTCAACAGAAACAAAAATACAAAGCTAAACAAATTCTTTCAAACGCTCCCGTAGCGTTTCATACGCGCGAAACAGAAGCGACTTGGTTGCGGACTCTGAGAGATTCAGCGCGCCGCCGATCTCTTTGTAATCCAGATTTTGATACTTGTGCATCAGTACCGCCATGCGCTGTCGTTCAGGCAATGCCATGACGACCTGCCGGATAGCGGCGAGACGTTCGCGCCGCAACATCTCCTGCTCCACCGTCGGATGCGAGTCGGCTACATCCGGTAGCGATCCCGATTCCTCATCCGGCTCATCCAGGTTCAGCGTTGGAGCGGTCCGCTCCGACCGTGTGTCACGGGCATGGTTTACCGCAAGGTTGGTCGCTATACGGTATAGCCAGGTGGAGAATTTCGCATCCGCCTTATAACCTGCACGTGCACGGTAGATCCGCAAAAAAACCTCTTGCGCCAGCTCCTCTGCCACCGCCTGGTTGTGCACCGAGCGGTACATAAACGCGATCAGCGGACGCCGGTACTTCCCGATCAACAGTTCAAATGCTGCGTCGTCACCCGCACCCACGTGCAGCATGATCTCCGCATCGCTCATTCCCGCGGCTTCAGCAGGACGCAGCGCACGCCCCTCGGCCTCCTGTGCCAATCTACCCAGCCTGCCAGCCGTGATGGAAACACTGCCCACATCCTCTGTAACCCCATCCTCCTCAGAAAGTTCCGCCGAGTCCTCGATCTCTTCTTCGAGCTCGGGAGGGGGCGGCGAACCGGGAACACTGGTCTTAGGATCCTGCGGCAGCATCGCTACTCCCCTCTAAAGAGGTGACCATGGCGTCCAGCGACAGCGAGCGCAACAGATTGCGGCGCATTCCGCTCTCCACCTGCCCAATGCGGTATGTAGCCTGCTGCACCCAATCGAAATTCACGGCTTTAGCGATCCGCGTGAGTTCCTGGGTCAGGTCCGTATTGCGCACCAGCGACGGCGCGCCGGTTTGCAGCATAAGCACATCCTCCAGCAGCAGATAGAACGTGCGGATGAGAGCGTCCGTCTTGTCCTTGCCGTCGGCCCCGCCACGGTAAGCATCTGTCGTGCGAAAGAGCTCCGAGTGGTCGCGTGCCTCGACCGCAGCCTGCAGCAGGATAAGCGCATCCTTGCGCGCAGCCGCATAGTCCGCCAGATGGAAGCCCCGTGCCCTGCCGATCGCTCCGTTGGCAAGCCTCGCGACCAGTTGGCGTTGCTTGGGCGTCCACTCAGGATGGACGCGCGCAAGGTCTTCGACGACCTCCTCCGTCGGCAACGGCGAGAGCGCGTACTGGATACACCTCGACCGGATCGTCGGCAGCAGCTCTCCCGGATTCTGCGCCAGCAGGAAGATCGTCGCAAATTCAGGCGGCTCTTCCAGCACCTTGAGCAACGAGTTCGCCGCCTCTTTCATGAAAGTGGCCGCAGTGAAAATGTAAACCCTGCGACGGGCCTCGGCAGGCTTGTAATAGATGGTGGCGATCACCCTCCGCACCTGTCCGATCTTGATCAGCATCTGCGGCGGATCGGGTGGCACGATCATCACGTCCGGATGCGTTTGAATCAGGATGCGTGTGTCTTTCTTGTCGGTTTCCTTGAGGCCCTCCCGCGCTTCAACCGCCTCCGCAAAGCGGGCGTCCAGGTCGTCGGCCAACCCGATACTAAGGCAGTTTTCACAAGTCCCGCAGAAATCTGGAAGCCCGCCGTCAAGCGGGGCCCTCAGGCAATTCATCGCCTTTGCCATCATCTGCGCAAGCGTGTATTTGCCCGCTCCCGCCGGTCCGCTCAGGATCACGGCATGAGGAAAGCGGTCTCGCGCCAGCATCTCGCGCATTCGCCGGACCGTCGACGCATTCCCCTGAAAATTGCTGAATCCCATCTGGGGGATAGTGTAGCGGGGAGATGTGACGCTGTCAGCTTTGCGAGGGGCGTGGTAGGCCCACGGGTTGGGCCGGCGATGACCGGCAACTCATTATTCTCTTGACCAATATATATATTTGTTGATATATAGATTGCATATGACCGAGGTTGATGCCCACGCCTTCATTCCGCTCAAGACACAGTGGTTTCACATCATGCTTTCGCTTGCAGGTGGAGAGCAGCACGGCTACGGAATCATGAATGAGGTACTGCAACGCACGACGGGAAAAGTGCGGTTATGGCCAGCGACGCTGTATGGATCGATCAAGCGGCTGATCGAGGCGGAGCTCATCGAGGAATCAGACGAACGGCCCGCGCCGGAACTGGACGACGCCCGTCGGCGCTACTACCGGCTGACGGCGCTCGGCAGGCGGGTGCTGGACGCCGAGTGCGAGCGCCTGCAGGAATTGGTTCGCGCCATTCAACTGAAACGAGCGATGGTGACGGAATGAATATCGCATGGCGAATCTACCGGCTGTTGGCGCACGCCTTCCCGCACGAATTCACATTGGCGTACGGCGAAGAGATGCTGCAGCTTGGCGAGGACGCCATGGAGGAGATTGCAAGAAGACATGGACCCGCTGGACTGATCCGGCTCCTCGCCGATATTGCGATTCGTTTGCCGGTCGAGTACCTGAGCGAGATGCGCCAGGATATGCGGTACGCGTCGCGGGCTCTGATCAAGTCGCCAGGATTCGCCCTGGTCGGGATTGTCTCTATGGGACTCGGAATCGGGCTGACGACAAACGTGTACAGCTCGGGATGGGCTTTGCTGACTCGGAAGCTGCCGGCAGCGGCGAACGCCAAAAACCTGGTAATGCCTGATAACCCTGTCTCGTATGAGTATATCGAGCGATATCGGGATCAAAAGACCCTGTTTGCCGGTGTTGCAGCATTGCAAAACGGGGTCCCCTTCAACGTCAGCCTGCAAGGTCAAGCGGACACGAAACCGCAGCGCGTCTTCGGACAACTCGTATCGCCCGATTATTTTTCCGTGCTCGGCGTTGAACCTCGGTATGGACGTCTTCTCAGTCCCGAAGTTGACAAGCCCGGCGATGCTCCCGTTGTCGTGATCAGCGATCGCTTCTGGCGCAACCGCCTCAACTCTTCCCCCGAAGCGGTGGGGCAAACGCTTCGACTCAATGGGCAGACTGCGACCATCGTGGGAATCACACCGAAGAATTTCGATGGTGCTCTTTCCATGAATCCGGCTGAGCTTTTCGTCCCCATCACCGTCTCCGCCGCGCTTGCTCCAGAACTCGCGAACGACGTGCTGCATCAACGCAATGCGAGGGATTTCCTGGCGATGATGTGCCTGGCGCCCGGCGTCACCATCGATTCCGCAGAGGCTGCTCTCGACGGAATCACGCGTCGTCTCGACGAGCAGGATCCTTCAGCGCCCGCCCGTGCCGACAAAGCCAAACGGGTGGTCTTGCTTCCCGCAGGCACCAGGGCGCCGATCCCCCGTAATCTGAGGCCGACTCTGGTCGGGTTCTTTGTCGCGTTGATGGGGATCGTGATGATCATTGCCTGCATGAACCTGGCAACCATGCTGCTCGCCCGTGGTGCCAATCGTCGCAAGGAGTTCGCGATTCGCCTCGCAGTTGGAGCAAGCCGTTTTCGGTTGATTCGGCAGATTGTGAGTGAAGGCATTTTGCTTTCGCTGTTGGGCGGCATAGCAGGATTAGCGCTCGCTTATCTTCTCTCGGTATTGAACTCGCAATTCGGGCAGCCCGCGGGGGCATCGATCGCACCCGACCTGGCACTGGATTGGCGCGCAGCCATGTTCGCGTTCGCGCTCGCGGTCGTGTGCGGCATCGGCTTCAGTCTGGCTCCCGCTCTGCAGGCTACCAATGCCGATCTGACGCCCGCGCTTAAAGAGGGTTCGGCGCTGCAGTTGTCGGGCTATAGACGTTTTGGCCTGCGCAACCTCGCCATGGTGACCCAGCTTACGGGGTCCCTCATGCTGCTGCTGATTACAGGGTTCTTGGTGATTGGAGTTACCAAGGCGAACAGCATCGGAACCAGGTTCGATCCGAAGACGATGGTTTTTCTGTCCATCGATCCGGTGCGCGACGGCTACCCGCCCGAAAAAGCGCAAGCTATGTTCGAGAAACTTCCCGGAATGCTCAAGGCCTCCGGCACCGTGCGCAGCTTCGCCCTGGCGGCGCAGCCGCCGTATTCGAGTCATGATGGAAACATTCAACTGACTGCGGAAATCCCGCGGCAGTCCTCGCGGGTGCAGAAGTCAGTGGTCAGGGAAGCGGTGGGCCCGGGCTATTTTGCTGCGTTAGACGAGTCGATGCTGGCTGGCCGGGAATTCGAGGAGTTGGATCAACGCGGCCAGGACGACCGGTCGGAGACCATTGCTTTACCCGCAATCCTGAACGAGAGCGCCGCACGTGGGTTTTTGGGAAACGGCAATGCGATCGGGATGCGTGTCCACGATGAGAAGCAATCCTATGAAGTGGTTGGCGTGGTCCGCGATTTGAAAGATGGAAACGGAATCAGCCAATCCATTGTTTACATCCCACTAACCCGACGTGATTTCGCGCGGCCTCCAGCCCGCGGAATCAACATTATTGTGCGTTCGGATGCGGGAACGGATGTGCTGGGCTCGGTTCGAGGCGTCATCGCTTCCATCGATCCGAACCTGACCCTCTTCGATGTCCAAACGCTCAGCGAATACCTGGATCGCAGCCGGTACGTCATGCGGTCCGCTTTGCGCACGTACGGTGGAATTGGCTTGTTTGGCCTCGTCCTGTCAGCCATCGGACTCGCCGGAGTCACTGCCTATGCTGTGGCGCAACGCCGCCGGGAGATAGGAATTCGCATGGCGCTGGGAGCGCACAAAGTGCAGGTGCTGCGGCTAGTGCTGCGCGAAAGCACGGCTCTTATCATCATCGGGACCGCTCTTGGATTCTTGGGCGCGGTCGCCATGGCAAAGATACTTTCTGCTGTGACCAGCGCCTTTGCCGACGCGTTCAAGGTCGGCACGAACGATCCGCGCTTGCTGATCGGCGCGCCATTGCTGCTGGCAGCCGTGGCCATGCTTGCCTGTTATCTGCCGGCACGCAGGGCCACGAAGGTCGATCCGGTGAGAGCACTGCGTCAGGAGTAGGCGCTCAAACGGTTGGTCGTCTCCGGGCGGTCCCTTCGAGCCTTTCTCTGGGGGCCTCGCTTCTCGCGAAACAGCTGAGAGAAAGTAGAAGAAATTTCTTGCAAACCCCGAACGCGTCCTGCTACTCTGCTTCTCCCACGGCGTGTCTCTATGACGCGCCGTTTGCTCTTTCACAATCGATAAACACTACATCTTGGGCTAACCGAAAGGTAAACACTATTACTTGGATCTACGGTGATCCTACGGTGATCTCTCCCTCTAACCCACACATTCCACAATGTGCCTAGGGAGGGGGGTATACCCCGCGGTGCCCATCTGTTCGCGAAACGGAAAGGTGGGATGACAGGACAAAGCTCCTAGAACCCCAGAAACACCGGCTCCGGCTGTAACGTGACCCCGAACTGCTCCAGGACTGCCGCTTGGACGAGCTTGGCGAAGACCTGTACATCGTTGGCAGTCGCTCCGCCGCGGTTAACCAGTGCCAGCGCATGCTTGCTGGAGATACCAACCGGGCCGTCCCCGAAGCCGCGATGGAATCCCGCATTCTCCACCAGCCACGCTGCCGAGACCTTCACCCCGTCATCTCCTGAGGGATAAGTGATGACTGGTCTCCCGATGGCTTCGAGGCGCGGACGGCACTCATCCCAGGCGGCCTGCGCTCCCCCCTCGGCTGCCTGACGCAGGCGCGCTACGGCATCGCCTGGGTGCGCTCGGCGCGTTGGAAGCAGTCTATTAAGACGGCACGCGACTATTCGCAGACGCGCACGACCTTCGGCAAGCCGATCGCCGCGCGCCAACTCGTGCAGGACAAACTCGTGCGCATGGCGACCGATCACAGCCTCGGCCTCCTGATGGCGCACCAGCTCGGCACGCTGAAGGACACGAAGGAGATGTCGTTTCGCGCAGGTCTCGATGGCGAAGCGCAACAATGTCCGCGTCGCCTTGAATGGCGCGCGCCTGGCCCGCGAGATCCTCGGCGGCAACGGCATCACCACCGAGTATCCCGTCATCCGTCACATGCTCAACCTGGAGACCGTCGACACCTACGAGGGCACGCACGATATCCACACGCTGATCCTCGGTCGCGAACTCACCGGCCTCGGCGCGCTGGAATAAGCGGAGGCTTACGGGCGCGGCAGGGCGTAGACCTGGACATAGTCGAAGTCCGCGGTGAACCCGGCGCCGCCCATCGCCACGAGACCGATGCGCGCATCCCCCCCCAGCGTCGCGGTCCAGGTACTGCCCTGCAACCACTGGGCGCCATCGCGACTCGAATAGGCGGTGTAGATCTCTTCGCCCGGGCGCGTGCGCTTGACGATCCGCAGATAGATCCAGGTGGCAGCCGGCCCAACCACCGCGTTCCCCTCGTGCGGCGTCCGTCGCGGCACCGGGCCGACCGCCTTGGTGAAGACGATCTGTCGCGTCTGCTCCACGGGAGAGATGCACGAGTTTGATGTAGTTGTTGTCGTCACCGTAGATCACCAGACCGGCCTGCACGAAGTTCTGGCAGCATCCCTCCGGCGGCAGATCGAGCCGCATGCGCGTTTCCACGGCGTAATCCCCCGCCGGCGTGGGTTCGGTCAGGATGCCGGCGGTATGATCGGCCAGGTCTCCCGCCTGCGTCGCGAAACGCAGCGTCCCGTCCACCAGCCCGACGGTGTCGGCGGCAGGCGGGCGGATCCACTGCCCATGATTCGGCGGGGAAGGCGGGGTCCGCGGCCGCCATCCGGCGGTAGTGTGGCAAAGTCCACCGAGAACGCGCGTCGAGCGGCCCCAGCGGATCGAGCTGCGCGACGATCGACTGCTGCATCGGTCGCCTTGCCGCGGCCGTATCGACCGGTGCCCGTTGCGGCGTGTCCGAGGGGCCGAGGCCACCATGCACGACGGGCCAGCCATCGATCCAGTCGAGCCGGTCGAGGAGCGCCGGGCGCTTGGTGGCGGTGCTGCCCGCGAAGTATGGATCGGTCCGGTCTACCGCGTGATAGAGGAACCAATCCTGCCCCGCGTCGTCGGTGAAGACCGTGCTGCCTCCCGCGCCGACCCACCGGTTGCCGTTGGCGCTCAGGACGGGCGTGCCGCCGACCTGACCGGCGAGCAGCGACACTCCCTCGCGATCCGTGTACGGCCCGAGGATATCCGTGGCGCGCCCGGCGAGCACGCCGTATCCCGAGAGCGGGCCGTTGCAGCACTCGCCCGCCGAGGCGAACAGGTAGTAGTAGCCTCCGTGCTTGACGATTGACGTGGCTTCGTACCGGTTCGCGCTCGCGATCGGCACCTCGCTGGCCGGATCGGTATGCAAGCCATCGGCCGATAAGCGTCGCGCCGAGATGCCGCCGATGAAACTGCCGTAGAAGAGGTAGCGCTGCCCCGCGTCGTCGGTGACGACCGCCGAGTCGAAGACCCAGCGCCGATCCGTGCCGCCGCTCGGCTCGGCTTGCGGCTCGACGACCGGGCCGCCGCTGTCCGTCCACGGGCCCAGTCGGGGTCGGGCCGGTGGCGACGCCGATCGCGCTCTCCCGCGCCGGGAGCCGCGTGCCGACGATGGTGTAGTAGAGGTAATACTGGCCGTTGAAGTACTGGATATCCGGCGCCCAGAGGCCGCTGAATGTGTCGACCATGCCGGGCGCGCGCTGAAGGCATCGCCCATATATGTCCACTCGATCAGGTCGCGCGAGCGGAGCATAGGGATGAAGTGGTCGTTGAGCCGGCCATTCGCGGCGCGATCGGCGCCGTTCAGCGGGTTGTCCGTGCAATAGAGGTACCAGAACTGATCGCCGGGTTGCTGGCCCCGGATAATCGCGGGGTCGGCGCAACTCTCGAATGGCCCGGCGGCGGTGGGGAGGATGCGGAGCGGATTCGTGTACAGGCGTGCGGCGGGCGCGTTACCCCCGCATCCCCCCAGGAGCCACGCGATCAGGGCGACGACAAGGGGGAGACGCATAGGAGCCGACACCCGCATGGCCGGCGCGCGAGATGTGACGGTGAAATGGCCGATCATCCAGACTCTCCATCGCGATGCGTGTATCACGCCGACAGATGCAGATATGCAGCCGCGCCCGCGTCTCACCGAGTCTACGCTCTGCATCGCCACGTCGGCGCTCCACCGGAGCGCCGCCGCCATCATACCGTATCGGCCATGGGAGCGTATCCGCCCGCTGTGCGACCGGCGGCGCACCGGCTCCCCGCGTGCGGGCGCGTCACAACCGCCGTCCTCCGCCGTTAATCCTTGTAGGGCGGGGACTTTTTACCAACCCCTCGCGGGGATGCGCGTCTACGATCAGTAATTCTGTGTCCGGGTAAGCGTGGGCAAGCGGCGGACCGCGATGTGAGGTGACAACGATCGATGCGAGGAGATGTTGAACGGTTCGATAGTGCGCGCGCGCGCGCGGACGAGCTGCATGCCGAGCGATCTTCCCGTTTCCGCTGCTCGTTCCGCCCACGCGGGGCGACGGCCTGCTCGGCCGCTACGCCGGGAGGGCGCCGGTTCACGACGGCGGGCATGGTCGGAGACGCTCGCGATCGTCGTCCTCGCGCTCGCGCTCGCGCTGCTGGTCGGCAAAGCGGTCGGGGTCGCGCACTATGAGGCGGCGATCCTCGGCTATCCCTTCCAGCGGGACGACGCGGAGGGCGTCATCCTCGCCGAGGCGACGATGATCGCCCAGGGCACGGACCCGTACGCCTACCAGCCATCCCCGGCCCACCATTTCTACGCGGGGCCGTACACCCGCTCTATACGGCCATCAACGCCGTCGTGGTGTGGATCGCGGGCCCGACCTTCGCGGGGGGCCGCATCGTGCAATTGCTCGCGACGCTGGCGGTCGCGGCCTGGCTCGCATGGGCGATTGGCCGCTCCGCGCGCGGGCGGTCGCTTGGCCGCTCGGCGTCTGGGCCGCGCTGCTCTTCCTACCTGCCATCTCGTCGCCCACTGGGGCGTGATGGTCCGCCCGGACATGACCGCGCTCGCCTGCAATCTCGCCGGCGTCGCGCTCCTGCGACGCTGGTGGGATGCGCCGGGGCGGCAAGGGTGGCGCGGCGCGTCGTGGCCGCGGGGACGGGAACTCGGCGTGCTGGCGCTCGGCGCGGCATGCTTCGCGCTCGGCTGGTGGACGAAACAGACCTACGTCGCCGTGCCGCTCGCCTTCATGCTCACGCTGCTGCCCTATCGCCCGAAGATCGCCATCACCCTCGCGGGTCTCTACGCGGCGCTGGTCGGCCTGTCGCTCGGCGTCCTGACGCTCCTGAGCGCGGGCGGATTCATCCAGAAGACCTACTTCTATCAAGGCTCCTGGACCTGGCATGCATACCTGTTCCTCGCGCGGCCCTTCGCGGCGCGGTACGGTCTCTTGCCGGCCCTCGCGCTGCTCGCCGCCGTCGCCATCTGCGCGCGACAGCGGCGACTGACCTTCGGCGCATGCTGGTTCATGCTTACCGCGCTCAAGACCCTCGCAGCGGGTACGGACGGGGGCAATCACAACCACTTCGTCGAGCTGCTCGCGGCATCGGCGCTGATGGTGGGGCAGGGTGTGGCGGCGTTTGTGGCATCCGCCGGGCAACCGAAATCCCCGGCCGCCGATGGACAACCGGCGGGCAGCCGCCGTCGTTTGCGCGCTCGGCGGGTCGGGCCGGGCCTCGGGCTGGCCGCGATCCTGCTGCTCACCGGTGTCGCGGTCGGCGAGCAGGAAGGGCGAAGAGGGTGGCTCGCGTGGGAATATCGCCTCCCCACCGCGGTGGAACGCCACGGATTCGAGCGGGCCGCGTCCGCGATCGCGGGCACGGCGGGCCCGATCTATGGCGACAATGTCGGCCTCGGCGTCCTCGTCCTCACCGGGCATGACGTACAGGTGACGGACCCGTTCACGCTGGCGGCCGAGGTCCGGCTGGGGCGCTGGGACGACTCCGCGCTCGTCGCTGACGTGGCGGCGGGGCGCTACCGGCTGATCGCCCTGCGCGGCGATGTCGCCAAGATGGACCCGGAGCACCCGCCGGGGGACGTGACACCGGGGCTGATCCGCGCGATCCGGCAACACTACCACCCGGTCGAACGCGATGTCGTCTGGTTGTACGCGCCGAATGGGTGAGAGCCGGTTGCAAAGCGGTTAGTTCCCCCTGTTTTGCACCTCCCAGTCGGCCTTCTCCAGCGCATACTCTACATCGTCCCCCTCCCAGAGTTCGTGGGATTCGGAAGGTGCCTGCGACGCAAGTTCCTCAGGGGTCATGCGGAAGGTCCGCACGAGCGTCATGCCTACCTTCTCCATCACACGGCGGGAGGCGAGATTGTCCTGATAGGTCGTGGCGACCACGCGCCGCACGCCGAGTTCGGTGAATCCCCTGCGGATCAGCGCACGGGATCCCTCGGTGGCGTACCCCTTGCCCCACGCCGCCTTGCGTAGCCGGTAGCCGAGTTCGACCTCGCCCGCGCCGCTCGCTTCACGGGGATGGAAGGCGAACCAGCCGAGGAAATCTCCGCTGCACTTCTCAATCGCAGCCCAGAAGCCCAAGCCCGCGAATCGCTCGTAACAGGAGAGGAACCGGGGCAGGATGTCGCGCTCGATCACATCGCGCGGGGTCGGTGTGCCGCCGGTGAGGAAGCGCATGACCTCGGGATCGCCGTCGAGGGCGACAAGATTGTCCACATCGTCCTCGGTGAAGCGGCGCAACATCATACGTTCGGTTTCCAGGAAGGCCCGCATCCGTTATCTCTCGCGAAGCGCCTTTTGCGTCAACTGAGCCGTCGTTTGTTTGCCGCGGCGGGCGAAAGCCCGCCGCCACCGATCCGATCATGCCGGAGACCGCTCTAGCAGTGGCTTGGCGCGGCCGTTGTCAATCCGTTGCCTGCGGTCAAGGTAACGCGCTTCACTTCCGTCGCGCCATTCAACACGACCACGGTGACCGCCGTCGGGAAGTCCGATGGCGAGGGACCGTCGATGGAAACCGAGCCGCTGAAGGTGCCGTGACCGCCCGCGTCGGTCGTGAACTGCCCCAGTGAGGACGATGCGCCGATCCCGCCGCCGGTGTAGTCGAGCCGGACATCCAGGGGGTATTCGCCGGGCCGCCGGTGAGTGTCAGGCTCGTTAGGTTCTCGATGTAGGTCAGGAGTGGATAGGAATCGCCACAGAATGCCCCCTGCGACACCGCTGCGGTGAGTGTGAGCGGCTGGCTGCACGACGCGGCCGCGCCGTTCGTCAGCGTCGCGTTCGCGCTGGCGACATAGGTCGCGCCGGCTGCGACGGTCACGAATACACTCGGTGGATAGGTCGCGATGGCAGAGTTGGTGTTGATACTCGTCGATCCGGTGAACGTCCCCGCGCCCGACGCATTGGTCGTGAACGTCCCGACGACGCTGGGGGTGGCGAAGGCGTTGCTGTCGCCGCCGCCGTAATTCAATGTGACGGTGATCGTCGCATTCGGCGGGCCGTTCGTCAGCGAGAGGCTGGTGACGCCCTCGGTGTAGCGCACGCCGTTCGCGCCGCAGGCGGAGGTCTGCGAAATCGCGGCGGTGAGCGCCGGCGGAACGGGCGTGATCGTCACGCTCGCGTTGTTGTTGCCGGTATTCGGGTCGAATTGGTCGCTGCGCGCGATGTACGCGGAGTTCTGAATCTGATTCGGGGTCGCGACGCGTGACGACCATCACCAGCGTCACGGTCGCCTGGTTCGCGAGGGAGCCGATCGTCCAGGTGCCCGTCGCCGCTGACGTACGTCCCCTGACTCGGCGTCGCGCTCACGAGCGTCGTCCCGCCGGGGACGTAGTCGGTACACCTGCACATTCGTCGCCATATCGGGCCCGTTATTCTTCACCACCACGGTGAACGTCACATTCTCGGCAAATTTCGGCGTTTGCTTGTCCACAGCTCTTGCTCACCATCAGGTCCGCACCCGGCGGGGTGACGGTGGCCGTACCGATGTTGTTGCTCGTGTTCTGGTCCACCTGATCGCTGTGCGTGATCTGCGCCACGTTGGTTTGCTGATTCTGCGGGGCGGTCGCGTGGATCTGGAGTGTCGCGACGGTGGCGGTCGTGACGGTGCCGACCGTCCACAGGCCGGTGCCGCTGTCATACGTCGCCCTGCGAGGCAGTGGCGGAGGTGAACGCGATCCCGCCGGGCAACTGATCGGTCACTGTCACCCCGGTGGCCGTCGCCGGGCCGCTATTGCGGACGGTGACGGTAAACATGATCGGGGTGCCGGGGCTCGGATTCGGGTTGTCCACCGTCTTCAGGAGGATAAGATCGGCGGCGTTCGGGTTGGCGCCCGTCGCGGCGTAGTTGTTGCCCGAGTTCGGGTCGTACTGATCGCTGTGCGACACGTACGCCGCATTCATGATCTTGCTTGCCGAATTCACCGTTGTGGTGATCCCCAGGGTCGCCTGGGCGTCGACCGCGAGCGCGCCGACCGTCCAGATGCCCGTCGTATGATCGTACGCACCCTGCGACGGCGCGGAGGAGACGTACGTCACCCCGCTCGGCAACTGATCGGTCACCGCCACATTCGTTGCCGCGCTCGGCCCGTTGTTGATGACCGTGACGGTGAATACGATCGTGTTGCCGACGGTTGGCGTCGGGTTGTCCACCGATTTCAGGACGGCGATATCCGCCTGCCGTGGGGTGATAGTCCTGCTGGCGGTGTTATTCCCGGTGGCGGAATCGGGCAGGTCGCTGTGCGTCACTGCCGCCGTATTCGTCACCGTGCTGATCGTCGAGACCGTCGCCTTGAGCGTCAGCGTCGCGGCCGCCTGATTCGCGAGCGAACCGACGCTCCACAGACCCGTGCCGCTATCGTAGGTTCCCTGGCTCGGTGTCGCGCTGACGAAGTTCAGGCCGGGGGGCAGGCGATCGGTCACCTGCACGCCGGTCGTGTCCGACGGCCCGTTGTTCTTGACGCCGACGGTGAAGGTGATCGTGTCGTTGTTGTTCGGGGTGGCATTGTCCACGGTCTTCGTCACCGCGAGATCGGCGCTCGGCTGCCCCGGCACGATCATGGCGCTCGCGCTGCCGTTGGCGCCGCTGTTCTGCGGCGTGCTCGCCGTGATCGACGCCGTGTTCGTCTTCGTCCCCGCCACAGCGACGGTGGCGACGATGTGCAGCGTTGCTGTCGCGCCATTGGCGAGATTGCCGATGTTCCAGACCCCCGTGCCGCTCGCGTAGGCGGCGGAATCGGCGCTGACGAAGGTCAGCCCGGCGGGGAGGTGATCGGTCACCTGTACGCCGGTCGCATTGCTCGGCCCGTTATTCTTGACGGTCACGGTGAAAGTCACGTTCGTCCCGACGGGCGCGGCGGGATTATCGACCGTCTTCGTCACCGCGAGATCGACGGAGAGAGCGCCCGGCGTGATGGTCACGCTCGCGGTGTTGTTGCCACTATTCGGATCGGGCTGATCGCTGTGGGTAATCGTCGCCGTGTCGGTGATTCTGCCGGAGCCCGTGACCGTTGCCCGCAGCGCGAGGGTCGCCGTGCTCGCCACCGTAGCCTTCACGGCGGCGCTACCGGCAAGCGGGGCGAGCGTCCCGACGCTCCAAATACCCGTGGCCGGGTCATAGACGCCCTGACTCGGCAGCGCGGAGACGAAGGTGAGGCCGGCGGGGAGCGTATCGCGCACCGTCACATTGGTCGCCGTATCGAGGCCGCCATTGACGAGCGTCAGCGTAATGGTGATCGTGTCGCCGACGGCGGGGCCGGAATTATCGACCGCCGCGGTGAGGGAGAGATCGGCGCCAAGCACGGGCGGCGGCGAGGCGGAGACCACGGACGGCACAACACCGGAAACGATGACCGGCGCCACATAGGCGGTGCCGGCAAGGGCCCTCTTGATGAACTCGCGCCGCGTGCGCGGTTTGAAGATACCCATCCCCCACCCCCCTGGTGATCGCATCCGCGTATTGCCCGATCTGCAACATCGCGAAGGGTATCACACATGTACGGACGCGGGAAGTAGATCGAGAAGTGTGCCTGACTTGCTCTCTCGATCTGGAGTTGCTAGCGTGTCACGAACG
>CAWBVM010000005.1:0-153220 GCA_963792225.1 Terriglobales bacterium | reverse complement strand
ATGCTGATTACCATCCTTATCGGAGTGTTCGCGAGTGCGTTGGCCGCAGGGCTTGTCTATTCGCACGTCTCGACATACCGCCTGAGCCATTTCGCCTGGGATGAGCTGCTGTTGCAAATCAAACCGGTGGTTCGGGATGGGGTAACAACGGTCGCCCTCGATCACCTTGATCCAAAGCCAAATCAGATCACGATGGAACCCCACGAGATGTGGAATTCTGTGGGCGGCGCAGAGGGCCTCAAGGTCATGCGCGACAACGTGAAGGTGCTGCTAGCTCTGGCAGCTTATGTTGAACAATGGAACCACGACGAGGGCATTATCGTCGCCGAGCGTATGCGCCGGGATGGCGTCCAGCTTCGCCGTGCGCTCTTCCGGATGCGGTTCGAGTTATTGTTCCGCAAACGCTCGCTCAAGGTTCCTTTCTACCTGCACGAGGCGGCTTCCGCCTACTACCTGATGACGCAGCGGTTGCTTGCTCTCTATCAGACCAGCCACGTCGGGCTCTATCCCCGCTTATCCGAATGTGTCTATGCCTAGAGTAAGCAGTTTGTAGAAAATTAACCGGGACGGAACGCCCGTTTAATCGTATTCTTTCGAGGGCACTTAGCAACTGTGTGCCGCTCTACTCAGCTGGTCACGCCGTTTCTATCGCCATGAAAAAACGCAGAGCGCTCTCCCCTTCGTAAGCGCCACTGGATTGCCGCTAGCTCACCGGCATCACTCTGGGATTGGCGAGAGCTCGTGGGACACCGCGCTTACCAGAGAAAAGTTGCATGGGCAATTCGCTGTCGCGACCAAGGCCGCACAACACCGTTGAGCGAGGTCGATTTCACAAAAACGGCAAAAAAAATGCTACTTGGCAATCTGAGATAACGAAACTTCCGCCTCTCCTGCATCAGATCTCGCTTATGGCTATGTGGAACTGGGACGAGCTCTGTAGTGTTTGCCATTATCACCAAGCAATGTGCCTGTGCTTTACCAAGGAATTTGCTAAGCGCCTTACTGGCACAAAAACTCGGCGGGGGGGTGACCCACAGTCCCCAACCGGCGCGACCGACCCACCAGATCGCAAACCCACGGCAGATCATCATCGCTCTGCCCCATCCGCCTCTCAGCCGTCATTTGCTTCAGATTGCGAAAGCTAGTGTGCGCCCGAACGGTGCTTACTTCAGCCAGGTAACTAGCTAAAGTAACAACGGATCGCAGGTCGGGGGAGGAAAAGCCACAACCATTCAGTGACTCTGGATGTCTTAAGTGATAGTTCGAGGATCTCCTAGCCACACAAAGGGCCTTGAGCTTCCGGAGGGTGATAAATGCGTACGTTTAGCTCGCTCACTGCACTATCCCTGTTTGCCCCGATATTGTGTGGCGCGGCCGCATTTGCTGACACCATCCAATTTCAATCAACGTACTCTGTCAGCCTGATTCAACCCTATCCCTATCTTGCCGGAGAACATTTTGTCACCTTTCCAGATACGGGTGGAAAGTCGTTTAATCCTCTGACCGGAACGATCGCGAATATTGGTCCAGTAACCGTTTCCACGCCCGGTGGGACAGATGATCCTCTATATCGTGACGCTCTGGGCGGGCTTCGCGCCGAAGATGGTTCAATCAACGTCATCACCATCACTCCGGGGACACCGGTTTCTGATATCACCATGGATTTGCAGGGCGTTTACGTGGGCCATTCCGCCGTGGACTTCTCTTTCACCCTCAGCAACGGGCAAATCATTCGTCAAGTATTGAATTTGACCACCGATACCAGTCCCAATGCCAGCCACCCTATAACCGGTAGCAACAACTATCTGCGGTTCTTCACAATCGGTGGGGAGACAATCTCAAGCATCACCATTGGCGACCTCTCAACCTACCTGAACGACAGGCCCGCAGACACAAAGTTCAACGCGCTCGAGTACTTGGGCTTCTCTTACGCTTCGCCCATACCGGAACCTTCGTCCGTCCTCCTGTTTGGAACCGGCTTGTCCGCTCTGGGAATGTTTCGCCGCCGTCTTGTTGGGTAAACTCCCGAATCCAAGACCAAAGGGCATGTAGCAATCGTGCCGCTCTCCTACTAGCTGGTCACGCAAGTTTCTATTGCCACGAAAACGCTAGGCTCTTCCCTCTCGCGCGCACCTTCGGTTCAAACCCAACTACCTCACCGAACGTCCTCGCGGATTGGCGAGAGCTCCTTCTGGGATGGATAGGGGTAATTCGAAATGAGCTCCAGTTCTCGACGACTGGCAAAGCTGCCGCGAATTTCTCCGCAGCCAGTCTCAATAGTGCGGAGTGCCGCGACAGACCCGTATTCGCGGCTCGGAAAGTGCGTTTCGAGGTTCTAATCATTGAGGGTGCTCACATATTTGAGCGAATGCAGGGGCAGTGATACGTTCAGTTCTAGCCAAGGAAGTAAACTCCAGGTTCTTCTTTGGTTAGCGTCGTTTCGGTTCTGGACACACCGGAGCGACGCGCTTCATTCAGTTCTTCCCTCTCCCAAGCGACACTGACTCGACCCAACTACGTCGCCACAATCCGGCGCGCATTGCTGCTGAGCGCAAGGCTCTGACACGATCACCTCATGTCGAGCCTCGCTGGCCGGTGCTACTCGCGTTCGCTTCCATCGTAGGGCTTAATTTCGCCTTACCGGAGTCGCTCAGCTTAGGCCCGCGCTGGTTGTTGGCAGCATCATTCGTGATACTCGCACTTCCCGCGTGGTTAGCACACACTCGCGGCGCCGAGGAAAGTGCCAAGCTCTTCGGACTGATGTTAAACGGAGTTGTGACGATTGCACTGGTCGCATCGCTTGTTCTGCTAATACGTGCTCTCCCTACGCATAAGGAAACCCCGCTACAACTACTACAATCAGCCGGTTCGCTGTGGATAAGCAATGTCCTTGTTTTCGCTGCGTGGTACTGGCGATTGGACAGCGGAGGTGCTCATCAGAGAGAGCGGGTCATGTTCCACGAAGATGGGGCGTTCTTGTTCCCGCAGATGGCAATGCACCCAGATTCAACCGCCAAACCCGATTGCTGGCATCCTCGCTTCATCGACTACCTGTTTCTTGCGTTTAACACCAGTACAGCGCTTTCTCCAACTGACACCCAGGTCCTATCGAGGTGGGCAAAGGGGTTGATGATGCTGCAATCCCTTATCTCTCTAACTATCATTGTGCTGCTAGCTGCCCGAGCCGTAAACATCCTCTAACTGGATGTGAGCGGTATATGCGCTGATAAAAATTCATTTCGACAAAATTCAAGTGAGGGATCGGTGACGGAATCTTCAGACCATGTTCAGGACCACGTCAACGTTATAGCTAGGCACGAGTAGGAGTTTCATGAAAGCCGTACTCGCACGGAACGGGTCGGAGATGCAATTGCTGGGTTGGTGGGAAGCCTTCCCTTTGTAGGTGCTCATCTTTGCATTTTCGCACTTTGGATCGTCCTCAATACTTTGTGGATCGGTAACATTCCCCATGTCGATCCGGCGCCGTTCTCTTTGCTCGCCACATGCTTCGCTCTAGAGGGGATTCTGCTGGCCAGCTTCATTCTTATGCGGCAGGCCCGCATGAGCCGAAGGGCCGAAGAAAAAGATCAACTGATGCTCCAAATCCTGCTTCTGACAGAAAGAGAAATCACGGCAGTTCTCGGCATAGAACGACAAATAGCAGAGCGGGTGGGTCTACAAGGCGTCGCGAAGGACCAGAACCTGGAGCAACTGAGTCAGCATACATCCATCGACGAAGTCGCCAAGACAATCAAAGATAGGCTGCCCAATAAATAGCGGTCCGGCCCTATTGTCTGACGCTTCACGAGTAGGCGCTATTCTCACTGCCGAGAAAAGGCCAAAGCTCGTTTGCCGTTCAAACAATTAAGCAAAACAACAAAGACAAGAGGACCCTTGTTGCGGGTCCCCTTGTTTCCATCCTGCGGCGACTATCGGACGCTCCCCTTTACTGGACGTTCCGAGAAGCCGCCGGAGTGACTCAGCCGAGATAAACGTTGGCAACATTACGCACTGTTGTGTCCCGACTTTGCGAGTCTGAACATGGGATTGTCCTCCGAATTGTGGAGGTTGGCGAGAAAAGCGAATGGCTCTTTACCGAATGGGCAATTCTAGCCAGAGCCATGACCCCCAAGTAGCAGCTCCTATGGGATGTGTGAGGTACCCAGGGTGGTCAGGCGTTCCACTCTCAGCTGGCAGTCTGCCTGCTGAATAAGGAACACTTTTCTCCCAATTGGCAAAATTGGTTATTCCCAGTTGCCGAGGAAATTTAACAGCTTTAAGATTGCTGCTCTTCGTGCTGACAAGTTGCGTGTAGCCTGCTGATTAACTCGGATTTGTCGAGGAATAGGAGGGGCAATGCCAGAGTCGATATTGTTTTACCTTCGCCAAGCTCCTCAGCACTCTGGGACTTTTCAATCGGTATGCGTCTCATGTTCTGAGATGGTTGCGGAAGCATCGAGCATCGGTACGCTGATCCGGGCAGAATCGCTGCATCGCTGTACCGGAATTGAAACGGCGCGCATGAAGCAACAGGTCTCATTGGGAGTCCATCGTTTCATACGTGAGAGCTAGATTCTATTTTCGCTCGACGCAGAAAGTCCGCAGCTCAAAAATTTGTACATTGGCATATGACAGAAAAATATCCGTCAGATTTGGTTATGGGTCTGCCGTACGTTCGGGTCGCCTATTACTGCCGAAGC
The DNA here is from genome assembly GCA_963792225.1 of Terriglobales bacterium. Lineage (GTDB taxonomy): Bacteria > Acidobacteriota > Terriglobia > Terriglobales > Acidobacteriaceae > JBDTLH01. The sequence continues at coordinate 148,520 of CAWBVM010000005.1, read as the reverse complement.
AGCCTTCAGCTTGGTTAGTAATTGCGAAACAGCGAGTCACTACTTCAGCCTTGTGGTGCGGGTCCAAGCATTTCCGTGTCGTACTTCTTGTAAACCTTCATCAACTCGGCGAGGAACTCGGGACTGCCATACGGCAAGTGACGAACGGTCGTTTGGACATCGGCGAAGAATCGCTCGAAGCCCGCGGGATTTCCTGAGTTCAAGAAACGCACGGCCTGTCTGGTGCGGTTACCCAGGGCGTGCGGTGTCCCCCGCGGCACTACCGCAAGTGCCCCCGGGGGTAAGTCATGCCAGCTGCCATCCACCCAAACGGAAACAACGCCTTCGAGCGCATAGAATTGCTCATCGGCACTGTGATGGACGTGCAGTGAGGTTAGCCGGCCCGGGTCATTACGGAAGCTGCCGAGCCACCACGCCCCGCCGGACTGCTCCGCACCTACGAGGATGCGGGCTTCTCCGCGCCCGATGTCATATACACGAGCACTATCCGGAAGCAAAATAGACGGGTTTTCTGCACTCTCACCTTTGAGATCAGCCGCATAAGCCAGCAACGGCGCAAGAGCCGCATACCCCACGAATTTGCGTCGATTCATGTTTTTCTCCGAACTGTGAGGAACCAGGATTTTCCGATATTAAGATCATGTAACCGTGCCCACCGATTCTCCCTCTCGAGTTGTTGACGAACCAGTGGGATTTTATGCGTCCGGGATGATCTTCACCGGGTACTCCCCGACCATGCCGGCGATGGCGGTGATTCGATTGCCCGCCATTTCCGCCAGTTCCTGATACATGAGCGCGGCGGAATAGGGTGCGATTCTCAGAGCCGTAACGATGGGGCACTGCTGATGGGTACGTAAGTTTGTTATGTGAGTTTAGCGTGCCGGCTTGAAATTTATCTGCACTTGCGCTTGCGTGCCTGTCGGCTTGCCATCAACTAGAAGTGGCTCGTATTGCCATTGCCGGACCGCTTCCTCGGCCGCTTTTAATAACTGAGCGGGACCACTCATCCCCCGAACATTACTCACTTTCCCAAATTCATCGATTGTCGCCATTATCCGAACATTTCCACTTAAATGAGCGAGTCTTGCGGATTCGGGATAAATTGGCTGAACCTTGGTGAGCAGCTTACCCCCTGAGCGTTCCGTAACTTTATGAGTTACGCTGGTGCCCTTGGGAACGAATAACAAGTCTGGCAGATCGGGTGTATTTGGACCGATTGACGCCAAAGGCGAAGGCTCGGTACCGGTCTCGTTTGCAGGTTTGATGCCTTCAGAATTCTTATTCGGCACCAGCGGTTCTGATAGCGTTTCAGCTGGGCGAGCTTTAAAACCTGAAGGTCCACGCGAAACGTCCGCGTTTAGCTTTTTCGTGGATACAAGAACGGTCCCTGAATAAACGATTGCCACGGGTGCACTCGGCTGTGTGCTTGGCAGATTAACCTTCGCCAACTCGCGGCTTGGGCTTGTTTGCCGAGATGCCGCGGGCCTCAATAACCACAAGAAGGCAGCTACGATCGCTATGCCTAGCAATCCCATGGCGACGTATTGCAAGGGAGGACCCGAGCGTTGAAGCTTTAATGGCCTATCCAGACCTGGAAGGTCAAAGACCGGGCGGAACGGAGCGATTTCGAATGCCGTTCTCTTATCTTCTACGATCGTCCTCGAAGCAGAAGTGGGCGGGACAAAGTGCAAATCGGTGGAGGCCTGTTGGAGTGGTTGCCAATTCGCCGATTCACAAACCTGAGGCAAGTTTTCTGCGAATGATCGAGAACTCGAGGACTCGGAGACGATAGGCGCGGACTCCCGCTCCCTTTCAGCGGTGTCTCCGGATTGTTTGACGCCCGCCTCTATCTTCGGCAGTGGACCATTCTCTGATGGCTCTTTCGCGCTCACGATCTCCGCAACACTTTCCAAGATGATCCGGTGCCACTGCGTTAAACCATTGGGAGACGCTGAGAAAAGCTCAACCAAACCGATCATCTCGGTATCCCGGAGGATGGGCACAATCGCAACGGATCGGAGCCCGAGTCGCTCACAAACTGACGGGTCAACCCGCTCATCATTGGAAGTGTCTGCGCAGACGATGCTCTTCCTGGTTTGAATGCACTCGCCGGAAAGTCCAGCACTGCTGTGTATGGTGGCTCCTATGGCTGGAGCGGAGCCGGTGCTTGCCACACAACTCATTCCCGACCCGCAATCGAAAGCGATGGCGGCACCGCTTACATTCTTTAGCGCAGCGATACGTTCCACAACCAGATCAAGCGCCAGTGAGAAATCGTAGCGAGAGACCTCTCGCTTCAGGCTCTCGATTCCCTCAATTCCATCGAGGCCTTTCCCCAAAAGCATGCTGCTTCTAGGTAGCCGTGAAGTAACAGCCCTTGTTATCTCAACAACAGAAGACTTGTCGGGTGAATCGGACTGTTCGGAATCCTCTTCCGGGATGGAAGGACGTACGACTGCTCTGGTTGAACGGTTCATGGCCAGACCAACAGCGGATGGGTAACTGCTACAGTTCGGTTTGTGCCTATCGGGTTCATTCCGTTGTCTCTACTGGCGGATCATTCCGAAAACTATGGGAATTGACTGTTGATTTTGTCCTTCTCCGGCTTTGGCGACGTTCCCGCATTCCCATTGCTGACGGGCAATGGGCGCTTCACCGTTGAAGGATCAGCATTAGATATGTTCCGCCCGCCATCCTCTTGATTCAGTAAGGTGAGCGCAGCGGTCAGAACCTCGATGTCTCGTTGAATCTTCTGAGTTTGCGCCCGTTTTTCCTCCAACAGGGAATGTATGTCTCTCATCAGGTTCTCTCCTCTGCTACATGTGAGAAGAGCAAGTGCCGATCACCGGTTGTACGCGATTCAGCCAGGTTCCTAGATTTGGGCAAACATTGGGAAGCAAGGACAGCCATTTAATCGTAATGTGTGTTCTTAATTTAAATACGCTCAGGCTTTCCGGCGCTTTGCAGGCGTCTTGCGTGTCTTCTTGGCTGCTTCCGCGGGAGAATCACCCCGTCCATGACTTCCTTTTACCATCACTTCTTCGCCCACCGGTGGGAATCCATTGATCAGAACTGTCTGCTTGCGTTTCAACATTTCTCGTCCCAGTTTGTCGAAGTCCAGCTTCAGACCCCTCGCTTCAGGTAGCATCTCCCCTTCTTCTTCCTTGATGTGGTGACGCACATTCTCCGAGAGAACCTTGAATTTCGCGTAGTAGTGGTCCTCCTTTCCATTCATGTATTCCAATTCCGCGATCAGTACCTTGACGACGTGATGTTCTTCGTCGGCCTCATTCATCATCTGTTTTTCGAGTTTCTTGCGAACGGCCGGGTAGAAGATTTCCTCCTCGAGGACAGCATGGACCTTCAACTCCAGGAGAGATTCTGTCACCAGCTTCTTCTTAGTGGCTCGGTCCTTAGCGTCTTCAAAGCGGTCAAATAGCTTTTTCACTCTGTCGTGATCGTCCTTAAGAATCCCGATCGCATCTTCCCTACTGTCAGAAAGCGCCCCGACAGCGTTAACGACCGTACCCACGACCGATCCTACCTTACGTGACATGCTACTCAGTGTTGGCTCACTTTTTCTTGCCATCGCGGAAGTTCTCCGTCGTTTAAAGATTGTGGTTAGAACGAAACTCAGAAAAAGGTGATCAAACCCTTCTTCTCACCGCGTGATAGATAACTAGAACGACTATAGCCCCCAAAACAGCCACCAGAATGCTGTAGAGGTTTAGCCCTGTAACCCCGGAATGGCCAAATGTCTGGAAGAGGAACCCTCCCACAACCGCACCCACTATTCCCAGGATTATGTCCAGGAGTAGACCCTCGCCAGACTTGTTCACAATCTTGCTTGCAATGAAACCAGAAACGAGACCTAAGATAATCCAGGCTAATATGACATGTTTTTTCTCCTTTGAAGATGCCGGTTTTGATGGAATTTGTGTGGTTGGAGGATGTATTCAGGCGGTGCTAGTTGATGCTAAGGCCAGAGTCATACGCCATTGTGTCTCGCGGGCGATAGGCGTGTTGGTAAGCCGAAGGACTGGCGCCAGCCCACCAACGCAAGGCCGCTTGCATAATCGTTTACGCCGCGAATGGAATGCAATAGGGGAAGTTGGCGGTACATTCCAGGAAAACGGCAAGTGACCACGGATGCAGTCTCAGCAGTAAGCGATCTGACTCCCTCCTCGACCTCAGCCAGCATTGTGGCGGTTCTCGAATATCCGCGGAAATAACGAAGATGAAGCATCACTCGTGGAGCAATGGTTATTCTCGCCACTTCAGCAGACCGTCGCACTCTAGCTAAGTACCGCAAAGAGCGGCAAAGCTCAATCATTGGCAGGGGTACGCGCGCTCTAGCTTAGGAAGCCGAATCGGGTGGATAAAACTCGTCGTCAACATCGATTTCAGTAAGCTCATCTTCGTCAAGCATCCCTGGTTCGAATTCCGCTGGACCTGGCTGACAAAAGATTCCGTCCTCCGAAGTTCTTACAGGCTTTGCACGTTGGGCGTCTTGCACACGTTGGCCTTCGAGTTCGCTTGCTTTGCGGGCTTCGGCTTTGTCGTTTAATGCTTCGCGTCGTCTTTTGGCTTCTTCCGTCACTTTTCTGAAAATGCTCGCTTCATTCATAGTGTCACCAATCGGGTCACTTGAGCGATCCACGGCAAATGCAGCCTCAAGCCGCTTGTTCGTTGGTAAATGCCACTTTCAATAAGTCAGTCTTGCACATGATTCGGCAAGCGATTGCATACATGATGAACTAATTTCCGCGAGGGTTGTTTACCGGTAACTCACCTCAGAACTAGGTTAAGTGAATGATCAGCTACGGGTTGGTAGAAGGCCTACTCGCAGAAAGACCTGCCGATCAGCGGAGCCGGACCTGCTTCCCGCCCTCCCTTCGTTATCGTCACACATCTGTCCCCAGCCGATGTATTACCCCGTACCGTGTATGAAGATAATGCGAGAACGGCTGAATGCGTATTAAGCACGGTCAAGCCGTCAAACGGGAGATTTGCAAGCGTCTGGATCCAAAGCTCTGAGTATGGGCCGGCCTTCATTCACGCGCTCGGATTTACGTCCACTAAGTCCCTTGGCAAATTCCTTGGTGAAGCACAGGCACATTGTGCGGTGATACCGGCAACTTTCACAGAGATCGTCCCAATCCCACATACCCATGACAAATGTGATGCACATGACGCGTGTGTTATACGTCTCACGGATGTACCAAATTTTTTCCCGTTTTGTAGAATCAACAAATTCGCGTATACCTACCGCCGTTTGCTGCTAGTACCGCGGAGCGAAGTCAGGCGGCTTGGTCAAGCGACGTCGGTTTCATTCTGCCTTCCACCTTGCCTATGAGCCAAGCGGTTGGCACTCCTAACGCACTTGAGAGATCAAGGATATTGCGCAAGGAAGGAACTCTATGCCCGCGTTCCAGCAGGCAGATGAGTTTATTGCTGCATCCGGACACGCAGTTTATGCCCGTGTTCACAGATCGGGGGCGAAAGGCAAGGCATGTGGGGACGGTGCTATTGAGCGCGACTATCAAAGACGTGGGCGTCCGGAGAACGTTCAAGTGGTTCGCGGCCTGGGTATGGGGCTGGACGAAAACGCGCGTGAAGCCCTGAGGCAGTGGGTGTTCCGTCGGGCACAGAAGGACGGACATGCAGTCGCGGTTGCATACAGTGTTGAAATGCATTTTCGATTGAATTAATCGTTTGCGCGCCTTGCACCGTTACGGGAAGGACACCGGAAACGTGTTTAGGAAACTAATCAAGCACCCGGTCTGAAAAAACTCGAGCGGTATCGATGGCGGAGCAACGCCGCTCGAGTGCATTTGTCAGCAAGTACAGACTGGTTGAAGGGAGCGGTTTGCAATCGCGGTCGCAGTGGCAGTAGCACTCGGTATTGGTTGTGAGCATGCGGAAGCAACTCTAATGGCCTCTATGCTGCGTTTTCTTCTTCCAACTCAGCATTTGACTTCTTGTGGGCTTCCTTTGCATGTTCGTATGCGGTGCTTGAATGTTCGAGTGCCAGTCTCGATTGTTCGTGACCCGACTGGTGGTCCCCTTTATCGTGGCTTTCGGCGGCTACCCGGTGTGAATGCGCGGCTAAGTCATGGAGTTCTGCTGCTTTTTCGTGACTTTCTCTTGACATATTGACTCCTTTTTGTCGAATAATGATGATTATTTAAGAATTGGCATTGCAGAAATTGGGGGCCAGTAACCGGTTTAAGTTTCTCCTGCCTGGATGAATGAGCTAAGCAGCGCGCGTGCCTTCGATCACCGCAAGCATTGTGTCAGGATCGATCGGAAGAGACATTACCTCAAATTTTTCTCCCTGTTCTTCCGCACGCGATACACACATTTGCGGCTTCGTCACTTCCGCTGACCAGAACTACGCGAAGATCAGGGTGAAGTCTGCGAAGAACGATCCCGCTTGTTGCGCCATCCATGTTCCCTGGTAGCACAACTTCGGAGATCACTACGTCGGGGATTCGCTTTTGAACCATCGCGATGCCCTGCCCGGCATTGACTGCCGTTTTGACATTATGGCCAGCTTTTCGCAGGACCATAGCAAGCGTTTGACGCACCATCTCGTCATCCTGAACCAGTACGATGTTCATCTTCCGGTGCATATGTAGTTTGGATGCTGTGAATCCAGATCACTGTCTTTTTTTAACAGTGCTGCCCGATGTGGAGGGATTGAAACGGCGTACTCCGTGGTGGCGTTTGTTAAGCCAGACTCACCCGTTTTTGTGGAGACACAGTGGAGACACAAGTGAGCCTGGAAATGCGCGCAATTCAGATTGCTGTCTAAGCGGCAATGCTATCGCGGTATGACCTTACTTTGTCGTGTGCTGACTTGATCTTCTCAGCTTGACGACGAACGACATCGACAAGTTGCGAAGGAAGCGATCCTGCAAGTGCTTTCTCGTACGTTGCCTTGGCGTTGTCTTCGCCTTGCTCTACCGACGACAAAATCGCTTTGTCACCCCCGCCAAGGTTCGCCTTTACGTCGATCCAGGTCCTATGCAAGGCTGCCGTAACAGAACCAGATTCCTTCTTTGTCTCACTCCCTAGACTAGGCAGCTGCAGCTCTTGTGCGAATCTTCCGCGCTCTGAACTTTGCTCATGGAAGAATGTCTTCAACTCTGAACTCTTCACATGCTCAGCAGCGTCTCGGTAGCCCTTTTCACCGTCCTTACAGGTTTCAATCAGCTTCTCTAGAATACTGTCTAGAATACGGTTGGGATTATCTTGAGTCATCTTATTCTCCTGACTCTGTGATGCCGTTCCATACAGCGACAGCAAGTGAGACTTCCTTCAGCACTGAGCATTTAACGTGTCCCTTACACCCGGTCGTTGTCTCTTCTTCTGCTCTAATTCCATCTTATGTTCCGTCCGCCACGAGGGGTGTGAGCGTTTTGACAGCAAAAGAGGTACTCAGCTTTGCCCAGGTAGAAACGTGGCTCAAGTGCATAATATTTTCTCTATTTACGATCCGTAGCTTGAGACGCAATCGCATGCAGAGGGTTCATTGCCGAGTTGCTCAGTGGTCTAACCGCCTTACTTTTTGAGGAGATGCTGACATGGGACGGAGGTAAAAGTTTTCCACAATTCTTTCGGTACGGAACGTGCAGCCTGGAATGGTGAGGTTCACGCATGTCTTCTACCGTGGATGCGATCTCGATTTCGCCACTCGCCACACTGGCCCGAGAAGTTTCGAAGAAGCTTCAATACAATATTGAGCCATCTTGGAAACCTTCGTCAAAGAATCAGCTTACTCAAAAAGTGTTATGCGTGGGTACGGATGCTGAACTAGATAACCTCCGGTGTGAAGTTCTACGCCATTCGGGCTATCAATCCTATTCCGTCAACACGGAGAAGGCACTCGACACTTTGAAGCAGGAACACTACAGTGTGGTAGTGCTGGATGCCAGTGTTCCGTCCGATATTGCGGAAGCGATGCAGGGCGAGAATATCGTTTTTCTGCCTCGCGGCACCGCCGGGCAGGAATTAATCGAGATTGTTCGCCGAGCTGAGTAGTACCCCGCTTAGGGGTTGTGGTTTGCGTGATTAACATCATCATCCGGACTGAGCGCGGTGAATAAAGGAGAAGCGAACCCTTCAACAGAGCACGTACTCCGCATGCAGGTTGGCTAATGATGACTTGTTACCAGACCACCACTCGTCTGCTTTCGTAGCTGTATCTGCGCCTTCAGGGGCAAGATGAGGCACCACTCGCGTAAGCTCTGAGGAGATTTGCTGCTTAAAATCTCCAGTAGCAAGATCAAATCTCCGCTTGAGCGTGCCTGCTTTCGCCATCAACGCGACGAAACGCTTCGGTCCCAGGCAAAGAAACGCCAACGCAGCGATGACCAGCAGGTTCATGATCATGTGGTTTCGCTCTCGACAGCCTTGACTTCCGCTGGCGCAGGTATTTCCTTCATGGACTCTCGAAACCCCTTGATGCTGTCGCCCAGGCCTTTGCCGAGACTTGGAAGCCGTTTGGGCCCGAGAACGAGAAGCGCAATGCCGAGAATCACGAGCAGATGCATCGGTTGAAAAATGCCTTCGAACATAATCACCTCTTACTTGGATAGCAAGAGGACTCTTGTTGCGAGTCCTCTTGCTCTAGTGCACGTCGAGAGAGCTACTTAATGTTTCCGTTCAGGCCGGCTGGGAAGAAGCCGCCCGAATGAGCACCGCCGTGATAGACGATGGCCAAGACTTCGGATACAGAACGCGGGATAGTAAGTCCCATGCCGTCAACAAAGAAGGGGGTTCCCGGAGTCGGTGTGATGGACTTGCCGTCAGCGTTGGGTACCTTGATGCCCTGATCGATCGAGTGCGACCGCAACGCGCCGGAGTGCTGCGCCTCGGTGCCATAGATTCGGGCAGCGGCATCAAGATACGCTTTGCTGGAGATAAGAGTGGCCGCGCCAGCGTATGCACTGGTTCCCACGTCCTCGAAGACGGTAGCGAGAGTGAGGAACGAACGCCAATCGCTGAAACCAATCCCTAGCGCGTCCAATTTGATGGTCGGCTTCTTCACGGCCGCAGAACCTAATGCGGACCGAAGCAACTTGACGTGAGACTTTTCATCTTTCGTGATCTCAGTTGCTAGGTAGGCAATCGGGGAATTCGCGATATTAGGAACCTTGTTTCCCCCAGTGGTCGGTCCACCCACTGCGGACGCGGGGATAATTCCTTCCTGTTCGAGTGTTGCGCCCTGAGTGGCGACTGTATAGAACTCGCCCTCAAGATACTCGAGGTTGAGTGCGAAGTTGAGAATGTCAACATCGGTGATGGCGCCAGCTGCAGATATCCCGGACTGCTGGGCCACTGCTTTGACGAGCGATCCTCCCAGCAGAGAAGTACCTGCAACTCCTGCGCTGATCATGCCGACACGTTTTGCAAACGAACGGCGACTGATTGGGTTGTCTATCAGTTCTTCCAAGGCTTCTTTCTTGGACATCTAAAATCCTCCTGGGCAATGTATGAGGGTAACGAGCAGCGATCCAGAGTGGATGGAATTAACTCGCGCGATACCTGGAGGGCATCTCAGCTGAACAGAGTAACCATCCAAAGTAACTGGAATCTTTCATCTGCTGTCTGATCACTGCCATCTACTCTAAGCATGAATTGTTCGTAAGGTGAAGCACTCCACGCCTATGTCAAGTGATTCGGAACTGTTGTACAACACGGCAAACATTTTAGGGGATGCACCAACCGCCGGAGCTGCGTGCTATGAAACTTTGAAGCTGGTTCGCTCCGAGATGGACTTCGAGGTGGCGTGTTTCTGGCAGGCTGACTACGAATCTCTCGTCCTTCAGTGCGCTTACTTTGACTCCTCAAACGAAGAAGAATTCAGCGCCTTTAAATCTTTATGCTTCGACACAAGGCTTGGCATAGGTGAGGGCGCTCCTGGAAAAGTGTGGCTCAGCCGCACACCAATCGTCATCCCCGACATCGGAGAGCAGGGAGACTTTTTGCGGTTGATCGTTGCATCATCATGTCGACTGCGCTCCTACTGTGCCGTTCCGCTTATCGCTGGAGACGTTGTGATGGGAGTTTTGGAGGTCTTCTCGACGAATGATCTGCCAAAACCAGAAAGACTGAACGATTTTCAAGAAGTAGGTAAGGCTCTTGGCCAGTTTCTACACAAACAGCGATCACTTGTGACCATGAACGATCGGCTTGAGGCAGTTCATACGGAAGCAATCCTCACCATCGATGCACAGAGCAAAATCCTTTTCGTGAATCCAGCGGCCTGCAAGCTCTTTGGCTATGAGAAGACGGAACTCATTGGTGAATCCCTAACCGTGCTCATTCCCCCTGAACTTAGAGATCGTCATCTGGCGGGGTTCAGTCGGTACATGCACACTGGGAAGCGAAGTTTGAATTGGGATGGTATTCGCTTGCCTGCTATGCATAAGAATGGCAGTCAGGTCCCCGTAGAAATTTCGTTCGGAGAAGTTTTGATTGGAGAACGTCGCCTTTTCAGTGGTTACGTGCGCGTCCTCAGCAAATAGGAAGAGTCCTAGGCTGAAACTTGCTCTGAGTAGCGCGTTGCCGTAGCCTGGCAGGATGGCACACGCAGGCAATCTTCAAGCATCGCCCCACGCGCCCCGTCCCAAAAGGAAATCACCATGAAGACCAACCTTCGCAGCTCGATCTACCTCTGCACCCTCGCGCTTGGCACCTTCGCCGCCCACGCCCAAACCGCTCCCGTGAAGCCCGGGCTGTGGCAGGTTCATATCGAGCGCGAAACCAATGGACAGAAGGCCCCCGACATGTCCGAGCGCTTGAAGAACATGCCCCCCGCACGTCGCGCCCAAGTCGAAGCCATGATGAAGCAACGCGGCATGGATGCCAGCGGCAACATCGCTAAGGTGTGTCAAACTCGCGAGATGCTCGACAGCAAGCACTTCGCGAATCCCATTCCTGACTGCAAGACCACATACAGCACCCGCACGAATGCCTCCTGGAAATCGCACACCAGCTGCTCCCAAAGCCATCTTGAGAGCGATAGCGAAATCATCTTCGCCAATCCTGAGAACTACATCGTGAAAACCACGTCTACCACCCAGTCCGGAGGCCAAACTCAAACCTCCCACATGACCTCAACCGGCAAATGGCTCTCGGCCGACTGCGGCGACATCAAGCCACTCTCTACCACGCCCTAGGTCACAGAGAGATGCAACGAGAAGTGCCGCCCGTAGAGCTGATGGACTAGCTCAGAAGGTTTTCCTCACGGCTGCCCAGCTGTAATCGAAAGATAGAGAATCGCTTGGTGAGACTTGCATCATTCGCGCCGACGCTGGAATGAAGCGCGGGGGATAACGTCTTCGGCAGAACTCCTATAGCACCTTTGTAAGTCTGAAGGTCGGAGTCCCTGGCCTTCTTGTTCTATGAATTTAAATCGGGAGGTGCGAACTCTTCGGGTTCAATTTCATTTTCATCTTCCCCAAGCATTCCTTGCTCGTAGTCCGAAATAGCTGACCTAGAAAAGACTGCGTTGTCCGAAGTTCTTACAGGTTTCGCACGTTGCGCATTTTGCGCACGTTCACCTGCGATCTCGCTTGCTTTGCGCGCTTTGGCGTTCTCGTTTAGTTCTTCGCGCCTTTTCTTGGCCTCTTCTGTCACTTGTCTAAAAATGCTAGATTCATTCATGATGTCACCATACTTGAGAAGGTCACTTTGAGGGGTAATCCACGGCCTGCCTGTAGGGCAGATTCGACCCTAGCTTGCTCAGGGTGGATGATAATGTCACGACGTCTCTCGATAGGAGAATGATATGCCAAAGCTCGAACGACCGGCTCTCGACTTTGCACAGCGTGGTCTTTGAGTAGCATTACATTCGTCATCGAGCAGAAAGTTAGATAATCAAGTGAACTGTTCTTTCAGACGCTCGAACGTAGGCTCGGGCAAGACCTTGTCTTCCACGACTTCGTTGCCAGTTTTGTAAGGCCGATTGCGGATTATTTTCCGCGCGAGACCCTTGCCAATGCCCCTGACCGCCTTCAGTTCCTCTTCGGTCGCCTCGTTTAGGGCATACGCGAGAGAGCTGGTAGCGGCGCCAGGTACTTCCTCTTGCCCAGGCGAAATTAGCCGACTTACTCTCTCGATGATACGTTCGCGTATTTCTTCGCCACGCCCGGGCGCCAATAGGATGCCCGCCACATATCCTACCCCTAGACCTACAAGAAAATTTCGCATTGGTCCCTCAATTCCGAAGTGAAGGTGTGAAACTAGTGAAGCCTTTTATCCTGCTGCTTGGACATTGATAGCTTCCGCAAGTTTCGTAAGCTTTTGATCGGTAGCTTTTTCTTCTTCCAATGTTTGCTCCAGCAGCATCGCGATCTTCTTCATCCCGAGCACATTCGCATATGTACGCACGCACCCGTAGCCAGCAATTTCGTAATGCTCGACATGTTGTGCCGCCGCTATCAAGCCAGCATCCATCACGTCGGGCTGGGCGTCTTCTTGCATGAGTTCTTCACCCTCTTGCAGAAGACCCTCCATTCCTTTGCACTTCTTGCCACGAGGACTTTCTTCAAGTTCCTCAAAAATCCGGTCTAATCTATTGATCTGCTCCTCTGTCTGAGCAAGATGCTCCTGAAAACCTTTACGCAGCTTTTCTGAGCTGGCGGCTTTTGCCATTCGTGGCAGCGCCTTCGTAATCTGCTTCTCCGCAGAATACAAATCCTTCAGCTCATCTATGAGCAACTCCCTGAGCGTAGCCATTTCCATGTGTCACTCCTCCAAATATTTAAAAAGAGGCGCTTCAAAGCGCCTCTTGGACTCTCACGCTATTTCTTGCCACCCTGCTGACCACCGCCTTGTTGGCCTCCACCTTGTTGACCTCCACCTTGCTGGCCACCTTTTTGCTCCCCACCTTTTTGCCCGCCGCCTTGCTGACCACCCTGCTGCCCGCCACCTTGCTGTCCGCCATCCTGCTGTCCTTGCTTCTGATCTGACATTTGGTACTCCTTCTAGGATGTTTCCATCCTTTGCCCTTCGATGCGAGCTTATTTATCGAATGTTGCGCGTAAACCAGAGCCGCCGTCGATCGCAAAGACATCGATCGCCCGGACTCAGACAATAAGATCGATCCTCGCAAGACCGCCTAGTGGACACCTTCACAGAAAGCCCGGAAGGCGGGTCTTTTGGGTTAGGTGCGATCAATTAAATGTATTTTCGCTCGCAATTCGCCCGCTCCAACCTTTCGAAAGGGCTTGCGTAGCGCCGCGCAGCTCTTACGCCTCGCTTGGATTAAGTTTTTTAAGCAGAGTCAGCAGCTGTTCGGGGTCGTAACTGTCCACGTGGTACTCGTCAGGGCCGCAATGCCGTTGCTGCCTTAGTGATGTCACAACAATAGGAACGTTCGCCGACAGCGCTCTCAACGACTGGACGAGCTGTTCACAAGACATGCCGTCCATCTCCGCATTGAGCACGATCCCATGCACTTTCGGGAATCGTTCAAAAGTCGCAAGTGCTTCTTGCGAGCTGTAAGCTGTGATCACATTAAACTTTGCGGTCTCGATCACCAGCTTGCGAGTAGAGATGCTCCCGGGATATTCATGATCTACGACTAGAAAACAGGGTCTTATCACACCCCTAGAATACCCTGAGTCGCGGGACGCCTCACACAAACCTATCTTTATTAAGAGATAATGGCCCTAGTAAAACGTGCTAACGCCTTTAATACAGGCAACCGGCTACTCTTTCCGAGTTACGGAATGGGCGCTGGCAAACGATATTAAGGCGACCTTTCCTCTTAGTCTGGCACGAATATGGAAAACACTGTACCGCTCCGACCGGCGCGTCGGCTGCTCCGGACGCGCACAGTCGCCCCGTGCTTCTTCAAGATACTAGCGCTTACCCATAGACCAAGTCCGGTGCCGCTTGCCCCTTTGGTCGTAAAGAATGCGTCGAACATGTGAGTGCGGGTTTCCTTGCTCATACCCTCTCCCGAGTCTGCCACTGTAATGTATACGCCTTGGTGCCCACGCTTCCGATGTTTTCCTCCCCTTGTACGCAGATGAAGCCTTCCGCCTTTGGGCATGGCATCAAGGGCATTGCCGACGAGATTCGCGAGAACCTGCCGTATCTCGGAAGAGTTACAGGTGACCGTACTCAGCCGATGCCGCTCCCTGACTTCAATGTTCTGACTCCGTGCTCTGCCTTGGTGTAGTGACATCACAGACGCGAACACTTCCGCCAAATCCGTAGGTGTGTGTTGCGCTGTGGGGCGATGAAACTTTAGCGTCTGGGTAGTGATCTGAGCGACGCGCTGCAGTTCGGCTTGCGCCCGATTAAGATATCCTTTCGTCTGGTCGCTGACTTCGGGTGCTGATTCCGCGAGATAGACCAGCCCCGTGATGGCAGTCAGTGGGTTGTTGATTTCGTGCGCAATCGAACTCGCCATCTGCCCCATAGCTGCCAGCTTCTCAGTTTTGCGCAGCGCTTCTTCGGCTTTCTTGCGTTCTGATATCTCTCGAGAAACTGAGAGCAAGTGTGTGATTTTTCCTTCGTCATTCCTCATCGAAGTGACGCAAACGTCCCACCAAGTCGGCTCGCCTCGAAAATTAACGAAGAATCCCTCAAAACTTCCTTCGCCACCGTTCTTCGCCTTCTCGATTGCCTTCTCCGCGCACTGCCGATCATTACCGTCCCAGAATTCTGTCCAGCATCTTCCTCTCACCTGCTCAAAATCAGTAATTCCTAGCCGCTCCTGCCCTTCTGGGTTGATTGAGAGAACATTCCCGCCTAGGTCGAGCACCTTTATGCAGTCACGGGTACTCCTCAGAATCGCCCGATTGCGCTGTTCGCTTTCCAACAGCAACTGCTCGGCATTACGTCGTTCGGTCACATCCTCGCAGATGGCAACCACAACCTCAGGCACGCCATCTTCCCCACACAACACCGATACTGAATTTCGTACCCAGACGGTTGCCCGAGTTGAGGTCTCATATCGCTTCTCAATGACGATGCTCTCGACTTCTTGCGCCAGCAACCGCTGCATCTCTAGACGGCTGCGTTCGCGGTCGTCCGGGTGGGTAATTTCGTAGAGATCGCGGGAGAATAGGTCTTCCGCTGTCCTTCCAGTTATTCGACAGAAGGATTCGTTAATTTCAAAGAACTTACCTTGAGGATCAATGACGGCCATCCCTGCCGCAGCATGTTCAAAGGCGTTACGAAGCAGGCGTTCACTTGCAGCAACTTTCGATTCGCCGTACGAGCGATGCGTGGAAATATTGGTTATCTCTAAACGCCGATGTGCCAAGCAAGCTCCGTTCGGGAAGCTGTCTTTCTGTATTGATGCATTCGCGGCGGCACACGAAAGCTGGATAAGGCAGCTACGCCTAATTTAGTGGAGGATTGAACCTTGCTACCGAGATGCCCGATTCCAGGCCGGGTCGGCAACGGTTCTACAGCTCGTGATGAGGAGCAGCAACCTCATGCTGATTTTCGAACCTAAAAGCCTTTCAAGCTAGCCCTTGCCGGTGTTGTCGCTCACTTTCCGGCGCCGTTTGTCTAGAATCATCTGCGCGACTTCCTTCTGCTTCTCGTTAGCACGAGGATCATTCAGTATGTTCTTGGCAATCGTTGCGGTGATGTCGACGATCTCGTGAGCTTCTGCAGACTCAAAGAGCTTAGGCATACTCGGAAGGTACTCCATTGTGGGGATGGTTTCGGTCGAGCATTTATTGGGGAAGAAGTTTGGTTCTTGCACTTAAGAAACTGCCCTGTCCTCAAGGTGACCGTTCGTCTCAGGTTTCCGCCTTCCTGGATTGGCTGAGCGTTCCTCAGGCCTGCTCAGAACCTTCCATTCAGAAATTAGACATCCATCTTCCAGCACAGAAGCGTGATAATGGATTTTGACAGGCCTTTTGAGACGGTCTTGCAAGATGTACTCGCCAGTCATGGACCCATCAGCGAGAAATTGATGAAAAAGCACACTAGAATCCGCACTCTCCGGATACGTCAACTGGTCGATGGTCATTTCTAGCAGCTCGCTATGACTGTATCCCAACAACTCGCAGACCGGTAAGGATACGTAGGTATAACGGCGATCTCGATTCGCCACAACAACGTATTCACTATCCAGCTCGGTATGCTCGTGTGCGCGGAGTGACAGCTGTCTTTGCGCCTCATTCAAGGCGGTAAGAATCTGCTCCACCCCGGCTCGGGTGTCCACCGCAGCATCTACATGGGGGTTGTTTAAAGCGCCACTCGCGTGCAAGACAACTACTGCCGTGGCATGCCTGCGCGCCTTCGCCGCTGCCGCTAGTCTGAAGCGCGATATCATTGGGATCGTCCAGTCGAGAAGCACAATAGAATACTCTGACTCTCGGACCCGCCTCATTTCGCCCTGCCGGGGCAGGGACTCTGCTACTACGAAGCCGAAATGCGTGAGCAATGCGCGCCGGAGTGTCACAATATTGGGATCGCGACCAAGATCAAGAACAGTACGGGCGTGAGACTCAGGCAGCACGATCCGAGATTTTAAGATGATTCCCAGACTTTAGCAATCAAAGTCTGGCACCTTGTGTTGCAAAGGAAGTCTAGCGCACGCGGAAGCTGCCATCGAATGACCCCGATCGTAATGGGGCCACCCAAACGCTCAAAATGAGGTGATTTTGACGGCGTAGGGCCCGCCCAACAGGAGCGCGATCGTACAACTGCCCGATACGTGTGAATAAAGCATGCACCACCCTACGCAACCAAGTTTCCCTGACTTTTCCGTGAACCCGACAACTTGGCAAAACTCCGCACAGCATCGTCGCTGGTCTTGTGGATTTCAAAGATTCGATCCGTATGCGTGAGTTCAAGGACCGAGGCGGAGTGGGAGCTGAGATTTGCCAGCTTTAAATCTCCATCGCGTTTTATGCACTCTGCCATACATGCGAGCAGCATCTCGACAGCGTCGAAATCGATCTGTTTCACCATCGCGAGGTCGAATACGAGTTGCGGACGATCTGCCGCGAAGAACGGATGTATCTCTTGGAGTAAGAAGGTGCGAGCCTCGTTGAGGTTTAATCGCTGCGGCAGTTCCATAATGATGACCGGCCGATTCGCTTCCATTATTCCTCCTGTTGCTTGCTGAATATTGGGGTACGCGGGTGATACAGGTACTCTGAATAGCAACTCTGCTTCCAAACGCTAAGCCCTGCATTGTGAGCACCTTTCATTCTTTTGCCCATTAGTTTGTGCAATTTTTGCACTACTCAGAGTGAAAACATTTTCCCATTAGCGGAAAGTTGGGAAACGGTTTTACCATCTCCGCTGAGTGAATCAAGGAAAGAAAACCCGACTGTCAGATCGGATTTGGGTCACCCAAAAGGGTCACCCAAACGCTCAGAATGAGGTGATTTCGTAGGAATGAGAGCGGTTGAGAGCGTTGTAAGTGATTGAAAACAGGTGAGAGCAGCTATGAGTCGCTGTTTCGGGACCAGGGGGTCGGAGGTTCAAATCCTCTCTCCCCGACCAATTTTTCTCATTCATTGGAGATATGAGGGACCTGCGATGAAGCTAGTCGGCCCGCTTGCTGCTCGCTCGCCGGGGCTTCGGCTTGCTCTTGCCCTTGAGATTGAGCGCCACTGCAGCGCGGATGAGATCCTTCAAGGCCGCCTCATCGACCTTCTCGCCTTCGTGGATGTCGATGGCGCGCCTGACATTCCCGTCGAGGCTGGAGTTGAATAGACCGGAAGGGTCCTTCAACGCAGCTCCCTTGGCAAATGTCATCTTGACGACGTTCTTGTACGTCTCTCCCGTGCAGACGATGCCGCCGTGGGAAAAGACGGGAGTCCCCGGCGATGTCGGCTTGACCCACTTCCACTCTTCGACGATCTCAGGGTCTGCCTCGTGTATGATTTCGCGCACTTTCGCGAGCGTCTTCCCGCGCCAGTCCCCAAGTTCCTTGATCTTCTCGTCGATTAATACAGAGGCAGATTCCACCGGGACAGGCGTTTTCATGTACAGCTCCAACTCTCACACCTATTTTAGCGGCGCTCAGCGTAACCTGCACCCTCCGCAAGTGGAAGCCTCTTCCGATTTTTTGATAGGGATGATGAACAATGTTGGATGCGTGACGAGGGCAATTCACGGCAACGGCAACGAGAGGATAGGTCGCGCAGACGCCTTTCAAGAACGGGCAATGAGGTGGGGCGTCCTAAAGTATCTTAGGATCTATCTAATCTGCAGAAGAAGATTGCATGGCGAAGCCCGAGACTCGAGACCCCGCGTTCTCCATTCGTGAGGCGACAAAAAGTGATGCAGCTGAGATCCTGGAATGTCTGCGGGCAAGCTTTGAGTGCTACCGGCAGGACTACACGCCTGAGGGTTTTGCAGACACAGTGCTTACGCCCGAAACGATCCAGCAGCGCTTTGAGAAAATGAATTTGCTCGTGGCAGTCACCCCTCGTAACGAGATCGTCGGCACGATTGGTTGCATCGTCATCGGTGATGGCACAGGACACTTGCGAGGCCTGGCAGTGCATCCTGATTGGCAAGGCGCGGGGATTGCGGCGGAATTGCTCAGAGCGGCTGTGGGCAATCTTCAAAGCAGGAAGTGCTCACGCATAACCCTAAACACAACTGAACCCTTAAAGCGCGCAATGCGGTTCTATGAAAAGAACGGATTTGAACGCTCCGGCAAGGTACGCGATTTTTTTGGTATGCCTCTCATCGAATACGTGAAGGTTATTAGCGACGGTTAGCACCACTCGCTCAACGTTGCAAATAGAACATTATCAATGTCGTTCTACCGGTTCGTCCCACATGTGATGTGATAGTTTCCATTCCCCATTCGCCTGCTTGCGAAGCACATTTAAGAATATGCCTTTATGAGACGCGCGAGTCGTCTTCCCGTCTTGCACTGTGGTCCACGCCACCTCGTCCGTCCCCCATACATATGCGATCTGCCCGTCGCCACCAATGCTTTGCGGCAGTACAACTAATTTCGTGATCTGAGTCGGCGGAGCACCAGGGGCAAACCAGTAGTCGTTCAGTCCCTTTTGGCCGATCCGTGGTGTATCTCCATGCGGCGGCAGCAACACACAGTCTTCGGTGAAGAGAGCGCGCACTCCATTCGCGTCTCCCCTAAGCCACGCTTCTTCATACTTACTATGCACCTGTTTTATGTTTGCAATGTCTGCCTCGGACAAGCTGGTCCCCCCGCTGGCTCCCATCATGGAGGACGCGCAAAACAGGACAATCAGCGGCAGCACCTTTCGAATACTCACAAAAGCCTCCATGAGAGATCTACGGCGACACAATGTAAGCAGCTGTTGAACGGCTGCTAGGGTGTCCTCTCAAACTCTAATCTTGTAGACGAACACCGCTTGACTTCGTCACACACAGACTCAGAGGCTAGTGTCGCCTCAATGACTTCACACCGGAGCAGTGCCCCAAGAAGGTTCCGCATATAGGATGCTCGGCTGCCGCGTAGTTTCTCAGTGTGTTCTAAGCCCCGTGGTGAGTTGCGCAAAGCCAAAAACAGCATCGCCACTCAGGGACAGCGCTTTCTGGGACAACCGCCCGCGGCTGCATGGGCTCTTACCGGATACCACCCAAAACCAAGCGGCAGATACCAACGCCTCTCGTTCGAAAGCGCCAGCTCGAAGTTCGAGCGCTCGAACAACAGAAAATACCAGGAGAAATAATGAGGTACATTGCACGTGGCATGGCCATTTGTTTGTTGTGCTCACCCGCCTTATTAGGTGCGCAGGATACACCCGCTCAATCTCACTCAGCCCCCGATAACACCAAAGTTAATCAGCGTGACCGGAATGCATCCGAGGCGACTGCGGACCAGCAAAAGGACAATCGATCCGATCGCGAAATCACACGTGACATTCGACAGTCTCTCGTTAAAGACAAGTCCCTCTCGACCTATGCTCACAACGTAAAAGTGATCACTCAAGCAGGAAAGGTCACTTTGAAGGGACCCGTCCGCTCCGATGATGAAAAGTTGTCGGTGGAACAGAAAGCTGCTGCTGTGGCGGGAACAGAAAATGTCACGGATCAGCTGCAAGTCAATCCCAAGCAGTAATCGCACTATCAACATTCCAAGGAGAAATTCATGGCAGGAAAGAACACAGCAGCATTCGGTATTTATCCGACGAGAACAGCGGTTGAGAACGCGGTCGGACAACTAAAGGCAGAAGGCTTCCGCAACGAAGACGTTTCGGTGCTTTTCCCCGATAACGAGGGCACCAAAGAGTTTGCCCACGAAAAGAACACTAAAGCGCCTGAAGGCACCGCGACCGGCGCTACCTCTGGAGCCGTTCTTGGGGGAACGCTGGGATGGTTGGTCGGCATCGGCGCATTGGCCATTCCTGGCGTTGGTCCGTTCATTGCTGCAGGACCGATCGTTGCCGCACTTGCGGGAGCCGGAGCGGGCGGAGTCGTAGGTGGAATCACAGGAGCCCTGATCGGAATGGGGATTCCCGAGTACGAGGCCAAACGCTATGAAGGCGAAATCAAGAAGGGCGGCATCCTTCTGTCTGTTCATTGCGACGACTCCAAATGGACGAGCAAAGCGAAGGACCTGCTCGAGAAAACGGGCGCCAAAGACGTTTCCTCGACTGGGGAAGCTGCTGCGGACTCTGCCAAGTCTGATCGCCCCATGCCAGGGTCAGATCATCCACTGCCAAGAACCGGAACTTACTAAACTTCACGTCAGAGTCTACGAGGACCCCTTGGGTCCTCGTTCTCTTTGTTGCTGCAGACAAAATTAGAGAGAAAGTTTGGCGGGGCAAACATAAAGCCAAATGATTCTTTGCTGCTGCTGCAAGCCGGGAATGAGCGGCATCACACTCAATACCGAAAGAAAAATTCAAATCAGGAGAACACCAGTTTGGCAGATTACAAAGTTTTCGCAGGCGAAGCTGAAGAAGATGGCTTCACCGGCGCGATCGAATCGCGCACCGCAAAGATTCCGTCTTCGGCATTCCTAGCATGTGCGCTTATATCCATGGGAGCGTCATTAACGCTGAAGATCATGGGCAAAGACAACGCCGCTCTTTTTGTAGGACAATGGGCAGCGCCCTTCCTCATTCTCGGCGAATACAACAAGCTCGTAAAACAGCACGGCTCTGACGCCGCGAGCACGCGTCAAGCAGCATAGCCACAATGTGAGGCGCACCTTTCGTCGGTGCGCCTTTGTTGTGCCCCCTCCCCTGTGCTTTCGCGATACGCTTCGACTCCTCACAGATTGGCCTTTGCAGAAGTAATTTGCACTTGCTCCGCGCAACTTTATTACCTACCATCGCTTGCACGACATCCAGAGGTCGTGAATTGCCATGGTTCTGTCTAGTCAACTCCGTCAAGATCGCGAACTCTATTTCAATACCGAAAGTCTCCCTTCAAAGAGCCGTATCGTCTCAATCGATATCATTCGCGGCTTGGTCATGGTGCTCATGGCGATCGACCATGTCCGTGTGTACTCAGGATTACCGCCGGGCGGCCCCACTGCCGGCATATTTTTCACCCGTTGGGTAACCCACTTCTGCGCACCTATTTTTGTGTTTCTCGCAGGTACGGGTGCCTATCTTTATAGGCAAAGACAGAAAGACATAGGAGGAGTTGCGCGCTATCTCGCCACTCGCGGAGTTTTCCTTGTTTTCCTGGAATTAACGTTCTTGCGGTTTGCCTGGACCTTCAATTTTGATTACCGACACTATCTGTTAGCAGGTGTGATCTGGTCCATCGGATGGTGTATGGTCCTGATGGCATTGCTTGTAAGGTTGCCGACGTTGCCGATCGGAGCCTTTGGACTTGCAATAATCTTTGGGCATAACCTCGTCGATCCATTCCTTCCCCGATTGTTGCCCCACTTGCGCGGAAGCAGTGTCGCCTGGCTTTGGCAAATCCTGTATTTTGGAGGCCCCATACAACTGGGAACGAACGGGCCGACCCTGATGGTTCTATATTCAATCATCCCTTGGATCGGAGTGATGGCGGCGGGTTATGCCTTTGGAGCAGTCATGCGTTTGCCGGAGCACAGACGCCGTCGAATCTGTTTTCAGATGGGTTTCGCTTCAGTCTTTCTCTTTTTGATCCTGCGCGGATTCAACCTATATGGCGATCCGAGGTCGTGGCATGCGTTCTCACAAATGCCGCCACTGCTCGCTTTCCTGAATACCACCAAGTATCCGGCGTCACTTCTATTCTTATTGATGACACTTGGACCGATGCTCATTGCGGTTCCGCTTTTGAATCAAGCTAAAGGGCCAGTCGCAGAAGTGCTCAAGACATTTGGACGGGTGCCCTTCTTCTATTACCTGTTACACATCCCTTTAATTCATGCTGCGGCACTCGTGGTGTCGGTCTTGCGATCAGGATCGATTGCTCCCTGGCTCTTCGCCAATCATCCCATGGGAAATCCTCCACCACCGAATGGATACACCTGGAGTTTGGGTACTCTGTACGTTGTGTGGGGGATTGTGATTCTGTTGCTCTACTTTCCGTGCCGCTGGCTTGCAAGAGTGAAGAGCCAACGGCCGAACACCTGGCTGAGATTCCTGTAACAGGTGTCGAGGATTGCGCGTATTCCGCGCGGGCCATCACACGACTTCGGTGATCGCGCCGGCTTCGGCTTGACAGCGTTTGTGAAGCGTTTTACTGTAGCGCCCACTGTGGGTGGGTCTGGAAATGTCACTGTCTCCTGTTACTGAAGTAGATGAGGAACTCGAACAGGCGGGCAAACCCGCAGGTCCGTGCGCAATGGTGGTGTTCGGCGCCACCGGTGATCTCACGATGCGCAAGCTGGTTCCGTCGCTTTACAACCTTGGAAAAGCCGGATTGCTGCCCAAAGAGTTCGCCGTTCTTGGGATAGCCATCGATGACCTCAGTGTTGAAGATTTCCGCAAGAAATCAACCACCTTCTTGCAAGCTGAGGACCATGGCAGCGAGGCCTGGGAACGCTTCCAGCAATGCCTTCACTACCAGCGTGGTGACTTCGGCGATGAATCCACTTACGCAAAACTGAAAGAAGCGCTGGCCGTCATCGATCAACAGCACGGCACGAGCCAGAACTATCTCTTCTATTTGGCCACTGCGCCTAAGTTCTTCTGCGAAATTGTCCAGCATCTGGGACGGTCGAGTCTCTCAAAGCAGCAAGGTGGTAACTGGCGCAGAGTGGTGATCGAGAAGCCGTTTGGTCAAGATCTCGAATCAGCCATGGCACTTAATCAAAACATCAAGGACGTGCTTTCAGAAAAGCAGATCTACAGGATCGATCATTACCTGGGCAAAGAAACTGTGCAAAACATCATGGTATTCCGGTTCGGTAACGGAATCTTTGAACCTATATGGAACAGGCGCTACATCGACCACGTCGCGATTACGAATGCTGAGACGGTAGGCGTCGAAATGCGTGGGGGTTATTTCGACACCGCTGGCACCTTGCGGGACATGGTCCCCAACCACATGATGCAGTTGATCAGCCTGACCGCAATGGAGCCTCCGGCATCATTCAGTGCCGATGCTGTCCGGGACGAGCAGGCAAAAGTCTTGCATGCCATCCAAACATTGGATTCGGAAGATGTTCTGCACCAGGCGATACGCGGACAATATGGCGAGGGAACGATCCTGAACGAAAAGGTGCAGGCTTATCGCTCCGAGCCTGGAGTCTCACCGGAATCGAAGACGGAAACATTTGTGGCCATGAAGCTGAATATCGATAACTGGCGATGGGCAGGTGTTCCCTTTTATTTGCGCACCGGGAAGCGCATGGCGAAGCGCCACACTGAAATCACAATTCAGTTCAAGCGGGCTCCGTTTCAACTCTTCCGGCAAACGGCAGTGCACAAACTACAAACCAACCGGTTGGTGATTCAAATCCAACCGGATGAAGGAATGTCGCTTGGTTTCGGCGCGAAAATACCTGGCGCCCAGCTCCGTCTTGGATCGGTAGAGATGAGCTTCGAATACTCGAAATGGTTTAACGCCGAGCCCTATACGGGTTACGAAGTGCTGCTCTACGACTGCATGATCGGCGATGCGACTCTATTTCAGAGAGCGGACATGGTCGAGGCCGGCTGGAGAATTCTCGATCCGGTTCTAGATGTCTGGAAAGCGCTCCCTGCTCGTAATTTCCCAAATTACGCGTCCGGTACGTGGGGACCGAAGGAGTCGGATGATCTCATGGAGCGCGACGGGCGGCATTGGAGGAAAATCCTATGATACTTGCGGGAGACATCGGCGCCACCCATGCAAGACTCGCAGCATTCGAGACTGAGGGAAATCGCCTTCAATGCGCGGTTGAGAAAATCTATGCCAGCGGAGAGCACAAAGGACTGGCTGAAATCGTTGCTGACTTCACGAAGACTGAGGGTATCCCAGCGCAGTCGGCGTGCTTCGGAGTTGCGGGCCCGGTGAGGGGTGGCCGGAGCAAGATCTCGAACCTACCTTGGATCATCGACTCACGGGAACTTGCCACGCAATTGAAGCTGCGTACCGTCGGGTTGATCAACGATCTGGAGGCCTTCGCATATGGGATTGATGCGCTTGAGTCGAAAGATTTTGTCACTTTGAGCGAAGGATCGAGAGAGGCGGCGGGCAACACTGCGGTGGTGTCGGCTGGGTCGGGGCTCGGAGAAGCAGGCCTTTATTGGGACGGACATCGTCATCATCCTTTTGCGTGTGAAGGTGGGCATACAGAGTTCGCTGCCAAGGATGACATTGAGATAGAGCTTCTTCAGTACCTTATGAAGAAGTACGAGAAACAACATGTGAGCTACGAGAGGGTCTTATCAGGCCCCGGTGTCATGAACATCTATGAATTTTTGAGGGACACATCAAAGGAAGAAGAGCCCGCGTGGTTGCGAGATCAGTTGGCCGCCGCTCCAGATGCTCCCGCCTTGATCTCGCAGTTGGCTCTTTCAAAAAAAGCACCGATCTGCGACCGGGCCTTGTCAATCTTCGTAAGTGTTTTCGGATCGGAGGCTGGAAACTGCGCCTTGAAGTTTATGAGCACTGGCGGAGTCTTCATCGCGGGCATTGCCGGCAAGATTGTGCCAAAGATGAAAGAAGGGTTATTCATGGATTCGTTTCTCAACAAGGGTCGAATGAGGAATCTGCTGCAGGAGATACCAGTCAAGATCGTCCTTAATGATGATTCTGGATTGATAGGAGCAGCGAGGTTCACACTCGTTCAAAAGGCTTTCCGTGCCTAGTCAGCCATATCCAAAACTTCGGACCGCATCACTTTAGCCGCCATCAGTTGCCGGAATAGGTTGTAACGCGCAACCGAACCCTACTTATCCGTCTGTGTAGTGTCCGGAACGATCTGCCCACTGAACGTGCCCTTTGGTAACTCCACGATTTTTCCTGACGACATCCGCAGCCGGATTACAGCCGCTCAAATATCCCATGCCGGGGAAGCTTTTCAGAAAGATCGCTGCTCGCTTACGGCGAGGAACTCCGCCCGATCCAAATCATCCGTTGAGAATTTCAGAGCTGAAGAAAATCTCGTTGGAGACCATGAATGCTGCTTGCGCCACCAAGTCTTTAAAAAGTGCAGCACACGTTCGAATTTTTTCCAGCGCCGTGTGGCGATCTGAGTGGCTGGACTACCATTCATCTCTCGTCAAGACTATTGCCTCAAAGCCAAGGCGGGAGCAACTATTGGCAAATCGCAGGGCGATCATCGAATGCAGCCAGGCAAGTATCAGTGCAATTCCATATTTATTCGATGATTTTACGGAAACGGATAAGCAGACCTTGGTAGCACATTTTCATTCCGGCAAAGACGTGGCGGATGTGATCAGGATGGAAGAACAGTTATTCTGTTTTTCTGAGGCAAGCTGCTCGTGCTTGATCGCTATAGCTCGCCAACTGGAGGACATTACGGAAGAGTGGCGCGATGACTATTGCAGGAAATACAACCAGTTCATACAGACTCTCTACCGTTCTAAAATTGCGAGCAGCAAGGGTGAGGTTGATCCAGTGCTTGAGCTACTGACCGCAGCTTCCTACAATGTGATTGACAAGCTTAGCCGACAGATACTTGAAGAGGTGCCGCGACACGTCCACGGTGCGAAAGCAGGCTGATCTCGGTGTCTTGCATAATAATTCCACTCTATGACACTACGACCCAGCCTCCTTATAACTGTGATCTTTTGTCTGTCGCTGATGCAATCGTCTTTTGCATCAGCGCAGGGCTGTGTTCTCAATCAGCCGGCTCACATTAGACCTGAGCAAATGGATGCTATCTTCCGCCCTCTCATCTCAGCAGACTCCCCGGGACTGGCCGTCGGTCTCATGTGTGGAGGGAGGCTGATATTCGCTCGCGGATATGGACTTGCCGACTTGGATAAACGCACTTCCATCACCGCCTCCACAGACTTCCGGCTCGCCTCGTTGACGAAACAATTTACCGCGATGGCGGTCATGTTGCTGGTACATGATGGCAGGCTGAAGTACGAAGAGACACTGACGCAGATCTTCCCGGAGTTTCCCAAGTATGGAAGTACGATCACGATCCGCCAGTTGCTGAATCATACCTCCGGGTTGAAGGATTACGAGCCGCTCTATGACAAGCATTTAAGCGCGGCACATCCTGATGCGATGTCACATATCCCGCAGATCAAAGACAAAGAAGTCTTGCAGTTGCTCGAGAGGCAGAGTACAACCGATTTCCCCTCTGGCTCTAAGTGGGAATACAGCAATTCAGGATACTCGGTGCTCGCGATGGTGGTGCAGCGCGTCTCGGGCGAGCCTTTCGAAGATTTTCTTGCCGAGCGCATCTTCCGTCCACTGCATATGAGAAACACATTGGCATTTGTGAATGGAAAGAACGCAGTCCCGAATCGCGCCTATGGATACAGCAAGAACAAAGACAACAGCGGATGGGCTTTATCGGACCAAAGCCCGACATCGGCAGTGCTTGGCGATGGAGGCATTTATACCTCCATCGAGGACATGTCAGTGTGGGACCAGGCACTGCGTGACCACACGCTCTTGACTGAGCAGGAGATGGAGCCAGCATTCACTCCGGTGAAGGTCACGGGCGGGGTGCGCAAACCTGACGGCAACTCTTCAGCGTACGGCTTCGGCTGGTTCCTCGATCCCTATAAAGGGCATCGCCGCACATGGCACTATGGCGAGACGATCGGATTTCTAACGGCCATTCATCGTTTGCCTGACCATGGGCTCTCCGTGGTGGTGCTTGCAAACCGTACCGATGTCGAACCAGGAGTGTTGGCTGAGAAGGTCTTGGATATGTATCTGGCTAAGTGATTCGGATCAGCGGGAGTGTTGCTCGAATAGTCCGGTACAATCCATGAACACGGAAAGGAAATTATGCGAAAATCTGTCTTTCTCGCAGTCGGCATCCCCGTTCTCGTTTTTGCTACATTCGCGCAAGACGACGACTTGAGCAAGGTCGAGATCAAGGTTCAAAAGGTCGCGGGCAGCGTGTACATGCTTCAAGGCGCTGGCGGCAACATTGGGGCGTCCATCGGGGAAGATGGAATTGTCATGATCGACGATGAGTTCGCGCCGCTTGCTCCGAAGATCCGCGCTGCACTGAAAGGCGTAACCGACAAGCCGCTTCGCTTCATTCTGAACACGCATTATCACGGCGATCATACGGGCGGGAACGCGGACTTCAGCAAGGACGGCACGATCATCGCGCATGAAAACGTGCGCAAGCGCCTCGCTGAAGGGAGTTCAATGAAGGCGATGAAGACCACGCATCCACCAGCCCCAAAGGACTCGTTGCCGATCATTACTTTTAACGATCGTGCGACCGTGCACTTGAATGGCGAGGACATCCGCGCCATCCACTTCCCGCACGGGCATACCGATGGCGACGCCGTGATCTTCTTTCCAAAGGCTAATGTCGTCCATATGGGCGACGATTTCGTGACCTATGGATTTCCCTTCGTGGATGTGGAGAACGGCGGCAGCGTGAGCGGCATGATTGCCGGATGCGAAAAGGTGCTGACGATGGTTCCGGCGGACGCGAAGTTCATCCCAGGACATGGCGCCCTGTCTTCTGCTGAGGACGTTCGCAAGTTCATTAACTTGTTGAAGGAAACTCGCGCGATCGTTGCTGATGCGGCTAAGAAGGGACAGAAGCCCGCGCAAATGAAAGCTAACAAGGTGTTAGCGAAATACGAAGATCCTTACGGCAAGGGGTTCATTAGTACGGATGCCTGGATCGATCTGCTCTACGACGATGTGACCAAGACGACCAGTGGGAACGAACACTATTTGAAGCATGGCCACGCGGAGGAGACGCCGGCCAACCACAAGTAAAACGCCAATCGACACTTTAGGTCCCTACATCGTGCCGCCTAAAGACGCGAGAGTGCTTTTCGCGCGATAGCTTTCGCATCTTCAAGGTTCTTGGGCGCCATTCGCATGTCGACGGTGATTACGGTTTCGCCTTTGCGAACTACAAGCCCAGAATTCATCGGCATGGCTACGGCTTCGTCTCCAATGCCGGGCACATCAACGGACGCGTTTTTGCCCGACATTATTTTTGAAGCAAGACGATTGCCTGCGATAACGCCTGCCGCGCCATTCCTGACTTCCAATCCGAACCTGCGGTTCCATTGCTAGCTTTGTAAATGCATTCTGGACTTTACGCCGTCGTTAACGGCTTTGGTGATACGAGAACCAATCGCCCCCGCCACTTCATCCTTCGTTACTAATGAGCAGGCATCCCGGTCGAAGTTTCCGGAACGAGCACTGCTTACTCCCAGACCTCCTACCGTGGCACCACTCTCAAGTCCATATTGCCGGGTCAATTCTCGAGCCTTCTGACTCACGCGATGGCCCACATACACAACACCAGCAATTGCGACTAATGCAAATAGGCCGAGTACGCCAAAGATTGCGAGAACTATTTTGGTCGCCGAACCTGGCGGTGAAGGTGGGGTGGAATTGCCACCTGACGCGCCCGTCGTGGCGCTCGAGGCTGCCTCGAACGGGGACTGGCCCGTAGGAGCTGGTGAAGAACCGAGCGCATTGCCACAGTTAGGACAGAAATTGAGACCGTCCACAGGTGTGCCGCACTTGCTACAGAACCGCGCCATAGTTCCTCCTAGCGAAAGCAGGTGACCAGAGGACGCGCATGATTATAAGTCTGCCGCTCTCGTTTTCGAAAGAAATCAGCGACACGACATCGCTATACTGCGGCGCTGTGCTCCAGGGTTTCCATGGCAAGGCTCGCCTCGGAGCGAAGCTTTTCAGCAAGCAGAACTGAGATTTCCTGAATCCTCGACCGTTGCTGCTCGGAGAAACTGTATGCAAATGCTGAGAATACTTCGACCAGACCGACCACGCTGCCGCTAGAAACCATGGGGACAATCATCAGCGAACCTATCTGCAACATCTCACTCACCGCGGGATCAACTCTCGGGTCGGTCGCCGTGTCCTCGCAATAGATTGGCTCGCTCGCGCGTACGCAATCGGCGGAGAGTCCAATTTCAAGGTCTATGGGAGTGCCGAATGGCGGAGCGGCGCCGACAGTGGCAACACACACCATGACGGATCGGCTCTCCAGAACAACGGCTGCACCGCTTACATGCTTTTGGGCGCCGATCAGATTGAGCGCCAAGTGGATAGCGCCAAAGCGGTCCTCAGCTGACATCTCTCTGCGAAGAGAATCAATGGCATCCGGCGCATCCAGGTCAAGGGTCTTGGGGGACTCGATAGCGGCCGACCGTGAACCAACTATAGCGATGAGGGATTCCGGCCCAAACTGATCCGGGATGTATTGGGCGGGGGAGGGTTGGGCTATCCAGTTTTCTTGATTCATAGGAGCTCTCCGAATGGGCCGATGGAGCTTTGTAAGTTGACTCTTGACCATGATTTTTCCTGAGTACCTGAGAAAAGAGAGTAGTGCGAATGAAATCAGCTCTGCATTCGGAGTTGTTGCTTAGTACGTGCTTAATACGTACCCAGTTAGTACCGCCCGTGTGCAGGTGACAAGAAAGGTGCCTTGAAGGAAACGGAGTTGACAATGACTAATGAAAATCATGTGAACGGACATCAGCTGCACTTATGTAGAGCGGTTCGACATACGAAGCCTTAATCGAAATGACGTCGTCCTGGTTCTGCAGTTTGCCTTCGATCAACAAGAACTTGCCATAGGTCACCAGCGCGCGATACCGCTCATAAAGCTCCGGATGAACAATGGCATTCGCTATGCCACTTTCATCTTCAATACTCAGGAAAACAAATCCTTTAGCAGTGCCGGGGCGTTGGCGGGCAATGACACACCCTGCGATCCGCGTTGTCCTTTCTGCTTGCAAGGATGAGAGGTCCGCGGCTCTCGTCACACCGATATTTTTCAAGCGCTCACGATGATAGGCCACAGGATGTGGGCCTACGGTCAATCCTGTACCTTTGAAATCCGCAACGATCCGCTCTTCGACATTCATGCGAAACAGAGGAGAACCGGTTTTTGCCTCGCAAGTATCTGGAGTTGCATCCAGGAGCTTTCCACTCCGACGTCCGGCGCGCTCCGCTTGCCAAAGCGCATCACGACGGTGCAATTCTTCTCCGAGTGAATTGAGGGCACCGATCTGTGCAAGCAAGACAAGTTCCGACTTACGCAACTCTGGAACACGCTGCGCAAGGTCATACACGGAAACGTACGGTCCAAGTTGACGTGCATAAACAATCGCCTCACCTGCTTGCTTGCGCAGCCCTTTTGCATAACTGAGACCCAGACGCATGGCGAAGGGGTCAGCCCTCTCGCTGTGTTCTTCAGAGATCGGCTCAAGTGTGCAAGCCCAATCCGACTTCTGAACATCGATGGCCCTGGTTTTCAGACCGTGACGTTGCGCATCTTTCACGAGAGTTGCGGGGGAGTAGAAACCCATGGGCTGGTTATTGAGCATGGCGCATGTGAAAGCCGCCAAATAGTGATACTTCAGGTAGGCGCTGGCATAGGCTATCAACGCAAAACTGGCTGCATGGGATTCGGGAAAGCCATACAGCGCGAATGAATTGATCTGCTGGATGATCTGTTCCTGCGCTTTCAGCACCAAGCCATTCTTCGTCATGCCGGCGCGCAGCTTCATTTCAAGCATCGTAATTTGTCTTTCGATCGGCGCATCCCAATCGCACGACGAAGTTCTTCGGCTTCTCCGCCGCTGAAGTCAGCAATCACCATGGCAATGCGGATAAGCTGCTCCTGAAAGAGCGGTATCCCAAGTGTCCGTTCGAGCACCGGAATAAGGAGCGATGGGGATACGTGTTGCCTGTCCTTTTTTGCCGCCGCAGCATATATGGATTCATCATCTCTCCCACGATGGGGCCGGGACGGATGATCGCGACCTGGACAACAAGATCGTAGAACTTCTTCGGGACGCATTGCGGGGAAGCGCAGCCATTTGCGCCCGGCTCTCCACTTGAAAGATGCCTACCGTATCCGCCTTTCGCAGACCTTTATAAACTTCCTCATCTTGCGGTAGTTGTGCCAGATCAAGTGGTTCATGGTAATGCGCGGCACGAGATCAAGACACTCCTTCATGACCGCCATCATGCCCAGGCCGAGCAGATCGACTTTGACGATTCCCATGTCGGCGCAATCTTCCTTGTCCCATTGGACGACAACTCGTCCGGGCATAGTCGCTTGTTCGAGCGGGACACACGGAGTTGAGCTGCCCCTGGCAGATCACCATGCCACCAGAATGCTGACCTAGATGACGGGGAATGTCCTGCATGCGAGGCACATCTCAAGAATACTTTGCAGATCCGCAGATGATTCAGATCAAAGCCCGGCAGGACGGAAGCTCTGCTCGAGCGTGTCATTCGGTCCGCGCCATTCCCAAGCACCGACAAGGCCGATAAACGGTCCACGTTGCTGTATCGAACCCCAATACCTTGCCAACCTCCCGCGCTGCCGACTTGCCGCGATAAGTGATGACATTGGCGGTCATCGCTGCGCCGAGTTCTCCATAACGCTGATAGACATACTGGATCGCCGCTCGCGCTGCTCTCCGCTGGGCAGATCGAGATCGATGTCAGGCCACTCGCCGCGGTTCCTCCGACAAGAAGCGTTCGAAGAGAAGCTCCATGCCCACTGGATCGACAGCAGTGATGCCGAGTGCATAGCATACGGCGCTATTTGGCCGCCGAGCCCCGTCCCTGTACGAGGATGCCGTTCGCGCCGCAAAACTCAACGATGTCCCAGACGATGAGGAAAGTAACCTTCGAGTCCTAGCTGCGAGATAAGTCTTAATTCCCTATCGATCTGTTTTTGCGCATTGGCAAAGAGCTTGGCATCGTTCTTTGGCAAATATCTATTTCGATGCCCTCATCGACCCGTTTGCGCAGAAACGACGCGATGGTCTCCCCTGCGGGCACGGGATAACGAGGAAACTCATATCCGAGATCGTCCAGTTCGAATTGGAGGCGGGAGGAGAGAATGCCGGTGCTCGCTATCGCTTCAGGCAAGTCATAAAAAATCTCAGCCATCTCTTCTTCTGTCCTGAGATAGCGCTCAGCATTCAAAGTGAGCAGCCGCCCTGCTGTGTCGAGTGTCTTTTTCTGCCGGATGCACGTGAGAACATCGAGCAGTTCCCGTTCACCAGCTGTGGCGTAGTTCACTCCATTCGTGGCGAGAATGGGCAACTGGAGCGAACGGGCGATATCGACAGCAGCTCGATTCCGCCACTCCTGCTCGCGCTGGAAGTGCCGCTGTACTTCGACGTAAACATTGCCGCGTCCGAAAATATGGATGAGTTGCTCAACCTCTTTCTTCCCCGCCGCATGCCCTCCATCACCGAGCGCGGCGGCGAGAGGCCCTTCTTCTCCACCGGTCAGGCAGATTAGTCCTTCTGCATGCTCTTCCACATCGGAGAGCATTGCCGCTCCTTCGGCTTTCTTCCCCTCCCGCAGCTTGTATCGCGTGATGAGTCGGCAGAGATTCTGATAACCAATACGAGAGGTTGCCAGCAGAGGAAGGCGGATCGGCTCGCATGGTACTTGATTCGGTAGATAGCCCGGTGGCGAAAGTCGGTGTCCTGCATCTCGTATAGAAACCTCGGCACCGATATGAGCACGAATGCCTAATTTTCTTGCAGTGGTGTGAAAGCGGGGTGCTCCATAGAGGCCATTGCGATCAAGAAGCGCCATGGATGGCATACCGATATCCGCTGCCTTCGCCGCAAGCGCTTCGGGCAAGGAGGCGCCTTCGAGAAAGCTGAAGGCAGAGCGTGCATGGAGTTCGATATACATGATCAGTCGTAAGTCCCCTGCAAATACCAGCATCCCGAACTGGGATCATGCGCTATCAGGCAGGTCACGGAAGATCTTTTGTCCGACAAGACAACGTCCCACTCTTCGCGGCTCCAATCTTTCTGCGACCACCATTCGCCAGTTTTACGCCACGGGCCAGCCTGTTGCTCTACTACAAAAAGTTCACCCTCCATAACGATGGTTGCGAGCTTGCCACCTGTGAGTAGTACGCGAATCGCCAAGGGAGGACGGCACACTCTGAGAACAGTGGGGCATACCTGTGGTGTTCGGAGCGCACTACCGCTCGCTCGCACAACAGTGGATGTGAATGTACCCATACGGAAACCATCGGAACGGTTCGTATCCAGAAGCTGGGCAGTGCCGACGCGGTCTTCTCCGAAGAGTTTGCCCAAACGCGCCAACAGCACTTGCAGTTGTCCCGGCTCGGGAGCGGATGGAACGAATAATCCATGCTGAGCAGTTTTCAGCCGCGCCGGTATCGCACTCACTTCAAGAGCGAGAACCGCTGCATGGACAGGACGCATCTCCAGCTCCAATTGCAGGAGTTTGAGTAAGGTACGAATATCCTGTGTCGGCAATGCAGGCCGTATGGTTCTGCAATCTGTACGAGGTTCACCATTCGCGGCACATAAAAGTATCAGCTTGAGATTTACAGAAGCAATGGCAAGTGCATGGGGGCGAACACGCTGGATAATCTGATCCAGCATCCGCAAGAAAAGAAAGAGTAGCGGCTCCAGAAATTCGACTGGATGGTCCAGTTCCATTGACTCAATGAGTTCAGATTCGAGACCCGTTTCGATCGGTACGAGCAGATGCGTATGCTCACCCCGGGCGAGAGCAAGTAGACGCTTTCCTTGTTGCCCGAGGCGCGCTATCAATTCACTTTCTGGCAGTGCACCGAGAGCGGAACAGCAACGAATGCCCCAAAGAGCAAATGTTTCCGCTGTTTCAGCAGGCATGTCGAGGACATCGAGTGGCAGCGGCCCGAGTATCTTCGCCTCTTTGCCGGGGGAAATCACTACCACTCCACTCAGGCCCCGTGCGGCACATATACTCGCATGGAAGTTCGTGGAAATTGTGATATGAGCAGATAGCGCTTGTGACGATAACTTCACGTCCAACTTTTTGGCTAGAACATCGGATCTCCCGAACAAGCTCTCTGTACCGCTGATGTCCAGGACAATTGTTCCTCCTGGTTCATACGAATATTGAAAAGAAACTGTTTCGAGGCGTGGTGAAAATAGCGAAGCGCACTCTACTAGCACTTCCTGAGCTGACTGCTCTTCCGCTTTAGAGCGGCGCAGCAGGTGGATTCCAGAAAAAGATTCTGCTTGCAGACGGCCCATCCCTAACGCCGCACCGGCACGGCGCGCAGATGGATTCACCGAGAACACCGTTTCAAGCGGCGGCTCACCATCGAGAACTGCCACTGGGTTTCGCCGCAGTTCAGTTCGCGTGCGCAGCGCAGCCTGCACAGCGAAATCCGGAATATGGATACAGGCAAACATCGCGACTCACCGTGTCCCCGGATTACGGTGGCGAAGTGCGCTACTTTGCCACACCGTCTGCGCACTCCCCGGTAATTTCTTGCGCAAGGAGGAAATACACTCTTCGCCACGATTTCTCTCTATAGACAGGTGAAAGGCGAGCCCTTGAAATAACGAAATTTCTTTAGCAACGCTCCATTGAATTGGATCTGCGCATTCGCAGCGCAACAGCAGCGACGCACTGCTCTTTGCGCAAGGAGTGTGCGTCAATAGCAGCAGTGCTGTTTGCGACTGCTCCACCCCCAACCGGAATCGATACCACGAAGCAAGCGGTATACGCAGCGCGTCCTCTGCCTTTATGTCCCCCATATCGATCACGACGGCTTTGAACCCTGCGGCTTGCAATATCAGGTCTGTGGCTTTCAGAGCATGTTCAAGGCGGAGCCATGGCTTTTCCGACGTCTTCGCATTCATTGTGCGTGTGTGCTGTGAAGTGCTTTTACTCGTGCGGACCCACAATAGCTGATCTAGTTCGACCCCACATGCAGCTGCCGATTCAGGATCGAGCGCATCACTGACATCCACCCAGGCACATGCAGCACCTTTCAGGGTTGAGCCTGCCAGTATGGAAAGTGCCAGCGCCGTTCGACCAGAGCAAGCTGGTCCGCTGATCTCGGTCAGCCCACCACGAGGGATGCCGCCTCCGAGTAATGAATCCACTTCAACGATTCCCGTCGGCAACAGCTCGGGGGACAGCTTGGGTTTGGAAGAAAGCGCTCCGGGGATGCGCAGAGCAAGAGATGCTTCCACTTGATTTCGAAGGAGTGCTGCCGCCGAGGTCATACCGTCCACAAGTCGAGGAGATTATAGTTTCGCTTTTTCTTCGCCTAAAAAGTTCGATGCTTAGTGTGCCCCTCGCAGCTTTGCTCTGTCAACTTTCAAATGTTGAAAAATGCGCAAATCCTCGTCAAGATTGCGCTTTTCGAGAATTGAAGATAGTGTCGGCGCCCGTTTAATGCACGAGTTACGCTTCACTGGCGCACTGCCCTACAGCCCCAGAAAATGTGCGCCTTCTGTATAAAATCAATGTCCTGAACCGCCTTCAGTTCACGAGGCGGATTTCATACTCTCACCACTGTAGGTTTAGGGTCCGTGGCGCGCCTGTTGTGGGTAGTTTCGCCAAAGGTGGTTCCTTCATCCTGACCGAGTAATGTAACGGCCGCATTCAGGATCTCGACCTCTTCCTGAAGTCTTTTGATGTCTAACCGCTTCTGCTCTAGAACTGTCCCGATCTCTTTCATGGAAACCTCCATCTTCAACAGCCAGTATGTGTCACAAGAAATTAGTCCTGAACGGTGGAAACTACAAAACCTAATTCTCCTTAGTTACCTAGGGATATTTACCTGAGACAAACCCCCTCATCCCCCTGAACCCCTACAGCATTGTTTTGCTGCCAGGAGGCGTTTTGGCCACTTATGCGAGAATGCACGGCGATGCGCTAGACTTTCGCACATGCCAGCGCGACCCGACGCCATACTTTGCATCAGCACTTATTTGAAAGGTCAAGCATTCTTGCGCGCATGTGCCGATTTGGGATGCCAGGTGGTCTTGCTGACAGAAGAGAGGTTGGCAAGGGCCGATTGGCCGCATGAGATCCTGACCGCTTTCCACACCATGCCCGGTGGCATGACAACCGAACAGATCATCAAGACTGTAACGTGGTTGGCGCGAACACAGCACTTCGACCGCATCGTGGCGCTCGACGAGTTCGACATGGAGACAGTCGCTGCGCTGCGTGAGCACATGCGCATTCCCGGCATGGGCACAAGCACAACGAATCTCTTCCGCGATAAGCTCGCAATGCGTGTGCAAGCTGCGGGGGCGGGCATTCGCGTTCCTCAATTCACCGGAGTATTCAACTACGACAACTTGCGCGGATGGATGGAGGAGGTGCCCGCTCCGTGGGTGCTCAAACCGAGATCCCAAGCCTCTGCTTTGGGTATTCGCAAGCTGCAGAATGCAGAAGAAGTTTGGCGGACTCTGGATGAATTGGCAGATGAGCAGAGCTACTTTCTGCTGGAGCGCTTCGTCCCCGGTAAGGTCTTTCATGTCGATGGAATTGTGAGCGAAGGGCAGGTCCTTCTTGCGGCGGCGCACGAGTACGGTCAGCCTCCCATGCAACTGACGCATGAGGGCGGGGTTTTTACCACACGTTCCTTGGAGCGGGACGCTCCCATCACTCATGACCTGACGGAGATGCACTGGGCAGTAGTGCAAGCACTAGGTCTTGCACTGGGCGTGACTCACGTCGAATGCATCCGAGCGAACGAGGGTGGAGAGATTTATTTTTTGGAAGCTGCGGCTCGCGTCGGGGGAGCCTTCATTGCTGAGGTCATCGAGAACAGTTTTGGGGTCAATCCTTGGGTGGAGTGGGCGCGCCTGGAGGTAGCTGCCATACGCGATGAACGCTACACGTTGCCTGCCCTGCGAAACGACTATGCAGGCAGCGTGATATGCCTCGCTCAGCAGGACGAGCCTAACACTTCTGCCTATGACGCTCCAGAAGTGGTTTACCGCGTCCGTCAGCACCATCACGCAGGACTCATTGCGCGCTCCTCCGACCCGGTTCGCGTGAAGTCGTTGTTGGAGAATTACAGCCGGCGCTTTCTAGCCGACTTTTGCGCGGTCCTCCCCGCGCCAGATCGTCCGACTAACTGAGCGCTGCGTTATTTGGTTGAGTTACTTGTCCGTTCGGGGTGCTGATAAGGAACCGCTCCAAGATCGGTCAGGCGATCGTTTCGCGGCTCATACCTGCGTGTTGCCGGATGATAAACAAGTTTTGGCTTGAGATGCTGCAGTTCCGCAGGGATGCTTCCTGCTTGATTCCTTGTGACCGAACCCCCAGCGTATGTTTCGTGATCAATCGGCGCTTCCTTTGAATGGATATAGTGGGCGGCATCGGAATTAACGACGTGACAACGTTCCGCTGCTCCCATCCACAAGTTGTTCACATCTGCTGCTTTTGGACAGTCGTGTCCTTCACCCGGCGTGCCGTTGCCGTCTCCCCAGTTGGAATCGATGTAGT
The DNA here is from genome assembly GCA_963792225.1 of Terriglobales bacterium. Taxonomy (GTDB): domain Bacteria; phylum Acidobacteriota; class Terriglobia; order Terriglobales; family Acidobacteriaceae; genus JBDTLH01. The sequence continues at coordinate 110,711 of CAWBVM010000005.1, read as the reverse complement.
TTGTTCCCAATGTGAGGCGGGCAGATGAGTCGCGCGTCCAGGAGAAAAAAGGAGGAAGAATGCGTTTTGAGGGGTCCACCCGGTAAATAATGTTGTTCAGCGCTTGTGCATAGGGGTACTGGGGCAATCGGGTTTGGGTATTATCCCCGCTGTCCCAAAATGTGGTCCCGTAATAACCGCCAGGATAGGTCGTGTCCAACATGTAGGTATTGAAGTAAAACCACAGGGTGCCACCGGGCGCGTGCTGGTATACCTGGTCCCATCCGTAGTGGAAGCAGTTTGAACAGTATCCATTTGCGTTGTGGAACTCGTTCCCGTAGGTGTAGTTGTTCTGTAGCTTTTCTTCCGTTGAAGCTACATCCGTGATCGTGGTTTCGTCCCTCGGATCTACATTCAGGTGATAAGGCCACCATATATAGGTGAAAAAGTAAGCCCCGCTATCCTGCGGCTCGACGTAATCGAGGATGCGCTGCTCAGCTTCGTAGTAGTTGTACCGGTTATAGATACCAGCAGAACGGAATTTGGCATCGCTGCCGAGCGAACCGGGTGTCGCATGCCCAAAGTAATTGAATTGAACGAGCACACCGTCAGATTGCAAATAAACGTTGTGCAAGCTCCAGTTCTTTGGGGTCGCGTTGTCGTGAATGTAGTTCCCTTCGAGTGTGACTCTTTCCACCATCCTGCTCTTTGGGGCGCCTGCGTTAGAAAACACACCCCAGGCACCGCAATTTGAGATTTCATTGCCCCGCACAACTATGTCGTAGCCGTAGTTGATCCGGAAACAGGTACCTCCTGTTTGCGTGCTGTAGCTTTGCTCCGTCTTGTCGTTACGATCGTGGAACTTGTCCGTCCGCCGCGCCTGGCGCACATCCAGCCCTTCAAAAAGGATGTACTGCGCAGTCCCACTTGGGCTTCGGTAATCCGACCGGTTGTCCGCGGTATTGATGATGCCGCAGTACTGCAGGTTTCCCTGGCTGCAGCTTTTCTGGGTTCCGTACCAACCTCTCTCGGCCGGATTTGCGGCATGAGCTGAGGAACCGTTGATCTCCGGGAGGCGGCCTTTATCATCCGGCACTCCGACGATCCGGATTGGCTTCCCCATCGCTCCCTTTTGCGTAACCATCAATTGTTCGTAATATGGCCCGCCTGCCGCCCAATAGCGCACTGTATCGCCGGCTTTCAACTGATTGCCAGCAGAGAACCATGCAGTGAGATCTGCGAACTTCGAACTATTCCCCCCGATATCGATACAGCGACCCTCTCCGTCGTGCCACTTCACGCAATCGGGATCAACCGGCAATGTCCCGTTGACACGGTTTTCGGGAAGTGGTCTGTCGGTGACGTATGCATATGCGATGGCTTGTTTCGATCTGTCTTTCACGCTTGTTGCGGTGAGAATGTATGTGCCCGGCTTGTCTGACGACCAGGCAAGGTCTCTATCCGCTGCATCACCGATGACATTTCCTCCGCTCACTGTCCAGACCACATCGGAATTTGCTTCAGAGGTTCCTTGCACGTATGACTGAAAGTCGGCGATCTGGTTCCGGTAGAGCACTGCAGTGAACGGCATGATGTGCACATGTACTTTTTCGGAAATGGTTGAGATCGTCGTGGAAGCCGTTTGCGGTTCGGAACCGGTTGTCATTGCAGTGATTACGCAATCTTGCGCGCTCGCAGGTGCGGTCCACGCAACGTAAGGACCAGTCTTCGCCGACAGCGTTCCGCAAGTGGTTGTCCACTTGATTTCCTGCAGACCATCTTTAGCAAACGCATAGACAGAACGAATGGCTCCTGGGAAGACATAGTCCGCGTTCCATCCTTTCCCGCTCGATCCATTCGCAGGGCTGATTGCAAGTTTCGTCTGATCAGCGCCGTACGCCGACAGTAAGGTGAAGCACAAGAGGATGCTGCAGCACAAAGTGGCGCTCTTCATGGTCTCAGGATTGTGGACTCTTTCGTGGTAGGTACTGTGGCACGCTAACTCCGCGATGCATCAGTGTTGTCGACGACTTTTCCGAAATAAAGACATCCACGCCATGATGCGCAAAAAAGGGGTTGGCCGGGGACCCGTTCCGCAACTGCCGTAAACTAATGCATCAAGCTTACGATCCAGCCTTCATTATGCATGAACGTATAAGCCGCAGCTTGCTGCGCACTGTAGTAACTTGTGGCCTGCTGGCCTCATTGCCGCTGCCTGGAATGGCCCAGAATTCTCCCTTGCCGCAGGACCAAGGAATTACTGCCTTCTACCAGCAAGTTGCAAAGTTGCGGACGACCGCGCGCCTGATGCATACAACAGCCCATCCAGATGACGAGGACGGCGGCATGATGACGCTCGAGGCGCGGGGACACGGCGCGACCATCCTGCTGATGACGCTGACGAGGGGTGAGGGTGGGCAGAACAAATTTGGCGGCGAGATCACGGATGAGCTTGGGGTCTTGCGAACGCTCGAACTACTCGAAGCAGACCGCTACTACGGCGTAGAGCAGCGTTTCAGCCGTGTCGCGGATTTCGGATTTTCGAAGACCGCCAGCGAGACCTTCGAGAAGTGGGGAGGTCACGAGATTCCTCTCGCAGACATGGTCCGCGTCATCCGAACCTTCCGTCCGGATGTGCTGGTTGCCCGGTTTCAGGGCGCCTCCCGCGACGGGCACGGCAATCACCAGGCATCCGGCGTCATCACGCGCGAAGCATTCCGCGCGGCCGGCGATTCGAATCGCTTTCCCGACCAGATCAAAGAGGGACTGCTGCCCTGGCAAGCGAAAAAGCTGTATATGGACAACGTTCACGCAGACGAGGACTGGACGCTTAGATTGGATACCGGCAGTTACAGTCCCTTGCTCGGCATGAGCTACATGCAGTTCGCGCTCGAGGGTCTTTCACACCAGATCTCGCAGGGCGTGGGCGGACTTCGCGTCCCTCCGGGCCATCGCTACACGTACTACAAGCTGCTCGATTCCATCCTTCCGAAGCGACCTGCTCCAGGCGAGCACGAGAAGGATTTTTTTGACGGGCTCGATACTTCACTTACCGGACTCGCCGCCAGGCTCGGCAGCGAAGAATCCAAGGTACGCGGATTGCGCGCATCGCTCGTGAAAGTACAAAAGCTTGTGGACGAAGCAGCAGCGGCGATTGCTCCCGAGGACCTCTCGCGTGCTGCTCCTTCTCTGTCCTCCGGGTTGTCCATCGTGGACGGCTTGATTGCGCAGGCACAAGCGTCAGCGCTTTCCAATTCGGCGAAGCAAGAGTTGCTGACCGAGCTTCGCACGAAGCGGACACAGTTCAACCGGGCACTTGATCTTTCCGCTTCGGTCTCGCTCGAAGCCTACGTAGATTCCGGAGAACCTGCCCCAAGGCCTAACAGCTTTCCCAGCCCTCAGAACACATTTCAGTTCGCAGTTCCCGGGCAGACATTCACCGTCATTGCGCGGATGGTGAATCGGGGACGACAAACCCTACAGCTGAACTCACTGCAGCTCGAGGCGCCTAAGGGATGGATCGTCCGTCCGGCGCACGACCAACATCCACAATCGCTCGCTCCTGGCGAGGAGAGTTCCGCTCGATTTCAGGTCGCTGTACCGGACACTCCGCAATACTCAAGGCCGTATTGGCATCGCGAGAACACTCAGGAAGAAAACAGCGTAGGGGTAACCGACTCGCGGCAGTTGACCCTGCCGTTCCTTCCCGATTCACTACGTGCAGTCGCGATTTATAAGAACGGAACAGCGGCGGGAGACGCCACGATCTCCAGCGTTGTGCAGACAAAGCAGTTCGATTCCGTCCGCGGGCAGTTACAGCGTCCGATCGCGGTCGCGCCCGCCTTCTCCGTCGATCTGGAACCACAATCGCAAGTCCTCCCCACCTTGGGAGGAGATGCGCGCACGGTGACGGTTGGCGTCACAAGCTATGCGAAGGAGCCCGTGCAAGCCACGGTGACGTTGAATGTTCCAGCCGGCTGGAAAGTCGAACCCACAGTGCAGCCTGCAAAGTTCTTGCGCGAGGGCGAACACAACAGTTATTCGTTCCGCGCGACTCCGGGGAGCCTCCGCGAACAGCGGTACGCCATTTCTGCGCAAGTCACTTCAAACGGCAAAACATACACCGAAGGATTTCGCACGGTTGGTCGACCCGATATCGGCAACTATTACTTCTACACTCCGGCGCGTGCCGACGTCAGCGCGGTGAGAGTCACCGTACCGAAGCAACTACGCATTGGCTACATCGTCGGCGCAGGCGACGACATCCCATCGGTTCTCAAACAGATCGGTTTGAACGTAGAGACCATCCCGGCTGCAGACCTCGCCTCTGGCGACCTCAGCCGGTTCGATACCATCGTGATCGGAATACGTGCCTATGACGTTCGCACTGATCTATGCGAAAACAATCGCCGGCTGCTCGACTATGTCGATCGCGGCGGAACGCTGTTGGTGCAGTACAACCAGACGCAGAGTGTAGACACTTATCTGCCTTATCCTGCAACAGCGGGAAACCTACGCGTGTCCGTGGAAGAGGCAAAGGTTACGGTACTTGCTCCCAACAACCCAATCTTCAACTCACCAAATAAGATCACGGCGAACGATTTCGACGGCTGGGTGCAGGAGCGTGGTCTTTACTTCCTGGGGCAGTGGGACGCGCACTACACTCCGCTTCTCGCTTCAAATGATCCCGGAGAAGAACCTTTGCAAGGCGGACTGCTCGAAGCACAATACGGCAAAGGCACGTTTTTATACACCGGATACGCATTCTTCCGTCAGCTCCCGGCTGGTGTTCCCGGCGCGATCCGGCTTTTCGTCAATCTGCTCGCCGCTGGACATAGCGCGCAATGAGTGAACCGTTCCAGCGCGAAACTTCTGCGCCCGAACTGGAGCGCAAGGTCGGACTAGGAGGCGCGGTCGCGGTCAACATGATCGAGATGATTGGCATAGGGCCGTTCATCACCATCCCGCTGATCATTCATGCTATGGGTGGCCCGCAGGCGATGCTCGGGTGGATTTTCGGAGCGCTGTTTGCGCTCTGCGACGGACTCGTATGGGCAGAACTGGGTGCTGCCTATCCCCGCGCAGGCGGTTCATACGAATACCTCAAACAGATTTATGGCCCCGGCCGATTAGGACGCATGCTGTCTTTTCTTTTTATCTGGCAGCTCTCTTTCAGCGCTCCGCTTTCGATCGCTTCCGGATGCGTCGGATTCTCGCAATATGCCGCTTACGTGTGGCCCTCGCTTGAGAGGTTCTATGCGATGAAACACGCCATGCTGCACATCCCCTTGTTCGGCGTCATGGAGGTGCAGTTAGTATTTGGCCGCACGACGCTCGTCGCCATGGGATGCTGTGCAGTCGCCGTGTTGCTCTGCTATCGCGGCATCGAGTACGTCTCCCGGATATCAAAGATGCTTTGGATCGGAGTCATTGCGACTCTGGGATGGGTCATTTTTTCCGGGATCTCACACTTCGATCCCAAACGGGCCTTTGACTTTCCCGCCGGAGCGTTTCAACCTAATTCTGCCTTTTTCATGGGGCTGGGCGCCGCCATGCTCGTCGCTACTTATGACTATTGGGGATACTACAGCGTCAATTTCTTCGCTGGAGAGGTAAAGGACCCGGGGCGCAACGTGCCCCGCGCGCTCGTCATCTCCATTCTTGCCGTCGCGTGCATTTACATCGTGATGAACATCTCGGTCCTGGGGGTGGTGCCCTGGAGAGAACTCGACGCCGCGGCGGTCGCCGGCACCCGCAACTATGCGATCTCAATCATGATGCAGCGGCTCTACGGGCATTTTGCAAGTAACTTCGTGGCCATTCTCATCATGTGGACCGCATTCGCTTCTGTCGTGTCGTTGCTGCTCAGCGTCTCACGCGTACCCTACGCCGCAGCTAAAGACGGCAATTACTTTCGCGCCTTCTCGCATACCCACCCTGTCCAGCACTTTCCCGACTGGTCCCTCTTCGCACTCGGCATCACCGCTGTCGCATTCTGCACCCTGCGGCTCCAGGATCTCATCGCTGCGCTGGTAATTATCCGTATGGTGGTGCAATTTCTGGCACAAACCATCGGTGTCATCATTTTGCGTAAAACGGAACCCGATCTGGTACGTCCATTCCGGATGTGGCTTTTTCCGCTGCCGCCGGTGCTGGCTACGATCGGCTTCATTTACGTCCTCATCGAGCGTCCGGACGCACTCAAGGAGTTGCGTTACGCCGCTTTGCTCGTCTCCGCTGGGATGCTGATCTATCTCTTCCGGTCATGGCGCCGCTCTGAATGGCCGTTTCAGGCCGCTACGGAGAAGGGCTGATGGCAAGCGCCTCGCAACTACATCGCCGGGGACATTCCTCGCTTTGGACTCCGCTTGGAGAGCCCCTCTTCCGAACGCTCTGGATTGCAGCCACCGTCTCTTACGTCGGCACCTGGATGCAAAACGTGGGTGCCGGATGGTTGATGACGTCGCTTACGTCTTCTCCCCTTGTGATCGGACTTGTGCAGGCCGCGATGAGTTTGCCCGTCTTTCTTGTCGCCCTTCCCGCCGGAGCCCTTGCAGATATCGTCGATCGCCGTCGTTTGTTGCTCGTGACCCAGATTTCGATGGTGGTGTTCTCGGCCGCACTGGGAATTCTGACCCTGCGGCACGCCGTCACTCCCGGCGTACTGCTTGCGTTCACCTTCTTGCTCGGTCTCGGCACGGTGATGAACGATCCCGCTTGGCAGGCGATCACCCCGGAGATCGTCTCCACCGCAGAGTGGGCGCCGGCCATCGCCCTCAACTCAGCGGCATTCAATATCGCGCGCGCAGTCGGACCGGCGCTCGGCGGCGTAGTCATCGCTTATGCAGGAAGTGGTTCTGCCTTCCTAATAAATGCGGCCTCTTTCCTTGGGGTGATTCTGTTCTTGCTCCGTTGGAAGAGAACGCCATCGCCGGTGCCATCGGCGGGCCGGGAGCGGTTCGTGAGCGCGATCCAAGTGGGGTGCCGGTATATGCGCGAAGATAGGCAGATGCGCGCAGTGCTCGTCCGCACCGGCCTCTTTAGCGCGGGTTCGAGCGCGCTCTGGGCGCTGCTGCCGCTGGTCGCCCGGACATGCTGCGGCTCGACGGAATACGGCGTGATGCTCTCTTGCCTCGGTGCAGGCGCTTTGTGTGGCGCCTCCGTGCTCGCCCGCCTGCGTAATGTCCTTTCGGCGGACACATTGATTATGTCAGGCACACTCGCCTTCGCCGCAGGTTCTGCAGCACTGGGCAGTCTCCATTCGCTTCCTTGGCTCTACGTGTCGCTCTTTGTTGCGGGGGCAGGATGGATCGTGGTCGTCGCAAACCTGAACGTAGCGACGCAACAGATATCTCCGCAATGGGTACGCGCCCGCGCACTCTCCATGTACGTATTGGTACTGCAAGGGGGACTCGCGGTTGGCAGTGCTTTCTGGGGACTCATCGCATTTCGACTGAACATCAGCGTTGCGCTGCTGGGCGCGGCTGGCGCACTCACGCTGGGAATCTTCGCAAGTGTTGGCTATCCGATCAGGCTTTCCGATTTTCCACACGACGCTTCGGCACCCGCGTTGCAATAAAGACCATTAGGCTTACGTAATCAATGTCATCTTCTCAGGCGTGATTTCCTTAGGTGTGCCTCGTTGTGGCTCTTAGAATGTGACCAGGAAGGTTCATGAAACGACGCACGGAAGAAGGCCTGGGAACGCTCTGCGTTCATGCCGGTGAGGAAAGAACCGAAGGCACACCCACGCATCCCCTCACGACGAAAATCGTACAAACATCGGTGTTTGTTTTGCCGTTGCCGGAACTAAAGCGACTGGCCGCAGGCGATTCGCAAGCGTACATGTACACACGATATGCGAACCCCACAACGCGCGTTGCCGAGGAGAAGATCGCCGCGCTTGAATCCGCTGAGGATTGCGTCGTCACTTCCAGCGGCCAAGCCGCAACGCTGATCGCCATTCTCGGTACCTGCCGCGCGGGCGACGAGATCGTCGCCATGATGGACCTCTACGGCGGCACATTGAGGCTGTTCTCCGAGATATTTGAGCGCTTCGGAATCAAAGTCCAGCTTATCCCATTCTCAGAGTTGTACCGCATCGAGGGGTATATCTCATCAAACACAAGGCTCTTGGTACTTGAATCTCCGACGAACCCCACGCTGCGATGCGCCGACATCCGGGAAATCAGCGAGAAAGCGCATCGATCTGGTGCACTCGTGCTGGTCGACAACACCTTTGCAACTCCTGTGCTGCAGAAACCAATAGCACTCGGTGCTGATTTGGTAATGCACTCCGCCACGAAATACCTCGGCGGACACAGCGACCTAACCGCAGGCGCCCTTTGCGGACGTAAGGAACTACTCGACCCATGCCGCAGAATGAACCTGCTGGCGGGTGGCACACTCGATCCGCATGCCTCATATCTGCTCATACGTGGCATGAAGACACTTGAGATACGCATGGAACGCGCCTGCCGCAACGCCTCTCAACTGGCGAATGCACTGGCGGGACATCCTCACATCGGCAAAGTCTTCTACCCCGGATTCGCTTCGGGCGAAGACCAACCCCAGGCGGCACGACAGATGTCCGGCTTCGGCGCCATGCTATCGATCGAACTCACAGGTGGAGCTGATGCGGCAGAACGCTTTCTCGAACGACTGAAGCTTTGGGCCCTTGCCCCCAGCCTCGGTGGGGTCGAATCCACCGTCTCTTATCCGATATGGACCTCACACGTCGGACTTGAATCCCAATGGGAGGAGCTTGGTATTACCCCCGGACTGTTGCGCCTTTCGGTTGGCATAGAGTCGTACAAGGACTTGATCGCAGATTTGGAGCAGGCACTCGCCTCATGATGTTCACACGCATTGTTCTTATCGGCTCACTCTCCGCTTGCGCACTGTGGCTTGCCGCCTGTGGGGGCGAAAAGCCCGGTCCGAAGACGAAGCCGGCGCCGCAAGCGATTGCGCCAACCATCACCCGGATTTCCCCGCCGTCTTCTTCTACTGTGGCGCTGCCGGCTAAGAAGTCCACGCCCGCGGAAGATGCGGCCACACAGCTCATCGCGCAGGCTGAGAGTGCATATCAGTCCGGAGAAGCAAACTACAAAGCTGGTCATCTCTCGGCTGCCAAACATGATTTCGACAGCGCCGTGAATCTGCTGCTCTCGAGCCCTATTTCGCCCAAATCCGATCCGCGCGTCATGGACGAATTCGAGAAGGTGATCGCACATGTCAACCAGCTGGAAATGGCTGCGCTGAAGCAGGGCGATGGATTTACCGAACAGACGAGCGTTCCTGCTCCTATCGCAGAATTGAACGAGATGACGTTCCCCGTCGATCCAAACGTAAAGGCCAAAGCGCAGGCTGAACTCGCCACCACCGCTTCGGACCTTCCGCTGGTCATCAACGATCAGGTCGCCAGCTTTCTCAGCTTCTTCGCCACCCCCAGGGGACACAATGTCATCGAACGTGCGCTTGTGCGCGCTGGACGCTATCGCTCGATGATGGAGCGCATTCTGCTTGAAGAGGGTGTACCGAAAGACGTGATGTACCTCGCTCAGGCGGAATCGGGATTTCAGCCGACCGCGCTGAATCCATCCGGCGCCCGTGGCATGTGGCAATTGATGGCGAGTCGTGCCGGCCAATATGGCCTAAAGCACAACTGGTGGATCGACGAGCGTCAGGATCCTGAAAAATCGACCCGTGCCGCTGCTCGCCATCTCCACGATCTTTATAAGCAGTTTGGCGATTGGTATCTGGTCATGGCAGCCTACGATTCCGGTCCCGGTAATGTGCAGTACGGTGTTGAGAAGACGGGGTATGCGGACTTCTGGGAGCTTTACAAGCGTAACGTGCTCCCGCAGGAGACGAAGAACTACGTCCCCATCATCCTTGCCATGACCATTGTGGCGAAGAACCCACAGCAGTACGGGCTGCAGAACATCGTCCCCGAGCTGCCGCTTGAAACCGATACCGTAAAGGTCGATTATCCAGTGGATCTGCGGCTGGTCGCCGAGGCCGCCGATGTACCGGTGCAAAAGCTTGTGGAGCTCAACCCAAGCCTCCTCCGCCTCACCACTCCAAAGGACACCAATTTCGACCTCCACCTCCCCGCGGGAACGAAGGACCGGTATCTCGCCTCCATCAATCTGATTCCAGTGGATAAACGGGTGAGCTGGCGCTACCATCACCTCGAATCCGGCGACACTCTCGCCGCTATTGCCCGCAAGTACCACACCTCGCCTCAAGCAATCGCGGAAGCCAACAACCTCGACAATATCGACTCGCCCCTGCACCTCGCGAAATTGATCATTCCAATCACGGCTACTCGCGCCGTCACCGCAACGACCGGTGTCAGCTACTCGAAGACCCCGACTCACTATGCTGTTCGGCGCGGAGACACCGTACTCTCCGTCGCCGACGATTTCGGCGTTCCCGCGGAGCGGGTCCGCCACTGGAACCACCTGCACGGAAATACCCTAAAGCCGGGCGCCCATCTCGTAGTCTTCCGTCCGCATGCCATAGCCACGCGGGATGACAAGCTGCCATCGAAGTCGCGCGCTCATGCGCGTGGCTCTTCCCACAAATCAGCTCAGAAGTCCTCTAAGAAAAAATCCAGGTGACAAAACACTTCGTGTGGCGACATCGAGGGCTTATCCGCTCCATCCGCTCACTGCCGAATAGCCCCATTCACTGCCGGATATCGCAGTCTGCCGTTTAGGTTTTGGTTACCCCACCCCAGCTATTAGACTAAAAGTGTCTTATTATCTAGTTTTTACACCGGTTCGCGACACTCTCGAACTGGTTGGGAGAAGGAATGTACAAACCGATAAAGTACGCCGAGAAGGTGCTCACCGTAGCTGCTAAAGGGGCATGGAATGTCTTTGAGCGCGTGAACAGCATCCGCCCAAATCCTTCCTTCACTCCGAAGTGGTCGGAAAAGCCGCTGCTGAAGAGTTGGGAGAAGCAGAAGCCGCCACTCGGATGGCCGCGTACGACCGACTCGCTTTGTCCGAAATGTGTCCCGGAGATCCGCCAGCAGATCCTCGATGGCAAGCTGCCCGTTGAGATCTTGCTGAACGAAAAAGCCGGAGAGATCAAGGCGCAGATCATTGAGCGCGACGGAAAGATCCTGATGGTCAAGGACTGCCCGGTTCACGGCCACTTCGAAGACCTGATGTCTATGGATCCCGCGTTCTCGCAACACCTGGAAGAAGTTTTTCCAGGCCGCGACATTAAGGCTCACAACGACGAGAAGCTGCACAATCACGGCAGTTCTACTGTTACGCACGGTCGCGGATCGGTATTGACCATCGATCTGACAAACCGTTGCAACATGATGTGCGATCCATGCTTTATGGACGCCAATCAGGTCGGCTTCGTCCACGAGCTTACGTGGGACGAGATCAAGACCATGCTCGATAACGCCATCTCGATCAAGCCGCGCCGCCAGATGTCGGTGCAATTTTCGGGTGGAGAGCCGACGCTGTCGCCTTATTTCCTCGATGCTGTCCGCTACTCGCGGAAGGTCGGGTATAACTCGGTTCAGGCAGCCAGCAATGGCATCGAGTTCGCGAAATCGAAGGAATTCTGCCGCCAGTCCGCCGAAGCTGGATTGCGCTATGTGTATCTCCAGTTCGACGGCATCGGAAACGAAGCCAATGCGCACCGTAAGGTCGGCAACCTCTTTGACGTAAAACTGCAGGCGATCAACAACTTGCATGAGGCGGGCGTGGATATCGTGCCCGTTACGACCATCGTCAACGGAATCAACAACGAGCAGGTCGGACGTATCATCCAGTTCGCTCTCGACAATCCCAAGAAGATCAGCTTCCTCTCCTTCCAGCCGGTCTCGTTCACCGGCCGCGACGAAGAAGTCACCGACGAGCGCCGCGAGGCACAGCGTTACACCCTCTCGCACATGGCGCACGAAGTAAAGAACCAGACTGGCATTGGCGAACCGACGCGCGACTGGTTCCCGATCTCGTTCATGAGCACGTTTTCAGATTGGGCGGACTTGATCCATGGACCCGCCGCAGAATGGGGACAGCTCTCCTGCGGATGCCATCCGAACTGCGGCATCGGCATGGCGGTCATGATCGACAAAGAGACCAAAGAAGCAGTCCCGGTCACAGCCTTCCTGAACGGCGATCGTCTCGCAAAAGACGTCGCAAAGGTCAACGATGCTGCCCGCGGACGGTTTCTCTCCGTGGTCGGCATGGCGCTCGCATTGATGCGCAACTACGATCCCTTCCATGCACCGACGCACTTCAAGATCTCTGACCTTCTTAAGAAGTTTGACAAGGCATTCGGTGCGACTCCCAATGCGGATGCGAAGTACGGCTCCGTCGCAGGCGATACCCGCCTGCAAGACATCGAACTCCGCCGCAAGGACCGTTGGAACTTCCTGTTCATCGCCGGCATGTGGTTCCAGGATCTGTTCAACTACGATTTCCGTCGTACCGAACAGTGCATCATCCCGTATGCAACCCAGGAGGGCGAGATCAGCTTCTGCGCCTACAATACGGGCGTGGGATGGCGCAATATCATCGAGAAGATGCACATGACCGCCACCCTCACCAAGTGGTATGAGGAGCACGGACGTCACGAAATCTTCGCCGGGGGCAAGAAAGTAAGCATGGCGACGGTGGGTCACGATCTGAACCTCAACGAAGAGCACGTCCACGCGAAGCGCAACACCACGCTGGATGATCTCGGCATCGCCAAGAACGCGGGCGAAGAGCGGCTCCGGGCTCGCGATGCAAAGATCAAGAGCGATGCTGAGAACGCTAAGATGGCTCGCCTCTACCGCGAACACGTTCTGGGCGAGAAGCCGATCGAGGGCTTCATCCCTCTGGATACTCTGATCGCCCCGGCACCCAAGGCTCCTGCAAAGAAAGAGGCTGAAGCCGAACCCGTGATGGGCGATTAGTTTATAGGGCTATACTGTGAAGTCTTCAGTGGTAGGCGAATCCACTGGAACCGTGCAAGATGGAAATGACCTGACTGCGGACCTCGAAAAAGGTCCGCAGTTCTGTGTTTACAACCCGTTCACCACGCTTGCCACTCCAAGGATGCTGGATGCGCCACTCTTTAGTCCTCCTGTTCATTACGCTCCTATTCCTCTCAGGCTGCGCGGTAAAACTTCCAGTCGAAGGACACACTCCGCGAAGCACGTTCGGCAAAGCCACCGGTCCCGATGGATGGGAAAGCGCCTTTTGGGGAGCTGTTCAAGCGAAGGATTGGGCCAGAGTGGAGCGCCACATGGCTACCAACTATGTCCTGACATCGAAGGCGGGCCGTGCCGACAAGGCGCATGCACTGGCCGCTTTGAAGCGACTCGATCTTACGACATTCAAGATATCGGACTTCGAGACAGTGCCCGAAGGACAGGACTACGTGGTTACGTACACGCTCACGCTCGCGGGCTCACTCGATGGAAGGCCCCTCAGCAACCCCACTACCAGGGTTCTCTCCGTCTGGCAGATGGAGAAAAAGGGTGAAGTCCTAATCGCGCAGAGCGAGACAGATATCCATTCGCAGATACCGTAAGATTGCAGCATCGTATTGATGCGCACGGATGCAATACCGGACTTGCTGTTGAACGACGCTCCATCTCCAACTTCGTTGCTGGGCTTCTCCCGTCCACTCCTCTTGTGGTACGACACGCACAAACGTGATCTGCCCTGGCGCCGCCGTCCCGATGCCTACGCCATCTGGATCAGTGAGATCATGCTGCAGCAGACCCGCGTCGCCGCAGTCATCGGCTACTATGAACGTTTTCTGACGCGTTTCCCTGAATTGCGGTCACTCGCCCTCGCTGAAGAATCCGAGGTGCTCACCTACTGGAGCGGGCTCGGATACTACCGTCGTGCCCGCATGATGCATCGTGCTGCCCAGAGCGTCGTCGCTGAACACGCGGGCGAGTTCCCGCGCGCCGCAGAGGCACTTCAACGGCTGCCCGGAATCGGGCGTTATACCGCTGCCGCCATCGCCAGCATCGCTTTTCAGCAGCCCATCGGTGTGGTTGATGGCAACGTCGAACGCGTTCTCTCACGCCTCACAGGCACGCTTCTCAACAAAGAACAATGCTGGGGCCTGGTTCCAAGTCTCATGGCTCCCAGCGAGGATCGCCCCGGAGATTTCAACCAGGCGATGATGGAACTGGGAGCAACACTCTGCACGCCTAAGTCTCCACAATGTCTCTTGTGTCCGGTAAGCGAGATGTGTCGCACACGCGGGGAACACGAAACAGCGCCACGATCGCCGCGCAGGACGGCACTCCTTCAGTATCTGCTCCGCATTCGTCAGAGTTCGGTGCTGTTGCGGCTGCGTCCAGCAAGCGAGCGGCTTATGCCATCGATGTGGGAATTGCCTTCTATTGGCGCCACGAACGCCGATCCCTCATATCGACTGAGGCACTCGATCACCGATACCGACTATCGGGTCCTTGTCTTCACTCGCGGGCGCCGCTCCCCGAAAGATGGATCGAAGTGGCTTCCGATCTCTTCGCTCGCGCAGCTTCCCCTCACTGGAATCTCGCGCAAGATTTTTGTGAAGGCGCATATACTCAAACCAGAAAGGAGTAGCTGATGTCTGCGCTGGCACCCGGCACGACCGCTCCACACCTCTCGCTTCACTCGCTCGACGGACAAGCATTCTGTCTGCCGCACGATTCTCCCGCCGTGCTGATCTTCTTCAAGTCCGAGTGCCCTACATGCCAGTACGCGATACCCTTCTTCGAGCGTCTCTTTGTGAATAAGCTGAAGGACCGCGACGATCGGCTTGCTTTCGTTGGTATCTCTCAAAACGATGCGGGGGAGACCCGCGAATTTGTGAAGCAGTACGGTGTGACGTTTCCGGTGCTGCTGGAGGAGAGATCAAAGTATGCGATCTCGAACGCATATGGACTCACTAACGTCCCTACGATTTTTCTCATCTCCGCACAGGGCACTGTTGAGTTCACAAGCGTGGGATGGATGCGCGAAGATATGAACGAGCTCAACCGCCGGATCGCAAACCTCACGGACGCCGTGCCCGTTCCGCTCTTTAACCCAGGTGAGCAGGTGCTCGACTTCAAAGCCGGTTGAGGATCGAAGAACTGACCTGCCGTGAGCAGGCACGCCCGCACAAGCCGGCTAGTATCCTGATCGCATGCGTCTTCTTACCTGCCTGATCTTCGCAACTCTCGCACTTGCCCAATCTTCCTCGCAATGGGACGATTCAAGCGGCATGTACACCTTCCTGCATGAGGGAGAGTTCGTCCAGATCACAATTGAGCACGGCGAACTCAGCGGGTTCATCTCCCGCCACGGCGACACCTCCACCGACAAAGGACAGACCATCGACCAGCCTTTCGAGGAGGCCCAGCTGGATGGCAACCACCTGAGCTTCAAGACTCGATTTGTCCACGGAGAAGGTTTCAGCTTTGACGGAACAATCTCACGGGCAGAAAATAAGGGCCGCAACGGGAAGGGCTTCTACGTCGTCCGCGGCACGTTGACCAGAACCGCAGGCGGCAAGAGCTCCCCTAAGCAGGTCACGCTACGGTCCCTGCCGGAATCGATCGAAAAACAATAGCTAGTCGTAGGCGAGGGCGTCGATAGGATCTTTTCGGGCTGCCTTGAACGCCGGATAAATGGCGCCGATCACAGCACCTACTAGTGCGATGCCTGCAGCCTTCCACGGCCAATTGCCCTCGAAAGTACCAGAGATGCGCAGGGTTGGGAATCTGTGAACGAGCACCGTGCGCGCCACAAAGCTGATCAATATTCCCACCACGATGCCCGCAACCGCTAGCAGTACGGTCTCGCGCAAAATGACGTTCAGTATGTAGGCCTTCGAAGCGCCGAGCGACTTCAGAATCCCGATCTCGCGTGTCCTCTCGATAACCGCCGTGTACATCGACTGGAATATCACAATAAACCCTATAACCATCGCCACGCCGATCACCACATCGAGAAAGATCGAAAATCCGGGCAAATGCTCCGGCGTCATCATCGACAAATACTCTTTCAGCGAACGGACGACGTAACTTTCCATGCCGGGGATCTGCTTTATCTTCAGGGACACTTCGTCCGCCTGCGCCGGGTCTTTCAGCTTCACATAGAACATGGACGCCTTGCCCTCTGTTCCTGTAAGCTCCTGCATCGTCGTCATTGGGAAGAGCTTGCGTCCGGCCACACCGTGCTCGACGATACCGCAGATGCGGAATGTGTGGGTCAGTGCGACCAGAGTGTCGCCCACATGGACGTGTTTGGAATCCGCAAAATAGTCGTCCACGATGGCATCGTCAGGCCCCGTGAATGGACCACCTGCGACGTACCGGAAGGGACCTGAAACGGATTGAAAACTCTTGAGGTCGATCCCATACAGCACCTCCAGATTGGTGCCCGAGGCGACTTGCGTCACCACCGGAGCGACAGCCGCCACCTCCGGCAATTGGTGCAGTTTGTCCGCGACTTTCATGCTGACTGGAGCGCCGCTCAGTCCGCTTAGGAACGACGAGCCGGGGGCTGAACCATCAGATCGAATCCGATGCCAGCCTGTCTGCCCTTCGCGTCATTCAGCATCCCTAGTGAAAGCCCAACGATAAGGAGGATGAGCGTTACCTCGATCGCAACAGCAAGAATGCTGATAAGCGACCGTATCGGACGGTGCACCAGATTCGCAACGATCATCTTGTTCATTTATTTCAGCACCTGCAGCTGTGACCCTTCTGGCTGCTTCAACTCGAACTGTTCCGGGGACAGGGGGGTATTCAGCCGAAGCTTCTCGACTGTTAAATTAATCTCGTACTCCTCTTTCGGACGCAAGATCCGGATGAGGTACGGGAAGTTGACACCGTCCGTAACAGCAAAGTTTTCATAGGTCGCCTGCGTGGCTATGCTGCCATCCATGTCGTAGATCTCTTGCTGATGCGGATTGAGGTCCTCACGGCTGAACACGATTCGTCGGTCAAGATACCAATTCTTCGGTCCCCTCTTGATGATCGCCAGCACATACGTTGGCAGTTCCACTTGTTTCTTGCGGTCATGTAGGTCCTGCACCTGTTCCGTTCCGGTGCGGATCACAGCAATGTCGTTCTTTGGATCGATTTCTGGCAGCAGTAGGGCGTCCAGGATCGACTGCGGTCGGATGTTTTCCATCGAATTATCCGAGACGTGCGAAACCTCGCTCGAACCCACCACGAACCTGTTCTTCGGAGGGATGGATAATTTGAACTGTTGCTTGTCGCTCACCATGTCGAACAAGTGCGTACGGACCACCGGAACGAGACCGATCAAACGCAATTCACTGGGCTTCTTGATAAGAAGATAGCCCGGAATCTCTTGATAATCAGTGACTTTGCCCTTTCGCTGCCCCCCCACCGACGTCGCGATCTCCACTGTTGCGTTCACAGTCTCGACAGCGTGAGCGCGAACGTTCACCGCCTTGATGAGGTCTTCCAGCGAGGCGTTAAGTACCTTCTTTACAGGGACGTTCGGGCCTAACTTATGGGTGCGCGAGATACAACCGCCTAGTGGCAGCAACAACACGCACAAAGCGGCATACGAAGGAAGGCGTACGGGTATCTTCATCTATGGGTCGCTGCTCATTTCGGCAGAAGAGTAAGTATATAAGCTTTGCGCCCGTTGTCCCGGCCTTCGACTTACCTTCCGTGCCGATACAGGCTTACGTTGTGATTGTGTTCTTCGAGCGTACGCGCAAAACGGTGGTGTCCCTGGTTGTCAGCCACGAAATACAAGTAATCGGTCTTTGACGGATTCATCGCCGCCTGCAGCGCACTCGTCCCCGGATTACTGATCGGCCCAGGAGGCAGCCCCACATGCAGATAAGTGTTATACGCCGAATCCGAGTGCAGCTCCGACTGATGGATCGTGCCCTTCCAGGTGCCCGCCAGCAGCGACGCGTAGATCACGCTGGGATCCGTTCCAAGTGCCATGTGGTCCTTCAGCCGGTTGTAGAAGACGCCTGCCACAAGAGGCCGCTCCTCTGGAACCGCGGTCTCCTTTTCAACGAACGATGCCATTGTTACGAGCGCCGGAACCTCCGCGCCGCGTTGCATCAGTCCGATTGCCTGCGCCTGCTGGCGAAAGCGCTTGACCATTGTTTGTGCCATCTCCTTGGCCGTATTGGACTTGGTGAAGCGATATGTATCCGGGAAAAGATAGCCCTCGAGCGAGGTCGCATCTGGGGCGATGTCGCTCACAAGTTGCGTATCACTTCGGGCCTCGTTGAGGAATTCTTCTTTCGTGCCCAGGCCCGCGCTCTCCACCGCCTGGGCGATGTCAAACATGTTGAATCCCTCTGGGACAATCACCGTGCGAGCCGCGATCTCTCCCCGCGCGATATGGTGGTGGACTTCGACGATCGTTTCAGGATGATCGAACTCATAGGTGCCTGCTTTCAGCGTCGCCCTCCCACCCAACACATAGTGATAGAGCAAGAACGCCGTTGCGCTGCGAACGGCGCCTCTCTGTTGCAGCTTCACCGCGATGGTGCGCGTCGAATCGCCGGGACGCAGCTCAGTATCTCTCGCACCCCCCTGCGGGCCCCCGTATGGAACGAAGATCGCGAAGGCGAGGTAAAGCGCTGCAGCAAGGACCGCGAGAAAGAAGAAGGCAATGATTCTGCGCACCTGCCTATTCTACCCACGCGTCTATAATCCGCTTCAGATGGAGCATCGTCGCATTCTCGCCATCGATCTGGGCACGCGCCGCATCGGGTTGGCGGTCACGGACGCGCTCGGTATTACTGCGCAGGGTCTTCCCACGCTCCATCGCAGCACAAAACGTGAAGATTTCTTCCGCATCGGTAAGGTGATCCGCCAGTTTGAGATCTCAGAAATCGTCCTCGGCAATCCCATTCGCATGTCAGGGGAAGCAGGCACCGCCTCCGAGCGGTCGCAGGCGTTCGCGGAGCTCCTGCGCGAAAAATTCGGATTGCCCGTCCACCTGCTCGACGAACGACTTACCACCGCCGAAGCCCATCGGGTCCTGGATGCCGCAGAGGTGCCCGGCTCCCGGCGCAAGCAGATGATCGACGAACTTGCCGCGATCCTCATCCTGCAACAGTTTTTGGAACGTCGCGCCCATACTTAGTGGAGGGTTACCGCCTGGACTCCGCGACCAAATCCTCTTGGCCTCGCGCCGATCCGCGGCATCCAACCGACCGAGGCTATCTGTGCCGCTACTCTTCCGACGCGAAAAATACCCACCGCTGGACCTCGGGCTGCCTCCCGGCACCCCTGAGGCTCAGGCCGAAGAAGAGGAGGCTTTACGCACCTCCATCCAGGCAGGAACAGTCGCCCAGATTGTGATTGCGATCGCCACGATCCTCGCCCTTTGCTATGCCGCCAAGCTGCCGCTCGTGGTCATCTCCGCGTCCGTGCTTCTTGCATTCATTCTGGAACCGCTCGTGAGTCTCTGCGAAAAGATCCGCATCCCTCGCGCGATCGGCGCCATCATCTCTCTGCTTGTACTTGCCGGGGTCATCTACGGACTGAGCCACTTCTTCTACCAGCGCGCCACTGATTTCGCCGAACAGTTGCCCCAATACAGCAACAAGATCAAGCATTCGCTAGGCAAATACCAGAAGAACGCAGCACAGCTGCAAAAGGCCACCGAGAGCGTTGCCAGTATCAACCAGCCCGCTGGGCAGAAGCAGGCCATTCCGGTCACCGTCAAACAACAGGATCCCGGCGTCACCGGCTGGGTCAAGGATAATTTCGGGACCGTCTCCGAGGTCATTCTGACGACCACATTCATCCCCTTCTTGACCTATTTCATGCTCACTTGGGGAGAGCATGCCCGCCGATCCACGGTCAAACTCTTTGCGTTGGAGCACCGTCGCGCCGCCTATCGGACCCTCGGCAAGATATCCGAGATGATGCGCAGCTTCATCATCGGCAATTTCTATATCGGACTCTTTATCTCCGCGATCAGCATCGTCGTCTTCGGATTCCTCGGCATGCCGTATTTCTACTTCATTGGTGTCCTGAGCGGCTTCCTCAGCGTCGTCCCCTACCTCGGAGTGTTATTGGCTCTCGTGCCGCCCCTCGCCACCGGCCTCGGACACCTCTCCGTCGCCAAAATTCTTATGATCTTCGTGACGGTCCTGGGCCTGCATCTGGTTTCCATGAACGTCTTATACCCGAAGGTGCTCGGCAAGCGCATGCAACTCAACCCTCTGGTGGTTACGCTCGCCCTACTCATCTGGGGCTGGATTTGGGGCGCCATGGGTCTGATTCTCGCCGTCCCCCTCACCGCGGCCATAAAGATCGTCTGCGACAACGTCGAACAGCTCAAACCACTTGGCGAATGGATGGGTGAGTGAGTGGGCCAACTGAAAAGGCAGCCCTTAAAGGCTGCCTTTGACTCGGGAGGGACCTCCTGACATTAGGCGTCAGGCGTAATCTCAGGGAATTTCAACTGCAATCGCTCCATCGTACTCACAATGAGCTCGTCGGCTGAATTCTCATCCATGTTCTTTGCCATCGCGATCTCGCTCGCGATCAGATAGCGCGCTCGTTCAACCATCTTCCTCTCGCGCGGAGAGAGCGGTTTCATCTTGTGAAGGTGGAGCAGGTTCTTTAGTACAGCAGCAACATCGAGCAGTGACCCAGTGCGCATTCGCTCGGAGTTCTCCTTGAACCGGAACTTCCAATCGGCGGTGGCGTCATCGAACTTTCCGTCCTCCAGAAATGAAAGCACCTGGGCTGCTTCGGGGGACTTCAACACGGGACGAAGCCCTACGGCCGATGCATTGCTTACTGGCACAGTCACCTTCAAACTGCTCGCCGCGATCCGCAGTTCGTAAAACTGCATCATCGTATTATTGAGGTAACGTTGGCTGATCTGCTCAATGACTCCAACGCCGTGGTTCGGATACACCACTTTGTCACCGATATGAAACGCGAACGACGGAAGTGCACTTGCCATGAGTTCCTGCCTTCTCGGACTTGACGTTACTAAGGTTACCAACTTAGGGATGTATTCGCAATTGAAATCGAGGGTAGATCCTTAAATCTAAATTGTTACATCTCAATGACTTGCAAGAGAAATCTGTGCGCTGCCGAGCACTGAAATAGGTTGCTTGCAATCACAAAAATCACCCGCTGGGTACAACAGGTATAATCATTAGTGCGCCGGCGGACCTAACGCCGGCGTATTTGATTAATGCTGGCGCTCTTGTAAAGCATTGTCAGCGTAAGATTTCAAGCAGGTCTCATGCCCGAACAAGTAAAGAAAAAGCTGGAAGAGGAGATCAAAGCGCTCGAACACGAGCTGACGAACGAACTCCCCAAAGAAATCAAAAAAGCTGCCTCACTGGGCGACCTCAGCGAGAATGCCGAGTACCACATGGCCAAACAGCGCCAGGAATTCGTCAATGCCCGCCTCGGGCAGCTTAAGAAGCGCATGGCTGAGCTGGCGCTGGTAAACCTCTCGAATATCCCCAGAGACAGTGTTGCGTTCGGGTCGACCGTTACGGTCTATGACAACACCAAAGGCGAAAAGATCGTCTTTAAGCTCGTAACCAGCGAAGAATCGGACGTCACGCAGGGTCTCATTTCGACCACCTCGCCCATCGGCAAGGCCCTCATGGGCAAAAAGGTTGGGGACGAGGTCACCGTCGTAATTCCCAGTGGCAAGCGCGAGATGGAGGTTTTAAAGCTCTCGACCATCCATGATCGGGATCTGGACAAAGAAAAATCCACCAGCGGAGCAAAGTAGTATTCCCATGACTTGGACGGGCGCTTTCGGTCGTGCATGCGGGGTGGTGCTTCACGCCATCGTGCGCGGACTCGCACTCGCGCGCATCTCGCCCAACGTCCTCACGTTTCTAGGATTGGTCATCAACGCCATTGCCGCCGTTTTGTTTGGCATGGCTACACCAGGAAATCACGTCCGCCTGTTTCTTTACGCAGGCCTTGTGATCATCGGTGCGGGGATCTTCGACATGGTGGACGGCCGCGTCGCCCGTGCTACCAACCAGGTCACCACCTTCGGGGCCTTCTTCGATTCAGTGATCGACCGTTACAGCGATGTCGCCCTGTTTTTCGGTCTTCTCGTTTACTATGCGCGCGCCAACCGTTTCTTCTACCTCTTGCTGGTCGCCTTTGTCATGATCAGTTCGGTAATGGTGAGCTATACCCGCGCCCGTGCCGAGGCTCTCATCGGACAATGCAAGGTCGGCTTCATGGAGCGCCCTGAGCGTATCGTGTTGGTGATTATCGGCGCCTTGTTTGCGCGATGGGGAGCGATGGCGCCGGTCCTCTGGGTCCTTGCCGTTCTCTCGACGATCACTGTCATCCATCGCATCCGTTACACCTATCTGCAGACGCACGCCGAAACTCTGCGCGTCGCTGCTACACACACCTACGCCACGAAGCCAGACTCCCCAAGAAAAGTATCCCGCAACGCTGAGATGAAGCCGAGCTGACATGCCCACGAACAATTCACCCGTCCTGCTGATCCATGGCGGAGCATGGGCGATTCCCCATGACATGATCCAAGCCCACCATACCGGGGTCACAAACGCCCGCAACGCCGGATGGGATGTCCTTACCAGCGGTGGCACCGCCCTCGAAGCGGTCGAAGCCGCCATCACCGTCCTCGAAGAGGACGACACCTTCGATGCTGGACGTGGTAGCTTTCTGACCTCCGACGGCAAGGTCCAGCTCGATGCTCTCATGATGGACGGCGCCACTCTTCGCGCAGGCGGGGTAGGCTGCGTCGAACGCGTTCGACATCCCGTACAGGCGGCACGTCTTGTGCTTGAGAAGAGTCCGCACGTTTATTTTGTCGGGCCTGGCGCCGAAGACTTCGTCGAATCGCTGGGCATGACTCTGATCGACAACTCTGAGCTCGTTCTCGATCGCGAACGCCAACGTCTCATGGCAGCACAGCAACGCGCCGCTGCCGGGCTCAACGATCCGACGTTTTCAGGAGAGAACGCGCATCTCCCAGCCGAATTCGCCTCGCACGACACGGTCGGGGCCGTCGCCCTCGACACCCACGGCAATCTTGCTGCCGCCACGTCGACCGGGGGAACGCTTAACAAGACCCCGGGACGTGTGGGCGACTCTTCGCTCATCGGCTGCGGGTGCTACGCCGACAACGACTCCGCCGCCACGTCGCTCACTGGATGGGGTGAGCCGATCATGAAGCTGGTGCTCGGCAAATGGGCATGCGACCGTGTTTCCGCCGGCGCTGAACCGAAAGCAGCAGCTTCGGATTCCATCCGGTATTTGTCGCAGCGTCTCAATGGACACGGTGGCATCATATTGCTGGACAGGAGAGGCAGGTTCGGCATCAAGCACAACACGCCTCGCATGGCATGGGCCCTTCGTACCCATAAAATAGAAGCTGCGGGTTGTCACGAAGACGAACTGCAGAGTTAACCGCTTCACGCCAACCTGCTCTAAATAAGGAAGCTCCTATGCCACATATGGTGCAATGCATACGCTACAAAGCCGAGATGGAAGGGCTGGCAGAACCCCCCTTCGACAGTCCACTCGGACAGAAGATCTACGACCACGTCTCACAACGCGCATGGAACGAATGGCTCGAGCACCAGAAGATGTTGCTCAACGAATATCGCCTGCAGCCTTGGAAACGCGAGGCGCAGGAGTTTCTCGTCGAGCAGATGAACAACTTCTTCTTCGGAGAAGGCGCTAAGCTTCCCGAACAATTCGTGCCTGAACAGAAGTAGCCGAGTGCCAACCATCGCCACCCATCCTGAGCCGCGCCCTGGAGCTGGAACGGGTGCCCATCATCCTCACCAGCAAGAGCGCTTAATGTCGGCGCGTTCGCAATGGATGTGGATCCTGCTCATCTGGGCTGTGGTGTACTTCACTGCGCTCTTCACCCCTGCCTTGCTCGACGACGCCGACGGCACTCATGCCAACGCCGCTCGCTGGATGGTCGAACACAATGATTTCGTCACGCTTCACGTGGACGGCATCCGTTATCTCGAAAAGGCCCCGCTTCCCTATTGGTTAGTGGCGGCCGGATACCGCGTCTTCGGCTTTAACTCCTTTGCCACCCACCTGCCGTTGGCTTCAGCAACCCTTCTGACCGCCGCCCTTGCACTCGTCTGGGGACGCCGCGCCTACGGCCAACGCGCCGGATTCTATGCGGCCCTGATGGTGCTCACAGCGCTCGGTGAATTTCTGTTCACCCGCATGATGATCCCCGAGGTCATCATCAGCCTCATGCTGGCAGCGGCGCTCTATTGCTTCGCGCGGGCTATGAGTCGCAGCGGTGAAGGCACCGCCAAGTTTTGGTATTCGATCTATGCGCTGATGGCGCTCGCGGTCCTCACTAAAGGCCTCATAGGCGTCGTCTTCTTCGCTGGCCCTGCCCTCTTCTATCTCATCCTTACTGGTGAGTGGCGCCGCTGGCGCGAGTTCCGGCTCGGTACCGGAACGCTGCTCTTCTTGGCTATCGCCGCCCCATGGCACATCCTGGCGGGACTGCGAAACCCAGGCTTCCTGTGGTTCTACTTCGTGAACGAGCATTTCCTGCGCTTCCTCGGCAAGCGCATTCCAAAGGACTACAACAAGCTCCCAGCACTGCTCTATTGGACGCTCCATCTCGTCTGGCTATTTCCCTGGAGCCTCTTCCTGCCGCTCGCTATCCGGAATGTATGGCACCGTTTCCGCGCGCTCCGGCATAGCGGCTTCCGCAATCTCGACTTCAAATCGCGCACCACGTTGCTCTGCGCCGTGCAGGCGGTCACCGTGTTGATATTCTTCGCGGTCTCGACCAATCAGGAGTACTACACCTTCCCAGCATACTTCCCCATCCTCCTCTTGACTGCCGGCGCCCTCGCCGACGCGGAATGGGTGGAAGAAAAGGCCCGCCGTTTCCACCGCCGCAGTATCACGTCGGCCTATGTGATCCTTCTTATACTCGGCATTGCAATAGCGGCCAGCTTGGCGGCCGGACTCTGGTCCTCTCGCCATCTGCCCTATGTCTCTGACATCGGCACGGTCTTAACGCAGCGCGGGGTCGGTGACTACACCCTCTCCATGTCGCATTTCTTCGACCTTACAGGAGACGCCTTCGCCGCACTGCGCCTGCCCGCGCTCATCGCGGCGCTTTCCTTTCTGGTCGGGCCGGCCGTCGGCTGGGCATTGCGTGTTCGTAAGCATGCGGTCTCTGCCACGATTGCTGTCGCGCTGACGGCGGCAGGGTTCTTCGTGGCGGCACATTTTGCGCTTGGCCGCTTTGAACCCTTTCTCTCGTCGATCCGCCTCGCACGCGTCATGAACGCTGCTGCCGCTCAAAACGATCCGCTGCTCATCTACGGAGACCAATCGTTCGGCTCTTCGCTGATCTTTTACACCGGACGCCAGGCGTTGCTCGTGAACGGCAAGACCACCTCTCTCGAATGGGGCTCACACTATCCCGACGCCCCCCACATATTTCTCAACGAAGCTGATCTTCTCGAACGCTGGCGTTCCCCCCAGCGGCAGTTCTTGTTTGTGGCACCAGAACAGCGCGAGCGTGTAATTCAGTTCCTGGGCAGGGCAGACACGAACGTCCTGGCGGAATCCTCCGGCAAGGCCCTGCTCAGCAACAGGTGAGACAAGCCTGCTTCAGCAACGGTGCGTTTGGCATTTCGGCACTGCAGGTGAATCCTTGAGCCGCGCGCTGTAGTCTGATGGGCATGGCAGATGCTCTCCAGAACGCCGCAAAGAAATCGGGATTGATGAAATATCGCGGCGTTTGGCCGCAGGTATGGGCGCTGGTGAAGCCCCGCAGGAGCCTGCTGGCGCTCGGGTTCCTCCTGATGGCGATCAACCGCGTCTCAGGACTGGTCACTCCGGCGACGACGAAATACCTCGTCGATAACGTCATCCTGAAAAGACAAGTGCAGTTGCTCACGCCGATCGTATTGATCGTATTGGCTGCGACCGCGATCCAGGGTGTCACCTCATTTGCGTTGACTCAGTTGCTGTCAAAAGAAGCGCAGCGGTTAATCGCCCAGATGCGGCGCGAGGTGCAGGCGCATGTCTCACGGCTGACCGTCAGCTACTTCGACCAAAACAAGACAGGCGTGCTGGTCTCGCGCATCATGACCGACGTCGAAGGTGTCCGCAATCTGATCGGCACCGGACTGGTGGAGTTCGCCGGCGGCTTGCTCACCTCGATCATCGCGTTCGTGGTGCTGATCCGCATCTCCGCGATGATGACGCTGATGGCTTTCGGGTTCGTGTGTGCCTTCATGTTCGTCTTGCAGATCGCATTCAGAAGACTGCGCCCGATCTTTCGCGAACGCGGCAAGATCAATGCCGATGTCACAGGACGCCTGACGGAAACTCTGGGCGGCATTCGCGTCGTCAAGGGATATCACGCCGAAGAGCGCGAGCAGAATGTGTTCTCCGGCGGCGTTCAGAAGCTGCTCGAGAATGTCTTGAAAACACTGACCGGGACGTCACTCATGTCTCTCTCATCGGTGGTCCTGATGGGCGTCGTGGGTGCTCTTGTGATGTGGAACGGTGCGCACCAGATCCTTCGCGGACAACTCACGATCGGCGGCTTCTTCGAATACACGATGTTCCTTGCCTTCCTGATCGCGCCCGCCATCCAGATCGTGGCGATCGGCACGCAGATCACAGAGGCCCTTGCTGGCTTGGAACGCACGCGCGAAGTGCTGAACACATCCGCCGAAAACGCTGATCCAAAGCGCACTCTCACTCTGGGAAAGATCGAGGGCGACGTACGCTTTGAGGATGTCCGGTTTGAATACGAAGCTGGAAAAGAGGTTCTTCACGGAATGGAACTGCATGCGGAGCCCGGCACTGTGACAGCATTGGTCGGCTCCTCAGGATCAGGCAAGTCCACGATCATTGGTCTGATCGCGGCGTTCTATAAGCCCACTGGCGGGCGCGTCGTTGTGGACGGAATGGACCTCGCCAACGTCCAGCTCTACTCGTATCGCGATCAACTCGGAGTGGTGCTGCAGGAGTCATTTCTGTTCGACGGCAGCATCCGCGACAACGTAGGTTTCTCGCGTCCCGATGCTAGCGAGGAAGAGATCATGAGAGCGTGCCACATCGCCCGCGTGGACGAATTCGCCGAGCGCTTCACTGATAAGTACGACACCATCGTGGGTGAGCGCGGCGTCAAACTCTCCGGCGGACAACGCCAGCGGATCTCGATTGCTCGAGCGATTCTCGCGGACCCGCGGATACTGATCCTCGACGAAGCGACTTCAAGTCTTGATTCCGAGAGCGAACAACTGATCCAGCATGGATTGCGCTATCTGCTCACCGGGCGGACTACGTTCGTCATCGCCCACCGGCTCTCCACGATTCGACAAGCCGACCAGATTCTGGTGGTAGAGGACGGGCACATCATCGAACGCGGCAACCACGACCATCTCTACGCTGCCCATGGACGCTATCGCGAACTCTACGACAAGCAGCATGGACTGCAGGAGAATCTCTTCATCGCTCCCGGTGAAGAGCTGGCTGCCGAAAAGGGGTAACGCGGCGGCCGCATCTCACAGCAACCCTGTATTTTTCTCAGGCGCGCGGAGGCTTCTCCGCATCGAACTCCGGTTTACAATCGGAGGGCAGTACCCGCCTCTCGTTCGAATTGCCGCTCATGAAAAAGAAGGTCAAACTTTCGTCCCTGATGAGATTCCGTGCGCTGGCGTTCTTCGCCGTGCTCGGGCCCGGATTCATCACCGCCAATGTCGATAACGACCCCGGCGGCATCCTCACCTATTCCCAGGCGGGAGCCAAGTTCGGCTACGCGCTGCTCTGGACGCTCATCCCCACCACCATCGCTCTGATCGTGGTGCAGGAGATGGCCGCCCGTATGGGTGCCGTTACCGGCAAAGGACTGTCCGATCTTATCCGCGAAGAGTTTGGACTGCGCGCCACCTTCTTTACTCTCCTGTGCTCGGCCTTGCCGACTTCGGCAATATCGCGGCGGAGTTCGCCGGCATTGCTTCGGGCTTTGGTATCTTCGGGATTTCAGCAAGTATCTGACCGTTCCCGTTGGAGCGCTGCTCGTCTGGTCGGTGGTAGTGCGCGGATCGTACAAGTCGCGTGGAACGAACTCCTGCTGCTCTTCTCACTCATCTATTTCACCTACCCGATATCCGCGTTCGTCGCGCACCCCGACTGGCACCAGGCGCTATTGAGTACCTTTATGCCATCGTATTGCGCATCTCCGACTACCTGATCATGGTGATCGGACTGGTCGGTACCACCATCACCCCGTGGATGCAGTTTTACCTGCAGGCATCGATCGTTGAGAAAGGCATCCGCGCAAAGGACTATGCGCTTAGCCGCTGGGACGTCATCATTGGCTGCATCTTCACAGACGTGGTTGCTTTCTTCATCGTCGTCGCCTGCGCCGCCACCCTCTATGTCAGCGGCAATCACGACATAACGGACGCCGCCGAAGCCGCACAGGCGCTTGATCCCGCTTGCCGGAAAATTCGCGGGTGTTCTCTTTGCCGTAGGACTGGTTAACGCCGCGCTGCTCTCCGCGGCTATCCTGCCTCTCGCCACTGCCTACAACATCTGCGAGGGACTGGGATTGGAATCCGGGGTGGACAAGAGTTTTGCGAAGCCCCAGTCTTCTACTGGCTCTACACAGGGCTCATCGCGTTTGGCGCCGGCGTCGTTCTGCTGCCCGCATGTGCCACTGATCAAGCTGATTCTTCTTCTCGCAGGTGGCGAATGGAATCCTGTTGCCCTTTGTGCTCTTCTACATGTTGAAGCTGGTCAACCGGCAAGACTTGATGGGGACATACACGAACTCACGCCTCGGAAACACCATCGCCTACTCCACCAGCGCAATCATGATCCTGCTCACAGTGGCATTCCTCTACACGGAAATTTTTCAGTAGGCTGCGGAACTCCATCCAAAGACGGCCTTCCGCAATTCGCACTCAGCTTCTCTGCCTGAAATCAGGTAGACGCTCACCACGTCGAAGCGCACCGGCGGAAGCTCGGCCTTCCTGCCCGATCGCAGTCTGGTGCTCACGCCCGGGAGATGCCTCAGGTACTCGCGCGCAATACGGCGCAGGTCTTTGCGCTTCTCAACGTCCACCGCGGATTCCGCCGGCGCAAAGTCCCTTGCGGTGCGCGTCTTTACCTCGATGAAGCACAGCGTATCGCTATCCCAGGCGATCAGGTCGAGCTCGCCTCGCGTGCGGTTGGAACGGAAATTGCGCGCGACCACGACATAGCCATTACGCCTGAGATAGAAGTAAGCTGCTTCTTCTCCACGTTCTCCGGTAACGAGATGGGACGATCGTTTGTCCTCTTGGCCTAGATGGTCTGAAATACGGTCGAGTGCGCCGAGCAGAGTTTGGGTGATGCGGGCGGACATCGACGGCATTGGCTAGGATTGTTTTTTGTCGTCGGTCGTCGAAATGTTCGCTCTCGTGTCCGTGCCCGGCTTCGTCTCATCGTCCTTGACCGCAGACTTAAAGTTCCGAATACCTTCGCCAAAGCTCTTGCCCAGGTCGGCAAGCTTGCTCGGACCGAAGATGATCAAGACGATGACAACGAGCAGCAGCAGGTGCAGCGGCTGAAAGAGTCCTTCAAACATGCTGATATTGTACCCCTGCACGCAAATTGCTGCTCAAGCCGCCCCGCGCACATTCCCGCCCGTAGCCCCCGCTATGGACCCTCGCATCAAGCCCTAAGGACCAGCGCGGCAAGCAGCGCCGTCCGGCGTGGCAACTCCTCAAGCAGAATGGATTCATGGGCTGCGTGAGCGCCCTCCCCGACTCCGCCCAGCCCATCGAGCGTCGGAATCCCGAGCGCCGCAGTGAAGTTCCCGTCCGAGCCGCCCCCGGTGCCCTCCTGCTTTAACTCAAATCCGATCCCTTTGGCTGCGTCGCGGGCGGTGCCATACAGTTTCAATCCAGCCTTGCTCTTCTCCATCGGAGGCCGATTGATGCCGCCTTCCACCTCTATTCGGCATTTTTTGTTCCTGGGCTTCAAAGAGCGCATCAGCTTATCGATGCGCTGGGCATCTGCGAGCTTCTGGATGCGCACATCCACAGCGCATTCCGCGTGTGCCGCGACGACATTGGTTCGTGTGCCCCCGCTGATCGTTCCCGGATTCACGGTCAGCCCGCGCTTGAGATCCGTGAATTCATTGATTTTCAGCGTCTGGTACGCAAGCTCCACGATCGCGCTCTGTCCCTTCTTGAAATCGACACCAGAATGCGACGCAATCCCTTGTACCCGGACAGTGTAGTTGCCGACACCCTTGCGCCACGTTTTGGCAGCACCGTGTAGCCCCTGTCCGGGCTCGAGCACAAGCACTGCGCCCGCCTCCTTCGCTATGCTCTCTGTGAGTGGACGCGAACTCAAGCTGCCAACCTCTTCATCGCTCACCAGCAGAAAAATGACCTCGCGGTCGAGCGCGCCCGCCTCTTGCAGCATCCGGACCGCATGGAGCGCCATGATGACACCGCATTTCATGTCAAGCACTCCCGGGCCCCAGATGCGCTCCTTCTCGATCTTGAATGGCATTTGCGCGAGCGTCCCGACGGACCACACGGTGTCCAGGTGCCCCAGCAGCAATACTGGCGGCTTGTTCGAAGCACTCCCGAACCGGATCTCGAGATGATCGCCGAATTCCGCCTGCGCGTGTCGCGCCGTGCGTGCTCCCGTCGCTTTCGCACGCCGCTCCACCCAATTCACAGCTTGGTTTACTGCGGCACGGTCATCACTCGGAGACTCGATCTCAACCAGAGCGCGCAGGTCGTCCAGCATCTGGGCATTTGAGATTTTTGCTGCATGCAACAGGGTTTTGGGCTTAAGCGTCGTCGCGGACATGAACTCCGATTCTAGCCCAGCATAAGGAAGTATTCAGTAATGAGCGCAGTCGCGATCAGCTTCACCAGCCATCCCGCAGCGTGGCTCGTTGCATTCAACGCGTGGATACGGATGAACACAGCGTTGCCAACGATTACCGGCAACGCAGCAACGACCCAGATCGCAGTTGCAAGCTTGCAAGCACCGGTATAGCTGCCGATCTCGATGTGCATCATCAGCCCCTGCAACGTCAGGACACTGATCGCCGTAAAGATGGAAGCGATTGCGATGCCCCGCAGTTCGCCCTTCCCTTGCACTCCCGCACGCCATATTTCCGGCGTCTCCAGGTACTTGTCATGAAAGAGGACACCCGCAAAGATCCAGTCCGCAAGCTGGCAGACCACGAACGATGCGATGAACGCAAGGGCCCAATGTGCGTGGGACATAGTTCTCCTCGCCACAGCCAATATGCGCGGCATGTTTTCACAACGAGCGGTGGATGTCCACCATTCTCTATAATGGCGGTTTGCAAATGACTGAGACGAACCAAGCTCCCGAGACGGCTATACCCACGCGGACACTCGATATCGTCGAGATCATGAAGATCTTGCCGCACCGCTATCCGCTGTTGTTGATAGACCGTGTAATCGAGATTGTGCCGAAGAAGCGCATCGTTGCCCTCAAGAACGTCACCGCCAACGAACCCTTCTTTACCGGACACTTCCCCGAATTCCCCATCATGCCCGGAGTACTCATCATCGAAGCGATCGCACAGGCGGGCGGTGCGCTGCTGCTCACCGAGGTGCCCGACCGTGCAGGCAAGCTGATGGTCTTCAGCAGCATCGAACGAGCGAAGTTTCGCAAACCGGTCACGCCCGGCGACCAATTGCGAATCGAAGTGAACGTCATCGTCTGGCGCAGCAATGCCGTCAAGATGGAAGGCAAGGCATACGTCGGTGACAAACTTGCCTGCGAAGCGACCGTTAGCTGCCAGTTGGTAGGCAAAGGGAACTCGTAGTGGCGATTCATCCCACCGCCATCATCGATTCCGGAGCAGTGGTTCCTGACTCATGCGAGGTTGGTCCCTACTGCACCATCGGTCCGCGCGTCGTACTGGGCGAGCGCTGCCGCATCATCAGCCACGTCGTCCTCTCCGGGAACACGCGCCTCGGCGCCGACAACACTATCTATCCCTTCACCACCATCGGACTCGATCCCCAGGACTTGAAATTCGGCGGAGAAGAGACCCGCGTGGACATCGGGGATGGCAACACCTTCCGCGAATCCTGCACGATCCACAAAGGTACTCCGAACGGCGGAGGCGTGACGCGCATTGGAAACCATAACCTGATCATGGCTTACTGCCACATCGCCCACGACTGCCACGTCGGCGACCACACCATCTTCGCAAATGCCGCGACTCTCGCCGGACACGTCACCGTCGAAGACTACGCGCACGTCGGCGCGCTAGGTCCAGTGCATCAGTTCTGCCGCATCGGCACTCACGCCTTCATCGGCGGACACACCGTCATCACCCAGGACGTGCTTCCCTATTCGCGCACGTCCGCCGCCCGCGAAACCCACGCCTACGGGGTAAACTCCGTCGGACTCGAGCGAAAGGGATTCGGCAAAGATTCTATTCGCCGTCTGCAGCGCGCCTATCGCCTTTTGCTCAACTCCGGTCTGAACACCTCGCAAGCCCTGGTGCGGATGCGCGCAGAGAACGCGGAATCGAAAGATCCCAACGTCGAAAGACTGATTGAATTCATCGCCAGCTCTGAGCGTGGAATCATCAAGTAAAGCGCAACTTTCTTCTGAAGATTCTCGTGACTCGCTGGAAACTCTCTCGCTCCGGTTCGAAACTAACTCATCATGACCTTTTACATCGATGGCAACTGCCCCTTCTGTCGCTGGGGATCACATACCTTTCGTCGAGCTTTGAGACTCACCGATGCAGCAATCGAATTTTCATCGGTAGATCCCCACATCGATCAGCTCATGCGAGAGCACAACTCGTGGGTCCTCAAGACGTCGTCAGGCGAACTGCACTATGGATTCGCCGCGATCACGTACGCAGTCTCCAGGTCGTGGCTTGGCTGGCTCGCACCTCTCCTCCGCATCCCGCTCGTGCAGCGCATCGGGCAATGGTTCTATGAGTTGATCACGATCAGTCGCCCATTCCTCTCAAAGTTGGTGCCGGCTACTACCTGATTTTCCGCGTGACAAGGGACGGGTGTTCCAGGGGGGTGAATTCCTGACCTCGCACCCGCTACACTGTTCCCACCCATGCAGAAGCTAGGTCTCATCGCTGGCAACGGACGCTTCCCATTCCTCGTCCTCGACGCAGCACGTGCACAGGGCATTGAAGTTGTCGTGGCGGCGATCAAAGAAGAGACCGATCCGGCCCTTGAACAAGTGGCCGCGACTTCCAATGCCGAACTTCACTGGATCTCTCTCGGTGATCTCTCAAAGCTCATCCAGTTGTTCCAAGAGTCCGGTGCGACTACCGCTCTGATGGCGGGCCAGGTCAAGCACAAGCAGATCTTTTCGAGTATCCGTCCCGATTGGCGTCTGGCAAAGGTGCTGCTGAATTTAACTTCGCGCAACACAGACTCCCTGATCGGTGCTGTTGCAAAAGTTCTTGAGGACGAAGGCATCCACTTGATCAGTTCAACCGCGCTACTCGAACCCTTGCTGGCCAAGCCCGGGGTTCTCACGCGCCGCGCCCCCAACGAAGATGAGTCAAAGAATGTTATTTACGGCCGCGATGTCGCCCGCCACATGGCCGCCTATGACATCGGACAAACCGTCGTCATCGCCGCACAAGCCTGTGTCGCCATCGAAGCCATGGAGGGTACCGATGCCACTATCCTCCGCGCCGGAGAACTGATGCGCACACTCGACGGTCCAACCGATCATGGCAGAACTGCTTCCACTTTGAGTCGCGCCCTCACCGTCGTGAAAGTCTCCAAGCCCAAACAGGACATGCGCTTCGATGTCCCCGTCATCGGCGTCTCCACGATCAAATCGATGCACGAAGCGGGCGCAACCTGCATCGCTCTGGACGCTGGCAAGTGCCTTCTCATTGACGGCGCACGCGTCACAACATGCGCGGATGAGCTCGGCATCTCTGTAGTGGCTGAATGATCCTCAGTGCATCAACATCCCCTGTCCCTTATCACCATTGCAAGTCCCGCCAGTCACTGTATACGCGCCATTGACCATTCTCGTCGTTCCATCCGTTGCAACGCCAAAGAAATCGATGGTCGATCCGTCATTTGCCTTCAACTGCAGGACCATCGTCAATCCGGCGACATCGCTGTTCTGCACCATCGCGCTACTGAAACACGACGAGCCCGCAAAGTTGAGCATTCCACTCAGCATGTAAAACCCGTGCACGTCCGGAGTACCGGCCTGCATCAGGCTGCCGGACACACTCACACTCGATCCAGAATTGGATTTCAGAGTTCCGCTGTAGTTACCCGAGAATCCCTGCACCACGATGCCAGTCACCGTACCGTGCTCTCCCGCCGCGCAACCTCCCGTAATGGTGTACGTGGCGTTCGTAACCGATTTTCCATCAGGACTCGCACTCCCCATGATCGTCAGGATTTGCCCTTTGACCATCGAACTGGAGAGCGTCAGCTGACCCTGCAGGGTCACGTTTCCCATTATCGGCACATCATCTGTGATTAGATAGCACGACGAGCCTTCTACATGCAGAGTGCCCGTGATGCGTCCTATGCCGTCGGTGTTCAGCGCACCGCCTATGGATGTGGTCGCACCCGCCGTAACTTGAGACTGTGCTGAAAAACCAAAGTTGCCAGTGAGATTCGGATAAGACGATATCGCGCCTATGCCGCCGTTGTACATGCCGCGCCCCCTGCTGCCGCTGCCGTATCCACAGCCGACTGGCAATGTCGCGACAATCAGAGTTAGCCATGCTAAGACTGCCTTCATAGCTCCTCCTTCACTCCGCTGAAGTGGAGTTCTGAATTCAGAGCCTAAGCCGAAGTCAGCTTGACCTTGTCATAGCCTTGTCACTGTTTTGTCAAAAGTAATCGGGAACAGCTTTGTCAGAATCGATTGGGCCTTGCGGAGAGCCTTCTTGAAAGACCCCGGTTTTCGGGAGTTCTATGCCGACACTTCCAACATTCGGTCGAGTGCCACGCGCGCCCAGTGTTTCACATCGTCTTTTACTTTGATCTGGTTGACGACATTCCCTTCCACCAGGTTTTCCATCGCCCACGCCAGGTGTTGCGGAGATATCCGGAACATCGTCGTGCAAAGGCATCCTGAATCATCCAGCGTGATCACCTTCTTGCCCTTGCCTTCATACTTCTTCGCCATCCGATTGACCAGATGGATCTCCGTGCCGACTGCAAACATGCTTCCTTCAGGAGCAGCATCGATGATCCTGATTAGTCCTTCCGTCGATCCCGTCGCGTCTGCCTTCTGACAGACCTCCCACCGGCACTCCGGATGCACGATGACCTGAATCCCCGGATACCTCGCTCGCACTGCATCCACATGTGCTGGCAGAAAACGTTGGTGCACCGAGCAGTGCCCCTTCCACAGGATCAGCTTCGCCCGCTTGAGTTTTTCAGGAGTCGTGCCGCCGTTCAGCATGTACGGGTCCCACACCACCATCTCGTCGAGCGGAATGCCCATTGCATACCCGGTGTTTCGCCCAAGATGCTGATCGGGAAGAAAAAGGATCTTGCCCGCCCGCGCAAATGCCCAATCAAACGCCCCGCGCGCATTCGACGAAGTGCAGACGAGTCCGCCGCGCTCTCCGCAGAATGCCTTGATCGCCGCTGCGGAGTTCATATACGTGAGCGGAAGCACGTCTGTACAACCCATCCGCTGCAGCTGTTCCCAGCAGTCTTCGACCTGTCCGATCTCCGCCATGTCTGCCATCGAGCAGCCCGCATTGAGATCCGGCAGGATCACCGTCTTGTCGTCCGCGAGCACGTCCGCGCTCTCCGCCATAAAGTGCACGCCGCAAAAGATGATGTACTTCGCGTCGGAAGCGGCAGCGGCATGCTGCGAGAGTTTATAACTGTCTCCGGTAAAGTCGGCGAAGCGGAACACTTCGTCACGCTGATAGTGATGGCCAAGCACGACGAGATCGGTGCCGAGCTTCGCGCGCGCCGCTGCGATGCGCGCATCCATCGTATGGTCTGGAAGCGCGAGATAGTTCTCGAGCGAACACATCTCTGTCCCAACGGGCTGAGCTAACGTCGTCATTCTTCTGCCTTCAGCTTCAGGCACCTCTCGAGAGGCCCAAAAGCGGGGATGTTGAAAGCTTGAACCGGGCTCCAGCCGATACGCTACCGCGTCAAATGCAACGCAGTCCTAACGGCGGGGATGTTGAAGCCACTTACGTATTGGACGCTTGACCAGCATCGAAGATGCAACTTCATGCCAAGCTACCAGTTACATTGTCCCATAGCCGGAATTCTCCCTGCAAACCTCCTCCCACGCGGCAGTTCTCACGTCGCCCGGTGATGCCGCAGGTTTGCATGTTTCCGGATCACCATTTAATATCAGTAAATCTCACCGCTATGTGCGACGTGCGCCCGTAGCTCAGTTGGATAGAGCGACTGACTACGAATCAGTAGGTCGGGAGTTCGAATCTCTCCGGGCGCACCATTCCTTTGATTTCACTCTCTTCGCAATCAAATCAGCCGGCTTCCTATAGGTCGGTGTGGCACTTGCGCCATCGACGCGGGATTCCCTCTCTCCCACGAAACCAGTGAATCTTCGTCTTCGCATCCTTCATAAATAAAGACAAGCACAGCAGTGTATTCAACCATGCTGCGCTGAGCGCGGCACAAGGCCCTTTCCCCTTATAGGGATAGCGGCGGGTAATGGAGTCCAAGAAACAACTTGACATGTATTTAGTGTTATAGTTAACTATAACAGTAACGCAGCAATCCTTTGGATAGCCTATATCGACGGGTGACCTGCGAGAGAGCAAAAAGAAAGCGAACTTTCGAGAGGAATGAAACCATGAAACTGCTTCTAATTATGCTATCTGTTGTCCTGATGTCGTCGCTCCCCACCGTGGCTTTCGCGCAGTCCGACGCGCAAAAGTCCGTGGCTCCTGTGTCGTCCGAGGCACAACTGTCCTTCGAAACCATGAAAAGCCTGGCAGGAGAGTGGGAAGGCCCCGTCACCATCCCGGAGATGCCCGAGATGTCAGGTGGCAAGCCGATGCACCTCTCTCTGCGTGTGACCTCGCGGGGACACGTCCTCGTGCACGAGTTCCAGGAAGCAGGAACGCCGTTGGATGCCACAAAGTATGACCATCCGGTCACCATGCTCTACGTGGACGCGGGCCAGCTCACGCTGGTTCACTATTGCGACGCTGGGAACCGTCCGCGCATGACTGGCAAGATGTCGCCTGACGGCAAGACGATCGACTTCGAACTCAAGGACATCAGCGGGAGCACCGAACACCACATGCATCATTCGGTATTCACCGTCATCGACGCCAACCATCACACCGAAGATTGGACGTTCATGATGAAGGACAAGCCGATCCATGCGCACTTCGACCTGCACCGGACCAACTAAGTCGCAGTCTCTCTGCTAAGGTCTAGGTGGAAAACCAATGGATCGTGAATGGAATGACAGTCAGCCGATTTACCGCCAACTGCGCGACCGCGTCGTCGCAATGATACTGGATGGCGTGCTCAACGAAGGCGATCCGCTGCCCTCTGTGCGCAATGTAGCGGCCGAATATCGGGTCAATCCGCTCACGGTCCTGAAGGGCTATCAACAACTGGTCGACGAGCAGCTTGTCGAGAGCAAGCGAGGTCGCGGCATGTTCATCAATGTGGGTGCGCGCAGTCTGCTGCTGCAGGGCGAACGCCAGAGGTTTCTTGCGGAAGAATGGCCCAGGCTTCACGCGACCATTCAGAGGCTCGGCCTGACACCGGAAGAGCTCCTGAATGCAGCGGCAGCCCCCAACTCGTCGAATGCCCCGAAGGAGGATCCGAAGCCATGACAGTCATAGAAGCACGCGGCCTCCGCAAGGTCTTTGGCCCAACCATCGCGTTAGATAGCGTCGACTTGCGTATCGAAGAGGGTCGCATCCTCGGACTCATCGGTCCCAACGGCGCAGGCAAGACCACCGCGCTCAACGCGATTCTCGGCCTCACCCCCTATTCGGGAGCACTGAAGGTTCTCGGACGCGACCCCTGGACAGAGCGCGATCAGCTCATGCGCGATGTCTGCTTTATTGCCGATGTCGCCGTGCTGCCGCGCTGGATTCGGGTTTCCCAGGCGATCGATTATGTCGCCGGCGTGCATCCGCGATTCGATCGCACGAAGGCGGAAGCTCTTCTGGCAAAGACCACCATCCGGCACGCCAGCAAGGTCAGGGAATTGTCGAAGGGTATGGTTGCCCAGCTGCACCTCGCTCTAGTCATGGCCATTGATGCGAAACTGCTGGTGCTGGACGAGCCGACGCTTGGCCTGGACCTTCTGTATCGCAAGCAGTTCTACGATTCCCTTCTGAACGACTACTTCGATCGCAGCCGCACCATCGTCGTGACCACACATCAGGTGGAGGAGGTGCAGCACGTACTCACCGATCTCATGTTCATCAACCGTGGTCGCATCGTCCTCGATTGCAGCATGGAAGAAATCGAATCGCGCTATCTGGAAGTGACCGTGCGCCCCGAGCAGGTCGGCGCAGCACGGACGCTCAAGCCGATTCACGAGCGCCAGTTGTTCGGTCGCAACATCCTGCTGTTCGATCGTCTCGACCGTCAGCAACTCGCCGCGCTCGGAGATGTGCGTACGCCCAGCATCGCCGACTTGTTTATTGCCGTGATGGGCAATCAAGCAAGCGAGGCTATAGGAGCCGCCCAATGAATACTCCCACCAACGCTATTCCAGACTCATTCGACTCGCAGAGAGTCGTGCCCGCACCCACGTCGGTGAGTCGCCCTATGTACTGGTCGATAAGGCGCGAATTGTGGGAGAACCGCTACATCTATATCGCGCCACTGGCCGTCGCCGCCGTTACTCTGTTCGGTTTCCTGATTGCCACGATTGGTCGCGCCATGTCGATGACGGACCTGGCTCAGCGCCGGGCCGTACTCGAAGAGCCTTACACTTTTGCTTCCCTTCTGATCATGGGGACCACGTTTATCGTGGCGGTCTTCTACTGTCTCGACGCGCTTCACGGAGAACGTCGCGATCGTAGCATCCTGTTCTGGAAGTCTCTGCCCGTCTCCGATCTCACGGCAGTGCTCTCGAAAGCGAGCATCCCGATCCTGATTCTCCCGCTGCTCACCTTCGCGATTACCGTTGTCATGCAATTGATCATGTTGTTGTTGAGCGGAGTCGTAATGTTCGGGAGCGGCCTGAGTGTCGCGACGCTATGGACCCATTTTCCGCCCTTCCAGATGTCGCTCATGCTGCTGTACCACCTTGTGGCTATTCATGGGCTCTACTATGCGCCCGTCTATGGATGGCTGCTGCTGGTATCAGCCTGGGCGCGGCGAGCCGCTTTCCTATGGGCGGCGTTACCGCTGCTCGCGATCGGTATCATCGAAAAGATTGCCTTCAACACCTCGCATTTCGGCGCCTTGCTCGGATACCGGCTGAGCGGCGGCACAGAAGGTGCCGCGTTCACCGCCCATGACATGTCGATGGATCCGCTGGCACACATCCATCCCGGTCAATTTCTGATGAGCGCCGGTCTGTGGATCGGCCTCGCAATCGCCGCGGGATTCCTCGCCGCAGCGGTGCGGCTGCGCCGCTATCGGGGACCGATCTGATCCGACTCTGCTGCATCCGCGATCTACAGCTCTAACCATGCGGCTTAGGGATCACATGAAGGACCGCATCTGTTGGATCTCCTCGACGCTGAGCACGTGCGCGTTCTGATGCTTCCCCGATGATCCCACTTCAATGACGTTCTCGCTCTTTGACTCGCCTTCGATACGTCCGATATAGCGGATTCCTACGCCAGCGCGCACAAGCGTTAACGCCACGAACTTTGCCTGTTCTAAGCTCACCGGGTTTGCGCTCCAAACCGAATTGGTCGGGATGTTCGCATTCTGTGACTTGCCGGGAGCTTGTGTCACCTTGAAGCCACCTTCCTTCAACGCGCCTACGACCTTCGGACCGTCCACATCTTTGGGATAGTACTTCACCATCGGAACCGAGGCATTCGAGCGGTTTGCGGACTCAATCTCCGGCAACAGAGCTTCACGGGCAGCGTCTGCCTGAAAACCACGTTCAACGCGTGCGACGACATCCGCGGGAAAACCAAGCTTGTCCATTCTGGCTGCTATGTTGACAACTGTCGTCTGCGTGCTCTCAGTGGTCGCGTTGATCTTGCCTGCTAGATCGTTCAGACCTTGGATGATCTTGTCTTGGTTCGCCTTGCTCTTGTCGTCTTCTGCGGAGAGCACTATCGACCCGGCCGCCGACACTGCCATCACCAGAATCAATACCCATTTCTTCTTCGATTTCGGATCAATCTGGATGGAAGCAATGCCGCTCAAGAAGCTGATGGCTGGAAGGAACCACAGATGAAACGCGTTGCTCAAGGTTCGCCCTCCTGGTAAGGACGCGAACCAGCGTATCAGAAGACGATAGCTGACCGGCACCTATGCACCCGCAGGCGCTCTCCAATTGTGCTTCTAGCCCCGCGTCTTCGCCTTCGTCATCGTGATCTCGAAGCACGCGCCGTTCGACGTGGTGTTCAGATCGAGCGATCCTCCGTTTTTCTCCATGAGACCTCGCGACACCCATAGACCGAGTCCGGTGCCAACGTCTTTCTTAGTGGTCATGAACGGTTCGAAGACTCTTTCGCGAAGAGCAGGAGCTATCCCCGGTCCGTCATCGCAGAAGCGGACTCTTACTTGCGTCTCTGTCTCGTCGGCAACTGTGACCGTTACATGACCGCCGTTTGGCAGAGCGTCCACTGCGTTGGAGAAGAGATTGGCGAAAACCTGACGCAGCTCACCCGGACGCGCGCGCACCGCCACGTCCCCCAGTTCGATCCGCGCTTCGACTCGCTGGCTCACCATTCGCTTGCCAAACAGCGACATGAGGTCCAAGCACATATCCGCGACTCTCACCGTCCGCGGAGCGTCCGCATCGCGATAAAAACCGAGCGTCTGCTTGGCGATGTGTGAGATGCGCCCCAGCTCGAATTCAGCGTCCGTAAGAAATTTCCTGCCCGTATCGCTTGAAATCTCATTCCGGAGAAGATAGAGCAGGTTTGTGACGGCTTCGAGAGGATTGTTGATTTCGTGCGCGATGGTGGAAGCAAGTCTGCCCACGGCCGCGAGTTTTTCCGTACGGCGAAGGATTTCTTCCGCCT
This sequence comes from Terriglobales bacterium, assembly GCA_963792225.1. Taxonomy (GTDB): domain Bacteria; phylum Acidobacteriota; class Terriglobia; order Terriglobales; family Acidobacteriaceae; genus JBDTLH01. The sequence continues at coordinate 69,570 of CAWBVM010000005.1, read as the reverse complement.
GTGTCTGTCGCGAGATATCGGTATTTGTGCCAAACCATCCAGCCAGATTGCCAGTCTCATCGCGAAAAGGCAGCACCGAAGTCAGAAACGGCCGCAGCTCTCCATCCGCTCCGCGAAGCGGGAAGACCATCTCGAAAGGAGTGCCGCTCGCGATCGCCGCCGTCCAGTTCTTCAGGACCTCCGGAAGTATCGCGGGGTCGTGCACCGACTGCCAGCCCCAGCCTTCCATTTCCTCCTCCGACTTGCCCGTGTACTCATACCAGCGTGCGTTGTACCAGTAGATGAAGCCATCGGGACGCGCCGCCCACGCCAACTGTGGGATGGAATTCGCCATCTGCCGGAAGCGGTTTTCGCTCTCGCGTAACTGTTTACGGGTGAGCTCTTCTGCATCGATATAGTCACGGATCTCATACTGCCTGCGCCGCGCTCGCAGGGAGGAATCTATCGCGCTCAAGAGATTCTCGGCGACAACCGGGCGGTCGATCAGTGTGACATTTCCCAGCGAGGCAAAGGCTGATTTCGCGCGGGCGGTTGGCGTTAGCCCCGCGCCAGTAAGCAGCAGTATGGGAATGTCGGACCACTGTGATTGCGAACGAAGCTGCTCGCACCACTCCTCTAGATGGGCGCCGATCCCTTCGATGGTGACGATTACCACACCGGCTCCGTCCCGTAGACTTTCGAGCGCGGCTCCATTCTCGTTGACCGCTGTACAGGCATACCCGTGCTTGTCCAGCATGGCGGCGATGAGTTCGTTGTCGCGGCCCTTGGGAGCGAATATGAGGATACGTTCGTCGTTACGCGTGCTGCTCAAAGGAGTGGCTTCTTTTCCCCGGTGTAGCGCGGTATACCGCTAAGCACCCCTTCGAACTCCGACAGTGGGTCTCCAAATTGAAAACCGCTATCCAATATCCGGAATTCACGGATGGTGCGCTCATGACGCCCGATCCGCTTCTTTACCACGGAGATTGCTTGTCGAACCTCGCCCAGTGCTTCGAAGTACCGCATTAAAAGGATATTGTCTGCGAGATAGGAAACATCGACGGGTGACACCATGCCAGAGCCCAGAATCCCATATTGCGCCATTACCAGAAAGGTGGAAACTCCGATTTGGTTGAGATAGGAGATCAATTCGTGCAGTTGGATCGCCAGCGCCTGTTCGCCCGGCATCGCATTTAAGAGACCATTCACACTGTCGATGATGACGACTTTGCACTTGCCGTCCGCAACTTCGTCGCGAATCCTCTGGACGAATTGACCCGGGGCGAGTTCGGCGGGATCAATTTGCTCAACCCGAAGCAAGCCCTTCTTGACGCATTCTTCTATGTTCATTCCGAGATTGTTTGTTCGCATCATGATGCTGTCCACCGTCTCGTCGAATGCGAAAAGAATTCCCCGCTGACCACGGTCCGCTGCGGCGTTCATGAACTTCATCGTAAGTGTGGACTTGCCCACACCGGCGGGACCCATGACCAGCGTCGAAGTGCCCTGATTCAAGCCTCCGCCCATGAGCTTATCGAGCTCTGGGATTCCGCTGAAGAGAGGAGAACGGTCTACATTTTTCGGCTGGTGCTCCGCAGATACCAACCGGGGATAAACCGACATGCCTCCTTTTTCAATGAGGTAATCGTGATAACCCTCCCGATAGGTTGTACCCCGTACCTTTAGAACGATGAGTCTTCTCCGAGTAACCCCGAACTCGCGCGCCACAACTTCCATCCGGAGTGCGCCGTGGGCGATACTTTGCAATTGCAGGTCTGAACGGTCGGAAGTGCGGTCATCGAGTAGCAGCACCGTTGCCTCGTGGCGGGTGAAGAATTGCTTCAATGTGAGCACCTGGCGACGGTAGCGCAGGGATTCTCGCGCCAGCATGCGGATCTCTGACATCGAATCGATAACAATGCGCTGTGGCTTGATCTCCGCTACTTTGGTGAGTATCGATTGCATGACGTCCGCGAGTTCCACTTCAGCGGGATGAAAGACGGTGTACTGGTCAGCTCCTCCCAACTCCGGGGCGACCACTTCAAAGATCTCCGCTCCGCTCAGGTCAAAGTCGTGGGACGTGGCGACCTGGAATATCTCCTCGCGGGATTCAGCTAGAGTCACATAGAGAACTTTTTCCCCGCGCGAGAGTCCGTCGATCAAAAATTGCATCCCTAGGGTGGTCTTTCCGGTGCCAGGGTCGCCCTCGACGAGATACACATGTCCTGCGGGAAATCCGCCGCGCAGGACATCGTCCAGCCCTTCAATGCCGGTTGAAGTGCGCTCTGTTACAGCAGAAACTTGCATTTGTATGCCTTCTTGAATGCGCTATCGCGCCTTCTCTGGATTTCAACAAAAGGGATTCTAATGATATGTTTTGCGTCTGCTCACCGATAGATGCAGAGAGTAGCTCAGGATATAGCTTCGATTAAGATGCAGTTTCACAGCGCGCGTACTGCACAAACGCCGTCTTTCCAGTTCACCCTAGCGGAAACCCCTCTGCATCATGTAAGGTACTTGCGACAATGAATCGGGTTTCGTACACGCTCGACTCGACGCTCGAAAGCGTCAATAAAGTCGAACAGACCGCGCTGCAGATGGCAGCAAAAGCAGGGTTCGATCAGGACTCCTGCGATAGCATTGGACTTGCCGCACGAGAAGCAGCCGTAAATGCCGTTCTACACGGAAACAAATACGACCCCCATAAGAAGATGAACGTCTCCTATGAGATGCTGGGTGAGGCGTTCGTCATTAAGGTTGCGGACCAGGGATCGGGTCTGAGAGAACAAGAACTGCCCGATCCGCTTGCACCCGAAAACCTTATGAAACAATCCGGAAGAGGAATTTTTCTCATAAGATCATTCATGGACGAAGTTCGCATTCGGGAGCTCCAACCCGGCACCGAACTGACCATGGTCAAGCACTTAAAATCGGTATCGCAGCCCGAAAACGGCCAGGCACGCGGCCAGGAGGAACCATAGTGAGCAGCTTGAAATCGACTATACGTCAAATGGAAGGCGTAACCATTCTCGACCTTAGCGGCAGGATCACGCTGGGCGAGGGTAGCGTGATTTTGCGTGAGCAGATCCGCGATCTGCTCGCCAAGGGACAAAAAAAGATTCTATTGAATCTTGGCGACGTCACCTACATCGACAGCTCGGGTATCGGCGAACTCGTGAGCGCCTTCACCGCAGTGAAGAACCAGGGCGGCGAACTTAAGCTGCTCAAACTGACAAAGAAGGTGCACGACCTTTTGCAGATCACGAAGCTCTACACCGTCTTTGATATCAAAGACGATGAAGCCGCCGCTGTAGCAGCTTTCGCCAATTAAGAAGTCAGACCCGTCACGCACGTGCCGGGTCTCTTCTTTTGTCGCGTATCGTCCTGCCGGTAACGCGAACGCTACATCTCTTCACAACTCAATGATCCCCTGCCCTTGGAAATTTTCCTATGCGCCAGTGGATCATTGTGTTCGCCATGGTTTCTTCCCTGCTCTTCGCAGAAGATTGCGCTCCATTCAGTAACGCCAAAAACCTCGTCGGCAAAGAAGCCTGCGTCGTCGGACGTGTCCTTAACGTGACCGAGTCCAGGGCCGGGAACGTTTTTCTGAACTTCTGCCGCGACTACAAGGAATGCGGCTTCTCCGCAGTCGCCCTCAAGAAGAGCAACTCACAACTCGGCGATCTTCACGATTTGGAAGGGAAATTCGTCGAGCTCCGGGGTCCCATCAAGTCTTATCGAGGAGAGCCCGAGATCGAACTCACCAGCCGAGATCAGCTCAAGATCGCGGATGACAAAGCACGAATGCCTTCAGAAGTCGCGAAAGCTCGTTCAGGCTTTCATGCAGGCGGCGGAGCCAGAATGCCACTCTTGAAAAAGCCCCGCCGGCCTAAGATTCACATTCCTAAAACACTCCGCTGACACTTGTCATCCCGACTAAGAGTCAACATCTGATCATCAGATCTGAAATTTCCGGATCTCGCGCAGCGAATAGCGTGTGCCGCGCCAGTCCACTCCGCCCTTCGCCAGCGTGACGATCATCGATCGCAGCATCGCATAAAGAAACAGCACCGCCGCCACCGGATGCGTGATCATGTACCACGCTGGCGTCTCTGACTCTCTTGCCATACCAAAATACTGGAACCAGATGACCGCGATCGTCAGTAAGAATGGAATCTTCGCCCTTCCCGGTGCCAGCAATGCGCCCGCATACGGCCCCAGCAAGACGAACACCATCCCCGCCATCTGAAACAGCAGCTTCGGTGCGCTGAACTCCGCGATTGCAAACGCATTCTTCGTCAACCCACGAATCACTCCCAGCGCTCCCTCCGCCCAGCGCACCCGGACGAGGTCTCGTCCATAAGCAGCACGTTGCTTGAATCCGGACTTCTTGATGCGCTCACCCAGCTTCATATCGTCCAGTATCGCCAGCCGCAGCGCCTCATACGTCCCTATCGATTCGTATGCCGCCCGGCGGACCATATTGAATGCGCCCACTCCGATGTGGTCGTTCGATTTTGGATCGGAGGCCTTCCACGCACGATGCTTGAAAACAAACAGTGTCTGGAACAACGAGACCATCATCGTCTCCCCGAAGCTCTTCAGGATCAGCGTCGGAAAAATCACGAGATGGTCCGCCTCTTCGCACTGTAAATACTGCACCGCGCGTGCGAGCGTTTTGGGCGCAAAAAGAACATCTCCATCCGTGAACAGAATCAGTTCGTCTTCCACCTGGCCTTCCACTCGTGCACCCAGCCACATGGCGTGCGTCTTGCCGAGCCATCCTTCAGGTAACTCAGTAATGTGCCGCACCCCGAGACGATGCGGAAACTCCGCCTGCAACCGGTCCATGATCGCTCCCGTAGAGTCCACGGAGCGGTCGTCGACGGCAATGACTCGCAATTTGGGATACAACGACCGCACCAGCGAGCGTAGACACTTTTCAATACTGGCCTCTTCATTGCGCGCGGGGACTACAACACGCAAGCGCGGAAGTTCATTCCATATCTCAGGCGATGCAGCCCACGCATCGTCGTTGAGGTCTGGCAGCGAGCGAAGACCACGCACGGCCTGTCCCACGAACCAACTCCACGTGCCCAGCTCGACCCCGCCCCAGATCCACCACCACATCACGCGTGCATGCCCTCGCGAGTCGTTGTCACGTCAACCGTGGGTGCAAAGCGGGCGCCCCAGAACAGCACGGCAGAAGAGAGCGCGATAGCGACGAATGCTGGAATGAAGCCATAGGCAAGAGTGGAACGGTCAGCGATCTTGCCGATGATCCACGGTGAACTTGCATCACCCAGCAAGTGAATGACGAAAATATTGACCGCGACTGCGCCGGCGCGCACTCTCGCCGAGACCGAATTCACGATCGCCGTATTGAGCGGGCCGGTATTGAGGAACAAAAAGAACTCCGCCGCGGCGATCGCCGCTAACATCCACGCCCGTGGCCCGAAGAACGCAAGTATCGCCGCCGGACAACACACCGCCATGCTCCACGCAGACAGCAGATAGTAGGCGCGGTGTGTGCGCTTCAGCCACGCATCGCCCCACCACCCGCCTACCACAGTTGCCACCAATCCATTGACCACCGTGATCGCGCCGAACAGAATATTCGCGTGCTCCAGCGTCATGCCACGCTCGCGATATAGAAACGTCGGCATCCAGTCCGAGATGCCGCCCATCGCGAACGTCAGCATCGCCATCCCCAGCGTCGCCGTAACGAACGCAGCGTTCTTACCGAGTAATCGCAACGACACGCGCTCCGGAGTCGCACGGATGGTGTCATACACCCCGCGCTCCGGCTCCTTCAACTTGAACAGCAAAAGTGCCACCAGCACTCCCGGCAACGCACAAGCATAAAACGGAGACCGCCATCCAAACCGCGCTCCCAGCGCGCCTCCGATGATGTACCCAAGCGCGCTCCCCATCGGGATCGCCAGGTAGAAAAGCGACAACATGCGGCCGCGCCGCTCCTGCGGAAACAGGTCGCTGATATACGCCGGAGCGATGGCAACGAAACTCGCCTCTCCGATTCCGACCACCGTATGACGTATCAGCATGACCGAAAAATCTTTCGTCAATGCCGTAAGCAGCGTTGCAGCGCTCCACAAGAACGCTCCAAGTATGATCAGGTTCCGGCGGGAATAGCGGTCTGCCAGCCATCCCGTGAACGGACTCGCGACCATGTAGCACAGGAAAAAAGCCGTGGTCAGTAGCCCCATCTGTGCGTTCGTGCGATGGAACTCCTGCTGCACCAGCGGCTTGACTCCCGCCAGAATGTAGCGGTCGATGTAGTTCAGGAAATTGAGCGTAGTCAGCAGCACAAGCGCGAGCACCGGATATACTCCTGCGCGCTGATGCATCTATCTTTCCCGCGCTTGTTCAGTCGGTGCTGTCTCAGTCGATGGACGAGGCCACCTCGCCTCAACTATCGTCGCGATCCCTCCCCGCGGACGGAAATCGCCCTTCACCACCGCCCACACCGGATCGGCCGCACGCACCACATCCTCGAGCACGCGATTCACGATGTTCTCCTGAAAGATGCCGAGGTTCCGGTACTCCGTCAAATACTCCTTGAACGACTTCAATTCGAGACATTTCGCTCGCGGCATGTAGCGCAGCACCAGCACGCCGAAATCCGGCAACCCCGTCTTCGGACAAACCGACGTGAACTCAGGAATATCAATCACGATCTCGTACGCCGGAAACTGGTTCGGCCAGCACTCGATCTCCGGGAAATTATGGTCCAGCCCCGACTTTGCGTGAGTCTCCGTATACCGTGGCTGTGCGTTTCTTATCTCGTTAGGCATCTCTTTGAATTCTAATTGTTCCCTTTACGGTTCACAGTTCACGGTTGCCCCCGGCTTCGCTCGAGAAGGGATAAAGGACTGAGGGAGGTAGACCTTCGGGTGGCCAAAAAGCAAACCTTGGTCACCGCTGGAGCAGATACCCCCGAGCTGGCGCTTTCTTCTTATCCAACGCGGTTATGGGAATCTCTCAATCTTGAGAAAGCTCGTTTCCATCTTGAGCTTGTAGTTAATGTCATAGCCTTCTCTATAACTTCTCGTGCAGGTTCCAATTGACCTATCTCAATTAGTGCAGAGGCCAAGTAGAAACCGGCAACATTATCAAATGGATCATCAGCAAATATTTTGGAGAGTATGCGGATTGCTTCATCGTTCTTATGTAGCTGTACACTAACTATGCCCAACAACCGTACAGAAGCAACTGCAAGATCCTCTGAATCGGTCTCCTTTATCAACTCAGGCGACTGCATGATGCTAGAGGAAAGTATTCTCCGTAGAATTTGTTCAGCTTCAATTGTATTTTCTTCCCAACTACTTATCTCAGCTCTTGTAAATTCAGACCTCAACTGTGACACTGCATCGTCTCCAAGCAGAGAACGTGCTCGCTCCAAACTCTGCCATGCATTCTCGAAATGCTCCAGTAAGGCTTGGCATCTTGCGATGTTCAAGAGCAAAAAGCCTTTTTCGGACGCAGAGTCGGATGCCGCAAACAGTTCTCTGTAAATTTCGGTTGCAGCTTCAAATTTCTCATCATCCTGCAAACGAATTGCCTCTCCTAAACTCCTCATACTCGGCCACCATCACCGGTACGGGCCTCACTGAGGGTGCCCCATTCTTCGCGCGTTCTTTGCGCGTAGGGTGGGAGAGTTGCTCTTTCGCGACAAGTCAATTTTTTGTTCCTCCGCAAGACGAAATCTAAGAGAAGTCAACGTTCTCGCCCATGCCCAATCGCCCCAGCTTAATCCACCGATATCCCTTGTCCCTTGGCAACTAGCCGGGTGCCCCATTCTTTGCGCGAAGGGTGGGAGAGTTGCTCTTCCCAATGTTTTTTCACAAAATACCCTGTCACGATCCCCAACCGCCCCCAGCTTAAGCCACCGATACCCCGCTCTTCCTCCCTTATCCCTGATTCCTTGTCCCTGTTCACTCATCAGATATACTTTCGTTTCGCAACCGCAGCGCATCAAGACCCTTGGAATCGCCAGAGCTCGAATGCCAGAAAACCACAATCTACCGAGCGGACGCCGCTTGCGTCCCTCATGGATCATCATCGCCGTCGTGGTACTCGCGGCCGTCCTCTACGCCTCGCTCCACCACACCACGGTGGCGGTCCGCACCGAAGAAGTAAAGCGTCAGGACCTGACCTCCGCCATCTCCACCAACGGAAAAGTGGAACCGGTTCAGAACTTTGAGGCCCATGCTCCTGCTCCCATCTCGGTCCTTCAGGTCCTCGTCCACGAGGGTGACCATGTGCATCGGGGAGATCTCCTCATCCGCCTCGACGATTCCCAGGCCCGTACTCAGGCCGCAAGGGGCCAGACGCAGTTAAAAGCGGCTCAAGCCGAAAGCGGCGTCATCCAGGCCGGCGGTACGCGGCAAGACGTCCTCAATTTGCAGGACCAGCTCTCCAAGGCGCTTAGCGAGCAGTCCGCAGCCCAGAACAGCCTCAACTCCCTTCGTAAACTTCAGCAGACGGGCGCCGCCTCCGCCGGAGAGGTGGCAGAAGCCAAAGCTCGCCTGGATCGCGCCACCGACAGCCTTCAAACACTGCAGCAACGCAAGTCGCAGCCCTTCGCTCCGCAAGATGCGCAGCGCGTGGACGCATCCATCGCCGAAGCACAGGCGTCCATGACCGCCGCTAAAGAGTTGCTGCAACTCTCCAACATCCGCTCCACTATCGACGGTACCGTGTACCAGGTCCCTGTCCACCCCGGGAACTTCGTCAACACTGGAGACCTCATCGTTCAGGTCGCGGACCTGACCGCACTCCAAGTACGCGCCTTTGTGGACGAGCCGGAGATCGGCAAACTTCACATCGGCGAACCCGTCGCTATACTTTGGGACGCCCTCCCCAGCCAAAGCTGGCAAGGAAAGGTCAAGACCGTTCCCGAGACCGTCATTCCCCGTGGCACTCGCACCGTTGGTGAGGTCGTCTGCACAGTTCAACCCTCCTCCGGACCCGAGAAGTTGCTGCCCAATGTCAACGTCAACGTCTCCATCCAGGTAGCGCATAAAGAGAACGTACTCACCGTCCCCCGGGAAGCAGTTCACCAGGACAACACCGGCCGCTTCGTCTTAGCCGTTCGCGACGGACGCCTGCACCGCGTCCCCGTCCAGACCGGCATCTCCAGCCTCACCCGTATCGAGATCTCCGGCGTGAATGAAGGCGAGGTCATCGCGATCAACTCCGCCAATTCAGAGCCTCTCATGGATGGCCTGTACGTCAGGCCCGTCAGCTAAGGAATTTTTGATTTGCCGATTTCAGATTTTGTGATTTCAGATTTCTAACTTGAAGGCTTCTATTCTCAGATTTGAAATTTGAAATCATCAGATTTGAGATACCCGGGCTGCTTTCAACAATGCGCGGACAGCGTCCTGAGCTAGATAACTCGCATGCATACTCTCTGGACTAAGCCCGCCAAGCGCGCCCACGATCTGTGTTCGTGTGATCTCTGACACTTCGGCAGTGGTCAAACCGCGCAGCCGTTCCGCGATCGCGGATCCTGCAGCCATCGATGCCACGCACCCCTTTGCTTTGAACCGGATTTCGACGATCCGTGCCTCCGTAATGATTGCCGCAAGCTCGAGAATGTCTCCGCACACGGGGTTATCTACACTCACGCGCACATTCGCCGATGCGAGTTCACCCGCATTCCGCGGATGCTCAAAGTGGTCCAAAACCTCCGGCGGATAAGACATGCGATAGTTATACGTCAGCCGCAACAAATTTCAGATTTCATGATTCCAAATCTGAAATCTGAAATCATTAAGCTCTGAAATCGACAAATCACAAATCTCCGAATCAAAAATCTCCATGCCCTTCTCTCCAAAACGAATCGTCTCTCTCCAACCAAGCCTCACCGTGACCATAAACGCCTTCGGAGAACTCGATCGCATAGTCGGCTGCACAAAGTATTGCGCCGACGTGGTCCCGGCAGCGAATGATGGCAACCGCCTCATCATCGAAGACACTTGGAGTGCCAAGGCGGAACAGATCATCGCCGCGAAGCCGGACCTCGTCGTCGCCTCCGTCCCCTATCGCATGGAATCCCTAGCCGAGATCATGAAGGCCGGAGTCACCGTCTTAGCCTTCGCCCCCAAGTGCCTCGACGACATCTACCGCGACACGCAATATCTGGCCGGAATCCTGCAGGTCCCCGAACGCGGCTCTGAACTCATCCATCACATGCACACTGAGATCGCAAACATCCAGCAGCATGCTGCACAAGCCACCTCTCGTCCACGCGTCTATTGTGAGGAATGGGGCAAACCAATGATCCACTCCCAACAATGGGTGGCGGAGTTGGTCGATATCGCTGGCGGCGAATTCATCGGCAAGCCCGGCACTCAGACAACCTCCGAAGCAATCACCCAGGCGGACCCCGACATCATCCTGGCGGCATGGTGCGGTGCCGGAGACCGCGTACCGCTCGAGCGCATCGTCGTTCAGCGCGGATGGCAACATCTCCGCGCGGTCGCTGCCCGCAAGGTCTATTGCGTCAATGATGAATTTCTGAATACCCCGGCGATCACCCTCCTGTCAGGATTGCGCGCGATTGCTTCGGCGATCCATCCCAGCCTCTTCGGAGAGAGCGCGCCCGGACTCCGCCGCATCGCACCCTGATTCACAAGCGAGAGAGATTCGCACGTTAGAATGTCTCTAGATGGAAATCTCATCGGCCAGCATCGAGAAGCCCAGCGTGCGCCACGTCGCCGCCGCGCTTATTCTGCATGACGGTAAGATCCTCATCTGCCAGCGCACGAAGAACCAGCCCATGGCCCTCAAGTGGGAGTTCCCCGGCGGAAAGATCGAACCCGGAGAAAGCGCCGTGCAAGCTCTGAAACGCGAATTGATGGAAGAACTCGGTATCGTCGCCGAGATCGGACCGCCCGTCGCGCAGGTACATCACGTCTATCGCCGCGGCAACTCCGTCGCTCTCCAATTCTTTCTCGTGGAACGCTACGAGAACGAACTTGAGAATCGCATCTTCAATGAAATGCGCTGGGCGAGCCCAAAAGATCTTCCCCGCTTCGATTTCCTCGACGCCGACCGCGGACTCGTGCAAGACATCGCCGCCGGTAAAGTCCTCTAATTCAACTGAACTAGCTCTTCTTACGCAGCATGTTGATCACGTCATCTGCTGTGATCACACCTGCGATTCGGTTCTCTTCGTCCAGTACCGGAAGCATCAGCAGGTTGTACTTGTCGAAGAGTTCGGCAAAGTCCGCCTCGCTTGTTTCAGGACCACAAGAGATGAGCGGCTCCTGTTTCAGTTCCGCCAGCGCAGTAATGGGTTCTGCGATGACCAGTCGGTTCAGTGGCACTGCTCCGGTCAACCGGTGGTCCTGGTCCACGAGAAACACCGTATGGATACTCTCCGTGGATCCGTCATAATGCCGTAGGTCTTTTATGGCCTGTGCAACGGTCTTGTTGTCATAGGTCCATACGAAGTCCGTCGTCATGCGCCCGGCGGCGGTGTGTTCCTCATAGGAGAGCAGTTCTGAAACCTCTTCGCGCTCCTCCGGCTCCATCTCCTTCAATATTCGTTCGGAGTGCTCGCGCGATAGCTCCCCGAGCACATCGGCGGCAGCGTCCGGATCCATCTCCTCAACGATGTCTGCCGCATGGTCGTGGCTCACCGACGACAGCAGGCTGGCCTGCAACTTGGGACTGAGTTCTTCGAGTGCCTCCGCCGCAACCTCTTCATCCAGATTGCCGAATACCGCCTCACGCTCGGCCGGGGACAGTTCTTCCAATATGTCGGCGATGTCCGCCGGATGCAGCTTCGCGAGGCGCTCCTGATCGATCTTCAGCCGCACCTGCCGCGACGGATCGACCTCGATCAAGTTCACAAAGTCCCACGGGATCACCTTCGCCGCAAACTTCACCGCGAATCCGTCCACAGCCTGTCGCGGAGCCACACCTTTGAGCAGGCGGCGTATCGCCCCTCGCGTACCCACCTCGACCTCGCTCATCCGGACCTGGAAGCCGTCCTCGCCATTTTCCGTCACCAGCATGGCGTCATTCACACGCACTACTTTGCGTCCGTGGACGTCGATGATCTGCTGATCGAGCAGATCACGCTCCAGCATGAGGAAGCCCTCGGCACTGTCCAGTTCAGGCCAGTCCTTGGTCTCATTGCTCTGCACTGTGACTTGATTGCCGCTGATGCTGGTCAACTTGCGCGGAGTTAGCAATCGGTCTCCCCGCTGCGTCCGCACGATCAACGCCGAAATATACTGCGGATCGTGCTGCGGCGACATCGCAACCTCTCGCACGCGCCCCAGCAAAGCTCCATCGGGCGCTTGCACGCGCGCTCCGAGCAGCTCAGACAACGTTATGGTTTGCGTCCCCGTCATCGCATCCCCACCAACGCAGAATACTCGACTTTTATCGTTACGATGTCAGCGTTTCTGGTTTTAGCGTTCCCATCAACCCTGGCTATAGAAGCTGTTCGGATAAACGATGATCTTGCTCGCTTCACCCGTCTTCAGCCTCTCTATACCCTTGATGAAGTCCTTGAGCGGCATCCGGTCCGTGATCACGGGGTCGAGATTCAGCTTTCCCGTCTTCAGCAGCGCCTGCATCTGATACCACGTCTTGTACATCAACCGCCCATTGATGCCCTGGACGACCGCGCCCTTGAAAATTACATCCTCGGCAAGATTGAGTTCCATCGGCTTTGAAGGGATCCCGAGCAGCGAAACCCGTCCTCCCGTCCGCAATATCTCAAATCCCTGCTTGATCGCCCGCGGGTTTCCCGACATCTCCGCCACCACATCCACCCCGGTCCCGTTGGTCTTGTCCAGAACGAACTGCTTCACATCGTCTTTCGCCGGATCGAGCACATATTCTGCCTTCATCGCCTTCGCCAGCGCGCGGCGATGTGCATTGGGTTCGATCGCAAACACCTCCGCGGAGCCGCATGCCCGCGCCACCGCGATCGAGAATAATCCGATGGGACCGCATCCGATCACCGCGACCGTGCGTCCCGCGATCTCCCCCGCGAGGATCGTATGTACCGCATTCCCAACGGATCGAGCAACGACGCATAGTCCACCGGAATCGCAGGATCGATCTTCCATATGTTCGATTCCGGAATGCGCACGAACTCCGCAAACGCACCCGGCGCATCCACGCCCAGAATGCTCACATTCTGGCAGATATGCGCCTCGCCGATCCGGCACTGCAAACACTTCCCGCACGCCACATGCATCTCGGCGGAGACGAAATCTCCCTCCTTCACCGACGTGACGTTCTTGCCCGTCGCGGCAACATATCCGCAAAACTCATGCCCCGGCACCAGCGGAGGCTTGATCCGGTTCTGCGCCCATTCGTCCCACTCATAGATGTGCAGATCGGTGCCGCAGATCGACGCCGCGCGCACCTTCACCAGCACATCGTCAGCGCCTATCTCAGGCACTGGAACTTCGCGGATTTCGGCTCCGGGCGCAGCCTTCGGCTTCACTACCGCCTGCATCATGCGGGAACTGGACATCGACTCTCAACCTCGTACAAATGGACTAGGCAAACTCGTCAGTTTAGCATCCCCGTCAACCTCACTTTGTTAGAGCAAACTCCATCTCGAGCGCCGTAGCGCCGGCGGGCAGCCTGCCCGCCCATGCCTCATAGAGTCCGCAGCCTCATCCCTCGGCACAATTCGACCTCTGTCATCCCGACAGAGCGCAGCGGCGGAGGGACCTGCATTTCCGGGTAGACCCCGGCATTCATGGCGGGGATCGACGCGATCCACAATCGCGCCTTTAGGCGCTGAGGTAAACGTGCCAAGGTTCCACCCAACGCATCGAACCACTCATGACAGGCGCCTACATCATCGGCCTCGCTGTGGTTATCATTCTTCTCGCGACAGCCCTCATACTGCATCACACAAAGGCAGGGCGTGTGCTCAAAGAACGCGTCCCCGACCGCCCCCAACGTCGCATACTGCTCGCCAATTTCGGATTCATCGTCACCTTCGCCATCGTCCGCGGACTCGCTTATTCGATCCACCACGACATCGGCCCCTTCCACAACGTCGAGATGGGCGGACGCCACATCCACCACATGGTGTGGGGCATTCTCCTGCTTCTCCTCATCGGCTACGGATGGCTCGCCGAAATCGGCAACGGCCAATCCGACAGCTCCGCCTTCGTCGGCCGCCTGATGTCGTTGCTCTATGGCGCGGGCGCGGCACTCACTCTCGACGAGTTCGCTCTCTGGCTCAACCTGCGCGACGTCTACTGGTCTCACGAAGGACGCGAAAGCATCGAAGCCGCCCTCGTCTTCGTTGCCATCTGCACTATGGGCTATATCCTCGCCCGCACCGGAACTCAACGAAAAAGGACTTAAAACGCGCACCCGCGGAGGCTTCACCCCCAGCGGAGCTGCTCAACTTCGCTGTCATTGCGAGCAACGTAGCGCCGGCTGCCAGCCGGTGGTCGGGCGGGCAGCTTGCCCGCCCATGCCTCCATAGAGTCCACACCCTCACCCTCGGCAATCCAACCCTTGTCATCCCGACAGAGCGCCAGCGGGGGAGGGACCTGCATCTCCCCTTCAACAGGCGAACACGGTGTCGCATGCCGTCCGCTCAACGCGTACCCGCGTGGCTTCTCCCCGCCGGAGCTGCTCCGCTTTCGCCACATCGCACAGCCATCACTGCGCCTTTAGGCGCTGAGGTGCACACGCTACACCCCCTCACCCATCCAGCTTCGCCAGAATCGGCCCCAGCAGGAACGCTACAAAGAACCCCGACGCATACAAGGTCGCCGCGATCCAAAGTACGACCTTGCTCATGCGGCTGGCGTTCTCGCACGCCTTCGGATCGTCTGCCTCGCAACGCTCCAGCCGGAGCTTCGGCGCAATGTAGTAGCTGTTGACGAAGCTCAACGCGATGAGTACGCCCGATACCCCAAACGTCCACGCCTTGTGATGGGACAAGCTCACCAGCCACGGCATCGCCGAAAGCATCGACGCCACCGAAGCTCCCAGCCCAAGAAGCACCAGCACCGACGGAATCGCACAGCACAATAGCGTGCTGAGCGACGTAAACAGCGAGAAATAGCTAAGTGCCGTAGCTTTACTCTTGCTTTTCATGAGCCTCCTGATCTGGTTTTATCGAGACGCTTGTCGCCTGGATCACCCGCTGCGTTTCGCCCTTTGCGAATTCTGGGATCACTCCCGTCACTACCACCGCCTTCCCATCCATCGCGGAGACGGTCTGCGACTGTTGCCCGTTCGAAACAAGAGTCAGCAACTCGTTCGAACCTGATACCTTGAGTTGCGGAGCTCCTCCACTCACTGCCAAAGTGCCCGCAACTACCGCTTGTGAGCTCTTCATGGTGAATCCATTCTTCGTGATGGCCTCTTGAATCTGCTTCAAGTTGGCGGAGTTTCCTGGCTTTAACGTCACCGACGCCAGCCCTTTTTCCAGGCTGACCTTGACGCTATCGACTCCCGGCACAGATTTCATAGACACGCGCACGGCGTGTGCACAGACCTCTCAATCCATGCCGAATACGGTGATGTCGATTGACTTGATTTCTGCTTGCGCCGAAGCAGCCAGCAGTAGCAGCGCGGAAAGAATTGCTTTTGCGTATTTCATGATGTCCCTCAGTGAGAATGTTGGAAGAGCAGATAGCTGAAGTTGACGGCGTAGCGGACGCGCTCCCTGGGGAACAATGCGCCCACGCTCTGATAGATCGGGACCTGCGCCCCGAAGCTCACCGTGTAGTTGTTCTTTATGCCCAGCACCGATGGCCCGGCAAACACCTGATGTGCCTGGGTGCCCGCAACCGCGGAACTCCCATCGACAAAACGGTTCGATCGTTCGCCCACCAGCTCCCCGAAGACGCGCCAGTCCCACTTGTCGGCTTCTTTGCGCCACCTTGGAGGCCGATAGCCGTAGACGAGGCTGTAGTCCAGAACGTCTGGACGCCGCTTCCCATCATGCTGGTAGAACTTGGTGAATGTGGTGCCGAGCCATACGTAATGGCTTCTCGACGCAAAGCCGGTCACCGCGCCAGCCATCGTTCCCGGCAGGTGGCTCGTATGCGCGACCCCTGGGAAGCCGGATTGGGGACCGGGAACCGCGACGCCGGCAAACGCGGTGCTCTCAAAGCGTGTGCCGACACGTGTTGTGTTGTGATGGAAGCGCCAGGCGACCGTACCGTCGAAATCATCGCCCGGCTGAATTCGTGTCGGTGTCAGCCTCGTGTCGCCGATCACTGCGGGTGCAGTGAACGAGAGGGTGAGATGGGGTGTGATCCCGTACCCGACGAGCCCGCGCACGGAGGCCTGCGAACCCTGCCCAGATGAGCGCCCAAACATCCCGAAGTCATACGACCATTCGCCCTTCGAATTCGTAGGAGTGGCCAGCCCGAAGACAGGCCCGTGGCTGGCCGCATGCGCAACCGAAGCCAGCGCCAGTGCCGCAAGCAGCACTAGTTTGCTTTTCATACTTTCCTTCCCTTGTTGACTTGAAGACACGATGCCCTGCAGGCACCAGAGGTCAATGCAAGTAAAGAGAAGGCTAGGTTCTAAGGATGGAGAAACTTCGTGGAGGAGAAGGCGCAGGTACGCCTTCCGTTTCAAGCAATGGCCGGAAGGCCGAAGATAGAATCACCGGCTTTTCAGCATTCGGAGTGAGTGCCAGCAGCGGACTATCGACCCGTACATCGCGCGAAGAAACTGCGGATCGGCTCTGAGCATCTTCGACTGTCTTCTTGCAGCAAGACTCGTGTCCCGCCCCCATGTCGCATTCGCCAGACATGTGCTGGCAACAAGCCATCTCACTCATGTTCGCAGCCGGAACTGAGGTAAGGCACGCGTACGTGGGCGCCGTCATCCATGTGAGGACGAAGAAGACTGTACACGCCGACCTGAGCCGCCCAAGTATCACTACGTTCCCAGCATACGCCACAAGCGAGTTGGTTTCATGTCCTGACGGAACGGCTTTCGTTCCCCTACTGCCTACGCATTGTCATTGCGAGCAGACCGGCATCATGCCCAGGATCGAAACGATCCGGTAGACCCCGGCATCCATGCCAGGGACCAGACGACTTATGAAAACGCCTTTAGGCGCCGAGGTAAGTCCACCGATGCTGGCACTCGTGTCAAGTACTAAACCAGTAAACAAACGCCGTAACCTGTTCAATCCAAACCAAATAAACTCCAAGGCAAATTCAGTATAAAACCCCACCCAATCTGCAACAATAGAAGTAAGGTGCAAAACGTCCGCACGCCGTTCGCGTCTAAACCTTTGAAGACCTACGGAGATCTACGGTGATCTTACGGAGATCTTTCGGTGATCTACGGAGACTTTGGGGAGGAGGGGACATATGCGCAAGCTGACGTTGTTCGTGCTGCTCGCTCTCAGCATCACACTCCCCCTCCACGCCCAACGCACCCAGAAACGCCTCATCCTCAAGACCGGAGAATATCAACCCTCCGATCAATGGCAGGTAAAGGGCGACCGCCTGCGCTATCACTCCACCGAGCGCAACGAGTGGGAGGAGATGCCCGCATCCCTCGTCGATTGGGACGCCACTAACAAGTACAACGCCGCTGGTCCCTCCCCCGCGCAACGCACCGAAGAGATGAAGAAGGCCGACGCCGAGTACGCCGAGACGCTCAAGGAGGAGGCAGCCGCTCACCCTGAGGTCGCACCCGGCATGCGCCTGCCCGATGAGGGTGGTGTCTACCTCCTCGACACTTATCAGGACAAGCCCGAACTCGTCGAGATCAATCAGTCCGGAGGGAACCTCAACAAGCAGATGGGCAAGAACATCTTGCACGCCGTGGTGAACCCGATACCGACCGGCTCCAAACAGACCATCGAACTTCCCGGACGCCACGCACGCATCGAGGCCCACGTCCCGCAACCATCGCTCTACATCAAGATCGACGAAGGCACCGGCGGCCCCCCACCGCTACCCGCCGACCAGCGCTGGAAGATCGTCCGCATCGAACTGACCAAAGACGGCCGCATCATCTCCAAGGTCAAAATCAATCTCCTCGGGAAAGCCTCAGAGACCCAGGAAGTGATTCCGGCGAAGGTCGTGTCTGTAGGCAAAGACTGGGTGCAGGTTACTCCAGCTCAACAGCTCACTGCAGGACAATACGCCCTGATAGAGATGATCAGTCCGAGCGAGATCAACATGAACGTCTGGGACTTCGGCATCAATCCCTCCGGCCCCGAAAACCCCGCCACCCGCAGCGACGCCAAGAAGAACCCTTTCGACAACGGATACAGCCGCTTGGACGGGCAGGGTCAGGAAGAGCAGCCCGCCAAGACCAAGAAACCTAAGCACTGACACGAGCAACTATCAAGCGATCATCGTGCGGGTCCTCTTCGGGAAGTCGAACACACACTCCCGCGCGGACTTGTCCTCACGCAATCCCATGAACACCGGCGCTCGCATCTTGACGCCGCCACTCTCCCCCTCGTGCGTCCACTCAACAAACTTGATCTCCGCCACTAGCTTCGGCTCGACAAAATGAACACGGCGGTTGGCCTCCACTTTGCTTCCAAAGGGGTTCTTGTCGGTCGCTAGCTTCTGCAGCTTCGCCCACAAAGCCGCATGGGACCTCTGCGTGAACCCGGTGCCTGCCTGCCCTACATGGACCAGCTTGCCCTCGCGGTTGTACAAGCCGAGCACCAGTGCGCCATAGTTCTCGCGTGAACCCTTCGGATCCGTATACCCTGCGATCACGCACTCCTGGCGCTGGGTGACCTTCACCTTCAGCCAGTCACGGCTGCGCTTCTGCTCGTAGCTGGAGGTACGCCGCTTGGCCACAATGCCTTCCAGCTGCTTCGCCTTCGCCGCCTCATACAGCGCGCGCCCATCGCTGAAATGGTCCGACAGCCGGAAGCGATCGTCCGGCTGCAGCACTTGCTTCAGTATCTCCTTGCGCTGTTCAAGGCCCACACGCATCAGGGAGTAGCCATTCGCATACAGCAGATCGAAAAGGTAATACACGATTGGGACCCCGGCATCCGCGCCCGTCCGCTTGCCCATGGTCCGCAGCCCCGTGCGCTGCTGCATCAGCGAAAAACTCGGCCGCCCCTCATCGTCGAGCGCACAGATCTCCCCATCCAGCACTGCGCTCTGTAACTGGATCTGCTCTGCAACATCTGCCATCTCAGGAAAATCCTTCGCGAGGTCGTTACCATTGCGCGACACGATCCGGACTTTGCCGCCATCGATAAAGCAAACGGCACGATAACCATCCCACTTGATCTCATACAGCCATTCGCTCTGTGGATCGTCGAATGGCTCGTCCACCAGCGTCGCCAGCATAGGACGCACTTCGCGTGGCATCGGCCCCCGCTTGGCGCCAGGCAGGGCGGCGAGGGCTTCTTCAACGTCGGATCCGCTCGACGTCTTCTTCTTTGACGATCGCTTCTTCGCAACTTCCTTCGGCTGGGCCCGCTTCTCCGTCGTCGCCTTCTTGGCAAGTGCCTTCTGCAGCCACGCATCCTTCGGACGCGCCTCCTGAGCTTTACGATTGCTCTCCCACTCCGCCGACCCCTCGTCCTTCGCAATCTGCTCGAGTGACCGGCGCGTCAACACCGACCAATCCTCTTGAGCATCGTTTGCGTCATACGGAGCGACGACCGTTTCGTCGCTCTTCTTGATCAACAACCACTCGTTGTCTTTTCCATACCGGGCGCGCTTCATTTTAGCCAGCACGAAGGCGCCCTTCAGTTTTTCCCCATTCAGCCGGAACTTGAAATCGCCCTTTTCGTACATCGCTGCAGCAGCACGCTCGGCCTCCGCCTTGCTGATACGCTTCTTCGGCGCAATCTCTTCCTTCCCCCAATCAAGGACAGGCTCCCAACTGCCTGTGTCCCAAACCTGCACTGTACCAGCGCCATAGTTGCCCGCAGGAATAATGCCCTCGAAGTGGAAGTAGCTGATCGGATGGTCCTCCACATGCATCGCAAGGCGCTTATCCGCCGGATCGAGAGACGGCCCCTTCGGCACCGCCCACGAGACCAGCACCCCATGCATCTCAAGCCGGAAATCAAAGTGCAGATGCGAAGCGCGGTGCTTCTGCACGACAAAACGAAACTGCGGACGCTTCGACACTCCATCGGACGGCTCGGGAGTCTCGTCGAACTTGCGCTTGCGTTTGTATTCTTCGAGTGGCATGAAAATGAAAAAGCCCGCGCCTCACGACGCGAGCTTGTTGCGATACTTGTCAGGATGATTCAGAAACTCCTGCTTGCACGTTTCTGAGCAGAAATAATACGGATGACCCTCAAACTCCTGCCGGGGCACATCGTCATCGGGATCCACAATCATCCCGCATACCGGATCGACATATTGCATGCGCGGCTCCTTACCGTGATTGGGATGAGCACCACCTCGTGTACGTTGCTGCTGCTACGCCAGTTTCGCCTCCATCGTGATCGTGGCATTCAGCAGACGCGATATCGGACATCCCTTCTTGGCGTTCTGGGCAGCTTCTTGAAACTGTGCCTCACTTGCATTCGGCACCTTTGCCGTCACCACCAGGTGGACCGCCGTCACCGTGAATCCAGCCTCGGTCTTCTCGAGCGTGACCGTAGCCTTTGTATCAAGAGCGTCGGCTGTGAGGTTCGCGTTTGCCAACTGGCCTGAGAGCGCCATCGTGAAGCATCCGGCGTGCGCGGCCGCGATGAGTTCCTCGGGGTTCGTGCCCGGCTCGTTCTCGAACCTCCTAGAAAAGCTGTAGGGCGTATTCTTCAGCACCCCGCTGTCGGTCGAAATGGTTCCGTTGCCCTGTTTGAGTCCGCCGGACCAGTGTGCATTTGCGCTGCGCTGCATATTTCCTCCTAAATGAAGCAAGTAGCAATGTTATCAGCACATTCACGACGAAAAATCTGGCGTCGCTCGCACCCCGTAACGCCGTATAGTTACTAAAGAGTTAAGGAGAACTAAGTTTTTAGTAGACTTCAGCAACTCTCAATCATATTGTGACGGACGTAGGCAGTTCTGGGGGAGGGCTGCCGAGTGCCTGGTTTCTCTCACGAGAAATCGGGCGCTTCTATTTTGTCGCTACCTTGGAGCTTTGAACCCTTCCCCTCTCTCCGTGAATCTCATATACGATAGGTTTTCAACTCAAAGCGGAGTGTGGAATGGCAACGAGTCAAGCAGTGATGGAAGTTACCGACGCAGGATTTGAGCAGGAAGTCCTGAAGTCCGACAAGCCGGTTTTGGTGGATTTCTGGGCCATCTGGTGCGGTCCCTGCAAAGCGATCGCCCCCATCGTGGACGAGGTCGCGAACAAGTTTCAGGGCAAAGTAAAGGTGCTCAAGATGGATGTCGACAAGAATGTCGCCACTCCCGCACGTTACGGCGTTCGTGGCATCCCTACTCTGCTCTTTTTCAAGGACGGTAAGGTCGCTCACCAACACATCGGTGCCAATGTCTCCCTGGAAGCGATCGAGAAAATCCTCACGTCGCTCTGAGCATAAGAGAAACCAACGAAATCATGAATCGAGGCACGGATCTATTCTGTGCCTCGTTTTTTGTCCTAGTATTTGCGCATGATTCCGACGACCCTGCCCTGCACTTGCACGGACTGCGCAGGAAATCTCATCGGTGCCATCTTGGCGTTTGAAGGCTGCAGTCGCACTTGCGGACCCTCCCGGTAGATGCGCTTCAGGGTCGCGTCGGAGCCGTTGACCAGAGCAACCACTATGTCTCCGTCGCGGGCTGTATTGGTCTTCTCGATCATCACATAGTCGCCCTCGACGATGTGCTCATCCTGCATCGAATCTCCACGGACCTCGAGCACGTAAACATCCCGGGCGCGCGTGATATCGGCGAGCGAGATACTTTCAGGATTCTCCAGTGCTTCGAGTGGCTGACCGGCCGCGATCCTGCCCAGCAGCGGTAGGCGAAGTTCCACCAACGCCGAGTTCAGCTTCGCCATCTTCTTCGGAACCACATCGAGAGAGCGGCTCTTGTTGTAATCGCGCCTGAGCAGCCCCTTCCTCTCAAGGTTGGAGATGTGCTTGTGCACGGTCGCCAGTGAACTCAGCCCCATTGCCCGGCCGATCTCTTCGAACGAGGGAGCGTAGTCGTTCTGCCGGACGAATCCGTCGATAAAATTCAGCACTTCGCGTTGGCGCTTTGTGACTGCCATGCGAGCGAGTATCGGAGAAGAAAAGGCGAATGTCAAGACCCAGCTTGTAACTCTCTTGGTGCAGCTTGCAATCTCACATCAGCGATTGCGGATCGACATCGATGATCACACCCGTGCGCGGGATCTTCTTCTCCTGCGTATGCCGGATCACAGACCGCAATAATCCGTTGAGTTTTTCGCGCGATCCCGATTTCAAAAGAAAATGATATCGATAATCGCGCTTTAGCCGGCTGATCGGTGCTGGTGACGGGCCAAGAATACGGATGCCCTCGTGCTGCGTTTGCTCGAACCAGCGTGCGAGGGTCCCCGTCCAGGTCATTGCCTCCTGCTGCTTGTCGCTGCGGACAAGAATATTAGCCATCGATGCGAACGGTGGATAGTGCATCCAGCTTCGATACCGCAGCTCTTTGTCCGCAAAGCTGCCGTAATCATGCGCCGCGGCATACTGAATCGCGTAGTGCTCCGGATGATACGTCTGCAGGATGACCTCGCCCGCGATCGCTCCGCGTCCCGCGCGCCCCGCAACTTGCGTGAGCAGTTGGAAGGTCCGTTCCGCCGCGCGAAAATCCGGCATGCCGAGCGCATAATCGGCGCCGACGACGCCGACCAGCGTCACCCCGGGAATGTCGTGTCCCTTGGCGATCATCTGCGTCCCCACCAGCAGGTCAAGTTCTCCAGCGTGTAGCAGGTTGAGCACTCGCTCGAAATCGTGGCGTCCCCGCACCGTGTCTCTGTCCATGCGTCCGATTCGCGCGGTAGGAAAGATGCCGTGCAAAAGCTCTTCTATCTGCTCCGAGCCGTGTCCGAAGAAATGGATATGTTCGCTCTTACACTTGGGGCAGACCGTCGGAACACGTTCGCGATACCCGCAGTAGTGGCACTCCAATCGCGGACCGGCACGCCCCGGTCCCTGCGACGATTCGTACGCGCGATGGTATGTCATCGCTATCGCGCAGTTCGTGCACTGAATGGTCTCGCCACAAGAACGGCAAAGCACGGCGCTAGAGTATCCGCGGCGGTTCAGCAGGATCATGACCTGCTCATGCCGTTCGAGCCGGGACTGCGCATCCTCTATCAGTTTGCGGGAAAAGAGCTGCTCCTTGCCGGTCGCCTGAAACTCCTCGCGCATATCCACGATCGTCACGTCCGGCAGGGGACGCGCTTCCACGCGCTCCCGCATCTCTACCAGTTCATAGCGCTTTGTGGTCGCATTCCGGTACGACTCCAACGCCGGCGTCGCAGAGCCGAGCACCACAGCCGCGTCTTCGAGCTTTCCCCGCATCACGGCGACATCGCGTCCGCTATATCGGGGCGTCTCTTCCTGCTTATAAGAATTGTCGTGCTCTTCGTCGATGATGATGAGTGCGAGATCGGCGACCGGCGCAAACACGGCCGAACGTGTACCGACAACGATGCGCGCTTCAGCCCGGCGGATTCGGTGCCATTGCTCCGCGCGCTCATCGTTCGTCAATGCCGAGTGCAGGATTGCCACCTCCGCACCAAAGATGTGGTGCAGATTGGCTGCGGCTGCTGGCGTCAGCCCGATCTCGGGGACGAGCATGATCGCTCCCCTACCCCGCGAAAGCGCACGCTTCATAGCCGCGAGGTATACCGCCGTTTTGCCCGAGCCAGTGACCCCGTGCAGCAGCGTCACCGAAAAGCGTTGCTCCTTCGAGGCGGCATCGATCTTCTCAAGCGCTGAGATTTGGACCGGATTGAGGTCCGCTTCGCCCGGACTGTTGGCCGCTGTCTTCAGCGACGTGAGATGGAACGCTGCCCTCTCTTGTTCGATACGAACGAGTCCACGGCCTACAAGTGTCTTGAGCGTCGTCGCCGGCACGTCCATCTCCCGAATAGCCGAGACGTACAGTCGGCGCTCTGGTGCCGCTTCGAGCGCCGCGAGTATCTTCTGCTGATTCGCATTGAGCTTTTGTGAGCGGTCACCCTCCGTAACGGCAACTGCCACATCCACCGTGCGCTTGGCATCGCGAACATTGGTGACGTCTTCACGGGAGATCCACTTCTTGCGCACCATGCCCATCAGCACGTCGCGCTTCGCTCCTGTTGCAGAGCGCAGCGTTGACTCAGGCACTGAATCCACTTGAGCAAGGTAGTCGAGCACCGCATATTCTGCCATCTGCATCTCGGGCGCCAGCTTGGAACGGCGCGACGATCCTTTCTCTGCGCCGCTATGCAGATGCTCGGTTCCCGCTTCGCAGATTTCGTAGGAGAAGGCCCGCTTCACCTCTGCCTGCAGCGGCAGCATGCCCCGGTACACCTCTCCGATGGGAGCGAGGTAGTACTGCGAGATCCATTCGCCCAGTTTCAACAGTTTGGGTGAGAGGACAGCCGCCTCGTCCAGTACGCTGTGCACATCCTTCGTTTTGACCGACGGAGGAGTGTCGTGCAGAGCTGTCACGATCCCTGGAATACGCTCATTGCGGAACGGTACGAGTACACGCCCTCCCACGACGGGCGAGGGAGTAAGCGCAGTGGGGACACGGTAGGTGAACACCATGTCGAGCGGCACCGATTGGATCACCGCGACGTCGCAATACTCAGGCATCGATTGTCTGAGTGTAACTTGCGTCGGGTAGGCCCTCGCATTCTCTAGAGGACACCTAGAAAGAAACTCGGGACTTTAACCCCTGCAGTCTCACCGTCGTTGGCGATTACAATCGACTCGTGCCAGAACTCCGTAAAGATCCTGTCACGGGACGCTGGGTCATCATCTCGACCGAACGTGCCCGCCGCCCCGATGACTTCAGCCGCCAGCACTTTCGCCGCAAGGGCGGATTCTGCCCCTTCTGCCCTGGCAATGAGACGAAGACACCTCCGGAGGTGCTTGCGTACCGGCCCCGCAACGGGCAACCGGAAGACCACGCCAACGGACCGGGTTGGACGCTCCGCGTAGTTCCGAACCGTTTTCCGGCGCTGGGGATCGAAGGCACCATCGATCGCAGGGGCGAAGGTATCTACGACAGCATGAACGGCGTCGGCGCCCATGAAGTCATCATCGCCTCTCCGGACCACAATGCCACGCTGGCGACGATGAATGAGAGGCAGATACAGGACCTGATCTGGGCGTTCCGCGATCGCATCATGGATTTGAAGCGCGACAAACGCTTCCGATACATCCTGATCTTCAAAAATCACGGAGAAGCCGCGGGTGCGACCAATGACCATCCGCACTGCCAGTTGATTGCCCTCCCCATCGTACCCACCTCCGTGCAGCACGAGTTGAATGGCGCGAAGCAGTATTGGACGATGAAAGAGCGTTGCATCTATTGCGACATCGCGCGGCAGGAGCAAGCCGATAACGTACGGGTCGTCGCCGAATCGCACGAGTTTCTGACCGTTGCGCCCTATGCGCCGCGATTTCCCTTTGAGACGTGGATCCTCCCCAAGCAGCATCAGGCAGCTTTCGAAGACTCCGAGCGGCAGGTCTTCGAGGCACTCGCGCGCGCCATCAAAATTCTCGTTTCCAAAGCGGAGATCGTTCTGGACAGCCCGGCCTACAACCTGCTGATCCACACCTCGCCGATCAATACCCGCAACGAAGACGTCTCCGACTACTATCACTGGCACGTCGAATACATGCCCGCCATGACAAAGGTCGCAGGATTCGAGTGGGGCACCGGCTTCTATATCAATCCAACGCCCCCCGAAGAAGCCGCGAAGTATCTGCGCGAAGCGGTGTTGTAGTGCTGCGGTCTAGGTGCTTGGTGCAGACAAGGCTGCTATCCCCCTATGGGGGTGAATCTTTGGAATCAGTGACTTAGGTTGTCGTGATCCCGGGAAATCCCTGAGATCCCTGAGTAAGTGTTTTGTTTTGAGTGAATGCCTGTCTGACGGGGAGGTCAGATCCCTCCGCGTCGGGATGACAGGACGATAGATAGATGGTGCCGAAAATGAGAAAGCACGCCGTGTTGGCGTGCTTCATTTTCTAGATATCTTCTACTTACAATTCTAGCAACTTCGGGGTAGTTTCATACTGAATTAGGGGAACTTTATATCTACTTTCGATTGTGGAAATTAGGGAGATTTCCACAAAGTGGGGGTATTGACAGGTTTTTTGCTGCCCAAAATGGTGGATTTGCACAGGGGAAGGATGGTTTCCACAGGGGGAGTGATTTGGGGTGTGGAAAAACAGTCCGCTTCGCGGACATAAGGGGCAAACCTCAGCGCCTAAAGGCGCTCGCTTTCGACGTCGTATCCCCCGGCTGAAGCCGGGGGTCTACCGCTTGCAACGGAAGCAGCTCCGCCGGGGCTAAAGCCAAGCACGTGGAGTCTCCCTCCCTCGTCCCTTATCCCTCATCCCCCATCCTGCGTCCCTTATCCCTTATCCCTTGTCCCTAGCACCTAGCACCTAGTCCCTAGCACCACATTGTCGATCAGCCGAGTGGTACCGATCCAGGCGGCGACAGCTATGAGCGCGCCCTTGGAGGTGTTGTGGAGCGGGGTCAGGTCGTCGGGATCTACAACCACGATGTAGTCGACGCGCGCGCCGGGCTCCGATGCGAAAATGTCGCGCGCAGCGGCGATCAGACTTTCGGAGCCGGTGGCGCCCTCATCGCTGAGTCTGCGGACACGGGTGAGAGCACGCTGCAACACCAACGCCTGTTTCCGTTCAACGGGTGAAAGATAGGCATTGCGGCTGCTCATGGCGAGTCCGTCGGGCTCACGTACGATCTCGCCGATGCGTACTTCGACGGGTAAATCGAGGTCACGGACCATACGGCGGATGACCGCGTGTTGCGCGGCGTCTTTTTGCCCGAAAAAAGCGATGTCAGGCTCGACCGCATGAAAGAGCTTGGAGACAACCGTTGCGACGCCACGGAAGTGCCCCGGACGCGATGCGCCGTCGAGACGGTCACCGATTTCCTCGACATCGACAAACGTCTTCGCGCCCGCAGGATACATCTCTTCAACGCTGGGGTAGAAAAGAGCGTCCACGCCTTCGGCCTCGAGGAGATGTCTGTCGCGCTCGAAGGGCCGAGGATATCTGGAGAGGTCCTCGTTCGGTCCGAACTGTGTCGGATTGACGAAGATGGAGACGACCACGATCTCAGCCGCCTGCCTCGCCTGCCGCACGAGCGAGAGGTGGCCTTCGTGGAGGGCACCCATCGTGGGCACGAACGCAACCCTCTTTGCGTCGTGCTTTTGTGCGCGAGAGAAGGCACGCACCTCCTGAACGGTCCGGAGGATCTGCATCAGCGGCGTTTGCGGGTAGAGATGGCTTCGAGCGCCGCTGCGGTCTCGCGCGGCAGATGATAGCTCTCCTCGTCGGAGGGGTACTGCTTGGTCTCGACATCGTGCTTGAACTGGGCGATGCCATCCCGCATCACGGACGCGGCGTCGGCGTAACGGCGCACGAACTTGGCTGCCGGGGCGAAGGTCAAGTTCATGATGTCGTGGAAGACGAGCACTTGTCCGTCGCAATCGGGGCCGGCACCGATGCCAATCGTCGGGGCCTCGACCTCTGCGGAGATCATGGCAGCGACCTCACGAGGCACGCCCTCCAGCACCATCGAAAATACACCTGCGCGATCGAGCGCAACGGCGTCTTTCATGAGTTTTTCGACAGCGCTGAGGGTCTTGCCCTGAACCTTGTAACCGCCCATGCGGTGTACTGACTGCGGCGTAAGGCCGATGTGTCCCATGACCGGGATCTCAGCATCGATCATGCGCCGGACGAGATCCACTCGATTCGAACCGCCCTCCAGCTTTACCGCTTCGGCACCGGCTTCCTTGAGGAAACGGGTCGCATTGCGGACAGCGTCGCTTTGGTCGATGTGATACGACGAATACGGCATGTCGGCAATCACCATGGCGTGGCGCACGGCACGGCGTACCGCCTTGGTATGGTGAATCATCTCGTCCATGGTGACCGGCATGGTATTGTCGTAGCCGAGGACGACCATGGCGAGCGAATCGCCCACTAGCACCATGTCTATGCCAGCCTCGTCCACGAGCCGTGCCGTCGCATAGTCATAGGCGGTCAGGCAGGTGATGGATTCGCGGTGCAGTTTTTTGTCGTGAATGGTGCCGATGGTGACTTTGCCTATCGGCTCAGGCGCGGAACCTGCGCCAGGAAAGGTCGTGATGCTCACATGATCCTCCAGTACGCTTCCAGCTTGGGGATAGCGTCTGTTCTATAGAACCGAGGCTGATAGTACTCCAGGGCGGAAAGGAGCGCAAATCCCTACTGTTACCCCAGTCCTCGCCCCATATCCCTTATCTCTTATCCCTAGCACCTAACACCTAGCCCCTAACACCTGATTCGCACCGAATACCGATGACAGCCATCATTCGCCCAGCGAAGCCGGATTCACCACGGTGGGACCACAGATAGTCCTTATTGCACGAGGTGCAGTCACTCACGATGTGGATATTCTCTTCGGCGAGGCCGGCGGCGAGAAGCTGACGCCGATTGGCTTCTACGAGATCGAGATGGGTGCTGGAGTTGATATTGAAGTGGCCGGGGGCGCGGGCCGTGAGAAACAGCAACGGATAACGCGCCTTGATCGGATCTTTGTCATACACATCGCGAAACAACTCGTCGGCATATGCGAATTGCGAACGAAACTCTTCGACGACATCCTCCCCGACGGAGTAGCAGCACTGATGGATGCATGGACCGATCACCGCCTGCATGTCCGCGGGATCGCACCGAAGGCGCATACGCATGGTGCCGACGCCCTTCTCGACGATGCGCCTGGCGGTACCGCGCCAGCCAGCATGAAAATTTCCGATGACGCGCCGGTGCTCGTCCATGACAAGCACCGGGACACAATCGGCGACCTGGATGGCCAGCAGCAGTCCTGGGGTGCTGGTGATCAATCCATCTCCCCGCACCAGTTGCTGCGGCGGGCTGGTGATGACGTGGATTACGTCAGAATGCACCTGCGAAGCGGTGACGAGAGAGTGCTTGCCCTTGCGCCCGATGAGTGCATTCAGAAAAGCAGCGCGGTTTCTTTCTACATTGTTTCTTGTGTCAGTGGTGTTGAAGCCGAGGTTCAGGTCTTTGGTAGGACCCTCGTAGACCGTCGAAAAACCGTGAGGGCGGGTGCTGAATCCATGGACGAGCCAACTATACCGGTTGAACCCCTCCGCTCTCAGTATCTCGGGCTTGGCTATACCCGCCAGGGAGCGGCGGCCGACAGTAGCGGGAGCGCGCAGCGAACTCTTCGTGGATAATTTGTGTGTAACCTGCACTCTCTAGTTTATTCGCAGCGGGCAAGATCAGGAGACGCGGGTGGCGATCTTGGAATTCGGCGAAGGCGCACAACGGAAAAAACTCTGCATCAAAGGTTAGGAATGTCAAAGCCTGAGCATGCGGAAGTGTTGGTGATCGGGGCAGGTATAGCCGGCCTGATAGCGGCGCGCGACCTGGCAGCGGGAGGTGTGAGATGCCTGCTGCTGGAAGCCCAAGACCGCATCGGCGGACGCATCCGCACCGAGCGGGACAACGATGGAGCCGTCGCGGAGACCGGGGCGGAGTTCGTGCATGGCAAACCTCCAGCGCTGCTCGAAGAGATTCGGCGAGCGAAGCTGAAGCTGGAGCAGCGCGACTTGAAAAGCTATCGCTCCGCCCACGGAACGATAGTTCCGGAAGAGTTCGACAACGAGGGCGAATCGATTTTTGAGAGATTAGAGAATTTTAGTGGTGAAGATCAGAGCTTCTTCGAGTTTCTGAAAAGTGTCTCCGCGGCCGAACCTCTCAAAGAGCAGGTCAAGCACTATGTCGAGGGTTTCAACGCAGCGAAGGCCGAGCGCATAAGCACACTTGCACTGGCCAGGCAGCAGCGCGCAGAAGATTGGATCGATGGAGATGCCCTGCACTACATCGATGACGGATACGATCAACTTCCGCACAAAGTATTCGATCAGATCGACAAGGAGTCTTGCGGCGTTGCACTCGATAGTTGTGTGTCCAAGGTCGTGTGGCGTAAAGGTGAAGTGGTGGCTCACGGGATCCAGACTGGATCCGGCAGCTTTGAAGCACATGCCAGGGCTGCAATCATCACAGTGCCGCTCCCTTGCCTGCAGCTTGACAACATCGCATTCGAACCGCCGCTGACGATGAAGAAAGATGCTCTGAACCTGCTCGAGATGGGAGATGCCGTGCTGCTCACCTTAAGATTTCGCGAGGCATTCTGGAGCCGCCGCGCTCCCGATCTCGGATTCCTCTTCGCAGAGGATACTCAGGAGCGAAGCTTCCCGGTCTTCTGGTCGAACTCGAAACAAAAGACACCCATGCTCACGGCATGGGCTTCTGGAAGGCGGGCAGAGGCGCTTCAGGAGCTGTCCGCGGCCGAACTCACCCGGCTTGCGCTCGGCTCGCTGGCAAGAATCTTCGACTTGGGAGCCGCAGAGATCGAAGGGATGCTTCTTTCTTCACATTTCCACGATTGGGCGCGTGATCCTTATGCTTTGGGAGCCTACAGCTACGTCCTCACCGGAGGAATCGAGGCTCAGAGAGAACTTGCTGCGCCGGTGGAGAAGACGCTTTTCTTTGCAGGCGAACACACTGAGTCTGAAGGACATCATGCGACCGTCCACGGAGCGATGACCACAGGCAAGCGCGCTGCCGCAGAGGTATTTTCAGTTTTACAAAGCCGTGCGGGCAGGCAGTGATTCGACGCGATGGAAGCGTTCCCAATCGAGTTGCGGCGCATTCTTTCCTTCATCTTTAAAGATCGGTGCGAACCTGGCGTTCCAAACGGTCTCTTCCGCGGTATATGAACTACGACGATGGACGGTTTCAGCGAATGTTTCCTCGATGGCAGTCATGAGGATGAAAAACTCAGCCTCTGATTCCAAAACTTGTTGTTCGGTCCATCCGTAGAGCGGGCTGGATTCATCGATCGGATGCACGACGGTCCATGCGAGCGGGAAGAACGAAACCCTCTGACGTTCGAGCGCAAGCTGGTGAAATTCGCGTTTGCGTCGTCCGTCTTTTGATTCAAAACGGCTGAGTGTGACCTTGGCGGAGACCTCGATGAGCTGACTGTCACGCTCGTTGACGACGCGGAACATCCATGCAGTGATACCGCGATAGGGTCCGATCACGGCATTGCGGCTGAATACTATGTCCATATGCGGTCGCGAGAACCGCGCAAAGAGCAGGCCTGTGGCGAGAGCAAAGCTGAGCAGTCCGATGACGGACTCGAAGGTGACGAGGATGTTCGCGCCGATCCCGACGGGGACGATGTTGCCGTATCCGATGGTCGAATAGGTGTGGACGCTGAAGAAGAATGCGCGTAGGAACGGAGACATGCCAGTGTCGCCCTGCAATCCGCTCGGACCGCACAGCATGTATAGGCCGGCGAATACCGCATTGATGAGAAAGTAGAAGGCAAAAATTACCGCGTAGAAGTGTGCCCAGTGCGTGGACACAAGCCCGTGATAGCTAAAAAAACGATGCGTCCAGCTGGTTTCCCGCTGTTCGACATTAAAGGTGCCGTCGCGGTTGAGCAGGCGTCGTCCTTGACGTTGCGAGAGGATTGAGCCAAATCCTAGATCGCGGCTCTCTTCTTCAGGATCGTAGACACGCTTCGCCAAACTCATGCTCCCTGCCAACCGTGTGGACGGATTCTATAACAATGGCGAACCGGAGAACTCCGGGGTGGCGATCGTCGATCTGTCTTGAGGCCGCGGCTGAAAAATGAGCGTAGAAGGGTCCTGTTTAAAGCTGTTATATTCATCCATCTAGGCGCAGGAGCGAGGGTTTGCCCAGTCAGCAAGAACTTCAATGGTCGAAACTGCGCGTCGGTCTCACCGTACTCGCCGCCGCGGTGACGCTCGGGGTGCTCATCATAGTCATGGGTAGTTCGACCGGCCTCTTTACGACGAAAATCCATCTTGTCACTTATTTCAACAATGCGGAGGGGCTCCGCAACGGCGGCGCTGTGCGCGTACAAGGGGTGGATGTTGGAAATGTATCGCGGGTAGGCGTCGAGCCAGGTAAACCGCTGCCTGTCCGCGTGGACATGAAGGTAACGACGAAGTATGCGGGCGCAATCAAGAGCGAGTCCGTGGCGTCACTCTCGACTGCCGGGGTGCTGGGAGAGACCTTCGTAGATATCGACAGCATCAACAAAGGCGGAGGACCCGCCCAAGACGGCGCTGAACTACGGAGCGAAGACCGGCCTGGCATCCAGGACGTAGTCAAGTCCAGCCAAACCACATTGGAAAATGTCAACCTCCTGCTCACTCGGCTCGATCACATCGTATCTACGATTGAAAATGGCAAGGGTTCGGTTGGAAAATTCATCAACGATCCTTCCTTGTTCAACAACGCAAATGCAACATTGAACAAGTTGCAGCAGATCGCGGACGAGATCCAGAGCGGCCAAGGTAGCATCGGCAAGTTGCTCACCAGCGATGAGCTGTATACGAAAGTCAGTGGCTCGCTTGACCGGCTCAACAAGATGCTGGACGCTATAGACCGCGGTGAAGGCACCGCCGGCAAGCTGGTAAAGGACCCCTCCCTTTATAACAACGCGAATGCGACCATCGCCAAGGCGAATGCGCTGATGGAAGACATAGGGCAGGGTAAGGGCGCGCTCGGCATGCTCGCCAAGGACCAGGCGTTCGCGGCGAAGCTGAATGCGACCATGAGCCGCCTGCAATCGATCTCCGAGCGCCTCGACCGCGGGGAAGGAACGGCCGGCAAGCTGTTGAAGGACCCCGCGCTCTACAACGATTCGGACCAGGTGCTGATCGAAGCGCGAGCTTTGGTGCAGGCGATACGGCAGAATCCCAAGAAGTATCTCGATATCCGGCTGCACGTTTTTTAGCCAATGAATCAGGGAATCGGACCCAGTGTCGCTCGATCCGTACTGGTTGCAGGCGACCATCATCAGCATTCATGCAGAGTGGAGCCAAGCGCACAGCGTCAAGTTGACTTTGACGATGCGGGTGGAACATAATCGCGCGCTGCCCCTTGCGCGCAATAAGCGAGCATCTACGGCACTATTCAGAGAATTGCTGGAGGAGCGATGACCTTCTACGATGAGACGCTGTACGGACGCCATGGGGACGATAGTGACGAGTATGGCGACTCCGGCAGCTATGATGAGCAGTTGGAAGCCGAACCAGAAGATTACGATGACGAAGAAGAAGAGGAGACTGACGACATGAGCGATGGCTCACGAGATGTGATGAACGAAGAAATCAACGTAGCGAACGCACCCAGTTCCGCCGTCGCTACCGACATCGGTGCACCGACTTCGACAAGCACAGCCGGCCGTGGCGCCGCAAAAAAGACCGCTGCCAAGAAAAAGAGCCCGGCGAAGAAGAAATCTTCGGGATCCTCTTCAAAGAAGAAGAGCGCAGCGAAGAAGGCCTCCCCCGCCCGCAAGTCTTCTCGCGCGAAGACGAAGAAATCGGCGAAGAAGTCCGCAAAGAAATCCAGTGCGAAGAAATCGAGCGCGAAGAAGAGCTCGAGTAAGAAGGCGGCTTCTCGCAGCGCAAGAAAATCTGCCTCAAAGAAATCGTCCTCAAAGGGAAAGAGCGCGAAGAAGTCTCCGGCGCGTACAAAGAAACGTGCGGCGAAGAAGTCTTCTCGCCGGCGTTAGTGATTCAAATCGAAAAGGCCGCCCCCACAGGGCGGCTTTTTTCATGCTCCGGTCACTAGACTCGTTGGCACATACGCTAGTTGGAGAAGCGCGGGTCGGAACAAGCGCTGGCGATACAAGCCGCGATGTGCCTTTCGTGTAGGGGACGGAAGAGCATCAGGTCGGTTCCTGAGGGGTCTTTGTCATTGCCTTCGAACTGGCCCTGTCCGAGCGCGATTCGAAGGCGTTTTTGGTGCGCGCTACTCGCCTGTAAGCGGAGCATGAGCGCACGCGCACCTGGAACCTCGAAATCAAAGAAAAACAGACTGTACCGTTGCGTTGCGATCGTATTCTCGGCGCTGTGGGCGTCAATGCAATGGTCCACCATGACGTGACTTGCCTCGAGCGCGCTGCGGAGCGCACGGGCGTCTCTGGGTCGGTCACATAGAAGGAGCGCGGTCAACATTCCAAATCATCCTTTGAGAGCCAAGGTTGGGATGCTCTCATCTTCTTCATCGGAATGATTGGAATTGTCTTAAGTTACTTGAGTAACTCGTCTATGGTGGTGATGGCGATGTCGAGGTCCTCATCGGTGTTGTAGAAGTGGGGTGCCACCCGTATCCCGGCTTTGGGACGATAGTCCACGATCACGTCACGACGCAGGAGCTCCCCGCAGAGGTTGTAGGCGTCGGGTAAGTCGAGGGATACGGTGCCTCCGCGGCGTTCGGGATCGCGTGGGGTGTTGACGCGCCAACCGCGCTCGTCAGCCATGGCGATGAGGCGGGCTACCTGGCGCTTGCTCTTGGCACGGATCATATTCACTCCCACCTGCTGGATGACGCGCAGCCCAGGCTGCGCGGCGTAGAGCGCGGGGACGTTCGGAGTACCGTTCATCATCCTGTAGGGCTGTGGAGCATACTGCTGGGCGCCGACGGCGAAGGCGAAGGGGTTCTCGGACGCGATCCACCCTGTGAACCGGGGATGGAGCTTAGGGGCAAGATCCGGGTGGGTATAGAGATAGGCTGTGCCGGGACCGCCGCAGAGCCACTTGAGGACCCCACCGGTGCAGAAGTCCACACCAAACTCCTGTACATCCACGGGGACGCAGCCGAGCGAT
Organism: Terriglobales bacterium; assembly: GCA_963792225.1. Taxonomy (GTDB): domain Bacteria; phylum Acidobacteriota; class Terriglobia; order Terriglobales; family Acidobacteriaceae; genus JBDTLH01. Next base: position 34,743 of record CAWBVM010000005.1, on the reverse strand, counting down.
TGGAAGGTATCCAGCAGCACGAGCGCGCCTACCTTATGCGCCTTCTCGACGATGGCCTTCGCGTCCTGCACGTAGGAGCTGCGGAAGATTACGTGGGAGATGGGAACTATCAGCGTCTCTTCGTCGATGGCGTCGAGCATCCGCTCCAACGGGACATGGATCCCGTCCTCACATGGAACCATGTGAATGCGCGCGCCGAGAGCGCGCTGTGCCTCCCAAAGATGCATCACGGAGGGAAAGTTCAGGTCGCTGTATACGACCTTGTTCCGCTTGCCGGAGAAGTCGAGGCAGGAGGCGACGGTGGCCTGGCACTCGGCGACGTTCTGATGGCAACTCACAGTGCCCTTCGGCGCATTGAGCAGGCTGCCAATCTGCTCTCCGACCTCTGCAGCGAGCATCCACCATTTCTCTTCCCAGGCGCGGACGCCGCGCGTGTTCCACATCTCCGTGTAGCTCTGCATGGCGGTCGCTACATCTCGGGGCATAGCACCGAGTGAGTTGCTGATCAGGTACGTAGTCGTGCCGAGGATCGGGAACTCTTTGCGCCAAGTGAGCAGTTGTTCTTCTGTTTGAGAAGGTTGAGAGGTGAGGGTGGGCATGGGGAGATTGTAGTCTGTTGGGAAGCTGTCGGCTGCAGCTCTCAGTTCTCAGCTTTACAGTTCAGGGTTCGCAGCTCTTAGCTGTCAGGTGTCCTTCCCACTCTTCGCTGCGCTCAGGATGGGGCACCCATTTCTCGGTGGGGTATACCCCTCCCTCAGGCACATTGTGGAATGTGTGAGTTAGAGGAAGAGATCACCGTAGGATCACCGTAGATCCAAGTAATAGTGTTTACCTTTCGGTTAGCCCAAGATGTAGTGTTTATCGATTTTGAAAGAGCAAACGGCGCGTCCGAAGACCCGCCGAGGAAAAGCAGAGTAGCAGGATTATGGGATTGAGTGCAAGAGATTTTTATTAAAGAGACTGCTGCCCCAGCGAAAGATTCGCCATCTGTTCCAGCTCAAACTCGATTCCGCCGAACTTGCCGGCGATCAAGTTGTAGAACCACGTCATGATCGCAATCATCACGAATCCTACAGCTCCATAGACGACGGGCATGAGGAACGCAAAGAGAATGAAGACGCCGCCCGTCCAGCGCTGACTACCCGGCGCTCCAGCGAGTGCCGCAACTCCCGAAATCAAGAAAATGGGTATGAAGAGCAGTCCTAAAGCGCCGTAGATGATCCCCGCTGTCTTTGCGGCAGAGAGCACGTTTATCTTTTTGAGTCGAACCATGTGCACCTTCTTTCAAAAGTTTTGGAGGATTGTAGCGCAAAGTTTCGCAAACCAGCTGCCAATTATGATGAAAGGTTATGGCAGAAGTGAGTTCAGAAGTACGGGTGCGGTTTGCGCCGTCTCCCACGGGATATCTGCACGTCGGTGGCGCGCGCACGGCGTTGTTCAGTTGGCTCTATGCACGCAAGATGGGCGGCACGTTCATATTGCGTATCGAGGACACGGATTTCGAGCGGTCGTCGGAGGAGATGGTCACCGGCATCGTCGATGGGATGAGATGGATCGGTCTCGATTGGGACGAAGGCCCGTTCTATCAGTCGAAACGGCTTCCGCTTTATCAGGAGACGGCGCAGAAGCTGCTGACGAGCGGTCATGCGTATTACTGCTTCTGCACGAAAGAGCATCTGGAGTCGCGGCGCGAGGCGGCGACGAAGGAGGGACGTCCGCCGAAGTATGAAGGCACATGCCGATGCCTCTCCGCGGAAGAGGTGGCGCGGCGGCGTGCTGCGGGCGAGGCGGCGGCGGTCCGCTTCAAGGTCCCGGAGACCGGCAGCACGGTAGTACACGATGCCGTTTTCGGCGATGTGGAGTTCCAGCATGTCGAGCTGGAAGATTTTGTGCTGCTGCGTTCGGACGGTATCCCGACGTATCACCTGAGCGTGGTGGCGGACGATCTCGACATGAAGATGACGCACGTTATCCGTGGCGCAGACCATCTATCCAACACGCCAAAGCAGATTCTGCAGTATCAGGCGTTGAGGGCGGAGTTGCCGGTGTTTGCTCACGTTCCCCTGATCCTCGGCCCGGACAAGACCCGATTGTCGAAGCGGCATGGGGCGACCAGCGTGCTTGCATACAAAGACATGGGAATCGTGCCGGAGGCGTTTCGTAATTTTCTGGCGTTGCTGGGATGGACCCCGGGGGGCGATGCTGCAGGCAAAGAGATCATTCCCAATGATGAGTTGATCTCGCTGTTTGGCCTCGACGGTATCAGCCGTTCGAATGCAGTGTTCGACAATGACAAGCTGGCATGGTTCAACACGGAATACATAAGAGCGTATCCGGGGGAACGGCTGTTGCCGCTGGTCGAAGAGGAGTGGGAGCAGGCCGGGTTGGTTCCTGCGCGGAACGATCGCGAATGGCTGTTGAGTACGATCGATCTGCTGAAACCGCGAGCGCGAAATCTGCATGACTTCGCGGGAAGCTTCCGAGCATACTTCAGCGACGATTTCGCATACGATCCGGCGGCGGTGGAGAAGTTCCTGAAGGACCCCAGTGTGCGCGAGATGCTGGTCGAGTTGGCGGGACGGTACGCCTCTTCAGAGGAGTTTACAGAGGCTTCAACAGAGCAGGTACTGCGCGAGTTCGCCAGTGAGAAGGGTGTCAAGGCGGGTGCGCTGATCAATGGATCGCGTGTGGCGCTTACGGGACAGGCGGTCGCTCCTTCACTTTTTGCGGTGATGGCGGCGTTGGGGCGCGAGCGCGTGGTGGAGCGTCTCGGAAAAGCGAAGCATATAGAGGTCGCAGTAGTGCCAGGTGAATCGGGTCAGTAGAGAGCGGGCGTTATGCGCATGGAGAGGTCAACGGCGCGCGTAGAGTGGGTGAGAGCGCCGACGGAGATGTAATCCGGTCCGGCTTCGGCGTAGTCGCGCACATTCTGGAGATTGATTCCGCCGGAGACTTCGACGGGTATGTGGCGGGTGTGACGGCTGACACGGTCCACGCAAGTGCGCACCTGATCGGGAGTCATGTTGTCGAGGAGGAGCGCTTCTGCTCCGAATTCAAGCGCCTGGTCGAGTTCCTGGGCAGTTGCGCACCTCGACTTCGACGGGCTGATTACCGGTGCGGTTCGCGAGCGCTTTAGGCAGGACAGCGGGAATTCCTCCGCCGAGATCGATGTGATTGTTCTTGATGAGGATTCCGTCGGAGAGGTCGAGGCGGTGGTTCTTGCCTCCGCCGCAGCGGACGGCATACTTGTCCAGAAGACGCATACCGGGCACGGTCTTGCGGGTATCGAGAATGCGTGCTTTGGTACCCGCTATAGCGTCCACGAAGCGGCGGGTCTCGGTGGCGATGCCGCACATCCGTTGGAGCAGGTTGAGGATGACCCGTTCGCAAGAGAGGATAGCTCGCGCCTGATGGCGCACGACGGCGATCGCCTGACGTTGGTGGAGCCGCACACCGTCGAAGACTTCCGGATGGCTGATGACGTCGGCGTGTCCGACGACGTCGGGATTCATGACTTCGTAGATTTGGATGATGCGGGTAACGGCGCCGAGTCCGGCGAGAATGCAAGGCTCTTTGGTGAGGATGGTTGCGGCTGCGCGAAGATGCGGATCGATGGTGGCGATCGTAGTGGCATCGAGGTTGGCGCGATCTTCAGCGAGGGCGTTTTCGAGGAGGACGGTGATGCGACGGCTGTGCCAATCCACGTTGTATCCGGTGCGCAGGGAGCGCGGCGTTTCCATGGAAAGCAGCTTAGTGGTTATGTGCGCTTGATTCAAGCGGAGAAGATTCGAGCGCATCTACACTGAGAAAGATTCGCTCGATTCCTGAAGTCCCAGATGTTGATACGGCAACTCGCATCCTATGATTCGGCCATGACACAGCCCCTGATTCAGCCCGTCGCGGAAGAGTTGAAAAGCGCCAAGCTGCTCTCGCGCGCTTTCTATGAGCGTGATCCGGTGGTGGTGTCGCGGGAATTGTTGGGGAAGATATTGATCCGGCGAAGCGGAAGGATACTGCTGTCTGCACGCATCGTTGAAACGGAGGCTTATCTCGGAGTCGAGGACGCCGCGGCGCACTCTCATGCGGGCCTCACGGAACGTACTCGCGTGCTGTTCGGGCCAGCAGGCCATGCGTATGTGTACTTCATCTACGGTGTGCATCACTGCTTGAATTTTTCGTGCATGCGCGAGGGAGATGCGGGGTGCACGCTGGTCCGGGCAGCGGAGCCGATGGAGGGCGTGGAGGAGATGCGGCATGCGCGGCGCTTGCAGGACCTCCGTCAGCTTACGAACGGTCCGGGGAAGCTATGTCAGGCGTTCGGGATCACGCGGCTGCACGATAATGCGAAGGACGTTTGCGATCCCATGGCGGACCTGCAAGTGTGGGATGACGGATGCCATATCGAAGGCAATAGGGTCGCCTCGACTCAGAGAATCGGGATCACGAAAGCTGTCGAATTGCCTCTTCGGTTCGCGGTGCGCGGGAATGGATTTGTCAGCCGGAAGGTGCCCTGAAACCGCGAACGACCGCCCCGTGCTGCACGAGTGACTCGCCAATAGGACACGTGATGCACACATGGCACTCTAAAGATGGATTTTGGCCCGCCTTCTGCCCGCTCGAGACGATCCGCGCGGAGCACGGCATTGCCGTCCTTGAATCGGAAGTAACCAGGACGGAGCCGAAGGCGTAAGTCACGCCGTTGGGAAAACGCAGAAAAATGCAGTTCAGCTGGACCTAAGTCTCATCTTTGCGGAGTTTGCGTGCAAGACATTGCACAAGTAACTTCTCTTCCCGGCTTGTCCATTGTTCTTTTCAGTGACTTAGGTAACCAAGCCCAAGGCGTCGCGATAGCCGTGCTTCAGAATCGTGTCACGAATTGGAATTATCGGTGCATTCTGGAACTCACAAATTCCAACTCTCTGAGGCGGACCTATGAGATTCTTCAAAATGAACCTGCGAATCGCTCTACCAACCATGGCAGCAGCGGCGTTGGTCTTCTGCGGTACGATCTTGCACGCAGACACCTTCCACTTCAGTTACACGGGCGGACCCGACTTTGCGTCCGGAACCATCACCGCAACAAATCTGGGCGGCGGTCACTATCAGATTGTTGGAATTAGTGGCTTCAGAGACCTCTTTCCAATCACTTTTCTAGATCCGATTGGAACGGATGGATCTGACAACACTCTGCAGTTTCCATCGCAGCCATTCATCACCTTCGGGGGAGTCTCATTCAAGGATTCCAATGGCGGGGACTTCAACATCTACAGCTACAACGGCTTTTACCGCGAGCAGCTCACCAACGCTGCAAACGATCACGTGATTTCATTGTCGATCGCACCGGTCCCGGAGCCCGGAACCCTCGTTTTGCTGGGTTGCGGATGTTTTGGAATCGTGGGAGTCGCGCGTCGCCGTTTCAAGGTGTAATGAAATCTTCTTTGCAGAGAGGGCCGCTGAGGCGGTCCTCTTTTCTTGTGTGCGAGTTCGTATAATGGCGTTTGCCGACCCCTGATCTCTCCTCGTTTATAGATCTTGCTCGCACGCACCGGGCGATCCCGGTGGCGAGGGTGATTTCCTCCGATCTCTTGACCCCTGTGGCGGCATTCTTGCGCCTCGCGCAAGGGGAACCCTACGCCTTCCTGCTGGAATCGGTTGAGGGCGGAGAGCACGTGGGGCGTTACACGTTTCTCGGGGTGCGTCCGTATATGCGGTTGGAAGCCCGCGGGGAATCGATTGCCCTGGTGCGCGAAGCAGAGCGGGAGCAGCGCAAGGGCGATGTGATAGATGTCATCCGGGAGTTGATGGGATCGACGCAAATCGCGCCGGAGTTGTTGTCAGAATTGCCTCCGTTCACGAGTGGCCTGGTGGGTTTCTTCAGCTACGACATTATCCGGCGGTGGGAACCGATTGGCTCTCTGGCACAGGACGAGACCCACCTTCCCGATGCGGAGCTGCTCTTCTTCGATCAGATAGTCGCCTTCGATCATGCCAAGCAGCAGGTCTACCTGATAGCAACCGTGCGATTGGACGGGAGTGAGACCGAGGAGCAGATCACGCGGGCGTATCGGGAGACATCGGTATCGTTAGCAGCGGTGGAAGAACGGCTGCAATCGCCGATCGCGAATTCTCCGAGCCCCATGAGAGACACGATCGATGCGCGGCCGGCGACGCCGAAGGACAAGTTCCTGGAATCGGTGAGACGGGCGAAAGAGTATATTGCTGCGGGTGATGCGTACCAGATCGTCCTGTCACTACGATTGGATTTGCAACTACCGTCCTCGCTTCCGGCGTTTCAGATCTATCGTGCGCTCAGGCGGGTCAATCCATCGCCCTATATGTACTACCTGCGCATGGATGGATTGGAAATCCTGGGATCGTCGCCGGAGATGCTGGTGAAGGTGCATGGGCGCGATCTCGAATATCGTCCCATTGCGGGGACGCGTCCGCGCGGCACCGATGTGGCGAAAGATCTTGCTCTTGAAGAGGAATTGCGCGCCGACAAAAAGGAACTCGCAGAGCACGTCATGCTGGTTGATCTGGGACGCAACGACCTTGGGCGCGTCAGCGAATATGGATCGGTAGAAGTGTCGCGATTGATGTTTATCGAGCGTTATTCGCACGTGATGCATCTGGTTTCTTCCCTGCGTTCGCAGTTGCGGAAAGAGTTGAGCGCGCTGGATGCGCTGCGTGCGTGCTTCCCGGCGGGCACTCTCAGCGGCGCGCCCAAGGTTCGTGCGATGCAGATCATCGAAGAGCTGGAACCGGTGCGGCGGGGCATCTATGGCGGAGTGGTGTTGTATGCCGACTTCGCGGGTAACTTGGATTCATGCATCGCGATCCGCACCATGGTCGTGCAGAATGGACGCGCATACATACAGGCCGGTGCGGGGATCGTGGCGGACTCAGTCCCCGAGCTGGAGTATCAAGAGTGCCTGAATAAAGCTGCAGCGCTATTGCGGGCGGTGAAGATCGCGGGGGAATAGCTAACTTCTCAGTCCGGCTGACAGCTACTCCTCCACGAAGGAAAAGTCATTCTTGATGTTCTCCCACTTCTCTCCTTCGACCTCGACGTACGGATAGACGAAGTAGTTCACAGGCTCTCCAGCCTGCTTGGGTGTGAGCTTAATATCGCGTCCGGTCGAGAACTGGATACGATTCGCATCGTGGGCTCCAAAGAAGTAGTCACGCCGGGACGGATCTTTCCAGGCCTCTGAGATGTCGATGGGCACCCAGCCGTGTTGCGGATCGTAGAACTCAGCCCAACAGTGATATCCCGGAATCTGGGCGACATGCTTTGTTCCATCTGCGGAAGCTGGTGGAATTGAAAAACCGATTTCGAAGCGCGCGGGAATGCCTTGAGAGCGTGCCATGCTGATGAAGAGCGAATGGAAGTCGGTGCAGTTTCCCTTCTTGGCATCGCAGGCGTAAAGAGTGTCTCCACGACCCCATCCGGAGCCGGTCTTATCGTATTTCATGTTTGCTAGCGTGTAGTCGTAAAGTGCGCGTGCTTTCTCAAGGACGGTCCGCTTGCCGGCAACCTGACGGGCAGCGATATCGGCGGGGAGTCCGGTGGTGGGGACGAGCTTGTCGGGCTCGAGGAAGCGATGAAGCAGGGTCCGCTCCAAGCGCGCGGATTTCTCCTGCGTGAGATCTACCTTGTGCTCATGACGGACAACCTCATAAGTCACATCGAAGGTGTACTCCGGCTTGTTCGGGCTGTGGGTTTCGGCGTAGTACACGTTGTTTCCGTATTCGCGCTCGCGAGTACGCGTGGCGGGCAAATCCGACTGCACACTCTTCACCGTGACTGTCTGGAACTTCTCTGAAACTGCCTCAGGGAACCATATGCGGAGGGCCTTGCCCTGCGGGACATTGCGCACGGTGAATTTGTAATGAAATTCGAAATGGCGTTGCGGAACCTGGGCGAGCGCCGTGAAAGATAGAGTAACGACCACGACAAAGATCGCGAGAGGACGGAACATGGGGCTTCTCCTGAATTAGGTGGATACGTCGAGACTCGGCGTCAATCCAGAGTTCAGGTGAAGCCTGTGCGCAGCGCGAACGATAATGGAAGCCCGAGTTGTTGGCGCGTGCGCATTTGCGGATAATTATAGATGCGTAGTGAGCATGTGAGCGGGCGACAGTTGGCCCGCGCCGCTGTCCACGCGCAGTACGCGTGCGGGTTCCGAGTGTCTGAATATCTTCGGATTTATGCGCGAGGGACGGATGAAGTGATGCGTGTTGTATTGAAAGAGAATCTCGATGCCCGCGGTGCGGATTGCAAATAGCAGCACGAGCGTCCCAAGCAGCAGAAGGGGTATCCTCGCGGGACTGGCCAAGCGCGGGACCATACAAGGTTAGACGCGCGGAGTGGGCTGACAGTTCCCTGCTACGTCCTTGAAAAAGCCGCCTAAATAGCTCGATGAAACTGGTTCGTTACAATCAAAACTACAAATCAGCACTGACAATGGCGCTCAATCTCTACAACACGCTTTCCGGTAAGGTCGAGGAATTTCAACCATCCCAGGATGACACGGTCCGCATGTATGCCTGTGGACCGACCGTCTATGACTATGGCCACATCGGCAATTTCCGAACCTTTGTGGCTGTTGACCTGCTGCGCCGCTTTCTGAAGCTACAGCGGACACAAACTCAACCACGTCATGAACATCACCGACGTGGATGACAAGATCATCCGCAATGCGGCGAAGGCTGGCAAGACCGTCAACGAATACACGCGAAGGTATGAAGAGGCGTTTCTGGAAGACGTGGCGATCGCTGAACATCGAGCGTCCGGAGAAGATGGTGCGGGCGACCGAGCACATCGAGGAGATGGCACAGTTCATCCGGCGGCTGGAAGAGCTTGGATATGCCTACCGCACCGACGATGGGTCGTACTATTTCAAGATCGCCAAATTCCCGGAGTACGGCAAGCTCTCAAAGAAAGATTTCGGCGGCATGCTCGACGGTGCGCGCGTCGAGGTGGATGAATACGAGAAAGATGATGCGCGGGACTTTGCCTTGTGGAAGGCACCGAAGCCGGGCGAGGCAAAGTGGGAGACGTCGATCGGGGAGGGGCGTCCGGGGTGGCACATCGAGTGCTCGGTGATGGCGATGGCAGTATCTCGGCGAAAGCTTTGATCTGCATGCAGGCGGCGAAGACCTCATCTTTCCTCACCATGAAAACGAGATTGCGCAATCGGAAGCCTACAACGGCAAGCAGTTCTCGCGCGCATGGATGCACGTGCGGTTCCTGCTGGTGGAAGGCGAGAAGATGTCGAAGATCGCTCGGCAACTTTTATACCTTGCGCGACTTGTTGTTGAAGGGCTACAAGGCTTCGGCGATCCGTTACCTGCTGGCGAGCGTGCCCTACCGCCGCCAGTTGAACTTCACGTTCGATGGATTGAAATCGGCGGAGCATTCCGTAGAGCGGCTGCGCAACTTTCGAGAGCGGTTACAGACGGGCAAGTTTGCTGAGGGCAAGAATCCGGAGTTGCAGAAGCTGGCGGCGGAGACGCGGTCGCGCATGCGGGCGGGCATGGAGGACGATCTCAATACTGCCCAGGCGCTGGCTGCGGTCTTCGACATGATCCGCGAGGCAAACACGGAAGCCGACCAGGGGAGGTTGCATTCTGGTGACACGGAGCCGCTGCTGCGAGTGATCGAAGAGTTCGATTCGATCTTCGCCGTCCTCGATGATGGTGATGCTGAAAAGACGCGCAAGGCTGTCGAATGGGCGCAGCGCGAAGGACGGAAGATCGAAGATGCTTCCCTGCTTGCGCATGATTCGTTGAGCGATGCGGATGTCGAACGGCTACTGTCGGAGAGAACGAGCGCCAAACGGGGCCGCGATTTCGCGCGTGCCGATGCGATCCGGAAGGAGCTCACAGATAAAGGCATTCTGGTAGAGGATTCGAAGGACGGGACGCGCTGGAAGCGGAGATAAGGGACACACCTGCCGCTTACGGTTTCTCCCCTGTAGTCAGTTCGTCATGCTTGTGAGCGCCTGGGACACTACGCAGACGGCGCTCCAAGAGCCAGACGTAGTTCAACGCGGAGATGATGGTCAGCAAGAAGGTCGCCCAGAACAGGGTGTCTTTGATGACCGTGATCCAATGTGCGGTCGTGAGTTCATCCAAAAGCACGAAGAAGACTGCACCGATCTGAGAGACGGTATTCAGCTTGCCATAGACACTGGGGCGAAAGTCGCGAAGTGCCGTCGTTAGATACACCAGCGTGCAGACGATGAGGATGATGAAATCGCGGCTGAAGACGGCGATGGTCACGCGCCAGGGGATGCGGTGCTGAAACGCCAATACGAGAAAAAGCGTACTGAGAAGCAACTTGTCGGCGATGGGATCGAGATATTGTCCGAGAAGCGTCTTCTGTTTGAGGACGCGGGCGAGAAAGCCGTCAAGTCCGTCGCTGAAGCCGGCAAGGATGAACAAGACCAGTGCGCGCCCATAGTGGTCTTCAACGATCGACGTGACGATGAACGGGACGAAAATCAGCCGCAGCAGCGTCAGTTGGTTGGGGGCCGTCTTGATCTGTGAGACTTGCAGCACGGGATTAGATTATCTCGTTTCGACGATGGCGCGGACAATCGGGTCGACCAGTTTGCGGTTGACCCCGGAGATCTTGTGGTCGTTGACTAGGACGCTGAAGGCATACTCTTCGCCATCCAGCGCAGTCGCGTAGCCGGAGAGGGCGGTGACTTGCGTGAGTGTGCCGGTCTTGGCGCGTACGCGAGCTGCCGTGGAAGTGTTCAAGAAACGATGTTCCAGTGATCCGTCGGTCGCTGCAAGCGGTAGTGTGTCCGCAAACAAGTTTCCCCACGGCTGGGTTCGGTCCCATCTCAACAGCTTTGTCAGCATCGCAGGAGTGACGAGGTTATGAGGAGTCATGCCCGATCCGTCGTTGTACTGGAACTCGTCAGGCGCAATTCCGACGGTTCCGGTCAGGAATTGGCGGACAACCGTAGTGCCACCCCAGATGGAACCTCCCGCCGCTGTGTTCGGAAAGAGAGAGCGCTCTCGTCCTAGCTGGCGCATCAGGATCTCGACGTGCAGATTCTGACTGACTTTATTAATGACCTTAAGATCCTCAACAAGAGGATGCGATTCGAGTAGCGCAAGCACTATGCGCGTCTGGGGCTGCTGCTGAGGCGCTGGAGCTGCCACGATCGGCGTATTCGGCTCGGCGTTGGTGTCAGGCAGGATCGGGAGCATCGCGTTGTCCGTGTGACGTGCGCGGGACCTTCCATCTACGGTAATGCCGCGGGTGACGAGCATGTTGCGGAAGGCGGCGGCAGCGAGAGCTGCGGGATCTTCCATCGCCAGTCCCTCGCCCTGCGATGAGGAACCCGCGGGGATAGTGCCCCAAAGCTTGACGACATAGGAGCCTGGTTGGCGGTCGATGGCAATGTTCTTTTCAGACCTGGGCGCGCCAGTGACGATCCGGTTGTCGACGGTGTACAGATCGACGAAGGGATCGACGGTGACAATGGCGCGCTCGCCGGCTCTTGCGCCCGGAGCGATGGTAAAGAACATCTGGTTGTCGTTGGCGCTCAGGGCGGAGACAGGAGCGCCGTACTCCCACATGAGATCGTCTTCTCCCCAGGAGTCGCCCCAGCGTTCGTAGGCGAACCAGGTGTCATCTCCGACGATGTCTCCGCGGACACGCTTGAGACCGGAGGCGACCAGTTGATCGACAAGTGCTTCGAGCGGTTTGAGAGGAGGAACCGTGCGCTCCGTCCTAACGTTGTAGGGAAGAACACGTCCGGAGAGGTTGGGGTCGCCTCGCCCCACTAACAGCAGGTCGCCGCTGAGTTCTCCCTGGCGGTCGATGGGCATTGCACTCTCGACGGTGGTGCGGGTCTTCCACTCTGGGCCAAGAAGCGCGAATCCGGCCGAGGTAGTGAGCAACTTTGTGTTGGAAGCGGGTACAAAGAGTTGCTGGTCGTCGTGTTGATAGATGGGGCTTCCGTCGGAGAGGCGAACTACGCTGATCCCGACGTGGGCCCGCTGGAAAGCAGGATCGCTGGCCAGTATTCCTTCAATGGCTTGCCGGACCGCTATGGCACGCAGCTGGCGGGTGGCGGCGGGCGTTGCGGTTGCGAATGGCGGCGCGGCGGGAGCCTGTGACGTAGAAGGCGTAGTTTGCGCTAAAACTGCGGAGCCTAGAACGATGCTGACCAGAAAGCGGCCGAGAAGATGTCCCATGGGCGCGATTGTAAATAGAATCGTGGGGATGCGTCCCACGTTTCACTGGAAACTCCGTACCCGTTCGCTGGAACTTGGCGTGAAGACACTCATCATGGGGATCGTCAACGTCACGCCCGATTCCTTCTCTGACGGTGGCGAATATTTTCACACCGATCTTGCGGTGGAGCATGCGCTCAAACTGCTCGATGAGGGCGCGGACATACTGGACATAGGCGGCGAATCGACGCGTCCTGGCAAACATGAGCCGCTGGATCCATTGGAGGAGGCGCGCCGTGTGGTTCCGGTGATCAAGGCGGTACTGCGCGAACGTCCGCAGGCGATCGTCTCAATCGATACATACAAGGCGGTGACGGCGGAGCGCGCGATCGAATCAGGCGCGGAGATCGTCAATGATGTGAGTGGATTCCGGTGGGACGCGACGATGCCAACGACCGTTGCACGCCTCCGCTGCGGATGCGTGCTCATGCACACGCGGGGAAGGCCCGAACATTGGCGAACGCAGCCTCAGATTTCTCGCGATGATCTGGTGGCGCTCGTGAGGCGCGAACTGACAGAATCGGCGCAGTTAGCCGAAACGGACGGCGTTGCACATGAAGCGATCGTGCTGGATCCCGGTTTTGGTTTCGGAAAGCGCTTCGATGAAAACTACCCTCTGTTGGCGCGGTTCAGTGAATTGTCTGCGCTCGGGTATCCCCTGCTTTCAGGAACATCACGTAAATCGTTCGTTGCGCGCACCCTTGGACGGCTCTATGGAGTGGACAGTGTACGTGTCTCCGAACGCCTCTATGGCACTCTGGCAGCGAATGTCGCGGCGATCCTGAATGGCGCGCATATCGTGCGCGTGCATGACGTGAAACCGGCGGTGGAGGCAGCAGCTGTCGCGGATGCGATCCTCCTCGGGGTCAGCTGAAGATCACTGTCCCCCGACGCTGCGCAGCATAATCACGTTGTGCTGAAGTCCGGCCCATCCGAGCCATGCGTTTGCTGCTATGAGAAGAACAGCTATCGTGGCGGCGGGACGGCGCAACTCGCTGTCGAAGAGATCGGCGAAGATACCGCCAATGAAGACGAAAAGAAAAGGCAGTGCCCAGACCAGTGGTTCGAGGCTCGACCAGGTCACGGCAATAAAGGGGGCAAGCACCGCGACGACGAGCGGTGTCCAGTTGCCGAAATAACGCGCACGCTTCCAGCCGAGAAACGTGGCAATCGCAATCGATGACAGTGCGTATAGAGGAATGTTGTTCGCTTGGGAGAAGAAGCGCAATATCCACCGCGCGGAGATGACGGGTGCGCCGGAAGTCAGCAATTGCCAGTGCGTTCCAACGCAGAGCTGGGCGATGATGACGGCGATCAACGTGGCACCGAGCAAGACGCCAACCGCTTGCAGCCGACGCTCGGGAACGAGATAGAGCAGGAAGAAAGCGCAGAAGGCGAGCGCAACCAGAGCAGCGACGGGGACAGCCGCCGCAGTAAGCCCTAAGGCAGTACCGAGGAGCAGGATGCGGAAGCGCCATTCGCGCAGAGGGGCGAGTAAAGTGTGCCCGATGCCGATGGCGGTATAGATGGCACCGAAGAATCCCCAGGCAGCGATGATGTCCGGCGAGATCGTGCTTGCCGCACTCAGGATATAGGGTGAGGTGCAATAGAGAGCGAGTGCGACGGCACCGCCGGCGGTTCCGAAGAGACGGCGTGCGACCCACCAGAGACCGGCGCCGAGCCATATTCCGAAGAGCAAAAATGGAAGACGTGTAGCGCTGCGGGTCCATGGGGCGAAGCGGAAGATGTCCCACTCGGTTGCCTGACTCGTCTGCACGCCTTCGATATTGCGTGCGAAGAGAAACGGAGAGGCGGCGGTCCGCGACGACATCGCCGAGTCGCTGCGCACGCAAGTGCCCTCGTCGTAGATGTGCCAAAGGGCACGTCCGCAGTGCACGGCGGAGTAGTCGCGGGTATCAGACGGCTTGTTCTCGATGAGCCAGAGACCCTGCAGCAGAAAAAGTAGTAAGAATAGCGCAGCAATGATCTGAGGGCGTCCGATACGAAGCGTGGGCACGCAACAGTTTACAAGAAGGACGAGTGACCGCGGATAACGACCGCGCACACGATCGTCCTTGCAGCGCGGGCCTCACGCCATGGTGAAGTTTTCTCCGTCAGTGAGATAATCGAGAGTCGATGAGCAAGCAACGAGCAGATACGAAGCGCATCCGGTCCACGACTGTGTTGTGCGTGCGTCGCGACGACAAAGTCGTGATGGCAGCTGACGGACAAGTCACGATGGGCGAAGCCGTCATCAAGCACAACGCAAAGAAACTCCGCAGGCTGTATCAGGAGAAGATCCTCGCGGGCTTTGCCGGATCGACGGCAGACGCCTTCAATCTTTTCACCCGCTTTGAGGCGAAGCTGGAGCAATACCACGGCAACCTTGGGCGTGCCGCGGTAGAACTCGCAAAGGATTGGCGCACGGACAAGATGCTGCGCAACCTCGAAGCCCTGCTCGTGGTAGCGGACAAAGAGCAGACGTATCTGATCTCCGGCTCGGGCGATGTCATTGAACCGGATGAAGGCATCGCCTCCATTGGCAGTGGCGGGCCATACGCACAGGCGGCGGCGCGTGCGCTGATCGCGAACACTGAATTGCCTGCACGCAAGATCGTCGAAGAGGCGATGAAGATCGCCGGAGACATCTGCATCTTTACCAATGACCGCGTGACTATCGAAGAACTTTGATTTAATGCACTCCTACGGGATTCACTGACGGACCGCCATTGGTTCGGATGCAACAGCACGATCGCGGCGCATCTCACTGGGAGCTCCGGGCGCCTGCGCGACCACGAAGACACGCCGGAACTCATACACCGTTCCATAGGCGGTCATCGGATATGCGGAGCGGAGCATCTCTTTGAGTTCCTCGCTGAAGCGCTCTTCCTGGCGGTCGTTGAGTATGGCGAAGACCGGACGCAACGTGGTGCCCGCCATCCATTCATAGACGGCGTCCTCGCCTGGCAATAGTTGGACGTAAGTGGTCTCCCACGCATCCACTTTGAAGCCGTGATTGAGGAGCGTGCGCGCATACTCGACGGCGGAGCGTGAGTAAGACTGACGTTTGGGGTCGCCGAGCAGCGTCTGCCACTCCCGACTCACGCACAGTTTTCGCAGCAGGAGGTGAGAGGGCGCATCGAAGTTGGCGGGTACCTGGAATGCGATGGTCCCCCCCGGTTCGAGCGCCTTACCGAGACGCAGAATCACGGTCTCATGGTTGTTGATCCAATGCAGAGCGGCATTGGAGAGGATGAGATCGTGTCCGTTGGCGGTGAACTCGGAGATGTCCTTCTGCTCAAAACGCACGTTCGGACGATTGATTTCACTGGCGAGAGCCAACATCTCTTCCGAGCGATCGATGCCCAGAATGTCAGCTTCCGGCCAAAGATCGGATAGCACAGCAGTGAGTGATCCGGTACCGCATCCCAGGTCGGCGATGCGGCTGGGCTGCAGATGGCGGACGCGCGCAAGCAATTCAAAGAACGGACGAGAGCGCTCATCGCTAAAGCGCGAGTATTGGGCGGGGTCCCACATATAGACAGCGTACTCGTAATGTGCGTTGTTACCAAGACGCAGATGATAGTCCTGTTGAGAAAACTGGAACCACCCCGCCTGTTAAGATGGTGCGTTTCCTGCTTCGAACGAACGACGCGCAGGAAACATCCATGCCGCCAAGGAGATCCTGTTGAAGCGTTATCTTTCTCTGCCATTGGTTTTTATTGTTTCCTTGGGGGCGACCTCTTCCGGAGCAGCACAACAGCCGCAAGAACAGCCGAAGACGATCCAAAGCCTGACCGTCCGCGATCTCTGGAAAGAGGGTGGATTGACGGGCCGCGAGCCGGAGCAGGTCAAGTGGTCTCCGGACGGCTCGAAGGTGAGCTACGTGCTGCGGGACGATGCGGGCGAGCGTGGCGGACTTTGGTACATCGACGCCCACTCGGGGATGGGCAAACCTGCAGTGCTGGTGGCGGCAGAGAAGCTGTGGGGACTCGCGCCGCACGCAGCAACCAAAGTGGATGAACGCAAGCAGGAGCGGAAACATAACAATTTCGGCGGCTGCTATTGGGCTCCCGATTCGAAGCACCTGCTCTTTGATTCGAAGGGACAGCTCTGGTACTTTCGCCTCGATACAGGCACCGCCACTCAGATGACTGCGGCAAGCGACCCCCAGCAAGACCCAAAGTTTTCCCCCGATGGACATTACATCTCTTACGTGAAGAAGCACCAGATATTCGTTCGCGGCATCGATGCGAGTGGAGACCACGAAGTTCAGCTGACTACTGCGAAAGAGAGTGTTCCGAAGCAACGCTTCGAGGACAGCGCCAAGGACCCGAAACTGGAAGGGAACATCCTGAATGGCGAAGTAGATTGGCTCTATGCCGAAGAGCTCAATGTAAAGAGCAATTATTTCTGGTCCCCGGACTCGAAACAGATCGCATTCCTGCAGATGGATGAGACCAACGTTCCTGTGTATCCGATCGAAGACTTTATACCGAAGCATCCCGTCGTGGATGAAGAGAAGTACCCCAAAGCAGGCGATCAGAATCCGGGAGTGCGCGTCGGCGTTGTGAGTCGTGAGGGTGGCAAGGTGCGATGGATGCCGGTGCCGCAGCGCCTTGGCGACTTGAAGAACCTCTATATCCCACAATTCGGGTGGGTCAACGACCACGTTCTGTATGCGATGGTTCTCAACCGCAGCCAGAACCAGCTTGACCTTGTTTTCAGCGACCTGAAGACTGGCAGGTCACGCGTAGTGCTTGAAGACAAAAGCGCGACATTCATCGACATCGAAAAACAGACTTTCCAGGTATTCCAGTCACGCGACAGGTTCATTATTTCGAGTTGGCGCGATGGGCATACTCATTTGTATCTGTACGGGTTCGACAAGGCCGATCCCACCGCCGCGGATGCGAAGCTGATCTCGCAGGTCACCAAAGGTGCATTTGAAGTGTCGGCTTTAGATGAGATCGATGAAACCAACGGAATCGCCTACTACGAATCGAATGAATTGGGCCCCAATGAAGACCAGTTTGCAGCGTGGCGGGAAAATCAGGTGGTGGCGCGAAAGCTTGACGGCACACGCCTCTGGGGATATTTCGGCGGCACTCATGAAGCGACATTCGCCTCGGATGGTAAGCACTTCGTTGAGATGACGTCCAGCTACGCAAAGCCTCCCGAGATGAGGTTCTGCGTGCTAGGAGCGTCGGAGCCGAAGTGTAGTGACCCGTTCTTCCGTTCGAGGCAACTGACTTTCCAATTGTCCACACCGACATGGCTGCAGATCAAAGCTGAAGATGGAACCCCGCTCGAGGCCATGCTGCTCATGCCTCCAAATGTACCGGCCGGTCAGAAGGTGCCGGTGATCCTGAATCCGTATGGAGGTCCGGGGGCTCAAAAGGTCTTGGACACCTGGACGGGATCGAACGCCGCTTTCGACGATATCCTCCTGCGCGATGGCTTCGCGGTACTGCGCGTCGATAACCGCGGCATGGGAGGACGCGGCAGGGAGTTTGCCTCAGCGCTCTATGGACATTTAGGAGACATCGAATTCAAAGACCAGATCGCTGCTCTCGACCAGACTTTGGTGCAGTATCCGCAATTGGACGCGAGCCGGATCGGCTGGTGGGGATGGAGTTATGGCGGATACCTGACCCTCTATGCGATGACGCACACCGACCGCATAAAGGCGGGCATCGCTGTGGCCCCGGTCACCAATTGGGAGCTTTACGATTCCACTTACACTGAGCGCTATATGAACACGCCGAAGGAGAATGCGGAAGGATACAGGAAGAGTTCTCCAGTGAACTTTGCCGCGCAGCTTCATGGCACGCTTTTGGAAGTGCACGGCACCAGCGACGACAATGTGCACATGCAGAACACGATTCAAATGATTCAGGCGTTCATTGAAGCGGACAAGCAGTACTCTCTGCTGCTGTATCCGCGCAAGACACACGGAATCGCTGGAGAGGCTGCGAGGACGCAATTGTTCGAGCGTATCGAACAGCACTTCTTGCAGAACCTGAAATAATCACAGGCGCGAGAGAGCGGCGCGGTTCTTTTCGAGCAATGCAGTGACCTCGTCCGCTCTTTTACGCAGGCCGTCCACGACGTGCGCGGGGGCTTTGGCAAGATAGGTCGCATTTCCGAGCTGCTTTTGCTTCCCTTCGAGTTCGCCCTCGAGCTTAGCGATCTCCTTGTCGAGCCGGGCGCGTTCTGCTGCTGTGTCCACCTTTCTCTCATAGATAAGACCAACATCAAAGGTGGCGGTGCTGCGATGAAACTGCGTCGCTGGAGCAGAAGAGGCGAAATCGATGGAAGAGACTCCCGCAAGCTTCGATAAGAAATGTTCGTTCGTGCGGATGAGTCTTTCATCGTCCGCCGATCCGTCGAACTGAATGTTCACATGCTCCTTCGGCGTCAGCTTGGCTTCGGCCCGCATCTCGCGGATGAGCACGATCAGGTCCTGCAAAAACTGCATCTCGCGTTCAGCAGCTTCGTCGATCCAGTTCCGGTCACCTTGCGGAAACGAAACCAATGCAATTGACTTCGCCGGGGCCTTTCCTTCATAGAGTGCGTGCCAAATCTCTTCAGTGATGAACGGCATGAAGGGCGCGAGCAAGCGCAGGGCCCCTTCCATCACTTGAAGCGCTATGCCAAGGCACTCGATCGCGAGGTGCTGTTGTTCAGCATCGTTCGAGTCGAAGATGAGCCGCAGCTTGATGACCTCTACGAACCAATCGCAGAATTCGCCCCAGAAGAACTGATAGACGACACGTGAAGCCTCGTCGAAGCGGAAGTTCGAGAGCTCGGCATTGACCGACTTCGACGCTCGCTCAAAGCGCGACAGTATCCATCGGATCTCGACCAAATCGAGTGCCTTGTGGAATGCGCTCTCACCCATCCCCGCAAACTGTTCGAGTTTGAACACGCCTGCTTCTTCCGCGCGGTCCACGTTCATGAAGAGGAACCGCGTGGCGTTCCAGATCTTATTGGCAAAGGCGCGATATCCTTCGGTGCGCTGCTCACTGAATGCGATGTCGGTGCCCGGTGAGGCCTGGGACGCGAGCGTAAAACGCACAGCGTCGGTCCCGAAGCGCGAGATGATGTCGATAGGATCGACGACGTTCCCCTTGGTCTTCGACATCTTCTGACGGTCGGCATCGCGAACCAGCGCGTGGATATATACCTCGCGGAAGGGGACCGCTTCGGCTAGTGGACGCCTCGCTGCCTTTTTGTCGTCCGGCGTTGTGACGGTGGCACCGAGTGGCTCCTGAATCATGAAATGGGTGCCCATCATGACCATGCGGGCGACCCAGAAGAAGAGGATGTCGAATCCGGTAACGAGAAGCGATGTTGGGTAAAACCGGTCGATTCCCTGGCTCTTTTCGCGCTCCAGATCAGGCCAGCCGAAGCTCGAGAACGGAAGCAAGGCGGACGAAAACCAGGTATCGAGTACGTCGTTGTCTTGTGACAGGTTCGCGCTGCCGCACTCGGCACATTTGACCGGAGTCTGACGTGCGACCGTAATGTGTTGCTTGTCGCAATACCATGCAGGGATGCGATGTCCCCACCAGAGCTGGCGTGAGATGCACCAGTCGTGCAGGCCTTCGATCCAGTTGAGATAGACAGTCCTGTACTGCTCGGGCGTGATCTTGATATGTCCTTCGCGCACGGCATCGAGACACATCTGTTTCATCGAAGCGAGTCCGTTGTTCGATTCTTTCGTTGTGGCAACGAACCATTGCGTCGATAGGCGCGCCTCTACCGTCGTCTTGCAACGATCGCACTTGCCGATGGAGAGGCTGTGTTCTCTCACCCCCGCCAGCAAGCCTTGCGCTTCAAGGTCGGCAACGATGCGCTTGCGCGCTTCGTACCGGTCGAGACCCTTGTAGGGACCCTCGGCCGTGACCTTGGCCGCCTCGTCGAGCACGTTGATCTGTGGCAAGCTGTGCCGCAATCCGATCTGAAAGTCATTAGGATCATGCGCGGGAGTGACCTTCACCGCTCCGGTTCCGAATTCGGGATTCGGAAAATCGTCGGCGATAAGCGGAATCTCGCGTCCCGTGAGTGGCAGGCGCAGCTTTATCTTTCGCGCAAGAAGTGCGGTGTATCGCTGGTCGCTTGGGTTGACTGCAACCGCAGTGTCACCGAGCATCGTCTCCGGCCGGGTCGTAGCGACCGTGATGAACTCTCCACTAGGCTCACCGGCATCGTTCAATATCGGATAGCGGATGTCCCACAGACTGCCCAGCGTCTCTTCGTGCACAACTTCAAGGTCAGAGATAGCAGTCATGCAACGCGGACACCAATTGACGATGTAGGCTCCGCGATAGATGAGCCCTTCTTCGTGCAGGCGCACAAAAGCCTCGCGGACGGCGAGCGACAGACCTTCGTCCATCGTGAAGTATTCGCGCGACCAATCCACTGACGCGCCCAAACGCTTCATCTGGTCGAGGATGGCTCCGCCGTACTGCTCTTTCCATTGCCACACGCGCTCGAGGAACACTTCGCGTCCGATGTCGCGGCGTTCTTTGCCCTCTGCTTGGAGCTGCCTCTCCACCATCATCTGCGTGGCTATGCCGGCGTGGTCGGTACCGGGAAGCCACAGTGAGAGATCGCCTTTCATGCGGTGCCAGCGAGTGAGTATGTCCATCTCGGTCTGGTTGAGCATGTGGCCCATGTGGAGGCGTCCGGTGACGTTCGGCGGTGGCAGCAAGATGGTGAATATCGGCTGCCTGCCGTCACTCGACGGAGTCTCTACATGAAAGAGCTTCTCGCTGACCCAATATGCGGCCCAGCGGTCTTCAATAGCGGTCGGATCGTATGACTTCGGCAACTCGTGCGGCATGTATCTCTATTGTAAGGAAGTGTGCGCCAGGAGACGTCGAGTCTCGGGAAAAAGCGGTGCTGCGACCTTATCCAGAACGCAAAAACAAGCGGAGCCCGAAGGCTCCGCCATGTGTTTGTCTTGTAACCGCTTACTCTGCGGCGAGCTCTTCCGCTTCGCCCTCGTTGCGCATGGCTTCGAGTTGACGTTCGGCTTCCTCGAACTCTTTGGTGACCTCTTCCTGCACCTTGGCAGCGGCCTCCTCGAGTTCCGGAGCGAGCTTCACGTTGCGGTAGAATTCCATGCCGGTTCCGGCAGGGATGAGGCGACCGACGATGACGTTCTCCTTGAGTCCGCGCAGGTGGTCGATCGAGCCGTTGATGCTGGCTTCGGTGAGCACGCGCGTGGTCTCCTGGAACGACGCCGCGGAGATGAACGAATCGGTCGAGAGCGACGCCTTCGTGATACCGAGCAGCAGCGGACGTCCAGTAGACGGGCGGCCTCCTTCGGCGATCACGCGCTCGTTCTCGGCACGGAAGCGGAAACGATCGATCTGCTGTTCCAGCAGAAAGTTCGTGTCGCCTACGTCCTCGATCTTCACCCAGCGCAGCATCTGACGAACGATCGTTTCGATGTGCTTATCGGAGATAGTCACGCCCTGCAGACGATAGACTTCCTGGATCTCGTTGACCAGATATCCCTGAAGTTCCTTTTCGCCGAGTACGGCAAGAATATCGTGCGGATTCAGAGGGCCATCCATCAAAGGATCGCCAGCCTTCATGCGCTCGCCTTCCTGCACGTTGATGTGGATACCGCGTGGGACCGAGTATTCGCGCTCAGTGCCATTGTCGGCAGTGACGTAGATCTTGCGCTGTCCCTTGCTCACTTCGCCGATGCGGACCACGCCATCGATCTCGCTGATGATCGCGGTTTCGCGGGGCTTGCGGGCCTCGAAGAGTTCGACCACACGCGGCAGACCGCCGGTGATGTCTTTGGTCTTCGTGGTTTCGCGCGGAATCTTCGCCAGAACATCGCCCGGGAAGACCTCGTCTCCGTCCTGGATCATGAGGTGAGCGCGGCTTGGCATCAGGTAGCGGCGAGTACCCTTGGAACCCGCGCCCTTGATGACGATGGCCGGCTGGCGCTTCTCGTCAGCGGCATCGCCCACAACGTGGCGGGAGAGGCCGGTAACTTCGTCCACTTCTTCGTGAAGCGTGACGCCTTCCTGCAAATCCTTGAACTGAATGGTTCCGGCGATCTCGGTAAGGATCGCGAAGGTGTACGGATCCCACTCGACCATCGACTGGCCAAGCGTGACCTGATCACCGTCGTTGACCTTCACCTTAGCGCCATAAAGGACGGTGTAGCGTTCCTTTTCACGCCCCTTCTCATCGAGGATGGCGATCGAACCAGTACGGTTCATGACCACATTCTCGCCGGCCTTCGACTTTACCGTGACAAGGTTGATATAGCGGATGGTTCCGTTGTTGCGTGCCTCAAGCCGTGATTGCTCGTTGACGCGCGACGCCGTACCACCGATGTGGAAGGTACGCATGGTGAGCTGCGTTCCCGGTTCGCCGATCGATTGAGCGGCGATGACACCGACCGCTTCACCCAGTTCGACGGTGCGGCCCGAGCCAAGGTTACGTCCGTAGCAGAGGATGCAGACGCCGCGCTTCGACTCGCAGGTGAGCACAGAGCGGATCTTTACGCGCTCCACACCGCTTGCCTGGATCGACGACGCGATGTCTTCGGTGATCTCCTGGTTGAGATCAACGACGACATTGCCTTCATAGTCCTTGATGCGTTCGAGTGAGACGCGGCCGACGATGCGGTCGCGCAACGGTTCGATCACTTCACCGGCTTCCACGATGGACCCGACATAGATGCCGTCCACAGTGCCGCAGTCTTGTTCGCTGACGATGACGTCTTGCGCAACGTCTACGAGACGGCGGGTGAGATAGCCGGAATCGGCCGTCTTCAAGGCGGTGTCGGCGAGGCCCTTACGAGCGCCGTGCGTCGAGATGAAGTACTGCAACACCGTAAGCCCTTCACGGAAGTTCGCCGTGATGGGGGTCTCGATGATTTCGCCCGATGGTTTCGCCATCAATCCACGCATACCGGAGAGCTGGCGGATCTGCTGTTTCGATCCGCGAGCACCTGAATCCGCCATGACGTAGATGGGGTTCATCGCACCCTCTTTGTCCTCACGCTTCAGCAGTTCGAACATTTCGTCGGCGACTTTTTCGGTGATGTTCGACCAGATTTCGATGACCTTGTTGTAACGCTCACCGTTGGTGATCGCACCGTCCAGGTATTGCTGCTGGACGCTCACGACTGCCTTCTCCGCGTCGCGCACGAGCTCATACTTGTGCGCCGGGATGAGCATGTCGTCGATACCGATGGACAAACCAGCGCGGGTCGCAGAAGCAAAGCCCATCGCCTTCACTTCGTCGAGCATCTTGACCGTAGTCTCAAGCCCGAAACGAAGATACGTATAGTTGACGAGTTGCCCGATGCCCTTCTTCTTCAAGATGCCGTTGATGAATGGCATGCCCTCGGGCAAGTGATCGTTCATGATCACGCGTCCGACCGTCGTGTTGATGTACTGACGGTTGAATTGGACAGGCTCAGTGTGCAACAGGTCCTGATCATCGTATGCACTGGTGAGGTCCATGACCTCGCCCGTATAGCGCAGACGGATGTGAGAGAGCGTCTCGACTTCCTTCGCTTCGAGCGCAAGCAGGACATCATCGGTAGTCGCGAACGAGCGGCCTTCGCCCTTCCCGCCTGGCTTGCCCTTCGTCAGGTAATAGATACCGAGGACCATGTCCTGTGAGGGAACGGTGATCGGCTGACCCGAAGCTGGCGACAGAATGTTGTGCGACGCAAGCATCAGCACGCTCGCTTCGACCTGAGCTTCCGGAGACAGCGGAATATGGACCGCCATCTGGTCGCCGTCAAAGTCGGCGTTGAACGCCGTACACACCAGCGGGTGGATCTTGATCGCTTTGCCTTCAACCAGCACCGGCTCAAACGCCTGAATGCCAAGGCGGTGGAGCGTGGGAGCGCGGTTCAGAAGAACAGGGTGATCTTTAATTACCTCTTCCAGGATGTCCCAAACGATCGGCTCCTGCTGCTCGACCATCTCTTTGGCTTGCTTGATGGTGGTGCAGTGCCCGGTCTGTTCGAGGCGATGATAGATGAATGGCTTGAAGAGTTCGAGCGCCATCTTCTTCGGCAGTCCGCACTGGTGGAGCTTCAGTTCTGGACCGACGACGATCACGGAACGTCCCGAGTAGTCGACGCGCTTACCGAGCAGGTTCTGACGGAAACGCCCCTGCTTGCCTTTGAGCGTGTCAGAGAGCGACTTGAGCGGACGATTGTTGGCGCCACGCAGCACGCGGCCACGGCGTCCGTTGTCGAACAGTGCGTCCACCGCTTCCTGCAGCATGCGCTTCTCGTTGCGCACGATGACTTCGGGAGCGTGGAGGTCCATCAGCTTCTTGAGACGGTTGTTACGGTTGATGACGCGACGATAGAGATCGTTCAGGTCCGAGGTGGCGAAACGTCCGCCATCCAGCGGAACCAATGGCCGCAGCTCCGGTGGAATCACCGGCAGCACATCGAGAATCATCCATTGCGGCTTATTGCTCGATTTACGGAAAGCCTCGACCACCTTCAGGCGCTTCGCATATTTGAGGCGCTTCTGAAGTGAGGTCTCGTGCTTCATGCGCTCGCGCAGCTCGACCGAGATCTCATCGACCTCGACGCGCTTGAGCAGCTCTTTGATACCTTCCGCGCCCATCATGGCTTTGAAGCCGGTGGCACGGTACTGCTGGTCGAGCTCGCGGAAGCGGTTCTCGTCCTTAATGACTTCGCGCTCTTTCACTGGAGCATCACCCGGATCGGTGACGACGTAGCTCTCGAAATAGAGAACGCTCTCGAGATCGCGCAGCGAGATGTCGAGCAGGTGGCCGATTCGCGACGGGAGCCCTTTGAAGAACCACACGTGCGAGCACGGACTGGCGAGTTCGATGTGTCCCAAACGTTCGCGCCGTACTTTTGAAAGGGTGACTTCGACGCCGCACTTATCGCAGATGACGCCGCGGTGCTTCATGCGCTTGTATTTGCCGCAGAGGCACTCCCAATCGGTAACAGGACCGAAGATGCGGGCGCAGAAAAGCCCATCCCTCTCCGGCTTGAAGGTGCGGTAGTTGATCGTTTCCGGTTTGGTCACCTCACCGTGCGACCAGCTACGGATTTTTTCCGGGGATGCGAGCGATATCTTAATCGCGTCGAAATCACTGATGGCGGTGTGACCGATGTCAAACGGACTCGAACGGTACAAGGTGTTCCTCCTGCAACGGCGTCTGCCGCTGCTGTCGGCTTCCAACTTCCAGAAGATCGGAACCGTGGCGCTTGGAAGCGTTTCGCCCGGCTCCTAAAATTTGCGATTTGCGGTCGGTGATTTGTCGATTGAGGTCTTTCGATCACTCAATCGACAAATCTCGATCACAAGTCCTAGTCAGCGGCAGCAACGAGCTGCTTCTTGTCAGTTCCCAGCTTGACGAGTTCGACATCAAGGCAGAGCGACTGCAACTCGCGAATGAGCACATTGAACGACTCGGGAACACCCGGTTCGATCGCCGCTTCACCCTTGACGATGGCCTCGTAGATCTTGGTACGGCCATATACGTCGTCGGATTTCGCGGTGAGCAACTCCTGCAAGATGTATGCAGCGCCGTAAGCTTCGAGCGCCCAGACTTCCATCTCTCCGAAGCGCTGTCCGCCGAACTGCGCCTTGCCACCCAGCGGCTGCTGCGTGATGAGCGAGTACGGTCCGATCGAGCGGGCGTGGATCTTGTCGTCCACCAGGTGCGAGAGTTTCAGCATGTAAATGACGCCGACCGTGACCGGCTGTTCGAACTTCTCACCCGTCATGCCGTCGTAGAGATCGGTCTTGCCGGAACTCGGCAACCCCGCCTCTGCGAGCAATGCTTTGATTTCAGGCTCGTTTGCTCCATCAAAAACTGCTGTACCGAAGAAGACGCCGCGCTTCATGGCCTCCGACGCCGAGAGCAATTCATCATCGCCCATCTCGTCGAAACGGTTCACGAACGCCGTGTCCTTGAACATCCGCTTGAGTTCCGTACGGATCGCTTCCGTACCGGTCGCAGCGTCGATGATCTTTGAGATCTTCTTGCCGAGTTCAGCGCCAGCCCAGCCAAGGTGCGTCTCGAGGATCTGTCCTACGTTCATACGGGACGGGACGCCGAGCGGGTTGAGGACGATTTCGACCGGAGTTCCGTCCGGAAGATAGGGAAGATCTTCTTCGGGCAGAATGCGGGCGATCACACCCTTGTTACCATGGCGGCCTGCCATCTTGTCGCCGACCGAAAGCTTACGCTTCATGGCGATGTAAACCTTCACGAGCTTGATTACGCCAGGAGGAAGTTCGTCGCCCTTCTGCAGCTTCTCGGTGCGGTCTTTCATGATCTTGCGGAGAACGTCGATCTGACGTGATGTCATCTCTTCGATCTCGTCGATCTGTTCGTTGACCCGCGGGTCTTTGTCGTTGTACTTGATGCGCTTCAGGTTGCGTGTCGAGATGCGCTCGATGGTCTCGCGATCGAGCATCGTTCCCTTGGTCAGCAAGCGCTTATTGGTGCGCTCATCGTGCAGGTCGGCCTGCACTTCTTTGCCCCCAAGGATCGCTTCAAGGCGCTTGAGACGCTCGTCCGTGAGGATTCGGATCTCATCCGCCAGGTTCTTTTCGAGACGCTCGATCTGTTGCTGCTCGATCTGCTTCGCGCGCTCGTCCTTCTCCTGTCCCTTACGGGAGAAGATCTTGACGTCCACGATGGTGCCTTCGACCCCCGGAGGACAGTAGAGCGATGCGTCGCGCACATCACCGGCTTTTTCACCGAAGATCGCACGCAACAGCTTCTCTTCCGGAGTGAGCTGGGTCTCGCCCTTCGGCGTGACCTTGCCGACCACGATGCTGCCGGCTTTTACGGCTGCTCCGATGCGGATGACGCCGCTCTCATCGAGATCGCGCAGGGCCGACTCCGATGATGTTCGGAATATCGCGCGTGATCTCTTCTGGTCCGAGCTTCGTGTCGCGCGCTTCGATCTCGTACTCCTCGATGTGGACGGAGGTGTAGTAGTCCTCCTTCACCATCTTTTCGGAGATCAGGATCGCGTCTTCGAAGTTGTAGCCGCGCCACGGCATGAAGGCGACAAGCACGTTGCGTCCAAGGGCCAGATCGCCCTGGTCGGTGCAAGGGCCGTCGGCGATGACTTGCCCCTTGACCACCCGATCGCCCTTGCGAACGATCGGACGCTGTGAAATACAGGTGTTCTGGTTCGAGCGCTTGAACTTGATGAGCTGGTAGATGTCCGAGCCCACCTCGCGCGACAACTGCGTCGGATGGTGCTCGCCTTCTACACGCACGATGATGCGTTCGGAATCGACGGAATCGATGATGCCGTTACGCCGCGCCAGTACGACCGCGCCGGAATCACGTGCGGTAACGCCTTCCATTCCCGTCCCGACGATCGGGGCTTCAGCCCGGAGCAACGGAACCGACTGGCGTTGCATGTTCGCGCCCATCAATGCGCGGTTCGCATCGTCATGCTCGAGGAACGGTACCAGCGAAGCCGCC
The DNA here is from genome assembly GCA_963792225.1 of Terriglobales bacterium. Taxonomy (GTDB): domain Bacteria; phylum Acidobacteriota; class Terriglobia; order Terriglobales; family Acidobacteriaceae; genus JBDTLH01. The sequence goes on along the minus strand of CAWBVM010000005.1, from coordinate 6,984 downwards.
ACCGATACGAGCTGTTTGGGGCTCACGTCAACGTAATCGACTTCATCACGCGGCACGAGAACGAAGTTGCCGGCCTTGCGCGCGTTCACCAACTCCGCGGTGATGTGCAGTTGCTTGTCGAGTTCCATGTTCGCCTGCGCGATGACGTGACGGTCCTCTTCCCACGCGGAGAGATAGAACGAGAACGGCTCGACCCCGCCGGACGCTTCTTGCGTCCACTCTTTCAGCTCAGCGTTGCTTTTACCGACTCATGACTTTCGACGACGTCGCCCACGCGATACGAGCTATCGCCGGAGTGCGCCACGATCACGTAATCCTGCACGTGCCACCCTTTACCTTGCGGTAAGGGGACTCGATGAAGCCGTAGTCGTTGATGCGGGCAAAGCACTACAGTGACGAAATCAGTCCGATGTTCGGACCTTCCGGCGTTTCGATCGGGCAGATACGTCCATAGTGCGTTGGGTGAACGTCGCGGACTTCAAATCCGGCGCGTTCACGCGACAAACCGCCCGGCCCAAGTGCGGAGAGACGCCGCTTGTGCGTGATCTCCGAGAGCGGGTTGGTCTGGTCCATGAACTGCGAGAGCTGCGACGATCCGAAGAACTCGCGGATGGCTGCCATCACCGGCTTGGCGTTCACCAGGTCGTGCGGCATCGCCGTCGACATTTCCTGGTAGACGGACATCTTTTCCTTGATCGCGCGTTCCATGCGCACCAGGCCGATACGGAACTGGTTCTCCATCAACTCGCCGACCGCGCGAACGCGGCGGTTGCCAAGGTGATCGATGTCGTCCACCAGACCGATGTTCTTGCGCAGCTTCAGCAGGTAGCGGATGGTGTGCGTAAAAATCATCTGGATCAAGCGTGCGATGGTCGAGAGCAGTTGCTTCTGTCTTCTCAAACAGCTTGATGTTGAACTTCAAACGGCCAACGCGAGAGAAGTCGTATTTACGCGGATCGAAGAACATGCCGTGGAAGAGCGCCGTCGCAGTATCCAGCGTCGGCGGGTCGCCCGGACGCAGCTTGCGGTAGATTTCGATCAAGCGCTTCCTGTGGCGTCTTGACCGAATCCCGCTGCAGTGTGTGCGAGATCACGTTGCCCACATCGTCCCGATCGGGGAAGAAGACGTGAACGTCTTCGATCGCCCGCATCGATCATCTTCGCAAGCTTATCTGCGGTCAGTTCCTGGTTCGCTTCGAGCAGCACTTCGCCCGTGCTCTGATCGATCACATCGGCCGCGGTGATCGCACCTTCGAGATCGTTCAAGTCAATCTCGATCTCGCTCAAGTGCGCTTTATGGATCTCTTTGAGGACCGCATTGGTGACCTTGCGGCCCGAATGCGCGATCTCTTCCCCGCCCTTGCTCTTGATCGCATGGGTCAGCTTGATGCCGAGCAGGTTCGTCGGACGGTCAATGCCAGGCTCCAGCGTCCAATAGAGCTTCTTATCGCGGACGGCGATGCGATCTACTGTGTAGAACGTGCGGAGGATGTCCTCATCCGAACGCAATCCAAGCGCGCGCAGGAAGATCGTTCCCAGGAACTTGCGCTTGCGGTCGATACGGACATACAGCGTGTTCTTCTGGTCGTATTCAAATTCGACCCAGCTTCCGCGATAAGGGATGATCTTGCCGAGGAAGTAGGTACGGTTGCTCGCGGTCTCGAAGAAGACGCCTGGAGAGCGGTGCAACTGGGACACGATCACGCGCTCAGTGCCGTTCACAATGAACGTGCCGTTCTGCGTCATCAACGGGATATCGCCGAAGAATACTTCGTGCTCCTTGATGTCGCGAACGCTGCGCGTGCCGGTTTCAGCATCTTTATCAAAAATCGTGAGACGGATCGTCACCTTCAAGGGTGCCGAGTACGTCATGCCGCGCTCTTCGCATTCCGCGACGTCATACTTCAGCTGAAGACCTACCGGGTCTCCGCACTTGTTACAGAAGTCGGGCGTATTGGCGTTGAAAGTACCGCACTTGCCGCAGAGCACTTCCCCGGGATGAAACGGATCGGTGATGACGGTATTGCCGCAATTCTTACAAGTGGTACGGAGGTGATGCAGCCCTTTGAGGTGTCCGCACTTGCACTCCCAGTTACCGATCGCGAAATCCACAAAATCCAGTTGCGAGACATTACGGAAATCGGTGATTGGAAATACCGAAGTGAAGACGGACTGAAGACCGCTGTCATCGCGCTCGCTCGGCAGCTTGTCCATCTGCAGAAAGCGCTCGTACGAACGCTTCTGGACCTCGATCAAATTCGGGATCTGTATGGTTGCGGGAATCTTAGAAAAATCAAATCGTTGGCGGGAAGCACGGCTCTTTGTCACGGTCCCTGTCGGCATCCATTTGCTCCTGCTGCGCTTGTGCGCAAATTCCTGACGCGCTCTCGCGGTCTGTATTGCGCCGGCTCAACCCTTTCCAGGTCCTGGACCCAGTCCGGTCAGTCATACGTGATCGCCGGGCGCGGACGATCACATAAAAAAGTTCACTATTCACAACACACTGCGGTATATCTAGGTCACACAGCTGTCGTACATGCGTTGGCGATCATGTTTCGTTTCCGGCAGGGTGCCTGAAGGGACAGCTCTCTCGCGGAGCTAAAACGAGCAGACGACAAAAGCCCGCGTGGGACAAGGGTCCCCGCAGGCATAAACACGCTATTATGCGCTGGTTGTAGTCTGAATTGTGTTCGCTCGCGCCAGTGTAAGAAGGCCTGTCAGAGTTGTGCAACGCCGGTGAGCGCTGCGAGTATCCACATCTTTTAACTGCGGATACGCTTCCTTCCAATATCCTGCAAAAAACCTAGAAATTTTATCTCGCCAATCACAATAGTACACGATTTGGCAACTCTCGTGCTGTACTTCCTAAAAAAGATGCAAGTGGACGGATCCGCACCGCTACCTCTACTCTGGTCTTGCCCCGAATATGGTGCAACTAACGACTCCGTCACACTTGACAGCACCCTTGTGCGGCTTATTTCACTTCGACAGTTGCGCCGGCATCCGCAAACTTCTTCTTGATGGTCTCGGCTTCTTCCTTCGATACGCCTTCCTTGATGGTCTTGGGAGCGCCGTCTACCAGGTCCTTCGCTTCCTTTAGACCCAGGCTGGTCACTTCACGAACTGCCTTGATGACGTTGATCTTGTCGCACCCGCTGCGGTCAGAGTGACCGTGAACTCGGTCTTCTCTTCTGCCGCCGGAGCTGCTGCCGCTGCGCCGCCGCCGGCAACCATCACCGGAGCTGCTGCTGCTGCCGAAACGCCAAGGCGCTCTTCGAGCTTCTTGACGAGCGACGCTGCATCGAGAAGGCTAAGGTTTACGATCTGATCTTCCAACTGCTGAATGTCTGCCATTGTGTTTCTCCGAAACTGAATTTTGGTTACTGCTTGCTGTCTGTTTGGTTCGTCCTTCCTCATTCAGTTTCCGGTGTGCCCCAGACAAGGCACCTGACGGGAAGAGCTAAAAACCAGTTGTTAGTTGTCGGTTCTCAGTTGCTAGTTCTTAACCTTTGGCTACGAAGATCGCTCTCCACAACCGCCAACCAAGAGCTAACAACCAACAACTAGGAACTTTCTATGCTCCAGCGCCTTCGCCTTCGCTCGTTGCGGGAGCCTCGGACACAGCCGCTGCCCCGCCAAACTTGTTCTCCTTGACGCCCTGGTTGATCACCACCGCCATATCGCGTCCAGTGGCATTGATGACCGTCGCCAGCCGCTGCGCAGGAGCACTGATGAGGAAGAGCAGCTTCGAGAAGATCTCTTCCTTGCTCGGCATGGTGGCGAGTGCCTTGATCTCATCGAGACCTACCAGGCGGCCTTCGACCACGCCCGCCTTCACCGAATACTCCGGATGGTCGCTCGTATACTTCGAGAGCGCCTTCGCCAGTGCGACCGGATCGCCTTCTGTGTACGCGATCGACGTCACGCCCTTCAACATCTGGAGCGCCTGTTCGACCTTGGTGCCTTTTGCAGCGCGGCTCGCGATCTTGTTCTTGACCACGCGATACTTGCCACCGGCATTGCGCACTGCCTTACGCAGCTCGAAATCCTGTGCCACGGTGAGCTTGTTGTAGGTGCCGACGATCATGTTTTCCGTCGTCTGCAGGTCGCTCGCTAGTTTGTTGCCCTGCTCGATCTTTTTCTGTCTTGTGACTGCCATGTTCTATAAATCCTCTCTCCGGGCTGTGCCTTGGTTTGGCGCTTCGGCCTAGGCTCTCGCCGCCGCTTCGATGGAGGTGGCGTCAAGCTCGATGCCAGGCCCCATCGTGGAGGAGAGATATACGCCACGGAGATACTTGCCCTTCGCAGCGGCAGGCTTCGCCTTGATCACGCTGGTGATGACAGTAGTGGCGTTGTCAATGAGTTTGTCGGAGGTGAACGAGATCTTACCGACCGGAACATGCACCAGCGCGGTCTTGTCGGTGCGGAACTCGACCTTACCGGCCTTGATCTCTTTGATCGCGTTGGCAACGTCGGTGGTCACCGTACCGGTCTTCGGATTCGGCATCAGGCCGCGAGGACCGAGCACCTTTCCAGCTTACCCACCGAACGCATCATGTCCGGAGTGGCGATGACGGCGTCATAATCGATCCAGTTTTCTTTCTGGATACGCTCCACGATCTCTTCTCCGCCAACATGATCGGCGCCCGCAGCTTCTGCTTCGCGCTGCTTCTCGCCCGTCGCGATCACCAGGACCTTCTTGGATTTGCCGAGTCCGTGCGGAAGAACGACAGTCCCACGCACCATCTGGTCTGCGTGCTTCGGATCGACGCCGAGACGCAACGTGACATCGACGGTCTCATCGAACTTCGCGAACTTCACCTTCTGCAAAAGCGGAACCGCTTCCTGAAGGGTGTATTGCCGCTGCTCGACCTGCTTGCGCGCGGCTTCAATCTTCTTGCCTGCTTTTCCTGTCATGCTGTTATCGACCTTTCCAGTCTTCCACCGTACCTGCTGTGTTTCGCAGGACCGTGGTTTTTGAGAGCTTTGGATTGTGCGATCTGCGATTTACCGATCCTCAAATCACCAAATCACAAATCGACAAATCACAAATCCTCTACGCCGTAACTTCTATTCCCATTGAGCGCGCCGTTCCACGGATGCTCTTGATCGCCGACTCGACCGACGCCGCATTCAGATCGGGCATCTTCTGTGTCGCGATCTCGCGGACCTGCGCCTCAGTGACCTTACCGACCTTGTCCTTGATCGGATTCGCCGCACCCTTTGCCACGCCCGCTGCCCGCTTCAATAGCACCGCCGCCGGAGGCGTCTTGGTGATGAATGTGAAGCTGCGGTCCGTGAACACGGTGATGACGACCGGGATGATAAGCCCCGCCATCTCCTTGGCTTGCGTGCGCGCGTTGAACTGCTTGCAGAACTCCATGATGTTGACCTGCGCCTGACCTAGCGCGGGTCCGATCGGAGGAGCCGGCGTAGCCTTGCCCGCTTCGATCTGGAGCTTTACCGATGTTTGTACTTTCTTCGGAGGTGCCATTCTTTATTCCTTCGCACAGTTGACTCATGTCAGCGCCGTGCTTCCTCTCTAAAACTTGAACCTTGCTTTACGCGATCTTTTCTACGCTCTTATATTCGAGCTTCACCGGGGTTGAACGCCCGAAGATGGTGACCATGACGGTGACCTCTTCTTTGTCCTCGTTGACTTCATCCACCATGCCGTTGAAGTTGGCGAATGGTCCCTCAGTGATCTTGACCGATTCGTTCTTCGCGAACTTGACCTTGATGCGGGGCTTGTCTTTTCCGCTCTCTACGCGGAACACGATCGTGTTCACTTCCTCTTCACTGAGAGGAGTCGGCGATCCACCGGTACCCAGGAACCCTGTCACCTTCGGCGTGTTCTTAAGCAGGTGCCAGATCTCATCATCGAGAGCCATCTCTACCAGGACGTAGCCCGGCAGAAACGCCCGTTCGATCGTATATTTCTTTCCGTTGCGTATCTCGGTCACAGGCTCGGTCGGAATCAGCACGCGACCGATTTTCTCGTGCAGACCATACGCCTGTACCCGCGACTCGATCGACTCTTTTACCTTGCGCTCGAAGCCCGAATAGGCATGGATGATGTACCACTTGAAGTTCGGATTCTGCGCAGGCGCCTGTTGCTGATTCTCACCAGCTTCGCCGCCGACGGCGCTGTCATTCTGTTGGATATCTTCTGCCATGCTTTTCTTTTGAACGCGTCGAACACCCGCGCTCCCGATCTAGTGGTGCGTGAAGCGATAGATGAATTTGTCGAGGCTGTACCGTAGCATGTTGTCCACCAGCCAGAAGTAGAACGCAAACACGAAAACCGTTATCAGCACGACCACGGTAGTGCTCTGCACCTGGTCCCGGGTGGGCGTGGTGACCTTACGCATCTCGGAGCGGACATCGCGGAAGAAATCGTTCATCTGCGCTGTCTTCGACTTCAGTGGCTGCAGTCTGTCTTCTCCGCCGCCCTGCTCCATCGTTGCTGTCTTTGCCATCTTCTTCGTCTCGGTTCCCACGTCTTACCAACACAGTCTGCCAATTCCTGGCAGGGGCGGAGGGATTCGAACCCCCAAGTTCGGTTTTGGAGACCGACAGTTTAACCGTTGAGCTTACGCCCCTAAAAAATGATTTGTGATTTATGGATTGTTCGATTGGAAGCGCGCAACGGCATTCCATCGGGCAAATCGAAAATCAGGAAATCAAAATAATGTCTTACTTCGTCTCTTTATGCGAAGTGTGCTTGCGGCAGGTGTTGCAAAACTTGGCGAACTCAAGACGACCCGTCGTACGCTTCTTGTTCTTGGTCGTCGAGTAGTTGCGGTTCTTGCAATCCGCGCACTGGAGTGTAACGATGTCCCGCATGTTTCCTTCTCGTTCCTAGCTTCAACAGGAGCGCAGGGACAGACCTTGCCCGTCCCTGCGACCGTCTATTTATTGTACCTGCAATCAGGCGTTCTGTCTTCTGCAGCCCGCGCCGGGAACCCCGGCTCAGCACTTGCT
>CAWBVM010000004.1:0-81084 GCA_963792225.1 Terriglobales bacterium | reverse complement strand
GAATGGCTATGGGTTCGTCTTGCAAGTGGGTCAAACCTTCAAGGTTGGTGGCGACGCTTGTCCGTCAACAGGGAGTTTTGCCTCAACTCGAGCACCTAAGCTCGTGCGTATCCACATCTGATGACGTGGCGTTCATGTTGTTTCTTGAAGATGAGGAGCTATGGCAACGCAAGCGAAGAACTCTTTCTACTGGCTCAAGAGCAGATTTTGGGATTCCCTTGGTCCTGGACTGATCACTGGCGCTGCGGACGATGATCCATCGGGCATTGCAACGTATTCCGTAGCCGGTGCGCAACTGGGTACGAACCTGCTGTGGACTGCGCTAATCACCTGGCCACTAATGGCAGCAGTGCAGATGATGTGCGCCCGTATTGGCATGGTGAGTGGGCGTGGGCTGACTGCCGCGTTTAAGACTAAGTTTCCCCGTCCTCTAGTGCTGATAGCCATTTCGGCGCTCCTACTTGCCAACACGATCAATGTTGGTGCGGACCTTGCGGGAATGGCAGATGCTGCCGAGATGCTGACTCACGTCAGCTCTCACCTTTGGGTCCTTGTGTTTGCGGCCGGAATCTCGTGGGCGACCGTCAAATTGCGGTACTACCAAATTGCGAACACTCTAAAGTGGCTCGCCCTCGTGCTGTTCGCTTACGTTATCAGCGCATTCGTAGTACATCCGGACTGGTTAAGCGCACTGCACGACACCTTCGTGCCGAGTCTGCCGAGCGGTAAGACTGGTTGGGAGACACTGGTCGCCATCTTGGGGACAACCATCAGCCCTTATCTCTTCTTCTGGCAAGCGTCGCAAGAGGTTGAAGAAGAGAAGGCGTCGGGCAGGAACTCGTTAGGTCGCCGAAAGGGAGCCACCCAAGAAGAAATCCTGACACGAAAGTTTGACGTAGGTATTGGGACATTTTTTTCAAATCTGGTCATGTACTTCATTATTCTGACTACCGCAGTCACTCTCTTCAAGAACGGGAAGACCGATATCGAAACCTCTCGAGATGCGGCGCAGGCACTGTTGCCGCTGGCGGGGCGATTCGCGGCCATCTTGTTTACAGTCGGTGTAGTCGGGGTCGGGCTGCTCGCGATCCCGACTCTTACCGGGTCAGCAGCATACGCGTTTGCGGAGGCCTTCGGTTGGAAGCAGGGGTTGGACAAACGCCTTGCGCAGGCAAGGTCGTTTTACGTGATGATTCTGGCCTCGACTCTTGCTGCGGTTGTGCTGGATTTCACGAAAATCAGCCCAGTGAAAGCTCTCTATTGGACAGCAGTGACCAACGGAGTACTTGCCCCGTTTCTCTTGGTCGGCATCCTGCTGATCGCTTCCGACCAAGTGCTGATGGTAGGACAGAAAAGTTCGCTGCTTGGAAGAGTGGTAGTGGGACTTACTGCTGTTGCGATGTTCGTGGCGGCAATTGGAATGTTCGTGGTCTAGGCGACGAAATTGAAGATTGAGTCACTGCCAAGTTATCCCAATCCTGAACAATGTCTTCATCACATTTCTTCTTCCACGCACGCCTCAGTCATCTCATTCCGTGAGGAACCTGCGCCAGGGTAGAGAACTTTTAAGGAGTAGCTGCCCCTACTTTCTTTCCGGCGCGAGTATCACGATATTTCAATGTCAATCCCTGAGGGGAAGCAACTGCCTGGTCAATGTGTCCCTTAATGTGACCAAGCTGTTCAGGCTCAAAAGACAGATTGTTGCCGTTGACCCTGACGCCACTCACATTGTTGGCATTCATTAGCGAACTGATATGAGACCCCACCATCTCGAGCAGCCCTTTGACCGGGACACCAGCTGCCTTGATTGTCTTTCCTTCGAGGGTGATCACCGTTCCATCCGTCGAGACCGGACCCTCTATAGTGAAGGGAATCGGTACGAGTTTCTTAACTTTGCCGGACAAACGAGCAGTGCCTTCTCCGGTTTCGATTTTGACGTCGCTGACCTTGCTGTTCGCCTGCTTTAGCTTCCGCTCAAAGACGTGGGACAAGCTTTCACTGCTTACAAATACCTCACCGTATTCAACCAATGCGACTCGGAGGAAGCAAAGAGGACTACGCTTTCCTCGCGAAACCATGTCGGCAGCGAATCCGCGAAGTTTGAAGGTCACTCCGGGCTGGGAAGAGTATATGCCGCTTTCAACATCAATGCGGCTTGGGAAGGGTGGGCATTTGTCCGGCTGGGCCGCAAGACAGAGTGGGGCTACAGTCAGCAGTAAGCAGGCGAGTGGACGGAACATGTTGCTAGGATGCGTCCCGCGGGAAAGATATTTGGCCGTCGGTGAAAACGTCCCGAGGGGCGATTAAGTGGCGAATAAGGATTGCGATCGATTGCATAGGAGTTAAACGGAGTATGGCGTGAGCGTTGCAAGAGGGCTATTGCGCTTGGTGTGCCGCACGCGATATTTCTGGACGTTGCGGGGACCACACGACTGGCTGCACACAGCCGACCAGGAATATCCATGACATCGCGCCTAGCAAGCAAACGGAAGCGGTGATCGCGAAGGGCCAGAAGAACTGTCCGGTACGTTGTAGTACCAGTCCAGTGAGAGCTGGGGCTACCACGCCAGCCAGATTCCCAATGAAGTTTTGAACTCCGGTCCATCGACCCGCGGTCTGGGGGCCAGCCAGCGTCTGCGTAATTGCCCATAGGTTGGAAGCGCACATACTGAGTGACACAACCGCTAAGATCAGCATGGCTATCGAAAGACCCGGACTGGAAACGACGCAAACAATTAGAAAGGTGGCCGCGCAGACCATACCCACGCTGGTGAACGTCTTGCGCACTCGAGTCGGCGTTCCTCCTGCATCAATCCATCGATCCGAGAGCCAGCCGCATAGTGTACCGAAAACAGCGGCAGAGAGGTAAGCCGCTCCCGCGATCTTCGCCATCTTGTCCATGGAGAAATGGCGTTCACGGACCAGGTAAAAGGGCAGCCAGGTGATCAGGAAGTAATTCAAATAGTTCGCGCAGAACAAGCCCGAACAAGTACCCCACGCCGATCGAAGCCTCAGAATTTCAAAGATGCCGTGAGCTTTCATCGACGATGCAGGGGCAAAACCCTGTTCTCGAGGTCTCCACTTAAGCCATGGCCAAAGCCAGGTAAGACTGATGAGACCGAGGACAACGAAGAACGTCCGCCAACCGAATCTCGCCATCAACATCCCGCCCATGAACATTCCGAATCCAGGTCCGATCAACAAACCTGCGGCGATTAGAGAATTGGCGAAACCGCGCTGGTTTTCCGAGAAATGTCGCGCCAAAATCTTTGAGTAGGAGGGATAAGCCACCGACTCGCCCACTCCGAGAATGAGCCGCACACCTAATAAGATTGCGAACCCGTGCACCAGCCCCGTAACAGCAGTGGCGATCGACCAAAGGAGGAACCCGCCGGCCATCACCAAGCTGACATCGAAGCGGTCTACAAGCCAGCCGGAAATGAGTTGAAAGACGGCATACGTACAGAAAAAGGAAGCGAGCAGAATCCCGAGATGAGACGCAGAAAAGCCCAGCTCATCTTTGAGCATTGGCGCAGCGATCGACAGGTTGGCGCGATCGATGTAATTGATAAAAACCGAAACTGCGAGCAGGACGAGCACACGGGACTGTGACGTCGAAAGCCGCTGCGTCGCTAATTGGGTCGCGGTACCCATAAAGAAATGCGCCCAAGTCTAGCACTCCTGGGATCGACATCCCGCGATTTGAATGAAGCCGCAGGCAGCGACTTGGCAAGTCTGCGTTCGAGTGCTTAAGAGAGCAGTTCACTTGATGTTCAAAATCAAAGCCAGCACCGACGTAACCCGCATCGTCAGTGTGGCAGCTCACTCGCGCCTGATGACGTTGGCAAAGCGTTAATACGCCTTTAGTAACCGTGCGGATATCGGTGAGCGACATCCACAGCAAGTGCCAGAGGCTCGAACTGTTCATGTCAATAGAAGCCTTTTTCAAACAGTTTGCCACCAGACTCGGGAGACAAGCTTCGCCAGCAGCACAGCATCATTTAAGTTTTGCAGAGCTGGAGAAAATATCTCTTGAAGTGACAAGGGATGCGCGGGCTAAGAAATCATTGAAAGACGCAGCACAAGTTTTAATTTCATCTATCCCTCTGTGGCAAGCTGAGTGGCTGAATTATCATTCGACCTTTTTGCGGGCTTTAGCGACGACATCCAGTCATTGGGAGCAAGTGCTGGCAACTCGGAAAGCAATTATTGCGTGTTCCCACACAATCATCAGCGCGGTTCCGTACTTGTTCGATGATTTCACAGAGAAGGATAAGCAGACACTGGTTGCTTACTTCCATCCCGGTGACAAGACAGAAGATTTGATTCGGCGGGAGAAACAAAGATTCTGCTTCGCTGAAGCAAGCTGCTCCTGCTTAGTGGCAATCGCATGCCGATTAGGCGATGTAGAGGACGATTGGCGTGGCGTATATTGCAAGATGTACGATCAGTTCATACAGAATCTCTACCGCTCGAAGATTGCTACCAGTCGCGGTGAAGCTGATCCCTTCCTTGAACTACTAACCACAGCTTCCTACAAAGTGGTAGACAAGCTGGCGACCAGATATTGGCATATGACTCGATACATCCGTCAGCGTTCGTCGCGTGACCTATTCTGTGGCGTTGCAAGCAAAGCACGGGAGACTAGAGTTGATGAGAACTAGGTTTTGGGTAGCCTTTTTTGCGATGATAGTTCTCCTCGCAGCCTGCAAAGACCCTAAACAGTCTAATGAAAAGCCATCGGCCAAGGGGATTGGTACTCCATCGAGTGTTGTCACGCCTGCGCCAATAGCGGCTAGTGCCCCCGTTGACAAATGGATGGGCCAGTGGAACGGGCCAGAAGGAACTTATCTACTTCTCTCGAAGAAGGATGACGAATATATCGTCAATGTTCGGTCTCTCGATGGAGTTGAGTCCTATGAAGGGGTTTCTACTGGCGACGGCATCCAGTTCAAGCGGAACGGAAAGATCGAATCCATCCACGCAGGCAATGGGGAAGACACCGGGATGAAATGGCTGCTGGATAAGAAGAATTGTCTGGTCATTAAGACAGGCGAAGGGTTTTGCAGAGAATAAACCTGCCTAGTGCGGCCAGAAGACTGGTGCCACTTATGAAAAGCATCTGTCGTGCCGCTCGAAGACCGAGTCACGTAGCGGAAGTTCTCGAACCTCACCCCCGCCCGACCATGTCCGCCACTAAAACGGCCGCGCGGAAGAGTTAAACAGGGTACCGCGGAAATGCGTATTGATTTTTCGGATTTGTTGGAGCTATGCATAAGTGGAAGCAACGCCATTGACGCGAGAATAGGTTATGGCGAGCGTTTGAGGGTTCGAATGGCTATGGGTTCGTCTTGCAAGAACTCGAGCGTGATGACGCTGTTTTCGACGTATCCGATGCGATCAAATCTGCGATTTCAGCGTCGAAAAAGCATGCCAAAAAAAGCGTTTGGGTGACCTTTTGGGTGACCCTTTTTGCAGTCCCTGCAGCTCTGTTTTTAAGTGCTCTGTTTTGTTATAGTTATGGTCGGGGAGAGAGGATTTGAACCTCCGACCCCCTGGTCCCGAACCAGGTGCTCTACCAGGCTGAGCCACTCCCCGACATGCGATGAATCCTTGCGCTGTGCTGCGTAACAAGAGCGCTTCCTGACGATGATTGCGCTCAGACAACAAGTGGATTATAGCAAACAGGTTCTCGCGACCAGACTTCAGCGGATGTGTAGCACCTTGGACGAGAAGAACCTCGCCGCGTTCTGCATCGCCGCTTCCACGGTTGGAACCACGTGCGAGACAATCGTTCGCCGCTGCGGTATAGCCGCAGCTGACGAGTTGCTCAAGTACTCTGTCGTATACGGCGCAAGGTCGAGGTCTTGAAGGATGACGGAGTGCTCTCCGCTTCTGGATTGCTGCTGGCCGAGTAGAGCATGTTCCCCGCGCGCGCTGCCGCGGGAACGCGAGATGCTTGCGCTCAGCATCATGCACGGCACACACACCATGATCATCAGCACTAAAGAACGGCGTAACATCAGACCCCTGAAATTCTCGTACACACACTCGATCATAACCCGAATTGTATGCAACATGACGCATGTTTACTGCTCTGCTACATCTATAGTGCATGTCAGGAACTCGCGAATTTTGTTGCATCGTCCTTGACTTGCGCTCTTGCAGGACTAGACTGTAAGCAATCACCTCCGATCCGTTTCAGGGTCGAACGGGCTTGACTTCAGGAAATCGTCACCGCTTCCTGACGGTCAGGCCCATTTCCTTTTTAGCGCGGCATGAGATAGCAGGCTAATTCCCGCAACAGGGAAGCCGGCGCATCGACCAACAGCACCGCCGTACCATCATCGCGGTATTCGCGCTCAAGGATGTTTGCTTTCGACTCGAGCTTCGCCAGCACTTTGCCATCGCTCGCGGGGACGCGCAACATGCAGCGGCGAATGGGATCTTCCACCAGCATTTCGTCGATGCGCTCGAGTAATGCCTCGATGCCGATGCCGTCGCGGGCGGAAACATAGACGCTATCTTGCGAGTTTCCAGGACGCTGGCTCTCGGGCAGTACATCGATCTTGTTTACGACGAGCAATCGCGGTTTGTGCAGCACATCAAGGTCCTCGAGCACCTTCTCGACTTGTTGCTGCTGCTCCTCACGATAGGCACTTGAGGCGTCCGCGATGTGCAGAACCAGTGTCGCGCGCTGCACTTCCTCAAGCGTTGCGCGGAAACTGGTAATGAGCGAGTGTGGCAGGTTGCGAATGAAGCCGACCGTGTCGCTCAGCACTGCGGGACGTTTCGACGGCAATGCAACGTTCCGTAGCGTTGGATCGAGCGTGGCGAACATACGCGCTGAAGCAAGCACTCCTGCGTCCGTGAGCCGGTTGAACAACGTGGATTTGCCCGCATTGGTGTATCCCACCAGCGCGACAGTCGGCACAGGCACTGACTCTCTCCGCTGCCGTTGTTGCGCCCGGATGCGCCTCACCTCTTCCAGTTGTTCCTTGAGGTGCCGCATGCGTCGCGCGATCTTGCGGCGGTCGTTTTCGAGTTGCGTCTCGCCGGGACCACGGGTCCCGATACCGCCACCCGTCTGCGACATCTGCGCACCCCGTCCGGTAAGACGTGGCAAAGTGTATTCGAGCTGCGCCAGCTCTACCTGCAGCTGGCCTTCGCGTGTGCGAGCGTGCCTGGCAAAAATATCGAGTATCAGTTGTGTACGGTCAATGACACGCGCTTCAACCTCTCGCTCGATATTGCGCAACTGCGAAGGCGAGAGGTCGTGATCAAAGAGTATGACGCCTGCGTTTGAGCTCTCCGCCGCCTCGGCGACCTCTTCGAGTTTGCCCTTGCCGATCAAGGTGGCCGGATCGGGCTTTTCTCGGCGTTGGATCAGCTCCCCTACAACTGTTGCTCCTGCGCTGGTCGCTAACTCTCGAAACTCATCCATCGAATCTTCGACCGTGAATGGATGAGGCAGGTTCGAAGCGGAGACATCCTTCGACTCGGGTTCGCGGTCGCGCCGAAGCGAAGATGCAGCCCGCGCAAGTTGTGCCGTACCACTCACGCCTCCGCGCCGGGCGCGGAACTCCACACCGACAAGGAACACCTGCTCCCGCGCACCCGCACGGTCCGTTTGAGTAGCAGCAATGCGTTCGCTTAGGGAGCGTGGCTTTTTGGCGATGTTGTCTGTCCTTCGTTAGCTGTGTTCGGAGCTGTTGATGTATTTTCGGTGGCGCTGCGTTCGGTTGCAGGATGCGCGCCTGGCGCGGCGTGTCCCGGTTGCCTTACCGTGACAACGGTTGAGATCGCATGTTTAAAGATGAGCTGCTCTTGATTGTTGGTTTCCAGAATGACCGAATACTTATCAAACGAACGAATACGTCCTGTCAGTTTCACGCCGCTTAGCAAGTAGATTGTGATGCTCGCCCGGTCTTTCCGGGCCGTGTTGAGGAATGTATCTTGTATGTTTTGCGCCGGCTTCTGTTCCATTTGTGTGCCGAATCTCTCCAGTTTAAAAGATCTGCTGTAATTCAGTCGGAACGAATCAAGATACGTTGCGGGGGGACATATTTCAACTGCGCTCTTGGGTATTCCATTTCAACGTCCGCCATTAGCAACCGCTGGCGTAGAATGGCGCTTCATCGCAAAGGAGATCCAATGGGCAAGTTTATAACCGGAGTTATCGTGGGAGTAATTCTGGTTCCTGTCGCCGTGTACTTTTACTTCACGACGGGACACGCTCCTACTTCTGTCTTTGCCTCTCCGTTTCCGATGGAAAAGAAGGTGGCGATGAGAGCGCTTCATGCGCGAGCTGACCGAGAGGCACCCAAGAATCCACCGTTCCAGCCATCCGAGGCTGACTACATCGCTGGAGCGCAGACCTACCGCAATCAATGCGCTGTCTGCCATGGTCTGCCGGGACAGCCGAAGACGGCGATTGCTAAGGGGGAATACCCCGTTCCACCGCAACTGTGGGCAGGGGACGGAGTGACCGACGATCCGGCTGGCGAAACCTATTGGAAGGTAATGAACGGCATCCGTCTTACCGGAATGCCGGGTTTCAAGAACTCTCTTTCCGACCACGCGATGTGGCAACTGAGTTTCTTGCTCGCGACGGACGCGGAGAAGCTGCCGGCTAGCGCCAACGATCTCCTGAAGCGTCCTCTGGTTGTGGAAAATCCGAGTGGTCAAGTGCAACAACCCACTCCGTAAAACAACGCTCGAAGAGAAACAATTTAACGAAGTCTCACAGAATGCGAATCCTGGTCTCCAGGAAAATGACGTCTTCTGGATTTTCTTGATTTATTTGGCAGAAAAAGCGCGCGCGGGACGAACTGCCTAGCTCGTCCCGCCTTCGCGTCTCCGGCACCCATATTGGTGGCGCAAGCCCGTCCTTGACGTCCCACAGGGCTTCCAGAGATCACCTCCGCACTCGTTTACACCTCGCGTTGCGCCGCGTCCGCAGCTACCGCAAGCTTCATCACCGCTGCAAAGAACTCCTGTGACTGACCGAGGAAGAGCTGGTCGTTCGCGAACGAGTTCACCGCAGCGACTGCCCCCGCATTGTGCAAAGACGACGGCCGGATGACCGAGCAATGCGGCAGGCCCTTGCGAATGAAGTCGCACGGTTCGGGCAGTATCTTATTGGTCTGGGTGAGTTCCGTCGGCGGATTGTTGAGATCAGGGAATGTCAATCCCGTTTCAGGGTCAACCACGCCCGCAAGCGGCTGAGCCACCGCGTTGCCAACTTTGTCATGCCAGAGGGAGAAATGGTCAACCTCGACTCCACCAATACTCACCACGATGCGCAGGACCTCGAGACTGCTGACCTTGCCGCTCATCGTCGTATACAGGCTTGAACCACCTTGCTCGATGAAGGCAAAGTGGAATCCTGCCGTGTTGGCGATCGCCTGCATACGGCTCTGCTGGGCGGTAGTAGGCGGAACAGGCTGGGAATTTCCCGGAGGAGTGTCGGAATCGTTCAAGGGAATGGCAGGTTGGTTCATGATAGTGATCGGTCCTGCAATCTTCGCGCCGAAATCCGGGTTCTCTTTGCTGCGATACCGTGTGTACCAGCTCGTGTCCACGTTCAAGTTCATCAAATTGGTGAGTCGCCCAATCTGCTTTGCCCCTGTTGCCTGACTACTTGGCAAAGTCCGGAACGCATCGAGATTTACCGGGTCCTCGCCTTTCGAAATCAGGTAGGCGTTCAAGAACGCGGCATGACTTAACTCATCGTCGGTGTTGTCGGTGATGTACTGCGGCATGTCGGCGTCGAGATTGCTCAACGCAGCTACATATGCCGCATTACCTCCGTTGGCGCCTCCCAGCTCGGCATATTGTGTCCAGAGGTCTGACTCGAGCAGTTCGGCTGCTGCGAGAAATCGAAGGATCGCGACATCGCCTCTCTTCAGCTTACCGCCTTCACTCGCCTCTGCTCTGCCTTCCCCTGCCAATAATGCTCCGGCTGGCAGTAGTGTGCTGAATGGCAGCGCAGCGCTCGCCATTCCGATCCCTCTTAAAAAGGAGCGTCGTCCAACGACGCGGTTCCACTGAAAATTAACTTCTGTCGTCTCCGGATCAGGAGTAATCTCCGGTTCCAAAGTGGGGGAGAGTTCTTCCGTTTTCATAAGATTGGCTCCGCATTTCCTGGATTGTGATGTCCTGTGATTCAGCGATTGGCAGATTCACAGGAACCAGCCTAGGTCTGCTCATGCCGTGAGTTGTCATGGGTTTGTCAGCACTTCGTAAGAAGTTTGTCTCCAGAAGTGTTGAGTAGCCACAACAAATGCGGAGACTTCAGAGGCGTTTTTTAAGGGTAAAATCAAAAGCCCCGCACGATGCGGGGCTCTTGACTCGGAACTGTATTGCTAATTAATTGTTCAAACTCTCCATCAACTTGTTCAATGTACGGTTGAGGTCTTTATCGGTTCGCCGCAGACTATCGATCTTTTCGACGGAGTGCATGACGGTCGTATGGTGCTTGCCTCCGAATTGGCGTCCGATCTCCGGCAATGATGCTTCCGTCATTTGCTTTGCAAGATACATCGCGATCTGGCGTGGCACTACGATCGGTCGCGAATTGTTCTTCGCCTTCAATTCCTGGATCTTCAATCCGAAGTGCTCGGCAACCATCTTTTGAATGGAGTCGATGGTGATCTTCCGTGCCTGCGAATCGATGAAGTTCTTGAGGACCTGCTGTGCCGTCGGCAATGTGATCTCGGCGCCAGTCAGAGAACAGTAGGCGACGAGTCGGATAAGTGCGCCCTCGAGTTCGCGGACATTCGTGCGCACGTTGGAAGCGATGAATAGCGCCACTTCCGTGGGCAGAGCGGTCTTTTCCGATTCCGCCTTCTTCTGGAGTATCGCAACCTTCGTCTCCAGATCGGGTGGTTGGATGTCCGCGATCAGTCCCCATTCGAAGCGGCTGCGTAGCCGGTCTTCGATCTCGGCAAGTTCCTTCGGCGGACGGTCTGAAGCGATGACGATCTGTTTGAAGCTCTCATGCAGCGCATTGAACGTATGGAAAAACTCCTCCTGCGTACGCTCTTTTTGAGATAGAAATTGAATGTCATCGATGAGCAGCACATCCACGCAGCGGAATTTGTCCCGGAAGCCTGTCATCTTGTCGTACCGCAGCGAGTTGATCATCTCGTTTGTGAACTTCTCAGTGGAGATGTAGCAGATCGAGGCCTGCGGATTGCGTCGCTTAACCTCATGCCCGATGGCATGCATCAGATGAGTCTTGCCCATGCCGACGCCACCATAAAGGAACAGGGGATTGTAAGCCTTGCTCGGGCGTTCTGAGACTGCCAAGGACGCAGCATGCGCGAACTGATTGCCAGAGCCGATTACGAAGTTGTCGAACGTGTAGCGCGGATTCAATTGTGCGGCTGAATCGAAATCAAAGCGCGCTTGCGATCCGGGCAGTGTAGTTGTTGCCGCTGCAGCCGTGCGCACGGCCGCAGCGCTCGCCGGCCCCAGATTCGTGATACTTCGTGGGCCAAAGCCCGCAGTCACCGCAGGAGTGGCCTCTTCAGGCTCCGCCTCGGGTGCGATGAACTCGACATCTTCGTACTCGATGCCGCTGTTCTCGATCGCTTCTTGAATCAAGTCTCCGTATTTGTCGCCGATTTCGCGAAATTCAGAGGTAGGCACACGAACGAAGATTGTCTTCTCTTTCGTATGGCTAAATCTTGTTGGTTTAAGCCATGTGTCATATGACTGGCGGGAGATCTTCTTTTCCAGGGCGCTTAGAACGCGCATCCATGGATTAATTTGGGCAGCGGCGGTAGCAGAAGAGGAGAGCGACATATAGGTTTCGATCAAAAAAAGGGCCTGTATAAAACGTGCCTTCGTTGTTTGAAGGCGCTTTTGAGAAGCGTGGGTTCCCAGCCCGGCATGCTCTGAATATCCACAGCAGCGGGAGTGAAGCTACCCGCGAGATTTCAACGCGGGAGACAGTGTATTTTAAATTTGCACGAGGGATGCACTCCCGAATCTTTTCTCCGATTGTGCAGGGCCAATCTCAGAACCAGTGACGGCCGGGGTTGGTCTTCAATTTCTCTCATGATCCGAAGGCGATACTAGCATGTTTGCAAGACCGGTGTGGAAAACTTTTTAGCAGAATTTTCATACGTTATTTTCGTAACAACGAACGGAGTTTCCGCGCAATATTTTTTTAGTAACTACGTAAAAAAACCTTTTCGTCTTTAACAGGCTGGGCGCTACACCTTCCCACGAACCTTGTCCAGTTCCTTGAGGATTTCGCTGACAAGGTCAGGTAGAGCCCTCGCAAGAACACGCTGTACCGCCGCTCCGATATGTCCGGCTTCAGATGGTCGCGCTGCCGTCTCGGCGCTATGTCGCGCCTCCGTGTGACCCACACGAGCAGCGCTGTTCGATGCGGAAGCCGCTCGAGCGTACGAATCTCCTGCGGACACCCCAGTGATCTTGGCAATGGCAGCAGCTGGCCATAGCTGAAGAACGGAATTCTGCGAGCTCGTCATTCGTCCATTTCGCAGCGCCCGGTAATCCGCACGCGGACGCGCCGCAGCGAGCGCCACCGTCTGTCTCACCTTGGCAATGAGTTCCGTTGCCTCAAAAGGCTTCACGATCACCCCATCCGCCCGGACATCGTCCACCTGTTCAGCTCGAAACGGCTCCATCTTTCCTACCGCCAGCAATACCGGCACGGATTCGGTAGCCGCATTCCTGCGCAGTTCCTCGCACAGTGCCAGGCCGGCTGCCACGCCGTGCATATAGATGTCGAGAATGACGACATCCGGCTCAAACTCCGGCAATTCCGTCATCACCTCAGCCGCTTGGCTAAGCGTAAGC
Organism: Terriglobales bacterium; assembly: GCA_963792225.1. GTDB lineage: Bacteria > Acidobacteriota > Terriglobia > Terriglobales > Acidobacteriaceae > JBDTLH01. Next base: position 68,247 of record CAWBVM010000004.1, on the reverse strand, counting down.
ACTTCGTATCCGGCATCGCTCAGGATGTTCTTGCCCATGCTCTGGGCGGTAGCGCTGTCGTCTACAAGCAATATCTTGATCGGCAAGGCAAGACTCTCTCTGGATCTCAATAACTGCTCTTGATTGTATTGCCGGCCACCCGGAGCGGTACAATTTCGCGGTGACTACCGACCCCAACCAACCCGCCTCTGGATCAACGCCCAGCTCTGCACCTGGGTCTCCACAGCGCAACTGGGCTGCCATCGCCATCGGCCTCGCAGTCATGGTGCTCGTTATCGTCGTGCTGGTCTTCGTCTCATCACGGGGCGATCACAATGCCCATATCTCAGGAAATCCGAACGAACCGGGTGTGGCTGCGCCATATTCCAAAGACCTGCCCCTCTCCGAACTCAAAATGAGTACCGCGGATATTGGAACCGGCGGCCAGATCTACTACGTCTCCGGCAAGATCAGCAATACCGGGGGAAAGACCGTCTCGGGTGCCACCGTAGAGCTGCTCTTTCACGATGGAATCGGCAAGATCTGTCAGCGGGAAAATGAACAGCTTCGCGTCGTTGTGGCGACCGAACCCGCGTTGGACACAACCGATCTCGCCCATGCTCCTCTCCATCCGGGCGAATCGCGCGAGTTTCAGATTCCCGTCGAGCGCATTTCCGCCCAGTGGGACGGCCAATATCCAAGTCTCACCGTCGTTCATGTAACGACGCAATAAGAGGCAAATGTGCAGCCGGGAACGTGTCCGGGATTAACGATGACGCCTCTTCAGATTACTTCTCCCAGGGACGTACCGGCGGATGGTCGGCATCACGGTCTTCCACGCGGTCATACAGATATCGGTCGCTGACCGTCCCGAGCGCTTCGTTATAAAGACTCGTGAGCCCCGTCGCCTCCCTCAGTTCTTCGCTGAACTGATGGATCGACTTCAAATGGTCCGCGCTTGCAGGCACTTCAATCTTCGAGGTCTTGAGAAATTTCTGATACCCCTTATCTATCAGGCGCGCGATCTCGCCGCCGAGGAAGTATCCCGGCTTGGCCGTCACTCGCGGACACCCGAGCGTGGCGTCCTTGTCGATACCCGCGCCACATCCGTACTTCTTCACTAGCCGGCCCGGAATTCCCGGAGCACTGGCAATCTCAAAACCACCCGCACTGAGCGCCGAAAGCGCTTCGTCAAATGTCAGATCTTTGCGTTTGTACATTGCCATAATCAGGTTTCCGGTAACTCATTACTGTCGCATAGCCAGCGAGTCGAGAGCAACTTGCCAAGTCGTCGTTGTCTCTCCTGCTTGGTGATCCAGAATCAAATCACGCTGAGAGTAAAATGCTGGCCATGATCTCGCGAAGGAACTTCTTCAAAGTCGCTGCCGGCGCCGGAGCAGCCGCCGCAGTCTCGTCCTCCATTCCCTCACAGCTCTTTGGATGGACACCAGGGCTGCAGCGTCCTGAACTGCAACGTTCCGGTGAACTCATCCACCTTGAGAGCAACGAGAATGCGTATGGCCCTTTTCCAAGCGTGCTTGCCATGGGCAATCCGTTTCTAGATGCGAACCGGTATCCATTTCTCGCCGATGAAGTGTTGGCGCAAAAGCTCGCGAAATCTCATCGTGTCAGTGACTCGCAGATTCTTCTTGGTTGCGGATCGACCGAGATCATCAAGCTTGCCGTTAGCGCATTTACCGGCCGAGACAAGAAACTGGTCATGGCTGCTCCGAGCTTTGAGGCAGCGCAGATTCACGCCGAAGCCACCGCGACTCCGGTCATACATGTCCCGCTCAAATCGGACTACAGCCATGATCTCGATGCCATGCTCGTCGCGGCGCAGGGTGCAGGCTTGGTTTATATTTGCAACCCAAACAATCCGACAGGAAGTATCACCCCCCGAAAAGAACTTGAAAAGTTCATCCAGAAGCTTCCGCCGAAAACTATGGTGCTCATGGACGAGGCGTATCAGGACTTTGTGCCCGCATCTTCAGACTATCGCTCCTTCATTGAAACGCCCACGGGCAATGAGCGGGTGATCGTCGCGCGCACTTTTTCAAAGATATACGGCATGGCGGGCCTGCGGCTCGGATACGCAGTCGCGTCTCCTGCAGTAGTGGACCTGATGCAAAGACACTCTCAACTCGATAGCATCAACATTCTCGCGATCCGGTGCGGACAGGTCTCGCTCGATGACTCTGAAGGACATCGTATAGCTGTCGCCCGGAACGCCGCCGACCGCGACGAATTCATGCATCAGGTCGCATCAAGGAAGCTGCAGGCGATCCCTTCGTCCGCGAACTTCGTGATGGTGGACGCGAAGCGTCCGATAAAACAGGTCATCGCCCACTTCAAACAGAACAAAGTGCGCGTCGGGCGCCCATTCCCTCCTTACGATACCCAGGTGCGTGTCTCCTTGAGCACTCCGGACGATATGAGAACCTTCTGGCGCGTCTGGGACCAGATGGCATAACGTCGAAAGGCGATCGGTTTCGGGCAGACCCCCAGCTTAGCTGGGGGAACTGTAGCGTCCCGTCATCTCCCTACTGCTCCTTCAGCGTAGTCATCGGATCGAGCCGCGCAGCTCGCAGCGCCGGAGCGCTGCTCGCGATCACCGAGACTGCAAGGAGAGCCACGATGACCGACGCAAAGGTTGGTATGTCGAGAGAGGGTACTCCATACAGCAGCTTCTGGATGAACCGTGCCAGGAAGATCGACAACAGGACGCCGATCGCGAGTCCGACACCCGAGAGTGCAAGCCCTTTATTGAGGATCAGCTTGAGCACCGTCGTGCGCTGCGCGCCAAGCGCCATCCGCACTCCGATTTCAACCGTACGTTGCGCCACCATATAAGAGAGCACGGCATACAGCCCGATGGCGGATAAAAGTAACGCAATCGCCGCAAAGCATGCCAAGAGAATCGTCTGGAATCGAGGGGTCGCGGCTGCCTTGGACTCATAGTCGGCCATGGTCCGCACCTCAAAGAGTGGTACGTTCTTATCGATTTGAGAAACCTGTTGTCTCACCGCAGAGAGCAGCTCTTCCGGTTTTCCGCTCGCTCGGATAACGAGCGGCGGAGAGGTCTCCACTGCTTGCGGCAACACAAGGTAGTATTGTGGTCCCATCTCCGCCGACAGCTTGCGTTTGACATTGCCGACAACTCCGATGATCTGTGCCCAGCCCTTGGTTTTGTCGTCGTTCGTTGTCGGCTCGATGTTCTTGCCGATCGGATTCTCATTCGGGAAATACTTGCGCGCAAACGCCTCATTGATGATGACGACCCGCGGTGATTTTTCAGTATCCGTTTCGGCGAATGTTCGTCCGCTGAGGAGTGGGATTCGCAGAGTACTGAAAAAATTCGGAAGGACGATGTTTCCCGGAGCCACGGGCATTTCACCGGGCCCGTACGCGCGACCTTCGATCCTTACTCCCGTGGTGAATCCCAGCCCTGAGAAGGGAAGCGACATCCCCGCAGATGCGGACTGCACTCCGGGGAGGGTAGCTAACCTAGGCAGCAGGTCAGAGTAAAACTGCACGATCCTCGCATGCTCCACGTAAGGCAGGTCGATTTGCGCAGTAAGCACGTTCTTGGGCTCGAAACCCGGGTCCACGTTCAGAAGATGGATGAAGCTTCGGATCAGCAGCCCCGAACCGACGAGAAGGACGAGTCCTATGGCAGTTTCGGCGATCACCAGAGCACTGTGCAGCCGGTTCTGGTGCCTCCCAGTCGCCACGCTGCGCGTTCCTTCGCGCATTGCCAGCGACGGCTGCAAGCGGGACATACGAAACGCCGGCAGAACGCCGAAGAGGACTCCCGCAACGACGCTCACGGCAAAGGTGAAGGCGAGAACATGCAGATCTATCTGTACCTGATCGAGACGTGGAAGATTGCTCGGCAACAAATGCTGCAGGCCTTTGAGGACGAGCGTCGCAAGCATGGTGCCCAGTAACCCTCCACAAAGCGACAGAAAGATCGATTCGGCGATCACTTGTCGGATGATCTCCCCTCTCGAAGCTCCGAGGGCGGTGCGCAAGGCCATCTCCGCACCGCGGCGGGAGGAGCGCACCAACATGAGGCCCGCTACGTTCGCGCATGCGATCAACAGTACGAAGCAGACCGCGGCGAACAAAATATGTAGCGCCTCTCTGGAGTCATCGATGATATGTCCAAGCGCCGATCCAACGATAGCCCCGTCAAATTTAGCGTTCGTGTCCGGATACTGAGCAGCCAGGTTCTTGGCGATCACGCTCAACTCTGCCGTCGCTTGCTCCGCGGTGACACCCGCTTTGAGCCTCGCGATGACTTCGAGCTGGTGAGAACCGCGCTGGCGGGTAGGAGGCTTCCCGGCGGGGCCTGCGACTGCGTCGTCCGCCAGTGTGACCCAGATGAGTGGCGCCGGGTCTTGCAGGGGGAACTCGAAGTTCGCGGGCATCACGCCGGCAACGTTGTATGACTTGCCGCCGAGTGTAATAGATCGTCCGGCAATGTCTGGAGAAGAATGGAACGCATCACGCCACAATCTGTGGCTCAACATCACCGTGTGGGTGCCAGCCGTCTCTTCTTCATCTACGAAATCCCTGCCCAGCATCGGTCTGACGCCCAACACGCTGAAGAAATTAGAGGAGACGATCTCGACATCGAGGTGCCGGGGATCTCCCACCCCTGTAAGCGTAGTCGTATCTTGTCTGTACGACGCCATACCAGTGAAAGAGTGACTTAGCGACCGGTAATCGAAGTAGTCCGGATAGGTCAGGACCAGCGGACCCTTCGCCGATGTCGTATTCACCCATGCAAGCCGTTCCTGTTCCGGGAACGGTAGCGGCTTCAACAGAACGGTATTGATGAGGCTGAAAATGGCGGTGGTCGCTCCGATGCCGAGAGCGAGTGTCAATACGGTCGTGAGTGCGAAGGCCGGACTCTTGCGAAGTTGGCGGAACGCGAAACGGAAACTCTGTATGAATTTGTGCAATGAATGCTCCTGCTAAACGTCTCGGGTAGATATGCAAGTGTTAGACCAGAGCAGAGAGAAACAGTTTCAATAAAATCAACATCTTACGGATCCGTATTTACTTCGCACCCCTTAGCGATGCCCGGTTCCGAACAGGGTGTCCATGGGTGGACAAGGGGTCTTCTGTCAGCTTCCGGTTTGCACACATCCGGCTTCTGTCATCCCGACAATCACCTGACGAGCGCCAGGGCGTAGCTTCGTTCCCGCAAACATCGGCACATCGTTCCGACAAAAAATCTCTTGCACTCACTCCCGCATTCCTGCTACTCTGCTTCTCCGTCGGCGTGTCTTCGGACGCGCCGTTTGCTCTTTGAAATCCGATACCACTACATATTGGGCTAACCGAAAGGTAAACACTATTACTTGGATCTACGGTGATCCTACGGTGATCTCCCCTTCTATCTCACACATTCCACTATGTGCCTGGGGGGAGGGGTATACCCCGCGGGTGCCCCATCGGTTCGCAAAGCGAACAGGTGGGACGACAGCAGTAAGCTGACAGCTACTTGTCGTAATGCAGCAACGAAAAGACGTCGTAGCCATTGAGCCGGTGGCGGCCGTTAAGGAAGTCGAGTTCGACGACGAAGGCCAGGCCAGCGATGTCAGCTCCTAGTGATTTGGCGAGTTTGACGGTCGCTTCGCAGGTGCCGCCGGTGGCGAGCAGGTCGTCCACGATGATCACGCGCTGACCGGGATGAATAGCGTCTTTGTGGACTTCGAGGGTGTCCGATCCGTATTCAAGGTCGTAGGTCACTCTCGCGGTCTCCGCCGGAAGCTTCTTCGGCTTCCGCACTGGCACAAATCCGCAGTTGAGGCGATACGCAAGCGCCGGACCGAAGATGAATCCGCGAGCCTCGATGCCGAGCACGAGATCGACGTGCTTGTCGATATAGTGCTCGCTCAGTGCATTGATGAGAGTCGCGAATCCCACCTGGTCTTTGAGAAGGGTAGTGATGTCGTAAAAAAGGATGCCAGGCTTAGGAAAGTCCGGCACTTCACGGATGAGTTGTTTTAGCGGTTCGCAGTCGATGGGGCGGGCGCTAGGCGATGCATGGGTCATGCGTATTACCAGGCTCCTTCAATGGAGAAGTCTTTGAATTTCGACAGATCGTAATTCGATTCGAGCTCTTCGACGGAATCTACCCGGGCGGCGCGCGGACCTTTTTGCAACAGTGCCTTCAATGCCGCGAGCTGTTCTTCTTTGCCAGCAACGATTGCTTCGACTGCGCCATCATCGCGGTTGCGGATTGTCCCGATGACGCCGAGTTTGCGAGCTTCGTGCTCCACAAACCAGCGAAACCCGACGCCCTGGACGCGTCCGCGCACGATATATTGACGAGTCTGCATGCGACCGTAACTATGCTCTGCTGAGATACGCGCCTTCTGCGGTATCAACGCGGATCTTCTCTCCCTCGTTGATGAAAGGAGGCACCTGCACCACAAGCCCCGTCTCAGTCTTCGCGGGCTTCGTGACCGACGATGCAGTCGCCGATTTTAGTCCCGGCTCGGTCTCGACAACCAGCAATTCGACGGTTTGGGGAAGTTCGATGCCAACGGGCTTGCCATCGTAGAACTCGACCCTGATCTTGAGGTTCGGCATGAGATATTCGACGGCGTCCCCAAGCGTGTCCCGGGTGAGCTCAGTCTGCTCGTAGTTCTCTGTGTTCATGAAGACGTATGTGTCTCCGTCGTTGTAGAGGAACTCCATGGGGATCTCATCGACGATGACACGGTCGATGGGATCGCCGGAGCGGAAGCGGTGCTCGAACATGGCACCAGTACGGACATTGCGCAGTTTCGCCTGAATGAACGCACGCAGGTTACCTGGCGTGCGATGCTCCACTGCGAAGACGGAGTGGAGTTCATTGTTGTGCTTGATCACCATGCCCGGACGCATCTGAGTGGCTGGAATGGCCATTTCGTAACTTTCTCCTCAATGACTTATGATTCAGCGGGCCCGCATCTAGGGACAGCCCTGCTTTTGGAAGTGAACTTTCATTTTAGCAGGGCAAGGTGTAGAGTTTGCGTCGCAACATCCGCCGCCTGCATCCAAAGGGAACTGTATGGAAAGACAACGACTGGAAGAATTTCGGAAACGGCTTGAGCAACGGCAGAACGAACTCAAGCGCTCACTCGGAAATGCGGAGAGCGAAGGGCGTGCCGCGACCGCAGACAACAATTACGCCAAAGACATAGTGGACCAGGCCGCTGACTCCTACACCAAGGAGTTCATGTTTGCCCAGAGTTCCAACGACAGGCTCGCTCTATCGATGGTTGACGGGGCTCTTGAGCGCATTCGTCTGGGAGAGTTCGGCAGATGCGTCAATTGCGACAAAGAGATCAATAGCAAACGGCTAGAAGCGGTACCCTGGACGCGTCATTGCATCGAGTGTCAAGAGAAGTTGGAAAAGGGCGAACTAGCTGAGGTAACGGACTAGATCGCTGTTCTCCGAGGTTGCTGCGAGAAAGATTTGGAGCGGAAACTGGCTCCTGACCGGCGCGCCGCCAAGCTGCCGGACTGAATAGATCCCCCGATCTAGTTTCCGCTCCAAGCCGAAGCAGGAAAGATTCCGCCCCGGCATGCCAAAGGAATTGGGGGCGGAAACCCACCCCGGACGTTGCGCGCCGCCAAGCTGCCCCGTCCGAAACTGATCCCCCGATCTAGTTTCCGCCCCTTACCGCGCCGATCGTTGACCGGCGGGGTAACTTATGAACGCGGAAGAGAAGTGCATTTGGTCGACCAATGTACTGTGGAAAAATCGCGGGGGCATTCCAATAGTGTGTTGAAGGAGCCTGAGAGCCACTGTCGATGTTGGAGGCTTCTGCTCCGCTCTTTGACACGCGGCTGGGTCTGGAACCCGCATTCAAATTCCATAGTTTCATCTGAAATCTAGACAGAGAGTGACCTATGCGGCCCACTCCTCAGTCGCTGTACACTGAGCGGGTATGTTGGAACAACAACGCTCTTATACATGGCTCTGGACAGTTCTGGGCATCGGCTGTTTCGTAATCTTTCTCTCGGTGGGAATCATCGGTATCGGCATTTTGGCTTTGCGCGGTGGCGGGGCCCAGCAAGATCGTGTCGAGTATGAGGGTGACCGGGGACGCATCGGCGTCGTCGAGCTCACCGGTGTGGTCACGAGCTCCAAAGAATTCATGGAGCAGACCCGCCGCTATTACGAGGATGATTCGATCAAGGCGATTATCGTTCACATCGATTCCCCGGGGGGCGGTGCGGCGGTCTCGCAGGAGATCTACAGCGAGCTGACCCGCCTGCGTGAAAAGCACAAGAAGCCGGTGGTGAGTTCCATCGAATCGGTGGGCGCCAGCGGCGCATACTATGTTGCGGCGGCGACTGACAAGATCTACGCAAATGCGGCGAGCGTGGTCGGCAGCGTCGGAGTGATCGCTGAATGGGTCAACTATGGAGACTTGATGCGGTGGGCAAAGCTCAAACCGGTCGTCTTGCAAGCGGGCAAGTTAAAGAGCGCCGGAGACCCTTCGCGAGATCTGACTCCGGAGGAGCGCGTCTATATGCAGGGGCTGGTGGATGATATGCATCGCCAGTTCATCCGCGACGTGTCCAAGGGCCGCCACATTCCGGAGGAACAACTCAAATCCCTGGCGACAGGGCAGGTCTGGACAGGTGAGCAGGCGGTTCCGCTACATCTGATCGATGGAGTTGCGACATTTCGCGACGTGATCGAGCGGACTGGCCGGCAGGTCGGAATCGGCGACAAACCGACGGTGATCACTCCGGCAAAGAGACGCCATTCGGCATGGGACCTGGTGTTCGGCGACGTATCTCAGTTCGTGCCAAGTAAGTTGCAGGACATGCGCAGGGACCCTGGCTTTTACTATTTATGGAAATAGGCGGATCTAGGACGCGGGGTCGAGGCTGAGTACCTTCTCGTATAAGGCTGCCTTGTCGGGCCAGACGACGAAGATGATCTCGAGATTGGGCAATCTTGCCTGACCTTTGCGGGCCTCGCGCACCGCGATTTCTGTAGCCGCTTCGACCGGATACCCGTAAATTCCAGTAGAAATGGCCGGAAATGCAATACTTTTGATGCCGAGTTCGCGGGCGATATCGAAGCAGGAGCGGTAGGCGCTGGCGAGCTGATCGGCCTCTCCGTGGCTGCCGCCGCGCCATCGCGGACCGACGGCGTGAATGACGTATCGGATCCCCTGCTTGCCAAGATCATGGCTGTGCGTCCATTCAGCCGAGCCTGTGGCGCACCCATTCATGGTCATGCACTCCGCCAGCAGTCCGGGACCAGCGGCGCGATGGATTGCGCCGTCCACACCGCCTCCACCGAGCAGGGAAGAATTGGCCGCATTCACGATCGCGTCAACGTCCGTGAGTTCCTGGATGTTTCCGGTCTGTACCTTGATCACGTCATTATGCTAGCGCAAGTCATAGGAACTAGTAGCTTTATGAAAAATCGGCACTTGACGGATGGGCGTAACTCAGGTGCAATGTGTGTCTATGACGAAAGCTGACCTGATCGAAGAAGTCTCGCGTATCGCGGAACTTACACGCCGCGATAGTGAAGTCGTGGTGGAAACGATTTTTGAATCGATCATCCGCACTTTGCATACGGGCGACAAGATCGAGATCCGTGGATTCGGGAGTTTTCGTACTCGACAGCGCAAGTCGCGGGTGGGGCGCAATCCTAAGACCGGCGACCGCGTAGAAGTGCCGGCGAAGAAGATTCCATTTTTCAAACCCAGCAAGGAATTGAAAGACGTCGTCAACGCCGGAGGCCCCAATTCGGCCGCTATCACTCCTTCTCCCACTTCCACCGTCAAATAGCCCAGCCCACCGCCCGGATGCTCCTAATCACGCCATCGTGATCGGCGCATAGAGCGTGCGCTGTTGCGAATCACAACACTCGTAGATCGCGGGGGCGTGTTCCTTGAAATGCACCGACTGGCGGTGAGCTTCGAGAGCTGCCTCGTCCTTATATTGCTCATAGACTAGAAACTCGCGCGGGCTGTTGATGCCACGGTGGACGATGTACATGAGGCATCCCGCTTCTTTGCGCGATTCGCTTTGGAGAACACGGAAGCGTTCTTCAACGAAGTCTTCTTTGCCAGACTTTACGGAAAGGTTTACGGCGAGAACGAGCATACGATCAGCGATTAAAACACATTCCAAGGCAGGCGGTTAGAACGCGCTGTCAGCAAGCGCGAAAATATACGCATCCTCGAAAGTACGATGAAAATCAAAATGGGAGCGCGCAAGGGAGCGCCCGACCGAAACAGGAGAAACATCATGCCAACAGCTTCTGCTTTCGCTGCATTTGCCTCGGCGGCACTACTGTTGAACCTTGCTCCGGGACCGGACATGCTTTATGTGATCGGAAGAAGCGTAGGGCAAGGGCGTCGAGCGGGTCTGGTGTCTGCGTTGGGGATATTCACGGGGTGTATGTTCCACATCCTTGCTGCTGCCTTTGGATTGGCAGCACTGCTTCGTACCTCTCCTATGCTGTACGAGGTCGTGCGTTATGCAGGAGCTGCGTACCTGGTGTATCTCGGCATCCGCATCTTCACGAACCCTCCAATCACTCTGACGGCGACGGCGGTGGAGGCGGCCAGTCTTAACCGGGTGTTCGTTCAGGGTGTCATCACGAATGTGTTGAACCCAAAGGTAGCCCTTTTCTTTGTTTCGTTCCTGCCCCAGTTTGTGAACCCGCACGGCATGTCTGCCGGTATGCAGATACTCTTTCTTGGATTGATCTTCAACTGCAGCGGCACTCTGGTGAATGGCGGTGTCGCTCTGGCGGGAGGACGCCTGGGCAACGCGCTGGGACGGAATCCGGCGTTCGCAAGGGTGCAGAAGTGGTTCACAGGCACTGTCTTTGTAGGACTGGGTATGCGCGTAGCACTGAAAAGAAGCTGAGCGGCTCACTATAATCAGGAGACGATGCCCGAATTCGCCCCCGTTGACGAACAACTTGCATACCTAAAAAAAGGCTCGGCGGAGATCATCCGCGAATCCGACCTGCGTGAGCGGCTTGAACAATCGCGCAAGAACGGTAAGCCGATGCGCGTCAAAGCCGGTTTCGATCCGACGGCGCCTGACCTGCACCTGGGGCACACGGTGCTGATCCGCAAGCTAAAGCATTTCCAGGACCTTGGCCATGAAGTCATCTTCCTGATCGGCGATTTCACCGGAATGATCGGTGACCCTACAGGGCGCTCCGCTACACGCAAGCCACTCACGACGGAAGAGATCCAGAACAACGCTGAGACATATAAGGAACAGGTTTTCAAGATCCTCGATCCCAAGAAGACGGTCGTCGATTTCAATTCGCGCTGGTTCTCAAAGTTTTCGGCGGCAGATTTTGTGAAATTGGCAGCGAAATACACGGTCTCGCAGATGCTCGAGCGCGAAGACTTCCACAAACGCTTTCAGAACGAACAGCCGATTGCCGTACATGAGTTGCTCTATCCGCTGGCGCAGGGGTATGACTCGGTGGCGCTTGAGGCGGACGTCGAATTGGGCGGCACCGATCAGAAATTCAATCTGCTCGTCGGCCGCGAATTGCAACGTCATTACGGACAGCCCTCCCAGATCGTGCTCACAATGCCGATCCTTGAAGGGCTCGATGGCGTGCAGAAGATGTCCAAGTCGCTCGGAAATGCAGTGGGCATCCACGAGCCGGCAGCGGAGATGTACGGCAAGGTGATGTCGATTTCAGACGCGCTGATGTGGCGGTTCTATGAACTGCTTACCGATCTGCGCAGCGATGAGATCGAAGAGCTCAAGCGGAAGGTCGAGAGTGGCATGCAGCATCCGATGCAGGTGAAGCACGAACTCGCCAAGCGTATCGTCACAGATTTCCACTCGGCGCAAGAGGCGGAGCAAGCGCAGACGAACTGGATCAAACAGTTCTCGAAGAAAGAAGTGCCGGATGAGCTCCCTGAAGTGAGGGTAGAGCTTGCGGCGGTCCGTGCGGGAGACATTGTCCGTGTCGACAAGATGCTCGTGCTCGCCGGACTCTGCCAGACGAATTCGGAGGCGCAGAGGAAGATCCAGGAGGGCGCTGTTCAGGTGAACGGGACCAAGCAACTGAGCCCGAAACTGGCGAGCGACGGAAATGCATCGTTCGATTGGGTCGTCAAGTGCGGACGCGCCATGAAGCGCGTGCACATCCGGTAGCGACATGCTTGTTTTGAGATACGCTTGATGTGTGAGTCCAGCGCCCAAATCATCCAATAAAGCTGTTGTAGAAGCCGACGGAACCGTTGCCTCATTGGGCAAGCCGCCAATCTTTCTGATCGACACCATGGGTTTCATCTTTCGTGCTTATCATGCGATGGCGCGGCAACGCCCGATGTCCACGAAGACCGGACTTCCGACCGCGGCTGTTTTCGTCTTCGTGAATATGCTCAAGAAGCTGCGAGACGATTTTGGTCCGCAATATATCGCAGCGATCTTCGAGGGTGGTCCGACCCTGCGTGCCGAGCAGGCGAAGGGCATCAAGTCCATCCGCAAATTCGATGCGAAGACACAGAGTTTTCAAGAGCACGACTACGCCGGATACAAAGCACAGCGCACCGAAATGCCCCCTGATCTGCGACAGCAGGTTCCGTACATCAAACGCGCCCTCGAAGCTGCACGCATTCCGATGCTCGATTCGGCTGGATTCGAAGCCGACGATGTGATCGGCACCCTGGCTTTTCAGGCTGCACAGAAAGAGCATCCGGTGTACATCGTTTCCGTCCGACAAGGACATGATGCAGCTTGTCGGCGAGCATGTGTGCGTGTTGAATCCAACGAAGGACAACCTCATCTGTGACAGCGCCAAGGTTGAAGAGATATTTGGCGTCCCTCCGGAAAAAGTCGTCGATGTCATGGCGCTGCGGGGAGATTCGATCGACAATGTCCCCGGCGCCCCGGGTATCGGCGACAAGGGGTCGGTGGAGTTGATCCAGCGGTTTGGTTCCGTCGAAGAGGCGATCGCACACGCTGACGAAGTGCCGAAGAAGACCTATCGCGAATCCTTAAAGGCGAATGCGGACGTCATTCTCAAGAGCAAAGAACTGGTGACGATCGATACTCATGTCCCTATCGAGATAGATCTCGAGATCATGCGCGCGCAAGAGCCGAATTACGAAGCGACACGTGACCTCTACAACGAACTCGAATTCACAACTCTGCTTAAGGACCTGGTACGCGAGGTGGACACGAGCAGCGCGAACTACCGCGATGCCCAGTCGGCGCGGGAGCTGCTCGATTACCTTCGGGGCGCGGAGGAGTTCGCGCTGGCTGTTTCGGAGAGTGATGCGGCGGGTGTGACTGCTGCCGCGGCTGCTGCCGAGCAAGCTGAGGATGCGGCGTTTCCGCTGCTCGCCGCCGCAGAACGCGCGCAGCATGCCGAACGCGATCCCGAGCAGACGCTCACGCTTGCGGTCTCCCGTGGAGACGATGAAGCCATGACGCTGCGCCTCGATGCGAAGAATGCTGGCGAGGTAAAGCCGCTCCTCGAAGACGCAGGGATTGCAAAGAGCGTCGCCGATACGAAGGCTGCGGTTCGCCTGCTCAACCGGTTCGGCATTGAGCTGGGAGGGGTGCGGGACGATGTCTTGCTCTACTCGTACCTGCTGAACCCGACGTATTCCAGTCATTCGTTGAACGAGGCAGCGCTGCGGCGTTTCAATCTCAAGCTGTCGGGGATGCCGGCGGAGTTTGCGGACGTCACTGGCAGGCTGGCACGAGCGTTTCGCAGCGAGATCGGCGACCTTCGTGAGATCTACGAGCGTATCGACCTTCCACTTGTGCCGGTGCTGGCGCGCATGGAAGAGGCCGGAGTTGCAATCGATCGGAAGGAGCTGTCGCGCCTCTCCGAGTTTTTGGAGCGGGAGAGCAACCTGATCGCGGAGCGCGTTTATGAGATCGCGGGGGAGCGTTTCAATATCAGTTCCCCTAAGAAGCTCGGCGAGGTGTTGTTTGAAAAGCTCGGACTGCCAAAGCCGATGAAATACGGCAAGGGGCGTGTGGTGTCGACCGCCGCCGACGTCCTCGAAGAGCTCGCCGAGGTCCACGAGATCGCCCGCATCGTTCTCGGATATCGACAGCTCACGAAGTTGAAGTCGACGTATGTGGATTCTCTGCCGTCGCTGGTCAATGAGAAGACGGGGCGCGTGCACACCACGTTCAATCAGGCCGCGACCTCCACCGGCCGCCTCAATTCGACCAATCCTAATCTGCAGAACATTCCGATCAAGACGGAGCTGGGGCGGGAGATACGTGCCGCTTTCGTGCCGAAGCCGGGTAATGTACTCATGTCCGCCGACTATTCGCAGATCGAGCTACGCTTGCTGGCGCACTTCAGCGAAGACCCGCTGCTGGTGGACGCCTACCGGACGGGCAAGGACATTCATACTCTCACTGCCTGCGAGGTCTTCGAGATCGCCCCGGAAAACCTGGACTCGACGACACGGAACCGCGCGAAGGCGGTTAACTTCGGCATTGTGTACGGCATCTCGCCGTTCGGTCTCGCTGCGCAACTCGGCATCGACCAGAAGACGGCTCGCGATTATATCGAGCGCTACTTCGCGCGATACAGCGGGGTACGCACCTACATCGAGCGCGTATTGGCGGAGACGCGCGAAGGTCAATCGGTGAAGACGATGTTTGGCAGAACGCGTCCGATTCCCGATATCAACTCAAAGAATGCGAACATGCGCGGATTTGCGGAGCGCACGGCGGTGAACACTCCGCTGCAAGGGACTGCGGCGGACCTGATCAAGCTGGCGATGATCTCAATCGATCGCGAAATGCAGCAGCGCAAGCTGCGTTCCAGGATGACACTGCAGGTGCACGATGAACTCGTCTTCGATGTCGAGCCCGCCGAGCTGAATGAGCTGCGCGAGCTGGTGAAGCGCGACATGGAAGGGGTCATGGAGTTAATCGTCCCGCTCGAGGTGGACCTCGGTGTGGGGCCGAACTGGCGGGACATGGAGTAGTTGGTAGCTGCAGGTTTTCCCCCTCAGCATTTTTTAGTAGACCCCGACTTCAGCCGGTGGTCTGCTCCCGTAAACCGCGAAAGAGCCCGGCGTATGCCGGGCTCTTTCGATTGATCCTGATCATTACGGACCAGCCTCGAGGTTCTGGTTGCAATTCGCGTGCGGATCGGTGGGGCCGGGCTGTACCGGCAGCTTGGGAGGGGTGAGCAGCGACGGCTGGCTGAAATCGAAGAATTCGAGCAGATCCGGTTGTGCCGCGTCTCTCATGGTGAGAGATGGGAGAGTGAAGCGGTCTTCGATGAACTTGAGGATAGCCGTGTTGTCACGCACTGTGTGCGAGACGAAATGGGGCTTAGCATAGGGCGATATCAGGATGAACGGCACCCGCATGCTGGTGGTCATGAAGTCGCCCGGATCCACATGGGTTCCCGGAGGTCCATTGGGTGAGGGCGGCTGATTGTCCGGAGCAGTTGCAGCTTGCGGCGGGACGTGGTCGAACAATCCGCCGGGTTCATCGTAGGTGAGGAAGAACGCGGATGTCGCGTAATACTTGCTGGCCAGCAATGCATTGATGATGTTCGACGAGGCGGCGGCGCCATATTGCACGTTCTTGCCCGAATCCGGATGTTCGTCCGTATTGGCGCTGCTCGAGCCTCTCTCGATAAACACAACCTGCGGAAGAACGGTGTCCCCGCTTGGCACGACTGTGCCGCCGGAGAGAAGCGTGTAGTACTCGCTGATCGGCCGGATATTGCCCTTCATATCATCGAGAGGCCCGGTGTGCGTATTCGGGTCCTCCGCCGCCGCAATGTACTGGCTCAGGAACGAACTGTCGTCCTGATAGTAATACCGCCACAAGATGTTGTTGTCTCGCAGTTCCTGGAAGATCGTCTTTTGCAAATAAGCACCCGGTGTCGGGGCCTCTGGGTAGGTGGTGCCGTAAGAGGTTGCCGTAAACAGGTACATCCGGTTCGGGATCGTGTTTGCGAGCACCGGCGCAAACCAACGGTCGCTGGTCGCGTATTGGGTCGCGAGTTCGTAGTAATACGGCAGGTCGCTTTGGTCGTAATAACCCATGGCGCGATGACCCTGAGGATCGAGAGTGCCACCCGTTTGTGCCGCTACCTTGACGAAATTATCCATCTTGTAGGTGCCGTTGGACTGCTTGTCAACGTCGGCGTGGCTCTCGTCCCATGAGGGCGATGTCACATCAATGCAAAGCGCCTTTTGATGGAACGGATTGATGTGTTTCCCCGTCGGATCCGGATTGAAGAACTTTGTATCGTCCGGTATGCCGTCGATGTCTCCCACCGCGCCGTAACTTTGTCCGCTGAATGGATCGTTCGCGCGATAGCCACCGAGTTTGCTGAAGTAATTATCGAAGCTACGATTTTCCTGCACGAAGAAGATGATGTGCTGAATGTTCTGCATGCCGTTGTCCACGTTCACGGTTGCAGTGGCAGTCGTCGTCAGGCCTCCTGCGTCGGTTGCCGTGATGGTGTACACCGTAGTGGCCGTCGGTGAGACGGAAACCGTACCGTTCGGCGGATTGATGGCAGGAGCGTTGTTATCGATGCTGAGTTTGACCGCGTTCATGGACGAGAACGTCAACGTGGACGACTGCCCAACCTTAATAGAAGTTGGATTCGCGGAGAGTGTGACGCTCAACGTCGAAACGTTGAGGGTCACGGTCTGTGTTGTGGTCAGTCCGCCGGGGCTGGTTGCAGTTGCCGTGTAGGTCGTCGTCGTAGTCGGCTTGACGATGGCGCTACCTTGCTGTGGTGAAGCTACAGTGATCGGGTTATTGGCGCTGTCCACGATGGTGAGCGTGGCTGCATTGACGGTAGACCATGAGAGCGTCGATGATTTTCCGCTCACGATGTTTGTTGGATTGAGCGTGAGTTGCAGAGTGGGCGGAACTTGAGTGACGGTGACAGTTGCGGTGGCGGTCGCCGTCATAGGAACCGCTCCCGTGTTTCCAGTCGCAGTGATCGTGTAGGTTGTTGTGGCTGTCGGAATGACCTGTGCGGACCCATTCACCGGCAGTGTCGTCAATTCATCCGTATTGATGGCCGGAGCGATGCTGACGCTGACCGCATTTGTGCTGGTCCATGAGAGCGTTGTGGGCTGTCCGGAATTGATTGCAGCGGGATTGGCGGAGAGCGTCACGGTCGGAGGTGGAATGACCGGTCCGTTCACGGTGATTGTAAAAGTGGCGGTAGCAGTTCCGGCCGCCCCGGTCGCAGTGATCGTATAAGTCGTGGTGGCGGTCGGTTGCACTACTTGGGAGCCAGACAGAGGAAGATTGGTTCCGACCGAGGGGCTTATCGTGACCGACGTAGCATTCGTGCTCGTCCATGAGAGCGTGGTGCTCTGGCCGTTGTTGATCGTGCCCGACGCCGCCTGCAGCGTGACTTGCGGGAGGCTTCCAACAGGAACGAGTTTTGAACCGACTCCCACGCATCCGGAGAGCCACAGTGCTAGCGAAAATATGACGAATAAAGAGAGAAGTTGAGAAAGCCTTATGCGGCCCATAAACGCTCCAGTAGGTGATGCATCGTAAGAAGCAGCTACCCCGCTTGGAGTTGGCTGGGGAGAGCTCCAGGCTGTGCAAAAAGTTGCTTCAACTGATTAAGGTGCTCGAGAAACGTACGCAATGACACCCTGGCTGGGTGTGCTAGGCTTCCATTGCAGCGGGAGGTAGGGAGCGATATGAGCCTCGTTCTTTTAATCTTTCTAGGCATTATCGTTGTCGTTGGACTGCTGCTGATGAGCATGTACAACGGGCTGGTGCAGCTCAGAGTGCGGGCAGATTCGTCCTGGTCTGACATCGACGTCCAGTTGAAGCGGCGGCACGACCTGATCCCCAACATCGTCGAGACCGTTAAGGGCTACGCGGCACACGAAAAAGGAACGTTTGAAAACATCGCGCGCTACCGCTCGGCAGCGATCTCGGCGAACACGCCCGAGGAGAAGGCCGCCGCCGAAGGGCAGCTGACGCAAGCGATGCGCGGTCTGTATGCAGTGGCGGAGAACTATCCCCTATTGAAGGCTGACCAGAACTTTCTAAGCCTGCAGGGGACACTAACCACGATAGAAGACAACATTCAGAGCGCACGCCGCTACTACAACGCCGTCGTCCGCGACTTCAATACCCGGGTGCAATCGTTCCCAACGAACCTTCTCGCCGGCATGTTCGGGTTCACTCCGAGACAATTCTTCGAGATGGAGAACGCGGCCGACCGCGAGAATGTGGCGGTTAAGTTCTAAGAGCAAGGTGCCAGGGCCAGGTCTTGCCAGGGAATCTCACTTTGGCGAATCGCTGATCGAGGTAGGGTTGAGAGCGACATTCTTCTTTGCAAAAGCTGCAGCGTCTTTGCTTCTGTTGCTCTCCGGTTTGGCCGGAGTGGCGCAGGAGCGAAGCTGGCGCATCCAGGATTTCCATTCCGATATCGATTTACGTCAGGACGGTTCCGTCGAGGTGACCGAGCGTCTGACGATGTTGTTCAACGGTACGTATCACGGCATCAATCGCGTTATCCCGACAGAGTATCCGGGGCCGCGCGGGACGAACTATTCGCTTGAGCTCTCGATCAAGTCAGTCACCGATGGCGAAGGAAACCGGTTGAAGTATGACACCTCGCATTCCGGACGCTTCGAGAGGGTGCGTATTTACATTCCCGGTGCGGTAGACGCCACCCGCGTAGTCAATATTCGGTATACAACAGGTGAGGCGACGCGCTGGTTCGACTCCTACGACGAATTCTATTGGAACGTTACCGGCACCGACTGGCAGGTACCCATCGATGCGGCGAGCGCCGTCGTACACCTGCCTGCTGGCGCACACGATCTAAAGGCTCAAGCTTTTACAGGAGCATACGGTAGCGCGGGACGTGACGCCGCAGTGTCTCTTCAGCCGGGACAAGTGATAGTCGAAAGCAATAACCCGCTCTCCGCGCGTGAAGGGCTGACGCTCGATCTTGCTCTTCCCAAGGGCGTACTGCACGAACCGGGCGCGGTCACAAAACTTTTCTGCGTACTGACGGCAAATTCGATCCTGCTGCTTCCGCTGTGGGCCTTGGCGGTGATGATCGGAATCAAGCGCAAGAAGGGGCAGAGTGTTAGTGCGGGAATGTCCGTCGCGCCGCAATACGAGCCGCCGGCGGGAATGTCTCCGGCGGAGTGCGGGACGCTGGTGGACAATACGACGGACCCTCGCGACGTCACCTCCACGATGATCGATCTGGCTGTGCGCGGATATCTGAAGATCCGCGAGATCAGCGAAAAGCACTTGCTGCATACGACGAAAGACTACGAACTGGAGTTGACGAAGCCCGAGGAGAATTGGGGAGCTCTTGCTCCGTACGAACAGATGATGTTGCACAACATCTTTCTGCTGGGGCAAACGGTGCGAGTGTCGGACCTCAAGAATCGCTTCTACGTCGTCGTCCCGCAGATCAAAGAAAGTGTCATGAGTGAGCTCGATCGCAAGGGAATGTATGCGGTCGATCCGAACCAGGCGTTCGGACTGATGTTCACGGGCGCGGTGATCGTCGCCGCTCCATTCCTCATCGCGGCATTCCTGTTCCGCGTGGACTTCTTTCGCGCCGGCATCTGGGCGGTGGGCGCGATCGCAGTCACCGTCATCCTCGTCTTCCTCTTCGGCAGACACTTAACGGCGACGACCCTGCAGGGATCGAGGACAAAGGTACAGATCCTGGGATTCCGGGAGTTCATGAAGAGAGTGGACGAGGACCGCTTGAAGCGAATGCCTCCGGACACGTTCGAGAAATTTCTGGCATATGCGATGGCGCTTGGTGTTGAGGAGCACTGGGCGAAGGCGTTCAGCGGCATTGTGCAGAACCCTCCGACCTGGTACCAGGGGGGATATTATCCGGGGGCGTTCAACACGTTGTACTTTACGCAATCGCTGGGGAGCATGGTGCATACGACTGGCGAGGCCTTTGTGGCGAGTCCGGCGGCGAGTTCGACTGGGTCAGGCTTCGGCGGTGGGGGCGGCGGCTTCAGCGGAGGAGGCTTCGGCGGTGGCGGCGGAGATGCCTTCTAAACGATCTCTAATAAGAAAGAGCCTCTTCCATGGAAGAGGCTCTTGATTTTGAGCGGGGAAGGGTTAGCTGGCCTTGGCGGCTGTGACCTTCGCCGGACCGGCCTTAACGACCTTGCCGCTGCGGATGCATGAGGTGCAGACGCGAATACGCTTGCTGGCGCCCTTCACGACGGCGTGAACATTGCGCAAGTTCACGTTCCAACGACGTTTCGTGACGTTGTGGGCGTGGCTGATGTTGTTACCGAACTGCGGTCCCTTGCCGCACATATCACAAACGCGTGCCATAACTTGTGTCCTTTAATTAATCCTGAATGGACTGAAATATTGCCCTGTATCCGCTCAAAGGCAGGGCGGGGGAACCCGCCAGCCCGTCGAAATCCACCTGTGACCGAGAGAGCATCTTCGAGGAGAACAGAGCCTTCCTGCGAAGTCTTAAGTATATCGGAAGACTACCGGGCGGGCAAGGCAGTGATGCCCTGCGTCATCCCTTACCGGAGTTCGAGCGAGTGTAGGCTCGGTACGCGAGGGCCCCGACAATGACGAATGCCAAGAGGTACAGCGAGCCGAAAAGCGCGAACCCGGGCATCATGGACCCGAGCCATTTATAGCTGACGAAACTCGCAAACACGACGATGGGGATGTACGTGGCAACCAGAACGATAAGCAGTTTGTTGAGATAGCTAAAACTAAGAATATTGCACCTCGCTCGCAGATCCTTCGCTCACCCATCCCTCTTTCGCCGATCCCATGACAGCTGCGAGCTAACCCCTCAGCGCAGCATCCAGCGCCACCGGCTTTGCAGGATCGCTCCAGTCGTAGAATCCTTTGCCGGTCTTCTTGCCGTACCATCCGGCCAATACCAATCTCCGCAGAAGGGCAGGGGAGGCGAAGCGGCGCTCCTTGAATTCGTCGAACATCACGTGGGTGATGTAGTAGGTCGTATCCAGTCCTACGAAGTCGAGCAGGGTGAACGGACCCATGGGGTATCCGCAGCCAAGTTTCATCGCGACATCGATCTCTTCGATCGATCCGACGCCCTCTTCGTAGGCGCGTACCGCGTCGAGCAGGTAGGGTACCAACAGGCGGTTAACGATAAAGCCCGTCTTGTCGCTGGTGCGCACCGGAGTTTTGCCGAGCCGGTTGCCGAATTCGACCGCTGCCGCCATCACATCCTCCGAGGTGGCGATGGTGCGGACGACCTCGACCAGTTTCATCAGCGGTACGGGATTGAAGAAGTGAAGTCCAATGAACCGGTCCGGGCGCTTTGTCGCCGCGGCGAGTTCGGTCACCGAGATGGAAGAGGTGTTGGTGGCGAAGATCGCGTCCTTCTTCACGATCGAATCCAGTTCGGCGTAAGTCTTCTTTTTGATATCAAGGTTCTCGATGATGGCTTCGACGATCAGATCGCAATCCGCGAGATCCTGATAGCTGGTCGAACCCTTGAGCCGCGCCCGCGCTTCCTTTGCCTTCTCAGGGGTGACGCCGGTCTTCTCCGGCTTCTCAGCGAATTTCGCGAGCGATTTGTCGATCCCCGCGAAGCCTTTGTCGATGGCCTTCTGCTCGGCTTCTACGACGACCACGTCATAGCCCGCCATCGCCGCCACTTGTGCAATGCCCGAGCCCATCAGCCCACAACCTAGTACTCCAACCTTTTTGATTTCCATTATTCTTTCCTCAATTATTTAAGACTAGCCACGCAATCACACTCTTAAGATGTCACATCTTGAACGCGACTTTTTTCCTCTGTGGATCTAATAGCTCCGTAATTCCGTTCTGTGTAAGTAGATCTTGTAGCGCGTTAGCACCGTCACGAAGCTTTAGGTCCAATTCCTCTGAATAAATTGGAAATACAGCCCAAACGTTGACGTGTCGATCACCTGCGTGAAAGTATCTTGCCTCCTCCGTGAGCGTCATCGGGGACAAGAGCACCGCCTCAGATAGGGAAGTATTCGCCGCAAAGCTCTTGCCAACCTCATCAGCTCGGATCGAATGGCCCTGCCCTAACCAAGTGCGGTAACGATGCGGATATCGTGCTAGATCTTTCAATAAGCGAATAGGCCACCAATTGTCTTCGTCACCCCAAGCGTCCTTGTTTATTGGCCATTTTGCAGGCAAACAAAGCATAAGCTCGGCATATTCCATTCCCTTCGCAGCCTTAGGAACACGCATCGGCTTTTCGCTCATGCCCGATGTCATCAAGACATGATGATTTCGCTCTGAATTCGCAGTCACTACATGAACATCTATATGGATAAGAGGGGAGTCGATTTCATCCACAACGAAGCTAACGTCGCCGACGTGATGACTCAGATGTTTATCGACAGCCTCGATAAGCTCTCGGTCCCCCTTTGAACTTTTCTGCTTTTTCATTCCTCAGTCAGTTTTCCAAGTTCTTACACCCAGATCGCCAATCAGCCTGCTCTCAATCTGCGTTCAACTAATTGCTGATTGCTTCCACGATAACGGCGATGCCTTGTCCGCCGCCGATGCATGCAGTTGCTAGTCCATATCTCTTCTTGCTGCGCTTCAATTCGTGAAGCAGGGTCAACACCAAACGCGTTCCGGTGGAACCCAGTGGATGACCAAGTGCGATCGCGCCGCCATTGACATTCAGCTTCTTCGGATCGATGCCCAGTTCCTTCTGAACGGCAAGCACCTGCGCCGCGAACGCCTCATTGACCTCGATCAGATCGATGTCGTCGAGTTTCATGCCCGCCCTCTCGAGCGCCTTGTGCGTCGCCGGCACAGGACCCTGCCCCATGACGGAAGGATCTACGCCAGCGATACCCCAATTCACGATGCGTCCGAGAGGATTCAGGTTCTTCTTCTGCGCATCCTCGAGCGGCATGAGGACGACCGCCGATCCGCCATCCACAATGCCGCTGGCGTTGCCGGCGGTGACCGAACCCTCTTTCCCGAAGGCGGGGCGCAATTTCGCCAAACCTGCCATCGTCGTGTCGGGACGCATGTGATCGTCCTCGGTAAACTTCTCGCCGCTGGGGTTCCCCTTGCGGTCGCGCAACTCCACGGGAACGATCTCTTCCATCACCCGGTCTTTTGCTGCTGCTGCTTTTTGTTGTGACTGCAAGGCGAACTCATCCTGATGCTCGCGAGAGATGCCCTGCTGCGATCCGTACTTTTCGGCGGTCTGCGCCATGTAGAGCCCGCACTGTGTGTCGAGCAGCGCCACCAGCAATGAATCTTCAAGCTTTCCGCCGCCCAGTCCAGGGTGCCCCCAACGCATGCCGCGGATCACGTGTGGCGCCTGCGACATCGATTCCATGCCACCCGCAAGCACCGTCTTCGCCTCTCCCAACTGGATCATCTGTGCCGCTGAGACGATCGACTGCATGCCCGACCCGCACAGACGGTTGACCGTAAGCGCCGGGACCTCCACGGGAAGGCCTGCCTTTAACGCCACGTGGCGAGCTCCGTAAAGAGCGTCCCCTGAGGTCTGCTGCGCGTTTCCGAAGACGACGTGGTCGATTTCTGAGGGTTCGACCTTCGCACGCTTCATCGCTTCAACACCTGCGATTGCGCCCAGCTCCTGCGCGGAAAAATCGCGCAGCTTGCCGCAATACTCGCCCATCGGGGTGCGTGCACCATTCACGATGGCAATATCCTGTGGCTTCAACATGTATGGATTCCTAACTGGATGAAATAAAGATGGCCTGACCAGCGACAGCGGACGCATTCAGGCAAACACATGAGTTTATCAGTGGGGTGTGAGGTGAGTCGAGAACGGCTTAACCGGATTAGTTAACCAACCAGTCCGGCGAAGGGCACTGCAATGGCGTTTCGGGAGTTGTTCTTGACGTAGTACATCTGTTCGTCGGCGCGCAGAATGATCTCGCGCGCGGTCTTCGCGTCTTCGGGAAAGCTGGCAATGCCGATTGAGGTGGTGATGTAGAGTGCCAGTCCTTCGTCTGTGAGATAGGGGATCGAACGCAAACTCTCCTGCAGACGCTTCGCGACCACCAATGCGGCGTCCTTATTCGTCTGGGGCAGCAGGATCACGAATTCATCGCCTCCGTATCGAAAGGCATAGTCGATGAGACGCAGGTGCGATTTGATGCGGAAGCCCAGCTCACACAAGAGACGCGTTCCCACCGGGTGCCCGTGGGTGTCGTTGACACGCTTGAAGTAATCGACGTCAATGAAGACGACCGAAAACTGATATCCAAAGCGCGCGGAGCGGTTCACCTCGGCGTCGAGCACCTTGTAGAGGTGGCGGGCATTGAACAGTCCGGTGACGTCGTCGGTGATCGTCAGCTCTTGAATGCGCTCGACGGAGCGTGCGTTGTCAATGGCGATAGCAGCGTAGTCGCAGAGGGCGTGCAACAGGAACAGTTCACGGTCGCTGAATGCACCCACCGGACAGTTGACGAGCTGAATGACTCCGAGCACCTTGTTCTTGCTCTTCAGGGGAAGGCAGATGACGGAGGTACCCTGACCGGCCTCCCGGGCTGCTTCTAAGAAGCGCGGGTCAGCGTGGAGGTCGGCGACGATCAGTGGCTCACCGTGTAGCGCGACCCATCCGGCGACGCCCTCACCGATCTTCACGCGGGTGGATTTCAACTTGGCGGCGGAGTCCCCGACGGCGATCGCGTAGAAGAGTTCCTCGGTGCTCTCGTCCATAACAAGGAGCGACCAGGTGTCCGGCCGAATCAAACTCGCCATCTTCTCGAGGATGGTTTGCAGAACCTGATCCAGATTGAGCGAAGACGTGAGCGCCTTGGCAACATCGTGAAAGATGCGCAGCTCTTCCGTAGATGAAATTAAGGCATGACCTGCGGCTTCTGGACTCATTTTGGAGCGGCTGGTTTGCCGCTAACGTGAGTATAGTCATGGGCTAAGTCGCCAATCAATTGAGCGAAACTCTTGAACATCGCATAAGATGACGATAAGTAACCAAATCAGTCCATTTGAAACGAAGGTTTCTCGTGAGTTTTGGCGCGAAGTTAAGGGTCGAGCGAGAGGCGCGAAAGGTCTCTTTGGCCGAGGTTGCGGCCGCCACCAAGGTCGGCACCCGCTACCTGCAAGCCATTGAAGAAGAAGCTATCGAGCGCCTTCCGGGCGGCATCTTCAACAAAGGATTCGTACGCGCTTACGCTGAATATCTCGGGCTGGACGCCGAGGAGCTGGTGAACGACCTGGTCGCGGCCAGCCCCTCCTTGCATACAGAATCCGTGGAGCCCGCGCCGGTGGACAGCGCTGTATTCCGTTGGCTCGCGACCCTGAAGTTGCCGCAGTAAGCCGTTCAATGCTGGCACGTCCCGTTTACTGCCGCTTCGAGCACTCCGGGCACAGGCGGTTGAAGGCACTCTGCCGCTCTGGTAACCTTTTAGGCAAGGTGGAGATTGTATCGCCTTTCTGAAGGCGTGCTCCGGAACAGTGGCTGGTCGATTCAAAAGGTTACTCTGCAACCTCAGGCCGCTGGACCAAGAGATCAATCCCAGATCCGAAACTAGGAGGAGCTACCCTTGTCCGCACGGGACCGTTTTCTTTTTACTTCTGAGTCAGTGACCGAAGGCCACCCTGACAAAATCGCTGATCAGATCTCTGACGCCATTCTTGACGCATGCCTCGAGCAAGATCCCTACAGTCGTGTTGCTTGCGAAACCCTGACCACCACAGGCCTCGTCGTCATCTCCGGTGAGATCACGACCAAAGCCTATGTGGATTTTCAAGCGGTCGTGCGCGGCACGGTCTCTTCGATCGGCTATGACAACGCACTCTACGGCTTCGATTCGAACACCTGTTCGGTGATCAGCTCGATCCATTCGCAATCGCCCGACATCGCGCAAGGCGTGGACACCGGCGGGGCCGGCGACCAGGGCCTCATGTTCGGTTACGCCTGCAACGATACGGCGGAACTCATGCCGGCCCCGATCTCGCTGGCGCACAAGCTTACCAAGCGGTTGACCGAAGTGCGTAAGAGCGGACAACTCGGGTATCTGCGACCGGACGGCAAATCGCAAGTCACAGTGGAGTACGACTCAAATCACAAGCCGGTCCGGGTCGATGCAGTGGTTATCTCCTCGCAGCACTCAGAGTCGGTGGACAATGAGACGCTGCACTCTGACATCCTCAAGCACGTGATCCAGGCGGCGATCCCGGAGAACCTGCTCGACGAGAACACCAAATACCACATCAATCCGACCGGACGCTTCGTCATCGGTGGCCCGATGGGCGATACTGGACTGACCGGACGCAAGATCATCGTGGATACCTACGGCGGCATGGGCCGTCACGGCGGCGGCGCATTCTCCGGCAAGGACGCCACCAAGGTTGACCGTTCGGCTTGTTACATGGCGCGCTATA
The DNA here is from genome assembly GCA_963792225.1 of Terriglobales bacterium. GTDB lineage: Bacteria > Acidobacteriota > Terriglobia > Terriglobales > Acidobacteriaceae > JBDTLH01. The sequence goes on along the minus strand of CAWBVM010000004.1, from coordinate 41,889 downwards.
TCGCCAAGAACATCGTCGCTGCCGGACTCGCCGATCGCGTCGAAGTCCAACTCGCGTATGCCATTGGAGTAGCTGAGCCGGTGAGCGTTCGCGTGGATACTTTCGGCACGGGCACCGTGGGCGAGGCAAAGCTGACGGAGCTGGTTCGCGCCAACTTCAAGCTGACTCCGAAGGGAATCATCGAATCGCTCAATCTGCGGCGTCCGATCTATCGCAAGACCGCCGCGAACGGTCACTTCGGTCGCACCGAGGCTGATTTCACGTGGGAGAAGACTGACAAAGCCGCCGCTCTCGCGGAACAGGCGAAGTCAGAATCGAAGAAGACGATCGCGAAATAGCTGTCAATTCACAGCTATCCGCTTCAGGGGCGCACCGAAAGGTGTGCCCCTTTCATTTCTGCACGGCCTTGTGCACACGCAGCAATTCTTCCAAGGTCATACGCAGGTGGTCGAGGTGCAAGGCGTTCGCGCCGTCAGATTTTGCGGCGGCAGGGTTATCGTGCACTTCCATGAACACTCCGTCGACGCCGGCGGCGACCGCAGCGCGGGAGAGCACGGGGATGAACTGCGGCTGTCCTCCGGAGACCCCGGACGCTGCCGACGGCAGTTGGACCGAGTGGGTAGCGTCAAAGACCACGGGCGCAAACTCGCGCATGATCGCCAGCGAACGCATGTCGACGACCAGGTTGTTGTAGCCGAAACTCGATCCGCGCTCGGTCAGGATGACCTTGTCGTTCCCCGCATCCCGCACCTTTTGGACAGCATGCTTCATATCACCGGGAGCGACGAACTGTCCCTTCTTGATGTTCACTGTGCGTCCGGTCTGGGCAGCTGCGACCAGCAGGTCCGTCTGGCGGCAGAGAAATGCTGGAATCTGAAGGACGTCGACCGCTTCCGCGACACGCGCACAATCGTGCTGATCGTGTACGTCCGTAAGTACTGGGACGCCGACTTCTTCGCGTACCTTTGCAAGTATGCGCGTACCCTCTTCGACTCCCGGTCCTCGAAAGGAACGGACCGATGTGCGGTTCGCCTTGTCATAGCTGGCTTTGAAGATGTACGGCACGCCAAGATCGCGTGCGATCGTTGCAACGGCATGGGCCATCTTCAGTGCGTGCGTCTCCGACTCGATCACACACGGACCGGCAATGAGAAACAGGCTGCCTGAGGGAATGCTCAACTTTCCAATATTCACCTCAAAATTAGAACATGAGGCGGCAAGTTCGAGGTTCTATCGCAATTAGGGACTTCGCGCTATTTACAATCCCGAGATGGTTGAGAAGAATGGTTGCGACTCTCGGACAGACAGGCATAGCGGTGCGTATTGCGAATCCATCACATTCTGAATGAGTTCAAAACCGGCGGGGCGGAGATGCTGGTCGTGGCCCTGGCCGCGACGCAGATGCGCTCCGGGCACGATGTAGTAGTGCATGCACTCTCCAAGGAAGGGCCGGTATCCGATGCGCTCAAAAGAGCGGGCGTGCCTTTCATGACGCACTTGGCGAGGCATCCACTTCACAGGATCTGGCAGGTGAGCCAGGCCCTTCGTCATACTCGTCCCGATGTCATGCACTGCCATAACATCGCCCCAACCATCGTAGGAGCGAGCGCTGCAAGTTTAGCGGGGGTTCCCGTTTCGATGGTGACGCGGCATAGCCCTTCCACGCACGATACCCGCGAACGGAAGTTTTGGCTGGCGATGAGATTGTGTTCAAAGGTTATCGCGTGCTCCGAACTGGTCAGGCGGGAGATGGAGGCAGATTCGTTTGCCGATGTTCGAAAGATCACATTCATCGCGAATGGGGCGGGCGAACCGGATAGCGAACCGGACGGCGAACCGATCTTCGAAAAGACGGGATTGCGCTTGATCACTGTGGGGCGGCTCGTTTGGGAGAAGGACTACGCCGGACTGATACGTGCCTTCGCCATCGCGCAGCGCAGCATCACTTCGCTGGAATTGTGGATCCTCGGTGATGGTCCCGAGCGTGCGAAGATCACCACCGCGATACAGGAAGAGGGTGTAGGTGGTGCGGTAAAGATGCTGGGGATGCGGAAGAACGTCGGTCATTTTCTCAAACAGGCAGACGTATTCATCTTGTCTTCGGTCTCAGAAGGGTTGCCGGTAAGCCAGTTGGAAGCCATGGCTGTCGGCTTGCCGATGATTGTGACCGACGCAGGCGGAATGCCCGACGTCATACAAGAGTCCGGTGCGGGAGTCGTTGTACCGAAATCAAATCCGGAGGCGCTGGCGGACGCGATCGTCACTATGGCGCAAGACCCATCGAAGTTGCAGAAGCTGGGAGCGCTGGCCAGATTGTCCTACGAACGGCATTACACGATCGAGCGCATGGCGCAAGATTACGAGCGGCTATACCTCTCCTGTTTAGGAGAGCGCCGCGTTTGAGTTCATCTGTGGCGGTTGCCGTCGCAAGAGATAGCGATAAACGACGTGTCGGCAATGCCGCAGCTCGTGAATCCGCAATCGTTTTTCTGTTGGCGGCGCTGTTGCGGATCCCGTTTGTCTCGACACTCTATTTCGCAGACGGACCGGCGCACCTCCGGGCTGTCCAGAACGGCACTTTTCTCATTCAGCCGCCTGGATACTGGCTCTTTCACCACTTAGCTGGACTCTTTCCGAATCCAGTGCTCGCCATCTCAGCGATGAATGTGTTTTTCGCTTCGCTCGGGGTCGCCGTGTTCCATCAAGTAGCGTTGCGACTGATGACCCTCGGACGCGCCCGTGCCGCGACTGCCGTGTATGCGACCGTGTTCTACGCCTGGTTTTCGGCAGAGGTGCACAGTACCTACGCCTCACAACTGCTGTTTCCAGTGCTTGTCTTTTACTGCCTCTTGCGGTCCGGGCAAAGCTCGAGCTGGCTCTATGCTGCAGCGGCGGCCTTTGCGATCGGAGCTGGTCTGCGCCCCTCTGACGGCGCCTTTTTGCTGCCCATGCTTCTCTATTTTCTCCTTGTCAGCGCGGGCTGGCGAAAGGGCTTGGGCCCCGCTCTCGCCGCCCTCGGTGGATGTCTTGCGTGGCTTATCCCGACCGCGATCGGTTATGCGCAGATGGGAGGGATCCACAAAGCGCTTGCTTATACAGCCAACGTCACGACGGTCGTCTCTGTGCTGCACGGCGTGAACAACGGATGGGAGGCGAATGTGCTCCGTCTGGTGTTGCCTCTTCTCACCGGCCTCGGGCTGATCATTGCAGGTGCCTTTCGGGCATGGGACAAGACAGACGTACTGCTCGTGGTATGGATCGCGCCCGGTCTCCTGTTCTTTTGCTTGAGCTATGTCTCCGACGCCCCATACCTCGACTACTTCACTGCGGCCTGCATATTGCTTTGTGCACGTGGAGTCTCAAGCAGGACCTTGCTCGCCGCAACGGCGCTCAACACGGTGATCTTCCTTTTCGCTGCGCCGATGCGGACACATGCGTTTCCCGTGAAAATCTTCAATCACTATGTCTTGAAGTACACGCTGGCTGAGACCCGCAATCATCGGACAGGGAATCTTTCGCAGGACCTGCAGTCAGAGTATTAACCTTCACCAGTTGCGGCGCGACATCTGCAAGACGGGAAACGACTCACGAAGCTCTCGCACCCGTTCCACATCGATGATTGCGCTGCAGAAGGCTTCCGTTTCTCCGGCTTGCGCAATGACGGCGCCGTCGGGAGCGATGATCTGCGAGTGGCCATCAAATACCGTACCGTCCTGGGCATTGCCGACCCGGTTCGAAAGTACGACATAGGCTTGGTTCTCCATGGCACGTGCGCGCGCCAGCGTGGTGAAGGCGTCCATCCGCTTTGCGGGCCACGCGGAGATGATCAGTAAGACCTCTGCGCCATCGAGCGCAGCCGCGCGATACAACTCGGGAAAGCGCAGGTCGAAGCAGATGCTTGCGTGTACTCGCACGGACCCCACCTCCGCCAGAAATGAGTGCGCTCCGCGAACCAGGAACTCTGGCTCACGGAAGGCCGCGATCAAGTGGATCTTGTCGTAGTGTCTTGTCTCATGCGGACCCAGAAACCACAGGCGGTCCACGAGGTGTCCGTTTTCGTTACGGGCGATCGTTCCCGCCAATACAGCTGCGCCCTTTTCCCGGCCAAAGGCCAGCAGGCGTTCTATCGCGAGTGGCGTGTGCCGGTCTGCGGCATCGTCCCATTTGGAATACGCATAGCCGGTGGTAAACAGTTCAGGTAGAAGATAGATGTCCGACGCCGGGGCCGCAGAGAGACATTCCAATGCCCGAGCAAGATTCGCTTCGGTCTCTCCGTCGCGTACTTCTGGTTGCACAGCGGTGATGCGCATGCAAGCAGTTTAAACAAACTACGCCACCGCGCATGCTCTGCGATAGCTTTTCACTGCTTCCTCTTCCGTTATGAAGACGTGGAACTGCTGCACAACGTGCATTAAATTAAGAACTTGCACGGCCTTGTTTCCTGAGCCAGGAAGCACGAGGCGCACATCGCCGCCCACCGTGCGGGCGGACGCAAGCAAGCCCACGAGCGCACCCACTCCATGGTTGTCGATCGTGGTAACCGCCGAAAGATTCACCACCAGTTCCGCGCCTGGGTACATGCCGCTCTTGCACTCGCGAACAAATTCCTCCGCCTCGGGACCAAACACCAGCCTTCCCGAGCAACGGACCACTCGCACTCCGTCTGCGCTTTGGATCGCTTGCAACTGCAACTGCATAACCTGACCTCGTTCCTAACTCTCACCTAATAGCAGATAGACGCGCCAAACCTGAAAAGTACTCAAAAAATGTGCTCGAATCGAACGCGAAGTCTTCTGAAAAACTGTCGCGCTGACATCTAATACGCAATCCCTCCCGGAAATGTTCTCAATCTTTCACTATTGCTCTCAAAGTTCTTCATTCTTTAATGATTTGTTCACTGCCGGTTCACCGTCCGCCTGCTACAAAGAAGCCGTATGGTGGGCGCGTACTCGCATATAGATACGCTGATCCTTTCGGACCTCCATCTCGGCAGCGAGTTGAGCAGGGCAAACGAGGCGTTGTCCCTTCTACGAACCATGCGGTTTAAGCGACTTATTCTTCTTGGAGATATCTTCAGCGACCTGAATTTTCGGCGGCTTACGAAAGAGCACTGGGAGTTCCTCAGTTACATTCGCAAACTCTCGAACCCCAAACGTCGCATCGAGGTCGTCTGGGTTGAAGGCAATCACGACCACGGGCTCTCCAATATCATGTCCCACCTTGTTGGCGTGCCGGTGTATCAGCAATATGTCTGGGAGTACGACGGCATCCGTCACCTTGCCATTCACGGACATCAATTCGATCGCTTCGTCGTCAACAACGTCTTTCTGAGCCGCCTCGGGGAGTGGATCTTCCATGAGCTGCAAAAACTAGATTCAAAGAGCAAAACGTTTACCCGCTATCTCGACAGACTCAATACCCGCTGGCTGCGTCTGTCGGAAAAGGTCGCAGAGGGCGCGCTCGGTTACGCAAAACAAGGCAACGCCGCGCGCGTTTTCTGTGGGCATACCCATATCGCGCTCGATCGCACCCGTGATGGGATCGCCTATCTCAACTCCGGGTCATGGACCGATGATGCCCGTTGCACTTACATCACGATCGGCACTGAAGGAGCGTGTATCCGTGAATACCACCACCAGGAACGTCTTAACGATCGTTATCCCGGCGAAGAACGAAGCGCGGCTTCTGCCGACCTTGTTGCTCTCACTGTGCGATCAGGATTATCCGGAGATGCGGCATACGAAAGTATTCGTTGCTGACGCCGGCTCGACCGACGGCACGCAGGAGCTTGCACTCTTCTTCCGCAGGGATGACGCTCTCGATATTGAGGTGATCCCCGGCGGCCTTCCTTCCGTTGGGCGCAATGCCGGGGCTGCTCGCGCCACCTCAGAGTTTCTCCTGTTCCTTGACGCGGACATGGAGCTGAAGGACAAAACACTTATCCGTCGCACGGTAGCGTTGGCGCAAAAAAGAAAACTCGACTGTCTCACCACCAATATCTGGTGCGAGGGCACGATTTACGACCATATCCTCTATGCGCTCAACAATGTCGCGCAATATATATCGATCCTGGTTCGTCCATTCTCGACTGGGATGTTCATGCTCTTCCGCCGTGACCGTTTCACGCAGTTAGGGGGCTTCCATGAGAACGCGCTGTATGCCGAAGACTATCTGCTCAGCAAGAAGGTGGAGCGCCGCAAGTTCCGGGTCGTTTCCGGGTGCATTCACACGACCAATCGCCGCTTCCGCAGCATGGGACATTTTGCCGTTCTCCGCATGTTTCTCAGAACTGCGATCAATACTTACAACGACGCATATTTCCTGAAAGACCAGGGCTACTGGGAAGCGGAAGTTCGTCCGTAGATGCAGGAACCCTCACCCAACATCATCCCTTCCGCTTTTCTCTGGGGCGTTGCGACCTCGGCCCATCAAGTGGAGGGAGGGAACCACAACAATCAGTGGTCACAATGGGAGCGCGAAGGCAAGATCAGGTCGCACGACACGGTGGGAAAGGCCTCGGACTGGTGGCGGAACGCTGAGCGCGATTTCTCAGCAGCGCAACAGATCGGTGTCAATGCACTGCGTCTCTCCGTCGAATGAAGCCGCATCGAGCCTCGCGAAAATCACTGGGACGAATTCGCACTCGAGCGTTACGCGGAGATGCTCCGCGAGTTGCGTGTGCGCGCTATCCGTCCGCATGTCACGCTGCATCACTTCACCAATCCCATATGGTTTGAGTCGCAGGGCGGATTCCTCAACCCGCGCTCACCCTACCTCTTCGCACGCTTCGTCCGAAAAGTGGTCACGCATCTCGGTCCGCTCTGCTCCGATTGGGCAACTTTTAACGAACCTAACGTATATACGTCGCTCGGCTACCAGGTCGGATACTTTCCCCCGGGCTATCGCGGCCGCATCTTCGACGGCGCACGCGTGACCCTCAACCTGGCGCATGCTCACGCGCGTGCGTATGACATCATCCACTCCATTCAGCCGCATGCCATGGTTGGATGGGCGCAGCACTTCATCATCCTCGCGCCCACACGGCCGGCTTCTCGCGTAGACCAGAAGCTCTGCGAATGGCATGATCGCCTGTTCAATGGAAAGTTTTCTGACACCATCATTCGTGGAACTGCGCCGTTCCCGCTCATGAACGATGAAGACACGGCACGCATCGCCGGAAAATACGATTACGTCGGGCTCAATTATTACAGCCGTCTCCATGCGCGGTTCGATCATCGCCGCCGCAATACGCTCTGCGCGCACCTGACCATTCCTTCGCATCTGCCACAAGGCGACCACGGCACCGAGTACCCGTATGGAGAGGCGTACACCGAGGGCATGTTTATAGCAGCACAGCGCTTCGCTTCACTCGGTAAACCCATTCTCTTCCTGGAGCATGGAGTGCCCGATCGCGCTGACCGCATTCGTCCGCTCATACTCGAGCAAGCGTATGAACAGATTCAGCGCATCCTCGCCGCTGGCATAGATTTGCGCGGATACTTCCACTGGTCGCTCATCGACAATTTTGAATGGAATGAAGGCTGGCACCTCCGGTTCGGGCTCATCGAGCTCGATCCGCTCACGCAGCAACGCCGCTGGCGATCGAGCGCCTACATCTATCAAGACCTCATCCAGCGGGCGCGAGCGCATATCGGCAATATGGAGCAGCCATTCATACCCGCGCCAGTGGAATACTTGTAGAGCGCATCCGAGTTCAACTGTGGCTACACTAATCACAATGCCCAGCGACACGCGAGCTGTCTTCGAGCCGACCCCATTCGTGCCGCGCCGTCGCGTTCGCGGCGGACATCTCCAGACCATCTTCGGCAACTTCATGCGCCGCAGCAATCTGCTACCCCCAGGGGAGCAACGGCAGTTCCAGATCGAACCTGGGATCGAGGTCCTCTGCTCCTGCCACTGGCAGCAGGACCACCGGTCGGCAATGACGATCATCATCGTTCATGGTCTCGAAGGCTCCATCGATTCCAATTACGTAATAGGAACCGGAAGCAAGGCTTGGGCGCGCGGGATGAATGTCATCCGGATGAACATGCGCAACTGCGGCGGCAGTGAGGCGCTGACGCACACGCTGTACCACTCCGGACTATCTCTTGACGTGGCTGCCATCGCGCACGCACTCATTGAAAAAGACCATCTCGAGGATATCGCGCTGGTGGGATTCAGCATGGGCGGGAACCTCGTCCTCAAGTGTGCTGGTGAATGGGGACCGGCGCCGCCCAAGCAAGTAAAGGCCGTCGTCGCCGTTTCACCCGCCATGGATCTCGCGGCTTCCGCGGCTGCGCTCAACGAACCACGGAACCGTCTGTACGAACTACGCTTCATGCGCAACTTGCGCCAACGCTATGAACGCAAGCGCAAACTTTTCCCCGATATTTACGAAGATATCCGTCTGCCCCGTTTCGCGAGCATTTGGGATTTTGACGAATTCATCACCGCTCGCTACAACGGATTCACCGGTGCCGAAGACTATTACGACCGCGCCAGCGCCGCTCGTGTCGTCAGCCATATCGGAATCCCTACGCTGATCATCCACGCCCTTGATGATCCCTTCGTTCGCGTCACCGAAGACACGCGCCGCCAGGTCACTGGAAATCCGAACATCACCTACATCGAAACCGCCCATGGTGGGCACTGCGCGTTCATTTCCGAGTCGGCACCAGGTTTTGACGGCCGCTGGGCGGAGAAGACGTCCATCGACTTCATCGAACAAAATGGTCGCGCAGCTTAAGCGATTGCGTAATGCAAAGGATTGATTTCAGGCAACGGCAGTAGGCAAAACCGCCGAAAACGTCGTTCCTCTTTGCGGTCCCGACGTGCGCGAGTGGAGCCGGATGGATCCGCCATGCTTTTCGATGAGCTGTTTACTGACCCACAGGCCTAAACCATTTCCGATCGATCCCTTAGTAGTGAAGAAGGGTTCGAATATCTGCGACCGGGCCGCCACACCAATGCCTTGGCCATTATCAGCGACGGTAATCCTGACGCGGCGTTCTCCGTTGGAGGAGCCTGCCGAAACAGAGGCTCGCATTGTGATCTTTCCGCCCTCGCCGAGCGCATCCAAGCTGTTCAGCAGGAGATTGGAAAATACCTGCCGCAGTTCCCCGGAGACAGCGGTTATTTGTAACCGTGCGTCGCATTGCCTCTCGACGGTTGCTCCCTTTGACTTGACCTTCGCCTGCAGCAGATCGATTACGGAATCCAGTAAGGACGCGACGTAGAAAGTACTGGGAGCGGCCGACTCGCGATAAAAACCCAATGTTTGCCGGGTGATATGGGCGATGCGCTTTAGCTCACCATCGGCGATTTCCAGGTACTGTCGGGCCGGCGCCGGCAACCCGTCAGTGTTTTTCGTCAAGAACAGCAAGTTCGTCACGGCCGCAAGCGGATTGTTGATCTCATGCGCAGTGGTGGCGGCCATCCGTCCGGCCGAGGTCAATTTTTCACTGGCAATCAGCGCCTCTTGCGCCCGCTTGCGCACCGAGATCTCGGCTTGCAGTTGAGTGTTCAGTATGTCCGCCGCGTCTGCGAGTTCATGCTGACGCACCGAACTGAGCAGCAGGGCCTGATTCATGGCGACTGCACCCTGATGGGAAGAATTTGATTCCGTCACCTGAATCATGATCCCGAGAGAGCTACGGTCTGTGGCAAGCACCGGCCACATCGCATACGACCAATAAAGAGGCACGGAACCATTGTTGTCCTGACCGGTATGAATCTCGGCTAGCCCTGTCCGGTAGACGCGGCTGAGGAGAGACAAGCATTCTTCACCGGCCGGCGCAATGTTGCAGAATGGGTCGCCTATCAGTTCTTCCTTCGGTTTACCGATGAGCAGACAAAAAGCAGGATTGACATAGCGGACGATATGCGTGACACCCTCTACGCCGACCATCGGCATAGGGGAAAACTCGGCGACAGCACGACACAGATTCGGGAGGTCAAGTGCCGCCGCTACCGCATTCGACAACTCCGCCGCCATTCTTAACTCCGTCCCGTGGGTTTTTCACGTCCGGAAGAGGGCAGCTTCTTGTTGGCGACAGAGTCGGTCATTCTTTGTGGGATGCCCGTGACAAGGTTTACGTAGCCTGTCAGGCGTTCGCCGAGAAGGATTCCCTTTTGGGTAATTTCATACTCGCGGATGTCCATGCTGTGGGCGCCACCACGCATCTTGAGTACCATCATGATCTTACGAAGCTGGCCCTCGATCTCGACGTATCGCATCCGGACGATATCGTCAGTCAGAAACGAGATGGAATAAGTGCTGAACAGCAGTTCGGTAAACGACTCCTCCATCTCCACAGTGCTCACGATGGTGATGCCAAGACCGGTCAATGCGAAGATCATGCGATAGAGGGATTCGCGAAAATCCTGGCGGAAGCCTGGGGCCAGCGCCATCTCAAAGCCGGCGAGCGAGTCGATCACCAAGCGCTTTGCGCCCGTCCTTTGTATGGCATCGAGGACTTCCTGCATCATCTCGTCCACTGAAAGATCGAGCGGGCGGAGATAGATCACTTCCAGGGTTCCATCACGCAATGGAGTCTTGAGGTCAAGCCCGAAAGCGGATGCACGTCCGGCGTACTCATCGGGCCGCTCTTCAAAGACGGCCACTATGCCTGGTTCGCCCGCGCGGATGCCCGCAGCGATGAACTGCGTCGCGATCAGCGACTTGCCCGAGCCTGAGGGACCGGCGATCAACACGCTATCGCCCTCCGGGATGCCCCCGTCCATCATCTTATCCAGCTCCGCAATACCCGTGGAAAGACGCTTCTGCGCGGGGAAATGCCTGTTTTTCTTCCCGGCCAATCCCAGGGTGCGCGAAAAGGCCTGCAGCCCGGCATCGGTGATGCGGAAGGTGTGCAGCCCCGGTACAGAGGCCTGTCCCCGCAGCTTCATGACTTGCAGCTTCCGGATGATCGAGTTCCGCTCCACGTTTTGATACAGCCAGAGAAGGCCATCGGCGACGGTGAACACCGGATTGTCCCTCAGCTCCGACTCGGCGTACTCGCCAATCAGGAAAGTCGTGGCCTCCCAACTGGTGAGCAACAGCGCCAACTGCTGCACAAATACCTGCACCCCCATCTCGCGCTCGCCACTCTGCTCGCTGCGCAGCACGGTGCGGAACGAGTCCACTACCACGATGCCGGCATTGGAGGCCTCCACCTGTCTGGATATCTCTGCCAATACACCTTGCAATCCACGCTCGATCAACTCCTGACTAAGATTCACAAAGCGAACGGCTTTGTTCAGCTTGGTCATATCGAAGAACGTGTATTGCTGTTGATAGCGCAGCATCTTCAGCGCGGGCTCGCCGAGTACCGTGAAGTAGAGCGCCGGGCGCTCCGGCGTCGCGTTGGCGAAGACGAATTGGTGCGCCAGCGTGGTCTTGCCGCATCCGGGCGCGCCCCCGATGATATTGAAAGAGAACTCCGGAAGACCGCCGCCCAGGATCTCATCGAGCCCCGTCACCCCTGTCGGCAGGTTGTGGATTTTGACTCTAGCGTGCTTTTTCATGTCGATTCTTTTCCCCCAGGAGACCTGTCGAAGCCGGGCAGGTCCGGCCACACATCTTGCAGCAATTGCACGGTCAGAGCTTCGCCGATAAATGTCACCAGAAGGCTTAATAGCGCGGCGATCAGCACAGCACCCGACTCCGCCGCTTTGCCATTGGGAAGTTCGTTCATGCCCTCCAGCGAACCGTCTTCTCTCACCAGCACTCTGTCGAGCATTGGATCTTCACGCTTCGCCACTGTCAGAGCACGAGCCAGGAGTGAGCGAAAACCTGTGGACCCGATCAGCGTGCTCAGAGGGCGCCGCAGCTTCTCGCACATTCGGAATGTTGCAGATACATTTTCCGCGGAAGGCCCTTCCGCAGCTTCTTCGTATGAGAGAAGCCAACGCGCAAGATCTCGCGTTTGCGAACTAGAGCTGGTTCGATTCATTTCAGCCGCACAATCTTACAACGTCAGCTCTCAAGCTCCCAGCTATCAGCTTTCTGGGAAGGAAGATCGGCGCTCATAAGCAGATCGCTGAAAGCTCCTATTCCCCCTGCTATTCTGTTTTTCGTGAATAAATTTACATCCGCCCTCCTCACCTGCGCTCTGCTGACCGCCAGCGCATTCGCACAGACAACGGCACCCCGTACCGATGAACAGAAAAAGCAGTACCGCACCGCCATGCAACAAGCGGACCAGAAGATCTACGACGAGGTCAAAGCACATTCTGATCTGATGAAAAATCTGGAACATCTCACCACTGCTATCGGACCGCGTCTCACCGGCTCCAAACAGATGCAGCAGGCGAGCGACTGGACCCTTCAGCGATTCAAGGACTACGGCGTCGATGCCCACCTCGAGACCACACAGGTTGCACATGCCTACTTGCGCGGAGAGGACACAGCAGCAATCACTGCTCCGATTCAGCGCAGTGTCCCGATCCGCTCGATGGGATGGTCGAAAGCTACCGACGGTGAACTACGCGGCAACGTCGTCCTCCTCGATCCGAAGGCGGACCTCTCCACTTACAAGGGCAAACTCAAAGGCGCCATCGTGCTCCTTGGGGAACCGGATGAGATTCCAACCGCCGAGGCTGAGAATGCTTACGACGCAGTCGTCGGTCCGTACCACGGAGTTTCTTCCCGCAGCTCCAGAGCTGCCCGCTACCGCCTGATGCGTGGCCTGAAAGACGAAGGCGTTGGCGCGCTCATCCTGGATAGCGGCAAGACCGACAATCTCTTCAATATGTCCGGCGGGTATAACCGTTACCAACCTTCGGACTATCCGATCGCATTTGTTGCCCACGAGAACTACTCGCTTATCTACCGCCTCGCTAAAGACAACAACCAACCCGTCTCCATGACCGTGAAACTCGATGGCAAGTTCAGCCCGACTCCCGAGAACGCCTCCATCACCGTCGCCGAAATCAAAGGCTCAGAGTTCCCCGAAGAGCGCGTGATCATCGGCGGACACCTTGATTCATGGGACCTTGGGCAAGGCGCTCTCGATAACGGCACTGGCGCGATGGCGACGCTCGAAGCGGCGCGAACGCTCAAAGCGCTCGGCATGAAACCGAAGCGCACCATCACGTTCATCCTGTTCACGGGCGAAGAGCAGGGCGGGATCGGCGCCGATCTCTTCATAAAGAACCACGCCGCTGAGGTTCCCAAGATCGATGCTGTGCTCGTGCACGACACGGGAACAGGTAAGGTGACGTCGATCGCACTCGAAAATCTCTACGAGACTGCCGGACCGATGACAGAGATCTACCAACCGATACAGGAGGTCTTCGACATCGATTCCCTCAGTACCCGCTACTTCGGCTCCTCTGACCACGTCGCCTTCCTCAACAAGGGTGTTCCCGCTTATTTCTGCGTTCAAAAGCCAGCGCACTACCGCGAAGCTCACCACTCTCAGACCGACACCTTTGACAAGGTGCTGCCCGACGAGATCAATCAGGGCGCCGCACTGATCGCCTCTTGGGCATGGAACGTGAGCGAGTACGCTGCGCCACTCCAGCATCACCCCGAATCCAAGGAGCGCGATTAGGCAAAGGCGACACAGCCTGGGTGGCATTCTCTGCTACTCAGGCCTTATCTCCGACCTATACTTACGATCCATGGGCCATCCGCTTCGCATAGCACTTGTCGGAGACTACAACCCGGCGGTTGTCGCGCATCAAGCTATCCCAGAAGCACTTCGACTCGCCGCCCTTCAGCAGAGCACCAGTGTCGAACCTGTCTGGTTCCACACTTCCACCATCGTCGATCCGCACACGCAATTCGCGAGCTGTGACGGGATATGGTGCGTCCCCGCCAGCCCTTACGCAAATACAGAGGCAGCACTTGCCACGATCCGATACGCGCGCGAGCACGGACGTCTATTTCTCAGCACCTGCGGAGGCTTTCAGCACGCCATCATGGAGTACGCGCGTAACGTCTGTGGATTGACCGAGACAGAACACGCGGAGACCAATCCCAACGCAGAACGTCCGCTGATCTCTCATCTCGCATGCTCGCTGGTCGAGCAGAGTGAAGAGATCATCCTCAACGATGAAGGGCACCTTCGTACCGCTTACGCATGTCCGCGGATCGTCGAAGGCTATCACTGCAACTACGGTCTCAACCGCGATTACGCGCCACTTCTGTTTCGCAACGGACTTCACGCCACCGCCCACGACGCCACGGGAGAGGTCCGCGCCATCGAACTTGCATCCCATCCCTTCTTCGTCGCCACCCTCTTCCAACCCGAGCGACGCGCACTCAAAGGGGAAGCGCCTCCGTTGGTGACCAGGTTTCTTGCGATGATGGCGGCGGGTCTTGCCAATTAAGTCTCGCCAATGAATTGACAAGAATGCAGCGGCAAAATACCTTCACCTCTACTTCATCGCGAGGCTTTTATGAGACTCCCGCTCCGGGTTCTGTTCGCAGCTATTTTGTTTGTCAGCCTGCAGGCTTTCGCTGATTGGCGCTCCCTCGGGGCGGTAACGAGTGTAGCGAATCTTCCTAACGGCGTTGAACTCACCGCCGGGGAGAGTCATATCCGCGTCACGGCGATCGATGCTTCGACCGTTCGCGTCCGCGTGTCAGCGTCCGGCACCTTTCCCAAGGATCTGTCCTGGGCGCTCGACCCCGCATACAGACCACAGACGCCCGCTGTACATGTCACCGACGCCACGGGCGCAGTTACGCTGGACCTGTCCAGCGCCCACGTCCGCATCAATAAGTCGCCGCTGCGCATCGCTTTTCTGGATGCGCAGAACAACGTCATCAATGAAGATTCCGAGCCGATGTCATTCGACGGCACAAGTTTCCGGGTGACCAAACAGATGCCGCCGGATGAATCCGAGCTTTACTTCGGACTTGGGGACAAGACCTCGCTTACCCTCAACAACCGGGCCTTCACTCTTTGGAACACCGATGCCTTTGGATGGCAGGAATCTACCGACCCACTCTACAAAGCCATCCCCTTCTTCACCGCCCTTCGGAACGGACGCGCCTACGGCATCTTCATGGACAATACTTGGCGCTCTTCTTTCGACTTCGGTAAAGCACGCCATGACCAGTACTCCTTCGGCGCTGAAGGTGGAGAGCTGAACTACTATTTCTTCTTCGGTCCCGAGCCCAAGCACGTGCTCAGCGCATATACCAACCTCACCGGAAAGTCTCCGCTGGCTCCACTGTGGAGTCTGGGCTTTCAACAGTCCCGGTATAGCTACGAGCCCGAGACACGCGTCCGTGAGGTTGCCAAGACCTTTCGTGATAAGCAGATTCCCGCAGACGTCATCTACCTCGACATCGACTATCAGGACCACTACCGTCCGTTTGCAGTCAACCGCCAGACGTTCCCCCAATTTGAAGGCATGGTCAAAGACCTTCGCCATGAAGGATTCAGCACGATCCTGATCACCGATCTGCACATTGCCAAGTATGACTATCCGCCCTACAACTCAGGCTTGGCGCAAGACGTCTTCGTCAAAAATGCCGACGGCTCCATCTTCGTGGGGCCGGTGTGGCCCGGGGCATCTGTGTTTCCCGACTTCACTCTGACTCGAGCGCGTGATTGGTGGGGCGCCCTCTACAAAGACTTTGTGGCGATGGGGGTTCGCGGATATTGGAACGACATGAACGAACCCTCTGTCTTTGAGACTCCTACCAAGACCATGCCGCTCGACGCACTCAATCGTCTGGACGACGGCTCCACCTTGCCCCATCTGGGTGCGCATAACATCGTCGGCGAAGAGAACTCACGCGCAACCTTCGATGGTCTGCTGAAGCTGCAGGGCAACGAACGCCCATTCGTGCTCACGCGCGCCACGTACGCGGGAGGTCAGCGATTTGCCGCCACCTGGACGGGTGACAACTCGGGCACATGGAACCACATGCGCATGTCCGTGCCGACGCTGCTCAACCTCGGCATCTCCGGCATTCCGCTTGTCGGCGATGACATCGGCGGATACAACGGCACTGCCACCCCTGACCTCGTCACGCGTTGGATGTGGCTCGGTGCCTTCAACACTATCTTCCGCAACCACTCCCAGAAGGGTTCAGGCGACAAAGAACCATGGGCATTCGGACCGGAGTACGAGGGATACATGAAGGCCGCGATCGAACAGCGTTACCGCATGCTGCCTTACATCTATTCCGCGGCCGAAGAGGCAGCACGCACAGGGATTCCTATCATGCGTCCCCTCTTCCTTGAGTTTCCCAACGAAAGAGGGCTGGCTGCAAACGAAACGGAATTCATGTTCGGACCTGCAATGCTGGTCGCTCCCAAAGTCTGGGAGTTTAGCGATCCTTATGAGGTCGAACTACCCTCGGGTACCTGGTACAACTACTGGACTGGCGCCGTACTGCAAGGCGGACCGCAGAAACCTGCTCCAGGCGTTCACTCTGAGTTCGAAGTCAGGCCCAAGGTCGATGAGATTCCGGTGTATGTCAAAGCCGGTTCGATTATTCCGCAGCAACCGGTGGTGCAGTCCACCATGTATGTGCCGCAGGGCAATCTCGAACTGCGTGTCTATCCTGGACCGGAATGCCGCGGCTTGCTCTACATGGATGACGGCCACACGTTCAACTACAAGACCATGGACCACATGCACCTCTCCATGACCTGCACGGAGAGTTCTTTGAGTCTCCAGCCGCAGCATGGGACCTTCAAACCGTGGTTCTCCAACATCGACGTCGTTTTTTATGGGGCGAAGTCTGCTCCCCGCTCCGCCACGCTGGACGGAAAAGCAATAGGAAGCCCGAAATACGACCCTTCGCACAAAACTGCGTCCATCACCATCCCCTACAACAACAAGGGGCAGACGGTTGCGCTGGTGTACTAGTTCACGGTTTGCAGCTGTCAGTTGTCAGAACGTAAACCGTGAACTGCGAAGCAACCACAATCTGAAAGCTAAATCCTTCGTTTCGAGTTCATCTTGTCATCTGCAATTACGCCGTCGCGGATGTAGATCACGCGATGCGCATACTCGGCGACGTCGTGCTCGTGGGTTACGATCACGATCGTATTGCCCTTCGCGTGCAGTTCATCGAAGAAGTTCATGATCTCGAGACCAGTCTGCGAGTCCAGGTTTCCGGTCGGTTCGTCCGCCAGCAGAATGGACGGCTTGTTGACTAGTGCACGTGCAATGGCAACACGCTGACGCTGTCCGCCGGAGAGCTCATTCGGCTTATGGTCCATGCGGTGTTCGAGGTTCACCAGCCGCAGACACTCCTTGGCACGCTGGATACGCTCCTCCGACGGAGTACCGTTGTAGATCAGCGGCAGCTCCACATTGTGAAGAGCGGTGGCACGGGCCAGCAGATTGAAGGTCTGAAATACAAACCCGATCTCCTTGTTGCGGATGCGGGCAAGTTCATCATCGTTCAACTCGCTTACCAGATGGCCATTGAGCCGGTAAGTACCCTGCGTTGGCGTGTCCAGGCATCCGATGAGGTTCATGAGCGTCGATTTGCCGGAGCCGGAGGGTCCCATGATCGCAACATATTCGTTGCGATTGATATTCAGGTTCACACCTTTGAGCGCATGTACCTGCTGCTCGCCCATCTCATAGGTCTTCCAGAGGTTTTCGCAGGTAATGACGCTTTCAGCGGTTGCCTGGGTCGATATGCTGGAACGCGCCGGCATGTCCATGGGGGTCGGCATTACGGTCTCCTGCTGCATGCTTTCAACGGGCATCGGTCACCTCTAGTGGCTCGTACGCAAGCTCGCCAGGAAAAGTTCCCGGCGTTTCCGCTCGTTAGACCGCTAACGCCCAATTTCGTTTACGATTTCTGGTCCTTATTCGTGTCGGGTTTCTCGATTTTAACGCGGGTTTCATTCTTCAGGCTCCGCAGCACGCGATACGGACCGGTGATCACCTGATCGCCTTCCTTCAACCCTCCCGTAACCTCCACGTCCGTCGAGCCGTAGACACCGGTCTGCACCTCATGGAACTGTGCCGTCTTCTTCTCACCTGCACCGGTGAGCACAAACACTCCCTGCATGTCCTGTACCTTCTTGGCGCCGGTCACGGATGCAGGTTGGACCTTAGGTTGGGGCGCTCCGGGCTTGGTAACTTTCAGCTCCTCTGGCTTACGTGAAACCAGTGCCTGTATGGGGACGGCGAGCGAATTGTCTTTGCGCGCTGTCGTGATCTTTGCCGTCGCCGACAGTCCGGGACGCAGGTTTTCGGGGGGACTGTCCAGGGTGACGACGACCTTGAAATCCTTCGCCTCCTGATCGCCTGCCGTACTCTGCGCCGTGGAGACGCCAGTCGAACGCAGGATCGCGTTGTCGCCGATCTCCGTCACACGACCAGGAAATGTCTTGTTAGGGATGGCGTCGATCGTTACTTCTGCAGCTTGTCCAAGCTTCACATTGACGACATCGGTCTCATCGACCTTGACTTCGGCGGTAACGATCGCCATGTCGGAGAGGGTCATCAGAGTACTGCCGGGCGAATTCTGGATGCCAACCACGACCGTCTCACCCTCGCGCACAGGAACGTTCGTGATCACGCCATCGTAGGGTGCGGTGTAATCGGTCTTGCTCAACACGTCGGTGGCGTGGCGAAGTTGCGCGCTGTACTGCTTGATGTGTCCTTGTGCCGATTCGCTCTGCGCCTTCAATTGCGAGATCTTTGATTGCGCCTGCGCCAGTTGCGACTTGGACATTCCATAAGCCGCCACCCGCGAATCGTAATCCGACTTCGCAATCAGCTCCTGGTGAAACAGTGAAGAGCCGCGCTCATAGTCGAGCTTCTTCTGCTCATAGTCGGCTTTGGCCCGGTCGAGATCCAGGACGGCTTGGTTGTAGGCGGCATTCGCGGCGGCTACATCATCTCTGGAAGCATCGAGTTGGGCGCGAGTGGCCTCCACGTCGGAAGTCGGCTGCACATTCTCGAGGCGCGCGAGCAGTTGCCCACGCTTCACGTGGTCGCCCTCTTTGACGTACAAATGCGTGATTTTGCCAAACGCGTTGGCGCCGATGTTGACGTAGTTTTTGGGCTTGACCTCACCGGAAGCACTCACGATCGAGACCAGGTCGCGGCGCTCCGCCTTGCCGGCCTGTACCGCGGCCACGCCGCTGTCACGGTGAATCGTGGCATAGACGATGCCTCCTGTGACGATGAGGAGGCCGACAATGAGTAAGATGATCTTTTTCATGCAACTCCGAATGGATTAGCGAGCGTTGGCAATAAGGAGTAACTTCAGTATAGCTGTTCACCTTGCCGCTTTTCTCTCGTCCGATACTGGGTTCGAGCTCGTGCAGCTTGCCGGACTAAGGCGGGACGGCGCTTGCCCTCTCTATATGGGCAACTTAGAATAGAGAGACGTATATCCGATGAGGAGTTTCACCATGTTTTCGCTCGGGAAGTTTTCAGCTTCGTCTGGGAAGCGATGGACACCGCTCGTTTTAGCGGGAGTGCTGCTCGGTTGCAGTGCGGGCCATGCTTTCGCCCAGGAGAAGCCAGATTCAAAGCAGAACACAAGTGATCCTGACCTGTTGGAGCAACGCAAGGACCAGGCCCGCAACAGCATCAAGGGCAAAGCTTCAAAAGAACTCAAGGGCGAGATCAAGAAGTGGGTCGACCAGGACGTGCGCTGGATCATCGGCGACGACGAGATGGCAGCGCTCAAGCAACTCTCCAATCAGGAAGAGTTTGATAGTTTCGTCGAACAGTTCTGGCTCCGCCGCGATCCCACCCCCGATACCCCCGAAAACGAATTCCGCGAAGAGCACTACCGCCGCATCGCTTACGCCAACGAACATTTTGCAGCAGGCAAAAAGGGTTCACTCACCGATCGTGGCCAGATGTATATCAAGTTCGGGCCTGCGGACGAGGTCGAGTCTCATCCCAGCGGCGGCACCTATGACCGTCCGTCCGAAGAGGGAGGCGGAACCACGTCGACCTATCCTTTCGAGCAATGGCGTTACCGGTATCTGGAAGGCATCGGTCAGGAAGTCATCATCGAGTTCGTGGATACATGCATGTGCGGTGACTTCCACATGACGGTCGACCGCGGCGAAAAGGACGCATTGGCGCACACTCCGGGCGGCGGCTTGACCCAATACGAAGAGATGGGGCTCGCGAGCAAAGCCGACCGTGTCGGAGGCCTGGAAAGCCTGGGCCGCGGACCATTCACCAACATGAACAACTCGAAGCAATTTGAGCGTCTGGAGCAGTTTGCAAAGCTCCAGTCCGCGCCGCCAGTGAAGTTCAAAGATCTGGAAGAGGTAGTTACCAGTCACGTTCGCTATAACCTGATGCCCTTCGACGTGCACACCGATTTCGTGCGCGTCACCGGCGATACCGTGTTGGTGCCGGTCACCGTCCAGATGAAGAACCGGGACGTCACGTTCACGGAAAAGGAAGGCATCGAGCGCGGAGTCGTGAATATCTTCGGACGCGTCACGACCCTTACTGGCCGCATTGCGCAGACATTTGAAGACACCGTGCGGGTGGATGTTCCTAAAGATCTGCTGCAGAAGACCGCGGAGAACTCGAACGTGTATTGGAAGGCGATGCCGCTGCGTGCCGGACGCTATCGGGTGGACATCGTCGTAAAGGACGTCAACGGCGATCGCGTGGGTACCTGGAGCCATCCCCTGACCGTGCCCAACATGGGCGACGATGCAGGTCTGATTACCTCCACCTTGATCCTGGCCGACCAGATGGAACGTGTGCCGGCGAAGTCGATCGGGACGGGAAATTTCGTGTTGGGCAGCACAAAGGTCCGTCCTCGGGTAGAGCCAGCAGACGGAAAGCCAGTCAGCTTCAAGCGCAACCAGAAGATGAATTTCTGGATGCAGGTCTATAACCTGGGCATCGACGATAAGACGAAAAAATCGGACGCCAGCTTCCAATACGAGATCGTCGATTCCAAGACGAATAAGGCGGTAGTGCAGACCAGCGAAACTACGGCCCAACTAGGCAGCTCAGGCGAAGAGGTTACCCTCGAAAAGAGCCTACCCCTGGCATCCCTACCGCCCGGCAACTATCAACTCACCGTCAAGGTGAACGATAACGTGTCTAAGCAGCAACTCGTCCGGCCGGCAAAATTTGCCGTGGAGTAGTAGAATTACCGTGGATTCGTCCGGAGGTAAGGCCCAAATGATTCCGGGACGGAAATTGGCAATCATACTGGCTGGCGCCGTCCTGTGGACTGCGTCTGCCCTTTGCCAGACTTCCGCCAATATTTCGGGCACGGTTAGGAACAGCGCAGGCAAACCGCAGACCGGCGCCACCGTCGAGGCGTTCGCCGCGGGCCCCGGCGCGCTGCTCGCCGTCCATACCGCGCTGACGGACAACCGTGGCCGCTTCGCGATTTCGTCTCTTTTTCCCGGACAATACATTTTGCGCGTCAGCGCGCCTTCCTTCCTCCCCAGTGTGCGGGACCACGTCACAGTTGCGCAGGACGCTCACCTGATCCTCAATTTCACATTGAGCACGATCTTCCGTGCCGGGGAGATGCTGCCGGCGCGCCGTGGACCCGATTCCAACGATGACGACTGGAAGTGGACGCTTCGCTCCTCGGCAAATCGCGCGCTGCTCCGCGTCTTTGATCCGGCACTCGTACAGTCCACCGCAGAAGGGCGCAACCCGAACGATGAACTCAGCGCACAGCTTGCCTTCATGGCAGGGGGCGGGTTCGACGGTTTGGGAGGTATGCCTACCGTCGTCACCGACTTCGACATTGAGCAAGGTTTGAGCGCCGGCGCGCTCGCTTTCAAAGGCAATGTCGGATACGGCGGACGCGATCCGGACGGAATCCTTCGCGTCTCCTTTAAGCCCCGTTCCCACGGCGACGGTCCCGAAGTACCCGAGATAGCTTTCGTCGTCCGCCGGGCAAGTGTCGATTCTCCGCGACTGCCAAATTCCACAATCAACAGCTTCGGCGTCTCGTTCATCGAGAGCGCCAAGCTCATGGACCTCATCGATGTGCGCTATGGGGCTCAGCTCGAGAACGCTTCCGTCGTCGGTCCGCAGGTTTATTTCGAACCGTTCATAGACGCTGCGATGAATGTCGGATCGGACGGTCGCGCTTTTTACCGCCAGCGCTGGCCAGGGGCGTCGCAGGACGATGTCCAGCCGGGACCGCGCCTCTCCCTCACCTCCCGCGGATTGGCCATTGAACGAGGCCGCCATCAGGAAGCAGGCTACGAACATCGCTGGAAGCACAACCACCTCGCCGCCAGCTTCTACCGCGATTCCATCAGTAATCTTGCATTGAGCGGAATCGGGCAAATGGATTCCGCGGGCCCCGATTACGCTGACGATATCCTCGCGGGAAGCGACCTCGAAAGCTTTACTGCCAACATTGGGCGCATGCATGCGCGCGGTATCCGGGTCCGCTGGGAGCGCCAACTGAACTCCCTTCTCGATGCCAGCGCACACTACGGATATGGCACTGTGCTCGATGCTGACCTTGAGCGTTATGCGACCGTTGCCGTACTTCGGCCGTCGCTGCGGCATCAGATGAGGTCCGCTTTCGGTGGAGATCTTACTCTGAAGCTCCCGAGAAAGACCCAGGTGGAGAGCTCCTACAATTACACGGTGGGAGATCCTCTTACGCCGGTGGACGCCCTCGAAAGCCGTAATCTCTCCAACGCACCCTATCTCAACGTCCGTGTGCGGCAGCCGCTTCCCAATTTCCTCCCCGTACACGTGGAAGCCGTGATCGACATTCGGAACCTGCTGGCTCAGGGATATCGCCCAATCCTCGGCAGCGACGGACGCACCCTCTATCTGGTGCAGGAGTCACGCTGCCTGCGCGGCGGTCTCGTCTTTAAGTTCTAGACCGCAATCCAATCATCTTTGCTCGTGGGCTCTTTACTCCAGATCAATACCCAATTCACAATTTTGGAAGAGCAGGGTAGTTGAGGTAAAAAGAATGCTGCAAGTTTGATTTCTAGCTTAAGAACGAAATCATCGGGCAGAAACCCAAGCGCGACACCTGACACCTAAGACCCCAGGCAAATCCTTCAACCCACAGCAGAAAAGCTAAGAAAGAGCCATGCCCTACGAAAACGTGCAATTCGAAACCCGCAACCAGATCGCCTACGTCACCATCGACCGTCCCAAGGTGCTCAACGCGCTGAACATGGCGACCATGGAGGAGTTGCGGCAGATCTTTACTGAGATCAAGGCGAGTCCGAGTGATGCTGTGCGCGTCGTCGTCCTTACAGGAGGCGGGGAAAAGGCGTTCGTCGCCGGCGCCGACATCAATGAACTGGCGAAGAACGATCCCGTTATCGCGAAAGAATACACGCATAAAGGGCAAGCGGTGCTCGATCTGATCGAAAACTGCGGCAAGCCAGTGATCGCCTGCATCCACGGATTCGCCCTGGGTGGCGGCTGCGAGATTGCGATGGCGTGCACCATGCGGCTTGCGACTCCGGCGGCGAAGTTCGGGCAGCCCGAGGTGAAGCTGGGCATCATCCCCGGGTACGGGGGAACCCAGCGGCTTCCACGCCTCGTTGGAAAGGGCATCGCGGCGCAGCTCTTGCTGACCGGAGATATGATCGGCGCCGCGGAAGCGCACCGCATCGGGCTGGTGAATGAGGTCGTCGACTCCGGCGAGGGCGCCGACGCGACCGCGCAAAAGGCAAAGCTCATCGCACGTGCGGAAGAGATCGCTAAGAAGATCATCGGTATGGCTCCGCTGGCGATCCAGTACACGCTCGAAGCAGTCAATCACGGATACGATCTCACCCTCGCGGAAGGCCTGTTCATAGAGGCGACGCTGTTCGGCGTCTGCTGCGCCACCGAAGACAAGAGAGAAGGAACTTCTGCTTTTTTCGAAAAGAGACCGGCGAAATTCGTCGGAAGGTGAAGAGCAGGGGTTAGGTGCTAGGTTTTAGGTGCTAGGGATTAGGGACGAGGGATAAACGACGAGCGAGAGGGGTAGACCCCCGGCTTCAGCCGGGGGATTCGCGATGCCATCACCGCGCCTTTAGGCGCTGGGGTCCGCGCCAACGGATACTTTTCCACACCCCAAATCACCACCCCTGTGGAAACTTCCTTCCCCCTGTGCAAATCCACCATTTTGGGCAGTAAAAAACCTGTCAATACCCCCAATTTGTGGAAATCTGCCTAATTTCCACAAACAAAAGTAGATATAAACTTCCCGTAATTCAGTATGAAACTACCCCGAAGTTGCTAGAATTGTAAGTAGAAGATATCTAGAAAATGAAGCACGCCAACCACGGCGTGCTTTCTCTTTTCCAGCACAATCCTTTGCCCTGTCATCCCGCGCAGGACAGCCATTCACTCAAAACAAAGCACTTACTTAGGGATCTCAGGGATCTCCAGGGATCACCCCAGCCTAAGTCACTGATTCCAAAGATTCACCCCCACCGGGGGATATCGGAGGAACAGTCCGCCGCTCCCAATGACCCCCCTAGCCCCTGACCCCTAGCTCTATGGTTCAATGAAAAGCACATGATTAAGAAAATCACTGCCGTCCGACAGACCCGAAGCGAAGAGGAGTTTTTGCGGCTTTGCGAACTGCTGCGACGACTTGGATTGGAAGAGGGCAAGAGCTGGACGGAGACGGGCGAGTCTCCGCGGCGTGGAACGCTCTTCATGGCCCCCTTCGGAGAGATCGAGTGGGTGGAGGGGGCCCTGACCGTCCCCGAACTACTCATCGAAGTCTCTGAGATCGAATCAGTACACCGAATCGCTGAGACGTTCAGCGCTGAAACATCGGGGGTGAACATTACCGTCTCCGATGTGCACCCCACGGACTGGGCGTCACAACTTTTTTGTGTCGCGATCGGAAGAACAGAGATCGGCTTTTGGAGTCACGACGATCCTGCGAAGAACATCATCCCCGCTGTCGAAGGAGATTTGGACGCACATGGAATGCGATTCGGGATCGTCGTCAGCCGCTGGAACCAGGTCATCACCGAGCGTTTGCTGCATGGTGCGCTCGATGCGCTTCGGCGAGTAGGAGCGAAGCGGGAGAACGTCACGATCGTGCGCGTTCCCGGTGCGTTCGAGTTGCCCTCAGGAGCGCGCGCGCTCGCTGAGACCGGGAGCGTCGATGCAGTGATCACCTTGGGATGTCTGATCCGCGGAGAGACGACACACTACGAGCACATCGCGGAAGAGGCGACCCGTGGCATTGGACAGTCGGCACAGGATACCGGCGTCCCGCACGCGTATGGTCTGCTCACCTGCGAGACGCTGGAACAGGCCCTCGACCGCGCAGGACTGAAGGCAGGGAACAAGGGATTCGAGGCGGCCATGTCAGCGGTCGAGATGGTGAGTGTCCAGCGCAAAGTGGGGGGCAGCACGAAACACTGAGGTTCTTCGAGCGTTCTGCTAACGTAGAAAGATGGGTCAACGGCGAAAAGGACGTGAGCTTGCGCTGCAAATGCTCTTCCAGTCTGATATGGCGGGGCAGACGGTAGAGCAGGTTCAGAAGACGTTCTGGGCCGAGCGCACAAACGTAGAGGAAGAGGCGCACGGGTTCGCGGACGATTTGTTTCGGGTCGCGATGGACCACCAGGCGGAGATCGACGCGCAGATCGAGAAGCATGCGAGCCACTGGCGGCTGGAGCGTATGGCGGTGGTAGACCGCAACGTTCTAAGGGCGGCGGTAGCGGAATTCATGGGGTATCCGAAGACCCCCAAGCCAGTGATCATCAACGAAGCGCTGGAGATCGCTCATAAATACAGCGCTCCAGAGTCGGTGAATTTCATCAACGGCGTGCTGGATTCCGTGGCAAAAGAGATGGACACTCCGGCCCACAAATAGACAGAGCTAGCTGCAATACCAGCGTCTCTGGAATTACAGACGTGCAGCTTACGAATTGCCAGCGTGCAGCTCTGGAATGGGGGTATATTCTTTCCGCCCAGCCCCTTGGGTAGAAAGAGGAGCCCATGATCGTTCTGTATTTGCTGGCCCTGGCTTGGGTCGCGTTCGCGTTCTTTGTCTGTATAGGTGATTTTTTCACCGCGCACTTTAATTCGATCGCGTGCTCTGAAGAGACCGTGATCCAGCCGCAGAAGGCGCAAACGATGAAGGCGGCCGCATAAGAAAAAGGTGCGTACGGATGTACGCACCCGATGGTTGCGGTGGCTTGTTAAGGCTTCACGACCACGAAATCGGGTGTGAAGGTCAGTGGTATCTGTGCAGTGTCGGCGGGCGGGTTCTGGGTGAGATCGAACTGGTGAACAGCGTTCCCACTGCCTCCCTTCAATCCTATATACAACTTCGAGCCTTCGAGGGTGACGCCACCGGTTGTAGCAGTGCCTGTGCCTCCGGCCGCAAGCGTCGCAGCCCCCGGGGTTCCTGTCTTGAGATCCAGAAAATTAATCGTCGCTGAGGCAGCAGCGCCTGCGCTGGTTGCGACGGCAAAGTTCTGGCTCGGAGAGATGATCAATTGAGTAGGGGTCGAGCCTCCATAAGCTGGCGTTGTCGCCGCCGGTTCAGGAGTGACTGTCGGCGGACAGAGCGTGCCTGTGATCGCGTAAGGCTGAAGAACCCAATTTGCCCCGACTCCTATGAGCTCGGTTCCATCCGGGGAGGCGCGGAGCAGCGAGGGCGCTGCTGTAACGCTAGGGGTGGTGACCACAGTATCGTTGCAAACGGCGATCGAAGACATCTGATTGCTCGCGGTTGGAGAAGCGTAGGCGAGCACACCCTGGGGAACAACCGTCACTGTCGTGGGAATGCCCGTGACCGGGGTACTGTGCGTAACTCCGCCTGGGACAAGTTCAAACACTTTTCCGTTGGCGGTGATGAAGACCTTGTAGCCGTCGGGAGAGAATGCGGCTGAAGAGATGTTCGCGGCGACGGCGATCTGCGTGACCGTGCCGGGACTCGCAGTGTTGTCGAAGAGCAGCGCGCGATTGTTAGGTCCATCGAAGGTCACGACTTGTGCGCCTGAAGGCGAGACCGCAAGAATACTGCCGACAGCATTCGTCACGGTGGTACTCAGCGTATTGGTCGCTGTCGCGATGACGGCAAGACCGCCGGCGGTTCCAACATACAAAAGGTCTCCTTTGGGAGCGACCGCCATCGAGTTGGGAACACCCGGCAACGTGATCGCCGTCCCTGCCTTATTCGTGCTGGTGTCAATGGGAACTAATGAGGTGTTGGTGTTGGTAGCGTCGGCAGCGGTGATTCCGGTGGCGTAAACGGTGGTGCTAGCGGCTGTTCCGGTGACAGTGGCCGTGTCCATGTTGCTGTAGAGCGCTACTCCGGCTCCGGCGGCAGCGAACCCATTGTTGGGATTGCAGCCCGGAGGCAGGCAGGAGGCGATCAGCGTGGATGATCCCACGGCGACTCCAGTGAGCGTAGTGCCGGAGATGCTGGCGGCGGCCGGTTGCGCGCTGGAATAGGTGAGAGTGAGCCCCGTAACCGGATTGCCGAGCGTGTCCGTGATGTCTGCAACGAGTGTCGCGGTCGCGCCGATCGTGAGGTTGAATGCCGTCGTAACTGTGCCAGCAGGATCACCGCTCTTGTGGAGGACGATCTTGGCGGGGGGGCAGGTGATGAAGGTCGCAGGAGCGCTGGTGACTCCGCCGACTGTGCTTCGGATACCGGTTGCGCCAGAGTTTTTCGCAGTAACCAGGCCGTTAGCATCCACAGATGCCACGGTCGTGTCGCTCACCGCGAATGTAGGAGCTCCGGTGCTGGCGGTGATGTCATTGCCGTTCACGTCGAAGGCGTTCGAGGTGAATTGCAATGTGTGCGTCTGCGAGGTGCAGGCACTCGCGCTACTTGCGGGAGTGAGGGTGACCTTGCTGATGCGGCTGTGGACGGATACGGCGATGGCAGCGGATTGTCCCCCGGCGCTCGCGGTTATGGTGACGGGAGTGGTGGTGATGGGACCTGGGGTGCAATTGATAAAGTTCGCGTCCCAGGTGCCGCCGCACAAGTTCCCGTTGGTCGAGACCGAGGCCACCTGGGGATTGTTGCTAGCCCAAGTCACGGCGGGGAAGATGACGGCACCCTTGGGGTTTTTGATCTGTGTTGTGAGCTGCAATGTCTGGCCCTGCTGCAGCGATTGCGTTCCAAGCGAAGTGAATGTCTGGCTGACGGGATCTATATCACCTACGAGGAGTGCAGTCACTTTGTTGGTGTTGCTTCCGCCGCCACAAGCAGTTAAGAGAGAGAAGAGGAAAAGGACAGGTAAAGTGACAAGAATGTAGCGGAGACGGACGGCATTGGAAGCCGGGTACTGCGGCATTGAACCTCCCCGCCGAGCAGACGCGGCGGTATGCGATTGAAATTTGCGCGAAAGGTCAGTGTAGAAGGTAAGAGCGAATCGCCGCAAGCGGAGGGGAGTATAGATTGTGCTATTCTTTTTTAGGTGTCATCGTGCTGGTGTAACGCGTTCGGCGGGTTGACCGCCGAGGTTTCAGTTGTTACACTAACTTGGTTCTGCGAATGCAAGCCTGAGTCTCGTGCTTAGGCATCCTCGCTGATAGGATTTGCGACCACCTCCGCCAAGGAGGCTATGCAAATCAAACTTGCGAAACGGAATGCCCTCTTTCTGAGCTGAGCATCACCGTCGCAGGTCAACACTGACAGGAATCAGAATTAGCGAACGAGCGCGGGTGTTGCCCCGCGTCTCAGTGTGTCTGTCGCGTAAGCAGCATGGAATGCGACCTGCGTGGTGAGCCATGCAGATAGAACTTAGGAGCAGAGAGAAGTGCCCACGTTTAATCAGTTGGTTCGGAAGGGCCGAACGGCGCCGCGTTACAAGACGGCGAGTCCGGCGTTGCAGGGATCTCCGCAGAAGCGCGGTGTTTGCACCCGCGTATATACCCAAACACCGAAGAAGCCGAACTCGGCGCTTCGCAAGGTGGCGCGAGTCCGCCTGACCAACGGAATCGAAGTAACGACTTATATTCCTGGAATCGGCCATAACCTGCAGGAGCACTCAATCGTGCTGATCCGCGGAGGCCGCGTAAAAGACCTGCCAGGCGTCCGCTATCACGTCGTGCGCGGCACGTTGGATACGGTTGGAGTGGCGAACCGGAAGCAGAGCCGTTCGAAGTATGGCGCGAAACGTCCGAAGAAATAACAAGATTCAGCAAGCGCGCCGTTGATGGCAGCGCGGCAGTGAGGGAATAGAGATGCCTCGTAAGGGATACATTGCAAAGCGGGAAGTACCGGCAGATCCGGTCTATAACTCGACCCTGATCACAAAGTTTGTCAATTCGATGATGTGGGGTGGCAAGAAATCGACGGCACAGGGGATCTTCTATGAATCCATGAAGAACCTCGAACAGCGCGGCGGGGATGACGCCCTGAAGTTGTTCAAGAAGGCCGTCGAGAACGTAAAGCCGGTACTCGAAGTGAAGACCCGCCGGGTGGGCGGCGCGAACTATCAGGTGCCCATCGAAGTGAACGCCGATCGCCGGGTTTCACTGGCGATCCGTTGGCTGGTGAGCTACAGCCGCGCGCGTGGGGAAAAGGGAATGGTCGAGAAGCTCTCGAATGAATTGCTCGATGCCGCGAATGGACGCGGCGCCGCGATGAAGAAGAAGGAAGACGTTCATCGTATGGCGGAAGCAAACAAGGCTTTCGCGCATTATCGCTGGTAAGAATTTTTCGCCGATCAGAGTTTAGGAAAAGAGTTCAAAGTGGCACGTCAGGTCCCATTAAAGCGTTGCAGAAATATCGGCATCATGGCGCACATCGATGCCGGCAAGACCACTACGACGGAGCGCATCCTGTTTTATACGGGAATCACGCACCGTATTGGTGAAGTCCATGAAGGCACAGCCACAATGGATTGGATGGCGCAGGAGCAGGAGCGCGGCATCACGATCACGTCCGCGGCGACGACCTGTTCATGGCGCGATGTCCGTATCAATATCATCGATACTCCGGGCCACGTGGATTTCACGGCGGAGGTCGAGCGTTCGCTGCGCGTGCTGGATGGCGCGGTCGCTTGTTTCGATGCAGTACACGGAGTTGAGCCGCAGTCGGAGACGGTGTGGCGGCAGGCTGATAAGTACGGTGTTCCACGCATTTGCTTCATCAACAAGATGGACAAGATGGGCGCCGATTTCGAGCATGCGATCGATACGATTCGTAAGCGGTTGAATGCGAAGCCGGTAGCGATCCAGATCCCGATCGGCCAGGAAGCAGCATTCAAGGGCGTCGTCGATCTGATCGAAATGCGTGCCATTATCTGGAACGATGAGACGATGGGCGCGCAGTATGTGGTAGAAGATGTACCCGCGGACCTCAAGAAGAAAGCGGAGGCTTTCCGTGCACAACTCGTCGAATCGGTTGCGGAGAACGACGATGAAATGCTGCACAAGTTCCTCGAGGGCGAGGACATATCCGCCGCGGAGCTGAAGAATTCGCTGCGCAAGAGCGTGATCGGGATGAAGCTGTTCCCGGTGATATGCGGAACGGCATTTAAGAACAAGGGCGTACAGACACTGCTCGATGCGGTTGTCGATTACCTTCCCAGCCCGCTGGATATTCCACCGGCGATGGGTGTGAATCCGGATAATACGGAGCAGACGGTCGAGCGCAGAGCAGACGATACTGAACCTTTCGCGGCCCTGGCTTTCAAGATCATGACGGATAGTTATGTCGGACAATTGACGTTTATCCGTCTATATTCGGGCCACCTCAAGACGGGCGATACGGTGCTGAGCGCGACCAAAGGCCGCACGGAGCGCATCGGTCGACTGTTGAAGATGCATGCGAACAAGCGTGAAGAGATCAGCGAGATCTTCGCCGGTGATATCTGTGCAGTTGTCGGATTGAAGAACGTGACGACCGGCGACACGATCTGTTCGGAGAAGTCTCCGATATTGCTGGAATCGATCGAGTTCGCGCAGCCGGTGATCGACGTTGCAGTCGAGCCCAAGACCAAGAGCGACCAGGAAAAGATGGGTGTGGCGCTCAATAAGCTGGCACAGGAAGATCCGACATTTAAGGTGCATACGGATCCGGATTCCGGGCAGACGATCATTGCAGGCATGGGGGAACTCCACCTCGAGATCCTTGTGGATCGCATGATGCGCGAGTTCGGTGTGCAGGCGAATGTGGGTAAGCCACAGGTCGCCTATCGCGAGACCATCCGGAAGCATTCAGATGCGGAAGGCAAGTTTATCCGTCAGACGGGCGGATCGGGTAACTACGGACACGTCAAGATCCGAGTGGAACCGAATCCGGGAAAAGGCTACGAATTCGAGAATGATGTCGTCGGCGGCACGATTCCGAAGGAGTACATCAAGCCGGCGGAGCAGGGGATCCGGGAAGCGCTGCAGGGCGGCGTTCTTGCTGGGTATGAGTTGGTGGATGTGAAGGTGACGCTATACGACGGCAGCTACCATGATGTTGATTCGAACGAAATGGCGTTTAAGATCGCCGGCTCGATGGCGCTTAAGGAAGCTGTCCGCAAGGCGAGCCCAGTCTTGCTCGAACCTGTGATGGCGGTTGAGGTTGTCGTTCCAGAAGAATATATGGGGACGATCATCGGCGACTTGAACAGCCGCCGTGGGCGTATCGAAGGTATGGAGCATCGCGCTGGATCACAGGTTGTGAAGGCGAGTGTTCCGCTGAGTGACATGTTCGGATACGCGACGCAGATGCGTTCGAGTACGCAGGGGCGTGCCACCTACACGATGCACTTCAGTAAGTATGAAGAGGCTCCGCGCAGTGTAGCGGAGGAAGTGATTGCGAAGGTTCAGGGAAAGACAGCAAGCCGGTGAACGCGCCGGAGCGGCCGTTTCTTTGTAGTGCGGCAATTTTTGGTGAATGCAGGACAGGAGCAGGAGTTCGAGAGGCTGTTTGCTCCTGAAGGCAAGTGGTCGAAGTTGCTTAAAGGCTCCGATGGGTACTTAATGTCGGAGTGGTTCAAAGTGACTGCAGCCGAGGGATTCTATCGGATCTTAGATGTTTGGAAGACGCACCACCATTTCGAGGCTTTTCGCAGTCATCATGGCGAGGAGTTGAAACAATTTGCGGAGATGGTGAGGGCGGAAGGAATTGTAGCAAGTGAGGAACCGCTCGGAGCCTATTACGACTCCGATGATTTGGAAGACGAAGGGCCGTTGACGCCCGCTTAGTTCGAGAGGTTGGAGAGAGATGGCAAAGGAAAAGTTTGACCGCAGCAAGCCGCATGTGAACGTAGGGACGATCGGGCACATCGATCATGGGAAGACGACGTTGACGGCGGCGATCACGAAGGTGTTGTCGAAGCACAACCCGAAGAATTCGTTTCGCTCGTTCGATTCGATCGACAACGCACCGGAAGAGCGGGAGCGAGGGATCACGATCGCGACGGCGCACGTGGAGTATGAGACGGCGAACCGGCATTATGCGCACGTGGATTGTCCGGGGCACGCCGATTACATCAAGAACATGATCACGGGAGCGGCGCAGATGGACGGTGCCATCCTGGTGGTGGCGGCGACCGATGGACCGATGCCGCAGACCAAGGAGCACGTGCTGCTGGCGCGCCAGGTAGGAGTGCCCTACATCGTGGTGTTCCTGAACAAGTGCGATGCGGTCGAGGATCCGGAGCTGATCGATCTGGTGGAGATGGAAGTACGGGAGCTGCTGTCGAAGTACAACTTCCCGGGCGATGATGTGCCGGTGGTACGGGGCTCGGCGCTGGGCGGGTTGAACGGAGAGAAGCAGTGGGAAGACAAGATCGACGAGCTGATGGATGCGGTGGACAAGAACGTACCGCTGCCGGCGCGGGCGATCGACCAGCCCTTCCTGATGCCGATCGAAGACATCTTCTCGATCTCGGGCCGGGGCACGGTGGTGACCGGACGGATCGAGCGGGGCAAGGTGAAGGTAGGCGAGGAAGTAGAGATCGTGGGCTTCCGGGAGACGCGCAAGACGGTAGTGACGGGCGTGGAGATGTTCAAGAAGCAGCTCGATGAGGGGCTGGCGGGAGACAATGCGGGGCTGTTGCTGCGCGGGATCCCGAAGGAAGACGTGGAGCGCGGGATGGTGCTGGCGAAGACGGGTTCGATCAAGCCGCACACCAAGTTCAAGGGCGAGATCTACGTGTTGAGTAAGGAAGAGGGAGGGCGGCATACGCCGTTCTTCAATGGATACCGTCCGCAGTTCTACTTCCGGACGACGGACGTGACGGGAACGGCAAAGCTGCCGGCGGGGACGGAGATGGTGATGCCGGGCGACAATGTGCAGCTGGAGATCGAGCTACATACGCCGGTGGCCATGGAGAAGGGGTTGCGGTTCGCGATCCGCGAGGGCGGACGCACCGTCGGCGCCGGTACCATCTCTGAAATTCTGGCGTAAATAATTTCCAGTCCGAACTTGAATGCGCGGGCTGGATGAACAGTGAGTTAGTTTCCGAAGAGGCGTGCAGGTAGCAGGTCTCTTCGGAGATAGTCACGCGGCGACTTACAGCCGCTCGCTCTTTGAGCAAGGAATAGCAATGATCGGTGGACAGAAAATCCGCATTCGCCTGAAGGCGTATGACTATCGGGTGCTCGACCAATCAACAGGTGAGATCGTAGAGACGGCGAGGCGCACGGGTGCACAAGTAGCGGGACCGATTCCGTTGCCGACGATGAAGAACAAGTATTGCGTTCTCCGTTCTCCGCACGTTGATAAGAAATCGCGAGAGGCCTTCGAGATCCGCACACATAAGCGTCTTCTCGACATCCTTGAGCCAACGCAGCAGACGGTCGATGCGCTTATGAAGCTCGATCTTCCGGCTGGCGTGGACGTGGAGATCAAGGCGTTCGAGACAAAGAAGTAGCTCCATCAACCTACAGTGCAGAGCGTACGCGCCTGCATGATGAGGACAGAAGATGATTAACGGAATCATAGGAAAAAAGATCGGGATGACCCAAGTCTTTGATGACAAGGGCGAAGTACATCCGATCACAGTCATCCAGGCAGGTCCATGCGTTGTGACGCAGCGCAAGACTGCGGCCAAAGATGGATATGACGCGGCACAGATCGGACTGGTCGAGTTCGTCAAAGAATCGCGCGTCACGAAACCGATGAAGGGCCATTTCGCAAAGGGCGATGTTCCTCCGGTGAAGATCACAAAAGAGTTCCCGGTGAACGCTACGGTCGAAGCGGGACAAGAGTCTTCCGCAAATGGAAGCATCAAGGTCGGGGATCGCGTTCTGGTCGATATCTTCGCTGACGAGAAATATGTGGACATTGCTGGTATTACCAAGGGCCGCGGTTTCGCGGGCGTGGTGAAGCGGCATAATTTCGGTGGCGGTCCAAAGTCGCACGGTCATATGTTCCAGGTGCAGGGATCTATAGGATCTTCTTCGTTCCCGTCACGCGTGTTTCCCGGCCAGCGCATGAGCGGCCACATGGGAGTTGCAAAAGTAACTGTCCGCAATTTGAAAATTCGCGGCGTGGATCTCGAAGACAATCTGATCATGGTGGAAGGAGCGGTGCCCGGTCCTAAGGGCGGGTACGTGCTTATCAATAAGGCAAAGCTGCCGCCTCGTGAGCGCCGCGGATTTGCGGGCGCGACCACTGTCGATCCGTTGAAGGCTTCGAAGAAGGCATCGGGCGGCAAGAAGAAGTAATGGCTGTCACTCAGCCATCAGCTTGTGAATACAGGTTGATTGCTGAAGAGGATGGCAGAGATTGAGACTTGAGAGCGCCGCGTAAGTATGGCGCAGGCGAAAGCTGAGAGCTAATTATGGCAAGTATTGATGTTGTGGATCTGAGCGGCAAAAAAGTAGGCACCTTTGAACTCGCCGAGGAGGTATTCGGCGCGGTGAATGAGGCGCTGCTTTGGGAAGCGGTAAATCATTATCGTGCCGCACAGCGAGCAGGTACGCACGCCACTAAGAACAAGAAGCTTGTGTCCGGATCGGGCAAGAAGCTGTGGAAGCAGAAGGGCACGGGCCGTGCCCGTGTTGGTTCCGTGCGTTCGCCGATCTGGCGGCACGGCGGAACGGTGCACGGTCCTCAGCCGCGTTCGTATGACTTCGCGTTTCCGCGCAAGAAGGTGCTTGGCGCATTGCGCTCTGCATTGGCGGCAAAGCTCGAGGGCGGGAAACTCGTCATCGTCGACAACCTTGAGAGCGCATCCGGCAAGACCAAGGACATGCGCAAGTCGCTTGAAACTCTCGGCGTGGAGAAGACAGCATTGCTGGTTTCGACACTGAGTCCGGAGACGGCAGAGCAGAGCACGAAGCTAGTACTGAGTACGCGCAACCTCAAGGGCGTCGAGTTGATGGGCAGCCACGAGGTGCATCCGTATCACCTGTTGCGTTATGACCGTGCTGTCTTCTCGCGTCCTGCGATCGAGAAGCTACAGGAGTCATTGAAAAAGTCGGCGCCTAAGCGTCGTCAGGAGGTGGCGTAAATGCGAGCGCTACATGAAATCCTTCGCCGTCCTGTGATCACGGAAAAAGGACTGACGAACAAAGAGAACTCAACTGGTAAGACGGCGGGCACGCTGGTCTTCGTTGTCGCCGAGAGCGCGACCAAGACGGAGATCAAAGAAGCGGTTCAGAGGGCTTTCAGCGTGAAGGTTGCGGAGGTTCGCACAGCGAATTTCGTGGGCAAGGAACGCCGCCGCGGAAAATTCGCCGGATATAAGCCGGACTGGAAGAAAGCATACGTTCGCTTAAGGGCTGGCGAGAAGGTACCGGACTACGCGGAAACGGCGTAAGAGTAAGGGATAAGAGTAGAAGGAAAAATCGTTCACAAGGATGCGAAGCGAATCGCATCCTCCAGCAGGATGACAGGATTGCTCGTGCGGAACGCGATTATCGCCGAGCCAGACAAGCTAGCATTCGCTAGCGGCTGAGAGCAGAAGATGGCAATCAAGACATACAGGCCAACAACTCCGACGCTGCGCTTCCAGACGACCTTGGTCAATGATGATTTGACCACGGACCGTCCGCACAAAGCGCTGACGCAGATCAAGAAGAAGACGGGCGGACGCCGCAACTCTGGCGACCTTACCATGCGTCATGTGGGAGGCGGTCATAAGCGCAAGCTGCGCCTAATTGATTTCAAACGCGACAAGGCAGGCGTACCGGGAACCGTGGAATCGATCGAATATGATCCGAACCGCTCGGCGCGCATAGCGTTGATCGCATATGCTGACGGGGAAAAGCGTTACATTCTTCAGCCCATCGGATTGAAGGTAGGGACGAAGGTGGTCGCCGGTCCGGAGGCTGACATCTTGGTCGGCAATGCATTGCCGCTGCGCAACATCCCTGCCGGTACTACGGTTCACAATATCGAACTACGCCCGGGCAAGGGCGCTCAAATGGCACGTTCAGCTGGTGCTCAAGCGCAGCTTGTGGCGAAGGAAGGCGATTACGCGCTTCTAAAGCTGCCCTCTGGCGAGACGCGGCGGGTGCTGATCGATTGTATGGCGACTGTGGGACAGGTCGGCAACACGGATCACGAGAATATCTCATACGGTAAGGCTGGACGTAAGCGCTGGCTGGGCATTCGTCCGACGAACCGTGGTGTTTCGATGAACCCTGTCGATCACCCGCATGGCGGCGGTGAAGGTAAGACCTCGGGCGGACGTCACCCGGTGACCCCGTGGGGCCAGCCGACCCGTGGTTATAAGACGCGCAACAACAAGCGTACGGACGACTTCATCGTCCAGCGCCGCACGAAGTAAAACAGTGGAGCGGAGCACAAGTGCTCCGGGAGTCATAAGAGATGGCACGTAGCACAAAGAAGGGCCCGTTCATTGACGAGCACCTCAACAAGAGGATCGGTTCGATGAATGCGGCGAACGAGAAAAAGGTGATTCGCACCTGGTCGCGGCGGTCAACCGTGTATCCGGAGATGGTGGGCCACACGATCGCGGTCCACAACGGTAAGAAGTTTGTGCCGGTGTACTGCACGGAGAACATGGTGGGCCACAAGTTGGGCGAATTCGCATTGACGCGTACGTTCAAAGGGCACGCGATGAAGTCAGAATCGGCGGCTAAGCCGGCCAGATAACACATCCCTTCGAAGCAT
This sequence comes from Terriglobales bacterium, assembly GCA_963792225.1. Taxonomy (GTDB): domain Bacteria; phylum Acidobacteriota; class Terriglobia; order Terriglobales; family Acidobacteriaceae; genus JBDTLH01. The sequence goes on along the minus strand of CAWBVM010000004.1, from coordinate 4,946 downwards.
AGCGTCGAGGGGAGCCCTGAAGAGGGTAACGGGAGAAAGGTATAGGACGTTCCAGATGCGTCCTGCGGAGCAAATGAGATGAACTTTGCTGCACAAGAGTTCCGGGCAGAAGCCCGATACCAGCGGGTATCGCCCCAGAAGGCGCGCCTAGTGCTGGACCTGATCAAGGGACGCCGCGTGGGCGATGCCCTCGAAACGCTGCATTTTACGAACAAGGCCGTTGCTCCTTCGATCGAAAAGCTTCTGCGTTCGGCGGTTCAGAACGCCACTTATGTGAGCCAGGAGAAGGGCCTCGACGTGGACGTGGACAATCTGTTCGTCAAGATGGCAGTGGCGAATGAAGGACCTCGCTTGAAGCGTATCCGGCCGGCCCCTATGGGTCGTGCGTATCGCTATCAGCGACGCATCTCGCATATTGAAATCACCGTGGCGGAGAGAGCTGCGGCGAATGTAGCGACGACGGTTGAAGCTGGAGTCGCCACAGCGGGAAAGAAATCCGCAAAGAAGACAGCCGCCAAAAAGACGGCAACGAAGAAAACCGCCGTCAAGAAGAGTGCGGCCAAGAAGGCACCGGCGAAGAAGGCTATCTCCGGAGCAAAGAAGACCGCGAAATAAATTACCCCTACAGGTAGGGAGCAGCTTGCTGGCCAAGTATCGGCAGGCGTGGAGAACATAGAGATGGGTCAGAAAGTACATCCTTACGGATTCCGGCTGGGATACACGAAGCCGTGGCGCTCGCGCTGGTTTACCGAGCGCGACTACGACAAGCTCCTGGTCGAGGACGTGAAGCTGAAGGCGGAGCTGAAGGACAAGCTGAAGTCGGCAGGCATCAGCGCGATCGAGATCGAGCGTCCGGGTAACAAGCTGCGGATCATCATTAAGACGGCGCGTCCGGGCATCATCATTGGCCGGAAAGGGTCGGAGATTGATAAGCTGAAAGCAGACCTGCAGAAGCGGACCAATCGCGATGTCTTCGTTGACATCCAGGAAGTGCATAAGCCGGAACTCGACGCGCAACTTGTCGGGGAAGCTATCGCACTGCAGCTCGAAAAGCGTGTCGGTTTTCGTCGTGCCATGCGCAAGTCTGTTGATTCAGCGCTGCGATTCGGTTGCAAAGGCATTAAGGTGCGTGTTTCCGGCCGCTTGAACGGCGCAGAAATCGCGCGTTCGGAGTGGTATTTGCAGGGTCGCCTGCCGCTGCACACGCTGCGCGCGGACATCGACTACGGCTTCGCCGAGGCGCACACGACCTACGGCATCATCGGTGTGAAGACGTGGATCTACAAGGGCGAGATCTATCAGCAGAAGAAGCGAGAGCCGCAGGCGACGTCTACGTTTTAACTGCTGGGACAGCTGTTAGCGTTGAGCTTTCAGCTTACGGTAAGAGTTTAAATATCAGAAGCTGAACGCAGATAGCTAACAGCATTAAAGGGCAACGATCATGTTGATGCCGAAGAAAGTTAAGTTCCGCAAGCAGATGAAGGGACGCGTGCGCGGTAAGGCGTGGCGCGGTTCCGAGTTGAGCTTCGGGGACTTTGGATTAAAGGCGCTCGAATCAGGCTGGATCACCGATCGTCAGATTGAAGCGAGCCGTGTTGCCATGACGCGTTTCATTAAGCGCGGCGGTAAAGTTTGGCTGCGTCTCTTTCCGGACAAGCCAGTGACGAAGAAACCTGCCGAAGTTCGTATGGGCAGTGGTAAGGGCGCACTCGACCATTGGGTGGCAGTGGTTCGTCCGGGGAAGATATTGTTCGAGATGGAAGGCGTTGCAACGGATGTGGCACAGGAGGCGATGAGGTTGGCTTCGCATAAGCTTCCGATCAAGACGGTGTTCGTGCAGCGTCCGGGGTCGCACGCATAGCAAGGGAAGTTGAACTTGCAGCAGGATGAGCCTGCTGCTAAATGAAAATCCGCCGCGCCTGACAGGCAAGAGAGCGGATAAAGAGAGAAGGAAGATGGAGCTCCAGAAAATACTGAATCTGACTCCCGAAGAACTAGCTCAACAGGAGCGCGAGGCGGGGGACCAATTGTTCCGCTTGCGCTTCCAGTCGAAGCTGGGTCAGACGGATACCACCAATCAGTTGCGCACATTGCGCAAAGACATCGCCCGCATCAAGACGATCGCGCGTCAACGCGAGCTTGGTTTAGCCGTGGCGCCTGTTGTTAGCCAGGCCAAGGGCAAGAGCTCTAAGAAGAGCAAGAAAACAGCGGAGAAATAAGCGATGGCTGAGAATACTCAAGCAAAGGAATCCGGCGTTTCTCGTCGAAATGAGAAGATCGGCAACGTAGTTTCGACCAAGATGCAAAAAACGGTTGTGGTCGAAGTTGTGATGCGAAAAGCGCATCCGAAGTACGGCCGCATCATTCGTCACTCGAAGAAGTTTTATGCACACGATGAGCAGAACACTTGTCATGTGGGTGATGTGGTCCGCATCCGCGAGACACGTCCACTGTCGAAGCTAAAGCGGTGGGAGTTGGTCGAAGTTCTCCGCCGGTCCGCACTGGCCGAAGTGCAAGCTGTTCACACAACCGAGGTTGCGGCGCAGTAGCGCCGAGTCCGCAGAAAAGGAGAAATCGCAATGGCAGTACAGATGAGATCGATGCTTGCGGTCGCGGACAACTCGGGAGCGCGTAAGCTCCAGATGATCCTGCCGCTGGGTGGTGGAACCGGAAAGATCGCGGGGTTGGGTGATGTGATCACCGCTGCGGTGAAGGAAGCGTCGCCGGACGGAACGGTGAAGAAGGGGAAAGTGGTCAAGGCGGTGATCGTGCGTACGCATAAAGAGACGCGCCGCCGAGATGGGACGTACATCCGGTTCGATGAGAACGCGGCGGTTTTGATCAACGATGCAGGCGAGCCAGTGGGTACCCGCGTTTTTGGTCCAGTCGCCCGAGAATTGCGTGAGAAGAGATTTTTGAAGATCGTCTCACTCGCACCGGAAGTCCTTTAGACTTTCGCACGAGAAACCAAAAATCAGCGAGAGCTGAGAGCTGAAAGCTGAGATCTATGAATTCTGTAATCATCCGTAAGAGCGATACTGTGAAAGTGATCGCCGGAAAAGACAAGGGTAAGACCGAACGCGTATTGCGCGTCGAACCGACGGTAGGCAAGGTATTGGTCGAGCATGTCGGTATGATAAAGAAGCATCTCCGTCCCAACCCGCAGCGCAATATCAAGGGTGGAATAGCGGATCAGGAGAGCCCGATCTCTATTTCTAACGTGCAACTGGTCTGCAAGAGCTGTGGTCCGGTTCGCACGGGCAGGAACGATCAGGGCCAGCGAGTCTGCAAGAAGTGTAAGACGATATTGGACTAGTTCACGAACCGGTATACGCGTTGAAACGCAATCCGAAACCGTGAGTAAAGGAAGCGAAAATGGCAGCACGTTTGAAGGAAAAGTACAGTAAGGAGCTCGCTCCGCAACTCCAGAAAGAGTTGGGGATGGAGAATCCGATGGCGGTTCCCAAGCTCCACAAGATCGTGATTAATATGGGAATCGGCGAAGCTACTCAAAACCAGAAGGTGCTGGATCCACTGGTCAATGAGTTAGCCCAAATCGCAGGCCAGAAGCCGGTCACGACGCGCGCGAAAAAGTCGATTGCAGCGTTCAAGGTACGCGAGAACATGCCGATTGGCGCAATGGTCACATTGCGAGGCGATACGATGTACGAGTTCCTGGATCGCCTTGTGAATGTCGTACTGCCCCGTGTCCGCGACTTTCGCGGAGTCTCTACCAAGAGCTTCGATGGGCGTGGCAACTATACGTTGGGATTGCGCGACCAAATCATCTTCCCTGAGATTGATTACGCGAAGGTAGAGCGTACGAAGGGAATGAACGTCACGATCGTGACGACCGCGAAGGACGATAACGCAGCCCGCGCGCTACTGCGCAGCTTCGGGATGCCCTTCCGGCAACAGGCATAAGTCAGCCCAGCCGCAGCGTGCTACGGAAGGGAACCCGGTCTCCGGGATGTAGGGTAGAGGAAAACGAATGGCAACTACTGCAAAGGTCGTTAAAGACCAGAAGAAACCGAAATTCGCAAGCCGCAAGCACAATCGTTGCAAGTTGTGCGGACGTCCGCGAGCCTATCTAAGGAAATTCGGCATCTGCCGTTTGTGCTTCCGTGGATTGGCGCTCAAGGGTGAGATTCCAGGCGTCAGCAAGTCCAGCTGGTGAGTTGATAAGAAGTTCGGTAGCAATGCACTCCAAAGGCGTTTGTCGGCCGCTCAACCAAGCCGGCTGGTGTAGCTCGTTGTCAGGTTCTCACCCCAGCAAACCGGGGAGGATGAGCAAACGGACGAGAAAAAGGAGAGTTGATTCATGAGCATGACCGATCCGGTCGCAGATATGCTGTCTCGTATTCGAAATGCGATACATGCGCGTCACCAAAAGCTGGACATCCCAGCCTCGAAGCTGAAGTTAGAGATCGCCCGGATTCTGAAGGAAGAGGGCTATGTCTCAAACTACAAATTGACGGAAGAGGACGGCAAGAAAGTCGTGCGGGTGTATCTGAAGACCGATACAGCGAACGGCAATGCGATCACGAATGTGGTGCGTATATCGCGTCCTGGGTGCCGCGTGTATGTGAAGCGCAACGAGATTCCGAAGGTGCTCGGTGGGCTGGCATCAGTATCCTGACCACGCCAAAGGGCGTGATGACGGGCAAAGACGCCCGCAAGCAGGGTATGGGGGGCGAGATCCTCGCCGAGATTTACTAAATTTATTGGGGCTGGGACCTTTTGGCCCAGCCGCTGCAACGCGTGGAAGGCCCGCAGTTGAAACGCGGGGTTCCCGACTCGCAAAGGATTGAAATGTCACGTATTGGAAAGAAACCATCACAGTCCCGAATGGCGTGAAGTTCACGTTTCACGGGAACAAGGCACTTGTAGAAGGGCCCAAGGGTAAAGTCGAATCCCTCATTCCAGAAGGAATCACTTTCGAGCAG
>CAWBVM010000003.1:0-472522 GCA_963792225.1 Terriglobales bacterium | reverse complement strand
CGAGGAAGTTGTAGCTAGACTACGTCCGCTTCGGCCACAGCCTTACTCATGCGCAAGCGAGCAAGGGCAGTACTCTGCCTGAAGGCCCGCTCCGGGTATTGGGGGATGGTTGACGCGGACGAACCCTGCCTTTTTCCTATTTCAACGATTTGGAGAAAAACTGTGTCTATTCAGCAGACAGACTGAAGCTGAGAGTGACGCACTTGTTTCTATGATCTTGAAATGGGTCCGGACATGCACCCGCGCCCTTTTGGGGAACAGGTATCAGTAGTAATTAATTTGCATCTTGTCCACGAAGACCGAGTAGTTGTCCTGGCGATTGTCTCCATCCAATTGCACGGCGGCATTCATCTCAAAGCTATTTACATTCCTTGCAGCATATGTCCGATTGACGTAGTGTTTATCGCCGTCCATAGACACCGACACAAATCGCGTATTGCCATCAGGCTGGCGGTAGAACTCAAGCGTCACGTGGTTCCACGAAAATGACCGTACATGGCAAGGCAGCCCGGTGTGCTGCCACTTATCAATTACCGCATTCGAAACTTGCCAAGTGCCCTGGTACGTGCCCCGGGAATCGCATTCCGTCAGGAAATAGTTTTTTTACCGTTGCGGGCGTAGAAGATGTCCATTTCGATACCCTGCGCCACGGACGCATCGGCAATCCAAAAGTTGAAGTCCAGGATGAAGTGGGTCGCGCCCGCACGTCCGCCCAGCGGCTTGAAGAAGAGTGCATTGCTGTATGGATGATAACGATTGCCCCCTAACCAATATTGAGTCGAAGCGCCGTCGAGAGAGGGGTGGGAAACATGCTGGGTGATCGAGTGTGGTGTGTTGTAACCGTTTCCGCCTGGACCCGCGCATGAACTGCACGATTGCCAGCCCTGCATGTCTTCGATGTTTCCGACCGATTGTGCCCCGGCATAGGCAGCGAGAGATAGGAAAAGGAAGAGTGAGAGGATGTAGCGCATGAATGACGAAGGCTCCTGGGAGAAGTTGATCAGGGCCGCTAAGCATCACGCGTCCCCGACCACTCAGAGCACCCTACGTACTCATCTACTCTGTTGACAGGCAAAAATCCACTTAACTCAATCAGACCATGCAATAAGCACCGCGGAAATGGTTGTTCATGGATATTTTGAAGCGACTACAAGACGCCAAGAAATTGCCGCGGCACACGCCTTCGGGGTAGCCGGTTCGGACACTGCCGTTATTGCAAGAAACGGGCAAACAAAATACTCCGATTGCTGGACGGCGACTTCCCGGGTTCCTCGCTATGTGCGCCAGCGCCAGGCCCCCAAATCGCGTAGTACCGGTGGCAGTACCCAATCATTAATTGATTAAGTAAGAGCGCGCATGTAGCCAGAGTGCATTCCTTTCTAGCATTCGCTGCATATAAATGGAGGGGTTGGTGCCCAATCAAATATTGACTCTCATGTTGATGGTTCTTTTATTGTGTGGAACAACTCTGTCCATGCGAACTGTCCTATTCCGCAAGCTCCTGGCGTGAATGTCTGCAGCCCCGCCCCAGTCCAATAGCCGGACCTGTAACCTTCGCGGCCGCAGCGAATGGTGCTTCTGGTGCAGTCAACCACATGGAATTGTGGGTGGACGGCGTGAAGCATGGTGACTTCTTCACGAATGACATGGCAACGCAGCTCTCAGTCGCAAGTGGTATTCATGCCGCGACATTCGTGTCGGTCGATTCAAAAGGAGGAGTTCTCAAATCCGCGGTTACTACGTTCACTGTGACAAATGCCGCGCCCAACCCTCCGCCCCCATCGACCTATTACGCATCGAAACATGTCTTCATCCTGATGCTTGAGAATCGGTCAGATAAAGAGACGATGCAGGATATGCCGTATCTTATGTCGATCGCTTCCAAATATGGGATCGGGAACGAGGCGTATTCACCTTCTCATGGCTCCTGGCTCGCGTATGGGGAGCTAGGCGGCGGGATTGCACCGAAGGGCGGCGAAGCACTCAATCGCAATTGCAATGGCAACGGCTGTAAGGGGACCGTTGTCGTGGACAATATGGTACGCGAGGTAGAAGCGGCAGGGATGACATGGCGCGGGTACTTCCAATCGATGCCGTACCCAGGGTTTATGGGAAGTTCGTCAGGCGCTTACTTCCGCCGCCACAATCCATATCCCTTCTTCTCGGATGTTAGGAATAGCCAAACCGAGCAGCAGAACATGGTTCCATGGAATGGGAACCTTGCTGTGGACATCGCAGCCGACAACGTCGCGAACTACACGTGGCTTGTCCCAGACATGAACCACGATGGTCATAACGGGGGAACGCAGAATGCGCTTGCCGCTGCGGATGCGTATTTGTCAGCGAATCTGCCGGTATTGCTGAACTCAAAATACTTCGGCCCCAATGGAGATGGGGTTTTGCTTGTGACGTTCGATGAATCAGATTTGAGGGGTGATAATCAGTGCTCTTCGACTGTATCGCAGGGGTGTGGAGGTCACATCTTCTTCTCACTCATCGGCCCGAACCTTAAGCAGAACTATCAATCAAATACGCATATCATGCAGCGCGACATGCTACGCGGGACGTGCGATTTGTTGGGCCTTGGAAAATGTCCCGGTGACGGCGCAGCAGGGCACTCTCTTGCGGAATTCTTCTTGTAACGAAAGATGCCCTCCAAGGCGCTTTGCGTTCGAAATGATTGCTGCCTCAGAATCGCGAGCGATAGAACTTTATTGGACTTTCATTGCAATTAATTACCTAGCGAAACCGGCTGAATAGACATCTCACTCACCGTCTTTGAAATTGCAGCCGAGTAGGCGTGGAGCTATCATAGCCCTGGCGGTGCTCAATGAAGCTCATTATGCAGTGGCTACTTACTTGCGTTTTTGTAACACTCCTACCAGCGATGGGGCAAGTTCCCGTCACGCAACATGTAGTGATCGTCGTCGAAGAGAACCATGGTTATTCGAGTGTTATTGGAAGCCCTTCTATGCCGTACCTGAATCAGCTGGCGCGCTCGTACGCTTATGCCTCGAATTATTATGCTGATACGCATCCCTCAATCGGAAATTACTTCATGCTGACTGCTGGCCAAATTATCACCAACAATGACGGGTTCAACGGGGTCGTCACTGCGGACAATCTCGTGCGGCACTTTAGCGCGACTGGTAAGACGTGGCGGGTTTATGCCGAGAATCTGCCCTCAGTTGGCTACACGGGAGGCGACACAGGACTCTATTTCAGACACCATAATCCATTCTCTTATTTCAGCGACGTGCTGAACAGTTCTACCGAAAAGAAGAACCTGGTGCCGTTCACACAGTTTGCCCAAGATGTGAGCAACCATAACCTTCCTGCATTTTCGTTCATTGTGCCAACCGCTGCAACGATGCCCACGATTGTTCGCTAGGCACAGCCGACGCCTGGCTCAAAAATAATGTTGGCGTTCGCTTGCTCGCCAGCAGTCAGTTTCAAGCGAGCGGCCTGTTAGTAGTCGTGTTCGACGAGGCTAATGCCGGAGATAAAAGTCAGGGAGGGGCCATGTGGCCGCCGTAGCGGTAGGCTCGCGGGTGAAGCGGGGCTATGTATCTGGGCAGTTTTATAAACACGAGAATCTTCTGCGCACCGTGTGCTCAGCCGTTGTTTTGTATGGCTGCCCCGGTGCGGGCAACACAGCTCGTCCAATGTCTGACATGTTCCATTAGTGACAGAGGCTCGGCATTGCTTCAGGGGGTCACAGAGTCGGACTTTGATGGCCTGCGGAGAATGATTGGAACTTCAGAGTGAGGACGCAGCTCGCACGCTGAGTCGTTATGCCTCTTCAACTAAAAGAGAAAGGGCGCAGTCAATTGACTGCGCCCTTTGCACCCTAAAGCGACTAGGGTTTCAGGAATGTTGGTGGATACTTCGCAAATAAGCTAATGCCACTACCTTGTCGGATGATGGTTGCTTTGGACGCTCCATCATTGTCAGCCTTTGTGTGCATCGCGGTTGGGTTGTTTCCCTGGGCTATACAAGTGGCAGTGATGCAACCGTCAGTGAAAGCCTCGCACACTCTACCGAACTTATCAACCAGTTTCATCTTCCTGAAGTTCCAGCTTGCTCATCGTAAAGCAGCTGGAACCGCTCTCTACCGTCTCTGCAGAATACGGCGGTCATTAAGCAACGTATTACTGAACCAGGCTTGCATAGTGCGTGTCCTATGCATGTGCGTTCGCGGCTCAATCTCGAATCGGATGAATTGGCGAGGTAGTAGGGCGAAGAAGGGCATCGTCAAGGGGAAGCCTCAGCAATTTTTGGAAGCGCATGGTCCTTGCGGCCAGCGTGCATTCCTTTTCCTAAGCAGATGGTCATTGTCGTCAATGGAGGAATCGTACGTCATCCTACCTAATTTGAGTGCCGACCAATTCAAATTTCTCATGATCAGGAATTTCCGAATAGTTATTGCTAAATGTCCGCGATATGTCGAACGTTACGGTATGATGTCCCCGCACTTTGAATGGATTTTTTCCGCATGTACCCAACTTATTTGCGCGTTTTGCTCCTCGCACTTATCGCGATAACATTTCCAAGCACACATCTGGGCGCGCAAACCACGCCGATTCCCGGAAAATTCTACGAGTATTACACGGTGGCAAGTACGAAAGCGGGTACTTTTACCGCACTGGGGACGCCATCCATCAACGATGACGGGTTGTGCGCCTTCATGGGCCAGACCTCGATTGGACAGACCATCTGGATCTCTGACGGGAACCAGCATCCATTGAGAGATATCAATCCTGGGTCCGGGAATCCGGGACGTGTTTTCTTTGATCAACAGATGCAAATCAACACCAACAATCAGGTGGTCGCACGGGATTCTATATCTGGCACATCGCAGAATGTGCGACTCTGGGACGCCAATTCAACCGATTCTTTCACCTACTTGGCGCGCGCAGGGACAGGCCAGCAGTATACCGCTTTGTACCCCGCTCCAAGCATCAACGCCATCGGGCGAAGCAGTATTGGCGTCGATCACTGGAACGCTGCATCAGTTGGTGGAAGTGTCTAGCGGAGTCACTAGTACTTTCGGTTTTAATGCAGCCACACCACAGCCGATGATCGCGGCCAACGGCAGTATGGTTATCACCACAACAAACCGATCAAACGGGCTGAATCAGGTTACGCTATTTCAGAATGGTTTTACGTCACAGACTACTATTGCTTCGACGAGTAACTACTCCTACCTCGACACCGCGCCGGGCATTTCCGATGACGGGAATGTAGTCGTCTTTCAGGGAACGCTGACACCTACAGGTTCAACGAATTTAGGTATACCCGCGGGACCTGGAATCTTTGCCGCCGTGAATACCGGCACCACGTGGCAAACCATCCGCGTCACCGGATTGATGGTGGAAAGTCCAAACTCGACCGGGAATCACGACGGTATCTGCGACCCAGGGGAACTATGTATCCCTGCCGCTGAGTTGGGTTTCGACGACAGCAATAAGGCCATCAATTTTGCCTCCTACCCAACCAATAGCCGCGTGGCAGTGGCGAATCTCGGTTTAGGAGCTGCGGGAATCGCTGATGATTCGTTCGTGATCTCATTTGTTGGAACTCCGAGCCACGCGAGTCGTACTAACCCGGTTACTAAGAACTTTCCCCTCCTCTTCTCGAATCAGACTGGACTTTGGACCATCCGGGTAGATGCGGAACATCAGCTTTCCGCTCCGAATGCATTAGTTTTTCATCCCTACACCGCGATTCCCGTTGCACAGGTGGGGGACCAGATCGGCCCCGGCAACTTCATTGCCTCAATCGCAGTCAACCAGCAGATTGCCAACGCAGCCAAAGATGAACTAGGAAACATTCGTACGATGCGGCGTGGTGATCATCGCGTCGCATTTCAGGCGACCACGACGTCGGGCGCGCAGATCATTTATCGCGCAAATCATCTTAACTCCGATCAGGACGGGATATTAGATCACTGGAAAACCACCGGAATCGACATGGACCAGGATGGAGTGATAGATCTGAACCTGGCGGCCATGGGGGCCACCATCGGCCAGCGGGATCTGTTTCTCGAGATGGATTGGCTTAGCGACCAACCGCAGTTTAACTTCCATCCTGCTCCGGGGGTTATCACCTCTGCTACCGGAGGACCGGGTGCGCTACCTGCTATGCTTGCGACCGCGCCCGCACTTTCGGGGAACATGTACGGAGTCCGAAGCGATGGGGCCACGCCCGCGCCGATTCCAGCGGGCATTACGATGCACATCGACGGCGGTGCCGGCACCGACCATGACGGTCAACCTTTTTCCTACAACATGGGCGGGGGTTCTCTGAACGGTGGCGATCAGATCGGTATGGTTGGCAACAACGCCGCGCTTGTGGAAGTGCTTTATCTGGGAGTTCCTGGATCGATCAACGTCGCCGGTGTCAACACGCGCTCCTTCCAGGACGCGAAAGATCATTTCTTCGGATCGCTGGACAAAGATGCTCGCGAGTTGGCCTTCAAATACGCTATCCTTGCCGACCACTACACGTTTGATGATTCACCGCCCGCTAACCATCCCATTAGTGGCGGCGGCGCTAACTTTATTTTGGTAGGAGACGCGTATCCGCCAGGACTCACATCAGGCGGTTACGCCAAGATTACGGCAGGAACCGGTGCAGGACAAATCCGCCAAGTAAGTGGCTTCAACTGTCCGAGTACCTGCACTAACCAGATGTTTGTGACACCAAATTTCACAACGATCCCGGATAATTCCAGCACATTCGCCTACATTTCAGGCTCGTCCGGCGTCTCTGAGGTATACTTCAACCCCGCTCCCGACCATAACACTCTTCCCGGAAATGATTTCATGCTTACACTAGGCGACTGGGGAGTGAACCCGGACGGCTATCTGATGAACTCCTGTACGCAGTGGCGGACGCTAGCGCATGAGATGGGACATACCTTGGGGCTGCGGCACGGGGGCATCGATCAACAGACTCATAATGCCAACTATCTCAGCCTGATGAGCTACTCTCACCAACTGGTATGCAATGTCGTCAGCCAGGTACAGAGTTATTCGACGGTCGGCGACCCGGTGTTTGATGATTTCGCCAACCTAAATCATCAATTTGCCGAAGTATTTTTCAATGTCGGCAACTCGATTGGCACGGGCTATGGCTCGGCAGCACAATTGCAAGCTCCCGAACAGAACGTGGCAGACTACATCAAGCAAAATGGCCCGATCGACTTTGTCAAGCCCATGATCGCAATCACCGCGCCCGCCGCAAATTCGCAAGTGGGATTAGGAGGTCCGCTGACGGTATCGATACAAGCGACTGATAACGTTTCCGTCGCGCGGGTGCAGGCCTCTTTCGATGCAAATGGCGACGGAACCGTTCAACCCACCGAGATCCTGACAGCCCAACCTGCGGGCACTAACATCTATACCGCGAAGTTCAATACAATTTCAGGCGGTCCGGGCACGCGGACGTTAACTGCGATCGCTTCCGACACGAGCGGCAACACTGCCAAGACTTCGATAAGCCTGAATGTAGCTAATTCTAATTCGTTTGTACTGAGTGTGACCAAGGCAGGCACGGGCAGCGGTACAGTGACTAGCAATCCGGTGGGGATCAGCTGCGGTACCACGTGTAGCGCCAACTATGCGCCCGGCACCGTGGTCGCGCTGACGGCCGCTGCGGCCAGCGGTTCCACCTTTACGGGATGGAGTGGAGCGTGCACCGGAACCGGCGCCTGCTCGGTCACCATGAGCGCTGCAAAATCTGTGACCGCCACCTTCACCACCAGTACGTCTAGCTTTGCACTGAGTGTAACCAAGGCAGGCACGGGCAGCGGTACAGTGACTAGCAATCCGGTGGGGATCAACTGCGGTACCACATGTAGCGCCAACTATGCGCCCGGCACCGTGGTCGCGCTGACGGCCGCTGTGGCCAGCGGTTCCACCTTTACGGGATGGAGTGGAGCGTGCACCGGAACCGGCGCCTGCTCGGTCACCATGAGCGCTGCAAAATCTGTGACCGCCACCTTCACCAAGCCCACGTTCGTACTGAGTGTGACCAAAGCAGGCACGGGCAGCGGTACAGTGACTAGCAATCCAGTGGGGATCAACTGCGGTACCACATGTAGCGCCAACTATGCGCCCGGCACCGTGGTCGCGCTGACGGCCGCTGTGGCCAGCGGTTCCACCTTTACGGGATGGAGTGGAGCATGCACCGGAACCGGCGCTTGCTCGGTCACCATGAGCGCTGCAAAATCTGTGACTGCCACCTTCACCAAACCCACGTTCGTACTGAGTGTGACCAAAGCAGGCACGGGCAGCGGAACAGTGACTAGCAATCCAGTGGGGATCAACTGCGGTACCACATGTAGCGCCAACTATGCGCCCGGCACCGTGGTCGCGCTGACGGCCGCTGTGGCCAGCGGTTCCACCTTTACGGGATGGAGTGGAGCGTGCACCGGAACCGGCGCTTGCTCGGTCACCATGAGCGCTGCAAAATCTGTGACCGCCACCTTCACCAAGCCCACGTTCGTACTGAGTGTGACCAAGGCAGGCACGGGCAGCGGTACAGTGACTAGCAATCCAGTGGGGATCAACTGCGGTACCACATGTAGCGCCAACTATGCGCCCGGCACCGTGGTCGCGCTGACGGCCGCTGTGGCCAGCGGTTCCACCTTTACGGGATGGAGTGGGGCATGCACCGGAACCGGCGCTTGCTCGGTCACCATGAGCGCTGCAAAATCTGTGACTGCCACCTTCACCAAGACCCACGTTCGCACTGAGTGTGACCAAAGCAGGCACGGGCAGCGGTACAGTGACTAGCAATCCGGTGGGGATCAACTGCGGTACCACTGTAGCGCCAACTATGCGCCCGGCACCGTGGTCGCGCTGACGGCCGCTGTGGCCAGCGGTTCCACCTTTACGGGATGGAGTGGAGCGTGCACCGGAACCGGCGCTTGCTCGGTCACCATGAGCGCTGCAAAATCGGTGACCGCCACCTTCCGCTAGGCCTAAGTTCTGGGATCCCATCTGCGCTGCGACATAGTCCAGCGCTGGCTATTCACAGATTCTTTCGAGAATTTCATGGGAAGTCCACGGGTACAGAACCGAAGTGTAGCTTTCGTTCGAAGAACGCCAAAGCATGCATCCGGGTGGGCGCGACAAGCCCAAAGTCGCAATCGGCGATCCTGAGCACCGGAATGATCCGCACTCCGCTGTGGGTTGAGCCGCAGCAGCTAGAGTGCCGGCCCGGATAATAAGATCGGGTAAGGACCTTAGACGAAAGGTGAATCAGCCTTTGTCGAAAGTCGGCGAAAGTGATAAATTGCTCCTGGTCAAACCATCAAGGAGGAGTTGTGATCCGCCGCCTCGGAGCACACAATGTTGAACTATGGCTAATGCAATCCGCGTACTTCTCCTCGAAATCAATGAGATCACCTGGAATCTAATCGATCCCCTCATCGAGGCCGGTAAACTTCCGACTTTTAAGCTTTTGAAAGAGAAGGGTGCCATTGCTTCGCCGATAAGTGTGGATTTACCGCCTCAACTAGATCCGTGGATCACCTGGACGACCGTACACACAGGCACTCCGCAATCCGAGCACAATCTATTCTTCCTTCAGCAACCTGCTGAAACGATTCATTCCAAGCGCAGTTGGGAGTACTTGTCGGAGATGGGACACTCGGTTGGAATTTACGGAAGTGTCTGCTCCTACCCCCCGTACCGGTGAAGGGCTTCTATGTTCCCGACACTTTCTCCCCGGACGCGGCCACCTATCCCTGAAAATTTGAGGCCGATACAGGATGTGAACCTGACCTACACACGCTCCATCCGTCTGCCCAAAGATACCGACACGCTCGCCTTCCGGTTGAAAACTGGATTATCGGTGATGAAGTTGGGATTGAAGTTTCAGACTCTGTTGCAGATATTGCGTCAACTCGGGAGAGAACGGCTTGACCCGAGAGTTCGCTGGCAGCGGGTGGCTTTGCAGCCTGCCGTCAATTTCGATTTCTTCGAAAAACTGTACCGCAAGCACCGGCCAAAGTTCGCGACATTCCACACCAACCACGTCGCCCATTACCAACATACCTACTGGAAGGCAATGCAGCCCGATGAATTTTTGCCGTTGGACACCGACATTAAGGAGATCAACACTTTCGGGGGTGCCATTGAGTATGGCTACATCACTGCAGATCGGCTTCTAAAGCGAGTGATGGGGTTGCTGGATGAATCCACGGTACTCGTAGTGGCGTCAAGCATGGGTCAGAAACCTTTCAAGACGGCGTTGAAGGGCGGGAAAAAGATCGCACAAGTTCGCTCTCTCGATCGGTTGCTGGAGTTGCTGGGGGTGAACGGTCGGGCGACGGCAGTTTCGATGATGTCCGATCAGTTCAATATTTATGGCAACGAGGAGACGTTAAAGGAAGTGGCAGAAAGCATGAGAGCGGCTTATGTCGACACTCCTGCGACTAGTGCGTTTGTGGTTAAGGTGAATGAAAAGGCAGTGACTGCAACCTTGGTCCGCTCTGACGCGATCACTGAAAACTCCGTCTTGCATTTTTCTCGATCACCGGGTGCCACACGGATCAAATATGATGAGTTGGTTTATTTTTCGGGCCAGGTCAAATCAGGATGTCATGATCCCATGGGCATGATGATTATGTACGGTCCCGGAATAAAGGCAGGTGCGGTTGCTAATGGATGCAACAATCTAGACATCGCCCCTACCCTTTTCCATGTGATGGGAGTTCCGATCCCGGCTCCGATGAAAGGTCGGATCCTCACCGAGCTATTAAGGGGAGAAGCAGGCGAGGAATTTACCGAGGCTGTTAGTAGAGAACCTGGGAGACCATTTGCTCCTGCGGTCAGCTAGTGGTTTTAGAAGCGTATTTTTCGGAATGAATGTTGGGGAAAGTCTCGTCTGAAAAAGTGGCCAACAGGAACGTGCTACCGTTTCTGAAGACGATCAACGATGAGACTTCCTCGCCGCGCTGAAATCTGGCTACCTGCTTATGTATTGAATCGCGCTTCTTGTCTGCTCAAGAAGAGGGAGATTCGCAACGTATATGTTGCAATCACCGATCATTACGAACCTCTTTGGAACGGCGCCAGCTTAGAAATGGGACGGCAGCGGGTAGCGCTGTGGCGAGAGTATTGGCCGAAGTTGGCCGAGGCAATAGGACAGGACAGCCGTGGCAAACTGCCGAAGTACTCCTTTTTCTATCCGCAAGACGAATACGTCCCCGAACTAGTCGAGCCGCTCGCAGCAATGACCCGTATGGGTATTGCCGATGTTGAAGTCCACATACACCATGACGGGGAAGGGCGCGGCGCCTTTATTCAGAAAATGTCTGATTATTGTGAGACTTTGCACCGCGATCATGGTCTGCTTCGATTTGAGGAAGGCAAGCTGAGGTTCGGATTTATCCACGGTAACTGGGCGCTTGATAACTCTGGACCAGACGGTAAACATTGCGGTCTGAATGACGAGCTGGTGATCTTACGCGATCTTGGATGTTACGCCGACTTCACCATGCCTTCTGGCAGGTCCACTACTCAGGCGCGAATGTTGAACCAGATCTATTGGGCAATCGATGATGTCGACAAGCCCAAGTCGTACGACATCGGAGTTCCGGTCACGCCTGGTGGTCCGTTCGAGGGAGATTTGCTAATGATCACCGGCCCTTTTGGGCTCCGCTGGCATAAGCGTTTTTATCCCAGAATCGAAACCGGAGAAGTGGCCTCGAATGATCCCATGGATGCCCCGCGCGTGCGCCGATTGTTTGATCTTTCTCCTATGATCGGAAATGATTTGTTCATTAAGCTTTACTCTCATGGAGCGCAGGAACGTAACTCAGAGCTTCTTCTAAGAAAAAGGAACGTAGTCGATATGTACCGCCTCATCAAGCAGGAAGCGGAGCGGCGAGGTGCCGCTTATCATTTTGTGTCAGCGTGGGAGATGTTTCAGGCTGTTAAAACAGCGGCCGGCGTTAACAGAGCTTCTGAATTCTGCCTTCAGGCTCGATAAAGTCTATGTTGCAAATCTTCTTCCATCTTCGTTTCCCAGCCCCGGCGGCGTAGACCGCGTTGCTTATCCGTGGTAGCCCAACTCACGCCGCCGTGAAAGAATTTGTAGTAAGCTGAGTGCCGTGCTTTGCAATGCCGGGCGGCACTGAGCGCTTTCGGTTGTTGCCTGCTGCTGTATTCGGGACCGGCTGATATGTGGATATTCCGAGTCAGTATCTAATCTCTAATGAGTTAAGTAAGACCACTCATGTAGCCAGAGTACGTATTTTTCTAGCCTCCCTTTCAAACATGGGAGGCGGATTTCTTGTTCAAACAAATTTCATCGATCGGACTCACTTTCGGGCTCATTTTAATTGGAACTGTTGAATTGACGTTTGCGAACTGCACCTTCCCGCAGACTGCTGGCGTGAATGTCTGCAGTCCGACGTCAGCTCCGGTTTCAGGTCCGGTCACATTCACTGCCTCGGCCGTTGGTGCGAGTGGCAGGGTAGACCACATGGAACTTTGGGTCGATAGTTCCAAGCATGGCGACTACTTTACGTCTCAAATGTCGGTCGCCATGTCTTTTCCCCCTGGAATGCATATAGCAACCTTCATAGAGGTAGATTCTCGGGGTGCATTCATCAGGAGCTCGCCGACGACCATTCACAGTGACAGGATCGAGTCCCGGTCCTAGCCCGGGTCCGGGTCCAGGTAGCGTTGTAAACAACATCGAAAAGATGTCCGGCTGGCAAGCCTGCAGCTCATGCGCCGGACCGGGTGGTAACGGTGCCTCAGCGCAGCACTCGATTACGCAAAATGTTTCTAGCCCCTCTCTTGACGGCAGCTCGACCGAGTTTTGGTTGGGTTCGAGCAGCAGGCCTTACAGCAACGTACTCAATTTCGATCGGTTGGGGGGCGTGCGGGGGCAACAAACTTTGTTCTGGATTTCAATTTTTATGTCAACGATGCCACAGTCATTCAAGGGCTCGAGATGGACATCTTCTATGCGCGCAACGGAAAGAAAAACTATTTCTTGACGGAATGCGACGGTCGCGGCACTTACGCGGGCACCTGGCAGGTTTCAAATGCCGTAATTGATAAATGGCAACATACAGGTTTGCCCTGCAATATCAAATCATACTCGTGGAACCATGTGACTCTGGAGTTTTACAGACAACCTGATGGCAACACCCGCTTTGTTTCGGTTTCTATGAATGGTGACAAGCAGTATGTGAATCGCACGTATCCGGCGAGAAATGCCAACTCCTTTGAGATGAATCCGGCGATTCAATTAGATGGGGACAACCACCAGGACAATTGGTCCGTTTGGGTAGACAACATGTCAATCCGTTACTGGTGAAATTACATCCGGGCCAACGGAGGAGCCCGCCAATTGGGTTAGGCTCGTTGTCGCAAATAACAGTTGACCACGAATAAGACTATCAACTGAGTAGTTCTTCCCAAGTTCTCGGGCTACAAATTCGTTTTCGTGTAGAAGTCCTCTATACGGCTGCTGCGGCAATGGGCATTGCCACGGGTAATGGCTTCGAGAGCAAGCCATTCCCATTGTAAACATTTATACCCGGCCACAGACTGAGACATCGCTAGTACCTCCATACGGTTCGCGGGTGAGACCGCTTCTGAATGGTAATGGTAGATCCCTGGGGGTCCTTGGCAATCGGGTGGCCAAGCCACATTAATTATCTTCGCTTAATCACCTATTTCCAATGGCATCGATCCATTTGAACGATTTTGCGAAACGAACTACCATAACCCGTTTGTTTCTCTACTATCAATTTACATTGGAGTATGCGCCTCACGTTCAAGTGGCCTTGTTAAGCGAGACTTCGGATTGCGAGTAAGTGTCCGCGCTCAACCCTATGACAGCTTTAATTGTTCCGATGGGAGTGGTGTCGCACACAGCGGGTAAACTTCTTGACTAGCGCATGGATCGAGTCGCCATCGCGCGCTCATCATTGATGGCGATCTGATCCGAGATGGCGTCCTCGGGCTTGGGCATCACGATGTGAGGAACAGATTCCCTCGCCGTCACGCTGCGTAGTGCCGGCACTCCCACTTCCTTCAATTTGTACAACAAAGACCGATAGCTCATTTGCAGCCATTTCGCAGTCTTCTTGCGGTTCCATCCCTGCGCTTGAAGGATCTTGAGGATGATCTGACGTTCCAGATCCTGCGTCGCCCGGCGAGTGATCTCCTTCAGCGAAACCGGATGCGCCATATCGATCTCGGTGGTCAGCAATTTGGTTGACCCAGGCACGAGTTGCGCAGCAAGGGTCTCTTCGCTGCCGATGACCACATAGCTGCGGATCATGTTCTCAAGCTGGCGTATATTGCCCGGCCAATCGTAACTTCGCATGAGATTGATGAGGTGACGTGAGAGAGGCTTTGCCTCTACCCCAAACCTCCGTGAATATAGCTGTAAGAAGTAGTCCACCAGATCGGGAAGGTCTTCGACTCGCTGACGCAGGCTTGGCAACTCGATGGTGATGGCGTTGATGCGGAAAAATAGATCCAGCCGAAACGTCCCCAAGGCTGTCTGGTCACGAAGGTTTCGGTTCGTAGCAGTGATCAGACGGACAGAAACACTGCGTTGTTCCTCGCCGCCCACCCGCAGGTAACTGCCGTCTTGCAGCAACTGCAACATTTTTGCCTGCACCGACAGTGTCGAGTTCGCCGATTTCGTCCAGAAAAAGCGTGCCACGGTGCGCCATCTCCACCCGGCCTCGCTTGGTCGCATAAGCGCCGGTGAAGGCGCCCTTTTCGTAACCGAATAATTCCGTCTCGATCAACGAGGCAGGAATGGCTGGACAATTTACCTTGACGAATGCATTCTGACTCAACGGAGACAGATCGTGGAGTAACTGGGCGATGAGGTCTTTACCCGTACCGCTCTCACCTTGCAGCAGTACCGGCACGTTGGTGCCGGCGACCTTTTCTATTCTGTCGCGAAGGTTACGCATCAGCGAAGTGCGTCCGAACAGTACCGAGACTGGGGGTGCCGCGCTGACAGAACTCGACTGCGAGGAGGGTGTTTGCACGGTCTTTGTTGCACCTCACGTTAACCAAATGCACTTCAGGTACCAATTGGAGGGCAGGTACCCTGTTTGCAACATCTAAGGTCGGGATTACAGTAAAAGCTTCCCAAAATCCAGCCCAGCAGGCAATAACCGATGTTTTCCTTAGAGCCGGCTCTTCCGCACCGTCTAGGGGCAAGAAATCTAAGGCTCCCGAGCCCGACTCGTGGGAAAAGCTTTTCCTAGTTGGGGAAAAGATTTGCAACTTATTCATTGACTTCAGGTACTTAGATTCATAAGATAGGACTCCCGCAACAGAGGCTTGCTCATTTGCGGGTATCGGATCATATTTTTTTGTCGAACTTTTATCACGGATCGCCACCCCCTCGTCTCCGTGTCAGTAACCTAAAGTCGAGGTATGTGAGATCGCTATGGCCGCCACAGCAACAGCAGTACAGCCGATTTCGAAAACAGCTCTCAGTGTCAGGCGTGCCAGCCGTGCGCTAGTGATGCTGATCGATCCGGATCCTCACGTACTCGATTTTCTGTCTGCAAGTCTCGCTCAGACTTATGCGGTGACTGCATGTCGAACGGGAGCGGACGCTTTGGTACGGCTGCGTGATGGCCTTGATCCAGACGTAGTCTTTCTTGACTCCATCTTGCCCGACTTCAACGGGCTGACGCTGCTGACAGAACTGCGGACTTTGCGTCCAAATATAAAGGTCATTATGACCTCATGCTTTAGCGAACCGCGCTACGTCGTGCAGGCCGTAAAGGCCGGGGCACGCGATTTTCTGCAGAAGCCTCTACATCCTTCCGACTTGCAGCAATCGATCGAGCAATGCATTACGCACAAGGCCGCGGCGGAAAACAGTGACGAACGTGCCGAGATTCCCATCAATCAAAATGTGTCTTTTGTGCTTTGCAATAAGCGAATGAAGGAGATACGTTCGCAGTGCGCGCTAGTCGCTCGAGTGGATCTACCCGTACTGATCCTCGGAGAGAGTGGGACGGGGAAAGAAGTCGTCGCGCAATATATCCATAAGATGTCGCCTCGCGGCGGCCGCATGTTCCTCAAAGTGAACTGCGCAGCGATGCCTGCCGACCTTCTGGAGAGCGAACTGTTTGGCTACGAACAGGGCGCGTTCACCGGTGCTGTGAAGTCGAAGCCGGGCAAATTTGAAATATGCAACGGCGGGACCATCCTGCTCGATGAGATCGGCGAAATGCCTCCCGCTCTGCAGGCGAAGCTCCTGCATGTTCTGCAGGACGGCACCTTCTCGCGCCTCGGCAGCAGAACGACGATGAAGGTCGATGTACGAGTCCTCGCCGCAACGAACATAGATATGAAGGAGGCGATCTCTGAAAAACGCTTCCGTGAGGACCTGTATTACCGTCTCAATGGATTCACGCTAATCCTGCCTCCCCTGCGTGAGCGGAAGGACGAGATCCCGCTACTGCTCGAATATTTCATGCGCAAGCTGGCGGAAAAATATGAGCGCGAGCCTCTCGCACTATCGGCGCCTCTGTTGCATGCGTGCACCCAACATCCTTGGTCAGGCAATCTGCGCGAACTCGAAAACTTCGTAAAACGCTATCTCGTTCTTACTGACGAACAAGTCATGTTGCAAGAGCTCGTGCCGGTACGCGTGGAATCTGTCCCGGTAGCATCAGACGCCACTGGTCTGAAGGGCCTTGTGCGCAGTATGAAAGATGACGCTGAGGCAATCGCCATCGCGCGGGCACTTGAGATCTCCCGCTGGAACCGCAAGCAGGCGGCGAATGAACTCAAGATCAGCTACAAGGCACTGCTTTATAAGATCCGTCAATACAACCTGCAACCGCCGCAGGCTTAATTAAGGGAACCTGATGATCGACGTCAACGTGACCACAGAAAAAGTGGTAATTCACAAGCCGGACGCCGTGGTCAAAGGCTTCTACGAAACGGCCCTGTTCAAGAACCTTGCGGAGACCGTAAGACAGCACTACGGCGGCATCCCCGAGCTGCTCGAACTTCGTAAGCCAGGCACCGATGAGCGCATAGAGGTCTCTCTCGAAGACGCCAAGGCCGTGTTCTTCGTGAAAGAGTTTGACGGTCAGAAGCAGCGCAGGGACGTGAACTTCCATCAGCATGCACCGGTGAACGATGGAATTTGGGTCCAGCTCCAGTTTCAAGATGGCGAAAATCTTGAAGGGCTGATTTACAACTCCATTCACCCCCTGCTCGACCTGGGGTTCTTTCTCATTCCTACCGACCCGGGTAGTAACAACCGCCTGGTCTATGTGCTCAAGAACTCGCTGGCAAACTTCAGGGTCCTTGGATTGCGTCCGCTTTCATAAATTGCCCTGAGTGTTCTGTGACCTGGTTGTAAATCGCCAGCAGTTGCCCGTACTGCACTCCTCTGCCGCTCTCGATTCATCTGAGTGGAATAAACTGAATGGTTGTCAAAATTTCTATTCAGGAGAAGCAGCATGGCGCACGAGGTCCCACCTCTTCCTTACGCGTACAACGCACTCGAACCACATATCGATGAGCAGACGATGCACTTGCATCATGACAAGCACCATCAGGCGTATGTCAATAACTTGAATGCCGCCATCGAGAAACATCCGGAGCTTGCGGGTAAGTCGGCAGAAGATCTCATCAAAAACCTGAACAGCATCCCCGAAGACATTCGCGCTGCTGTTCGGAACAACGGTGGCGGGCATGTCAACCATTCGATGTTCTGGGCGATCATGGGTCCGAACGGTGGTGGCGAACCCAAGGGCGCAATTGCCGACGCAATCAAGTCCGCCTTCGGAAGCTTTGATGATTTCAAGAAGCAATTCAATGATGCCGGCACCAAGCAGTTCGGCTCAGGGTGGGCGTGGCTGGTGTCGGAAGGTGGCAAGCTTAAGGTAGTGTCCACCCCGAATCAGGACAATCCCATCTCGCAAGGGCAATTCCCGATCATGGGTAATGATGTGTGGGAGCATGCCTACTATTTGAAGTACCAGAACCGCCGTCCGGATTATCTCGCTGCCTGGTGGAACACCGTCAACTGGGCCGAGGTCAACAAGCGCTTTGAAAAGAGCAGGGGCTAGGTTTTAGGGGCTAGGGGCTAGGTGCTAGGGAAGAGGGATAAGGGATAAGAAAGTGGCACACCCTGCTTTCAGCCTGGGGGATTGGCACCACCCTTGAACTTGTTATTGCGAGGAGCGCAACAACTGAGGTAGACCCCCGGCTTCAGCCGGGGGATTCGCACCTCCTATCACCGCGCCTTTAGGCGCTGGAGTCCGCGCAGCGGGCACTTTTCCACACCCCAAATCACCACCCCTGTGGAAACCTCCTTTCCCCTGTGCAAATCCGCCATTTTGGCGCAAAAAACCTGTCAATACCCCCACTTTGTGGAAATCTCCCTAATTTCCACAATCGAAAGTAGATATAAACTTCCGGTAATTCAGTATGAAACTACCCCGAAGTTGCTATAATTGTAAGTAGAAGATATCTAGAAAATAAAGCACGCCAACGTGGCGTGCTTTCTCGTTTTCAGCACACCATCGTCCTGTCATCCCGACGCAGGAGGGATCCGCACCTCCCGTCAAACAGGCATTCACTCAAAACAAAGCACTTACTCAGGGATCTCAGGGATTTCCCGGGATCAACCCAACCTAAGTCACTGATTCCAAAGATTCACCCCCACCGGGGGATACCCAACCCAGCTGAAAGCCGGGGTCTACCTGATTCCGGCAATAACATCCCTTATCCCTTATCCCTCGTCCCTCCGAATTCCGCGGCAACGAGAACGAGTGCCTCCTCCTTACTATGGACGCGGCCTTCGAGTTGGGCGTCTTCGGCGAAGGCGAGGATCTCTTTGAACTTGGGGCCTGGACTGTATCCGGCGGCGATGAGGTCGCGCCCATCGAGAAGGGGAGTGGGACGGACCTCGTCTTGAGGTGTGTGCTCGTATTTCTCTTTCGCGTATTCGTAGAGGCTCAGGTCTCCGTGGCTGTTGGAGCAATCGAGGCGGTGCAGATCGAGGTGTTCGTTGAAATGAGGCAAGCGGAGGAACCGCTTCAGCGTCGATTCCTTCATCTTCATCACGTCCGCGAAGCGCATGTGGTTGGCGACGAGGGACATGACTTGTTCGGTGTCCTCGTTCGAGAGGCGCAAGCGGCGGCAAATGTGACCCGCCATGGCGGTGCCGATATCGGCGTGTCCGTTGAAGCGGATGCGGTCGGGGGCGCGCTCGAACGTGGGGGGCTTGCCGACGTCATGCAACAGGACGCCGAGCGCCAAGGTCGGAGAGATGCCGGCGGGTAATCCTTCGAGCATCATGAGCGTGTGCGTCCAGACGTCGCCTTCGGGGTGGAATTGTGGGGGTTGCTCGACGCCCTTCATGGCTGCGACTTCGGGAAGTATGTGGGTGAGCAGTCCGGTGCTGTCGAGGAGTTCGAATGCTCCCCGGGCGCTGCCTTCCGTGAGCATCTTGAGAACTTCATCCCGAACACGCTCGCGAGAGACCTGCTTGATGTGGGGAGCGAGTTCGCGGATGGCGGCGTAGGTTGCCGCTTCGATGCGGTAGTCGAAGCGTGCTGCGAAGCGGACGGCGCGTAGCATGCGCAACTTGTCTTCGGTGAAACGGCGAAGTGGATCACCGATGGCGCGAATGAGGTGTGCGGCGAGGTCGTCGCGTCCGTGAACGTAATCGAGGACCTCGTTCGTTTCGGGATCGAGCATCATCCCGTTGATGGTGAAGTCGCGCCGCTCGACGTCCTCCTGTGGGGTGAGCGCGAAACGGACAGCGTCCGGGTGGCGTCCGTCGGTGTAGGACACATCGGCGCGGAAGGTCGCTACCTCGATGCAAACTTCCTGCGCGAGTGAACCGCCATCGGTCGTGGCGGCAAGATCGAGCGCGACCAGCACGACTCCAAATTTCGCGCCGACGGCGAAGGTGCGAGGAAAGATGGACATTACGACGTCGGGGGAAGCATCTAGTGGCGACGTCGTAGTCGGCAGGCTCGCGTTGGAGCAAGAGATCGCGGACGCATCCGCCGACAAAGTAGGCCTGGTGCCCGTGAAGACGCAGAGTGCGCGCGACGAAGGTGGCGGCGTCGAACGAGTTCTTAAGAGCGTCCGGCAAATGTGTCACGCCTGCAATAATGACACTAGATGCCAACCGGCGCACACCACGAAGCATTGATATTGGGCATTGAGAGCTCGTGCGACGAGACAGCAGCGGCTGTGGTTCGCGCGGGCAGGGAAGTGCTGTCGAACGCAGTGTTCTCGCAGATCGCAACGCACCTTGCGTATGGTGGCGTTGTTCCGGAGTTGGCGTCGCGGGAGCATCTACGAGTGATAGCGCCGATCGTCCGGCAGGCGATTCAGGAATCGGGCGCGGCCTACAACGCGTTGGATGCAATCGCAGTGACGCAGGGCCCGGGACTGGCGGGCGCGCTGTTGGTGGGCATCACGTTTGCGAAGGCGCTTTCTTTCGCATTGGATAAACCGCTGATCGCGGTGAACCACATCGAGGGCCACATTCACGCAGTACTCATGGAACAAGCACATGCGGGTGTGAGGGTGCCTTACCCGCTCATGGCGCTGGTGGTGTCTGGCGGACACACCCATCTGTATCTGGTCGAAGTCCTGGAGGGTGCAGCGGGTATGGCCTACCAGTATCGCAACGTGGGGCACACTCTCGATGACGCGGCGGGAGAGGCCTTCGATAAGGTAGCGAAGTTGTTGGGGCTTCCGTACCCCGGGGGGCCGGTGATCGACCAGCTCGCGCCGTTCGGAGATCCAACGGCGGTGAAGTTTGCGCGGTCGCAGATCAAGGAGAAGATCTATCGTCAGCCGCATGCCGAAGGGCCAAAGGTGAATTTCAGCTTCAGCGGCATAAAGACGGCAGTGCTGCGCTATGTGGAAATGAACGGTATGCAACCCGGCATTGCAGAGCGCCGAAAGCGTATTGGTCAGCGTGCGGAGCTGGGTACTGAGGAGTTGAGGGCGGTGTGCGATCGCCAGACCCTGGACCTGCTCGCCTCATTTCAGGCAACGGCGGTCCATGATCTGGTGACCAAGACGCTACGCGCCGTGGAGATGGCAGAGGGGGAGCATACGGAGGTGGGCGGAATATTGGTTACGGGCGGAGTCGCAGCGAACTCAGAGCTAAGAAGATGCTTTGAAGAGCGGGCGAGAGAACGGGGACTGCCGTTATTCTTTCCGAGCCGAAAGCTCGCGACGGACAATGCGGCGATGATCGCGGCGGCGGCGTATCCGAAGTATGAGCGCGGAGAATTCGCAGACGCACACTTCAGCGCGGAGCCAGGCCTGGCGCTGCGGTAGAAGCAGACAGTCTATTCTTCTGCCGCTCCCATGGCCTTTTCTTCGATTTGCATGTCGCGAAATTCGCTCGAATCGAAGACTTCACCGCACTGGGTGCACTCAACGTATTCGGCGTCTTCGTCACGGGCGACGATCTTTACTTTGGCGTGTTTGCAAACAGCTGCGGTCATTCTTTTGAAAGACGTGTCGTAATTAGGGATGGTACTCATATTTCCGGAACTTTCAACCGGGAATGGGCGTTAGTGTTAGCCAGTTCGAGCGCGGTGTCAAGCTCAAAATCTGGAACACCCTTTTCGCGGTGGATGCATAGATGCTGCTGCGAAAAGCCAGAGTTGTTAGTAGAAGAGGTATTTCCTCCACTGGGCGTCGGAGTGACCAATCATGCGCATGAGATGGCGGCTTGTGTGGAGAGAGAAAGAGCGCGGCTCGCGCATCAGTTTCATGTCGAGTTCGTGCAGCAGGATGTTGCCCTTGCGCCGGTTACAACTGTGGCATGCGGCAACAAGGTTCTCCCAGGTCGAGCCTCCTCCTCTGGAGCGCGGGAGCACATGGTCCAGCGTAAGTTCATGAGAAGGAAGCACGATGCCGCAATATTGACAGGTATTGCGATCACGCAACAAGATGTTCTTGCGTGACAGGGCGCGTGTCTGGTGAGGGATGCGCCGGTATTCCAATAGGCGGATCACTGAGGGCATCGCCATCTGCATGCGAGCTGCATGCAGCGTGTTGGAATGTTGTTCCTCGGCGGTGGCGACTCCCTTGAGGACGAGAACAAGAGCACGTCGCGCAGCACAGATATTGATCGGTTCGTAAGAGGCGTTGAGGACGAGTACCGGGCGCTGCATGACGCAGACTTCCCGTTCAGCCGAAAGAGGCAGCTTGGATTGTCGGGGATCGGGGACCACCTTGAGCCGGGCTTTGCCTCTCGCTTTGTGGGCGGCCTTTCCTGCCCTGCCGGGGGTAGCGGTCGTGGTTGGAATGTGCGGTGCCGTCGCCATAAGCCCTGCTACTCCCTTGGATGCTGAACCGTTAGCGCCTGCTCTCGAAACGAGGCGGGCGTCTCCTGTCCATTGAAATGCCAGCGATCAAGTTCTTCTGCCGAGAAACGGAAGACGCGCGCGATAGTTGCGGCCCAGATGTCTTGCGCGCCAGCGCGTTTGAGGGTGCGTGCACACTCGGCGATGGTTGTTCCGGTTGTAAAGACATCGTCCACGAGAATGACGCGGCGACCAGCAACCTGTTGGGGATGTGCAACGCGGAAGGCACGGCGGAGATTGGCGCGGCGCTGGTGGTTCGTCAGTCCTGTCTGTGTGGTGGTGGGGCGGATCCGTTCGAGAAGGCCGGGAGCGTAGCGTAGTTCCGGACCACTCCATTGTGGCTGTAGTTGTTGGAGCGCACTGTGTGCGATTAGTCCGGCCTGGTTGAAGCCGCGAGTGCGCAGTCTCGCACGATGGAGAGGCACAGCAGTAACGACGACCCGGTCGGAAGACAGTAAGAGATCAGGTTCAAGCTTGCCGAGTGCGGAGGCGAGCATTTGCCCCAGGGGCGCGGCGGCGGTCTTAATGCCGGAGTATTTGAGCAGGTGCAGCAGCTCGCGGCACTCTCCGTCATAACTGGCAAAGGCGACGGCGCGACGGTACGGATATTCATACCGCTGGCAGAGGGGGCAGCTATCGGGAGCCGAGAAATTATCGTTCGCGAAACCTTGAAGACGCTCACCACACACACGGCACAAGCGCCCGGATGCAGGCGAGACTGATTCTATGCAAGGTTGACAGACGGGAAGGCGGGAAAAGTTGGTGAGGGGTTCCGCACAGAGACGACATTCGGCCGGGAAGAGGGTAGTGAGCAGCGATTCAGCGAGGAATTGAAGGGAGCCAGGTGCGCGTTGTCGGGAAAAGCTTTGACGCGCTTGGGTACTTGCCTCGCCTGGAGGAGAAATGAGCCCGGGCGAGGGCTTGGTACTTCGTTCGACGGCTAGACCGGCGACTGGACTGCTGAAGACTCAACCTCACGTCCTGCGGAACAGGAACTTGGCGGCAGTATATCCGGAAGCTAAGCTTTGGGCAAGAGAGAAGCGGGTAGCTGCTTGAATGTCGCAGGAGCGACGTTCTCTCAAGTTGTTTTCAAAGCAGTTATCGCCGTATCAGCCACATGACCCACCCGGAGACAATGACGCCACCGACGAAGAGCGCGAAGCAGTAAAGTCCGTAGCGGACCATGTCACGGGTAGTTTTGCGCTGCGTGATCCCGAAGACGACGGAGGCGAATACGCCGAAGAGAACGGCGGAGGTGAAGTGACTCAGAACCATCAGTTCTTCTTTCCTAGGGCGATGTCATGGGCGTCAACAGCGCTGATGATATTGAGGAGTCCGGCGACAATCATGAACTTGGTGCCGTAGTCAGCAGAGGCAAGTTGGATGGCGGTGTGTCCGAGACCCAAAGCCTTGATGACCAGATAGAGTGCGCCTGCGCCGAGATCACCGAGGAATCCGAGTATGTCGAGTATGTCTCCGGTGTTTGGGGCATAGACCTTGCCCTGCATCTGGAGACCGAGGACGAACATGGCTACGACGCAGAACATAATCAGGAGACCGCGTCCCCAGCGGCGTTGGATGAGGTGTCCGGCACCGGGGATGAACCATCCGGCAATGGGCGCCACGACCGCGAGCGGGGTCATGGGTGCAGTCGAGGGTGGGGCCGCAGTTTGCGTCGCCATAATTATGGTTTGATTTTACTAGAGAGTGAACGGGAAAGGGGCAGGCAAGGCGCCTGCCCCTTTTCAGATGAAGAGTTGATCAGTAACGCAGGGACATCCGGTCCGTCCAGATGGAGTAGTTTGTCGAGGCATAGTTTGTATCGAGTTGAACGGCAACGTTCAGTTCCGCGCCGCCGGAACCGTAGGTATTGAAGTAGCGGTTCACGTAATTCTTTCGTCCGTCGAGCGTGATGGCGACGAAGTGGGTGCTCGCTCCAGCGCGTTCGACTTCGATAGTAACGTGGTGCCATGTGTACGCAGAGGGCGCGATGCAACGGATTCCGGTCGGTACCCAGTGATGTCCGGCGGTGTTCCACACGTCCCACTGGCCGCTACCGCGAGGACTGCATTCCGTCCCGAAGATGTATTTTCTGCCGTTAACGGACTGATTGATGTCGAACTCGAGCGCCTGCGGGGCCGAAGGATTAGTGACGTAGAAATAAAGGTCGTAGACGAGGTGAGACGCACCAGGGCGGGCGCCGAGCTGTTTCCACCAGAGCGCACTAGAGTAGGGGTGACGGCCGCCAATCCAGAACTCGGCAGATTTCCCATCGATGCTGGGCGAGCTGCGATATTGAGTCATCGAGTAAGGAACGGGGACGCCGTGTCCGCCGGGACCGGCGCAAGCACCGCAGTTTTGCCATCCGGGCAATTGATCGATGTCATTGAAGGCGTTTCCACTGATCGGTCCGGGACCCGGACCAGGGTTTCCAGAGACGTTTACGGCAAGGGCAGTCTTCTGGACCGCACCGGTTGCGTCCCATGCCTGAACGACGACGTTATGACGTCCGCCGGACATGCTGACGTTGGTGTTGATGGATGCGCCGCCGACTTTCGTGACCAAGTTGTTGTCCACGTAGATCGCCATGGCGGTGACCGGGGAGTTGGAGTTTGCGGAGGCAACGAAATGGGCGGGGTTCGTTACGGTCGAATTATTCGCGGGCGAACTAACGTTAACGCCGGCGAAACAAGGAAGAATGAGTGCGGCTGCCACTGCGAAAGATTTAAAAATGCGCGGGACCAATTGAGAAGCTCCTGAATAGATTTGTTTCTGTCAACGGTGGAAGGTACGCGAGCATCTACTCTCAGACAACGACAAACACTGTGTTTTCAATCATTTCCAATGTAGGGTATTAGACGCTGACTAGGGCCCTGTGCGGTAGTTGGTGCTGGTGCTGTCCTTGAGATTTGTAAGTCTATGTAAATGCGAAGCTTGCAATGGAGTTGGAACCCGAGGAGCAGGCACTTAGGGCGACGACGCAAGTTCGCTTAGTCCGAAAGGAGCAAAGGCGATGTGGTGATTCCAGGGTAGATGTGGGAATTTCCACTGGATTTGAAGGACACTACAAGGGGGACCTGATGCCACAGCCCGAAATCATTTCACCGCGCGATCGAACGCTTCAGAAGAGGTCGCCGCTAAGCGACGAATCACTCGATCAAATCGCCACTGTACTGGATGAGTGCTTCCGCATTCCCGGCACGCACATACGCGTCGGCGTAGATGCGATCATCGGACTGATCCCCGGGTTGGGAGACCTGATCGGCGGATTGCTGTCGCTCATCTTCGTCATTGCGGCGTTTGTGCGCGGCCTCCCGAAGATCGCGATCCTGCGGATGGTTGTGAATATCGGGCTGGATGTTTCGCTCGGCGCAGTCCCGTTTTTGGGCGACGCGTTTGACGCGTGGTGGAAGGTCAATCGCCGGAATTACAACGTCCTGATGCGCTATCACCGCAGTACGAGCACGAAGCGGGAGGTGTTGAAAGACGGGCTGTTCCTGCTATTGGTCGCCGCGTTGTTTTTCGTCATGATGCTGTTGCCGATCGCGGTGATTTGGATCATTGTGCAGTGGATTCGGAGGTAGAGTCGGTTACAATCGAGAGCAGTCGGGGCGTAGCGCAGCCTGGTAGCGCATCTGCTTTGGGAGCAGAGGGCCGGGGGTTCAAATCCCTCCGCCCCGACCAGTTTTTTCAGTAATTTAGGGTGCCGCTCTCAGCCTGAGCGTTCAAATTGAAAGGGCTGGGTGCCCTACCCTTTGCTCGGGATGGGCACCCGCAAACTGGCCAATGGAATCACTCGTGATGCTGCATTGAGCTCCGAGCGGATCCGATGCAACTAAAGCGGTAACCCGATCTGCCTGGCCTGCGAAGCATGGTCCCGTACTCCCCAGCGACGATCAATCTTTCCGTCCTGCAAAACAAACCACTCGATCGCTACCAGTTCGAACGACTTGCCGGTTGACGCCTGTCCGCGAAACGGCTTCACAAAGGTCCCGCGCTCGGTATAACGGACCGAAACCTGGTTATCTTCAGCGATGATGCTTTCGATGTGTAGAGTGATCGCGAAAGCTTCGTGCAACTCACGCCAGATCGGCATGGCTACATCAACACCGCCCCATCCCAGAACTCCATATATCAAAGCATCCTTGGTAAAGAGTTCCCGCAGTGTTTCCATCTCGCCGCGGTTGAATGCGTCCACGTACTGCGCCACGACGCGCTTGTTCAACTCAAGTTGGTCCCTGTTGTTCATTGTCTCCGCGCAGGCGGCGCTACTTGCGGTCGAATTCTGTATTGTCTCCATTTATGTATTGCCTCCAAATAAAGTGTTGCCCCTTTTTGATATCGTATGGAGCGGAAAGTTACTCTGAAATCACAATAAACCATCGAGTGAACCTGGAAATGCCATGGTCCTGGCCACTACATGCGCATAGGTTCTGCGAGCTATGGAATCGACCACTTCGCGGCCAATGTCCGCGGAGAATCGGCAGACGATTTCGCTGTGCGTTGCCCCGACCACTTGCCCTGGGTTGATGTCCTCAATCGGGATCAGCTGTCCATTTGCGGACACGGATTTTTGCATCTGGTGCAGACGGCTTAACGGATAGGGCCAAATTCACTGGAGAACGTCGCTCCTGAAGTTGGTCAGCGAATTGCACCATACATATCCGTATGACCCCTGGAAATGTTTTCGAACCCTTCATGAGGCCTCCCAATGGATGAGTATGCCAAGTGTCCAAATGGGAAGGGTAGCAGAGCGCGAATCCTGATCGGAGAAGACCGCTTCGAGATACAGGAGGCACTGGCGCTGCTTTTGAAGGGCGCAGGATATTCGGTCAGCTCGGCCATGTCGCCCGCGGAGATACTGAAGAACATCGAGGAGCAGGACCCGTATGACCTGCTGATTATGGACCTCAACTATCGCAGGGATACTACCTCAGGGAGCGAAGGGCTGGAGGTGCTCGGAGCATTGCGCAACTCGAAGTCTTCTCCGCCTACTGTTGTCATGACGGCGTGGGGAAGCGTTGATCTCGCAGTGCAGGCGATGCATTTGGGCGCTCGGGACTTCATCCAAAAGCCTTGGGAGAACAGTCATCTGCTGCATCTTGTGGAGAAGCACGTAGAAGGGGCGCGCGGGGAACGCACCCTCGCGCAAAGGCGGATGAGAGAGATGCAGGAGGCAGTCGAGGTACAACGACGCCTTCTTCCAAGCAAGATGCCGAAGATGGAGGGCATCGAACTTGCGGGTACTTACTATCCTGCAGCCGAAGTGGCCGGCGATTACTTCGACGTCTTTCACTTCGGCGACAGAATCGGGGTGTGCATCGGCGATGTCATCGGTAAAGGACTGCCTGCGGCCCTGTTGATGTCGAACCTGCAGGCTGCGGTCAAGGTGACTGCCTCCGAGACCATTCCTCCCGCAGAGCTTTGCAAGCGGGTGAATCAGCTATGTTGCCGCAATGGAGCTTCGGATAAGTTCATTTCATTTTTCTATGCGATCTTGCGCCCATCGACTGGAGAATTCCGGTACTGCAACGCAGGACACCTGCCTCCGGTGATCTGGTCCAGTGATGCGCAGAGCCAAAAGCTCTCTTGCGAAGATGCGGTGTTGGGATTGTGGCCGGATTGGCAGTTTCATGAGTGTGTAACTCAGCTTCGACGAGGCGAGAGGGTCCTGCTCTACACAGATGGACTATCAGAAGCGGCTAAACCGGATGGCGAGGAATTTGGAGAGGAAGGGATTGCGGCGGCGTTGAGTGAGTTTTCACAAGATCCCTGTGAAGCTGTCCTCGATGGAATCACCCGCAATGCCAGCCGACAGTGCGGTGGAGTGTTTGCGGACGACGTCACTTGCCTACTGCTTGAACTTACATGAACTACACGGAACCGAGTGTGCTTCCGTTGCTTCGCACTGTGATGTGCGATTCGATCTTACTGCTCCAGGAGCCGGTCTTGGACCGAGGAGTGAAGGAGAAACACGCATCCACTCTGGGTTGAAGCTTGGGAGTGAATGCTATTGGGCTCTGAACGGCAATAATCCCCAGCAAACATTCGAATCCCTTCCATGTCACAATCGCCGCTCAGGAACCATACCTCTTCGACGTCGGCGTGGTGATGCTTGGGATATTTCACGCCAGCATCCATCTGTACAAGGCTTGTCGAATAACCACGCGCCTTATCATGCGCGAGCACTTTGACCTTTATTCCGGGAACAGGTCCTGGCCGCCATGGCATCAGCGACGGTCGCGCTAGTAGCAGACCTTCCCGCGAAAGCAATGTGCCGGATTCAGGTGCGACGGCAGCCCTGAGTCTCTCTGCAGATCTAGCGAGATCGAATACCGGGCTATTTTTCCCTAGTTCGGCTAAAGTCTGTCCAATGCTCTCGACCTGCGCTCTGCATGACGCGCAGTGGGACAGGTGTTCTTCAAAGGCGTGCCGCTCCTCGTTAACCGTGGAAGAGAGCGCGTACAACGCGCACCACGCCGACCATTCGCAATCGTGCCTTTGTTGCTCGCCGTCACCGCAAGTAATCTTCTTCTTGCTCATGGGATAAGCTGCTCTCAACCTGAAGTGAGTTTCGTCGACTTTACCGAGTCCCGCAACACTGCCAACGCAGTCCTTAAGCGGGTCTTGACAGTACCGAGAGGCTGCCCTAAATACTCGCTAATTTCTACATGTGTCATCCCTTGTTCAAACGCCAGAGTGAAAATTGCGCAGACTTCAGCGCCCATTGTCTTACAGCAGCTGCGAATCTCTTCGCAGGCAATGATGGTATTCATCTCAACCGCGTGTTTCCAAGTGCCACAATCTTCGAGGGGAGCCTCTGCTCGACGGTACTTTTTTCTGAGTACGTCCACAGCTCGATGACGCGAGCACACTGCCAGCCATGCGCCCACACCGCTGCCCCGCTCAGGCGAGAACCGCTCAGGGTGATTCCAGAGTGCAAGGAACACCTCCTGGACAACGTCATCTGCATCGCTTTCGTTCTTGAGTACGCGGAGAGCAATACTGAAAACCAACTCGGCATATCGGCCATGTAAGACCATCAGAGCTTCGTGATTGCCCGCCAACAATCCAACCATCAGCTGGGAGTCGCTGGAGGGCGGTGAGACATGGCTTGGTTCAACGCGGCGATGCATGGATTACAGCTGGAATAGTCGAGGGAATCGAACCTTCCTCGACAATGAGATGCAATTGCCAAGAATGAAATATCGAAAGCTAGTAAGAAAGCGATGTCAATCTTCGTTGTCACTGCATGGTCGGAATCGCTGCAGGTCCACTTCTAACTCAGAACCAGCCATATCTGGAGATCACATTTTCACAAGTAACGCGATGTTGAACCGGTTCTCTCGCTTGCAGAGATCCGGGGCGAATCCAGGCACAAAAGATCCAGGTGTGCCGGTGTTTCCACCCGGAGGAGTCACGCCCCCACTGCAGGAATAATAGGGAACGCTTGCAGTACGGTGATCGTATTCGAAGCGGAAAGTGACGAATTGGCTCGGCATGAAGTCAAAGGTCGCCGAGGCGTCCCAGGCTTTGAACGGATCGCCAGGATTTGCCGTGAAGTAGGGCGTGCCGCTTACGGCTGTTGCTCCATTGATGGGAGGAACCAGCACCAGGTAACGGCCGGGATTGTTGATTGCGCCCCCGCCGAGAGTTACGCCGAAGAGGTCTTTGCGAAGCCACAGACGGTTGTAAACCATCCAGCCAACAAAGCTTTGCTTGACACCGTGCTTGCTATTACCAAAGCAGTTCACGCCGTCACCCTGTTCGCATCCGATATCGCCGGTCAGTGAAAACGCTGCTTTATCGATAAATTTGCCAGGGTTGTCGTAGTACTTGAACTGAACACTGTCATCGCTGTGGAAGCGGGAGCGATGTGGGAAACCAACGGTGTCCCTGCCCAAAGCATAGGAGTTACTGAGGATTGAGACACGGCCGTTAGGGCGATAGAGAACTTGCCCTCCTATCCCTAATCTCTTGTTGAATGTGCCGTAGGATTGCCATCCATTTATCAGCCAAGGTTCAATCTTCAATTTTTCAGTCGGGAATACCTGGACCCTCACACCCTCAAAGAACCACGGGGTGTTGGAAGACACATAGGACGGCTGATACGCCCAATTGTCGAAGTTGTAGTAGCTGAACAGGCCGACATAAGACATGAAGATTCCAGCATCCACGTTGACTCCATGCAAATAGTCGAAGTGATAGCCGCCGTAGGCTTCCGACACATAACGGTATGCATCGGAAAGGTTCCATTGACCGCGTGAGGGGCTGGCGTCGTTTCGCGGCGTCATCGTCGAATACATTCCAAACTGCGTCATGAGCCTACCGCGAACGTTGTCGATGTGGAAGTCTCCACCGACTCCTAGTTGTTGCACCTGAAACTCGCCAGTGCGGCCGCTCTCTGAACTTCCAACAAGTGTGTGATCTTTCGGATGGGCGAAGTCATAGATATAGGAAGTGTCCGCCCGGAACTCACCGGTGAAAGCTTTTGTATCCAGCGGAGATTCGCTGGTGCGACTGTTACCGTTGAGCCATGTGAAATCGGCGAACGCAAAGGGCTCTGCCTTTTTAGCATTCTCTGTTCCAGCAGTCGCCTTGGCGGTTTCGATTATCGGCGATGCAGCCTTGGGCAGGGCGTTCTCCGGGATGGATGACTCAAGCGCGTCTGTACCCGATTCCCCGGCTACTGGAGCGATAGAGGTCGCTGAACGTTGCCGGAGCTCAGCTTCCAATTCAGAGATGCGGGCGCGCATCTTTTCGAGCTCTTCGATCAACTCATCAGAACGATTGCGTTTGAGATTGGTGTTGGCCGAATGAGTGGTCGAGGATGCTGCCGAATCTGAATTTGTTGCTGTAACGACCTTGTTGTCCTGTACTCCGGATGCGTGAGCGATCGAGGGAAACACCTCGACCGCCATTACGAGTATGAAACTGCACACTATGCTTGAATATGAGAATCGATGTTTCGCAAACATGCTATTCTGCTTTCCCCGACTCCTCCACCTTGCGTGAATCGGATTCGATTGTTGTTTCCTTTACGAATTATTCGCGCAGTTAGTATCCGCCTTTTATAGCCGCCTTCGCATGAGCAGACCGCGACTGGCCGGGGAAGCGTGCCGCAGGAAGTGGGAGCTTGCGTTTGAACGCACGATGAAACGCAGCTTTGGACTCGTAACCTACTTCGGCTGCAGCGTCATCGGGGCGCGTTCACCGAATGTCCGAAAATGTCGGTATATAGTCATGGCGGCTTCGAGGTGGGATAGATATATTCCCTGTAAGACGCAGGCAAGATCGATCCGAGCTTGGGCTTTCCTGCTGCTATGGAAGTTATCCGATGAATTGCCTAGGAGACAAACTTAACGTTTTGGGCAGTCTTTGATGATGCCGATGACGATGCTGGTCATTCAAACAAAATTACGGTGGGGATGTGAAACCGAAGGTCATCGGCATTATTGGATACGAAGGGGTGACGGCGCTCGACATCATCGGGCCAGCCGAGGCCTTCGCATGTGCGGTCTCAGGCGAGAACGGAAACTCGGCGCAACAGCGCTGTTATGAAATCCTGATCTTAGCGCGGAGCGAGAAGCCGTTCACGGCTGAGTCGGGCATCGTGTTTAAACCGCACGCTACCTTTGGGGACGCTCCAGCGCTCGATACACTCGTCATCCCCGGCGGGAGCGGCCTGCGCATGGAGGGAGTGAGCGAGCATATAGCGGCGTGGATAAAGGGAAAGGCGGCTCGCGTCCGTCGCGTAGCGTCAGTGTGCACTGGCCTCTACGCTCTGGCGCAAACCGGACTGATCGATGGACGGCATGCTGCCACGCACTGGCGTTTTGCGCAAGACCTGGCACGCCGCTTTCCTAAACTGAAGGTTGACGCGGACGCATTGTTCATCAAGGACGGCAAGTTCTATTCCTCTGCAGGCGTCACGGCAGGCATCGATCTCTCTTTGTCGATGATCGAGGAAGACTATGGTGCGGGCGCGGCTCTCTCGGTGGCGCGAGAGTTGGTCGTCTATCTCAAGAGGCCCGGCGGTCAGGAACAGTTCTCGGAACCTCTGCAATTCCAGACTCGGTCTACCGACCCACTCACAGAACTTGCTGCGTGGATGCCGGGACACCTGCACCAGGACTTGTCGGTAGAAGCGTTGGCTGAGAGGGCGTGCCTTTGTCCCCGTCACTTCAGCCGCAGGTTCAAAGACGCTTTTGACACTACGCCCGCTGTGTTTGTGGAAGGGCTGCGCCTGGGTGAGGCGCGGAAACGGCTTACTACATCCCACCAGACGATCGAAAGTGTAGCTGCCTCGGTAGGTTTCAGGAGCGCGGACGCATTTCGCAGGGCATTCGAGCGTCGCTTCGGCATCCAGCCAAGTATCTATCGGCAACGCTTTAGTACGAGAGATTCTTGAAACTTGAAAGCCTCGCCAGGTGCTCGTTGGCGAGGCTGAGTGGTCAATTTTCTGCCTTGGCGCTTCGAGAAAAAGGCGAGTTGAGCAGGCAGCAAACGGGTTGCGAGCTCAGGCAGCGGCGCCGGCGATCGAAGAGCTCACGTTGGTCCAAATAGAACTGATACTGCCTCCAGTTGATTGGACGGCGGCAAAGGCGACGACACTGATGAGCCCTGCGATCAGAGCGTACTCCACCATGTCCTGGCCATTGTCATCATTCCACACATTGCGAAGCATTTTCACTGTTCCTCCCTTTGCGCGAGGTTCGTAGTAGCTGAACCTCACTACTACTAGACGGCGACAGACCCCATCCTCATTCAGAGTTCCTGCTTTTACTAGTTACGTTGGTAACGATCGTAGAACCTCAAGCAGGTAGTGATCCGAATTACCCCATCCATGACATCCGTCGAAGATTGGCCGGGGTGGTGCGAGCGTCTGCGTGAGGAACGAAGTGCCTCCTACTACTGGGTTATGAGCTGCGGAAGAGTTCTCCGCGATTTCATATTTTTAGTTTGCGTTCACGTGCCGCGAACAGGTTCGCGCGGCACGAAATTGTAAAGCTTCATCCTGTGGCCCGCCTTCAGATCTTGATGTCGTGAGTAAGGCCGAAGTGATACTTGCGCATTGAGGCGAGCGAAAGCGTTTCATTGCCTATCTTTATGCGACTCTGACTTCTCGCGGACGTGTGAGGTATCAAGATCCTCAACCTCACTCTTATTTTTCCAGCTAAATGGAAAGGGACGTGCACTACCTGATCCTAACTAGAAGACAAAGAGCCTTAACCCTCTTTTGGAGACCCAGGAAAATGAAGAACTATTCACGACGGTTATTGAGTGCGCTCTCTGCGGGCATATTTTTGATTGGAACGGCATATGCGCAAACGACTCGCGGCACGATCGCGGGCATTGTGACGGACACGTCGGGAGCCGTGGTCGTCAACGCTACGGTTTCTGCCACGTCGAACGCCGGAGGCGAACCGCACAGCGTTCCCACCGGGTCTAAAGGGGAATATCGCATTGAGGCGTTGAATCCGGGACAGTACACGCTCGATGTCGCTGCACAGGGTTTCGAGAAGAAGACTGTCCAGCATGTGGACGTGAGGACGTCGCAGATTACCTCGGCGAATGTTGTGTTGCCTGTCGGAAGCACTTCAGAGACAGTGTCCGTCGAAGCGGGTGCGGATCAGATCCAGACGGAGAGCGGAGAGCTCTCGAAGACGATCCCGACGCAGGACGTCAAAGATCTTCCGTATATTTCGCTGAATGCGTATGCGTTGGCGACGACGCTTCCTGGCGTCTCTAAGGTTTCGGATCGCGATTCCTTTACCAACGGCGTAGCGTTCGCGGTCAACGGGCTGCGTCCGCGCTCTAACAACTTTCTCATCGACGGATTCGACAACAATGACAACGGGATCGGAGGTCAGGCTTTTCAGCCGGGCAACGTGGAAGCGATCCAGGAGGTGACCGTCCTAACCAACTCTTATCAAGCGGAGTTTGGCAGAGGTGGAGCTTCGGTGTCGAACATTACTTTTAGGAGCGGCAGCAACAAGATCCACGGCGCTGCGTATGAGCAATACAGCGGTTCCGGCCTGAATGCCGTTTTGGCGGAAGAGGCGCGGAGCGGCCTGACGCGTCCTGCACAGTTCGTCAACAACGTCTATGGCTTCCGGATAGGCGGTCCGGCGATCAAGGACAAGCTTTTCTATTTCGGAACTTTGCAATACAACCACAACTATGGCTCGCAACCGACGGCAATACCTTTGGAGATCCCGACGGCGGCCGGCTTCGCGACCTTGAGCGGTCTTGCAGGGAATCCTAACGTGGATCTGTTGCTGAGCCAGGTGGGCAATCTGCGTGCAGCTGCGGGAGATGAGCAACTTGCGATCGGTACGAGGCCGGGATGCCCGGCGCCGTGCAACGTCGAGTTCGGCACCTTCACGCGTCATGACCGGGGAGCAAACCTCGGCCGTGAGTGGACGGCACGGGTTGACTATAACCCTACCGCCAACGATTCATTCTTTGTCCGGTATACCGACAGCCAGGGCAGCTTAAGCCCTGACCTGTTCGCCAATCCTTTAGCATTGCCGACACAGGACACATTTCAAGGCGGCCCTTCGCGCGTGGTGGGAGTATTGTGGGCACACACGTTCAGTCCGAGCGTGATCAATGAATTCCGCTTCTCGGGGCAGCAGATCAATTTCTCATTCAGCCCGACGGCCAAAACTCTCGCGAGTCCGTTCGCAAACCTGCCCACTTACATTTTCTCGAGCACAACGCAGGCATTCTTCGGAGGTTTCTCACAGGGAGCCTTCCCGCAAGGCCGAGGACATAAGATATTCCAGTTCCAGGATGCGGTGAGCTTCAACAAAGGCGGACACAGCTTCAAACTCGGAACAGACCTCGCGATACTGAGCGTCAATGACCTGGTTCCTTTCGATTCCAATGGAACCATCACGATCAATTCGGGTGGAGATTGCACAGCTATCGGCATCACCGATCCGAACGGGTGTTCGGAATTGGCGAACTTCATCGATGGCTTCACGGGACCGGGCAGCTCAGCAATCAGCAAGTCGTTCGGCAACGGGCGGCTCTCCGTTCCGACCAACCAGCAGGCGTATTATTTCCAGGACAGTTGGAAAGCGCGGCAGAACCTCACGATCGATTATGGCGTGCGCTATGAGTATCAGCCGCCGGATGCGAGCAACGGCCTTGCGTTTCCCTCGCTCGATCCAAGGACTTTTGGAAGCGATCCGCTTAACACGCGGCGCGAGCAGAAACCGGACCGCAACAACTTTGCTCCGCGGGTGGGCTTTGCATACTCGCCGCACTTCCTGCCAAGTCTGTTCGGAAATGAGCGGACGGTATTGCGTGGCGGGTATGGCATCTTCTACGACACCTTCTTCACCAACATCAGCGACAACACAGCGGCGACGTCTCCTAATTCGGCTACGTTCTCGCAAGACGGTGTGACGGATCGTGGTCTGTCCAATCCGCAGCAACTTCTTATGGGAGCTACTGCAGCTCCAGACCCGTTCGGTCTGAGGGAGACGGTAAGCAATCGGCTTGTGAATCCGCTGATCCAGCAATGGAATTTCAACATTCAGCGGGAGCTTCCTGCCAAGCTGGTCGCGGAAGTCGCGTACGTGGGAACACGCGGAGAACGTCTCTTCGTCAACCAGCAATTGAATCCCAGAATTCCGGATGGATCGGGGGCAACCGGTCCACGGTTGAATCCTCAATTTGGTACGACGGTCGTTCGCACGAACGCGGGAGACTCGATCTATCACGGTCTGCAGACGCAAATATCACGCAACGTCGGAAGCCTCTCGCTGCGCGCTGCCTACACGTACTCGAAGTCACTCGACAATCAGTCTGAGGTGTTTGCAACTTCAGGTGGTGCTTCGCGCTGGGAGAATACCTTCAATCCGCGCAGTGACCGCGGCCCGTCGGCATTTAACCGGACGCATGTTGCCTCCATCAGTTACGTATATGCCTTGCCGCGATTCACGAACCATGGCTTCTTGTTGAGAGAAGCCTTGGGAGGATGGTCTACTTCAGGCATCGTCGGTTTCCAGACCGGCGCTCCTGAAACCATCTACCTCGGTGGATATGATCAGAACGGCGATGGCGAGGGCTTCAACGACCGGCCTAGTATTGGGAATCCTAAGGCGCCCATTAACTACAGTGCTGCCTGCTTGAACGATACGAGCGCTACCTGCATCACGGGTATAGGACTCAACACGAACGGCGTCTTCACGGACTTCAACACAGGTGCCCCGGGAGCAGCGAACCAGTTCCGGTACATCGTGTTCCCGGTCCGCAGCGGTATCAACGGGAATGCGACACGAAACAACTACACCTATCCTGGTCAGAGGACTTGGGATGCGTCGGTTCTGAAGCGATTTGCGATGCCGTGGGAGGGTCATGAGATCGAGCTGCGGGCAGATGCATTCAATGTGCTGAACCATCCGAATCTTGGTTTGGTACAGAGCTCGAACTTCGGAAACATTCTCGACACTGCCAACTTTTTCAATCTGCAGAGAACCAAGCGCGGCGGGCGCACCTTGGCTCTGTGGCTGAAGTACCAGTTTTAAACCAGAGGTGATTCCCACTGAACACTTAAGGGGCCCCATTGGGGCCCCTTGTTTTTTCCGGACGGATTTTTCAGGCGGCGAACTTCTCACGGAACTGCGGCCCAACGGGCACGACTGCTCCGCCCTTCAGTTTGATTGCCACCGGCAGGTTCTTGCGGCGAATCACGATCTCAACACACGCCAGGTTGATCACGATAGAGCGATGCACCTGGATGAACCGTTCTGGATCGAGCCGCGAGACGAAGCTGTGTAAGCTCTCTCGCAATTGGTACTCTCCGTCCGTTGTGTTGATACGGATGTGTTTTCGCGCAGCCACGATAGAGGCGAGATTGGCCACGTCGATGTTCAGCAGTTGCCGGTTGTGCTCCACGCTGATCATCCCGAGATACTTGGACGAAGAATTGGATGCCGTGGTGTAGCGTCCGATCAGGTCCACCAAACCGCTCATCTTTTTTTCCAACAGCTCCGACAAGACGCGATTGAAGCAAAGGCGGAGCTTAGGGGGAGACAGAGGGAGCGGCAGGTGGTATGTGACGGCACTGTCCGCCGACAGGGACTCGCGCCCGCCCAAAGCAATCACCAAAGGCGACGTCGGGTCATTCGATAGCCGGTGATACCAGTCGTTGGGGACCATGGCAAATCGCACCACGAGCAGTTCGGGGACAAATTGATCGATCATTCTCAGACACTCGTTCCAGTCTGAGGCCTCTCCGACGACATTCAAGATGCGCTGCTCCCTGCAGGTTGAGCGAACGGTCTCTCGAGTTGATTCGTCAGGGTCTAGGATGACAACCCGCACTCCAGACGAAGCTTGGGCATGACTGTCTTCTTCACCGGTAAACGCCTGCTCATTCGCGAAGAAGTGCCCGTCCGTGTCCGCTATTCGGCACTGTGACTGCATATACCCCCTGGCGTTTGATGGACGATTGTCCACCTGAGAATCTAGGTATGGGTCATCGTTATGACGAGACAGCCGAGCTAATTGCAATCCGTTAGACGTTTGAAGGTTCACGCAGTTCTCCTGTTCGAAAAAATATTCCTTCGATCTTCGTGACAAATTGCAAGGTGCACCCCAGTCATTTGCAGCAAGAGCCGAGCGACAATGGCAGTTCAAATCTCGCGCTGGATGCCGCAGACGCTTCAAACGCCTGCGTAAGATGGTGCTGTTGGAGCCATGATGCCGCCCTTTGTCCTGCCTGGTCGCGCTGTTCCTTGGTCAGCGATTGGGACGCGTCCTCAAATGCCGCTGCCCTTGCTGGCGACACCACATGTGCTCCAGAATCGCGCGCGATAAGATACCATCTGTAACCCTCGGAGACGTCCCTTTGAACACCGATTCCCATGTAGTACAGGGCCGCGACGTTGCCGACACTCATGGCATCTCCCTGGTTCGCGGATGCCTGTATCAGGCTGGCTGCTTTCTCTGGACTGCGTGGCACGCCTAAGCCTTGTTCATAGAGCCGGCCGAGATTGTTCTCAGCCGCTGCAAATCCCTGGTCTGCGGCCTTCTGATACCACTTTGCTGCCTCAACCATGTCCCGGGTCACCCCGGTGCCGGTTTCGAAGCACCATCCGAGGTTGAATTCGCCGGAGACTTCGTTCTTCTTGGCGGCCTTACGGATCCAATCGATACCTTGCTTCGCATCTTGCGGAACCCCTTGTCCGAAGAGGAACAGGAGGCCTAATCTCGACTCCGCCGGAGCGTAGTTTTTCTTGGCAGCGCGCAGGAGCAACTGAGCAGCTTCTTCGTCGTCGCGTTTCACGCCCCGGCCTTGCAAGTACAAGAGCGCGAGGTCGTATTGCGCGAGGGGAAATTGCGAGACTGCGGCGCGGCGCAGCCAGGTCGCCGCAGCGCCATCATCGCGCGGGACACCCACGCCATCCAGATGCATCGCTCCGAAGAAAGTTTGGGCGCGTGGATCGCCGGCGTTTGCGGCCCTTTGGAACCACTGGGCAGCAGTGCGGGGATCAGAGGAGATACCTTTTCCAGAGTAGTAGGCGAACCCTACCCGGTATTGGTCTGGGATCGAGCCCTGCTGCGCCTTCTCCAAGGATTTAAGGAATTTAGTAACAATCGAGGAATCAGAGGATGTGGGTTGAGCAACACAATTAGTAGTAACTACGCTACTCAGTGCAAGCAATGCGATACCAAACCGGGAGGAAATTCCATAAGCCATGTTCATATGCACCTTCCAGAAACAAGAAGGCCGTCTTGGCGCTTGTGAGCACCTCAGACGGCCTCCGAACCTTCGGTCAACCTTGCGAACTATTGCTTATCGATTTATAAGAACTTGATTTTTCTTGTCGCTAACTCC
Source organism: Terriglobales bacterium (assembly GCA_963792225.1). Lineage (GTDB taxonomy): Bacteria > Acidobacteriota > Terriglobia > Terriglobales > Acidobacteriaceae > JBDTLH01. Next base: position 433,277 of record CAWBVM010000003.1, on the reverse strand, counting down.
GCAGCTACAGGAAGCCCATCCTGTATCTTTATTTTCTCGATCTCTCCGTATTGCAGCTCTCTACAAAAATGAATAAGTGCCAGCCATGACTCGTGCAGAGGCGCATCGATTCCGTTCGTCGTGCTTTGCCGAGGCGCCGGCGGATCTCTGCGTTCGGTATTCATGAAGCCACCTTGGGGATAGCCGTGGGTTTTGACGATCTAAAGAGCAGGGCGTTAGCAATCCATCGGAATGCTTCGCACAATTCAATTACTTCTTATCAGTGAGCATGTCTCCTGCCATTCGATTTGTGCTCGTTCTTCGCCTGAACCGTTGTTGTTTCTGACCATTTGCGTTTGACGTGACACCGTACGGTGTTCAGTTCTATGAGGCCGTGTCCAAATCCGAACAGCTGCGTAAATACTGCCCGCAGACCAGTATTGACTGCTTATACGAGTGGTGCTGTCGAAATGTTCCAGTAAACCGAGCGATTCATTTTGTGGGCTGTTTCCCACGAGCTTCGGTCCGCCGACTTCTTGGGCAATCGTTGATAGAACAATCCGCGGATTCGCGAGAGGACCGAATTGCGAAATTCTCTTTAAGGATTGCACGCCATGTTCGGTTGTGAAAGTGTCGTTAAATAGACAGTGCATTTTTGCGACGTTCCTCCCGTGCCGATCGCAAGGTTCGTCGGGCACGAACCGCTTCGGGCTGCATGAAGAATTGAAAAATCCATTGTTTTGAAGATTGCAGGAATGAAGCTACGCCAGCAAGCACTTCCAGCCGGCCTTTTTTAAAGATCTTCTTTTAGATAGTTCACGGTCCTTTATTTATCCGACCGAAATCAGCCGGTGCGATTCAGTTGAAATTCCGCCGAATGCGCTTCCACTTTACTTTCAATGACTTTGCGGGGCAGGTGTGCGACGAGTGCATGCGGGGACGTTGCTTGGCCGCCTGATCGCCATGCCGCCGCGGTGCTAGGCGCGTTGCCATTCTGGTAGCGAGCAGCGAGTTTCTGAGTATTGATTGGCACCCGGTGTGCACCCTTACCCAGTTGCAGAGGTATCTGTCGAAGCTGTTTGTCGGCTACCGCTTGCAAGGATTGAACCCGAATCTCGCTTGTACATGGATTTAGAGAATATGTTCGCGATGAAAGACACGAGGAAACCAATCATGAAGAACATGCTGCGATACTTTTTCGTTCTGATTGTGGCGCTTGCGATCCTGACTAGCATTGCAGCCGCTCAATCGGTCGTTACCGGTGACCTTGCCGGAAACGTCACAGATCCGTCTGGAGCGGTCATTCCCAACGCACAGGTCGCCCTCAAGAACCTGCAGACCGGGGAGGCGCAAACTGCAACCACCAACGCCCAAGGAGCATACCGTTTTCCGTTCCTGAAACCTGGCAGCTATTCCGCGACGGTGAATGCGCAAGGCTTCCAGCCAACGACGCAAGATGCGAATGTCAACCTTGGTCAGGTAACAAACCTGAATATTAAGGCAGGGTTGGCAGGAACTAGCGTCTCCATCGAGGTGACTGCAGACGCGCAACTTCTGCAAAACGATAACGCCAACATCTCCACGACCTACAATACCGCCCAGATCGATAATCTTCCGGCGCCCGGAGGAGACACAACATCCTATGCTTTCACGGCGCCTGGGGTCACAGTCTCGACCGGCGGTGGATACGGCAACTTCTCTGCCTACGGATTGCCGAGCAATTCCAATCTCTTTACGGTAAACGGCAACGACAACAACGATCCTTATCTCAATCTCAATAATTCCGGCGCCAGTAACCTTACCCTCGGCGCGAACGAACTGTCTGAGATCGCAGTAGTAGAGAACGGATACTCGGTGCAGTATGGCCGTAATGCTGGCGCACAGGTGAACAGCGTCACGAAGTCCGGTGCCAACCAGTACCATGGCAACGCGTCGTACTGGTACAACAGCAAAGCATTCAACGCTAACGATTGGTTTTCAAACCACACGACGCCAGTCACTCCACGTGGACATGCTGTGAACCATCAGTATGCAGCTTCCTTTGGCGGTCCGATCATCAAAGACAAGCTCTTCTTTTTCGCAGACCAGGAGCAGCTGCGCTATGTGCTTCCGGGATCGACGGCGGTCTTTCTGCCATCCGCGCAGTTTGAGAGCTATGTCCTGAGCACGCTTCCCGCTGCGCAGGTGCCGTTCTATACCAAGGCGTTCAATCTTTACAACGGAGCGCCGGGCGCAGGCCGCGCAATTCCAGTTGCAGGCGGAACGAGTTGCGGCGATCTTCTGAACGATCCCACGACTGGCGCACCAGGCGGTGGTGTAGTCACTCCGTTCGCAGGCGGCGCCATTCCGTGCGCGACGAACTTCCAGAGCACTACGAACAATCTCAACACAGAATGGCTGCTCTCGACGCGGGTCGATTACAACATCAGCAGCAAGGACACGCTCTTCGGACGCTTCCGTACCGATCATGGCCTGCAGGCGACCGGAACCGATCCAATCAGTTCCGTGTTTAACGAAAACAGCGTACAGCCAGAATACGAAGGCCAATTGACGGAGACGCACATTATCAGCCCAAGTGCCACGAACCAATTCATCGCGGCGGGCACCTGGTATCAGGCGTTGTTCAGTGCGAACAATTTGCCGGCAGCCTTGAACGCATTTCCGACAACCTTCCTGTTTAACGACGGCGTATTCACCAACCTAGGCGGTGGCGGCAATCAAGGCCTAGGAGACAGCAATGTTCCCCAGGGCCGCAACGTCACGCAATGGCAATTGATCGACGACTTCTCAAAGACGATCGGCAACCACGATTTGAAGATCGGCGCGAACTTCCGTCGCAATGACGTCAGTTCTTATGCGACCGGTCCGCAGACGAGCGGCCTGCTGACATTCAATTCTTTGACGGAGTTCACCACCGGCGCACTGGTAGGCAATGGCTCTACGTATTCGCAGAATTTCAGAAGAGTCAATCAGGTGCCTCTTGCCTTCTATAGCCTAGCGCTCTACGGTCAGGACCAATGGAAGCCATCGAGCAATCTGAGCCTTACCTATGGGCTGAGGATAGACAGGAACGCGAATCCAACTTGCCGGAAGAACTGCTTCACACGGATGAATGCCCCCTTCCTGAGTGAGGCATCGGGAGTAACGGCCGCGACGCCTTACAACGCGACCATCCAGACCGGCCTGAGCCATGCGTTCCAGAGCGTCGAAGCGGTCACGATCCAGCCTCGGATCGGAATCGCTTACACGGCTCGCCCCAACACCGTCATTCGTGCCGGTATTGGCATATTCTCAGACCTGTTCCCCGCTACAATTGCCGACCGGTTCATAACCAATGGACCGAACGTTGCCAACTTTTCCACTCTGGCTGGCACGGTAGATGCTCCCGGAACGCCGGGAACAATCTTCGACTCAGTTGCCGCGGCGAACGCAGCATTCCAGACTGGATTCCCTGCGGGAGGCACGCTCGCATCCATCCAGGCGGCGAACCCATTGTTTGCCGGCCTCAACTACAACTCGGCTGCAAAGAAGATCGCCAATCCTAAGTTTGTCGAGTACAACTTTGAGATCGAGCAGGCAATCGGCAGGCGGCTCACCGCTTCACTCAACTATGTTGGGAATTACGGCTACGACGAATTCAACCAGAACCTGGTTGAGAACGCGAAGTGCCGTCTCAATAAGGCCGGGACCAACTGCCCGTTTGCTGGATTCACCACGACGGCGCTCGATCCTCGGTTCAATCAGATCCGCGATCTGAACAACCATGGATACTCAAACTACAACGGTATCAATCCGTCGCTGCGGTGGCGCATTGCTGACCATCTGCAGGGTTCGTTCAGCTACACCTATAGCAAGGCGCTCGATACGTGTTCGAACAACTGCCTGTTGCCGTTTAATTTCCTGACGGCGCCCAGCATCCGCAACCAGATCGATCCGCGGGGATTGGGAGTTCTAAACTACGGGCCTTCCGACTACGACAGCCGCCATGCGTTGAGCGCGAACTATGTGTTCACCGCACCGAAACGGGTGCTCAATAGCCGGTTGCTGAGCGGCGCTGTCGGCGGCTGGAACCTTGCACAGACCATTTACTACCACACCGGATATCCGTTCAGTGTGGTCAACACCGGACTTCGCGGCAACCTGCGCAATGTCACCGGTATCGCGAGCACCGTCATGCTGTCAGACTTCCTCGGTGGTGGATCACAGCAGTGCAGCGCTCCCTCACCTTCGACAGCAGGATTCTCGACTTGCCTGAATGCTGCGAGCTTTGCACCGACGTCAGCGCAAGCGGACTTTGGCAACATCGCCCGCAACAGCTTCCGCGGCCCGGGATACTTCGATACAGACCTCAATCTGACGAAGAACTTCCACCTCACGGAACGATTTGTGCTGGGAGTTGGCGCGAATGCGTTCAACATCCTCAATCACCCGAACTTCGATCTGCCGGTAAATAACCGGTTACTCGGCACCTTCGGTCAGATTCAAAGCACGGTTGGAGCTCCAACGAGTCCCTATGGTACCCAGATCGGCAGCGTAAATCCTGCCGTGACCGGGCGCTTGATCCAATTGAACGCGCACATTATCTTCTAATGCGACGCAACTGAAAAAAATGGCGGCCTCAGTGGCCGCCGTTTTTTGTTGGTAGAAATGTCCAAACAAGGAACGAAGAAAGGGCAGCTCCGAGGAGCCGCCCTTTAGTGGATGAAGCAACTTAGGTTAGAAAACGATGTGCGCGTTCAACTGGATTACGCGTCCCGTGACTGCCGGGTTCACGCCGCCAATCTGTGTGCCGTACGGGCTGGTAGCGATGCCCGTTGTGGTCGTGATCTGGCCGAAGGTGCCCCCAGCATTGATTGCTCCGCCTGCGACGTCGTTGTTTGGAACGTCGAAGTTCGGGTGATTGAACAAGTTGAACATGTTCGCCCCGACCCCCAGAACAAAGCGTTCCGTGAGGTGGAAGTTCTTCGCCAGATTGAGGTCCGAGTCGAAGTATCCGGGTCCGCGATAGCTGTTGCGGTTGCGGTTTCCGAAGTCGCTTTGGACGGCATCAGCAAATTGACTGATGTCTTGACCGAAGCAGCCCTTGGTCGGACTCGTGCAAGCGCCTCCCTTGAAGCCGCCGAGATAGTCAGGCAACAACTGGGCATTGACGCCGCTTCCGAAGTTTGCGAAGTTGCTGTTCAGATCGCCGTTGATCACGCTGAATGGATATCCAGTGTGGAAATAGACGGTCTGTGACATTGACCATCCACTCAGGACGCTGCTCAAGAGGCTGTTGTTGAACACCCTCTTTGGCACCGTCACCAAGTAGTTGGCGTTGATCGAGTGACGCACGTCATAGTCGGCATTTCCATAGTTCTGCTTCAAGCCAAGTGGCGACACCTGGCCCCGGATGCTGTACGCAGTAAGCGCGGCAAACGGAAGCAGACAATTGTTCGAACACGTGTCAAGCGCATGTCCATAGGTGTAATTTAGGCTGGCTTGCAAGTGGTCGGCGATGCGGAAATGACCCGAAGCTGTCACGCCGTTGTAGTTGGAATAGCCATGATTGTTGAGTTCCGTGTCTCTTCCAAAGCTTCTGACTGGACGTGTTGCAGGAACCACTCCGTCATACGGACAGGTGGAAGTCGCTCCCAAGCAGGCAACGTTGCCCCACCGACTCTGGATGAACTCGTCGTATCCATAATCGCCGACGTAGTTGAGAGAGACGCTGGTGCGGTTGCCGATGCCCTGTTCTACCTGAAGGTTATATTCGAGGTATTTTGGGTTGGCGATCTTATTGGCGATGGTGTTGATGTTGGGACGGCTGAAACCAGGCACCGAACTTGCCAGTGACTGGTAGGTGCCGCCGTTTGCAAAGGACGCAAGGAAGGCAGAGTCGGAATTGGCCACAGCGGCATAGACGCTGCCCGGATCTCCCGGAAGCACGTTAGCCGTGCTGGACGGATTCGTTGCAAAGGTTGCGATGTTGGGGGCGTTTGTTATGAAGCGAGAGATGATCGTCGCCGGGAAAAGGTCAGAGAAGAGACCGATTCCTGCGCGAACCACTGTTTTCGACTTTGGAGAATATACGATACCGAGCCTGGGCTGAAGTGCGATTGGCTCCACTGCCGGGAAGGCGCTGCTCAAGCCGGTCCGGATCATTGAGTTATACGGGACCGTACCTGTTGGGTCTGTGATCGAGCCAAACGGCACACCGGGACGGCTAAAGCAATTCGTTAGACATTTTGGGTTGGCGTTGCGATCAATGCGCAGTCCGTAAGTGATGTTGAGATCACTTCTGGGCTTCCATTGGTCTTGCCCATAGAACGCTACCGAATAAAGTGCGATTGGTACCTGGTGCTTCGAAGCAAACGCTTGCGAGTACGCCGAACGCAAGCCGCCGGTTCCAAACTGTCCGTTTGAAAAGTCCACCAGTGAGCCGAACACAAGAGTTCCACTGGTGTTGGTACCGTAGGAATAGTCACTCACATCGTTACGCCGAAGGTTCGCGCCAAACTTCCATTCGTGCGTTCCAGCGGTCTTCGAAAAGTCATCGACAACCATCCACTGAGTCACATTCCGGCCACCAGGGTAGCTGTAGTCACTGCCCCCGAGCTGCGTAATGTTTGTGTTAGAGATGCTCATCGTGGTCGGGAAGACCGCGAGAGCCGCTTTCAAGTTCGGAGGGCCGAAGACTGCCGAATACCACAGCCCCGATAAGATGACCTGGTTTGTGGCCGTGCTGCCGAAGATGTGGGTCTCGGTAATCTGGCCGTCATATTGCGGCTGGATACTGTTCGCGCTGAAGACAGGATTGATGGGATCGGTTGAAGTCGCCTGCAAACCATAGTCTTTGTGGAAGCGACCGAAGATGCTGTCCGTGGAACTGATGTTGTAGTCCAGGCGCGTGGCGAGCAGCCATTCAGTATTCAGATTGTTATTGCTGGGTAGGAAGGATTCAGTGCAAGGGCTTGCGAAACTCGGATTAGCAGTGGAGAAATCCTTACCGCACCCCGAGAGCGCGCCGCCTGTTGGCACCGCCCGGTTCGCGCCAGGGGCACCTGCGTAAAGATTAAAGATATTCTGGTAAAACGGCACTTCGTTGGGGTGCTTGACCGCAATGTTACCGAGCACGTAGCTGGCAAGCTGCGGGGTCGGCAGATAGGTGGGTGTGCTCGAACCGGGAAGCACGTAGCGCAGGCCTTCATGGTCAACATAGAAGAACAGCTTGTTCTTAATGATGTGTCCACCGATGGAGGCAGCGTATTGATGGTTCACCGCATGCGGCCGAGGAGTCTGCATGCCAGGAGCGGCATGATTGAAGAACCAATCGTTCGCATTGAACGCCTTGCTGTTGTACCAGTACGACGCGTTGCCGTGATATTGGTTGGTTCCAGATTTGGTCACGCTGTTCACCTGCGCGCCCGCGTTTCGTCCGTACTGCACTGAATACGCGTTCTCAACGATCGCAACTTCCTGCAATTCATTTGCGCCAAGCGTGAGGTTGCTGGCACCGGAATTGTTGAGGTTGAGGTATGGATCGTTATTGTCATTACCATTGACGGTAAAGAGATTCGCATTGCTGGGCAGGCCATAGGCGGAGAAGTTGCCGTATCCACCACCCGAGCTTGCAGTCACGCCCGGCGCAGTGAAGGCATAGGCAGTGGTGTCATTTCCGGGGGAGGGCAGGTTGGAGATTAGCGAACTGTCAAATGTGGTTGCAAGATTAGCGTTGTCGTTCTGAAGAAGTTGCGCTTCCGCCGTCACGTCCACGGATTCACTCGCGCCAGCCAGTGAAGCCTGAAGGTTCAGCGCCGTGACTTGCCCAAGGCTAACATTGCCTTTTAGCGTAGTGGACTTGAAACCCTGAGCATCTACCGTTGCCGAATAAGTGCCGGGCTTTAGAAAGGAGAAGCGGTATTGACCTTGTGAGTTGGTGGAGGCAGTCTGCGATTCGCCGGTCTGAAGGTTCTTCAGCACGACCGCAGTGTTAGGAAGAACTGCTCCGGTAGGATCCGTCACGGTACCGGTGAGATCACCGGTGATAGCGGACTGTCCATATAGCAGAGAAGTGACCAATGCCAATAGGGTTACTAATAGGCAATGATTTAAGAATCTTTTCATTCGTTGTTTCCCTAAAGCTGAGATTTACTAGGCAGGGAAAATGCATGTCGCACGCCATCGGCAGCGTCGCTCCGCCAGTCTGGGACGGACTGTCTTTGTCAGGGGATGAATTGATTCAGAAAAGGGACGAACTTGTGAAATTAGATCTACCAGACGCAGATGGCGCCAAGGCTCGTTCCCCAATTTCTACAAAAATACGGATTTACGTAGCGAGACAATCTGCAAAAGCCATCGCTCTGAACAGAAAAGACGGGGCGCGAGGCCCCGTCTCAAATCAACTTAGTATCCTGCTTGTTCCTTCCTATTTGCCCGGAAGGTAGCTCAAATCAGAGCGGAAGGACGCCGCCTCAGTAGCGACGTGCGCAGTGCTCTCGCGTAGGGTCTTAAGAAGCGCATCTGCGCCTTCCTTACCATAGGCGTCATTTAGAACATCGCGAACGGACTTGGAGAGAGGGGCAAAATCGGCCCAATTCTGCCGTGAGCTGAGAAGGACGAATTCCGGCGCATCGCCGCCATTCGCGAGCTGCAGCCATCCGGAAGTCTTTGGCCAGTCCTGCTGTTTACGCAATGCGTCATTGATCTTGGTGACAGCGCCCGTAAAATCATCTGCGGTGCCAGCGCGCAGGTGGTAGATCGTGACCGAAGTCAAGGGGGCGGGCGGCTGGTTCGCGGGTGCCAAACTCATGTCCGAGCGGTAGATGTAAAAGCCATTCCACGAGTGTTCCTGGAGCGGGCCCATACCAGCAGCGGCGTCGGCGGCATCCGCTTTTCCCATCTTCTTTTCCCAATCGTCGAAATCTTTCCATGCGTGTCCGCAGGTTGAGGTTACATAGGTGCCGGTGTTCATGCCGGTCTCGATGAGATAGGTGTTCCAAGTCCAAGTGTCATTTTGACTCTTGTGAAATTGCATGTGCTTCTGGCGCGCTTGCTCAAGTTGGGTCGAAGCGCCTGATTTTGGCTGCGCAAAATATATACGGCAGATATTATTGGCGTTCATGGCATTGAGCGCCTGCGTCGTGGGTGCGCCTGCAGTGGTCTGGGACCAGCATGCGAAGGCGTAAAAGACAATTGTAGCGAAAAGCAAGCTGCGTATTCTCATGGAAGGACTCTCTCCTGGGCGAGTTCTCTCGCGCAGCGCACCTTATACCTCAGGGAGAACAAAGTCAAACAAGCTATGACTTTGTGCATGAGAGACTCTGGTGTGGTAGCCACAATGTCGTAAAATACGCATCTTGCCCGTCTCTTTAGACTTCGAACGTTTGCGCATTGTTCTGGTGGCGGCGCGGAACCCTCTCAATATAGGCGCTGCCGCACGGGCCATGAGCAACTTCAGCTTCGCGCGATTGCGGCTGGTGAATCCCTACGACGTAGCATTTCGAGAGGCGCGCTCGGCCGTCGGCGCCGAGGCGGTGCTTGCAGGCGCTGAGGAGTTCGGCAGTGTTTCCGGGGCGGTCGCGGACTGCGCTCTGGTTGTGGGAACGACAGCGCTCAGGCACCGGGAGTTACAGCATCCATTGCGTCGGCTTGAGGTCGGTGCGCGCCTCATCCGCAGGCAACTCGGACGAAGCGAGGGTGGGGTTGCTCTTCTGTTCGGCTCGGAGAAGCGCGGCCTTTCTAATGAAGACCTCAGTCATTGTCATTGGCTGATGCGTATCCCTACCGAGGAAGTGCAGATATCGATGAATCTGGGGCAGGCGGTAGCTGTGTGCCTGTATGAGTTGGTGCGAGATCCGAAAGTCGTGCTCCAGCCGAAGAAGTTGACGCCAGCGACCGCCGAAGGAAACGAGCGCATCACAGCGATGTTGACCGAGGCGCTGCGTGAGAGCGGCTACGTAAATCTGGGTCGTGAGGCGGTTACGGAAGAGAGAGTGCGCCGCCTTGTCCGGCGTCTTCACTTGCCGGCGGAAGATGTCGAAACATGGCTCGGCATGTTGCGTCAGATTCTGTGGAAGGTTCGATCCGAAGCACAATCTTAAGTGTCGGCTGTCCGCGCTGAGTCTCTTTCGGGGAGCCCTTCGCAGTTGAGGGCAGATTACTGTTGGTTGCTTACCGGAATCAACACCTTAGTTGTCCGATTATGGACAGTTGAGTCCGGCGCAGGACATGGCGTGGGGCAGAGTCCGGTTTTCGCTGTCCGTATCTGTCACATTCTTTAGGAGTTTATCCAGTCACTCCAGTGGCACGGCAGTTGCTTCTATGTCTTGTGATGGATATCGCTCGTCCCGAGTTAAAGCGTCGGAAGAGACGTCGGCAAATCATAGTGGTTGCCGTCGTAGTTGTTGTTTGTGCGATCGCGGCATTTGGAGTGTCGCGGTTGAAGCCGGCTGCTCCTACTGTTGAGCGTGGTACGGTTTGGACCGACACGGTCAAGCGCGGCCCGATGTTGCGCCAAGTGCGCGGGCTGGGGACCCTGATCCCGAGTCCGGAAGATGTGCGGCAGATTCCCGCCGAGACGGAGGCGACGGTGGTGCGCGTCCTGGTACTTCCCGGTACGCAGGTAACGGCGGAGACGGTTCTGCTGCAGATGAGTAATCCGCAGACTGAGCAGGCAGCGGTCGATGCGGACCTTCAGTTGAAGGCCTCAGAAGCGGAGTTGCAGAGCCTGCGCGTCAAGCTTGATAGCGATTTAATGAATCAGCGTGCGAGCGCGGCGACGGTCGGTGCCGATTACAGCCAGGCGCAACGCCAGGCTGAGACTGACAAAGAACTCTATAAGCTCGGGGTGATCTCCGGGCTTGCGTATAAGGCCTCGAACGGTAAGGCGGAGGAATTGACAACCCGCAACAATCTCGAGGGCCAGCGGCTCACGATCAACCAGAAAGCCATCGCCTCGCAGGTGGCAGTGCAACAGGCCAAGGTAGACCAGATGCGCACGCTGGCGGAGCTCAAGCGTAAACAGCTCGACGCATTGAAGGTGCGCGCAGGCATTTCGGGTGTGCTGGTGGATATGCCGCTCCAGGTCGGGCAGCACGTGCTCCCGGGGACGATGTTGGCCAAGGTGGTTCAGCCTGACCACCTCATTGCGGAATTGAAAGTGCCGGAGACGCAGGCGCGCGACGTGCAGATCTCTGAGCCGGCGTCGGTCGATACTCACAATGGCGTCGTGAGCGGAACGGTGATGCGCGTGGACCCGGCAGTGCAAAACGGCACGGTCACGGTAGACGTTCGATTGACGGGCGCTCTGCCGAAGGGTGCACGGCCGGATCTCAGCGTGGACGGCACGGTCGATCTCGAGAAGCTGGACAACGTGTTGTTCGTGGGCCGTCCAGCATTCGGGCAGGAGAACAGCACGATCAGTTTGTTCAAGCTCGATCCCGACGGAAAAGGAGCGACGCGGGTTCCGGTGAAGGTGGGGAGAGCGTCGGTGAATTCCATCCAGCTCATCGAGGGTTTGAAGGAAGGCGACACGGTTGTCCTTTCCGATATGTCACGGTGGGACAACACAGATCGCATCAGGCTTGACTAAGTTCGCGTAAACAGATTTCAAAAGCACGGCTGAGAAGCCGGCAAGAAAAATTCATTTCGAAGAGGTAAGAGAGCTATGACCGAGACAGCGGCGCGTCCCCTGATTGAAATCGAGAACCTCACAAAGGTCTTCTACACCGATGAGATCGAAACTCATGCGCTCTCCGGCGTCCACCTGAATATCAAGAAGGGGGAATATGTGGCGATGTCGGGGCCGTCTGGCTGCGGCAAATCGACCCTGCTCTCGATCGTCGGCTTGCTGGATACACCCACCGATGGCAAATACCTGCTCAACGGCAAGCAGGTCGAGAAGCTCGATTTTGCTGAGCGCTCCCGCATACGAAACCAGGAGATTGGGTTCATCTTCCAGAGTTTCAACCTGATTGGCGATCTCACAGTCTATGAGAACGTCGAACTGCCACTGACGTACCGGCAGAAGATGTCGTCCGCGGAGCGCAAGGAGCGTGTGATGGAATCGCTGGAACGGGTTGGGATGGCGCACCGTTTGCGGCATTATCCTTCGCAGCTCTCAGGCGGTCAGCAGCAACGTGTAGCGGTAGCGCGCGCGCTGGGAGGACGCCCATCGATCCTGCTCGCCGATGAGCCGACTGGAAACCTCGATTCGCGTAATGGCGAAGCCGTGATGGACCTGCTCAAGAATCTGCACCGCGAGGGCGCGACGATCTGCATGGTCACGCATGATCCGAGATTTGCCGCGCACGCCGAGCGGGAAGTGCACTTGTTCGACGGAAAAGTAGTTGCTGAGGAGGAACTGAAGAAGCTGTTGATGGAGGTGCGTTGATGCAATCCATCACGCAGAATATTCGCTACGCGTTGCGGCAGTTGCGTAGAAGTCCCGCGTTTACGCTGACGGCGGTGCTTACGCTCGCGATCGGCATTGGTGCGAACGTGGCGGTGTTCAGTGTGATGAATGCAGTGCTGCTGAATCCGAGCGGCATTCCGAATCCGGAGAGGGTAGTCGCACTACGCGCGCGCTATCAGATCGGTAACCTGAGCAACATATCGATGTCCGCGCCTGATTTCTCAGATGCTGTGGATACTCAACTGCTTTCGACAGCCGCGGTTATGCGGCGCGGCAATATAAATTATGCGCCCCAGAACGGCGACCCTGAAGTGCTGATGAACGCTCAGGTGTCTTCGCCGTTCTTCGACGTCTTCTCGGCGAGGCCGCTGATGGGGCGGGTGTTTCGACCTGAGGAGGACGTCCCGGGCGCGGACAAAGAAGTGGTCCTCTCGTATTCGACATGGAGGAAGAAGTTCGGAGCGGATCCTTTCATCGTCGGAAAGAAACTAACGCTGAATCGGCAATTCTATGAAGTGGTGGGGGTGATGGGTCCGGCATTCGGTTGGCCTAACGAGGCACAAGTCTGGACTCCGTTAGGATTTCCCCCGCAGCGCTTTCACGACAATAAGTATCGCTACAACGAGAATCTCTTTGCACTTGGCCGGCTGAAGCCCGGTGTGACACTTCCACAGCTCAACGGCGCTCTCGCTCAAAAGGCGCAGCAGCAGGGGATTTCGGAGGGAAAAGACAGCTTCGCAAAGGCTTCCGGTTGGGGCATGTTTTCGATGCCGCTCGTCGAGTTCGTTGCCGGAGACCTGCGGAAACCGCTCTCCGTTCTGCTCGGGGCGGTCGCCGTGGTACTCCTGATCGTCTGCGCGAACATCGCAGGATTGCAACTGGCCAGAGCATCGGAGCGGCAGCGTGAGACCTCGATCCGGATCGCGCTGGGCGCGCAACGGGGACGCTTGCTGCAGCATTCGTTCATCGAGAGTGCGATTCTTTCCCTGGCAGGGCTTGTGTTGGGATTGCTGTGCGCGAAGTTTGCGATTCCCCTGCTGCTCTTGCTGGCTCCCGATAATCTGGTCAGGAACATCGGCGTTACGATCAATGTTCCCGTACTCCTTTATGTGTGTGCTGCCGGCGTATTGTGCGCGGTGTTGTGCGGAGTGGCTCCGGCGTGGCAATTGACGCGCGTGCGCTGGTTTCAGTCGCTGCAGGAGAGCGGAAGGTCGAACCTCGGAAGTCACACTGGCCAGCGACTTCGGTCGAGCCTGGTGGTATGCGAAATCGCAATGGCTATGCTGTTGCTGGTGGCGGCAGGACTGCTTGTCCGCAGCTTGAAGGAAGTAGAGCGGGTCGAGGCGGGATTCGATCCGCAGGGCACGATGTCTGCTTCGCTGGTACTACCGGAAGAGACATACAAGACGCCAGAGCAACAGGAAGCATTCATCACCGCGGCGGAGGAGCAAGTCAAGAGTGCTCCTGGTGTCGCAACCGCCGCGCTCGCCGATGCTTTGCCTTTCAGCGGCGATGGTGGGTCGGCTTCTTTTTCTATCGTAGGGCGTCCCACCGGGCCGAATGATCCCGGGCCGCATGGCAACGTCCGCCAGATCACACCGGATTACTTCTCCACGATGCGCATTCCGATCGTGCGCGGCCGCGGATTCAATTCGATCGATCGCGCAAAGACCGAGCAAGTCGCCGTGATCGATGAGACCCTCGCCCGACAGTATTGGCCCAACGAGGATCCGATCGGTCAGCATATCAATGTTGGAGATAAATCTTCGCCGATCGCAATCGTCGGATTGGTCAAGCATGCGAAGGTGTCAGCACTCGATTCCGATCAGGAGGAAGGGTTCTATTATCTGCCGCTGGCGCAAGCACCCTCCAAGAAGCTCCAGGTCGTGGCGCGTGCAAAAAGCGATCCTGCGACTTTGATAACTCCGATGCAGAGTGCGATCAAGCAAGTGGATTCCAACCAGGCGGTCTATGGCTTCAAGAGCATGGAGCAGCGCGTGGACGAGTCGCTGGTGAGCCGCAGGTTCCTCGTAATCTTGCTTTCGGTATTCGCGGGACTCGCACTGTTACTTGCTGCGATCGGCCTGTATGGAGTCATCAGCTACGGAGTGCGCATGAAGGTGCGTGAGCTTGGGATCCGTATGGCGCTGGGAGCAAAGCGTTCGGACGTGCTGAAACTTGTCATCGGTCAAGGCATGGGAATGGCGGCAACCGGACTGCTGCTGGGGCTGATAGCTACCCTCATTGCGGGGCGGGTTCTGGCCAGCCTGCTCTACCGGACGAGTTTGTATCATCCGGCAACTCTGCTCTCGACCGGACTGGTGCTTGCGCTGACGGTCCTGCTCGCAAGTTATCTGCCTGCGCGACGTGCTTCGAACCTGGACCCGGTACGCACGTTGAGGCAGGACTAGAGAGACCACGGCACTCCGGACTTCAACAAGAAAGATCGAATGAGAATGATCCAGCTAAAGAATATCGAACGAAGCTACAAGAATGCCGCAGGGCAAACATGGGTGCTGCGCCGTGTTGACCTGGATATCCGCGAGGGCGAGTTCATCACCGTCATGGGGCCTTCGGGGGCGGGGAAATCCTCGCTGCTCAACGTGCTCGCTCTGCTCGATGACGAGTGGGAGGGCGAATACTGGTTCCGCGAGGATGCGGTGCACGGACTGAAGCGGAAACAGCGCGCCGAACTGGCGAAGCGCAACATCGGCATGGTATTTCAGAGCTATCACCTCCTGGACGACTTGACCGTCGCCGAGAACATCGATCTGCCGCTCTCCTATAAAGACATTCCGCACAGCCGCAGACAGAGCATGGTTGCCGATGTCCTGGACCGCTTTCAGATTGTCGCGAAAAAAGACCTATATCCAAATCAGCTCTCCGGCGGTCAGCAGCAGTTGGTGGGTATTGCGCGCGCCGTGATCCACCATCCGTCGCTGTTGCTGGCGGATGAACCGACCGGCAACCTTCATTCAGCGCAAGCAAAAGAGATCATGGAACTGTTTTCTGGAATTGAACCGGCAAGGGACGACGATCGTGCAGGTCACGCACTCCGAAACAAACGCTGCTTACGGTTCTAGCACCATTCAGATTCGCGATGGATGGATGGTAAGCGACACCGGCAACCCATCGGTGCAACAGGGACAGCAGGCGGTGGGACAATGATGGTTGGCTCGAGACCAACGTGGAACGAGTCCTCACCGTGGCATTTGCGTTGGCTGCTACTCCTTTCGTGGCAGGGCAGCAGGGAACGGAGGCGCCGCAGCAACTTGCGGAAGCACCGAAGCCGGCAGCGGCACAACCGCAGGCGGCGTTCCGGCTGGAGATGCCGCATTCCTTAAATCCGCTCAGTCCGTACACGCCCAACAATGTTCCCGAGCCCTCACTGGGTAATTCGCCGCGGCTGAACCAGTTGATCCGCGACGGAAGACTGAACCTTTCGCTGAAAGATGCGATTGACCTTGCGCTTGAGAACAATCTTGATCTGGCGATCGCGCGATACAATCTGCCGATTGCGCAGACAGACATCCTGCGGACACAGGCTGGTGGAGTGTTTCGTGGAGTCAACACCGGAGTCGTCCAGGGCACTCCGGGAGGCGGCGTTGGCGGCTTCGGTGCAGGCGCACCCGGCGCGGGTGCGGGCGGCACCACGAGCGGCGCAGGAGGAGCGGGTGCGGGCGCATCCGGACTTGTACAGTCCACGCTCGGAACCGGCACCGCTGTCTCTTCCTATGATCCCCTCATCAGCGCCAATATGGGTATCGAGCATCAAACGACTCCGCTCTCAAACCTGCAGTTGAACGGCGTTCCAACGCTGCAGCTCAACACGGGCAACGTCAACGTCAATTACAGCCAGGCTTTTGCAACGGGCACAAGCCTCAACGCAAGTTTCCTGAACAATCGGCAGACGACGAACGGCATCTTCACTAACCTTTCTCCGGTATTGAATTCGCAGTATCAGGTCACTCTTCAGCAAGAACTGCTGGCAGGATTCGGGTTTGGTCCTAATCTGCGATACCTTCGCATCGCGAAAAACGACAAGAGGATCTCAGACATCGCGTTCAAAGACCAGGTGATCGCGACGGTCACCCAGATCGAAAATATCTATTGGGACCTGGTCAGCGCTTATGAACAGTCGCGCGTGAACGAGCAGTCGTTGGCGTTTGCGCAGCATTCTCTAGAGAACGCAAAGAAGCAGTTGCAACTCGAAAGCATTCCCGAGATGGACGTGATGCGCGCGGAGGCGGAAGTCTCCAAGCGCGATCAGGATCTGACTGTTGCGCGAACCAACCTGCAGTTGCAGGAGTCGTTGATCAAGAACGCGATCACGAAGACGCTCGACAATCCAATGCTGGAGGAGATGCCGGTCGTTCCCACCGATCGCATGCAGAGTTCGGACGTGCTGAAGAGCCAGCCCGTCCTCGATTTGATCGGGCAGGCGCTGCATGAACGTCCAGAGCTTTCGGAATCTCAGGTGGACCTCGAGAACCGGCAGATCAGCCGCCGCGCCGCGCGCAATGCATTGTTGCCTACGCTGGCGCTCGTCGGTTCCTATGGCGGGACGGGGCTTGCGGGCGCATTGAACCCTCGGTTTGCAGGCGGAAACAACAGCTCCAACGTTCCCTCCGATTTTCCTGGGGCGTTTCAAAATGCATTCAATAATTCCGCACCGGACTACTTCGTCGGACTGAATCTGCAGTTGCCTCTCCGCAACCGTGTAGGAAAGGCAGACCAATTTCGCTCTGAGATCGAGTATCGTCAGGCGGAACTGCGCATGGAGCAACTGAAGAAACAGATACGGATTGAGGTGCGCAACGCACAGTATGCCCTTGAACAGAGTCGTGCCCGGGTCGATGCGGCGCGCAAGGCCCGCGATCTTTCCGACCGCACGTTCAGTATCACAAAGAAAGAGCAGGACCTCGGCGCAGGTTCAAGCTTTCAGACGATCAGCGCACAGAGAGACCTGGCTGTAGCCGAGCTGGACCTCTTGACCGCGCAAACGATCTATCAAAAAGCCAAGGTCGAGCTTGATCGTTCGACCGGACGCACGCTGGAGCATAATGGCATTCTGATTCAAGACGCCGTCAACGGCACGATATCCAACAGGAACCCGTGAGCATCATGCAAAGCATTGTGAAGCCAGAAGAATCGCGGACCACTAGGGCGAAGAGCGCGAGAGAAAATCCCAAGCCGCGCGTTCTGGCCGCAGACGACCAGCAGGACATACTGGATGCGCTCGAGTTCTTGTTGAGGCCGCAGGGATATGAGGTGGATGCGGTGCGTTCGCCCGCACTCGCGCGAGAGGCGCTGAGTACAGCTTCGTATGATGTGATCCTTATCGATCTCAATTACACGCGGGACACGACATCGGGGCGTGAAGGGCTAGATCTCTTGTCAGAGATCGTCGGCGCAGACAGTACCGTCCCGGTGATTGTGATGACCGCGTGGGGCAACATCGACCTTGCAGTAGAGGCGATGCGTCGCGGCGCGCGCGATTTCATTCAGAAGCCTTGGGAGAACGACAGGCTGATCTCGGTGGTCAGGGTACAGCTCGAATTGCATCGCGCACTGCAAGAGGCGCAACGGCTCGAGGCAGAGAACAGGCTTCTGCGAGCTACGGGTCGTCCTGAGTTTATAGCGGGATCACCTGCGATGAATTCTGTATTGGAGGCCATTGCACGCATCGGTCCGTCAGACGCCAACGTGCTCATCACGGGCGAGCATGGTACTGGTAAGGAAGTGGTTGCACAGACCTTGCACTGTGTGTCGCCGCGAGCGCCGCGCTCCATGGTGGCGGTCAATACCGGCGCATTGCCCGACAATCTCTTCGAGAGCGAACTATTCGGGCATGTCAAAGGAGCATTCACCGACGCCCGGACAGACCGGATAGGGCGCTTTGAACTCGCACATGGCGGCACGATCTTTCTAGACGAGATCGGTAACATTCCCATCCGGCAGCAGGCGAAATTGCTTAGAGTGCTCGAAACGGGAGAGATCGAGCGCGTGGGATCGTCAAAAGCGAAGCAAGTCGACGTACGCGTGATCTCGGCGACGAATACGGACCTGCACGCGGCATGCGTTGCAGGAGTGTTCCGCGAAGACCTGCTCTTCCGGTTGAACACCGTCGAAATCCATATCCCGGCTCTTCGTGACCGGCGTGAAGATATTCCAGCGCTGGCCGTCCATTTTCTTTCGAAGTATGCGTCGCGTTACCGCCGGCAGATTAAGGGATTCGACACAGCAGCTTTGCAGACGATGAACCAATATGCGTGGCCGGGCAACGTGCGTGAACTCGAACATACGCTTGAGCGCGCTGTCTTGATGTGCCGGGGCGACGAGATTCAGCCCTCTGATCTTGGGTTGAACCTGCAAAAGCCGCAGGCACAGAATCTCGAGGAGCTCAGTTTGGAATCGGTAGAGAGCATCCTGATCCGAAAGGCGCTTCACCGCTATCAGGGAAATGTAAGCCAGGCGGCGGAGGCCCTCGGATTGAGCCGTGGCGCACTCTACAGGCGCATGGAAAAGTATGGGCTTTAGCACGCACACGGGCTAAAGTCTATGGCAGTGAACGCACCGGACAAACCGAAGCGGAAGAGACGGTTATATGAGCGCCGCATACGGTATTTTTCCGTTCTTGCGGCTGCTCCCGGACTTCTCGTGACCGCCCTCTTGTTGTACCAGTCGTCCTGGACGCCAGAGAGCAAGATCACTGTGTTCGGCTTCTCGCTATTGGCCTGGATGATTCTCGAGGCGGCGTTGCATGATCAGGTGATCCGTCCCTTGCAGACTCTCGGCAATGTGGTGTCTGCGTTGCGAGAGGAGGATTATTCCTTCCGCGCACGGGGCGCATTTCCCAATGACGCCTTGGGAGAGCTTGCCATCGAAGTCAACGCTCTCGCCGATCTCCTTGCTGAGCAACGGACACAATCAGTTGAGGCGACGGCGCTGCTGCGGCGGGTAGTGGAAGAGGTGGATGTTCCACTGTTCGCATTCGATCCGGCGGATGTGCTGAAGCTGGTGAACTCGGCAGGAGAGCGGCTTATCGGATTGCCCTCCGTACGCTCGCTCGGACGCACGGCGCAAGAGCTCGGGTTAGAAGAGGCTGTCAAAGCCGAAAACGAGGCGCTGGTCAAGATTGGGTCCCAGGCCTCGAGCAGCCGCTGGATGGTCCGCCGCAGCTCGTTTCGTCAGCAAGGACTTCCTCATACGCTGCTGGTCCTCTCCGATGTGAGCCGGGCGTTGCGCGAAGAGGAACGTACGGCGTGGCAAAGATTGATCCGCGTGCTCGGGCATGAACTAAATAATTCGCTCACACCAATTAAATCGATCGCCGGGAGCTTATCGAACCGGCTGCACGAACTCGCACTGGACGAAGTGGCCGCCGACGACTTCACCAAAGGATTGGCGATCATCGACGCCCGGGCCGCGTCGCTGAACCGCTTTTTGCAGGCGTACCGGCAGTTGGCGCAGATGCCCCGTCCCGCGCTTCGCCATGTGCAATTGAAGCCCATCGTTGCGCGCGTCGCGGCCTTGGAGACACGAGTGCAGGTCATCGTCCCGGACGGAGAGGACCTCACGCTAATGATGGATCCGGACCAGATCGAACAGATGTTGATCAACCTTGTGCGCAATGCTGCAGAGGCTGCGACCGAGGGCGTGCATATGCCAAAAGTAGGGATCCGCTGGAGTGTGGACGCAACCAGCGTGACGGTCCAGATTGAAGACAATGGGCCGGGACTACTTAATCTGGAGAACGTCTTCGTCCCGTTCTACACGACGAAGCCCGCAGGTTCCGGCATCGGACTTGTTCTGTGCCGGCAGATCGCAGAATCGCATGGGGGATCGATCAAGCTGGCGAACCGCAGCGATGGTCCGGGCTGCGTCGTGCAAGTCCAGTTACCGATCAATCCGTCGTTCGCAAGTTAGATTCATTACTCCGTCCGCAGGGCTTGCATCGGATCGATCGATGCGACGCGGCGGGCGGGCACAAGCGATGCGATCAAGGTCAGGACTACGACCGAGGCGATCGCCACGATAAACACAACAGGATCAAAAGGACTGACCTTGAACAGGAACGAGCGCAAGAGCCGCGATGCTATGAGTCCGCCGATGAGTCCGATGGCGCAGCCGGCGCCTGCAAGCTGTATGCCTGTTGCTAACACGAGCCGCATCACATTGGACCGTTGTGCGCCGAGGGCCATGCGGATGGCCATCTCCTGAATGCGCTGCGCTGCCGAGAACGCGATCACCGCATAGATACCGAGGACCGCGAGAAGCACGGCGCCGAGCGCGAATGCAGTCAGGACCATCGTGTTGAAACGCCGCGGTGCTTCCGTCTCACTGATCGCCTCCTCCATGCTCTGCATGCGCGTGATGGCGAGTTGACGATCGAGGGACCATACCGTCTGTCGGATCGAATTTTCGATCTGCTCGGGTTCCATGGCAGTGCGGAGCGCAATGCGCATATCGCGTCCGCGCACACCAACCTGGTCTGCGATCGGACCGAACGAGGCGTTCAGTTGCGAAAGAGGTTCGTACGCCTGCGCCCAGTCGTCACTGTCAAGCGCACCCTGCTTGGTGTCAGCGACCTCTCCGATGACCGTAAGCCATGGAAGCTGCGCCGGACTGTCCGCAGGTCCCCACTTGATGCGTTTGCCGATAGGGTCCTCTCCGGGCCAGTAGTGCTCCGCGAGCGAGCGGTTGACGACTACGACGAGAGGCGAAGTTGCCTTGTCGGCCTCGCTTACATAGCGTCCGCGCACCAGCGGGATTCGCATCGTCCGGAAGTAGTCCCCGACGACATAGGAATTCGACTCCATGTTGAAGCCAGTTGTTCCCGCGGGCTGAATGTAGTGTTCCACGGTGAACGTGCGCGTAGAGTTGGGCTCCGCCATGGGTAGCGCCGAAGTGAGCGCCACCGATTGTGTTCCGGGTAATTGACTGAGCCGCCGCAGGAGCTCTTCGTCGAATCCATCCACCTGCGTTTGTGTGTGGTAGTGCTCGGCTGGAAGCGAGATAGAGGCGACGACGGTGTGTTCAGGTTGAAATCCGGGATCGACGCTGCGCATCCTTGCGAAGCTACGAACGAGCAACCCGGCTGCCGTGAGCAGAACGAGAGCAGTCGCGATCTCACCGACCACTAATATGGAGCGCAACCGTGCATGCCCTGCTCCGCTGCTGTTGCGTGCGCCCTCCTTGAGGGCGTCATTGACGCTGGTGCGCATCGCCGCAAATGCAGGAGCGATCCCGCAGAGAAATCCTGTGGCGAGTGTCACTGCCAGGGCGAAGCCGACGACCATACCGTCCAGCCCTATCTCTTGTACTCGCGGCAGGGTCTCCGGCAACAAGCTCACCCACGAGTGGAGTGCAGCTGCCGCGAGCAAAATTCCGAGTATGCCTCCGGCGATGCTTACGACGAGACTCTCAAGCATGGCCTGGCGAAGCAGTACTCTGCTGCGTGCGCCAAGGGCAACACGCAATGCGATCTCGCGATGCCGGCGAATTGCCCGGACGAGCAATAGTCCGGCCAGGTTCGCGCAGGCGATGAGCAGAACAACCATCACGGCTAGGAACAACACACGCACCAGCGGACGTGCCTGCTGCACAGAACTCTCTTTGAGCGGCATGAGCGATGCTGACATCGTGAGTGCAGCCTGTTGTTGAATCTGCCCCGCGACGCGGGCGGCGTCCTGTTCCGCCTGCTTTTGGCTTGTCCCCGACTTGATCCGCGCAACCAGTCCGTACTGCCAGTTGTCGGCAAGGTCGGCCTTTTCTTTTGGCGTAAAGCTCATGGGCACCCAGAGCTGTGTCTGGTTCAGCTTGCCAGCCACCAGTGGGAACTCAAAGGCGCGCGGCATGACTCCGATGACGACATAAGGCTTACGGTCGAGCTGGATCTGTTGCCCGATTACCGCCGGATCGCCCTGAAAGCGGCTCTTCCAAAGCCCGTAGCTCAACACAGCTACCGTCTGACCTTGATCGTCTTCCTGTTGAGTGAAGGTGCGTCCAAGCATCGGTGCGACGCCGAGGGTAGGGAAGACATCTGCCGACAAACGGGCAGAAGCTATCTGGGCGGGGTCACCATTACCGGAGAGTTCGAGCTGCCCGCGTAAGAATCCGCCCATGCTGTCGAACGCATGTGCTTCTCGAGAGAAGGTCAGCACGTCCGGTGCGGGAAGATTGAGAGGATCGCCGAGTTTGGTGACGTTCTCCTGAACCAGAACAAGCCGGTCCGGATCGTGGAAGGGAAGCGGACGCAACAGGACCGCCTCGACAACAGAGAAGATCGACGTCGCCGCACCGATCCCCAGCGCCAATGTCAAGACCGCGGTGGTCGCAAAACCTGGCGACTTGTAGAGTTGACGAAGAGTGTAGCGAAGCTCCTGGATGAGTGTTTGCACTGGATCTCCTATTCCGTTCTTAACGCCCGCATGGGATGGTCCTTGACCGGCAATGTCTTCCACAGCGCCGCATCGAGAAGGCTGAAGAGCGCGCTGTTTGCGCCGATGCCCCGCGCTATGGTGAGTACGGCTACGCAGGTGAATCCGGGAGACTTGCGTAATTGCCGCAGCGTATACCGCAAATCTTGGAAGAACGTTCGCATGGATGTTGCCTGACTACTCCATTCTCAAAGCCTGCATAGGATCGATCGAGGCCGCACGCCGTGCCGGGATGTAAGCCGCAAACAATCCGGTAAGGATGAGCAAGAAACTCACGGTCACGATAACCATTGGGTTGCGCGAGGTCGTGCCATAAAGAATGCTGCGCAACACCGCTCCTGAGAGAAGGGCGCCCGCTACCCCGATCGTAACTCCGACGCCGATCAGGTAGGCGGCTTCGCTCACGATCATCTTGAGCACGCTGCCGCGTTCCGCGCCAAGTGCCATGCGGACCCCGATCTCTCTTTTGCGGCGCGTTACCGAATACGTCATCATCCCGTAAAGTCCGATCACGGTCAGCAACAGGGCGATAGCGGCAAAGGTTCCCAGCAGCACCATGTGGAAGCGCGGCTGCGCCAGACCCAGCGACATGAGGTCGTCCATGGTGCGAACGTCGTACACCGCCAGATCTTTACCTCCGCTTTCTGCCACTGCGCCTCGCAGAGATTGTTCCATGCTGGCGGGGTCGGTCGCTGTGCGGACGATGGTGTAGAGGCAGCACCATTCCGGAAGCTGGGCTTGGGGAAGGTAGTACATCGTCCGATCGAGCGGTAATTTGGCTTTCATCTTCATGTTGCCGACGACGCCTATGATCTCTCGCCACGGCGGTTCGCCGCTGCCGCTGCTCGCACCCGGCTGGATGCGCTTTCCGATCACATTCTCACCGGGAAAGTACTTGCGCGCGAAAGCATCGTCCACGATCACGACCGGTTGTGATTTCGCGTTGTCGCGCTCGCTGAAGTCGCGGCCTGCAAGGATTGGCACCTGCATGGTCTTGAAATAATCCGGCGAAATTACCGAAAGCGGAGCGGAAACTCTAAGTCCCTTCGGCATGGGATGGTCCTTACTGTCGAACGAGACCGTCATGTTGTTCGAACCGAGCGGGAACACCATGGCGCCGCCCGCGGCACGAACCCCCGGCAGTGAACGCACACGCTCGAAATACGTGCGGTAGAACTCAGCCTTCTTTCCTTCGGGATATTGGTTCTCCGGCAGATCGAAGCTCAGCGTGAGCAAGTGGTCGGCGGTGAATCCCATGCTGCTGCGCTCGAGATAGAGGAAACTGGCGATCAGTAATCCTGCCGCAGTCGAGAGAATCAGTCCCAGGGCGATCTGCGCCACCACCAGTGTGCTGCGGAACCAGTCCCGGCGCCCGAGGTTCGAGCGTCCACCCTCTTTCAGGGTTGAGAGAAGGTCGGTCTTCGACGCCTTGAATGCAGGCACCACGCCAAAAAGCAGCCCGGTGGCGATCGAGATGAACAACGCGAATGCCAGTACGCTTCCGTCAACGCCCGCCTGTGCCGCGCGAGGAATACTGTCGCCGATCATCCGCAGCATGGCCCGCGTGCAGACGACTGCTAGAACGCATCCGGCGGTGCCGCCGAGCACGCTCAGCAGAACGCTCTCCGTGAGAAGTTGTCGAATGATGCGCCTGCGGTCCGCACCGACTGCCGAGCGTACCGCGATCTCGCGCTCACGTTCGGTGGTGCGCGCCAGAAGAAGATTGGCTAGGTTCGCGCACGCGATCAACAGCACCATGAACACCGCCCCAAGCAGGATCAGCAGGGGAGCACGGTTGTCTCCCTCGACCTCTTCGGCTTCTGTCATGACGGAAACTTCGTCACTTCTGGTGTTCGTATCGGGATATTGATGAGAGAGGTTTTTAGCGATAACCTCAAGGTCCTTCTCCGCCTGCTGCGCTGTGACACCCGCTTTGAGCCGTCCGATGGTGCGCAGCATGTGTGCACCTCTCTGTGCCGTGATGGGGTCTTTATCGCTGGCATCCACGGCGATCGTCGTCCACAGGGCTACGCGCGGGTCTTGTACGGGAAAGCGGAACGAAGACGGCATGACCCCGACGACGGTGTACAGGTTTCCGCTCAGATTGATCGCACGTCCGAGGATATTGCGGTCCCCGCCGAACTGTGTCATCCAGATCTCATGTCCGAGAAGCACCACGCGCGATCCTGCCTTTTCCTCTTCGGGCAGAAATCCCCGACCTAGCTCCGGCTGTTGCCCCAGTGCCGGCAGCAGGTCCCATGAAACGATCTCTGTGACCACCTGTACCGGCCGGCTGATTCCTCCCAGCGCGAATGCGTTGTCGTAATACGCGACCAGGTGATCGAGCGTATGGTTCTGAGCTCGCCAGTCAAAAAAATCTGGATACGAGAGGGGATTGCGCGAACTTGTCCGGCTGCTGTGCTCGCTGGCCGCGATGAGCCCGTCGGGCGACGCATACGGCAGCGGACGAAGAAGTACGGCATTCACGACGCTGAAGACTGCGGTGTTCGCACCGATGCCAAGCGCCAGTGTCAGCACTGCGATGGTTGTGAATGCCGGCATCTTCCAGAGCTGCCGCGCTGCAAAACGCAGATCTTGCGTGAGTGTTCCCAATCGAGACTCCTAATTGTGCGCCGGACTAATCCGTGGTTGCACTCTTGTGACCAGACACTCGAATCGTAAGTGAATGAAAAGATTGTGCTGAGAAGAGTCTATGGCGCGCGCAGGACATGGGAGCTGTCCGCTTTCCACGGAGTGCGTCCGAAAGCGAACAACCCCGAAGTAATTCATTCCGGGGAAGGGATTACGATGCTGCCACGAGCGCTACCGAAACACCGGCCCAAAACACAAAGACGACCGCCGCGATGGTCAGGCGCAACCATCCACTGTCGAGAAGCTCGTTATTTTTTCCTTCGAACATGGCTTCCTCCTTGAAACAATCTCGACCAGAACAAGTGCAATCGCCCCGCCACTCGCACGGCGCTTCCTAAGTGATTGAATCCCAATCCTTTCGGTAATTTGCACCGAAACCAGGACTCTACAACAGCGTTCCGGTGCGAACAGTGTTGTTCATCCCCGGACAGAAAAGCTGACTTGCCCCCGCTCACTCCGCCTCGAATTGTCATTGCGAGGAGCGTAGCGACGAAGCAACCTCGCGTTTGCCTTGGAACGCGCTTCAGCGCGTTGGCTCAGCCCCGGCGAAGCTGCCTCACTTAAAACCCACTCCCCAGTCCTGTAATCCCGACAGAGCGGAGCGGCGGAGGGACCTGCACTTCTCCTCTACGGTGGCACATCATTTCGACAAAAGAATCCCTTGCACTCCCTCCCGCAATCCTGCTACTCTGCTTCTCCCACGGCGTGTCTTCGGACACGCCGTTTGCTCTTTGAAATCCCATACCACTACATCTTGGGCTAACCGAAAGGTAAACACTATTACTTGGATCTACGGTGATCTTTCGGTGATCTCTTCCTCTAACTCACACATTCCACAATGTACCCAGGGGGAGGGGTAGACCTCGTGTAAGCACTCCAGTACGCATTTAAGTGCAAGTTGGACAGAGATCCTGGTCGAATTGCAGTAAAATTGTGTAGGCTTCATGCGATATAGTGCATCCTTCCTTTCAATCGCATGACAGCAGGAGAGCCAAGGTGGAAGCGACACTGACCAACGGACCAGATTCAAAAACGCAGCGCGTGGACTATCAGACGGATCCTTCGCGCTACCAGCATTGGCAGTTGAAGTTCGATGGACCTGTGGCGACGCTGGTCATGGATACCAAGGAAGACGGCGGCATTCGCGACGGATACAAGCTGAAGCTGAATTCATACGATCTCGGCGTCGACATCGAACTGCACGATGCGTTGCAACGGATTCGCTTCGAGCACCCTGAAGTGCGCTCCGTCATCATGACCAGCGCCAAGAACCGGGTCTTCTGCTCAGGCGCAAATATCTACATGCTCGGCACCAGCTCTCACGCCTGGAAGGTGAACTTCTGCAAGTTCACCAACGAGACGCGGAATGGGATCGAGGATGCGAGCGAGAACTCTGGCATCAAGTTCCTGGCCGCCTGCAACGGCACGACCGCTGGTGGCGGATACGAACTGGCTCTGGCCTGCGACGAGATCATCCTCATCGACGATCGCTCGTCCGCCGTAAGTTTGCCGGAGGTCCCGCTACTCGGAGTGCTCCCCGGAACAGGTGGTCTGACTCGCGTCACCGACAAGCGCAAAGTGCGACGCGATCTTGCCGACATCTTCTGCACCGTCTCCGAGGGCGTTCAAGGGCAGCGAGCAAAGGATTGGCGTCTGGTGGACGATGTCGTCAAGCCGGCTCAGTGGACGGAGCAGATACAGAAGCGTGCGCTGGAGTTGGCGGCCAAGAGTGGCCGTCCAGAAAACGAGCAGGGTATTGAGCTCACTCCGCTGAAGCGCACAGTAGATGACCGTGGATACCACTACGACTACGTCGATGTGGTATTCGACCGCGAGGGACGCACGGCGACGTTCACAGTACGTTCCCCGGAGTCGGCTCACGCAATGACGATCGAGCAGATCAACCGTGCAGGCGCAACCTGGTGGCCGCTGCAAATGTCGCGCGAGTTGGACGATGCCATCCTTAGCATGCGCACCAACGAGCTTGAGTTAGGTCTTTGGATATTAAAGACCGCGGGCAGTGCGGAAGCGGTTCTTGAGGTGGACCAGCAGTTGCTAACCCATAAGGACAACTGGTTCGTTCGCGAAGTGATTAATATGATGCGCCGCACCTTTGCACGTCTCGATGTCTGCTCACGTTCGATGTATGCGCTGATCGAGGAGGGCTCGTGCTTCGCGGGAACGCTGATGGAGTTGGCGCTCGCTGCTGACCGCACTTACATGTTGAACCATGCGGACAACGCGGATGCCAGCTTCGTGATGCTGTCGGAGATGAATTTCGGTCCGCTGCAGATGGTCAATCATTTGCCGCGCATCGTCTCTCGGTTCTACGAAGACGCGGCCACCATTGCGAAGGCACAGGGATTGGCGGGAACGCGTATATCCACAGAGCAGGCTGTGGAATTCGGACTTGTCACCTCCGCGCCAGACGATTTGGATTGGGCTGATGAAATACGCCTTGCGATCGAATCACGCGCCGCCCTCTCCCCCGACGCCCTCACAGGACTCGAAGCAAATCTCCGCTTCGGTCTGCCGGAGACAATGAAGACACGCATCTTCGGCCGGCTGTCGGCCTGGCAGAACTGGATATTTATCCGCCCGAATGCCGTAGGCGCCACCGGTGCGCTCAAAGTTTATGGCAGCGGCAGCAAAGCAAAGTTTAACTGGGAGCGCGTGTAAGAGTCGCGCGCAAAGAAAGTTTCCAAAACAGGAGTTTCGAAGTGATTGATTACACCGAACGCATCCCGAACAACGTTGATCTTGCAAGCGACAAGACCCTGCAGCGCGCGCTCGAGCGCTGGCAGCCAGCATTCCTAGGATGGTGGGGCGACATGGGCCCGGCAGACAGCCAAAACATGGAGGTCTATCTGCGCACAGCCATCAGCGTCGAACGCGACGGATGGGCGAATTTCGGGTATGTCCGGATGCCGGAGTACCGTTGGGGAATATTTCTGACTCCGAACGACGAGAACCGGAAAATCGCGTTCGGCGATCATGCGGGAGAACCCGCATGGCAAGATGTCCCCGGCGAATACCGCTCTACTCTTCGCCGCATCATCGTGACCCAAGGCGACACGGAACCTGCGTCAGTCGAGCAACAACGACTGCTCGGTATGACCGCTCCCTCGCTGTATGACGTGCGCAACCTGTTTCAGGTGAATGTGGAAGAGGGCCGCCACCTTTGGGCCATGGTGTACCTGCTTCACCGCTATTTCGGCCGCGACGGACGAGAAGAAGCTGAATACCTGCTCGAGCGTCGCTCAGGAGACACGGACAATCCTCGGATACTGGGAGCGTTCAACGAGCAGACACGCCACTGGCTCGCGTTTTTCATGTTCGCGTTCTTTACCGATCGTGATGGAAAGTTTCAGTTGGCATCGCTCGCAGAATCCGCGTTCGATCCTCTATCTCGCACATGCCGTTTCATGCTCACGGAAGAGGCGCATCACCTATTCGTAGGTGAATCGGGGGTGGCGCGTACGGTTCAGCGCACGTGTGAGGTGATGAAGGAGCACGGGGTCACTGATCCTTCCGAAGGACGGCAGTTCGGTGTGATCGATCTCAACACGCTGCAGAAGTTCGTCAACTTCCACTACAGCATCACGCTTGACCTTTACGGCTCTGATATTTCATCGAACGCAGCAACGTATTACACCACCGGACTCAAGGGCCGCTACGAGGAGACTAAGAAGGAAGACGATCACAAACTCGGCAACGATCAATATCCCGTGCTCGAAGTACACGGCAAGAACATCATCACGAAACAGGTGCCGGCCTTGACCGCTCTGAACGCACGGCTACGCGACGATTACGTCGAGGAGATTCAAGCAGGGTTGGACCGTTGGAACCGCATTCCCGAGAAATTCGGAATCCCGTTCCGCTTTACGCTCCCGCACCAGGGTTTCCATCGCGCGATTGGAATTTTCGCGGGACAACACGTCAGTCCGGAGGGCCACGTGATATCTGAAACCGAATGGAACTCACGTCGCGACCAGTGGATGCCCACCGCTGAGGATCATTCGTATGTCGAATCACTTATGGGACGCGTCATCGAGCCGGGCAAGTTTGCAGGTTGGATCGCGCCCCCGGCGCGCGGGATAAAAGGTATGCCGATCGATTTCGAGTATGTCCGTTTCAATTAGCTACCGGAGTTTTCTATGAGCATTGCAAGATTAGCTCGGGTGTGCGCCATGAATTCTGATGAGCAACCTGCCAGGGAAGCGGAGCTGCAGGATTTTAGAAGGCGACTTGATTCCTTGCCGGAGTACCCGCGCAAGCTGCTTGCTCATATCGCAGATCTCGCATACCGAAAGCACGGAAGTGGTCGCAAACCGGGCGCAGCCTATTTCCCCGAATTGCATGAAACCAGCGGACTCGACGTGGATGCGATGTATGAGCTGCTACGACAGATTGCCGGAGCCGGATTCATCGAGATTGAGAGCGAATACCCGTTCGAGGATGTGCACATAGCTGGCACGTTGATGCCTGAAATTGTGCGCTTCTGCCAAGCGGAAAATGTCTCGTTGCGAGACGTGATCGTCGATAGCCGATTTGATTTGTTCGCATGAAGCCGATACCCCAGGCCGCGCAAGTACTGTCGCCTCTCTTGCAGAACAAGAACAAAACTGTTTCGGAATATCTGAAAGTGTTGGGAGATCGGGTCCGGGCCGCCCGTGCCCGCCGGGGCATGACGCGTAAGATGCTGGCTGCGCACTCAGGCGTATCGGAACGCTTCCTTGCGCAGTTGGAGACGGGGCGGGGGAACGCTTCGGTGCTTCTATTAAGGGGGATTGCGCAGGCCCTTGATGTTCCCATGGAATCGCTCGTGATCGAAGGCGCTGGACAGCCGATCGATCTGGTACATACCACAGAGTATCTACGCGGTCTCACGCCCGAGAAGTTGGCCCAGGCGAGGGAACTGCTACTCAAGAGCTTTGGTGAAGTCCCGAGTGAAACTCGCAGCAAGCGAGTGGCGTTGATCGGGCTGCGCGGCGCAGGCAAATCTACACTGGGAGCGAAACTGGGGGAACAACTCGGAGTGCCGTTCCTTGAACTCGACCGGCTGATCGAGCAGGTTAGTGGCGTGTCCCTCGGTGCGATCTTCGATCTTTATGGGCAGAGTGGTTTTCGACGGTTCGAGCGGCGTTGCCTCGATGAAGTGCTGGAGCGGCATCCTCGATTTGTGTTGGCGACCGGAGGCAGCCTAGTTTCTGAGCCGGCAACATTCGACCGGCTGCGGACGACCTGCTATACCGTGTGGCTCCGCGCGACGCCCGAGGACCATATGCGGCGTGTCATCGAGCAGGGCGACGTACGTCCGATGGCGGACAACCGGGAAGCCATGTCGGATCTACAGCGGATCCTGATCGAGCGCGAGCCGCTATACCTCAAGGCAGATCTGATCGTCGAAACCAGCGGATCTTCTCTCGCAAAGAACCTCGAAGAGTTGACTGCTGCGATCTCATGCTAAGGCCTCACCATTGTGCTTGCACTAGAATACTGCGATGAGCACATCGACCCTGAACAGGCCCGTTTCCACATCCATTCATCCTCCCAAGCGCCTACTGTTCGGACCGGGGCCGACACAGGTCCATCCGCGCGTTTATGAAGCAATGGCACAGCCGATCGTTGGGCACCTCGATCGCTATTTCTTTGAGGTTTCTGATGAGATCCAATCCATGTTGCGGACGGTGTATGGAACGAACAACGCGTTGACCTTTGCGGTGTCCGCTACCGGCAGCGGAGGCATGGAGACTGCCATATCGAACTTTGTTGCTCTCGGAACAAAGGTACTGGTCTTTACAGCCGGGTTCTTTGGCGACCGCATCTGCGAGATGGCCAAGCGGCACGGTGCGAACCTCGTTCGGGCAGAGAAGCCGTGGGGGGAGGCATTCAGCGGCGACGAGGCTGCGGCAATGATCCGTAAGGAGCGTCCGGAGGTCGTCGCGTACGTGATGGCGGAGACGTCGACCGGCGCGTTTCAGCACGGAGAGGCGATTTGTGCCGCCGCGCACGAGGTGGGCGCCATCGTGATCGCCGATTGCGTAACCTCACTCGGTGCCATGCCAATCAATATCGACGGGACTGGAATCGACGTCGCGTTCAGTTGCACGCAGAAGGGGTTGAGCTGTCCACCGGGGCTGTCGCCGATCACTGTATCGCCGCTCGCGTTGGAGAGGCTCAAGGCAAGTAAACAGACGAATTCGAGCTGGTACTTCGACATCCTTCTCATTGCGGATTACCTTATGGCATCGCGCCGGTATCAACATACTGCCCCGGTGACGATGTTTTATGCGCTCCACCAGGGGCTGAAACTGGTGGAAGAAGAGGGGCTACAGAACCGCTTCGATCGTCATCGCGAGGCGCATGACCGCATTGTTCGCGGATTGGAGGCGCTCGGCCTTGGGCTGTATGTCGCCGAGGGACATCGTATCTGGAACCTCGTTACTCCCCGAGTCCCGGCCGGCGTGGACGACATGAAGGTGCGCAGGTACCTTCTCGACAAGTACGGCATTGAGATCGCCGGAGGATTTGGTCCGCTCGCGGGCAAGATATTCCGCATCGGCATTATGGGTCCGTTCGCATCCCCTGAGAACGTGGACATGTTTCTAGAGCGTTTTGACGAAGCGCTGAGGGCGTGAGTATACCCCCCTCCCTAGGCACATTGTGGAATGAGCGAGATAGAGGGGGAGATCACCGAAGGATCACCGTAGATCCAAGTAATAGTGTTTACTTTTCGGTCAGCCCAATATGTAGTGGTTATGGATTTGAAAGAGCAAGCGGCGCGTCATAGAGACACGCCGTGGGAGAAGCAGAGTAGCAGGATTGTGGGAGTGAGTGCAAGAGATGTTTTTGAGAGATGCAGGTCCCTCCGCCGCTCCGCTCTTCGGGATGACAGGACGTGGGAGTGAGTTTCAAGTGAGGCAGCTTCGCCGGGGCTGAAGCCAACGCGCTGAAGCGCGTAAGAGGCAAATGCAGGATTGCTTCGTCGCTACGCTCCTCGCAATGACAATTCAATAAAGCGTGCTGGTCCCCCGGCTGAAGCCGGGGGTCTATCGGACGGGCCGGGACAGCTCCGCCGGGGCTGAAGCCACGCGCTGAAGCGCGTCCCAGGGCAAGTACAAGGTTGCTTCGTCGCTGCTCTCCTCGCAATGACAATTCAATATAGCGTGCTGAATCCCCCGTCTAAAGCCGGGGGGCTACCGGATGGGCGGGACAGCTCCGCCGGGGCTGAAGCCATGCGCTGAAGCGCGTTTGATCCGTGGACGTGAGGGCGCGAGCTGAAAACTGTCGGCTAAAGGCGCTACACTTCTCCGTTGTCTAAAAGAACAGAAGAGCTTGAAGGAGCCGAGTATGAGAAACGTGTTGGCGGCGGCGGCACTGATCGCCGCAGTCGTAGTGCCCATAACAGCGAATGCACAAGATCATCTATATAAGCAGACCGCAAAATATGTGTTGGGCGGGGAAGGGGGATGGGACTATCTCACCTATGACCCTGACGGCAACCGTCTATTCATCACTCGGGGCACCCACGTCATGGTCGTCGATGCCAGCAATGGCAAGATTACGGGAGATATCCCCGCGACCGGTGCGCATGGTGTGGCGCTTGTGCCGGACCAGAACAAAGGATTCATCAGCAACGGCAAGGCCGGCACCATCACTGCTTTCGATCTCAAGACTCTGAAGCCGATCGGCGACGTCAAGGTGGGCGACAACCCCGATGCAATCATCTACGACTCCGATGCGAAGAGAGTTGTGGTGATGAACGGGCGCAGCAAAGACGTAATGGCGGTCGATCCTGAGGCGATGAAGGTGACCAACACAGTCCCGGGCGGAGGCAAACTCGAGTTCGCGGCTGCCGATTCCGGCCACGTCTATGGAAATGTCGAAGACACAAACGAGTTGATCGTGATCGATGCGAAGGACTGGAACGTCACGAAGCGAATCGCACTCAAGCCTTGTGACGGGCCATCGGGCCTCGCCATCGATACGAAGGAGAACCGACTTTTCGCTGGATGCGAGAAGATGATCACCGTCGTCGATCCGAGCAGCGGCAAGGTGGAAACTCTCACCGCCGGAGCGGGCATCGACGCGAATGCCTTCGATCCAGATCTAGGATATGCGTTCAGCTCGAACGGACAGGATGGCACGCTGACGGTCGTCGGCAAGAAGGACGGTGCGTACAAGGTGATCGACACCGTACCCACGCAAAAGGGAGCACGGACGATGGCATTGGACCAGAAGAGCCACCGTATTTTTCTGGTGACGTCTGAATTCGACGCCCCGAAGGAAGCGGGCAAACGCCCACCCAGCAAGCCGGGAACGTTTACGCTCCTGGTGTATGAACTAACAAAAAAGTAGGCTGTAACGGAAGACAAAGAGGCGGAGCTTAATGCTCCGCCTTCTCTTCTAGAAGCGCGTGGGCTGCTCCGGCCCGGGCTCTCGAACAGGAGCGCCCGGTGTATCAGAAGGGGTTGGCGTCTCGGGCGGATCATCGATGGGCGTAGGTGGTTCGGACGGCGGACTATCCACAGGTTCGTTGGTGCGGGTTCGGTATAGGCGCTTGGAAGACATCATGATTTCTGTACCGGGTGGGATGCGATGGCTCGTGCTTGAGTTTGTAAGCGCGGTGATAACCTTTGGTCAGAATGGCAACCGACAACCTCGCTAGCGCGCAGATGGCGACCCAGCCCGCGGACGGAAGTGTGCTGCTTGGATTCTGGTATCCAGCGATCCGCGCGGCGGAAGTGCGCAGGGGCAAGCTGACGAAGGCGATGTTGGGCGGAGTTCCGCTGGTACTCGGCCGGGACGATAAGGCACGAGTATTTGCGATGCGCGATGCGTGTCCTCACCGCGGCATCCCGCTCTCCTATGGGCGCATGGTGAATGGGTGCAATGTTGAATGCGCCTATCACGGCTGGCAATTCGAGGGAGTGACGGGGCAGTGCAAAGAGATCCCATCGCTGACCCCGCACGACGACCTCAAGCCGGAGCGGATATACGCGAGTGCGTATCCGGCCCGGGAGGTGGACGGATTTGTCTGGGTCTATCTGCCCCCTTTGGGAGTGGGACGTTTGTCGGAGGCACAACTCGCCGGGCTTCCGCCAGTGCCGGAGGTGCCGAAACATTCAGCGAAATACAAAGCAGCCATGCTGACCGCAGAGCTGCCCTGCAACGTGGACCACGGCATCATTGGATTGATGGACCCAGCTCACGGTCCGTTCGTTCACCAGAGCTGGTGGTGGCGGACGAAGCGCAGTATCCACGAGAAAGAAAAACACTTCGAGCCGATTCCCATGGGTTTTCGCATGTCCGCTCACGCGCCTTCGACCAATAGCGCTCCCTACAAGTTGCTGGGGGTGTACAACGAACCGATCACGACCGTCATTGATTTTGCGTTGCCAAATGTAAGGACAGAGCAGATCCGTTGCGGCAAGTACTGGTTCAGTTCGGTGACGACGGTAACGCCGACAAGTCCGGGGCACACGCGGATCGACGTAAATGCGGCGTGGAACATCTTTCAGCATGTACCGCTGATCAAGCCGATCGCGGTCTGGTTCGGAAACCGGTTTGTGCGGCAGGACCAGCAGACGATGATCCAACAGGCGGAGGGTCTCAGATTCAATCCGAGCCTCATGTTGATAGACGATGCGGATCGTCCGGCGAAATGGTATTTTGCGCTGAAGAAGGCGTATCTCGAAGCACAAAGAAGCGGCACAGATTTCGTCCACCCGATGGACGGGCCAGTCGTTTTGCACTGGCGCAGCTGATCTTGAAGCGTAGTCGCTGCGCTGCCAACGTCTGCGTGGACCCTGACATCGAATCCGAGTAATAGCTGGAAGACGATGCCGGAGGCGTGTCATGAATACGAAGAGAGTAGCGGGATGGACGGCGCTAGCAGCCGGCGTGGGGGCTGTGGGCGCCGCGGCGGCTGTTTTCGCGGTGCGGGAAGCACTGAAACCGGGACGCGACTTTGAAGGGAAAGTGGTCGTGATCACCGGCGGTTCGCGTGGGCTGGGGCTGGCCCTCGCCCGGCAGTTCGGAATACGCGGTGCGAAGATCGCCATCTGTGCGCGCGATGCGGATGAGTTGAAGCAGGCGCAACAGCAGCTTGCGAAGCGGGTGCCAGATTGTTACACGCAGGTGTGCGACGTGTCGCAGCGCGACCAGGTAGTGTCGTTTCTGAATGCGGTGCGTGGCGAATTCGGGCGCATCGATGTGCTGGTCAATAATGCGGGCATCATCCAGGTAGGTCCGCTGGCAAATCAAACGCTTGGGGATTTTGAACAAGCGATGGCGATCAACTATTGGGGCGCCGTCTATGGAAGTCTCGAGGTGCTGCGAGAGATGAGACAACGCCGCAGCGGAAATATCGTGAACATAAGTTCTATAGGAGGCAAGGTGGCGATTCCGCACCTGCTGCCGTATTCGGCGTCAAAGTTTGCCCTCACCGGGTTTTCAGAGGGGCTGCACGCAGAGCTGTCGGGAAGCGGCGTGAAGGTCACGACCGTCTGCCCGGGATTGATGAGGACAGGTTCTCAGTTTCAGGCGATGTTCAAAGGTCAGCACCAAAAGGAATTTGCATGGTTCCTGCTCAGCTCGTCCACTTCTCTGACGAGCATGAGCGCCGAGCGAGCGGCGAAGCAGATCGTAAATGCGACGAAGCGGGGACAACGTGAGCTCATCGTTTCCTGGCAAGCCGAGTTGATGGCGCGTGTGAATGGAGCGTTTCCGGAGGTGATGGGCATGGCGCTGGCGCAGGTCAGTCGAATGCTGCCGGATGCAGGCACTACTGACGGCGCAGAGGTGAACAAAAAGGGACGAGAGAGCGAATCTGCAGTGACGCGAAACCCGATCACCGCAGCTACACGGCTCGCTGCGCGACGTTTGAATGAGAGAAGTGCCTGAGACATTGCTGCGTGCTCCTAGATAGGGCGAGCAATCTCCCCGGCGAGTGGGTGCATCCAGTCTGGTATAGCAGCACTTCGTCAATTTGGAGAGCAGGAGATTGCAATGCACAAGAATGTAAAGACAGTGGTGTTGTGTCTGAGTATCGGACTGATTGGCCCGGCGATGTTGACAGCGCAGGCGAACCGTCCGCAGGCTGAGAAGATCACCAACGGTCCGGTGGTGGAAGGTACAGGCACCTCGTACGCTGAGGTGGCATGGACCACTAATGAGGGTGGCAGCACAGTTGTCCACTACGGCACGAATCCCAGCCAGCTGACCCAGACGGCGCAGGCCCCGTATGCCGACAATGAGAAGACACAGTCCCAGAACCATCGGGTGCGCATCGGCAACCTGCAACCAGGCACGACCTATTATTTCCGGGTAGATTCGGGGCAGGGCGAAGGCACTGGATCGGACGCGATGAGTCCGGTGGGGCAGTTTACGACGAAGGGCGCTGCTTCGGGCGGCGGAGCTGCGAATGGCGGGGGCCAGTCGGAGAGAATCACACACGCTGCTGTAGTTGAGAAGGCGGGTGCGACCTCTGCGGTCATCGCGTGGTCCACGAACACGGGCGGCAGTTCAGTCGTTCGTTACGGAACCAGTCCCAGCAGCCTCAACGAGATGGCAGAGAGTCCGTATGCGAAAGATGCATCGAGCACTTCCGGTGAGACGCACCGAGTGACGCTCCGGAACCTGCAGCCGAACACCACCTACTACTATCAGGTGGACTCGGGACAGGGACAGGGTACGAACACGGAAGCGAAAGGCAGCGTGCAGTCTTTCAAGACGGCAGCACGTTAAGAGCTTGAAGTTGGACCGAAGGGCGCGAACATGCGCCCTTCTTTTTTTGCGACGCACGCGACGAATTGCTGATTTTGTACACTAACTAGTTCATCAGCGCATTCGGAGGCACATTATGTGCAATCAGTCCCTACGATCCATGTCAGCTGCGTTGGCTTTTGCCGCAATCATTCTGGTTTCGACGCCCGGTGTGAAGGCACAGGCAGCGAGCTCCGTTGATATCCGCCATAAGAACCTGCGGACAATCGAGGACGATTACTGGGACTTCACGCAGAGGGAGCATCCGGAGACGGCAACTCTGACGGGCGAGTACAAGTACAACGACAAGTTTTCGGACTACTCGCTTTCGCATGTACGCGAGATCAAGCAAGAGGCAGAGAGCCTGTTGCGGCGCGTCAAGGCGATGGACTTGCACGAAATGCCGGAGCAGGACCAGATCGATAAAGCGCTGCTGGTGCGTCTGCTGCAAGACAGACTGGAAGGCATCCGGCTGAAGACTTACGAGATGCCGGTGGACCAGATGAACGGAGTTCACATCTACCTGCCACAGGTTGCGACGTGGTCGCCGTTCGACAGCGTACGACATTACGACGACTGGATTGCGAGATTGCATCAGGTGCCGCGCGTGTTCGATCAAGTGATCGAGGTGCTGAAGCAGGGAGAGAAGGACGGGTTGGTACCTCCGAGATACCTACTGGAGAGTGTCGTAGCGCAGTGCGCAGTGATAGAGAGACAGGCAGGGGAGACGAGTCCGTTCGCGACACCGATCGCACGGATGCCAGCGAGCTTCTCGGAGGCAGACAAGAAGCGCATCCGCGAGGAGATCGTGAAGGCCGTCGACGGAGAGGTGCGTCCTGCGTATGCGAAGTTGCAAAAGTTTGTCGCCGAGGACTATGCGCCCAAAGGACGCGTGCAGCCGGGTATCTGGTCGCTGCCGAAGGGCGATGAGCTGTATCGTTTCGCTATCCATGTTGAGACGAGCCTGGATACGCCACCGGAGCAAATCCATGCACTCGGACTGGCCCAAGTCGCAGAGGTCGAGGCAGAGATCAGCGCGCTGGCGAAGAAGGCTGGATATCCGGATGCAAAGAGCTTTGTTGCCGCAGTGCATGCCGATCCGCGGCTGAAGGCGAAGTCGCGCGAACAGATACTCGACAATTTCCGCCACTATATCGGCCAGATGGAACCGAAGCTGCCGCAATTGTTCGGCCTGTTGCCAAAAGACAAACTGATCGTAGTGTCAGTACCGGAGTTCATGGAGAAAGAGTCGTCCACTCAGTATCAGCAGGGGACGGCGGATGGCTCGCGGCCGGGTCAGGTGTGGGTGGATACGTACGATCCGACGCAACACGACATGCTCGATGATGAGGCGACCTCGTATCACGAAGGCGTACCGGGGCACCACATGCAGATCTCGATTGCACAGGAACGACCGGAGCTGCATCCTTTTCACCATGAGAGCGCGGATCTGTATAACGCATACGCCGAAGGATGGGCGCTCTATGCCGAGCGACTCGGCAAAGAGGTCGGCTTCTACCAGGACCCTGCGAGCGATCTAGGGCGGTTGCAAAGCGAACTGTTTCGGGCGGTCCGGCTGGTGGTGGATTCAGGGGTGCACTACAAGCATTGGAGCCGGAAGCAAATGGAAGATTATTTCCAGGAACATTTCGGCTCAGTGCCGCAAGCTGA
Organism: Terriglobales bacterium; assembly: GCA_963792225.1. Taxonomy (GTDB): domain Bacteria; phylum Acidobacteriota; class Terriglobia; order Terriglobales; family Acidobacteriaceae; genus JBDTLH01. The sequence goes on along the minus strand of CAWBVM010000003.1, from coordinate 394,370 downwards.
GGTGGACCGGTACATCGTGTGGCCGGGTCAAGCCCTGGGCTACAAGCTGGGACAGCTGAAGATCCTCGAGCTGCGCCAGAGGGCACAAACACAACTCGGTGACAAGTTCGATATCCGTGCATTTCACGATGAGATATTGAATGCCGGTCCTCTGCCACTGAACATGCTGGAAGACCGGATTAATGCGTGGATAGCGGCGCGGAAAGCGGCGAAGTAGGAATTTCTAAAGCCACTTCGTCATGAGATGACGTTCGTGGTCACGGAATCCCTGTCGCTTATAGAAAGAGTGTCCGCGTTCGTTGAAGTGGTCAGCTTCGAGATGAAGGGCCGCGATCCCGAGCGACTTCAAGTGCGAATAGGCATAGTCCAGTGCTGCGCTGCCGATTCCATTGTTGCGATGTGCGGGTGAGATGTAGAACTCATCGAGCAGGGCGTCGAGTCCGTGGAATTCGAGTGAGTATCCGAAGGTAAGGATGAGGTATCCGGCGATACCGGAATCGAGTTCGATGAGGACCACGCGTCCCAGGCGCTCGTCGGTGATGAGCGTTTCGAGGGAGGACGTGAGGCGGCCTGCATCGAAGGAAAGTTTTTCGAAGAGGTAGAAATCCTGCATGAGGGGAAGCAGCTGCGGGATGTCCGCGAGCGTGGCGAGGCGGAAGTGCATGGAAGTGATGTTACTGTTTGCGCGATCGGGAAGCGGGTTGAAATTCCAGCACACGCCACATCATCCAACTCGCGATAGAGCGATAGGGTCGCCATTTTTCAGCGCGGCGCATCATTTGGGCGGGCGTAGGCAGGTCTGGCAATCCGTAGACGATCTGGAAACCTTTGCGTACGCCGAAGTCTGAGACGGGAAGAACGTCGAGGCGTCCGAGGCGGAACATCAGGGTCATCTCGACTGTCCAGCGACCGACGCCACGGATTGTGATGAGGCGTTCGATCAGTTCATCGTCGGTGAGGAACCTTGCCCGAGCGAGAGAGGGAACAGTCCCATCGAGCGTCTTGGCGGCGAGATCTTTGATGGCAAGCATCTTAGCTTGTGATAATCCGGCGGAGCGGAGCAGCGCGTCGGAGCTCGCGATGATCTGTTCAGGCGTGGGATAGGGGAGTGCGGCGGTCTTCTTCGGTATGCGGATGTTTGGAGATCCGGTGAGGGCACCGGCACTTGCGGTAGCTGCGGAGGATGGGTCGTCGCGAAGGTACAACTTCTGTACGCGGAGGAAGATGGCTGCGGCTGCCTTTCCGGCGAGCTGTTGATAGACGATGGAACGGAGGAGGGACTCGTAGATGCTCATGCCGCGCATCATGCGGATGTTGGAGTGTCCGACGCGGGCGATCACCTTCGCGAGCTTCGCATCGCGTTCGCTGAGGTGCGCGAGGATCTGAGCGCGGTCTTTGCCGTAAAGGGTCGGAATCGGTTTTCGGGGTGCCATCGGGTGCTAGGTTATCAGCATGGCGGAAATTGAGATACGTTCTCCTTACGATGGGGCGGTAGTCGGGCGGGTGCGTCAGAACACGCGCGCTGACGCGGAAGCGGCGGTCTCGGCTGCGGCGAAGAGCTTCGAGACCACGCGCAAACTCGCCGGATATGAGCGGCAGCAGATACTTACGAAGGTTTCGCAAGCGATCGCCGCACAGGCTGAAGATTTCGCCCGGCTCATGGTCTCTGAGGCAGGCAAGCCGATCACTGCTGCGCGGGTCGAGGTCGAGCGGGCGGTGTTTACCTTCCGGGTCGCCGCGGAAGAATCGGTGCGCATGGGCGGCGAGGTGCTTCCGCTGGACTGGCAAGCCAGCACGAGAGGGAACTGGTCGATGATCAGGCGCTTTCCGGTCGGAGTCGTGTTGGCGATCACGCCGTTCAACTTTCCGCTGAATCTGGTTGCGCATAAGGTTGCACCGGCGATTGCGGTCGGGTGTCCCATCGTGTTGAAGCCAGCACCGCAGACGCCGTTGACTGCGTTGAAGCTGGCGGACGCGATTTATGAGGCGGGATGGCCACGGGAAGCGCTGCCTGTCCTCTATCTAAGCAACGAGGATGCAGAGACGCTGCTCAGCGATGAACGAATCAAGATGCTCTCATTCACGGGCAGCTCAAAGGTCGGGTGGGAGCTGAAGGCGCGAGCGGGTAAGAAAAAAGTTGCGCTCGAACTGGGCGGGAATGCCGGGGTGATCGTTCACTCCGATGCTGAACTGGAGCATGCGGTCTCCAGGTGCGTTGCTGGGGCGTTCACGTATTCGGGGCAGAGCTGTATCTCGGTGCAGATGATACTGGTGCAGGAGCGTGTCGCAGAAGCATTCAAGGCGGCGCTCGTTGCGAAGGTGCGAGAGTTGCCGGTGGGGGCTCCTGAAGATAAAAGGACAGTGGTTGGTCCGTTGATCCGGGCAAGCGACGTGCAACGGGTCGAACAGTGGCTCGCAGAGGCGAAAGCCGCGGGCGCTGAAGAGCTAGTGGGCGAGGGAGCGGGTTTGCGCATGCCAACGTCAGCGAGTGTATTAAAACCCGCGGTGCTGACGCATACGAAGCCCCATATGAGAATCAATGAAGAAGAACTGTTTGCGCCGGTATGTACGGTCGAAAATTACCACGCGTTCGATGACGCAGTGCGAGTGATCAACGATTCCCGGTATGGGCTACAAACGGGCGTGTTCACCCACGATGCGCGATTGATGTTTCGAGCCTTCGAAGAGCTTGAAGTAGGTGGGGTTGTGATCAACGACGTTCCGACCTTTCGTATCGACCACATGCCGTACGGCGGAGTGAAGGACTCTGGCATGGGACGAGAGGGCATTCGGTGGGCCATGGAAGAGATGACGGAGACGCGGAGCCTCATGATCCGTGGATTGTGAAAGTAAGCTGCAGTTGCGCAAGGCCGCGTCTGCACTGGCTATTCCGATGAAGTGCGACTGAAAGTGTCTGGTTTTATTGTGGTTTTCTAATGCAGAAAAGTGAAAAGGATTGCGGTTGGAACAGTTTTAAACACGAACTCCACTGATATAATCGTCCGTTTACCACTGGTGTTCCTCTTGCACTGTTCCATGCAAGGTTGGCGTCGGGTGCAGAATCTTCCCGTTCGAGATTGGATGAGGAAGGCAAACGGTAGTTGCAAGGAAATAGACCGGAATCTTAATGGCTCAGATCTTCCATCGCAGCGCAAACTCATATTCTCGTATCAGCATGGTGCTTGGCGGCTTGCTCCTCGTGGCGCTTGGGCTGGCGGCAAATGAACTTCAACGCTCTCCTTATGTAACAAACCAAGGCGTGCGGCCAGAGCAGCCGGTCCCTTTCAGTCATCAACACCATGTGGCGGGGTTGGGCATCCAGTGCCAGTATTGCCATACGTCGGTGGAAAAGGCGAGCTTTGCGGGTTATCCGCCGACGAAGACGTGCATGAACTGCCACTCGCAGATATGGACGAAGGCCGATTATCTGGAGCCGGTGCGCACGAGCTATCGCGAGAACAAGCCACTGGTCTGGACCCGCGTGCATGACCTCCCGGACTACGTTTACTTCAGCCACGATATCCATGTGAATAAAGGTGTAGGCTGCCAGTCCTGCCATGGACCAGTGGACAAGATGCCGTACATGTATCAGAACGCATCGCTGCAGATGGAGTGGTGCCTGAACTGCCACCGCAATACGGCGGCAAACCTTCGCCCGCGCGCGGAAATCTACAACTTCGACTGGAAACAACCGTCGAGCGGATATCCGCTCAAGTGTGGGAATGATACGACGGACCCACAAAACGAAGTGGTATGCCGCGCCCCGCAAGAGATGGCAGGGCTGAAGCTGGCGAACGTGAATACCTTTACCGATCAGCAGACGTTCGGTAAGTATCTGCAGGCGCAGTACCACCTGCGCGACAAGTACGACCTGATGAGTTGTGAGACCTGCCACCGATAATGCCGGACCCAATCAAGAGCGAGCTTAGAAATACCCCAATGGCGCGAGACAACGAAAATAAAGACCTTATTCAAGTCACGGTCGATACTCCGGCCGCGGTGACGGCGGTCGGGGCGGCTGCTGAATTGAAACTTGAGGACGTTCAGCAAGAGCTCTCCCAGGCGCACGGCAAAGAATACTGGCAGACGCTTGAAGAGATCACGGGCCGTCCTGGATTCGATGAGTTGATGGAGCGGGAGTTCCCGCAGCATGCATCGGAATGGCTTGATCCGGTCTCGCGGCGCGGCTTTTTGAAACTCGCGGGCGCTTCTCTGGCGCTTGCGGGCCTTTCAGCTTGTACGAAGCAGCCTTGGGAGGGCGTGGTTCCTTATGTGAAGCAGCCTGACGACCTCATCCCGGGCAAGGCAATGTATTACTCGACGGCAATGCCGCTGCCGACCGGAGCGCTGCCCCTGCTGGTGAAGAGCAACGAGTTCCGTCCGACCAAGATCGAGGGCAATCCGGACCATCCTGTGTCGATGGGCGCGACCGATGTTTGGTCACAGGCGTCGATCCTCGGGCTCTACGATCCAGACCGTTCACAAACGGTGACGTTCATGGGCGAGACGCGCGGCTGGGCGACATTCCTGGGAGCAATACGGCAACCGGCAATGGTGCAGCGCCAAAAAGGCGGCGCAGGACTGAGGATCCTTAGCGGGACTTCAATCTCACCGACGCTTTCAGCACAGATGAAGCAGACGCTGACACTGTTCCCCAAGGCGAAGTGGGTGCAGTACGAGCCGGTGAACCGCGATAACGTCCGCGCCGGACTGAATTCGGTCTTCGGCCGCCCGGTCGAACCGCAGTACAACCTCGAAAACGCCGACATCGTTGTTTCGCTCGATGCGGACTTCCTCTCTGGCGCGCAATTCCCGGGCTTTACCAAGTATGCGCGCCAGTATGCGAAGCGCAGAAAACTCGCTGGCAGCAACGAGATGAACCGGCTGTATGTAATCGAGAGCGCGATGAGCACGACGGGCGCAAAGGCTGAGCATCGGCTTCCGCTACGCGCTTCTGAGATCGAGCACGCCGCCGCTTATATCGCAAACGCGATGGGTTCGGGTGTAAGCGGAACCAAGAATTTCGACGGCGACCAGAAGAAATATCTCGATGCACTGGTGAAGGACTTGCAAGCGCACCGCGGCAAAGCCGTGGTGATCCCAGGCGAGTATGCTTCCTCCGCAGTGCACGCTCTTGCTGTGCAGATCAACAATTCGATCGGGGCGATCGGACAGACGGTGACCTATGGTGATCCGATCGAGACCGATCCGCAGTTGCAGACAGCCGCGCTCAAGGAGCTTGTCGGCGAGATCAATGCAGGCAAAGTGGAGCTGCTGGTCATTCTGGGATCGAACCCTGTATACACGGCCCCTGCAGATTTCGGTTTCGAAGGTGCTTTGAAGAACCTGCTGCAACAGGACGGCATCGCTGTTCATCTCGCGGCATATAAAGACGAGACCTCGCGGTATACGCAGTGGCATGTCAACGAAGCACACTACCTGGAGTCGTGGAACGACGTCCGGTCGTGTGACGGGACGGTATCGATCACGCAGCCGCTAATCGAGCCCTTATATGGAGGAAAGACTGCCATTGAAGTGCTGGCTGCACTGGGTGAGACGCCGGGAATGTCGGCCTACGATCTCGTCCGGCAGTATTGGTCGGCCCAGTTCAAAGGCGACTTTGAGACCCAGTGGCGTACTGCGCTGCACAACGGATTCGTGGCCGATTCAGCATCCACGGCGAAGTACACACCGTCAGCAAAACCGGCAATCACGCTGAGCCAGCCGGGGGATGCGCTTGAAATCATCTTCCGTCCGGACCCATCGCTCTTCGACGGACGCTTCTCGAATAATGCGTGGCTGCAGGAGATCGCGAAGCCGGTCTCGAAGATGAGCTGGGACAATGCGATCCTCGTCGATGTCCGCACGGCGGCGGAGAAGAAATGGGAAGAGGGCGACGTCATCGAGATCGAGACCAAGGCGGGCAAGATCCAGCTTCCGGTCCTGAAGATGCCGGGCCACGTACCTAACTCTTTCACCGTATATCTAGGCTTCGGACGGGAGCATTCGGGGCGCGTCGGCACCGGAGTTGGCCGTAATGCTTATCTACTGCGCAACAGTGACGCCATGTGGAACAGCACCGTACATGGCATGAAAAAGGTGAACAGCAACTATGCCATTTGCGTCTCGCGCAGCCACACCTATAAGGATGTGGGACATGGCGAGATAGCAAGTTACGAAGGACAGGAAGCCGTCGATCGCGGTATCGTCCGCACGCTGACGCTGGAAGACTTCATCAAAGACGGCGACAAGAAAGTGCACGAGCGCTTCTCGGAACCTATCCGCAGCGAGACGCTGTATCCCAACTACGATTATTCGAAAGAGAATCAGTGGGGCATGACGATCGATGCGACGTCCTGCGTCGGCTGCAACACTTGCGTGATCGCCTGCCAGGCGGAGAACAATATCGCCACTGTAGGACGTATGCAGCAGCAGATTGGCCGGCGAAATGCTGTGGCTGCGCATCGATACTTACTACACGGGCGACGTGAGCAATCCGCGCGCGTCTTTCATGCCGATTCCCTGTATGCATTGCGAGAACGCGCCGTGCGAGCCGGTGTGTCCGGTGGGAGCGACGGTGCATTCGCCAGAAGGCATGAACGTAATGGTCTATAACCGTTGCGTTGGAACAAGATATTGCTCAAACAACTGTCCGTATAAGGTGCGGCGCTTCAACTTCCTGCTCTATTCCGATTACGACACACCGTCTCTCAAACTGATGCACAACCCCGACGTCACGGTGAGAAGCCGCGGTGTTATGGAGAAGTGCACTTACTGCGTGCAGCGGGTGACGGCAGCGCGCATCTCTGCCGAGAAGGAGAACCGTCCGATCAAGGATGGTGAGGTTGAGACGGCATGCCAACAGGCGTGTCCTACGGATGCGATCATCTTCGGCAACATCAACGATTCGCAGAGTAAGGTTGCGCACCAGAAGCGGAGACCCGCGCAATTATTCGCTAATGGCAGAGCTCAACACCCGTCCGCGAACGTCGTATTTGGCTGGAGTAGTGAACCCGAACCCGGAACTCGGTGACGGTCCGCTGCCAGTGCTGCAACAAGAGGACCTGAACAGGTAAGGTATGGCGACCAAAGAAATCACACCCAAACCGCCTACGGTACAGTTGGAACCGCCAGTCATCGGTCCGGGACACAACTTCGCTTCCGTAACGGAGAAGATCGCCCGGATCGTTCTGACCAAGCACACACCGCTGGGCTGGGTCTTCGGATTCCTCATTGCCTTCGGCCTTTTGAACATGCTGATGGGCGCCGTCGGATACCTGCTGGTCAAGGGAACCGGTATCTGGGGTATCACGATCCCAGTAGGCTGGGGCTTTGCCATCATCAATTTCGTCTGGTGGATCGGTATCGGTCACGCCGGAACGCTCATCTCCGCCATTCTGCTGCTCTTCAAGCAGAGCTGGCGTACCTCGATCAACCGCTTCGCGGAGGCGATGACGCTGTTTGCCGTCGCCTGCGCCGGCATGTTCCCGCTGATCCATACGGGGCGTCCATGGCTGGCGGCTACTGGCTGTTCCCGTATCCGAACACGATGAATATCTGGCCGCAGTTCCGGTCAGCCCGCTGATCTGGGACGTCTTCGCGGTCTCCACCTACGCCACTGTTTCACTGATGTTCTGGTTCACCGGGCTGATTCCGGATTTGGCGACGCTGCGGGACAACGCCAAGAGCCGCTTCGGGCAGAGTCATCTACGGATTCCTGGCGCTGGGCTGGCGCGGCTCGGCGAAGCACTGGCACCGCTACGAGACGGCGTACCTGCTTCTTGGCGGGCATCTCCACGCCGCTGGTGCTTTCGGTTCACACCGTCGTCAGTTTCGACTTCGCGGTGGCAGTGCTGCCGGGCTGGCACACGACCATCTTCCCGCCCTACTTCGTCGCCGGCGCCATCTATGCCGGGTTCGCCATGGTGCTGACGCTGATGATCCCGATCCGCGCGATGTACGGCTTGAAGGATCTCGTCACGATGCGGCACATCCAGAACATGGCGAAGGTCATGCTCGCCACCGGATTGATCGTCGCCTACGGCTACCTGATGGAAGCGGTCATGGGGTGGTATACGGCCAACAAGTTCGAATATTTCCAGATGGTGAACAGGACGACCGGACCCATGTCGTGGTCGTACTGGATGCTGATTCTGTGCAATATCGCGACGCCGCAGCTGCTGTGGTTCCGCCGCGTCCGCGCCAATGTCGTGCTGGTGTGGTGGCTGGCGATGGTCATCAACGTCGGCATGTGGCTGGAGCGCTTCGTGATCGTAGTAGTGAGCTTGCACCGCGATTTCATGCCCTCGAGTTGGGGACGTTATATAGGCACGCACTGGGACTGGATGACCTACATCGGCACACTCGGTCTGTTCATGACGCTGTTGCTCCTGTTCATCCGCGTGCTGCCCATGATCTCGATCTTTGAAGTACGCACCCTGGTTCCTGCGGCGACGCTGAGCCACGATTTCGATGAAGTCACCAGCGAGCACAAACCGGACCAGAGCCATGTCTAGCCATAAGGAGCCGATGAGGGATACCTCGGGAGAGCAGCCGTGAACAAAGAAGAAGGTAATTACAGATACGGGATCTACGGCCTCTTGGCGGAGTTCGATACTCCGGGAGCGCTGGTGCATGCTGCTGAGCGCGCGCACGCCGACGGCTACCGAATCATGGACTGCTATACGCCGTATCCGATAGAGGAGGCGTCAGAGGCGATCGGGTTCCATAAGAACCGGATTTCACTGTGCACGCTCATCGGCGGAATTCTGGGTGGAACGGGTGGGTATTCGCTCATGTACTGGATCTCGGTGGTGGATTATCCGCTGAATATTGGCGGCAAGCCATTCCATTCATGGCCGGCATTCATTCCAGTGCTCTTCGAGTGCACAGTGCTTGGATCTGCGCTCGCGACGTTGATCGGCATGATTGCTCTGAATGGACTGCCGGAACCATATCATCCGGTGTTCAATGCGCCGAATTTTGCCCGGGCCAGCAAAGACAAATTCTTTCTCTGCATCGAGGCGAAAGACCCGAAATTTTCACTGACCGAGAGCCGGAACTTCCTGGAGTCGCTGCGCGCGTCCTCTGTAGTGGAGGTGGGAAATTAGCGGCCACGGTCCAATGCGGAACACAATGATGAACTGGAAGCGGCTACTGCCGTTGTCAATCCTGCTGGCTGGCGGAGCGGTCCTCGGCGGCTGCCGTCAGGACATGCACAATCAGCCGAAGTACATACCGTACCGTCCGAGCGAGTTCTTCGCGGACGGCAGCTCGGCGCGCGTCCCTGTTACAGGAACGGTTGCGCGAGGACACTTGAACGCCGACACATATCTCTATACCGGCAAGATCAACGGTCAGGATGGAACGCTGCTGCCATTTCCAGCGACGAAGGTAGTGCTGGAACGGGGCGAGGAGAGGTTCAACATCTACTGCACTCCGTGCCACTCACGCGTGGGTGACGGCAACGGGATGATCGTCCAACGCGGATACCGGCGGGCAGCCAGCCTGCATGATTCGCGTCTTGTGGGCGCACCCATCGGGCACTTCTTCGACGTAATGACGAACGGCTGGGGCGCGATGCCGGATTATGCCGCACAGATCGATACCCGCGACCGTTGGGCGATTGCTGCGTATATCCGGGCACTGCAACTGAGCCAGAATGCGACGATGAATGATGTTCCGGCGGATGAGCGCAGCAATGTCAAGACGCGGCAGGAACTCGAGGCGGAGTTCGCAGGCGGCGAACTTGGTATCCGCGAAAAGATCACCGGAGACGAAGGCGGGTTCGACTACTGGCAATGTCGGAAACAATACCAGCGTCGGTCCGATGGCACCGACCCAGGCAGGCACTTCGAGTAACGACATCAACCGCGATGTGAACGAGCAAAGCGGCGGACAAGAGATCGAGAGCGCTCGCCCCAATCCGCAGGGTCAGAGCGGACACGCCCAAGGTGGGGATTATGCGGGGACTGTTTCGCCCCGCGGCAATAAGGGCGGGGAGCGCGGGCAATCATCGTTGCCGCAAGGCAATTGGCAGAGCGGTCCCTCGCAGCACACTCCGCAAGAGGGGCAAGCAAAACCGCAGGGAGATAGCAGGGAACCGAAATGAAGAGCAGCCATACTCAATCCCGCAGCTTACCGGCAGACATGAGCGCTCCGCCGATGGTGGATCGGTGGCGGAGGACTGCTCTGCCTATCGCAGGAATCTTCACCATCCTGTCGATCATCGGCGCGGTCACTGATTTCTCGCCCTTTCTGCGCGCTTACCTGACGGGATTCATGCTGTGCCTCGGTTTATCGCTTGGATCGATGGCGCTGCTGATGATCCAGCACCTCGCGGGTGGCAAGTGGGGCATCGTAAACAGGCGCGTCTTTGAAGCCGCCTCGCGCAACATGTTCCTGATGTTCGTGCTGTTTCTTCCGATTGCGATCGGAGCGAAATCGCTTTATGCGTGGATGGGGCCGCACAGCGCGCTGGTCGAAGAGGCGATGCACGCCGCGAACTGGAAGACATTCTGGCTGAACCGCACCTTCTGGACGATCCGCTGGGTCATCTACTTCGCGATATGGTGCTTTTATACGTACCGGCTAAGCCGCATGTCGATCGAGCGTGATGCTGACACACGCGACAGCCTGTTGCGCTGGCAGACCAAGTTCGAAAACATTAGCGGGTTCGGCCTTCTGCTTTACGCTCTGACCATTACGGCGGCGTCGGTAGATTGGGTGATGTCAATCGATGTGACCTGGTACTCGACCATCTACGGAATGGTGTACATGGTTGGACAGGGGCTTTCCGCACTGGCGCTCGGAATCATTTGCATGACGCTTCTGTCTCGTGAAGAGCCAATGGCGACAGTGCTGAAACTGCGAGAAATGCACGACAACGGCAAGCTGATGTTCGCCTTCGTCATGCTTTTCGCATACGTCTCGTTCTCTCAGTTTCTGATCATCTGGTGCGCTAATTGCCGGAAGAGATCATCTGGTACACCCAGCGCACACATGGCGGATGGGGATACATTGCGTTCGCAGTCGCGGTCTTTCACTTCTGCCTGCCCTGGCTGGTACTTCTATCGCGTGACGTGAAACGCCACTCGAGAGCCTTGCGCCGGATAGCGTACTTCATGATCTTCATGCGGTTCGTGGACATCTACTGGAACGTCGAACCGTTCTTTGGATTGAACGATCAGGGCAAGTGGGTCTCCGTCAACTTCATCGATAAGGACCACTTCTCACCGCACTTCCACTTCCCCTGGCAATATGCGGTGGTGCCGGTGGCCCTGGGAGCCTGGTGGCTGGTGGCATTCTTCGTGCAGCTGAAGAAAGCGCCGCTGATCCCCATCAATGATCCGCAAATCCACGAAATTCTCGAGCCGGAGCATAGCCTTGCAGCCGTTTAAACCACAAACAACGCCCCAGTATCACGGCACGAACCCCGGTGCGCCCTCCGTCGGGCACGAGACGAGAGACGTAAATGTCCGCGCTATTCTTGGCTTCCTGCTGGTCCTGGCGGTGTGCGGGCTGACGGTATTCGCGATCTGTTTCGGCATTTTCAATGCGTTCAACAGTTATGTCGCGAAACATGACGGAGCGTCCGCGACGTGGAACGCCGAACAGGACCGGGAAGAAGCAGCACGGGTCCAGCAGCTAAAGAAACAGGGCGCTAACGAGACGCAGATGGAGCAATCGCAGTACGAGATGCACGTGGAGCGGTTTCCGCAGCCACGGTTGCAGACGGACGATGTACGCGACCTGCAGATGCTGCGCGATCAGGAAGATCTGCAACTCGACAACTATATGTGGCTGGACAAGAACGCAGGCAAGGTGGTCATTCCGATCGACCGTGCCATCGACCTTATCGCCGAACGCGGACTACCGGCGGTCCCAAATGCGGAGCCGGTCACCATGCTCAAGCCCTACACACTTGGTGTGGCGAGGGTGTCGCGCACAAGCAGCCATACAGCAAAGTTCTAGGTTTCAGGAGAGCAGTACAAAGTGGAAGCAGGTACAACAATTCGAGGTCTGACGCGCAGGATCGCCATGTTGCTCATGGCGGCGGCGCTACCGGCGATTGCGCAATTGCCCGGCCAAAAGTCGATATCCTCGGGAACGCCTTCTTCCGCGCAGCCGCAGATATTCTCTTCGGTGGGACTCGATCAACACCTCAACGCGCAGGTCCCGCTGGACCTGACATTTCGAGACGAGGACGGGAAACAAGTAAAGCTGCGGGACTATTTTGGCAAACGTCCAGTCATTCTGACCCTGGTCTATTACCAGTGTCCGATGCTGTGTACGCAAGTCCTGAATGGACTTACCTCCTCCTTAAACGTACTGAAGTTCGACGCAGGTAAAGAATTTGACATCGTCACGGTAAGTATCGATCCGCGTGAGACCCCAGAGATGGCGAAGTCAAAAAAGGGCGTTTATATCGGACGCTACCGCAGGGCAGGAGCACAGCAAGGCTGGCACTTTCTGACCGGAGACCAGGAAAACATCGCGAAGCTGGCGAGCGCCGTGGGCTTCCGGTATGTCTTTGATGCGAAGACCGATCAGTTTGCCCATGCCAGCGGCATCATGGTGCTGACGCCAGACGGCAAGATTGCACAGTACTACTACGGTATCGAATATTCACCGAAAGACCTGCGATTGGCTGTAATAGAGGCCTCGCAAGAGAAGATCGGCAACATCGTGGACGAGGTGGTTCTTTATTGTTACCACTACGATCCAACCAGCGGACACTACACAGCGATGGTAGTGAACGTAGTTCGTGCGGCGGGGGTTTTCACGGTCGTACTACTCGGCGGCTTTATCTTTCTGACCGTCAGGCGGGAAGATAAAGGCAGCGCAGCAAGGATTTCATAAAGGGACCTTCGTCTCCCGCGAGACGAGTCCGATGAGCATATGCAATCGGCAAACCTAATTAAGTTATTCCCGGACTCGGCATCCACGATCTCAGGCTATGTGGATGCGCATTTCATGTTCCTGTGCGCCGTCACAACGTTTTTTTCGTTGCTGGTGGCGTTTCTGGTCATCTTCTTCGGGATCAAGTACCGGTCGGACGCGCATCCTGTTGCGAAGCAGATCCATGGTTCCGTTCCGCTCGAAGTGGCGTGGACAGCAATACCACTTGCGATATCGGTATTCATCTTCGCATGGGGTGCAGCCCTGTACCTGCGCATCTACCGTCCGCCTACGAATGCCATGGACGTTTATGTCGTCGGCAAACAGTGGATGTGGAAGGCGGAGCATCCGGGCGGGCAGCGCGAGATCAATTCACTACACGTGCCGATCAACCGTCCCGTGCGCCTGACCCTGATCTCGCAGGACGTGATGCACAGCTATGCCATCCCTTCGTTCCGCATCAAGCGGGAAGCTATTCCTGGGCGCTATACAACTGTCTGGTTTGAAGCGACGGAGACGGGCACATTTCATATCTTTTGCACTCAGTACTGTGGCACCAAGCACTCCGCGATGATCGGAGAAGTCACGACCATGACGCCGCAGGAGTATGAAAGATGGCTTGCGGGCGACGCGGGAGAAGGTTCGCTTGCGGCCGGCGGTGAGAAGCTCTTTCAGTCGATGGGATGCAATACTTGCCATCGCGGAGACTCGGGCGCACGTGGGCCAAACCTCGCCGGACTATACGGCACGACAGTGCACCTCAACGACGGACATTCGGTGCTGGCAGACGACGCCTACTTACGGGAATCCATACTGCAGCCCACGGCAAAGATCGCACAGGGATTCCAACCGTTAATGCCGACCTTTCAGGGGCAGTTGAGTGAAGAAAACCTTATTCAATTGATCGAATACATCAAAGCCTTGAAGAACCCGGCGCAACAGACGCAAACCATTCATAACCGGCAGCCCAATCCTCCAGTGATGGAGGGCGGTAATGCCGCTACAAAACTACCGGAAACGAAGTAGCCATGAGCAGCGTTACGCAAGCGATTCCAACACCGCATGAACTCTCCCGGTGGGAGATGCCGGAAGAGCATTACCTCAACGACGACTACACCCTCAAGTCGTGGCTCCTGACGACGGACCACAAGCGCATCGCCATACTGTATTTGCTGTCGATCTCGTTTGCGTTTTTACTGGGAGGGATCTTCGCCACGTTGATCCGGCTCGAACTGCTGACGCCGGCGGGCGATCTGTTCGAGTCCGACACGTACAACAAGCTGTTCAGCGCGCACGGCATCATCATGGTGTTTTTCTTCCTGGTGCCTTCCGTCCCCGCGACGATCGGAAATTTTCTGGTGCCGATCATGGTGGGAGCAAAAGACCTGGCCTTCCCGAAGATCAATCTGGCGAGCTGGTACATCTACATGATCGGGCTGGCCTTTACGCTGACCGCACTTGTGCTCGGCGGCGTGGACACTGGCTGGACCTTTACCACTCCTCTTTCCACCAGCTACGTCAACACCAACGTCATTCTGGCAGCGTTGGGTATCTTCATCGCCGGGTTCTCGTCCATCTTGACCGGGCTGAACTTCATCGTGACTGTGCATCGCATGCGCGCCCCGGGAATGACCTGGACCCGCCTGCCACTCTTCATCTGGTCGAACTACGCCACCGCAGTCATCATGGTGCTAGGTACGCCGGTCATCGCCATCACGCTGCTGCTGGTAGCTGCCGAGCGACTGTTCCACATCGGCGTGTTCGATCCGGCATACGGCGGCGATCCGCTTCTGTTCCAGCACATGTTCTGGTTCTACTCGCATCCGGCGGTTTATCATCATGATCCTGCCGGGCATGGGAGTGATCAGTGAAGTGATCCCATGCTTCAGCCGCAAGCGCGCTCTTCGGCTATAGCATGAGTCGCGTACTCCTGCATTGCGATCGCCGTCTTCGGATTTCTGGTCTGGGCGCACCACATGTTCATCATGGGAATCAGCACGTACTCCGCGCTGATCTTCTCATTCCTGAGCTTCCTGGTTGCGATCCCGTCGGCGATCAAGGTGTTCAACTGGAGCGCGACGATGTACAAGGGCTCGATCGCATTGGGACACGCCGATGCTTTATGCGATGGGCTTCATCGGACTGTTCACCATCGGCGGTCTTACCGGATTGTTCCTGGCCTCGCTGGGCATGGACATCACGTGAACGAGACCTACTTCATCGTCGCCCACTTCCATTACGTAATGGTGGGCGGCATGGTGCATCGCATACCTGGCGGGATTGCATTTCTGGTGGCCTAAGATGACCGGGCAGATGTATCCGGAAGCTGCCAGCGAAGCTGGCCGCAATCATCGACCTTCATCGGGTTCAACCTGACGTTCTTCCCGCAATTCATCCTCGGGTGGCTGGGTATGCCGCGCCGGTATCACTCCTACCCACCGGAGTTTCAAGTCTTGAACGTGCTCTCCACGGCGGGGGCTTCGATTCTAGCAATCTCTTTTATCCTGCCGGCGATCTATTTGATTTGGTCGCTCAAGAACGGGGCTACGGCAGGTCCGAATCCATGGGGAGCTACGGGTTTGGAATGGCAGATCCAATCTCCACCCATTACGCATAACTTCCCCGAGACGCCGATTATCACGCAGGAAGCGTATGCATATGAAAACGCTCCGGAGCGCACATACGCAGGCTAAATTTCAAAAGGCGTGCCCGGTAACGGGCGCGTCCTGACATGAAAGAAATGAACACCGAGACTATGACAACAAGCCACGTGGAATCGCAGGAACATCCCGCGCTGCGGCACTATTTCGATTCGCTCGATCAGCAGAAAGACGCCTCGGTCTTTGGAATGTGGGTCTTCCTCATCACCGAGGTCATGTTTTTCGGCGGCATGTTCTGCGCCTACCTGATCTTCCGCAATCTTTACCACGGCGCTTTTGTAGCTGCTTCCAACACGCTCGATGTCCGTCTAGGAACGATCAATACAGCCGTGCTCATCTGCTCGTCCCTGACCATGGCGATGGCGGTCTGGTCGGCGCACATGAACCGGCGTATGTTGATCGTCCTGTTCCTGCTCGCGACCATGGGGTTGGGCACCATATTCCTCGGTATCAAGAGCATCGAATACAAGGAGAAGTGGGACCACCATCACATTCCCGGTTTCGGGTTCTCGACTGACGAGTTCGTGCATCCGTCTGCTCCGGAATCGCCTGGCGAGAAACCACACACTGCTTTATCGCCCGACATGGCCGAACACACCGTCATCTACTTCGGCTTGTATTTCGCGATGACCGGTATGCACGCGCTGCACATGATCATCGGAATGGCGATCATGGCGTTTCTCGTATATTTCGCCTATAGAGGGCGTTACACCTCAGAGCACTACACGATGGTTGAGAACTTCGGCCTCTATTGGCACTTCGTCGATATCATTTGGATCTTCTTGTTCCCGCTGCTCTATCTGATCAGCCGGCACTCGCATTAAGGAGAGTCATGGCAGCACACCACACACCCGGACTTAAGGCCTACTTCGCAGTTTTCGCATTCCTTCTAATCATGACGGCTGCGACGACGATGATCGCGTTTGTGGACCTCGGCATCTTCAATCCGATAGTCGCTCTCATTATCGCGGTCGCCAAGGCTATAGCGGTCGTCCTCATTTTTATGCACGTATGGGTGTCGAGCAGACTGACGAAGCTGACGATCGTCTCCGGCGTCTTCTTTCTGATGGTGCTGCTTACACTCGTAAGCATCGATTACATCTCAAGGCCGTGGTCAATACCGCCCGTGGGCCTGATAACGCTCGGCTAGGCAAGATATAAGTTGTTTTGAAGGGGTGGCACAGATGCCATCCCTTTTTCATGTCCTGAAATCGCGAAACATGCGGGTTGGTGGTTTCCACTAAGATTTACATGTGTCGCGAGCATTGGAAGACCTGGTCTCAGACCCACGGTGCAGCGTGCGGAAAGAAGGTGTTCCCGCGCCCGATGGCAAGTGCGTCGTGTACTGGATGCAGCGTTCGCAGCGGGGTCTCGACAATCCCGCTCTCGATCTTGCGGTAGAGATCGCCAATCGGCTCGCACTTCCTGTGGTGACCTATCTTGCACCGGTCCCGTGGTACCCCCATGCAAACTTGCGCCACTATCACTTTTTGAATGAGGGAATCGCGGATATCCGGCGCTCGATCGAGGCGCGAGGTATCGGATTCGTACTCCGGCGGTGGCCGAAGCATTCGCTCGAACGCTTCTTAACGGAAGTCAAGCCGGCGCTGCTGGTGGGCGATGAAAATCCGATGCGGGAGCCGCAACATTGGCGTGAGGTAGTTGCCGCTCGATGCAATGTTCCGTTTTATACGGTCGATTCCGACGTGGTGGTTCCTTCAAAGCTCTTTGGGAAGGAGCAATATGCTGCCTTCCACATGCGTAAGCGACTCTATGAACATCTCGATCGATATCTTGTCCCGCAGTCGAACGCTACCGCGATACATCGATGGGCGCCTCCTATAAATTTGGAGAACCTGCCTGACACCGACATCACCGAGGGCTGGGACATCGATCGAAGCGTCTCGCCGGTTAGCAGCTTTCGCGGAGGCACCGGCGAGGCGCTCAAGTTGCTCGACGAATTCATCGAACGAAAGCTGTTGCGTTATGCGGAAAAGCGCAACCATGCCGATGAGGACGGAACGAGCCGGCTCTCTCCGTACCTTCACTTCGGACACATTTCTCCGATCACGATTGCGTTGGCAGTGAAGAAGGCAAGTGTGCCGCTGAAGCAGAAAGACTCTTTTCTCGACGAGCTGCTGGTTTGGCGTGAGGTTGCGATCAACTTCGTCACGTATAACAAGAATTACGACTCCCTTGATGGCGCCGACCGTTGGGCGCGCGAGTCGCTCAAGGAGCACGAGCGCGACGAGCGCGAGCATGTGTACTCCTTGGAACAGTTTGAGCAATCCGAGACCCACGATCCACTTTGGAACGCCGCAAATAACCAGATGGTCACCATCGGGTGGATGCACAATTACATGCGCATGTACTGGGCGAAGAAGATTCTCGAGTGGAGCACTTCGCCCAAGACGGCATTTGAGATTGCAGTCACGCTCAACGACAAGTACTTCCTCTGCGGCCGCGATCCGAATGGATACGCCGGCATCGCCTGGGCGATAGCAGGAAAAAGAGACCGTCCCTGGTTCAAGAAACCGGTGATCGGATTGGTGCGTTCCATGTCGGCAGCAGCGGCAAAGAAGAAATTTGATGTCGACGCGTATGTGCGTAGGTATACAGCTGCTCAGCCGGGCCTTCCAATGGGATAATTGAGGGTTGATCCCATGCAAAGCCCAAAACGAAGAGGCATCATTCTTGCGGGTGGCTCCGGCACTCGCCTGTATCCCGTGACCCAAGGCATCTCGAAACAGATGCTGCCGGTATACGACAAACCGATGATTTACTACCCGTTGAGCACCCTCATGCTGACGGGCATTCGCGACGTCTTGATCATCTCGACAGAGCGGGATGTTCCTCGTTTCCAGGAGCTCTTGGGAGACGGCTCACAATGGGGAATGCATTTCGAATATGCGGTTCAAAGCCAGCCCCGTGGATTGGCGGAAGCGTTTATTATCGGCCGCGAGTTTCTTGCCGGCGGTTCGTCCGCACTGGTGCTTGGAGACAACATCTTCTACGGACACGACTTTTCCAAGATTCTCCTCCATGCTGATTCTATGAAGGACGCTTCGATCTTCGCGTATCCGGTTACCGACCCTGAGCGTTACGGGGTTGTTGAATTCGACAGCACGGGACGAGCGATTACGATCGAGGAAAAGCCGAGCGCTCCCAAGTCTCGCTATGCGGTTACTGGGCTCTATTTTTATGACGAGCAAGTCGTGGAAATCGCTCGCGACGTCCAACCGTCATGGCGAAATGAATTGGAGATCACAGACATAAATCGCTTCTATCTGGAGCAGGGGCGATTGAACGTGCAAGTCATGGGCCGTGGTTACGCCTGGTTGGACACAGGCACCTATGATTCCTTGCTTGAGGCTGCGCTTTTCATAGAGACACTCGAAAAGCGCCAAGGACTCAAGATCAGTTGCCCCGAAGAGATTGCATTCCGGAATGGATGGGTCACACAAGAGGAGTTGTTGAGCATAGCGCATGAATACTCCAAAAGCAGTTACGGTGCGTATCTCAAGAGCGTCGCAACGGGAACAATCTTCTGATGAAAGTCATCGAAACAGCCCTGTCCGACGTCGTCTTGTTCGAACCCAGAGTTTTCCATGATGCGCGAGGATTCTTCTTCGAAAGCTTCAATGAGCAGTCGTTTCGGAAGCTTACAGATACGGATCTTTCATTCGTGCAGGACAATCATTCCGGGTCTTCGCGTAACGTACTGCGCGGGCTTCACTATCAAGTGCGGCAGCCCCAAGGGAAACTGGTCCGCGTAGTGGCGGGAGAGGTCTTTGATGTCGCTGTCGATCTACGCCGTTCTTCGCCGACTTTTGGGAAGTCGGCCGGGTACATACTGTCGGCTGAAAACCGCAGAATGCTTTGGATCCCTCCGGGATTCGCGCATGGCTTCTTTGCTTTGGGTGAGTGGAACGAAGTCCTCTATAAGACCACAGACTATTACGCTCCCGAACATGAACGCGCGCTTCTGTGGAACGACCCTGATGTTCGCATCGCCTGGCCAGAGGGAGAGCCGATAATTTCTGACAAGGACCAGAAGGGTACATTGCTCGGATCGTCGGAGGTATACGGTTGAGAATGGACCTGCTCGTGTTTGGCAAGTCAGGACAAATCGGATACGAACTGGTGATACAACAGGGAAGCAGTACTTCGATTGTGGCACTAGGGCGGAAAGACGTGGATCTTACGAATCCGCATAGTGTGCGAGAGGCGATTCGAGCGAACAAACCGGCAGTGATCGTCAATGCGGCAGCGTACACAGCGGTGGACAAAGCAGAATCGGACAAAGACACGGCCTTTGCGGTGAATGCGGATGCTCCTCGTACCATGGCGGAAGAGGCGCGAGTCCTTGGCGCGTTGCTCGTCCATTTCTCGACCGACTACGTATATTCCGGTGACAAGGGCAGCCCTTATCTGGAAGATGACGCAACGTGTCCAGCGAGCACCTATGGCGAGAGCAAACTGGCAGGAGACGAAGCGATACAGACATCCGGTTGCGACCATCTTATTTTCCGGACGAGTTGGGTCTTTGGCGACCGCGGCAACAATTTTGTCAGAACAATGCTGCGACTTGGCGCTGAACGAGAGCAACTACGAGTTGTGGATGATCAGCGAGGATGTCCATCGGAAGCTTCGGAATTAGCAAGAGGAAGTGCGAAAGCCTTCCGAAGAATCATGACGATGTCGGCCTCCGAGCGTGCGGCACGTTCAGGCGTGTACCACTTGACGTGTTCCGGGGAAGCGACGTGGTTCGGGTTCGCGAAAGAGATTTTCAGGCGTAGTAGGGAATTAGAAATCCCGTTGAAAATAAAAGATTTAGTCCCGATATCAACGGCTGAGTATCCTACAACTGCTGCTCGCCCGGCCTATTCGGTGCTGTCCAATGAGAAATACATCCACACGTTTGGGGAAGGCATGCCAAGCTGGCGCGATGCGCTTGCAAATACGCTGACCAGGATCAAGCAAGAGAAGCAACTGCCCGAATAGGCCAATAAACAAACGCGTCTATTAAAATGTTCACAGGGAACTCTGTAGGAGTAATTTTGACCTCAAACATCTTAGTGACTGGCGGAGCAGGTTTTATTGGCTCAAATTTCGTGCTCGGCTGGATCAGGCAAAGTGAAGGTCGCGTCGTCAATCTTGACGCCTTGACTTACGCCGGCAATCTGACAAACTTGCGTTCCCTCGAAAACGATCGCAGTCAGGAGTTTGTTAAAGGCAGCATAAACGATCGCGAGCTGTTGCGAACGCTGCTGAGAAAGCATCAACCTTGGGCAATCGTTCACCTTGCCGCAGAGAGCCACGTGGATCGTTCCATTCTCGGGCCTGAAGCTTTTATTCAGACGAATGTTTTGGGCACATTCGCTCTCTTGGAAGAGGCCAAGCAATATTGGGAGAATCTATCTCATTTGGAGCGCGGGCGGTTTCGCTTTCTCCATGTCTCTACCGATGAGGTTTACGGGTCATTAGACCCGAGCGAAAAGGCGTTTAGTGAGACGACGCCTTACTCCCCCTAATAGTCCTTATTCGGCGTCCAAGGCTGCGAGTGATCATTTAGTACGCGCATACCACCACACCTATGGACTTCCCACACTGACGACAAACTGCTCGAACAACTACGGTCCTTATCAGTTTCCCGAGAAATTGATTCCGTTAACAATATTGAATGCGCGCAAAAGGAGAGTTGCCCGTACATCGGCGGACGGCAAGAACGTGAGGGACTGGTTGTTTGTTGAAGACCATTGCAGTGCAATTCGCGCCGTGCTTGAACGAGGGAAGGTTGGCGAAACCTACAACATCGGTGGAAACAATGAGATGGAGAGCATCCCAAAGTTGTCAAGACGATCTGCGGTCTCCTCGACGGGGCCCTGCAACCCACACCAGTTGGTCCTCACGAGCAACTGATCCAATTCGTAAAGGATCGTCCCGGCCACGACCGTCGCTATGCGATTGACAGTTCCAAGATCGTCCGCGAACTGCAATGGCATCCGGCGGAGACCTTTCAAAGTGGAATCAGAAAGACCGTCGCGTGGTACATTGCAAATCAGTCATGGTGCGATGACATAAACTCTGGTGCATATCAGCAGTGGATCGAAACACAATATTCCGCCTCATGACGAAACTCACTTGGTCATAATCGGTGACCTCGTTTCAGATTCTTAACTCAGGAGAGGCAGCGATTTGCTCAGATCTGAGAGGTCTAGCATCTGTTTCGGGATGATCTGCTCATTTCCGACACAGTGGTCGCAACAAGCAGAAGCTGAAGCCTATGCATGAGACCACAACGTTTGACGCTCGATCCAGATGCATTAAAACAATGTGGGAGCTGCGATCGGCTCGGTGTCGCTTGATTGAACCCAGAGTCATGAACTCGAGTAAACTTGTTTACAATTGCCGATGAGTATGAGCAGGGTCCTATACAAGAACGCGGCTCTCAATCTTTTGAAATTGGCCGCGTCATCCGTCGTTGCCTTCTTGCTGCCTCCCTTCTTCGTTAAATATTTGGCGCCTCAGGAGTATTCCGCTTGGGTTTTGATACTCCAGTTATGTGCGTATGTAAGTCTTTTCGACGCCGGAGTTCAGACTGCCTTAGGGCATTTCGTTGCACACGCAACTGGACGCGCAGCGCTTGACGAGCGCAATGAGATTGTCGGTACAGCGTTGGTTGCTCTTACGATTGCTTGCATTGTCTCCTTAATCGCACTGGCAGTTGGCATCAAGTTCCTTCCGCAGATCTTTCCACAACTGCCGACTAGGCTTGTTCATGATTCCCGTATAGCGATATTAGTTATCGGTTCAACATTCGCGATTGGTTTGCCGGTGGCAACTATTAGTGGCGTTTTCATAGGTTTACAGCAAAATCAGTTTCCGGTCTTAGCGAACATCGTCGGGAAGGTCACAGGAGCAGCCGCAGCCCTGTGGGTCTTATTGCACCGCGGGACACTTGTCCAAATGGCCGTCGCCGTCGCTGTCGCGACTCTGGCTTCACACCTGATGCAGTTGTGTTTCTGGCGGCGTTACGCAACTCAGATTCCCATGGCCATTTCGTTTGCGACGAAACGATGCACTCTGCGTTTTCTGGAGTACTGCTCTGCTCTGAACGTGTGGACCCTAGGCATGCTCTTAGTGAGCGGCTTGGACACAGTCATTGTTGGTAAATATGATTTCGAGGCAACAGCATTTTATGCCATTGCAGCGAGCATTACTGGATTTCTACTTAGCTTTCAAGGCGCAATATTTTCGGCTGTGCTACCGGAAGCTTCTGTTCTGCATTCACGCAATGATGCAGAGGGTCTCTGGAAGTTACTTGTCAGTACAACTAAGTACGGCACGTTTCTGCTTCTCGCATTCGGTGTGCCGCTTGTTCTCTATGCTAGGCCTATTCTTACCTTATGGGTTGGCACGGAGTATTCCCAGCATAGCTACCCGATCTTGCGCATTTTGATGGTAGCAAACGTTGTTCGGCTAATAGGATTACCTTATGCAACGGTAGTGCTGGGAACTGGACAGCAACGTCGAATTATTATGTCTCCAATTTTAGAAGCATTAGTCAATTTCTGTATGAGTATCTTCTTGGTTAGACATATAGGATCAATCGGGGTGGCTTATGGGACGCTCGTAGGTGCATTAACAAGCATCTCACTCCACTTTATCTACAATATGCCACGAACGAAAGATTCCGTTACCATACATAGACCTACATTGCTAGTAAAGGGAGTTGCACTTCCTATAGTCGCCTTCACACCGGTATGTCTCGCCATTCTTGCTGCTCAGCACGTTAGCGTGGGCTGGCATAATCAAATTGCCACTCTTTGCATGGGCATCGCTCTATCCGGAATCCTAATCTACAGACAAAGCGATTTATATCGTTCTACGAGCGCTGTTCCTTAGCTGCTGAGATTCGTGAAATATTCCGATGTCACGTTTGCTTAACTGCTATGAGCACTGATTCTTCCCCGGCGTTGGGATTGGTTCGATGGAGAAAGAGTTCTCTGTATTGTAGCCACAGGGCCCTAAGATCAGTTGCAACGTTGGGCATCGCACCCATCGTGTGAGCACCTCTTTCCGCTATTTCGATGCTTGCAACGAAAATAATGTAGGCGTTTGCGAAAGTCGTCCATGCGTCAATGTCGAGAAAACCAGACCTTGCTGCCAACGTTCGAAGTGCACTCGCAGTGAACATATACAAATGTCTCGGCGGTTCCAATCCTCGCCAATGTTCCTGATACATCGAGTGCGCGAGGCTGTCAGGGTTAGGTGTAACTATTACGAGCTTCCCCCCCGGACTCAGAATTGTTCGGCAAACGGATAGCACTTCGATTGGGTCCGACAAGTGTTCGACGACGTGCTGCATTACGATTGCGTCAAAACTGTTCTCGGCAAACCGATCCTGCGTCAGCTCGCCAACTTCGACCCTGATTCCACGGCTTCTCGCCTGGCGAACGGCCTCTGGATCAAAATCCAAGCCTTGCACGTTCCAGCCGCGTGATTTCGCCCGAAGCAAGAAGGTACCGTTGCCGCAACCGATCTCAAGCATCCTTCCCGGTTCCGTATCGTCAAGGTAAAGCCCGTTATATGCGCTGATCTGCTGGTAGAGTGGGGTTGTCCTGCACAGAAGTGATTTTATTGGCCTTAGGGCAAGCTCCCGGAACGACAGGCGAGCTGTGCTTTGATTTTGATGCGTATAGTAAGTCTGATAAGCGAGATGTAAATCTTCCGTTAGAGGCGCGGGATCAATCCACAACAATCCGCAGCGTTCGCACTTTCTCGTGTTCCATTCTCCGGGAACGGAAAAAACTTTGTCCCGTATGTTTGTGTGGACTATCGTGCCGATCTTACAACAGAAAAGGCACCGGTCTCGAGAGGTAGTGCGAATGACTGTATTTTCTGACATTAACGCAAAGAGCCTTCGATGTTGCTTGCAGGTCGAGAATACCACGCCCGACTAGAGGTTGGCGATTGACCCAGAGCTACGTTGATGAGGCACAGCCTTCACGATAGACTGTTAGGTGAGGCAACATGATCGAAATAGTCATGGCAACATGCAATGGCGGACGTTTTTTGGAGGAACAGCTAAACTCGCTCTTTGCTCAAAGTTGTCAAGGCTTTCACCTGACGGTGGGTGATGATTGCTCGGCCGACGATACACAGGACATCGTCCGCGAGTTCGAAGCAAAATACCCAGGGCGTGTAACGCTCATCGTGAACGCTACGAAACTTGGTCCCGTAGGCAACTTCGGGAATCTTATGAAACACTCATCGGCAGAGTATGTGATGTTCAGTGACCAGGACGACATCTGGCTGCCGAACAAAATCGAGAAAAGCCTCGCAGCGATGGTTCGGCTGGAGGCGCAACATTCCAAAGATCTACCCATCCTCATATATTCGGATCTGAAGATCGTATCCAAGCACTTGGTGGTGATTTCTGAGACCTTTTGGAAGGGACTTGCGAAGCGACCGCGGGAACCAAACTTCGGGGCACTATTAGCATCGAACCGCGTTACCGGATGCACTGTGATGATGAACCGCGCGCTTGTCCAACGTGCTGCACCGATACCAACTTCTGAAGTGTTTATGCATGACTGGTGGACGGCTCTGGTCGCCTCTGCATTTGGCATCTTGTATCAAATCGAGGAGCCTCTGCTGTTGTATCGGCAACACGAGTCGAACGCCATTGGCGTGCCTTTAGATCGAGGAAGCTTCATCGAGAGAACTGTCCGGACGATCACGCAAATCGGAGCCAATCCCGCAATTAAGGCCAACTTAGGACTTGTCAAGCGGCAGGCAGCTGCGTTCGAGCGAATTTTCGGTGCGGACCTGCCGCCAAAGATCTTGTCGACGTTAGCGGCGGCGCAGCGACTCGATCAGATGAACGCGTTACAGAGACGTTGGACTATTGTTCGTCATCGATTGTTTAGGCCAGGACTCAGGAGTAACATCAGTCTTCTCATCGGCGTCTAAGCGGTGAATAACAACTCAGATATCTATAAATCATCAGCGTTCTCGATGTTGTTGTCACGCAAAGAGAATCGGATTGGCTGCTTTTGAATGAACCTGTCTAGTTCCGGCCAAAGCCCCGCAATCACACCTGGTTTGGTTCATGTCATTATTGTGAACTGGCAAAATTGGCAAGACACGATCGATTGTGTGGAATCGTTGGGCTCTCAAGATTATCAAAACTATCAAATAGTCATTGTAGATAATGGGTCTACGAATGATTCCGCAAACCAGCTAAGAGCGCGCCTTCCGCAATGCGAAGTGTTGGTAAACCGGGTGAATAAAGGATTCGCAGGTGGGAATAACTCTGCTCTCAAGAGAGCAATGGACATGGGAGCTGAGTACACTTGGGTTCTCAATAATGACACAAAGCCATTTCCCGGTGCGCTTGGCGCTTTAGTGAGGACAGCGCAACAAGATCCGCAAATCGCAGCGGTGGGCTCCGTTCTCATGTACATGAATGAACCAGCCAGAGTACAGGCATGGGGGGGAGGTTATATAGACTTCCGGCTAGGGCGTTCGACACACTGCATAAGAAAAGTTAGACCGGAAAAACTGCATTATCTTACGGCTGCAAGTATTTTACTTCGGTCGCAGGCTTTGCAGCAGATCGGCTTGCTAGATGAAGGCTTCTTCATGTATTGGGAAGACGTGGATCTTTCATTTCGATTTGGTAAAGCAGGCTGGAAAATTGCTGTCGCACCGGATGCACTTGTTCTTCATAAAGAGTCAGCGAGTCTTGGGAAACGCAATCCCATTCTAGAAAAATACTTCAGCGCGTCCCTTGTCCGTTTTTTTCGGAAGCACGCACGTACTCCGTGGATCCCGATTTACACTAGCTTCATCGCTCGCATTGCTAAGAGAGGCATTCGCATGGAGTGGAAGCATATTGCGGCAGTGTTCCAAGGGACATTTCACAAGAAGGGACCCGAGGGTTAACCTGGAAATAGGATTAAGTTTCGCGGGCTAATCTTATCCCGTTAAAGGCATCTCTAGCGCCTGGTGGATTCAGCTTCGCAACTTCCCAAAAAACATTTCACCTGTGCTGTGACGAATGTCTTAAATTCTTCTCGAAAGCGCTGCTCGGAAAATCGTTGAGCATTCCTCCAGCAGTTTTCAGATGTGAGGAGGTGCGCCTGTGCCTCAAAGCGCTCTACGGCCGCAACGATTGAGTCCACGCTTTGTTCATCAAAGAACACACCGGTCGGCTGCGGATGCTCGTCAAATGACAAAACAGTTTCCATTGCCCCACCTCTCCCAAATGCAATGACGGGAGTTCCGCATGCCTGCGCTTCGATCGGAGTGATCCCGAAGTCTTCCTCTGCCGCAAAGACAAAGGCCCGGGCACGCTGCATCAAGTTCCGTAAAGTTAATGTGGGCTGAAAGCCAAGCAACTTGACGTTCGATTTTGCGAGCGCCTTTGCTCTATTGAAGTCAGGGCCATCACCGACAACGACCAGTTTCTTGTCGGGCATTTGGTTGAAAGCTTCGATGATGAGTGGCATCCGTTTGTAAGGAACCATCCTGCTCGCCGCAAGATAGAAATCCTCCTTCTCCGTACCAGGTACGTGGAAATTGACATCCACCGGAGGATATATCGTGGTCGAGTCCCGACGATAAGTCTTCATTATCCGTCTCGCGATAAATTGGGAGTCCGCGACGAAAGCATCTACCCCTAAGGCCGTTCTTGCGTCCCAAAGACGAATGTAGTGAAGAATAAATCGAGCAATCCCGGAACGAATACCGCCCGTCAACCCCGCCTCCCGCAGATATTGATGCTGCAGATCCCACGCATATCGGATCGGCGAATAGACGTAGCTCAGGTGAAGCTGATTCGGCCCGGTGATCACGCCTTTCGCGACTGCATGCGAGCTTGAAATCACTAGATCGTAGCTCGACATATCCAGTTGTTCGATTGCAATCGGCATCAGTGGCAAATACTGACGGTAGTGCTTCCGAGCGAGCGGCAGGTGCTGGATGAAGGTTGTTGTGACTCTTCTGCCCTCAAGGAACGACCGATCCTCTGGTGAAAGAAACTCCACTACGGCGAAGAGGTCTGCGTCCGGATACAGCTTCATGATCTGCTCCAGAACCCGTTCTGAGCCAGCATAGTTGACCAGCCAATCATGAACGATGGCTACTTTCATGGCAGACATCTCAGGAAGTACTTACACACACTCAGAAAGGACACCTTCTCGTAAACGCTTCATGTCTGCTTCCACCATCATCCCCACCAGGTCTTCTAACGAGGTCGCCGCTTCCCAGCCTAACAATCTTTTCGCTTTTGCAGCGTTTCCAACGAGTACCTCAACTTCGGCGGGACGATGAAACTTGCTATCGGACACCACAAAATCTTCGTAATTTAGTCCGACTTGCTCGAACGCCAATCTACAGAACTCACGGACACTCACCGTTCGTCCCGTAGCCACAACGAAGTCCTGCGGGGAAGAGAGCTGCAACATCATCCACATCGCCTTCACGTAGTCGCCAGCGAATCCCCAATCGCGTTTCGCGTCCAAGTTACCCAGCCTCAATTCGCGCTGCATCCCAAGCCTAATGCGTGCGACGGCGTCCGTGATCTTGCGGGTCACAAACTCTATGCCGCGCAGCGGAGACTCGTGATTAAACAAGATCCCACTGCAGGCAAATAAGTTGAAGCTCTCGCGGTAATTCACCGTCATCCAGTGCGCGTATAGCTTTGCGACTCCATACGGGCTTCTCGGATAAAAAGGTGTTGTCTCGCTTTGTATCGGTTCAAGGATCTTGCCGAACATCTCGCTCGTCGAAGCCTGATAAAAACGGGTGCCTGGAGTAGTGAGTCGAATCGCCTCCAGCAAATTGACGGCACCCAATCCCGTCACGGAACCTGTGAGAATCGGCTGCATCCACGAAGTGGCAACGAAGCTCTGCGCACCGAGATTGTAAACTTCATCCACTTTGAAGTGGGCCAATGCCCTGATCAATGACGACAGATCGGTTAGATCGCCTTCGATAAGGTGGATGTCACTTTCGATCCCGAGATACCGCAAGCGCCAGCCGGTGTTCGACGATCTACGTGCAAGGAGCCCGTAAACTTCATAATCCTTCTCCAAAAGAAGTTTTGAGAGGTAGGCCCCGTCCTGTCCGGTAACGCCGGTTATCAGCGCACTCTTTTTCATACCGTCCTGTTCCAAAAATCCAAAGTGTCTTTCAGCGTCTGCCGTAACGGAATTTCCGGGCTCCAACCGAGTTCGTGGTTGATTTTGTCGAAGCTGCCAACCACGCGCTTCTGCTCTGACGGCCTGAATCTTGACGCTTCTGAAATTGTATCAACTTCGATCTCACCAAGCTCTTGCAGCGTGCGCAGCACATCGCGTAAGGAAATCTCCTTTCCGGAACAGATGTTGTACACCTCCCCGTTACGTCCTCCGCTTAGAAGAAGGTCATAGGCTCGGACGACGTCCCGAACATCGGTGAAGTCCCTGTTCACATCGAGGTCCCCCACCGCGATTGGCTCAGCAGAAGCTCTCTTGGCTCTATCAGCTACCTGCTTTGCAAAAGAAGAGACGACAAACTGTTCTGATTGACGCGGACCGATGTGATTGAAAGGCCGTGCCAACACGATCTCGAACTGCTCCGTCTGGCTCCACTGATAGCACAGAGCTTCTGCCGCTAGCTTGCTGACCGCATAAGGATTCCGCGGGCGAGGCAAATGCGTTTCCGATATCGGGAGGTCTTGCCCCGCAACCAGTCCGTAGATGTCGGCAGTGCCCACATACAGGAAGCGCCCTCGAAAAAGTGAACCCCTTAATGCAGTAAGCAGATTCAGTGTCCCGAGCAGATTAACCTCAAAAGTTTCCAACGGATCTGCAAACGAACGGGGTACGAAGCTTTGCGCCGCAAGATGGATGACGAAATCGAACGACTGGCTCATGATCGCAACATTCACAGCGCTCCTGTCCCGTAAGTCGACAGGGGCGCCATCGTGCCCCACCAAGGGCAGGCAAGGCCTTGCTTTCATTATGTAAGATCCTACAAAACCGGTTGCTCCGGTAATCAATGTCGTCATTGCTCGTTTACTCGTTTACATCAGACTGCGAAAAACGTCGATTGTTTCGGCCGCACAATTCTCCCAACGGAAAAGTTTTGCGTGCTCTCGACCACGACATATAAAATCTAGCTTTAAGCTGTTGTCGGTAACCATCTTTAGGATGTTGTGAGCGATATCTTCCACGCTCAATGGGTCGCAATACAACACGGCTTGTCCACACACCTCGGGAATAGAGGCCGCGTTGGCTGCGATGACAGGGCATCCAGCTGCCATAGCTTCCAGCGGGGGCAGACCAAACCCTTCATACAAGGATGGAAATACCAAGGTATCTGCATTCGCAATAAGCTGTTTAAGCTCTTGATCATCCACCAGTCCAGTAAATGAAAGCCGATCCCCTAGACGTGTGCCCATTTTCAAGACCTCATGATCTCCGGTTACGAATCCCGCCTTCTGGCCCACGATGATAAGGTCATGGGGAATCTTATCCGAGATCAATTCAAATGCTTCTACGAGCCGCTTCAGGTTCTTGTGAGGCTTCACATTCCCAACCGCAATCATATACGGCTTACTGCGAGGCGAGTCAGTTGCAGGAATACTGAACCATGATGAATCAATGCCCAGGTGAATCACAGACACTTTTCTTGTATCAACGTCCGTGAATTGCTTAAGTTCATCAGCAGTGAAATGCGAGTCACAAAGAATGGCTGACGCCCGTCGCTTGACTTGATAAAAGAAGAATTTCGCATACAACAGCTTGAGTCCCCCTCCGATTCCGTAGTTGCAGGCGAGGTGAAATAAATCATGGATAGTCACCACGAGCTTTCCCCGATATGTAAGCGGGATGTTGTAGTTAGGTGACCAGAACAGTTCTGAATCAATTCGCGGGAAGCGAAGCTGCTCAGCGACAGAGTGTATCGGAGCATTGAATTCAACGGCCGTAGTTAGGTGCGGCTCCCTCAGCTTTCTAATATCAGACAACGCTCCCAGTAGGACCGCGTCCTCGAAGTCCGGTTCTGCGATGATACGAGGCACGACGTTGCGAATATAAGTGCCGATGCCAGAGGAGTTCATCATTCTGACATCGATGCTTAACGGACTGAGATTGTTTCTAAGGGTCATATGAGAGAGTCATCGACTAAGTACGCAAGGAACGCTTGCCGGTGACGGAACGAACGGATGCACCATTCGCACGAAGTGAGTAACCTAGAGCAAAAGAAGTTACCAGCCAAGGGTAGAAAAATGTGATTTGAGCTCCAAAAAGGTGAGCAATCATCTGGTATGAGGCGAGCACGACTACAACAACAGAGCAGGAACGCGATTTCACTATCCTGACCGGCCGCCAAATGATTACAACAAGGAAGAGGGTAGCTGGAATTCCAAGCTCCGCGGCGTATCCCAACAACCCCAACCCCGGCAAATCCCATTCCGTTGTAGAAGGCAGACCTTCAAGGTAATGAGGATCATTTCGGATCACTGAATAATTAGCGATTCCGATGCCGGCCACCGGATGATCTGCAATCATTCGGGGTACCAAAACGACCGCCATCAAGCGACCCATTACTAAGGATGTATCATCGGGCCTCGACGCAACAGACTCAGAAAAGTTCTCATAGTTAAAGACATATCCGGCAAGCCCTTGTGTCCACGCAACTGCAAAGAGGACGCTAGAGCCAAGTGTCGCTAACACGATATATCGAGCTCGTATACGCACTTGCCTCCGTCCAGCAATCACCGCCAAGATGCATAGGGCAATTGCAACTCCAATTCCGGCTTTCGAAGCTGCGAGGAAGAAAGTAACGATGACGATTGCTGCAGTGAGCAGTTCCGAGCGAGTTAATCTCTGAGCGCGAATGCGCCATCGGAATAACAACACGAGCAGCACGCTGACAAGGTATATGCCGAAAGGACCTCCTTCGATGAAAGCGCCACGTATTCGATTAGCATCGCCGTAGGTCCCTCCTAACTCGAGGCCAGTGATGTGGTAAAAATTCCAAGAAAGAAGCCCGAACAAACAACTGAGAAGCCCTGCCCAGATATAGTATTTGCATGCGCAATGCAGGAGTTCTGGAGTTCTGCATACTTCACTCGCGAGCAGTAAACCATACATGCACAAGGCTAGCTCGGTTAGGCGTGAGAATGACAGGAAGGGAGGCGTTCTTAAGAAGGACAGTTCAGTTGGCGGATAAATCGGTAGCCGAACGGCCAAGCACGCCAAGAGTCCTACGATTACTACGAACAACAAGTAGAGGTTCTGAAGTTTCCAAAGATCCATCTGAACCGTGATTGTGGTGAATCTTTCGATTAAAACGGCGAGAAAAACAAAACTCGAAAGAAGAAGGAAAATCTCCACTGGCTGAATGTCAGCAATCTTTAGTGCGGTCAAAGGTGCTAAGAGGCAAACGCTCGCAAGAAATAGTTTCTTTGCTACCATATCGGGCATAACATTCGAAGAGCTATCTTCGATATAGCTCGCCAGCGAATTGTCACAAGACCATTCATAGCTAGAGCACCTAAAATCCCTTGAACTACTAGCTGCGCAGTCTCACTGTTAGACCTGCACGAGGAGATTCAATGTTAAGGACAATTATCACCATCCACGAAAATATAAAGGTTTACTTGCCACCATTGAAGGAATGTCGAATCGCTTGAAGCCTTGAATATTGCCTGGGGTCACGCGCCATTGCTCGCCATGAGTGTCGCGCCCAAGCGTGGAAGCTACCGATCAAGAATCCCAAAATCGTGGATATTATAAAAATCAGAGAACGAGGGGGCCCTGACTTGCGGTCCGGAGGAATCGCCATATCCACTACTTGAATGATAGGTGCGTTCTTGCCCTCATCGATTTTCGCTGCTTCGAACTGTTTCGCGAGGATCTCAAACAGGCTTTCGTGATATTTCACTTCGCGTAGCTTGCGCACATACCGCAATCCCGCTTCGGGGATTTTGCCGGTAGGTACTTCGATGTTTCCGCCTCCGAGCTTGTTATCGCGCTCCAGCTTGGATAGTTGGATCTTGAGCGCACCCATCTCCTGTTCTGTTCGAATTACTTCCGGATTTTCTGGCGTTGCGAAGGACCGCATGGATTGCAGTTGCACTTCTTTCGCAGCCAGCTGGGCCTGAAGCTGCGCTATGGCTCGTATGATTGCATCTGCTTGGCTGCTGAGCTGAATCAGTCCCGTAGACTCCTGTGTCTTCTTTAGGTCAACCTCAGCATCTGCCAGCAAATTCTTTTCTGCTTCCAGCTCTTTGGCGAAAAAAAGCCTGCGTTGTGACGCCTCACTGATTGCGAGCCTCTGGTTCGCCTCATACAGTTGCTGCACATACGCGTTTGCAATTTTCGCAGCTTGGGTCGGATCTTTGCTCACATACTTGATGCTGATCAAACCATCTTTGCCTAAGTCGAACTCTGAATCCTTTTCCAGTTTCTTTCGAGTGTCTGAGACTGTCTTGCCATGATAGTAATCTTGCAACCCGAACTGCTGGATAACATTGTCTGCGATGCTGCGGCTCTTTAGAATTCCGATGTAGAGGTCGGCAGTGTTCTTAAGTCCCAGATCCTTTCCCGCGAGCCCCGCCAACGCCCCGAGTTGCCCAAGCATTGCGCTAGCACTGCTTTGGGCCTGCTGCGGTGGCAGGATCTTAGTAGTTCCGGTATATTCATTTGGCAGAAGAAATGCCACTGCCAGTGAGATTACAGCGAGCGCAAGGGCCCACGTGGCGATTAATCTTCTCTGCTCGACGAGAGGGAGAAACAGCTCTAATAGACTTACTTCATCAGCATGATCACGTGAAAAGTCCGCAGCGCCTGTCAGCGGATCTGTTCCGGCTGGGGGTTCGGCAACTTTTCTTGGTTCAGTGGTGATCATCTCTAACAACCTACAATGACGGTACTAACACTTTGATGGCGGCAACGCCTAGTCCGAATTGCGACAGAATTTGACTGTAATCGAGCAGGTTCTTTATCAGTGTGGTCTTGTTGATCTGCTCCGGTACTACGATCGTGTCGCCCGGAAATAGCTGCTCACCCATAATACCGCCGCGGAACAGGTTCGAACCTTCGGATCCCCGAACCGAGCCGTTTGCACGGATGATGTAGATTTTCCTCTTATCGCCCGTGCGGGTCGATCCCCCAGCCTCCCGCAGATAGTCACTCAGCCTGCGTCCAGGGCGATATACGAAGTCGGCCTGGTCGTAAACCGCACCCAAAACACTGACAGTGGATGGACGATAGGGTACTACCAGCCGGTCGCCGTCTTCCAGCGTCAAGTCAGGGAGTGCCTTTAGAGAGACGTCTGTCGGGCGAACATTCAACACGATGCGGCCAGTCGCTTTGACAAGCTTTAGCCGCTCGGCGAGCCTGCGCTGGCTTTCTACCTTTGATTGCAAAGTTACAGCTTCCGCGGGGTTCGTCAGGTTCTGACTCTTCACCGCTGCTGAACGTTCAACGTCTTGCGAGAATCGCTCGGAAATTTCATTGAGTCTGGCTTGCTGCTCGATCCGCGTGCTTTCGCGAGTGAGCTGAGCGCCATACAGATAAGCGTTAGGAGTGAGGCCGCCAACCCGTGTCACGAGGTCGCGCAGAGATTCTCCTGCGTTTGCCTTATAGACTCCGGCTGTCGTCAGTTCTCCCTCGAGACGTACATACTTGCTCTGCTGCTGGATGGGGACGCGGATATCCGCTTGGGAAAATACCGTGACCACGTCGCCGGGACGGAGCGCTAGATCCGACTCCGACGCCTTGTCCACCGCGTTGCCCAGATTGAAGGGAATCAGCGTGGATGTCAGCGTGTCTGGATTCATTCGTTGGACGACGGCATAATCCCAATTGATCTCCGGGGCAGTCCGCTCGATGTCATTGCGAAGTTGTTCTTGTCCGGATGTAGAAGCCGACGCCGCCGAGTTCAGCCTGAGGAAATAATCCGGCGTGAGTAAAGCGTTACGGCTGGGGATCAGGTCAGAAACACGCATTCCCTCATGCCACGGGTAGCGCCCCGGCACTGCCACATTGCCGCGCAAGACGATCGCATTGTCGAATCGGGGCTTGAGCGGGAAAACCGTGACCAAATCTCCGTCTTTCAAGGGCCGGCCCAAGCCAGTCGGATCTAGATTGAATTGTTCCATGTGCCGGACAATACGTTCGTCGATTCGTTCCAGAATCACGCGCTGTCCTTCGGCGGTGCTGGAGAGACCACCGGCTAGCGTGATCAAACCATCTAGCAAGGTCTCGCCACGCAATTCGTAGATCGCTGGAGTGTTGATGCTGCCGGTGATTGCGACCTGCGCTCCGACTGGCGGAAAGTAGATCACGTCCCCTGGCAAAAGGGCTGCATCCTTCGACTTATCTCCTTTGAGGAGCAGATCGTAGAGATCGAAATCGGTGATGATCTGGTCGTTGCGTTTGAGTTGGATATGCCGCATGCTGCCGCGGATGCTAGGTCCTCCCGACACAAAAATCGCGTTGACCAGTGTACTGAGGGAACTAATGGTGTAACCGCCCGGACGCTGTGCTTGTCCCACTACGAACACAGGAATCGAACGGAGACGCCCAAGGGTCACATCCAAATCGAAGTTCCGAAATACGCGCCCGATCTGTGTCCGAAGATACTGTGGTAGGTCGGCAGAACGAACCCCCGCCACTCGAATGTCGCCGACTCGCGGAAGATAAATCAAGCCGTTACGGTCGACCGTTGCCTTATAGTTGATGTCGATCTGGCCCCATGCCCGAACCACCAGTTGGTCGCCCGGACCGATCACATAGTCGGCTGTCACCGGGATCTGGTCCAGCGGTGCAAAGGTCGAGGGGACTTTGTCGAACAGGTCATACCCGAACAATGGCAATTTCTTGCCGATCGACGTCGTCACAAACCGCTGGAACTGACTCTGCGGCAAGGATGCCTTTTTGCTCTGGGCTCGGTTCGATTGCGTCTGGTTCGGCTTCCCAGGAGTGGCCCCCACTTGGCTTTGTTGCGCATCCGTCAACAGCGGCTGGTTCTGAGTATCAGTCTGACCCTGCATTTCAGCGTTGGGTCTGTTGTCAATCTGTTCGTTGGCAGCACCCGAAGGCTCGATCGTGCCGTCCACATCATCAGGCGCCGAGCTAATTACGGGTCCCGTCGAAACGGAAGAACCACCTGTCGTGGTGTCCTTGATACAGGCTTGTCCAGCTTGCGCGACGGAACAATTTGGAAGTGTATTCTCCGATGCACCCGCACTTGTTGAATTGCCCGTTTGGTCTCCATAAGTACCCGAAGTACCCGACGGAGAAGCTGGCAACTGGGTACCGCCAAGGGAGGTAGGGAACTGGGCCCATGCCAGAGAAGAGAACAGCAACAATCCGATGATAAGTGTCGCGTTCCTAAGGTTTCCTGATTTGATTCCTAGAGCTGTCGTATCGTTGATTCTCATGAAGTAAGGAAAGATGGATCGCCTAAATCGCTCCCCTCTTTGGTCGCGACGCCAGCACATATCAGGATGGGACAGCACCAACACCGGAGGCTCATCAAATTGTACAACACCACCTTCGAACATGAACGGTGGCTGTGCGTTCCATATCGTGAACGGACTACGACCAAGCAAAACTCAGCTAGTAGGCGTTGCGACTGACAAATCCACGGAACACGGTCAAGAAAATGATGCGAAGGTCAAAGGTCAGCGACCAGTTCTGCAGGTAAAAAAGATCGTATTCGACGCGAGTTCGGATACAAGTATCGCCGCGTAACCCGTTGACTTGTGCCCAACCTGTGATCCCCACGTGGCCGATGTGGCGCCTGTTGTAGGAACCGATCTCCTGCTCGAACTGCTGCACGAAATACGGACGCTCGGGGCGCGGACCAACAACGCTCATCTCGCCTCGCAAGACGTTCAGGAATTGTGGGAGTTCGTCGAGGCTCGTTCTCCGCAATATGCTGCCGACCCAAGTTTTGCGCGGATCTCTTTCGGCCGCCCATACTGTGTCGCTTACAGCTTCCTCGACCACCCGCATCGTTCGGAACTTCAGCATGTCAAAACGTTTGCCGCTGAAGCCGACCCGCTCTTGACGAAACAACACCGGTCCTCGCGAAGATAACTTGATCATCATTGCGATGAAGAGCATTAAGGGTGCGGAGATCAAGAGGATCAGGGAAGAGAAGCCGAAATCGAATGCCCGCTTGACGACGGAATATTCGAGAGAGTCCAGAGGCATCGGCTCGACCGTAAAAATCGGGACATCTCCGATTTTCACCATATGGTTCGGCACATAAACGCTCTGACCGAAATCGACCGATATACGAGTTGGTATCGGCAGCGGACGGGTGCTCTTCAATATCTCCGGCAGCAAGCTGTAGTGCTCCGGTCCTACCGCCACGAGCAGTTCGGACGCCCGCCGCTCGCCAATAGCCTGCGTTAGTTCGTCCATATCGATGACGGGGATCCCGGTATGGTTGAGCGAGACTTCACCGGGAATACGTGTGAAAAATGTTATCTCCGGGCGAATGACCGACAATACTGACAATCGGCCTGCGATTTCGTGGGCATGTGCGCCAGACCCAATGATGCCAACGCTGGGGTGTTTGAAAAAGATCGGAGACCATTGGGAATAGTTCTTTACGAGCCAGAGGGCGATCCCAGCCAGAAAAAAGTTGATCACACCTGCGAGAGCTACGAACGTCCGCGAGAAGCTCATCCCGCGATAGAAAAACAAGAGTGAAAAAACCAGCAACTGCGAGATGATTCCCGCCTTGATTAATTGAATGCTGTCTCTCTGCAGTGTCAACCGGTTTAGCCGGAAGTGCAGCATTGCAATCGCCCAGGCAATCGTCTCCACCCCAATCAGCCCAGCGTAAAAAGGAGTAAGGTGCGCAATCCGCGCTATGCCCGTCGTCGTGCAGATCAGGAACGCGAGGAGCGATGCAAGAATCGGAACTGAAAGTAAACTGGAGCTAAACCAGAATTGCAGATGGATTAGTTTACGCAGCATGCAAGCGTGCAAACCCCTCGATGTCCAATTTGTTGTGGGTGGATGAACTTGCTTTCGGGATAACGGAACAGTCCAATTCCAGGTCCATGGGAGACAATAGGCGGCTGTTGCGTACCTCTTGGACAGACCTCTTCCAGAATATCAGCAAAGCTCGCAAGTTCTATTGTCCTTCAGCCGGATTGGGGGAATAACGGCTGCACTTGGCAGATCATCCACCTCGCAGACGGGTCTCCGAGATTAGAGTATTGCTTTGATCTGAACGGTAGCCTCTACTTTGGAAACTATCACACCTCAAATGGAATAGTCACGTGCTTGATCTCGTAATTGTTTAGCGCTAAGGTACCCGCTTTAAATTCAGGTGGCGGCCTTAGTCCGTTCTTGGAGCGGTACAGGGAAATCATTTAGTAATTATGGATATGATGCAATTTCGAAGGGCATGGCCGTCGGAACTCTGCCTCGATTCATGTGCTCAAATCATTGGATTCACTCTGACGTTTTCGCCCGCAATGCCAGAGCGCAACCGCTATGACACCGGACGGCATCTACTTAGGGTGAATGTCTGGATGTTTCGGGTAGTAAGAACATCAGTGAGGGCAAATTGAACATCGCAGTCATCGGATCGGGATATGTCGGACTTGTCGCCGCCGCCTGTTTCGCGGAGTTAGGCCACGATGTCATCTGTGTCGACAACGATCCGAGTAAACTCGCAGCGCTCAATGCCGGCCAAACGCCGATCCACGAAGGATTTCTACCGGAGCTGCTAGCGCGCCATCGCGGCCGCAAGCTGCAATTTTCCGGCTCTCTTGCCGATGCCGTTCACAGCGCCGCTGTCGTCTTTATTACCGTGGGTACTCCCGCCGCGGTCACGGGAGAGGCAGATCTCTCCTACATCGAGTCTGTTGCGCGTGAGATCGCACAGTCCCTGCACGGTTACACGGTCATCGTCGAAAAGAGCACCGTTCCCGTCTATACCAACGAATGGGTGCGGCGGGTAGTCCTTCTCAACGGAGGTCCGGAAGCGGATTTCGAAGTAGTGTCTAATCCCGAATTCCTTCGCGAAGGTACAGCGGTCCAGGATTTCCTCTTTCCCGACCGCATCGTCGTGGGTGCGAACACCGAGCGTGCCGCACAAATGATGCAGCAGATCTACGCTCCCCTCACCGATGGCACCTACTATGACCGCGCAAACTCAATACCTCGGCCTGAGGGATACTCTACCGGGCCCGCGCGCCTCATTCAAACATCGGCAAAGAGCGCTGAGTTAATTAAGCATGCTTCGAACGCATTCCTTGCACTCAAGATTTCGTTCATCAATGCCGTCTCGAACATCTGCGAGGCTGTCGATGCGGACATCGAAGAAGTGTGCGAAGGGGTAGGTACTGACAGCCGCATAGGTCCACGTTTTCTACGTGCCGGCGTCGGGTACGGAGGATCCTGCTTCCCGAAAGATGTCTCTGCTTTTCGTTCTGTCGCCCGCGACTACGGATACGACTTCTCGCTCCTCGACGAGGTCCACCAGATCAACGAGGACCAGCGCAAACGCTTCCTTCGCAAGGTGCGCTCTGCCCTTTGGACCATCAAGGGAAAACGTCTGGCAGTCCTAGGCCTTGCCTTCAAGGGCGGCACCGACGACATACGCGAAAGTCCGGCAATAAGCATCATCTCCAGCTTGATTCAAGAGGGAGCCAGAGTCACCGCCTACGATCCTGCAGCTATGGCACATGCGCAAGAGATCTTTGGCAACAATGTCACCTTCGCCAAGGATGAAATGGACTGTGCGCAAAACGCCGATGCTCTCTTAGTCCTCACAGACTGGGAGCAGTTCGGCACGCTGAATCTTCCCGCAATTCGCAAGGCACTCTGCTACCCGATCATCATCGACGGTCGCAATCTCTACAGCCCCAAAGAGATGAAGGCGGCCGGGTTCACGTATTACAGCGTTGGGCGCAGCCCGGTCCTCTCCACCCAACTCAATGCGACAAAAATGCAGGCGGCAAGAGTAGGTGGCGAATTAAAATGAGGGTCCTCGTAACGGGAGGTGCGGGGTTTCTTGGCTCGCACCTTTGCGACCGTCTCATCGCCGAAGGCCACGAGGTCGTCTGCGTGGATAACCTCATCACCGGGCGCCTCGCCAACCTGAAGCAGCTCGATAACGACCCTCGTTTTCAATTTCACCACGCAGACACCTCACAGCCATTCGACTTTGGAAAAATCGGCTACATCTTCCATTTCGCATCGCCTGCCAGTCCCGTGGATTATGCCCTTCACGGCATCGAGACATTGCGAGTCGGCAGCTACGGCACATTCAACGCGCTCGAGCTCGCGAAGAAGTATGGTGCGAAGTACCTGGTCTCTTCGACCAGCGAATGCTACGGCGATCCCGAGGTGCACCCTCAGACGGAAACATATTGGGGCAACGTCAATCCGATCGGACCGCGCTCGGTTTATGACGAAGCGAAGCGCTTCACCGAGGCCGTAACGATGGCATACCGTCGTTACCACAATGTGGACACCCACATAGTGCGCATCTTCAACACCTACGGCCCGCGCCTGCAGATCAACGACGGACGCGTCATCTCCAACTTCATGAAGCAGGCATTGCGCGGCGAACCGTTGACTGTGTATGGCAACGGAGAGCAGACCCGAAGCTTCTGCTATGTCTCCGATGAGATCGAAGGTATCCTTCGTCTCTCGCGCTCCGACGAACACCTTCCCGTCAACATCGGCAACCCACACGAATTCACCATTCTCGAATGTGCGAAGCATGTTCTCGAAGTGACCGCCTCCAAGAGTGCAATCAAGTACGAACCGCTCCCGCAGGACGATCCAAAGCAGCGTTGTCCTGACATCTCCAAAGCAAAGCGGCTCCTGGATTGGGAACCCAGGATCGCGTTGAAAGACGGCCTTCGTCTCTCTCTCGACTACTTTCGGGACGCTGTGGCAAAGGAATCGCTGGTGCCGAGCCTCAACCGATGAATAGCTTCCAACATCACATCTGCTAAACTAAGGGAGCATCAGGAGTGACTCGGTCGGGCGAAATCCCGGCTGGGCCCGGCAACCGGGGTGGAGAGCCACGGTGCCCGGAACGCATGAGCGTTCGATGTGCGGGGTGTCTGCCCGAAATCGTCTCCGGCCCACCATTCCCGCCGTTCACTTCCTGAATACATCTCTTGTTGAAGGTGAGAATGGCGTCACGGTTCCTCGAACGGTTGAACGATCCCTCCCCCATCCTTTTTGATGGAGCGATGGGCACCCTTTTGTACTCCAAGGGTGTGTTCATCAACCGTTGCTATGACGAACTCAATCTCTCGCAGGCCGATCTCATTCGCGGCATTCACTCCGAATATCTGACCGCGGGTGCGGAGGTCGTCGAGACCAACACGTTCGGCGCGAACCACTTCCGGCTCGAACGTCACGGGTGCGCCGAGCACGTCCGCGAGATCAATCTAGCGGGTGCGCGTCTGGCGCGGGAAGCGACAAAGGCGCACGATGCCTTCGTCGCAGGCTCCGTCGGTCCGATCGGCATTCGCATGGAACCGCTTGGTAAGACCTCCCGCGAGGAGGTGCAAGCAGCTTTTGCAGAACAGATATCGGCGCTTGTCGAGGGCGGTGTCGATGTTCTCGTGCTCGAGACCTTCGGCTATCTCGATGAGTTGCAGCAGGCCGTCATCGCCGCCAAGACTGTAGCGCCCGACGTTCCCCTCATCACCCTGATTACTGTGGATGAAGACGGTAATGCGCTCGATGGCGCCGACGCTTCGATTTACGCTCCCAAACTTGCTGGCTTCGGGGCTGTGGCCGTCGGATTCAATTGTTCCGTTGGTCCGGTCACCCTCCTCGATTCCGTCGAGCAGCTCGTACCTGCGGCAGGCCAGCACATCTGCGTAATGCCCAACGCGGGAATCCCGCGATCTATTGAAGGTAGAAACATCTATCTTTGTTCGCCGGAATACATGGCGAGCTATGCGCGCAAATTTGTCGCCGCCGGGGCTAAGTTGATCGGTGGTTGCTGTGGCACTACCCCGGACCATATACGGTCGATGAAGTCAGCGTTGCGCGTCGGTGGCGCCCGCGCTCGCACCGTCAGTACTTCAAGAGCGGGCCATGTTGCCTCGGTTCAACGTTCCACGCCCGTTCCCACCGCTCAAAGATCGCATCTCGGTGCGCGGCTCGCCGCCGGAGAATTCATCAGCCTGGTCGAGATCGTTCCCCCAAAAGGTGTGGACGCCACAAAAGAGATCGATGGAGCGCGTTTTTGCAAGTCCGTCGGAATAGACGCCATCAATATCCCCGACTCGCCCCGCGCCAGCGCCCGCATGGGAAATCAGGCACTGTCGTTACTGGTGCAGCAGCATGCCGGCATCGAAACCATATTGCACTACACCTGCAGGGACCGAAACGTCCTTGGGATACAAAGTGATCTGCTTGGCGCGCACGCGATCGGCTTGCGTAACCTGCTCTGCATCACCGGCGACCCTCCGAAGATGGGCAACTACCCTGACGCCACTGCGGTCTTCGATGTGGATTCCATCGGTCTCGTCAACATCGCCCGCAATCTCAACGAGGGGCTCGACATCGGCTCGAATCCTATCGGATCGCAGACCGGGTTCACCATTGGCGTTGGCGCAAATCCCGGGGTCCCCAATCTCGATGAAGAGGTTCGCCGCTTCGAGTTCAAGGTCGAAGCCGGAGCGCAATACGCGATCACTCAACCGGTCTTCGATGTCGCGCTGCTCGAAGAATTCCTGCGTCGCATAGAACACTGCCGCATCCCCGTGATCGCCGGCATCTGGCCTCTGGTCAGTATGCGCAACGCTGAATTCATGAAGAACGAACTGCGTGTATCGGTTCCGGATGACATCCTTGAGCGCATGACGCGCGCCGCCGCTATCAGCACGGAAGCGGCTCGTCACGAGGGCGTCGCCATTGCACGCGAGATGTTGATACGGGTTCGCCCGGTGGTACAGGGGGCGCAGATCAGTGCACCGCTGGGCAGGTACTCGTCCGCAGCAGACGTTTTGGAATGCCTGGGCAAGTCCCGAGCAGCAGCCGAATAGGAGCTATTGTTGTCCAAGTATCTAGAAGCCGTGAAAGACCGCGTCATCATTTACGACGGCGCGATGGGGACCCAGATCCAGGCGCGCGATCTCGCGCTCGCCGATTATTGGGACAAGGAAGGGTGCAGCGAGATACTCGTCCTGAGCCGCCCGGATGTGATTCGTGACATCCACGCCGCATACTTCGAAGCAGGTGCGGACGTCGTCGAAACCAACACATTCGGCGCAACCCGAATTGTTCTTGGCGAGTACGACCTGCAACATCAGGTCTCCGAGATCAATGCGGCTGCCGTCCGCATCGCCAAAGAAGTGGCCGCGCAATTCTCGACTCCAGAACGCCCCCGCTTCGTCGCCGCCTCCGTCGGACCAACGACCAAGCTACCCTCCCTCGGACACATCCATTACGACAGCATGTTCGACGCCTATCTCGAACAGATGATCGCCGTAATCGAAGCTGGCGCGGACGTCGTCCTGATCGAGACCTCGCAAGACCTCTTACAGGCAAAAATCGCCGTGGCTTCCGTTTACGAGGCCATGCAGCGCCTCCAACGCCGCGTCCCCGTCCAGATGCAGGTAACGCTCGAAGCCACAGGAACGATGCTCCTCGGCTCCGAGATCTCGGCCGCGCTCACCACCCTCGAAGCCTTCGATATCGACATCTTCGGACTCAACTGCGCGACTGGCCCGGTCGAAATGAACGACGCGGTGCGGTATCTCAGCCACAACTCCACGCGCTTCCTCTCCGTCCTGCCGAACGCCGGTCTTCCGCAGAATGAAGGCGGACACGCCGTCTATAAGCTGACCCCTCATGAGCTTGCCGAGCATCACAAGCGCTTCATCGAAGAGTACGGGGTCAACATCGTTGGCGGATGTTGCGGCACCACTCCCGCCCACATCCGTGCGGTCTCTGCACTCTGTCAGGGACT
This sequence comes from Terriglobales bacterium, assembly GCA_963792225.1. Lineage (GTDB taxonomy): Bacteria > Acidobacteriota > Terriglobia > Terriglobales > Acidobacteriaceae > JBDTLH01. Next base: position 350,826 of record CAWBVM010000003.1, on the reverse strand, counting down.
CAAGCCCGTATCCCGCGATGCCAAGCCCGTCTCCGCAGTCGCCAGCGCTTACGTCTCGATTCCGCTTGAAATCGACGGACAGCCCGTCGTCATCGCCGAAGAGATGAATACGACAACCCAAAAGGCGCACTTCCGCGAACTTGTCCGCGGCGAAAAGTACGACGACATCCTCGCACTCGCGAAGAAGCTGGTCAGCGAAGGTTCGCAGATGCTCGACCTTTGCTGCGCCGTCGTCGGAGAAGACGAGAAGGGATACATGACCTCCGTCCTCGACAAAATCGCCACCCGCGTTCCCGCGCCCGTCTCCGTCGATTCGACCGAAGCGGACGTCATCGAAGAGGCGCTGAAACTCATCCCCGGTAAGCCCATCATCAACTCCATCAATCTCGAAGACGGCGAGAAGCGGACCTCGAAGGTCCTCCCGATGGCAAAGAAATATGGTGCAGCGGTCATCGCGCTGACCATCGACGAAGACGGAATGGCCCTCACCGCTGAAAAGAAACTCGCGGTGGCCAAGCGCATCCACGAACTCGCAACCAAGAAGTACGGCGTGCGCTCGCAGGACATCATCTTCGATCCTCTGACTCTGCCCATCTCCACTGGACAAGACGACTACCGCACCGCAGGCATCGAAACGCTCGAAGCCATCCGCCGTATCAAAGAAGAGTTGCCGGATTGCCGCACCGTCCTCGGCGTCAGCAACATCAGCTTCGGACTCGCGACCTACCCGCGCCGCGTGCTCAACTCCGTATTTCTGCACGAAGCGGTCCAGCGCGGACTCGATTGCGCCATCATCAACTTTACCAAGGTCTATCCGCTGTACAAGATCCCTCAAGAAGAAGTGGACCTCGCCCGCAAGTTGATCTTTCACGACACCAGCAACGGCGACCCTCTGCAGGCCTACATGCAGTTCTTCGCTGGTCGCGAGAAGAAGAATGAGATCACAAAGGAAGACGCCGCCGCCCTTCCGCTCGAAGAACAACTCAAGCACCTCATCATCAACGGTGAGAAATCCATCGGGGAAGGCCCGCATCGCCGTAGCCTTGAACAGGTCATCGACCTGGCCCTCGAACAATATTCACCGCTCCAGGTCATCAACGAGATCCTGCTCGACGGCATGAAGACCGTCGGAGAACTCTTCGGCGCGCGTAAGATGCAGCTCCCCAGCGTGCTCGACTCCGCTTCCACTATGAAACAGGCCGTCGCATATCTCGAACCGAAGATGGAGCGGGTCGCCGGTTCGAAGAAGGGAACCATCGTTCTCGCGACCGTCAAGGGAGACGTCCACGACATCGGCAAGAACCTCGTGGACATCATCCTCTCCAACAACGGATACGAAGTCGTCAACATCGGCATCAAGCAGACCTCCGACGCCATCCTCGACGCGGCACAGAAGCACAACGCCCACGCCATCGGCCTCAGCGGACTGCTCGTCAAATCCACGCTCGAAATGAAGTATGTCCTGCAGGATCTCGCCCGTCAGCAGCTCACCTATCCTGTGATCTGCGGCGGCGCCGCTCTCACCCGCAAGTTCGTCGAGGACGATCTCCGCCGCGAATACACGCATGGCGTCTTCTATGCCGACGACGCATTCGGCGGTTTGCACATCATGGAGGACCTCACCACCTCTGAAGTCCGCCGCGAGCAGCGCATCGTGGACGGAAGCACCATCAAGGTCTTTGCCAAAGCCGCTGCAGCCAGCGTCTCCGATGCTGCCACCGACTCCTCCATCATTGTCAGCACCGAGAGAAGCGCCGTCGTCTCGCCCGCTCCGGATATCCCGGAGCCTCCCTTCCTCGGCGCGCGTGTGAAGCGTGACTTCGACCTGAACCCCGTCTTCCAATACATCAACGACACCGCCCTCTTCAAAAACCAATGGCAGTTGAAGACCGCATCGCAAGAGGACTACGCTCGACTCGTCGAAACCAAGTTTCGTCCTATCAAGCATCAACTTCAGGAAGAACTCATTCATTCCGGCCTCTTCGAACCCAAGGCTGTTTACGGATTCTTTCCCTCGCTTCGCGACGGCAACAGCATCGTCGTCTTCGATCCCGAATCGAAGAAAGAAATAGAACGCTTTACTTTCCCCCGTCAGCGTGAGGGCCGCAAGCTCTGCATCTCCGACTTCCTGATGACCCGCGAAGAAGCTGAAGCACGCACCTCCACCGGATACGACGTCCTCGGCCTCACCCTAGTCACCATCGGCGACCGCGCCTCTGAAGAAACCAAGCGGCTCTTCGACGCCGGCGACTACACCCGCTATCTCTATCTGCACGGGCTCGGCGTAGAGACCGCGGAGGCGCTCGCCGAATACATGCACAGGTTTGTCCGCGAAGAGCTTGGGATCGCCAAGGAAGACTCGCCCCGCATCCCCGATCTCTTCCACCAGAAGTATCGCGGATCGCGCTACAGCTTCGGCTACCCCGCCTGCCCAAACTTGGAAGACCAGCTACAGCTCTTCCGCCTGCTTAAGCCCGAAGACATTGGCGTGCGGCTCACCAGCACATTCCAGATCGAACCGGAACAGTCCACCTCAGCGCTGATCATCCATCATCCTGGCGCGAAGTACTTCGTCGCCTGATGAGTCACGATCAACGCATTCCGATCGATGCCGTCATCTTCGACTACGGAGAAGTGATCGCCGTTCCCGATGCCGAAGATTGGGCTCGTCTCGAGAACACCGCCAACGTCTCCGGGCCGGCATTCTCCGACGCCTACTGGCGCTACCGCCTCGACTACGATCGCGGTCTAAGCCCCAACGACTACTGGACGCAGGTGGCTACTAACGCCGGCACGCGGTTCTCCGAAGAACAGATCCATCAACTCAACAGGATCGACGCTCGCCATTGGATGCACATCTCTCAGCCTGTCCTCGATTGGATCGTTCGCCTCAAGCAAGCCGGAAAGAAACTCGGACTCATCTCAAACATGCCAAGCGGACTCGCCACCATCTTCCGCAAAGAGCTGGCATGGTTCGAACATTTCGACTCCATCGTGCTCAGTTGCGATCTCAAGGTATGCAAACCCGATTCTGAGATCTATATCAAATCGCTAGAGGACCTTGCTATCTCCCCAGCACGCGCACTCTTTATCGACGACAAAGACTACAACGTCGAGGGTGCCCGGGCGCTCGGGATGCACGGTATCACCTTCGAATCACTCCAAGGCATACAGCCCTTGCTGACGCGGTATGAACTCCCTGCGTAGCCTCTTTGTTGACTGTTAAAATCACCAGATGGAGCGATCGCGTACAGATCTCAATAGCATGGCAGCAATGGTCTTGCGCGGCGCCTCTCCCGAAGAGGCAGTACCGCTTGCCTGGCCGCTCGTCTGTGGAACGCGCGTCGCTAAACGCACGCGTGCTATTCATTTCGCCGACGGAGAACTCTCCGTGGAAGTGCCCGACAAATCCTGGCGCATCGAACTCTCCGGCTACCTCCCGCACTACCTGCACCAACTGAAATCCACGACCGGCATCGCCGTCGAGAAGATCCGGTTCGTCATCGCCGGTCCCGAAGCAAGGGCGATGGAAGGAAGCAGAAGATGAAAGTCTCACGCAAAGACGTTGAATATGTCGCTGAACTCGCGCACCTCGAACTTACCGAAGAAGAGAGCGTGCGCATGGAACGCGACCTCAACAATATCCTCGGATACATCGACACCCTGAACGAACTCGACACCACCGGGGTGGAACCGATGGCGCAGGTCGCATCGCTCGTACCGGATGCGGGGGCAAACGAACTGCGCGCGGATGAGCTGCGCGCATCTATGCCGCACGATCTCGCCATGCGGAATGCTCCTCAGACCGATAACATCTTCTTCAAAGTCCCGAAAGTGATCGAGCGCTGATCGATGATCGACTTGAACCAAATCACAATAGAAGCTGCCAGAATGTCCGTGCAGCAACGCGAGATCACTGCCACCGCTCTTGCTGAGCGCTTCTACGAGAAGATCGCAATCGACGATAAAGACGTTCACGCCTATCTCACCTTGTCGCGTGACCGCGCCCTCTCGCAAGCGGCACGCATCGACGCCCTGGCGGACAAGGGCGAGCCATTGCCTCCCCTTGGCGGCGTACCCATCGCGATCAAAGACGTGATGAATACCAAGGATGTGCGCACTACAGCAGGCAGTCGCATCCTCGAAAACTACATCGCGCCCTATGACTGCACTGCGGTCGCGCGTCTCGAAGCCGCCGGCGCTGTCATCCTCGGTAAGACCAACTGTGATGAATTCGCGATGGGTTCCTCCAATGAGAACTCCGCGTATGGCTCCGTCCACAACCCGCACGACCACACCCGTGTCCCCGGAGGTTCGAGCGGAGGCTCAGCCGCAGCTGTCGCGTCCGGCACCGCCATCGCCACCCTTGGCTCCGATACCGGGGGCTCCATTCGTCAGCCCGCAGCCCTATGCGGCGTCGTGGGTCTCATGCCCACTTACGGGCGCGTCTCCCGCTTTGGCCTTATCGCCTTCGCATCCTCGCTTGATCACATCGGCCCTCTCACCAGGACGGTGAAAGACGCAGCGTTGATGCTTCAGATCATTGCCGGCAAAGATCCCATGGACGCCACCTCCGCCGACCTTCCTGTCCCGGACTACGCTGCTGAGATCGGTAAGCCCGTTCGCGGTACGCGCATCGGGATTCCCAAGGAATACTTCGGCGAAGGTCTCGATGCCGAGGTCCGTACCGCCGTCGAAGATGCCATTCAGGTCCTCGCAAAGGCCGGATGCGAGGCCGTCCCGCTCTCGCTCCCCAACACGAAATACGCCATCCCGACCTACTATGTGGTCGCCACTGCCGAGGCAAGCTCTAACCTCGCCCGCTTCGACGGAGTGCGCTACGGTTACCGCGCTCCAGAAGCGAAGACGCTCAAAGAGATGTACAAGCTGACCCGCGACAAAGGCTTCGGCCCCGAAGTGAAGCGCCGCATCATGCTCGGCACCTACGCCCTTAGCGCCGGATACTACGACGCCTACTACCTAAAGGCGCAGCGCGTGCGTACGCTCCTGGCGCGCGACTTCGAAGCCGCCTTCCAGCAAGTGGATGCGATCGTCACGCCCGCGACCCCGACCACCGCCTTCAAACTGGGAGAGAAGAATGACGATCCGCTAGCGATGTATTTGAGCGACATCTATACGGTCACCGCCGACCTCGTCGGAATTCCCGGTATCTCCGTGCCATGCCGCCGAGCCGGGTCTTCAGGCAACGGATCTCGACTGCCCATCGGTGTGCAGATCCTTGGCAAACACTTCGACGAGTCCACCGTCCTCCGCCTCGCCGATGTAGTCGAACGGGGGATCGCGTAGGGCCAGGTCCGCTGCGGGATCAGATGGCGCGCCCCGGGGGTATACCCCCTCCCTGGGCACATTGTGGAATGTGTGGGTTAGAGGGAGAGATCACCGTAGGATCACCGTAGATCCAAGTAATAGTGTTTACCTTTCGGTTAGCCCAATAGGTAGTGTTTATCGATTGTGAAAGAGCAAACGGCGCGTCCTAAGACACGCCGTGGGAGAAGCAGAGTAGCAGGATCGTACGTTCGGGCGCAAGAGAATTCTTTTGCTTTTGAGAAGCATGGGCGTGCGAGCCGGCCGCCCAGACCATCGGCTGGCAGCCGGCGCTACGATCTCAAACGCGGGGTTGCTTCGTCGCTACGCTCCTCGCAATGACAATTCCTAAAAGCGTGCTGATCCCCCGGCTGAAGCCGGGGTCTACCTGGGCAGTACGAGGCAGATCCACCGGGGCTGAAGCCAATGCGCTGACGTGCGTTCACATCAATGTTTTAGTTTCTTGACGTCAACCTTCTTGTAATCAGTGGGAACGGAAAAGGTTGAGGGGTCGAAAGTTTGTTCGCGATAGTCTTTTACCTCGACGGTGGTCTGGCCGATGTCTTCGCCATCAACCGTGATCTTTACCAGACGCTTCACCCGGAACCCGGGGATCTCCTCAAATTCGAGACCGTGGTCGAGTTCGGCGATGCCGGTGCCTTGTTGGAACAAGAGGTTTAGTCCAGCTGGCTGCTTTGGAATGCCGGTCGCCGTCCACAGCTCCTCGTCGACGATGAGGTCGCTTGGCACCGATCCGGGGACGCCTCTATCCAGTTGGATCGCGATGTGCAACTTGAAGTGCCGGGTCGGAAGTCCGGCGACTAATCCTCCGTCCTCTTCGAGCTGCTTTTCGATCTTGGGGACGCCGAGGGGTTTGAAGCCGGCCTGATTCGCCTGCCGCTTGCGCATGGAATCGTATTGCAGCCGGCTCATGGCCAGATATTTCTTTTCGGCGGGGAGCAGCATGAAAAGATTTTGTCCGCCGTCGTGGGTCAGGATCGTCATGCCGACTGGGATGCTGGAGTCGCTGCTGGTCGCCTCGAGTCTGGCGTTTTGCCCGTCAACGCTGGTCAGGAGTGTGGTGGCGCCGCTGGCACCGCTCATCAACGTGGTGTAGTAGGTGCCGGCAATGGAGATGGGGCAGACTACCAGACATGTAAGCAGTACCCGGGTGAATCTCGACATTGGGTTCCTTTGTGGAGTGCAGTTTGAAAATAGCATGGACCTCAGGGGCTGAAGCCCCTGTTTTGTGCTGCCCTATCCCCCGGCTAAAGCCGGGGGTCTACCTGAATCGTCAAGGGCTAGAGCCGGAGGTCTATCCGAACGTTGCGAAGGGGGTGGACGTGGTGAAATAGAGGGATGCAGAACATGGACGACCTTCTTCGTGAGGCCGAGGTGGCGCATGGGCATCTGTGTGCCGGGCAGATCCTGGGGGTGCGCATGGCGATGCATGGGCTCGCGCTGTTGGGAATCGATGATCCTAAAGGCGCTGACCGCAAGCGGTTGGTGACGTTCGTCGAGATCGACCGCTGCGCGACCGACGCGATCATGGTCGTGACTGGATGCCGTGTTGGAAAGAGGGCGCTGAAGCTGCGCGACTGGGGCAAGATGGCGGCGACGTTCTGCGATCTGCAGAGCGGAAAGTCCGTGCGGGTAGTTGCGCTGGAGACGTCAAAGGAGGCGGCGAAGCGGCTGCATCCGGAGATGGAGAACAAGAACCAGCAGCAGATGGCGGCATATCGGGAGTTGCCGGAGGCGGAGCTCTTTTCGCAGCAATGGGTGAAGGTGGCGCTTCCACCGGAAGAGTTGCCGGGGTATAAGGCGCCGAGGATTGCGTGCTCACGGTGTGGCGAGGGAATCAATTTTCGGCGTGAGGTTGTGCGGGCGGACGGCACGGTGTTGTGCCGCGGCTGTGCGGGGGAGCGATATTGGGAGGAAGTGTGAGGTCTTCGCAGCTTCGCTCTGTCGGGATGACAGAACGAGAGAACGCAGCTCCGCCGGGGCAAAAGCCACGCGCTGAAGCGCGTTCAAGACCGTCAGCTTTGAACTAAGAACTGTGAACCATGAACCGGAAGGTGAGAGCTTTCCCTAAACAGTCACCACAGTCGGCTTGCGCACGGAATGCAGCGGCAGCCGGATATCCACGATCATGCCGCCGTCGGGTGCGTTATGTGCGTCTATGGTGCCTCCGTGAAGGGTGATCGCTCTAGCGGCGATGGCAAGGCCCAGCCCTGTGCCTCCGGTACCGCGCGTGCGCGAATTGTCTACCCGGTAAAAGGGCATAAACAGCTTGGGGAGCTCATCTTCGGGCACACCAGAGCCATGGTCGCGGATCGTGATATAGGCACGGTCACCACTGAGTGTCTGGTCGACTTCGATAGGAGTGCCGGGGTTGGTGTATGCAATGGCGTTGCGCAATACGTTCTCAAGCGCGCTCCGCAAAAGCGACGGATACCCCTCCGCTGTGGCCATCTCCGAAGCATCCTCTACCCGCAGGTGGACGGAGGTATGCCGCGCGCGAGCTTCAAAATCAGCATCCGCCACCACCTCATGCAGCAACTCCGACAGCGCTATCCGCTCCTTCGCCATGTGCATTTCGCCGGACGTAAGCTGCGCCAGCGCGAGAATGCGACCGATCATCTCGTTCAGGCGCGTGGACTCGAGCTCGATACGGTCGAGGGCTGAGCGCGCCGTGTCTCCTGCGCGGGCTCGGGCCAGGTCCAGCGCCACCGTGAGGCGCGCCAGCGGAGACCGCAATTCGTGCGAGATGTCGCTCACCATCTGTTTCTGGGCCGCCATGGTGGATTGCAATCGGTCTGCCATTGCGTTGAAATCGTCGACCAACTGTCCGATCTGGTCACGGCTGCGGCGAGTGATGGCGCGCGCAGACAGGTCTCCCTCAGCCATGGCCTGAGCCGCCCGGCGCAGGTTGTCGATCGGGCTCGTAAGATATCGCGCCAGCAAGTAACAGACGATTCCGCTCACGGCGATGCTGATGAGGAGCCGGATAATGTCGCCCTCGTTATGGAACGGAGGCAGCAGCGACATTGGCACCTCAGCGAACACGAGGAAGTCGCCCTGATCGACATGGACCGGCATCTTCAGGTCAGAGCGATGCGCCTGACGCAGAGTATCGGCAGGGATCGTCCTCCCAGCCAGTTCCTTCCCGTCCGGCGTAGTGATCCAGACCTGGATGCCCGACTCACGCTGGAAGTCATCCACGCCGCGCAAATAGCCGGGGACGCCATCCAACTGCCTGCGTAGTAGTGCAAGCCGCGTTGCCGTTAATACCGAGCTCCGTATCCGGGTGCTGAAATGGCTCTCTACGTTCAGGGGGCGGCTGCTTGCCATTTGCAGAAAGGTGACAGCCGTAAGGACCGATTGAATGATCCAGAATGAGACGAAGATGCGGAGGAACAGGCTGCGCATATCAGTGTGCCGGTTCAGGGCCGGAATCGAGAGGGAAGAGGTATCCGGAGTTACGAATCGTACGGATCAAATCCTCGCCATCGGGCTCACCAAGTTTACGCCGGAGCTTGCTGACGTGCATGTCGATGCTGCGATCGAAGGGCGAGTAGGGACGGCCGAGCACCTGGCTGGAAAGGTCCTCGCGTGAGACGACCTGACCGGCATTGCGCAGGAGTTCCCGCAAGAGGTCGAATTCGACGGAAGTGAGATCAAGAACTTTGCTACCGCGCTTTGCCGTCCGGGAGCTCGGGTTCAGTTCAACATCGCCCACGCGCAGTGCGCTGCTGGGATGAGGAGCCGCCGTCCCTGATGCCATGCGCCGCAGAATGGCGCGTATGCGGGCGGTAAGTTCCCGCGTATTGAAGGGCTTGGGCAGATAGTCGTCGGCACCGATCTCAAGTCCTACGATCCGGTCCACTTCTTCACCCCTGGCCGTGAGCAGCAGGACGGGAACATTGTTCCCGGTAGCGCGCAACCGGCGCAACATCTCGAAGCCATTGAACTTAGGCAACATGACGTCGAGTATTACGATGGAGAAAGTCTCGGCGGCGATCCGGGCGAGACCCGCCTCAGGATCATGTACGGCAGAGACCCGGAACCCCTCGCCTTTGAGAAACTCTGCGATGAGCTCACAAAGTTCCACGTCGTCGTCGATGATCAGTACTGTTTCCAAGATTCTGTTCTCGATCGGCTGCTGGAAATCAGCATACTGCAAATTGTTCAGTGAGAGGTTCTGCATTCGGTACACCTTTCAGGCTTGGTGCCGGACTCGATACGCTGCCGCAACCCGGATTGTGACCGAGCTATCATCGGGTTTCGATGCTGGGGTCGACAACAAAGGGCAGCTTCATAACTAGCGGCGGCGCCTGAGTTACTCCGCTCCGCACGCGGATCAGATCTGTTTCTGTTCAGTGGACTTCGTCAAAGATATGATTCGTGTCCACTGGAACATTCAGCGATGCGAGCACATGCGCGCGGGCGCGGAATATGGCTGTCTTGGTGGACGACAAGGATCGTCCTGTGATCTCTGCAATTTCGTTCAGGCTCTTCTCTTCAAAGAAACGGAGCTGGAAGACCTTGCGCTGATAAGGACTAAGCGATTCAAGAGTTTCGAGCACCTGTGCCATCTGTTCTTTCGCAAACAACCGGCGCTCAGGATTCGGTCTGGATTCGATAAATTCAAAGGAAGGCAGTTCGTCGTCCGCTTCGGTCGGCGTACCGACTGCTTTTTCAAAGACCTTGCGCTTGCCGGCCCGAAGCGTCTCGATTGCAGTGTTGATTGTGATTCGCGTGAGCCATGTAGAGACGGACGCATCTCCACGATAATTCCCAAGGGCAGCATAGGCACGCGCGAAAGATTCCTGGGCAATGTCTTCGGCTTCAGAGATGTCACGCACGAAACGAGAGGCGATCCGTCTTACGTAGTCCCGATTGCGTTCATAGATGCTGCCGAAGTCGGCGAGTGCAGGATTTACACAAACAGGGTTAGCGGCTGCCATCGAGTTCCTCCCGAATGACGATGTCCTATATCACCAATTCGGGAGGGTGGGTGCGGTCATGAAGTGTAAAGCTAGGTAAAACTTGCTGCGCAGATATCGTGGAGTTCATACAAGCTTTACATCCTGAGAAGTTATGACAATCGGCGCACTATCAACTACTTCGAACGCCTCAGCACACGCGAAAATGAATGGGCGATAATTCGTAAATCTCGGTCCCGCGACGGTATGGGATAACCTAGAAAGGTGCTGAGAACGAGCAGAATTGCCTCGAGTATTGTGCCGTCCGAGATCCGGATCATGTCCGTGGAATGTGAACGGATGAAGGGCATCAATCTGGCCCAAGGGGTGTGTGATACACCCACTCCGGATGTGGTCCGGCATGCCGCGCAGGAGGCGATCGCCGCAGGGATGAATCAATATGTGCGGTTGGACGGCATAGCTCCGCTGCGGCACGCGATTGCTCGCAAACTCGCGAGCTACAACGGATTGGAAGCGGATCCCGAGCGTGAAGTACTCGTAACGTCAGGCGCTACAGGCGCATTTTACGCAGCATGCATGGCGCTGCTCGATCCTGGTGACGAGGTCATTCTGTTCGAGCCGTTCTACAGCTATCACGTCAATACTGTGGTGGCTTTAGGCGGAGTTCCGGTCTACGTGCGCCTTGACGCTCCCGATTGGCAGATCGACATCGAGCAACTCAAGCACGCCATCACACCGAAAACAAAAGCCATCATCGTCAATACGCCAGCCAACCCAAGCGGGAAAGTATTCTCCGGCACAGAGATGGAATCGATTGCAGAGCTGGCGCTTCGACACGACCTCTTCGTCTTCACAGATGAGATCTATGAATATTTCTTGTTCGATGGGTGCGGGCATCGATCCTTCGCGGCGCTGCCCGGCATGCGCGAGCGGACAATCGTCATTTCAGGGTTCTCGAAGACGTTCAGCGTAACCGGGTGGCGCATCGGCTATCTGGCATGCGACGCGAGATGGACACAGGCGATCGCATATTTCCATGATCTCAGTTACGTGTGTGCGCCCTCTCCGCTGCAGGTGGGTGTGACTGCAGGATTGAATGAATTGAGCACGGGCTTCTATGAACACCTATCCGTGGAGTATGCCCGTAAGAGAGACATGATCTGTGACGCGCTCGTGCATGCCGGGCTTCGGCCGAGCGTCCCGCAGGGCGCTTACTACGTGCTCGCTGACGCGTCGGCACTTCCGGGCGTGAACAGCAAGGATCGGGCGATGGCTTTGTTGCAGCGCGCCGGAGTGGCTGCCGTTCCCGGTGCAGCCTTCTTTCACGATGATGCTGGAGAAACCATTCTGCGTTTCTGCTTCGCCAAGACCGAAGCAGATCTATCAGAAGCGTGCCGGAGATTAAGGGCATTGCACGTTGCAGGAGCGGCGGGAGCATGAGCGGAAAGCCCGCGATCGTTCTGGTGAGTGGCGGACTCGATTCGACAACATGCATTGCGATAGCAAAGAGCGAAGGGTTCGACATATTCGCTCTGAGTTTCCGGTACGGACAGCGTCACGAGCACGAGATCGATGCCGCCAGGAGGATCGTTCAAGGGCAGCAAGTCAAGAAGCACGTGGTTCTGGATATCAACCTGCGCGAATTTGGTGGGTCCGCTCTTACCGCTGATATCGATGTACCCAAGCATGACCGCCTCGCAGACCTGGATGCTGGAATTCCGATTACCTATGTTCCTGCTCGTAACACTATCTTCTTGTCATTCGCACTTGCATGGGCTGAGGTGGTCTCGTCCAGCGATATTTTTATCGGAGTGAATGCGCTCGATTACAGCGGATATCCCGACTGCCGTCCGGAGTTTGTGCGCGCTTATGAAGAGATGGCCAGTCTTGCGACCAGGAGGGGCGTCCAAGGAGAGGGCATCCATATCCACACGCCGCTGATTTCATTGACGAAGGCGCAAATCATTCAGCGGGGGATGGCGCTTGGGGTGGACTACAGTCAAACGACTAGTTGCTATGATCCGACCGCCGCGGGCGTCAGTTGCGGACGTTGTGATGCATGCCTACTGCGCTTGAAAGGCTTCGCCGAAGCAGGTATTCAGGACCCCATCCGGTACGCCTAATCGCCAACGCGTCAGATGCCGAATTTTCGTGCCAGTAATAGGATTCCGGTCATGGTCTTCGCGTCGACGATCTTGCCGGAAGTCACCATGCGGATGGCGCGTGAGAGCGGGACGAATTTGATTTCGATTTTTTCGTCCTCTTCCGGCTGCGCTACTCCGCGAGTGAGTCCTTGGGCGAGAAACACATCCATGGATTCTTCCAGAAACCCGGGGCTCGACCAGAACTGAAACGCATGCTTCCATTTGCGCGCTGTGATTCCGGTCTCTTCGATGAGTTCGCGCTTGGCGCCTGCGAGGGCATCTTCGCCATCGTCCTTGCGGCCGGCAGGAAGTTCCCAAAGATAATCGCGCGCAGGATGACGATACTGGCGAACCAGCAGCACTTGCGGTTCGCGCCCCGGTTGCTCATCCACAGCAAGAACGACCACGGAGCCACTGTGGGTGACGACATCCCGCCGTACCGTGATACCTCCTGGCTCCTTCAGGTGCACCTCAGTAACTCCAAAGACTGGACCTGAGTACACTTCCTTCTGCGAGATGATTTTCACGCGGGGCTTGCTGCTGCTCGATTTTTTCGAACGTTGCGCCATAGATTGTTACGTTAGCTTTCGATAGTGTGGCTGAGAGGCTGAGGCATCAAGAGCTGAAAAGGTGTCCCATCTTTTCTTTTTTTGTGCGCAAGTAGGCCTCGTGGCTCTCCAGAGGTTCCACTTCGGCCGACACGCGTTCGACCACCTTGACTCCGGCAGCTTCGACCGCCTTCACTTTGTTGGGGTTGTTTGATATCAGCCGGACTTGGTGGACATCCATTGCCCGCAGGACCGCGGCAGCGACTGCAAATTCACGGTGGTCGGCTTTGAAGCCGAGTTCTTCGTTGGCTTCCACGGTATCGCGTCCCTGCTCTTGCAGTTCGTAGGCCTTGAGTTTACCGATCAGACCGATTCCGCGTCCCTCTTGCTGTTCGTAGATGAGGATGCCGCGTCCATCGTCCGCAATCTTCTGGAGCGCCATCTCAAGCTGCTGCCGGCAGTCACAGCGGACCGACGAGAATACGTCTCCCGTCATGCATTGTGAGTGGACACGCACCAGCGGCGCACCGCTGTGAACGTCGCCCATGACTAGCGCGACGACGGTTTCAATCTTCGCATCGTCGTCAGTCTTGCCTTCAAATCCGAGGATCCGGAAGTCTCCCCACCGCGTTGGAAGTTTGGCTTCGGCCTTCTTTTCTACTGTGACATCAACCATTTGTTTCATTATAGGTAGAACCCACCTCAAAAATCCGTGCCGGCACTTGCGCTCGTCTCGCCGATAGTTTGCGGTTTGCTCGTTATCCGCCAGCAATCGTCGAGGTGCAAGGTTCGCGCTTATCTTCGTTTTTTGGTGGTTTGTTTGCCTTGAGCGACCACGATTACTGCTTCCAGGTAAAATGCGATGACTTAGGAGACCTCACAGATATGAAGCGAAGCCGTCGGAGCTTTCTGCAGACCCTCGGCGCTACGGGAGTTGTAGCGGCCATCGGAAAGGTCGGGAGCGCGACCGAATTGCCGCGCTCCCCAGACAACGTACGGCGTTTCCATACTGTGCAAATTGACGTGTTCACTTCGCAGCGGTTACAAGGTAATCCGCTTTGTGTTTTCACGGATGCGCGCGGGCTCAGCGACTCAGAAATGCAAGATCTGGCGCGCGAAACAAATCTCCAGGAGACCACATTTGTGTTTCCTCGTGATCCTGTGACCGAACGGGAACATGGGGTAAAGGTCCGAATTTTCGTCCCAGATGAGGAGATCCCATTTGGCGGGCACCCCACACTGGGTACGGCCATGGTGCTCCGCAACATGCGGCTAGCAAGCAGCAAACCAGGTGTACCGCAGCAGCAGAGTGTTGCGGAGGTTACACTCGACCTGAAAGTGGGTAAGGTGCCGGTTGCTTTCCGAGAAGATGCTCCCGGAAGCGTCTTTGGAGAGATGCGCCAGGTGGAACCGGTGTTCGGATCTCTGCATGATCGAGAGATAGTGGCGTCGCTTCTCGGCTTAAAGGCTAGTGACATTGCCACCGATTGTCCGATCCAGACAATATCCACGGGCCTGCCTTTCGCTATCGTGCCGATTAAGCAGCTGAGCGCGCTTCAGTCCTTGCGTCTTGACCTGCGCAAAGTTTACGAGTATCTGGATCGGCAAGTACCAAAATGTGATTTTTATTACGTGACCCGGGACACGTCTGACCCAAAAATCGGGCTTCGGGCAAGATCTATGAATCCGAACGGAGAAGACCCGGCAACGGGCTCAGCGGCAGGATGTGCGGCGGCATGGATGGTACGGTATGGAATCGCACAATCCGAACAAACGGTTCACATCGAACAGGGCGTAGAAATCAAGCGTCCCAGCCATATCTTTGTCCGCGCCGACCGTGCTGGTGACAAAATCGTGAACGTTCGAGTAGGGGGTCACGCCGTCGAGATCATCAAAGGCGAAGTATTCTTGTGAGCCGCTGGACTGAATTAAGCGTCTGTGACCTACGCGTGGGTAAACCGCTTGACCGAAATTCTATCGAGGCATAAAGTTTCTGCGAGTCTTGCACGGCGTACCGGCCACGCCAACTCAAGACCCAGGTTGCGTCAAAACTCCACAGGAGACAAGGACATGCGCAGATTACTGTTGATTGGCTGCTCTGTGTTGCTGTTGGGACCGCTAGCGCTGGCGAAGGACAAGCTGGTGTCCCAGTGGAATTGTGGCAAGCCGTCGGAAGCACACAGCATTGATGTGGGCGACCAGGCTAATCATACTTATGCGGTCACCAAGACGACCTGTACCGCCACCAAAGGCGAAGTGGGTGGGGTGAAGGAAAAAGAGGGTGTCGGTACGCAATTCAGCGAGACCACGGGAGACACGACCACATGGCATGGGGTATTCGTCGTCACTGCGGAAAATGGTGACAAGATTCATTACACCTATGCCAGCTCAGGCAAGGGCACGCTGAAAGATGGACAGTTTCAATCGGGGAACAACAAGTGGTCGATGGTAGGCGGCACCGGGAAGTTCGCGACGGCCAAAGGGGAAGGCAGTTGCACGGGCAAGGGCAACGCCGATGGGGCTGTCACATGGGATTGTCAGGGCGTCGTCACTCTCGCTAAATAGCGATGGAACAATAAGAGCCTCTCGCGAGCTAACGACAACCTTACAACTCTGACCGCTGGCTGAGCTGCCGCCACTTCGTGTCTGCCAGCACTACGGACGTGTCTATCTGGCGTTCTGGAATCGTCCAATAGATTTTGAGGAGCCGGTCTTTCTCCTGGGGACTGACCATTTGAAAGCCGTGCATTTCATAGAAACGGATCGCCCACACTGCAGCAGTCCAGGTGCCGATCAACATCGGCCCAGTTGTCAGCTCTCGCAAATGGGATAGCAAGCGTCCCCCAATGCCTCGCTTCTGGCTGCTGGTGCGAACGTAGGCGTGCCGGACGAGAGTTACGTCGCGGACCTGTTGGATGCCCATCACGCCAGCCAATGCCCCAGCGTCCTCGTATCCCCAGAACATGACGCCCGCATCGATCTCATGCTGCAGTTTCTCCCTGGGCATATACGGTTCTGTCCAGCAGTCGGCGGGGATCGTCCCCTTATAGGCCTGTGCCCCATCGTTGACGATGGTCCAAATCAGCTCGAAATCACGGTCGTCACAGCGGCGAATCATGAGTATGGAACCTCCCGGCATGGCGTTGGAAATGATGGCTGAAACGAGATACACACCGGATGAATACTGGAGATCATGGTCATCTGAGCATCTCGAAACTGTCCGCCGTCACATTATGAGAGAACGTTCTGGTCCGCGACTGCCATAATGATGACAGCAGGCGCAGTATGGATTCAAAGCTGATTCTCATCACATGCTTGATCAAGCTGGGCGTCAGTGCGGCAGTCGCCAGCGCTGTCATGCGGTCGCGTATCTTCAAGGACCTGCTCTTTCGCCCAAGCCGTAACCTCCGGCAGGAGGTGCACCTCATCGCCTTCCTAACGATTCCAATCGCGCTCGGTGTCTGGGTCAGGACAAGCGTGCACAACTTCTACGCCGCCGATGTTGCATTCGAAATGACGATCCTCATTGGACTTCTCGGCGGACGCTTTGCCGGGCTGCTGGCAGGAATGGCGATCGCATTTCCTGCATTCATGCACGGAGAGTATCTGACCTTACCGTTTTACTTCGCCGTTGGGTTCGTCGGCGGGGTGTGCCGGGACGCTGCTCACACTCCGGAAGATATATGGCTGTTCTCCCCCTTCATGGACCTCAGCATCTACCGCTGGTTGCGGCGGGTGATGAAGCATCCGTTCCGGTTGGATTGGCAGATCATGTTCTTTATTGTGATTCTGGCGTTGCAACTGCTCCGGACGGAGCTGCACCGCGCTTATCCCGGACAGATATTTAACCTCGACAGCCCGCGGATCCTTGTGCAACTTGCGATCTTTGCGACCGTTGTTGCGTGTGTCGCTGTACCCCTCAAGGTATGGAACGTGACGCGAATCGAGCTGAAGCTGCAAGACCAGGAAACACTGTTGCTGCAGGCCCGCCTGGACGCGCTGCACAGCCAGATCAATCCGCACTTCTTATTCAACACTCTCAACTCGATCTCTTCGCTAGTCCGTTTCCAGCCTGAAACCGCGCGAGACTTGATCCTGAAGCTCTCGAAGATTCTCCGCGCGCTATTGAGCCGGCACGATGCGTTTGTCCCTCTACGCGATGAGATCTCGTTCATTGACGACTACATGGACATCGAGGTAATGCGCTTCGGACGCGAAAAGCTTCGCTTCGAGAAGCAACTTGGAGACGACACGCTCGATGTCATTGTCCCCAGCATGCTGCTGCAACCCTTGGTGGAGAACTCCATCAAGCACGGGATTGCCCCTCGAATCGATGGAGGGACTATCTGGCTGCGCACCATGACCGAAGGAGACAAACTTTTGATCGAGGTGGAAGACAACGGGATCGGTATGGAAGGAAGCGCCGAACTCGAAGCGCGCAATGGAGACGATTCGAACCGTACGCGCATTGGCATGAACAATATCGCCGAAAGGCTGCATGTCCTCTACGGCGATGAGGGCAGAATGCAAGTGAATCCGGGTGCGAGCAGCTCGGGCACGCTCATACGAATCGAGTTGCCAGTCCTGCATTCCAGCGGCAATCTGAAAGACTCCGCCGCTGCGATGGTCTACGAAATACGATCGAGCACCCGCTCATAGAACTGCTCGTATTGGGGAATGATCTTCGACGAGCAGAAGTGGGCCCTCGCTTCCGCGCGGGCAGCGACTCCCATCTCGCGGAGTTTAGTTTCATCCGAGAGGATATGGATCGCATTGTTCGCCATCGTCTCGACGTCTCCGACGTGTGACAAATAACCGGTAACGCCATCCTTTACCACTTCTGCGACGCCGCCGACCGCAGTAGCGATGGTCGGAACCTCGCACGCCATGCCTTCCAACGCAGCAAGACCAAAGGACTCAAGTTCACTGGGCATGACCATCAGGTCGGCCGTCCCAAGATGTTCGTGGATCTGGTCTTGCTTTCCGAGGAAGTGAACCTTGTCTGCTATACGTTTACAACGGACCAGATACTCTGCTTTCGACCGCTCCGGTCCATCCCCGATGAGGACTAGCTTCGAGGGAACCTGCTTCTGTACTCGATCGAAGATCTCAATCACATCGAGCAGCCTCTTCACCGGACGAAAATTCGAAAGGTGTACAAGTATTCGTTCGTCCGGCCGGGCATAGCGGGCCCGCTCGGCACTGTCCCGGTTCCTGCGATACAGGTCGCAGTTCACGAAGTTCGGTATGACTTCGATCTCCTTCTGGATGTCGAATTCTTTGTAAGTCTGGTCCCTCAAATAGCTGGAGATCGCAGTAACGCCATCGCTCTCGCCGATGGAAAAGCGTGTGATCGGCAGATACGAACGGTCCATCCCGACCAGAGTGATGTCTGTACCGTGGAGTGTTGTGACGAACGGCAGACGGCGCCCAACCTTCGCAAGCATCTGACGGGCGAGCAGGGCGCTGACAGAGTGGGGGATCGCGTAATGCACGTGGAGCACGTCGAGAGCGTAGTTCGTCGCCACCTCCGCCATCTTGGTGGCGAGCGCGAGATCGTAGGGAGGATATTGAAAGAGCGGATACTCCGAGACATTTACTTCATGAAAGAAAATGTTGTCTTGATCTTCGATCAGACGAAACGGCTGTGAATAGGTGATGAAGTGGACCTGGTGTCCGCGTGCCGCAAGCTCCATGCCGAGTTCAGTGGCGACTACGCCGCTGCCACCATATGTGGGATAACAGGTGATGCCGATATTCATGCGTCTCCGGAAACAGATCGAAGGATAAGATGACTCGATCCAGTAAAAGTTGCAGCGCTTTACAGTTGGGCGAACGAGATCAGTTCGATCCCGTTGCGCGCAATCGCTTCTCTTGCCGTGGCAGAGATGAGTGCAGCCCTCTCGGTGTCCCGCGAAGCGACCAACCGCGTCTTCTGTGCCCGTAACTCCTCGTCGTTATATCCCGGATGAGTCACGAGCTCCCATGTCCCATCGGGAATACGATCGAGTAATCGGCACAGTACACTCTCGTCTAGGGATCCCGTGGCGATCACGCCGAGAGCGCCTTCTGTGGTAGCGAAGCCCTCTTCTCTGCACGTCCTGTGAAAGGTAGAAGCTAGCCCTCGCAGGAGCGTGACTTCCAGACTTCGGACAAGATTCGCACGGGTCAAGCTCATCTTCAGCGTCCAGGCAGGCTCAAATGGATTGCGAACGCGAGTGACGCCGGCCCGCTTTGCCGCGCGTAAGAGCGGACGCAGGATGTTGGGGAACATATGTGCGTGCTTGTGCGTATCGATGTGCGTTACTTGCACACCCGCCTCTTGCAAGCGCTGGATTTGCGCGTAAGCTTCGTGCTCGACCTCCGGCGCGGAGATGCGGTCCAGCATGGCGCCGCTCGCGAGCTGAAAGATGGATTTGCGGAAGTATCCATCACGTGTCAATGTCGGGAGTGATTTTGAATCGCTGATGGGAGCGCCATCCACGAGCACTACGTGGCATCCCACGCCGAAAGACGATGTTCTCGAGATGCGTACCGCCTCAGCAAATGCCACGCCGCTTGCCATGAGTGTCGAAGACGTCAGGATGCCATGTCCCGCGCACTCCGCAATACCGCGGTTGATGCCGCTGGTCTGTCCGAAATCATCGGCATTCACGATGAGACGCTTGCGCATTCCCACCATAGTAAAACGAGCGAGAGGAACGCGGGTCGCCCCACGTCCCTCCCATTTAGCGGCACCATCAGGCTAGAGGACGTGACCCGGTTGCGGTTGTGCGCAGGCCCCCAATGCCTTTGCGCTCGCAACAGTGCCGCTAACTATGAGGCGGCGATCAATCCGATCGCCGTGCCCGCCCAGACTGCAAATCCGAGCGCGAGCACCCCGAACCGAAATGCGGTGCTGTCGAGCAGCTTATTGTTTGTGCCTGCGAACATTTGCGTACTCCTTATCACTCCGCTGCCATATGGACGGGCGTACTTGGAAACCGTTAGCGGCTGGAGTGAGATACGGGTTCGCTACGAAATAAGTTCCGTCAACCGAATAGCACCAGGTGCACACTCATCAGCGTGAATCCGAGGGCATCGCGCTGTTCGCAGACGGATAGCGCATAGCGCCGGTAGCGAGAGTCAGCGATCCTCTTGCGAAGGGCTTCGGGCAATACGCTGGGTACGGATGTCGTATAGTTCACGACCGACCGTGATTCTCCGGGCGTGATCGGATTCGAGGAAGCGAATGGCGCTGCGCTGCAACCAGCTGCCGCACCGCCCGGCGTCACCATTACGGACAGCTTCTGCAAGTGTAGACGTTCGCGTTCGGCAGCGATCGCATCCTGTATCTTGAGGTCGGCATCGTCGGCGGAGCTGGCTTGCATGCCGGTGCCGAAGTCCTCGGTTGCATACAGCCGACTCCCCATCCTGTAAGCTGCAATTCCAACTACGTCGTAAGCGGGATTCAGCATGTTCGTGCGGTGCCCTGGGGAATGCATCCATTCCTCATGGATCGCGTCCGGGCCCTCCGAGTTGAGTGCGATGTTCTCAGCAAATGCGCTGACGCGTCCCCCGGCATCGGCGATGCGCTTTCCGAGCGCGGGCTCACCGGGGAGATCGTGCGACAAGACATCCTGCTTCGCCATTGCTTCCGTATGTTGCGCCGCAGAAGCTGCGAGCTGGTTGCTCCATTGCAAGGGTGGCAGGTGCTGGACTGCACGTTCGTGGTTCAAGTCGGCGAAGATCCGCCTGGCCGCAGCGTCATCCCGCTCCTGCGCATAGGAGGCGGACACCGCCATGCATAAGACGAAGAGTGCCAGTGATCGAGCCATGCAGCCAGAGTAACGCAGAAGGGTCTCCTTCAGGAGACCCTTCTGCACACTGCGCGCTAAGTTACTGCTTTCTGCCATTGTGCTTGTCTTTGTAGATCCGGCGCGAAAGTCTGTTCTGCTGACGATTCAATTTACGGCGATCCGCTTTTGTGAGCTTGCCGTGATCGTCCTCACGCATGTCCTTCTCTTCTTTGTTGAGCTTAGACTCTTTCTTCTCAAGGTTGGTGGTCTCGCCCGCGGTCAGCTGTCCACTCTTGACGCCCTGCGCAATGCGGTCCTGCTGATTTTCTTTGCGCTGGTTGATGTTGAGTTTCGAATCGGACGTGCTAGTAGCGGTCTGTGCGAAGAGCGCTCCAGAGAAGGCGATTGCCAATGCGATCGTCGTAAACTTTTTCATGTTGAACTCCCCTAAACTTCCGCTCCCGTTTAGCCGGAGCTCGCTGCATGTTTCTCTTCAACCCCTCCTACGGAATGAAGTTGCGCAAGGTATATTTATCTCGAGATGCGTCGCAGCAGCATTCTGTCGAAGATCGGGATTGCATTGATCGTGATGTTTACGCTTTGTGCACTCTTCGCGCCCCTGCTGGCGCCCTACTCTCCGCAACACATCGATCTCCCGCATCGCCTGGCCGCTCCTTCCTGGCATCATTACTTCGGTACCGATGAGTTAGGCCGCGACATTCTCTCGCGTACTCTCTTCGGTGCACGAATATCCCTGCTGGTCGGCGTCAGCGTTGTTGCATTCTCTTTAGGGCTCGGACTGATCGTTGGGTGTACCGCTGGCTACTATGGTGGAGGGGTGGACCGCTTCTTTAACATTGTCGTGATGAATGCGTTCCTATCGTTCCCCGGCATACTTTTGGCAATTGCGTTCGTCGCATTTCTCGGTCCGGGGCTGCGCAACCTGATCCTGGCGCTTGGCGTCGGCGGATGGGTAGGTTATGCCCGCCTCGTTCGTGCACAAGTGATGGCTGTCCGGGAACGCGAGTTCGTTGAGGCGGCACGAGCGCTCGGAGCGAGCGATTGGCGCGTAATCACCCGCCACATTCTTCCCAATATGATTCAGCCTGTGATCGTGCAGGCGGCGATTGGAATGGCGGGCGCAGTGCTTGCCGAAGCGACCATGAGCTTTCTCGGTCTCGGCGTGCCACCACCGACCTCGAGTTGGGGAGCGATGCTCAATGACGGACGCTCACATCTCTTCGACGCGCCCCATCTCGTCCTCTTTCCCGCAGCGGCGGTGATGCTCACAGTATTGAGTTTCAACTTCATTGGGGACGCGCTGAGGGATTATATGGACCCGCGTGCGAGGATCGAAGCTGGCTTGTAAGAACCACTCGCTCATTGGGCGAGAGCAGAAGCCAGCTTGCCGGAGCGGATTAGTTCGGCGGTCTTCGCGAAGTCTTCCGTCAGCACTCGATCGTGTTCTACGAATTTGGTTATCTCGCGGATAGTGCGGTACACATTTTCAACACGCGGCGTGCTGGTGAGTGGCCGCAACAGATCAAGCGCCTGCGCGGCGCATAGCGCTTCGATCATCAGGACATTTGTAGTGTTCTCGATGATACGTTTCAGCTTGATTGCCCCTGTCATTCCCATCGAAACAAAATCCTCCTTGTTGCCGGAGGTAGTGATGGAGTCCACACTGGCCGGATGCGCATAGACTTTGTTCTCACTCACGAGTGCTGCAGCCGTCACCTGGGGCATCATAAAGCCGGAGTTGAGGCCTGCGCCCGACGCGAGAAATGCGGGCAGGCCTTCACTCAGCGCTGGATTCACCAACCGTTCAATCCGGCGTTCGGAGATCCCGGCAAGTGCGCTTAGACCGATAGCCAGGTAGTCGAGTGCAAAGGCAACCGGCTCTCCATGAAAATTACCGCCCGAGATGACGTCACCATTCTCAAAGACCAGAGGATTGTCCACCGCGGAATTCATCTCGGTCTCGAACACCTGTCGAGCGAAAGACAAGGTATCGCGCACCGCTCCATGCACCTGCGGGATGCAGCGCAGCGAATAAGCATCCTGCACGCGTCCGCATTCGCGGTGTGATTCCCGGATCGTACTCTCTCCTTCGAGCATGCGGCGGATATTGGCGGCTGTTTCCATCTGGCCAGGGTGAGGTCTTGCCTCATGGATGCGCGCATCCATGGCGACAAGCGTGCCTTTCAGCGCTTCGAGTGATGTTGCGCCCAGCGCATCGGCAGTATCCACCAGCTTGTGTGCGCGAATGAGGGCAAGTGCGCCGCACGAAAGCATCGCCTGCGTCCCGTTGATCAGCGAGATTGCCTCCTTGGCCTCAACCGTGATGGTTGGAACGCCAGCAGCGCCCATCGCTTCTTTCCCGGTCATCCGAAATCCATTGCAAAACGCTTGCCCTTCTCCGATCAGCACGAGTGCAAGGTGGGCGAGCGGCGCGAGGTCTCCGCTGGCACCCACGCTGCCTTGCGACGGAATCACCGGATGCACGCCGTGGTTCAACATCTCACAAAGAGTCTCGACTACGACAGCGCGCACGCCGCTGTTGCCTTTGGCGAGCGAATTCGCGCGCAGCAGCATCATGCCGCGCGATTCTTCTTCGCTGAGCGGTTCACCCACTCCGACCGCGTGAGAGCGCAAAAGATTCAATTGCAACTGACGGTTTTGTTCCGGGGCGATGTAAACCTCGCTCAGTTTGCCGACTCCGGTAGTGATCGCATATGCTACCTGGTTCGATTCCAGGATTCGCTCGACTACCCCGCGCGCACGGTCTACTGCCTTGCGAGCAGCGCCGGCAAGCGAAACTGTCCGCCTCTCGAGCACGACCTCGCGGAAGGTTTCGAGAGTGAGTGAGCTTCCATCCAACTGTATGGCCTGTTTTGTCATTTGGCTTCAAGTGCGCTGAGAAACGCGTTGTAATACTTGTCCGGCAATGGATGCGGATTGAATTGTGTATCGACTACGACGTGCACGGTCGAACCATGCGCCAATAGCGTTTCGTCCGATTCACGCGTCAGATCGTATTCAAAATGGAGCACTTTCCGGCGCACGCTCGTGAGCTTAGTGCGAATGGTAACAATATCGTCGTAGTGCACAGGTGCCTTATACCGGCAGCTTACGTCGGCGACAGCGATGGCGCAGCCTTCATCGATCTCCATCTTGCGGTAATCGAAGCCGAGCTGGCGGATCAGCTCAACCCGCCCGACTTCGAACCAGATGATGAAGTTGGAGTGGTACACCACCCCCATCTGGTCGGTCTCTGCATAGCGCACGCGCACTGTAGTCTCACCAATCATTTCCGTACCGACCAGAATAGAAGCGCTACGGTGATTTGTCGATTTTGTGGATTTACCGATTTGCGATTTGTAACCTCATTGGAATCCAACCGAACTTCAAAGAAATCAGTAAATCGCAAATCGACAAATCACAAATCCCCATTCATTCCCACTTCGGCTTGCGCTTCTCCAGAAACGAAGTGATCCCCTCACGAAAGTCGTGCCCTTGGCGAATGCGGGCGTTCTGGTCAATTGCCCGATCAATGAGACGGTCGAGCTCTTCGTTGACTGCTTGCGAGAGAAGCTCCTTCGTGGCCCGCAGAGATGCAGGAGAGTTCTCGAGCAGCGAGTGCGCGAGCTCTCTTGCCCGCCCCATAAGTGCATCGGGTGCGACGATCTCGTTTACCAGCCCGATGCGATGGGCCTCTATCGCGTCGAAGAGCCGGCCTGTGAGCAACAGGTCGCGCGCTATCTTCTCTCCCACCTGACGGGTGAGAAACGTGGAGACGATGGCGGGCACGAAACCGATCTTCACCTCCGTGTATCCGAACTTCGCTTCGGCTACTGAGAGGGTGAAATCGCAGATCGTAGCGATACCGGTGCCCCCCGCAATGGCGGCGCCGTTCACTGCCGCGATCGTCGGTAGGGGGAAATCGTAGAGCGAACGGAACAGCCCGGCCATTTTGCGCGAATCCTGAACGTTCTCTTCGTGAGTGCGTCCGAGAAGCTGCTTGAGGTTCTCGAGGTCCATGCCGGCGCAGAACGCTTTGCCGGCTCCGGTGAGGATCAGTACTTTTGCCCCCGAACCTCTGACTTCCCCGAGGGCCCTTGCCAGTTCGTCGATCAGCTCATAGCTGACCGCGTTGCGCTTCTCAGGACGGTTGAAAGTTATGGTCGCGATCTGGTCTGCAGTCGAGAGCAGAAGTGTGTTGTAAATGCTCATTGTGCCGTTTCTGGACGAGGTGGAGCGGCTGCTAGCTTCTCCATGTCGAACACGGCATTGTAATTTACCTTCGTACCACTCTGCTCCGACTTGCGGACGTTGTAGTACACGCGCAATAGATCTCCGATCGCGATCGATGTGGGTGCGGGCTTGCGAACCTCCTCATAATGTTTGCGCTTGAACTGGTCCCGCGGTGAGACCTTGAACTTAGGCACCCGGCTCGCCTGCGGATCCCCGAGAATGGCCTCGAAGACCTCATGGTTCGCGCAAATGTCGCACTCCAACTTCATCTCGTGCGTTTGCGGATTGAACATCGTCAGCTTCCCGGTGTACGTCGTCATCAGGTAGTCAGCCGGATATGTTCCGCTCGGAGCGTATCCGTGCTGCGCGAAGAGGGAAGCGGGGAAGAGAAACAGGATCGCGGAAAAGATGGGCCGCATGTGCCAGGACCTCGTGCAATCGCTGTGGCGGCTCAGCTTGGTTAGTGTGCCTCAGTGTTCGTCGTCTGTCGAGTAGTGGAGCGCGATCTCCTGTGTGAGTTTTTCAAGGTTTTCGAGTGAGCCTTGGATGGGCGGCACGATGGCGCGCCGCTTCAGAGCTCGAAGAACGGACGAGGTGGGAATGTTGCCCACGAGTGCGTCTCCCGCGAAGGGACACCCACCCAGTCCACCGATCGCCGAGTCGAGGCGGAGGCATCCTGCGTCGAGTGCGGCGAGTACCTTTGTCTCCGCTTCTTCCGGGCGGCTGTGCAGGTGCACTCCCACCTCGATGTGGTCATGCTTGCGCATCACCGCCTTCACGATGGTTCCAATGGTCTCGGGTGACGCCATGCCAAAGGTGTCGGCGAGCGATACCTGACGGATGTCCATGTCGGCGAGAATGCCAACGGCCTCGACGACCTCCTCTTCGTTCCACAGGTCGCCGTAAGGATTGCCGAAGGCCATAGAGATGTAGGCGACGACCTCGAGTCCTCCCTCGTGGGCCTTGCCAGTGATCTTCTCCAGGATGTCGATCGAGTCCTCGAGCGACTGCTTCTGGTTCCGCTCGAGGAACGTCGGCGAGATGGAATACGGAAAGCCGAGAGTGCTGACCTTTCCCGTCTTGATAGCTCGGTCCGCGCCCTTTTCGTTGACGACGATGCCGATGATCTCGACATCTTCGGGAATATCGAGTCGGTCCAGCACCTTTTCCGAGTCAGCCATTTGGGGGACGGCCTTCGGCGATACGAACGAGACGGCATCAATGTTCTTGAATCCGGCGGCGATGAGAGCGCGCAAGTAGTTTGCTTTGGTTTCGGTGGGAACCTGACCTTTGAGTCCTTGCCAGGCGTCGCGCGGGCATTCGATGAGCTTCACATTTCTATTTCAACATGGGAGGGGGTGCTAGGTGCTAGGTGCTAGGGACAAGGGATAAGGGATAAGGGATAAGGGATAAGGGATGAGGGATGAGGGTAGACCCCCGGCTTTAGCCGGGAGATTCCCACGTCTAGTCACGGCGCCTTTAGGCGCTGAGGTTTTGGCATTTCTCTTCTCGTTCGGTGCCCGGGGCGGGCTGGTTTTCCACATGGTTTGGTATCCCCAGTGGTCGTGAATCTTCAGAATCAGTGACTTAGGTTGGGGTGATCCCGGCTAATCCCTGAGATCCCTGAGTAAGTGCTTTGTTTTGAGTGAGTGCTTTCGACGGGAAGGGGCAGATCCCTCCTGCGTCGGGATAATAGGACGGAAAATGAGAAAGCACGCCGAGTTGGCGTGCTTTATTTTCTAGATATCTTCTACTTACAATTCTAGCAACTTCGGGGTAGTTTCATACTGAATTAGGGGAAGTTTATATCTACTTTCGATTGTGGAAATTAGGGAGATTTCCACAAAGTGGGGGTCTTGACAGGTTTTTTGCTGCCCAAAATGGTGGATTTGCACAGGGGAAGGATAGTTTCCACAGGGGTGGTGCTTTGGGGTGTGGAAAAGTGTCCGCTGGCGCGGACATAAAAAGCAAACGCAGGGTTGCTTCGTCGCTTCGCTCCTCGCAATGATACATGGGGTCTGCTGATCCCCCGGCTGAAGCCGGGGTCTCCTCCCTAGTCCCCTAATCCCTTGTCCCCATCCCACACGCCAACGGTCTCTTTCCCTAGCACCTAGCACCTAAAACCTAGCCCCTAGCTACGTCTGCAACACGCCCGGATTGAACTTCGGTACATCTGGATTGAGGCTCACGGCATTCAGGGACTCGATGAGAATGCGGCGGGTATCGGCGGGGTCGATGATCGAATCTACCCACAAGCGGGCGGCGGCGTAGCGCGGATCCATCTGGCTGTCGTAGGTGGCTTTGGTGGCGTCGAAGAGTTCTTTCTTTTGCTCTTCTGAGAGCTTTGTGCCCCCGCGTTCGAGCTGCTTGATCTTGATCTCGACGAGTGTTCCGGCTGCGGCGGAGCCGCTCATGACCGCATAGCGCGCGGTCGGCCACGCAAAGACGAAGCGCGGATCGAAGGCTTTGCCGCACATGGCATAGTGTCCGGCGCCGAAGCTGCCGCCGATGATGACGGCGATCTTGGGGACGACGGAGTTGGAGACGGCGTTGACCATCTTCGCGCCGGAACGGATGATGCCCGTCCATTCAGCGTCTTTCCCGACCATGAATCCGTTCACGTCGTGGAGGAAGACGAGAGGCACGAGGTTCTGGTTGCAGTCCATGATGAAGCGTGCGGCTTTATCGGCGGATTCGGCATAGATGACGCCGCCGAACTCGATGCGGCGCTCGCCGCTGTGGTCGATCTGCTGCACGTGCTGCTTCTGGTTGGCGACGATGCCGACGGCATGCCCGCCGATGCGGGCGTATCCGCACAGGAGGGTGCGCCCGTAGTCGGGCTTGTATTCGTCGAAGCGGCTGCCATCCACGATGCGCGCGAGGACTTCTTTCATGTCGTAGGGCTTGGAGACGTCGGGCTCCACGATGCCGTAGAGTTCTTCGCCGGAGTAGCGGGGCTCTTCGACCGACTTGGACACGTGGAAGGGGGCGCGAGGGCGCTCCCCCATCTTGCCCACCAGCGAGCGGATACGGGCGATGCAGAGATGATCGTTGGGTTCCTTGAAGTCCACGGTGCCGGAGATCTCGGCGTGCATCTTGGCGCCACCGAGCTCTTCGGCGGATGACCTCTGTCCGATGGCGGCCTGAACAAGGGCGGGGCCGGCGAGAAAGAGTCCGCTGCCTTCGGTCATGAGGATGTGGTCGCACATGACGGGAAGGTAGGCGCCTCCAGCGACACACATCCCCATGATGGCGGTGATCTGGGGGATACCCATGGCGGACATGACCGCATTGTTGCGGAAGACGCGTCCAAAATCGTCGGTGTCGGGGAACACGTCTTCCTGCAGGGGAAGAAAGACACCTGCCGAATCGACGAGGTAGATCGTAGGAATGTGGTTTTCAATGGCTATATTCTGTGCGCGGATGACTTTCTTCGCCGTCATCGGGAAGAAGGCTCCGGCCTTGACCGTCGCATCGTTGACGATCAACATGAACTGGCGGCCTTGTACGTAGCCGAGACCGGTGACCGCACCGGCGGAGGGTGCACCGCCCCATTCTTCATACATTCCGTGTGCTGCAAAGAGGCCGAGTTCTTCGAAGCGCGTACCCTCATCGATCAGCATGGAGATTCGTTCGCGGGCGGTCTTGCGTCCTTTGGCGTGCTGGGCATCGATGGCTTTGGGGCCTCCGCCGAGCCGGAGCGTGTCCGCATCGGCGTGGAGCTTGGTTAGCAGTTCGCGCATGGCATCGACGTTCCGCTGAAAACGGGGATGGTTGGCGTCGATCTTTGAGGTGAGAACGTTCTCGGCGCTGGTGGCGGGCACGGTATTGGTGGAGTCAGGCATGAGTGTCGGGCAAAACGAACTAGTGTAACAGCGGGCTCACCACGGAGGCACGGAGTTGCGGAGAAAACCGGGGCGAAACTGGGATGAAAGACAAACCGGGCAATACGCGAGTTCGAACCAACATAAACAATTTAAGCGAGTAAACTTGCCCTGCAAATGGAGGCACTATGGCGGGAGTGATTGGATTGGGTGGGCTGTTCCTCAAGGCAGCAGATCATAAGGCGATGCGTGAGTGGTACGGGAAACATCTGGGCCTGCATGGTGAGGAAAGCGGAGCGATGTTGCCGTGGCGTGAGAAGGGAAGCGATCGGGAACATGTCACGGTCTGGTCCGTGTTCCCGCAAGAGACCAAATACTTCGGAGACTCGAACAAGCAGTTCATGATGAACTTCATCGTCGATGATCTGGACGGGTTGCTGGAGCAATTGAAGGGCGCGGGGGTCGAAATCGATCCAAAGCGTGAGGACCAGGACTACGGCAAGTTTGCCTGGATCATCGATCCGGAGGGTAACCGGGTGGAGTTATGGGAGCCTCCCAAAAAGGCTTAAAGCATACCCAGATACTTACCTGCGAGCGGCTTGACTCCGGCCAAGGAAGGTCTATATTGGCTCGCTAGAAGCGCGCCACTTCTCACTTTCCGTCGAGGAGGATCAGTATGCGTTGCTTAAAGCTGCTGGTAACGGCAGTCGCGTTTTCCGCGATGGCACTGGCGAGCCCACCGAAGGACTATGGCAAGGGGACGTGGAAGCTAAACGTCGACAAGTCAGACTATGGCAGCCTTCCAAAGCCGAAGGCGATCACCATCGAGGTCACGCAGTCGGATGGCAAGACACTCGCATGGACGCTGAAGGGCACGGACCCGAGTGGTAATCCGATGGATGAGTCATGGTCGGGAGCTCCTGATGGACAGGAGCGTCTGGTCGCCGGGACCAACGGGGAGAAGGCCGGTTTCGAGTGGAAGGGCGATTCGTTGGTTATTCATGTTTCGCTGCCGAAAGGAACTGTCATAGACGAAACTGTGACCATCTCCGACGACAAGAAGACGATGTCGATCGACGAGACGATCAAGGGAGAAGACGGCGAAAATCATGTGAAGTCGGTGTACGACCGGGTGAAGTAGCGCCTGCTGCTGTCACGTCCTTTTTTTCGGTTGCGAGAAGAAGATACTCCGCATCGTAAAGGTGCGAGGTGTTTATGGTGAGAGTGCATTGCGACACTTGCAAGGTAGAGCGTCAGCCCGGTGAAGAGTGGGTATTGGGTTACGATCTCGAATCGGTGAGTCCGAGCGGAGTACGAAGGGCAATCACGTTCCTCGATCACTGGGACCCCCGCAGGATGGATGAAATAGGCGCGATCCACTTCTGCTCGATCGAGTGTAAGGACAAGTACTTGAGGAAGAACACAGCGGCTTAGCCGAGAGCAGAAGCCTCGAGTGACCATAGTCGCGTGACGGCGCTCTTCACGTGGATCTTAGTCGTATCCAGAAATGGAATGCCTCTGTAGGTAGTGTCTTTCAAGATCAAGGGCAATTCTGTGCCGCCCAATATGAGGCCATCCATCGCGTCATCTTTGATCATGCGATCTACGATCGCCAATAACCCTGCCCGGGTTTCGGGCAAGATTATGCCCTTAACGAGATCATTCAGGTACTTGTCATGGATGTAGGCTTGCTCTTCTTGCTCCGGGACGATGAGGGCAACGCCTTGCTTTGAAAAGACGCTTTGGTAAAACCCTCCCTGCATCGTGAAGGTCGTGCCGAAGAGGCCGACCCGTTTGAGTCCCAGCGTTCGAGCCGCTTCGCAAGTCGCTTCGACGATGCTGACGAGTGGAATGGGACACTTGTCCCGAAGCTCATCGAAGACGATGTGCGGGGTATTGGCAGCCACCAACGCCAGGTCCGCTCCTGCGCTGGCGAGCTTGAGCAGTTCCGCGACCAGAAACTCTGTGACCCTGGTGTGTTCGCGTGCTTCGACCAGGTCCAGTAGCTTCTTCAAATTGATGCTGTTGATCAAGACCGGCGGATAACTGCCATCGTGATAATGCGCAACGTGTTCCGCGATGATCGAACGGTAGTATTCGATGGTTGATTCCGGTCCGATGCCGCCAACGATGCCTAGTGTTTTCATACGCCGACGATTCTATTCCCGGCGATCCTATTCCCGACGATCCATCGGGCAGCGCAGGCGTGGGGATGCGGATCGACCGCGTTGACGAGACCTATCTCCAAGGCGACTGCTGCATGGAGTTTCTGCGCTTCGACGAACATCTGCAGGGCGCGTGCTTTACCGATGAGACGGGGGAGGCGCTGCGTGCCGCCCCATCCGGTCATGATGCCGAGCGCTGCACCGCGATGTCCGAAGATGGCGTTCGGGGCGGCGATGCGGAGATCGCATGCGAGGGCGAGATCGAGTCCGCCGCCGAGACAGTATCCGTGGATGACGCCGATGACCGTCGCGGGATAGTTGTCCACGGCCTGCATGAGACGCTGCCCCATGTTGGCGAACGCATAGGCATCCGCGCCAGAGAGAGTCCGTATCTCGTTGAGGTCGGCCCCAGCCGAAAAGAAACGCTCGTTGCCGGTGAGCAGCACCGGTTTGGGGGATCGCGCAAGATCGAGGAAGAGTTCTGTAAGCGCGACTACTTTGACGGTGGTGAGCCGATTCGTTCCGTCGGGCGAGACCAAAGTGATCCGCTGGAATCCAGCTTCGGTTTCAAGCAGATATTCCGTCGACTTCGTCACGCGCTGGGCATCATGAAGCAACCGAGTCTAGCGAGATGCGATGTTCGCAAACCGTTCCTGCCCCCTGTACCATTCGACGGTCTTTGCGAGTCCCTGGGCGAAGGTGACGGCGGGAGTGTAGCCAAACGCCGCTTTCGCCGCAGAGATATCAGCGAGTGAATGCTT
Source organism: Terriglobales bacterium (assembly GCA_963792225.1). Lineage (GTDB taxonomy): Bacteria > Acidobacteriota > Terriglobia > Terriglobales > Acidobacteriaceae > JBDTLH01. Next base: position 319,081 of record CAWBVM010000003.1, on the reverse strand, counting down.
CACGTCGCCTGCGCGAGATTCGCCGTAATGGACGGGACCGGAGTATCCGGTGATCTTGCGCAACTCTTCGACCGCCTGATTGAGTGTGATCTGGGCGCCGGTGGCGACGTTGAAGACATTGCCGCTCACCTGCGCGGCGGGCGCGTGCGCGGCGAGCAGGTTTCCGTTGACGACGTCGGAGATGTAGGTGAAGTCGCGCGATTGCAGTCCGTCACCGTGGATCGTAGGCTCCTTGCCTTCGAGCATCATGGTTGTAAATTTTGCGAGCACACCCGAGTAGGGCGACGTCGGATCTTGTCTCGGACCAAACACATTGAAGTAGCGAAGCGTGACCGTCTCAAGGCCATACACCTGCGTGAACGATTGCAGGTACAACTCACTGCATAGTTTCTGCACGGCATAAGGAGAGATCGGCAGAGGTTTCATCGCCTCTTCCTTGGGCATCGTCGGAGTATCGCCGTACGCAGATGACGATCCCGCATAGACGATGCGGCGGACCTTCGCGGTGCGTGCCGCCATCAACAGGTTCAGGGTGCCGTCGATGTTGGAACGATGCGAACTGACCGGATCGATGACAGATTTTGGGACGGAAGGAAGCGCAGCTTCGTGGAAGATGACATCAACACCCTCGCACGCACGCACACACTCTTCGGGATTGCGGATATCTGCCTCGATAAACTCCAGTCCGAGGGCGATGAGCGGCTTGATATTTTCGCTCTTGCCTGTGGAGAGGTTGTCGATTCCGCGAACAGAGTCTCCACGCTTGAGGAGTGCTTCTGCGATAGAGGATCCGATGAATCCGGCCGCGCCGGTGACGAGATAAGTAGTCATATTTCTCAAGGTCGATAGATCAGGACGCCGGTTGTGATCTGAATGATCGATTCGAGACTTCTGCGGCCGGCACTTTTACCGGCGCTGTTGGGTATGAATAGGATATCGTCCGCCTGCATTGCAAGGTCAGGCTTTTTCGTGCTGGTGATGTCTTTCAAGGCAACATCGATCTCCTGCGGGCCTTGCGGTGACTTGCGGATGAGGCGTGCCTTGTTCAACGATGCGGTAGGTTTGGCCCCCTGTGCCAGTGCGAGGGCTTGCAGCACGGTCACCGAGTCGCTTTGGTCGAGTACGAAGCCGCCGGGCTTTGCGACCTCTCCGGTGACATATACGATACCGGCCTTGCCTACTGTGACGGAATCTCCACCGTGCAGTTCGATATTGGCTTGTTGCAGCTTGACTGGATCAAATGACCAGGTGATGGTTTGTGCAGCCGAGTTGTCGCGATGGGTAACGATGATCGTCTTGCCCGCACGCACGGAAAAGCCGCCTGCAGCGGAGATCGCGTCCATGAGGTGGCGTGCACTGAGGATAGGGAAGTGTCCGGGATGCTGAACTTCGCCCAGTACGGAGACGCCCTGTGTCGTGAACTCGCGCACCAGAATGCTGACGTGCGGCTCGTTGATGAATCCGCCAGAGACGAGCCGCTGCTCGACCGCCTTCTGCGCTTGATCGACAGTGAGGCCTCCGACCTTGACGGCTCCGATCAACGGCAGGTCTATATCGCCGTTGGTGGCGATGCGAAGAGTCTCGCTGAGGTCTCCGACGCCATAGACCTTGAGCTCGATGAGGTCTCCGGGGCCGAGCATCAAGTCGGGTGCGGAGGCGGCGGGGGCCGCGGACCTCTCTACGAGTAGGTTGTTGTCTGGAGCGAGTGGAGTCTGCGCATGCAGTCCCATCGGCTGGATCATTAGAAAGAAAAACGCGGTGAGGGATGCCGCACGTACGAACCACTTGCTGTTAGAAACAGACAACAAGAACAGACCTCGATGTCGATTTGAATAGCAGCATCATAGCATGCGAACACATCGTCAAATCCGCTTGCGCGTTTCAACAAATACAACGGAGTGAATCACTTATCGGCGACGCAAACGGAGGGGGAGAGCAGGACTTTTCCACGTCGTGCGTTTGAGCAGCGCGGGAACGCTCTGTTATATTTCTTGCATACCTTCCTCGCTCGTCGCGTGTGTTTCCGCCACGTGATATGGATTGGCCAGGTAGCTCAGTTGGTAGAGCAGCGGACTGAAAATCCGCGTGTCGGCGGTTCAATTCCGTCCCTGGCCACCACTTTTCGTTCCGGTCCTCTGAGGTCCCGTAACTGCGCAGGTACGCGCCAAATGACCCATTGCGCTTCGACTCACGTCGTAGTGAAGTAGGAATACGTAGAGGTCCCAAGGAACCATGGAATCGAAATTAGATACCGTTCAAGCCCTTAGGAGGGAGATGCTCCGGCACGAACGCATCGCACGCTCTCTCACGGAGCGGGCGCAACATCAAACCGATGCGCTCAAGAGGACATTGTTGTCGGCGGATGCCCAGTATCACCGTAACCTCGCCGGGATCCGACTTGAGGAGATGGAAGACCTGATCCTTCGAGAGCAACGCCGGGAGAACACCACCGAACACTTCCTCGCTGGCTAGATTCCCGAGGTGGCCAGAGTGGATGGAACTTTGGTGTAACGCCTTGAGTAGTAGGTAGATGGCCTGATTGCGCTGGGCGCGCACCGCCCCTATATTTCGCATGATGAGCGCAGACTCTTTCAATGAGCGAGAGGATGAACCGCAAAATACCGAACCGAGCGGAAGGGTCCGTTCCGTGTGGGTGCATCCGCGATTGAGCAGACTATTGAAGGGCCCCGACTACAAACTTGGAACCGAGGCAGCCTTGCAGTACTGGCTCGAGCAGCGCGCCACCGAGCCAGCCACGGAAGAACCAGCACTGGAAGAACTAGCACTGGAAGAAGAAGAGACGCAGTCTTCCGAGTGATCTGGCGAGGAGCTGGAGATTAACCCGGCGAGTGACCCAGCTGCTTACTTACCGTCCCACTGATAAAACGCCAGCATAAAGCGATAGAAGTCCCAGAGGTCCACCTTTGAGGACATCTCGAACGTCGAGTGCATCGAGAGCAGCGGAATGCCCATATCGATGACGTTCATGTCGTGCTGTGAGAAGAAGCCGCCGATGGTGCCGCCACCGCCGACATCCACCTTGGGCGTCTGGGTTTGCCAGGGCAGATGATTGGCATCGAGCACACCGCGGATCTTCGCCGTCCACTCGGCTGGCGGATTAAACTCGCCACCGTATTCCTTGAGCGTCGGTCCCCAGCCTACACGCGCGGCATTCGACTTCTCGCTGGTCTGGTCGCCAAAGATGGGATTCATCCCGTCGTTCATGTCGGCCGAGATCACGGTTGCACGATGGAGCCCCTCGCGCAGCGCAAGGCCGCTGTTCCCCTTGGGATTCTGAGCGGCGACGATCTGCTCGAGGATGGTGAAGAAGTAGTCGGTGCCTGCTCCCGTGGTATTTCCCGACCCAACTTCCTCAAAGTTGGTGAGATAAGCGACGGCGGTATAGCGCGGCGTTCCTTTGAGGTCCGTTATGGCGCGCGCGGCGAGATAGGAATTGCCGCGATCATCCTGCCCGTAGGCACCCACGAGACCGCGGTCAAGGCCCACATCCGCGGGTGGTGAGGCGGGAACCAGTTGCAGTTCAGCCGAAACGAGATCTTCTTCCTTTACCTTGTATTGCGACGTGAGCGCCTCCAAGACCTGTCCCACGACGCCGCCCCGTCCACCGGGAATGCTGCCAGCCACCGGATTCAGTTCTTCGCCCATGAGGACGTCGGTATAAGTGCGGGTGCGCAGCGGTTTATCCGAATGAGGTGCGTTGTCGGGGATGACGAACACCGGCTCCCCCGGCTTAAGGCCGATGGAGACGTCGATGTTGCGTCCATCGCTTGTGCTGATGCGTCCGACGAGTGCCAGCGGCAGGTTTGCCCACTGATATTTCTTGATGCCGCCGTAATAGATCGTTTTGAACAGTGCGATGCCTTCGCGCGAAACCAGCGGACGCGCTTTCAGATCGATATGCGGCGAATCGTGGTGCGTACCGATCACATGCAGTCCGGCGGTGAGAGGCTGCTCCCCCAGGACGAAGAGCATCACCGCGCGGTCACGATTGTTGACGTAGAAGCGCGCCCCCGGCCGCAACGGCGCGTCCGCGCTGAACTCGGAGAACCCAGCAGCCTTCGCCATGCGGATCACTTCGGAGTTCGAGGACAATGCATTACGCGCCGCCCCGATGTACCCCTTGTAATCGTTGGCGAATTTTTCTACCGAAGGACGGTCCTGGGGCGCAAGCGCCTCCCAAGCTGAAGGTCGATGTTCCCAGACCGAGTTGGTACTCTCATGGGGCGTCTCCTGGGCCGCTGCAGAAATCGATAGCGCGAGTGCCAGGCAGAATGCGGCATTGCGAATAATCATCGTCAGCCAGTGTATCCGAAGGGGCGTAAAGCTTCAGCTATCGGGCAGCAGAACCCCAAAGCCGAAAACTACAACGTTGACAGCTGCCTGCTGAAGAGTCTGATAGCTACCAGTACAATAGAGTTTCAGCAAACCAATCATCAGAAGGACTTCTTGCGAATTTTTCTTACGGCAGTGTGCGGTGCGGCGCTTCTAGTGGCATCAGGATGCGGTGGAGGCTCTTCCTCGAGTGTGAATGGGAACTACGCGCTGCAGGGCGCACTCTCGCAAGGGGGCGGTGCCTTTTTGGGCGGTCCGCTGAGTGGCTCAGGCGGGATCAAAGGGACCTTCCACGTGCTCGATAGCTCCAACTGCATCAGTTCCTCCTCCGTTGTGCCGGTGACGGGCAGCACTTCGGGCGGCAAACTAACGCTCAACACCGCACAGGTCGAGGCCCAGACATTTCAGATCAAGGCCACGATCAGCTCTGACGGGAGCACGATATCGAATGGCACCTATAAGGTGACTGGTGGGTGTGCCGCAGGGCAGTCTGGTTCTATCACGGGCTTCCGGGTGGACCCGTTCACCGGAAACTATTCAGGCACTTTGACTGCCGCGGACCTCGCCGGAAATCCAACCGGCGCTCAGGTTGCCACTATGGCAAACCTGACGCAAAGCTCGAGCGCGGACGCAAACGGCCTCTATTCCGTCACCGGACCGGTGACACTCAACTCCGCCTGCTTCACCGGATTCCAGATAGCCACCAGCCAGATCTTCGGCACTCAATTCAATCTGGTGCTCACGCCAAACGGAGCAGCTCCTTCGCCGGGCGCCCCGGTTGTCACGATCAACGGATACGCCACTGTGCCCTCTGCAGCGGCCATCAGTGGCAGTTACTCGGCTGCGAATATGCCTACTCTGGCTTGCAATAGCAACGGATTCGTCTCACTTTCGCATCCCTAATCGCGTCAGGTTTTGATGAGTTTAAAGCCGCTTACGGACGAGCGAGTCCGATTGCATCTGAGATAATCAAAAGAGTATTCATGGCGACATCCACGGTACAAGTCGGCGATCTCATCCAGATCGATCTCGCGCCCAGGAAGCCGGTCTCGAAGCCTGAGTGGCTGAAGGCACGGGCTCCTGTCGGTGACAATTACCACGATCTCAAGAAGCTGGCGCGCAGCTTGAATCTGCATACCGTCTGCGAGTCGGCGCAATGCCCGAACATCGGTGAGTGCTGGAACCACAAGACTGCGACCTTCATGATGCTGGGTAATACCTGCACCCGCCGTTGCGGATTCTGTGCGGTGCCCAAAGGACGTCCGGATGCGCTCGATTGGGACGAACCGCGCCGTGTCGCCGAAGCGGTCGCCACCCTCGGATTGAAACATGCGGTGATCACCAGCGTGAACCGCGACGACGATATCCTCGGCGGGGCGAAGCTGTTTGCAATGGTTATCGAAGAGATCCACCGTAATTCGGACGGTTGCCAGGTGGAGGTGTTGATCCCTGACTTCCAGGGCAATGACGAAGCCATTCGGACGGTTGTGGAAGCGAAGCCTGAGGTGCTCAACCACAATACCGAGACCGTTCCACGGCTCTATCGTGCCGTACGCAGCGGAGCGCGCTACGAACGCACTCTCAGGTTGCTCAGCCGGGTCAAAGACTTCGCGCCAACGATGGTCACGAAGACCGGCGTCATGGTCGGCATCGGCGAGACTACAGACGAGTTGATCCATACCTTCCGCGACTTGGCGGACCATAAAGTGGACATACTGACCATAGGCCAGTACTTGCGTCCCTCGAAGAACCACCTGCCGATGACTCGCTATTACACGCCCGACGAGTTCCGGACGCTGAAAGAAGAAGCCCTGAAATTCGGCTTCAAGCACGTGGAGTCGGGGCCCCTGGTGCGTTCGAGCTACCACGCCCACGAACAAGCCGCGAGCACTGGTCTGCTGTGAGCGGTAATCGAAGCGCCGGCGTGATCGCCGGCAGTTCTGCCAGTGTGTTCACGGCAGACCTAAAGAAACATGTCCCGGCACTGGATGGGGTGCGGGGTCTCGCCATTCTCCTCGTTCTGTGGCACCACTGCTACATGCAGCCGCATCCCGGGTCACTGTGGATGCAGGCGTTGTATCAGGCGAACCGTGCCTCGTGGTTGGGCGTAGATCTGTTTTTCGTTCTTTCGGGCTTTCTCATCACTGGCATACTCTTCGACTCCCTGCATCGCGAAGACTACTTTCGCCGCTTCTACAGGCGCAGGGCACTACGGATCTTTCCTCTTTATTACGGCGTGGTCCTGCTGCTAGTTGTGCTGGCCATGCCGCTGCATTTGGTGTGGCAGGGGCGAGAGTGGTTGCTCCTTTCGTATCTGCAGAACGCCGGGTTCAGACAGCCCTTTGACTTCGGACTCGGGAACTGGTTCAGCCTCAACCATTTCTGGTCCCTCGCGATCGAGGAGCAGTATTACCTCGTGTGGCCGCTCGTGATCTATCTGGTACGCGGCAGGATCAAGCTGATCTGGCTGAGCGCCGGACTCGCCGCTCTGGCCCTGGCATTTCGCGTCGCCGCTGCGTCCCACCTCAACGCTATGTATCTCTTCACCGGCACGCCCTTCCGCATGGACGCACTTCTGATCGGCAGCGGTCTGGCGCTGGTGAAACGCTCTCATTGGGAGTGGCTGTCGGAGCGACTCGCGCGTCCGGTATTCGCCGTCAGCCTGTTGGCGATCATCGCTCTGGGATCGTTTGCGGGCGGATTCGATTGGTGGAAGCGCTCTATCGAAACCGTAGGATTTACGCTCGCAGCCGTATGGTGCGCCGCACTGATCGGCTTATGCGTGCGATTTGACTGGAGAAAGCCCTGGGCGCAGCGCGTCTTCGAAAACCGCGTACTCCGCTTTTTCGGACGCTACAGCTACGGCCTTTATGTCTGGCACGCATTTATCTACGCCGGCTTGCGGGAGCGTTTGTCGCATACTGCAGGTGCGTTCATGGCGGACCTGAGCTGCATCGCGATCTCGATCGTGATCGCGCTCGCCAGTTATCACGGTTTCGAGAAGTGGTTCCTTCGTATGAAGGAGACTGCACCGCGTCCGAGAGATGTTCGGCAACACGAGCCAGAGTTGGTAGGTGCGGACTGATGATTTCGGTGGCGCTGTTTTACGGCGAATTGCTGCACTGGCTGGTTCTCGCGGGAGCTGTCATCGCCGTCATGCTGATCGGTTGTGTGCTGATTATCATTCTGCGCCGGGGCGAATGAGGAGAAAGCTGGGCTGGACGGCTACTTCCTGCGCCAAACAACCTTGAGCTGATCCATTTGAACGATGCGCTCAGCCTGTGTGCGCGCGTGGCTCGACCACGGACCGACCGGGTCGAGTTTCACGTAGATCTTCCAGTGGGAGAGGGCCTTTCGCGGCAGCTTCATGCGTTCATAGGCGAGCGCGACGTTGTAGTGCGCGTCCGCATACTTGGGCGAGAGCGCGAGCGCATGCTCGTAGGCGCGGATCGCGTCCTCTAGCCGCCCGGTCTCATCGAGTACGTTGCCGAGATCGAAATAAGCCAGCGCGTATTGGGGATCAGCCTCTACCGCCCTGCGATAGCACTCCTCGGCCGCCACAAAGTTCTGCTGGTTGTAATACAGCGTGCCGAGATTGATCTGTGCGGGGGCATGCTGCGGATCGATCTCCAACAGTCGCATGTAGGCCTGAATGGCTTGCGGTACAGTCTCCGCCGATTCTTCGAGCTGCACACCCCGCAGAAATAGCTGGTGTACCGTGTCGGCGTCCGCGCGGATCGGCACCACCCTCATCAATCTGATATTCCCAGTGCGCTGCGGAGCAGTAAAGTCGAGCAGAAGCTGACCGCTGGTGGGATCGAGTGCCGCACCTTCGTGCTTCACTGCCATGCGGTGCGAAGAGGTAACGAAGACATTCGACTCTACGAGCGGGTTCTGCATACCTGCATTGCTGCACGCTTGCAAGGTACGCTGCAGCACCCGCGATGGGACGTGTCCGCGCAGGCTGCGCAGCTTTGAGAGCTGAACCAGTTCAGTGAAGGAATAGCTCTCGGCGGCGGCGATCAGACCGGCCTTCTCCCAACCGGAGAGCTGGCGGGCACTGATGCCAACGATGCGTAATACGTCCGCTCGTCCGTAGCGTTCTTCGCCCGATAAAGATTCGCGCTTCAGGGTCGTTGCCTTTTGCGTTGCAAGTCGAACTACTTGCATTATGCGAATCGTCATTGCAAGAAGCAATAACAAACGACAAATATTGGTGGAAAAGTGGGCAGAAATGTGATTGTCGCCTCTTTCATACACACTTCCAGATCCGGAGCTTGCGATACACTCGCATGTTCGCTTGCACCCGAGGGTGAGCAACGCAACTCAAGTTAAGCTGATAGCTGAAAGCTGAGAGCTACCCATGAACAAGATCCATCCATCTGCGGACGCCGCCGTCGCCGATATCCCCGACAATGCGACCGTGATGATCGGAGGCTTCGGACTCTGCGGCATCCCCGAAGATCTCATCGCCGCACTCGTGCGCCAGGGCGCCCGCGACCTGACCACCATCTCCAACAACATGGGTGTGGACAACTTCGGCAATTCACTGCTGCTGGAGAACGGACAGATACTCAAACACGTCGGCAGCTACGTCGGCGAGAACAAATATCTCGAGCGCCTGGTGCTTGAGGGCAAGCTCGATCTCGAACTCTGTCCGCAGGGTACCTTGGCGGAGCGCATCCGGGCGGGAGGGGCAGGCATCCCCGCCTTCTTCACGCCCACCGGATACGGCACCATCGTCGCCGACGGCAAAGAGACTCGCGAATTCGAAGGGCGCCCATACGTGATGGAACGGTGGCTGCGCGCCGACTTCGCCCTCATCAAGGCCTGGAAGGCTGACAAATGGGGCAATCTCATTTTTCGCAAGACTGCGAGAAACTTCAATCCGATGATGGCCGCCGCTGCGAAGGTCACGATCGTAGAGGCCGAGGAGATCGTCGAGGTCGGCGAACTCGATCCCGACTGCATCGTCGTCCCCAGTGTTTACGTCAAACGGATCGTCAAAGCGGAGAGGGAAGAGAAGCGTATCGAGCGCCGGACCACGAGGAAGCGTGAGGATCTCAAATCTTAGTTCGAATTTAAAAGAGCTAAGACTTCCTCCAGGTGCTTTGAAATTGGAATTCTACGAATCTGAGATTCACTTATGACAACGGTAGATCAGCTCGAACAGAAGAAGAGGGAAGCCGAAAAGCGCGACCGTATCGGCTTGCTTATCGCCCGCCGCGTCGCACGCGAACTTGAGGACGGCTTCTACGTCAACCTCGGCATAGGCTTGCCGACGCTGGTAGCCAACTGCGTCCCGCCGGGGATCGAGGTCGTTCTGCAGTCCGAAAACGGGATGCTCGGCATCGGGCCGTATCCGTTCGAGGGCGAAGAGGACGCTGACCTCATCAATGCGGGCAAAGAGACGGTGACCGAGATCGCCGGAACCGCCTATTTCTCCTCGGCCGATTCGTTCGCCATGATCCGCGGCGGACACGTCGATCTCTCGGTGCTGGGCGCGATGGAGGTCAGCGAAGCCGGCGACCTCGCCAACTGGATGGTCCCCGGCAAGATGGTCAAAGGCATGGGCGGTGCCATGGATCTCGTCGCCGCAGCACGCCGCGTCATCGTCGCCATGGAGCATACGACCAAAGACGGCAAGCCAAAGATCCTCAAGCGCTGCACGCTCCCCCTCACCGGCACCAGAGTCGTTGACACCATCGTGACCGAGATGGCATACATCCGCGTCGTTCCGCAGCAGGGGCTCGTGCTCGAAGAACTCGCTCCTGGATATACGGTCGAGCAGGTGCAGGCCGCAACCGAGCCGAAGCTGACCGTGTCGCCCGCTTTACGCGAGATGCACTCCTGAGCGTCTGGACCGGTTGCAACCTTCTCCCGAGGTAAGTACGTCTAACCTGTTCTGACCGGCTCAGGTCGGACGAAGGACACGTGTGCGCATCACCTTCTTTGGATTGACGATCTCCTCCTCCTGGGGCAATGGACACGCCACTCCATACCGTGCCCTCATCCGCGCCCTGCAACGGCTCGGACACGAGGTCACTTTCTTTGAAAAGGACGTGCCCTACTATGCAAAGCACCGCGATTTCGAGCACTCCGACTACTGCGACGTCGTTCTTTACCGCAACCTGGGATCTGTCTATTCGTATGCGCTGATTGCGGCGGGCATGTCGGACATCGTAGTCAACGCCAGCTACTGTCCCGATGGTGCGCGGATCGCGGACAAGATGCTATCCATCGACGGGCCGCTTCATGTTTACTACGATCTCGACACCCCGGTCACGCTGGGCAGCTTTGAGCGCGGGGAAGAGGTCGAATATATCCGCCCGGACCAGATCAGCCGTTTTGAACTCGTGCTTTCCTTTACGGGCGGGCGCATCCTCGATGAACTCGAGACGAAATACGGCGCCCGCCTCGCCCGTCCCCTTTACGGATGCGTCGATCCTGACATTTATCATCGCGTTCCCGTCCGTTCGGATTTCGCCTGCGATTTGAGCTATATGGGCACCTACGCCGCCGATCGCCAGCCGAAGCTCGAATCGCTTTTTCTCGAGCCCGCGGCACAGATGGAGGACAAGCGGTTCCTGCTTGCGGGACCGATGTATCCGCCAGCTTTGCGCATCCCCTCCAACGTTCGCCGTCTAGAACACGTCTCTCCCCACAACCATCCCGCGCTCTACTCGTCTTCGGCCTGGACCGCCAACATCACCCGCACGGAGATGGCGGATTGGGGGTACTGTCCCTCTGGACGGTTCTTCGAAGCCGCCGCGTGCGGCACGCCAATCCTGACCGACAGATGGGAGGGTCTCGATAACTTCTTCGAGATCGAGGGTCCTGAACGTGAGCTTCTGGTTGTGCAGACTGCACAGGATGTAAGAGCCGCGCTTGCACTCGCTCCGGCGGAGCGTGATGCAATGGCCCGCCGCGCCCGCGCCCGTACGCTTGAGGAGCATACTGGCATGGTGCGAGCGCAGCAATTCATCAAAGCGTGTGAAGATGCGGCGTCTCTCGATATGGGAGAACGGCTGAAGCCAGCTTCCGCCTCCGAACCGGGCAGGACTTTCAAATCGGAGAAGGTCTCATGATAGGAATCATTCCCGCTGCGGGCGCCGGACAACGCATTCAGCCGCTGGGCTTTCCCAAAGAACTTCTTCCCGTCGGCTCCCGCAAGATCGATGGCGTCGAACGCCCGAAGGCCGTTAGCGAATATCTGGTGGAACGGATGATCGCCGCCGGAGCGGACCAGATATGCTTCGTCATCTCCGCCGAGAAATCGGACATCGTGAAGTATTACGCGGAGCGGGACTACGCTGCCGAGATCTTCTACGTCGTGCAACAGCAGCCGCGTGGACTATGTGACGCGTTCTTCCGGGCAGAGCCATTCGCGCGCCCGCACGGTCAGGTACTACTAGGATTGCCCGACACCATATGGTTTCCAGAGAACGCATATCGCCCGACCCTCGACTCGATGCAGAAGCACAGTGCTGACGTAGACCTGCTGCTCTTTCCAGTGCCCAATCCTCAGGTTTTCGATGCCGTTTGCGCCGACGATCAGGGCTTTGTGACAAAAGTCGAGGTGAAACAGCCGGACGCGCACTCCCATTGGGTATGGGGAGCGGTCACGACCACCGGTTCCGCATTCCACGCCATGAAGCTGTTGTGGGAGGCCCGCCATCGCGAAGATGAATACCTCGGCCACTTGCTCAACGCGTTTATCGCCGCCGGAAACGTCGTCCGTGCCACCTACGCAGGAGAACACTACATGGATGTCGGCACGCTCGAGGGTTACCACGCCGCGCAGGATTATCTACGAGCGCAGCGGTCTCCCCTCAAGATCGCATAAGAGAATATATGCGTGTGATCAAGATTTTGATCCTCTTGGCCTTGATTGCACTCTTTGGAATCGCAGTCTTGCTGGGATCGTTATCGTTAGATCACAACAGGGAGACAACGCTACCCACGCCTACTGGCCCATTCGCTGTCAGCCGCACCACGTATGTTTGGAACGATCCCGCGCAGGCGGACCCGATGGCTCCTCAAACCGATGCAAAGCGTGAGCTTCTTGCCTGGGTCTGGTATCCCGCAGTGTCTCGACAACCGTCCCAGATGGTTGTGGACTACTTACCCGCTCCCTGGCGCAGGGCGGTCGAACGTAACAGTGGCAGGCTGCTCACACAGTTCTTGACGCGAGATTTGTCGCGCGTCCGAACCCATAGTATTGGCGATGCCGAGGTGTCACCTCAGTATCGTTCTTACCCCGTGATACTGATGAGAGCCGGACTCGCCGCCCTGGCGACGAACTACACGACCCTTGCCGAAGACCTTGCGAGCCACGGTTATGTGGTCGTGGGCTTCGATGCGCCATATCGAACCTTTGTCGTCGTTCTCCCGGATGGAAGGGTGATCGCGAGGGCAGCCCAGAACAACGCTGACCTTCTCGGCGGGTCTCAGCAGGAGCAACTCGCCAATAAGCTCGTTCAGGCATGGAGCGCCGATATGGGCTTTGCACTCGATCAGCTCGAACGACTGAATACGTCTGATCCATCGGGCAGGTTCCTGGGACGGCTCGATATGCAGCGGGTCGGCGTATTCGGGCATTCGCTCGGTGGCGCTACAGCCTTGCAGTTCTGTCATGATGATCCTCGCTGCAAGGCGGGCATCGACGTGGACGGAGCCCCGTTAGGTAGTGTTATCGGCGAGGGCGTCACTCAGCCGTTCATGTTTCTGTTGAGCGACCACAGAGGGGAGCCCGACGCGGAGACCCGACCGGTCGAGGCGAACGTTCGCTCCATCTACGATCGTCTGCCAAGTGATCGCAGGTGGCAAATCGTCATTCGAGGTGCGAATCATTACATGTTCAGCGACGACGGGGCGATGTTGAAGAGTCCACTTCTGATGCACTTGACGAGAGACTTGGGCATTGTGCGCCTCGATGGCCGCCGGCAAGTCGCAGTAACAGCGCATTACATCAGCGCTTTCTTTGACGTATATCTGCATGGTGCGCCCGCTTCAACGCTCCAGAGCCAGCCGCAGTATCCGGAAGTCGAATACGTCCGCTGAGCGCGCTTGCCGATAGGCCGCTCAAGGAGGGACGTACGGGGCGAGCCTTGGCGCCGACCCCTCCCCTGAGCCTGGGCTGGCATTACAATCAGCTATATGCCGCCGCCCGTCGCAATATCCCATCCGTTCGTCGACGAATGAGAATTCCTTCGACGATTGGTATGAAACTGCGCTATAAGGGAAGCGGTCTGAGGCATGCTAAGCATGAAATGGGACTTGTCAGGGATTCGCAGCGCCGTATCGAAGCTTGACCGTACCATTACTCAAACGCTGGCCATATCGGCGGTGATCTTTGGCCTCGCCGCCATTTTGTTTCCCGCTCACATCTTCATCGCGCAGAGCCTGAGCCGTAAGACCTTCGGGCTTTACTCTTTTGGGGTCTTTCGCGACGCGATCTTGACTGGCATCGTGTGCAGCGCTTGCTGGGTCTGTCTCACTCCTCTCATTGCTGTATTCGCAAGGCGATTGAAGAAGTCCGGCATCGGGCGGCTGCGCTGGTCCGCCTTGCACTTCCTGTTTTCGCTTCCGCTTTGTTTTCTGGTTGCGCTGGTCACTCTCGTGACGCACACTTATGCCGCCTTAAGTGTGACGTCGGTCTCGCTGCATTCGTTTTCGATCGTGTTTTTTCAGGAACTCTACGACAGTATTTGGATGTACTGGACGATTGTCGCTGTCTACTCCGCCGTGAGTTATTACCATGAGGTACAGGCGGCCCGTATTCGCGAATCGGCGCTGAATGCCAGCCTCGCTCAATCTGAGCTTGAGAACCTGCGGGTCCAGTTGCAACCACACTTTCTCTTCAATACGTTGAATACAATCTCCGCCCTCGTCCGAGACGATCCCGACGCTGCTGAGGACATGATCGGCGACCTGAGCGATCTGCTGCGCGAGAGCCTTCAGACCCGCAGTGTCGAACTTGTGCCTCTCATGCATGAGCTTTCAACGCTCGACAGATATCTCAGCATTCAGAAGACGCGTTTTTCAGATCGGCTCAACATCCAGCGCACCATCATGCCCGAGACCATGAGTGCCCGGGTGCCGCATCTATTGCTGCAGCCCTTGGTTGAAAATGCCATACGTCATGGGATCGCCAAACGTTCCCGCCTGGGCACGCTATGGATCGATGCGATCACAGACGGCATCAATCTCACCATGCGTGTGGGGGATGATGGTCCAGGCGCCACATTACCTGTTCATGAAGGAGTGGGACTCAGCAATACCCGCGCGCGCCTGACACAACTATATGGCTCTGAATTCAAGCTTTCGATCGAGGCGGGCGAAAATGGATTTGCGGTAACGGTAAGGGTCCCCCTGCAGATTCACGAAGGCGTGCTGCAACTGGCGGAGGCGACGGCGTGATTGAGACGCTCATCGTGGATGACGAAGTCCCCGCCCGGCACCGGCTTGGGACTCTCCTGAAGAGCGATCCTGAGATCCACGTCATACGCGAATGCGCCGATGGGGCCAGTGCCCGCTCAGCGATTCTGGAATGTAAGCCAGACCTGGTGTTTCTCGATATCGAGATGCCAGAGTTGAACGGCCTCGGCGCCATCGCCGGAATCGACAGCCGTCCCCACATCATCTTCGTGACCGCGCACTCCCAGTATGCTCTTGATGCCTTTGCGCTCCACGCCGACGACTATCTTCTGAAGCCATACAAGAATGAGCGTCTGTTTGAAGCGGTCGCTTATGCAAAAGAGCAGATCCGAGCCAAGGCCCTGATAAGCGAGCGCCAGGAAAACGTTGCGTCTCCACAGGAGTCGGGTGCGCTTGCGAAGGGGCTGCTGCCGATCAAGACTGACGGCCGTCTGGTGCTGCTGCGTATGCAGGAGATTGAATGGATAGAGGCAGAGCGCGATTACATTCGCATCGCAGCGCACAAGACCAACTACCTCGTGCGTGAGACCATGCAAGGCATTCATTCGAAGCTCGACGCCACCCGGTTCTTGAGGATCCATCGTTCGACGATCGTCAACCTGCTCTTCGTGCGCGAACTCGAACCTCTCGCCAGCGGGGAGTGCTTTGTAACATTGCGGGACGGGCGGCAATTTACCATGAGCCGCGGCCATCGTGCCGTGCTCGGCCCTCTTCTGGGCATCTCCTAGCCCTGCGCGTGCCCGCGTTCACACTCTCTGAGTGTGCCCTCATGCAGTGAATATGCGGCAGAGGATCTATTTGTGTCGAACTGGCGTTTGCCGCATCTTGTCGCACAATCTTCACCACTCGCCGCTTGCGCACGATTCTCGCTTGAAACCGCTCTACTCTAGCTCCGTCATTGCAAAGAACTCGGAGCAGGAAATCCCCCGAAATAAATCCTCTTCGCAGTGAACGAAAAAGAGCTCTACGTTCACAACTATCGCAACGATCAAGTGAACCCGCTGCGTAGTAGTACAGAGCGACCCAAGGAGACTACATGAAGTTCCATCACAAGACTCTCGCTCTCGGTTGCCTCGCGGCAGTCGTCGCCGTCAACGCATCCGCCCAAATGGGACCTTCAGCCGCCGCTGCGACCGCCGCCGCTGCTGCCGCACAAACAGCAGGCGCCACACCGGCAGCCACAGATGCTGCCGCCGCGACCGCTGCGCCAGGAGCAAAAAAGCCCGGCGTCATCCGCATCGGGATCATGCAGCCGAAAGCAGACATGGGCAACGGCCAGATGGGCACGTCTGCGGGCGATCCGGTACGCACGCTTGAGGAACAGTATCTCTCCGGACCCAAAGTCGAGATCGTGAAACTCGGCGCAATGCTGCCCGTGCAAGCGACTGCAGAGGCGAAGGTGCTCGCGTGTGATTACATCCTGACCTCTTCGTTGAGCCAAAAGAAGGGCGGGGGCTTCGGTAATCTCCGCACACTCACAACAGTGGCAAGCATGGTCCCCGGGATCGGTATGGCGACGCGCGCCGGTTCCATGGTCGCACAAGCCGCTGCCGCGACGGCCGTAGCTGCCGCATCACAGGCATCCGCGGGCGTCAAAGCCAAGAACGAGGTGACATTCGAGTACAACCTCACCTTGCTGAGCTCTGGTGCAAAGGTTCTCGGAACAGCGCAAAAAGCCAAGGCGCAGTCCGACGGCCAGGATGTCATCACTCCGATGGTGCAGCAGGCTGCGACCGACATCGTCAACCTGGTAAGCAAGCCGAGCTAGGCCAGTGGCTGTGTTGACGCAAAGTTAAAACGGTAACCGGACCACGCCGCAATGGCTGCGTGGTCCGCAGCCGCTTTATCGTCCCATCGAGGTCTCTCATGTTCAGACGCATCCCGCTCTTCCTGTTGCTCCTGCTCGTCGTACTCGCGGTACTCGCCCCGAAGATCATCAAAAAACTTGGCAACGAGGCACCCTCAAAGGCCGTAGCGCTGCGTGTAGCGAAACAGGCCCTTCCGATAGTTGCCGCGGGCAATCCTGTCGCGGCTGCTGCCGGCGCGAAGCTGATAGCCACTGCGGAGAAGTCTCTAGCCCCGCATCCCGCAGCCGGCCACGAGAAACAGCACGCGGCTAGGAAACAGGTTAACGAGGACGAAAAGCAGCCAACGCCACCCGAAATAGAAGAACAGCCCGCACGCTAGCACTTACAAGGAATCCTGATGAAGCGCAAACTTCTCGCCGCACTCTCGATCGGACTTATGTCCCTCTCAGCAGTGGCTGCCGCCCAGACCGCTCCACTCACCAACGATGATGTGCTCAATATGGTGAAGCAGCACAAGAGCGATGCGGAAATCATCAACGCGATCAATACCTCGGCGGTCAAATTCGATTTTAATATTCAAATCATGCAGGACCTGCAGAAGGCTGGCGCCGATCCAGCGGTGATGCAGGCATACAGTCGCCGTGCAGCACAAGCCATGATGGCCGCAAGACTCGGCGGTGCGAATCCCGGAAATCCGCTGCCTCCGCCTTCTGGCACTAACGTCACTCCTCCGCCCGCAGGTACGCCGCCTGGAAAGACTGGAAATCCATTCCCGACCCAGATGCTCAGCAGCATGACCATGACCGACGACCAGATGAAGGTGCAGGGGGACGTAGTCAAAGACAAAATGGCAAGAAACGGCTGCTTCGGACCAAACGGTCCACGGGTCTTCTTCCAAGGAGAACATTACCTGATGTGTCAGGGGATGGGTGTCAACATGGGTGGCATTAGCAGCGCGAAGACACAAGGCGACAATGGAGGCACGCTAGGCAGCGCGCTCGCGCTCCCCGGAGAGCACTCCATGACGGTGCTTCCATCCAACGTGATACTCCAGTTCACCTATGGATCAGCAGGGGTGGCGGGTGTGGCAATCCATCAATTCCAGCCGGTGCTTGTGAAGGTGGCGCACTCCCCGAACAGGCGCGTGGTCGCCCGCACGGTGATGACTCTTCAGGGTTTTCCGCCAAAGAAGGAGCTGACGATCGACGAAGATGTCGTCCCAGTAAATCTCAGCTCTAAGAATCCGCTTGGACTTCATCCACTCTCGAATGTCGATGAGACGATTGAGATGCACCCGCTCGCGCCGCTTCCACCCGGCGAATACGCGGTCGTCCTGCGCCGTAATAACTCCGGACACTCACAACTTGACGATGCCACGGGCAACGACATCAAAGTTGTGCCTGTCGCCTGGGATTTCAGCGTCAAGTAACATTTCGTCGCTCGTACCTTTCCCTCGGCTGGCTCGATCATGGGCCAGCTTTTTTGTTTCCCGTTTTCACCTTCCACTGTCCAACTCCGGACGATGACTACCGCGAACCGGGCACTCCGCACCCTCCCTGCTATCCAAAACGGCCAGAAAACAGGATGTTTATCTGGTCCTAGAAATGGCATCTGAAATGCACGCCTTTCCTATGGATTGGTGTGGACTGTCGCAAGCGGACAGCCAAGGGAGTTCACGATGCAATCGTTCCTGCAGGACCTCCGGTTTTCATTCCGGCAATTGCGCCGGTCGCCCGGCTTCGCGCTCACCGCGCTCCTGACGCTTGCGCTCGGCATCGGGGCCACGGTGGTGATCTTCACGTTCCTGGATGCGGCGATCATCCGGCCCTTGCCTTACCGCGATCCTGCCCGGCTGGTAGGTGTGTTTGAAACGCGTCAACAACAGGTCGTCTCGCAGTTCGAGGCTTCCTATCCTGACTTTCTCGATTGGAAGAAGCAGAATGACGTCTTCGAATCGATCTCTGGATACAGCGGCCCGCGCCGCGTCATCTATTCCGGCGCTTCTTCGCCTCAGATCGTACAAGGCGACTTCGTTAGCGATAGCTTCTTCGGAACACTCGGCGTCGATCCGATCGAAGGACGCAGCTTCCGCTCCGGCGAAGACCTCGCCTCTTCGCAACGCACCGTCATCCTCAGCTACAACGCATGGCAACGCCGCTTCGGCGGACGCCCCGATGCGATCGGCCAAACACTTGTGCTCGATGGAGAACCGAACACCATCATCGGCGTACTTCCCCGCTCCTTTCACTTCGCTCCCGTTGGCGATCCTGAGGTCTGGGTGACCCTGCATGCAACCGGCCCGTTAGCAGAACGCCGCAGTCTTCATTGGCTTAACGTGGTCGCGCGCATCAAGCCCGGCGTCTCTCCCGAGCGTGCCGGTGCTGCGCTGAACACGATCGCACAACGCCTCGAACAGGATTACCCGGCCTCCAACCACCAACTCCGCACCGCGCTCGTCCCGCTCTCCGATCTTATTGTCGGAAAGGTGCGACCGATTTTGCTCGTCTTGTTTGTAGCGGTGGCTCTCCTGCTCCTGATCGCGTGCGCAAACGTTGCGAACTTGCTAATGGTGCGTTCCGCCTCCCGTATGAGAGAGATCGCCATCCGCACCGCGCTGGGCGCTCGCCGCGGACGCCTTCTGCGACAGCTGCTCACCGAAGGGCTGCTTCTCGTCACTCTCGGTGGCACCCTGGGATTGGTCGGCGCAGAAATTCTGGTGCGCTTCCTGGTCCGCATCGCGCCCGCTACAACTGTCAGCCAGATGCCCTACTTTCAGAGGATCGGCATCGATGGCAACGTCGTCCTGTTCTCCGTTGGGATATCGCTGCTGACGGGCCTTCTCTTCGCACTTGCCCCCTCGATCCAGATGACCGCGGCGGTGGTGAGTAGATATCTGAAAGAGGGAAGCTACTCCTTTCAGGCTGGCTCGTGGAGACGGTTAGGGAAGGGCCTCGTCATCGCGGAACTCGCAGTCTCGGTCGTATTGCTGGTCGGCGCCGCGTTGCTGGTGAAGAGCCTTCATCGCCTGATGCATGTCGATACCGGATTCGACACGGACCATCTCACGACGCTTCGTATCGTCGCGCCGGACTCACGCTATTCCGATGATCCGAAGGCGCTCGCCTTCGAGCACAAAGTCATGGAGGCCACAGCGGGACTGCCCGGCGTGCAGTCTCTGGCGTTGGCCGACGTTCTACCGATCGGGGGCGGTAATACCATTAATTTTCGTCGCGTAGAAGAAGCGAGCGCCGACAATGTGGCACACGAGGCGAACATCCGCAGCATCAGTCCGGGTTACTTCACGACGCTGCGTGCCCGTCTCAATCGCGGACGCTGGTTTACCGACGCTGATGATGCCACTGCTCCGCAGCGCATTATCATCAACCAGACATTGGCAAAGTTGATCTTCCAATCGGAAGATCCCGTAGGCAAGCAGGTGATCTTCACCTTTTCTCCCAAAGAACGTCCGCGCGAGATCGTCGGAGTGGTGGACGATATCAAAGAAGGTCCTCTCGATGCGGCCCCTGTTCCCGCACTCTATCTGCCGACAAATCAAAGCCCGGACACTTCCTTCAACATCGTCGCCCGCACCGACCTTCCTCCTGAATCCATCGACGCATCGTTCGAGAACACAGTCCATCAGATCGACCCTGACGCAGTTGTCTATGGCGGACGCACCATGCAACAGATCATCGACCAATCCCCATCGGCATATCTGCACCGCTACTCCGCGTCCTTCGTCGGCTGGTTCGCCACCATCGCTCTAGTGCTCGGCATCATCGGGCTCTATGGTGCAGTGGCCTACTCCGTGAGCCAACGGACGCAGGAGATCGGACTGCGAATGGCACTCGGCGCTCAGCCTTCGAGTGTTCTCAAACTCGTCCTCTGGGAGGGCGGCCGTCTCGCCATCATCGGCAGCATTGCCGGACTCGCCGGATCAGCCATGGCCTCACATCTCTTGCGCGGGATGTTGTTCGGGGTAAAAGCGTGGGACCTCTCGAGCTTCGCCATCGTCACCGGCACCTTGGTCGCCACCGCGATGCTGGCGAGCTATCTACCGGCCCGGCGTGCCGCTTCTATAGACCCCATGCAGGCGCTCCGCAATGAATAGGGGGCTGAAAGGGAAATTTGTAATTTGTAATTTGGTAATTTGTGTTTTGTCGATTTGCGATTTAGCGATTTGTCGACTGGAGGGATTCGCGATGTCGATCTGCGGTCTGTCGGCTTGCAGCTTCCCTCATCCCTTTCCCTTGCCAAAAACCTAGCCCCTAAAACCTAGCCCCTGGCTCCTTCTTGCCAACTCCTCCGCCGACTTGAAGGGGAAGAACACGGCAAACGCAGTACCGCTTCCATTCTCGCCCTGCTTGCTCTTCACCATGATTCTGCCGCCGTGTTTGGCGATGATCTCTGCGGTCACCCACAGACCAAGACCTGTTCCCGTATTGCCTTTGGTGGTGAAGAAGGGTTCGAATATGCGCGAGGCTGTCTCCGGACGCATGCCGTGCCCTGTATCAGCAACCGTCACGCGGACGCCTGCCGTGCCGGTGCGAGGTTCGATGGCCGGGCGCACGCGGATATACAGATGGCCTCCGCGATTGTCTCGCATCGCATCGATGCCGTTTCCAATAAGGTTTGCAAACACCTGCCGTATCTCACCTTCGTAGCAGAGGAAGGTGGTGCGCGGTACGTAGCGATGCTCGACCTTGACGTTCGCTTCCACCAGCCGCCCGCGATACAGAAGCAGCAGGGAATCGATTACCTTCGCAGGATTCACCACCGACGGACGCGTCGACTGGCGATGGAAGCGCAGCGTTTGCGTCACGATCTCCGACACGCGCCCCAATTCGAGTTCGGCCATCTCCAGAATGGACTTGCCATCTTCTTGCTCTACATGTTCCCGCAGCAGATAGAGCAGGTTGGTCACCGACTCCAATGGATTGTTGATCTCATGCGAGATACTCGACGCAAGCCTGCCTACCGCCGCTAGCTTTTCACTGCGGCGCAGCGCCTCCTCAGCTTCCTTAAGAGGAGTCAGTACCGTTACAAATACAGCGACTTCATCTTTTTGGCTGGACGAGTAGATCATCGACGCGCCCACCAGGACCGGGATCGCGCTGCCGTCTTTCGTCAGATATACCTTTTCATATGGAGTGCAACGGCCACGCTCTCTCAACTCTTGCAGGGCTCTCCTGTCGGCGGCAGCGTATTCAGGCGGGGTGAGCTGGTCCCATCGTACTTTTTCTTCCACCACCTCTTGCTCGGTGTAGCCCAGAAGATTTAACAAGAATGGATTGATATAACTCAATCCTCCATTCAGGTCGCCCAATACCATCCCAAAAGGATTCGCTTCCGCAAGTTGGCGGAAGCGCTGTTCGCTCTTCGTAAGAGCTTCTGTCGTCTCGCGTATCTCGCGAGCACGCTGCGCCACCTCATGCTCCAGGTCCGCCGCTCGCGTTCGCAGCTCTTCCGCGCTCTGCACCTGCGCCGTCTCTGAGATGCGATGACGGATCAGATCGGTCACATCTTCTACCCGATGGATGATGTATTCGATCTCATTGGTCGCACCCATCACGGGAACATTGATGTCGCTCCAATATCGTTCTTCGAAGCCGCCTCCGTCTTTCTCTGAACGCCGGACATCGTATTTCTGCACGGGCACCGAGTGCGGAGTGCAAGTGATCAATACTCGTTCCAGCGATGCCCGCAGGTTCCGCTCGCCCTCCGGCGCAGGGTCGGCGGGATTTTCTGGAAATGCTTCAAACAGCCCTTTCCCCATCAGATATTCGCGGGTCGTATTCGTGGCCTTAAGATATGCGTTCGAAACAGCGACGATAGTGAACGCCGGTGGATTGGGTAAAACGATGACGCATAGAACTGGCGAGGCTTCGAAGATCGCCTGAAAATCGACCCGCTCGGTTTGAAGAGGAGAAGACCAGCTCGTCATCGACATCGGGAGAAGTTTACTCGAAAGCCATTATGTCAGAGGATTCCTATTTTGTTATCTACCTTGATTATCGATTTATTCGAAATCATCGAACTCCATCGCCTCGACCGTACGATCGATCGCGAGCCAATCTCCCTCCTTTACGACTGCCAGCCGAATCCAAAATCCAAATCCGAAAGCTCGAAGCCATTGAAGGTAGATATGAAGTAGACCACGGCATTTTGCCGTGGGTCGGGTTGGGAATGTGACGGCGCCTTCGAGCGCTTGGGGCGAAAGGTGACAGCGGATAGCTAAGAGCGAGCCCTAGTTCCTCAAACCCCAGTTTTCCACCTTCCCACACCCCTCCACAGGCAGAGCGCGGATTATCCCATTGACCCCGCCTTCAGCGCCCACTAGTTTCATTGGGAAGGCAAGATCTGACCTCAAATCGACCAATCCCGATTTGGATCGGTTTCCACAGAAAAATCATCTAACCTACTAGATGTTGTGGTTCTTCGTTGACAGCCGCAACATACAGGAGTATTTCTACTGTCCCAGGGCAGAATATCTGCTCTGGAAAAGTCGGACTCCCCATCCGAGCATTTAAGGTCAGGTCCTTCGAGCGGGCCTGTCCGGCGCCATGAACCTCGCTCGAGAACCGGCCCCAGCGGACGTCACCGGCACAACGGCGACCGCACCACTTCGAGGAGAACGACCCCATGGCCGAAATGACCAAGACCACAGCCCCCGCCCCTTCCCAGGCGAAGGCTGCCGCCACCACGCCCAACACCAGCTCCGCCCCCGGACTTCAGTTCAAACGTCACTACACCCGCAGCGGCGAGAGCCCCTACTCGCAGGTCGAGTGGGAGCTTCGTCTCGCACAGATCACCGACGCCAAGGGCAAGGTCATCTTCGAACAGCGTGACGTCGAGACTCCAAAGGATTGGTCGATGACGGCGACCAACATCGTCGCCAGCAAATATCTCCACGGCACCATCGGCACGCCCGAGCGCGAGAGCGGCGTCCGCGCCCTGATCTCCCGCGTCGCCGAAACCATCACGCGAATGGGGCATTAACGGCGGATACTTCCGCACCCCGCAAGACGCCGCCGTCTTCCACGACGAACTCGTGCACATCCTCGTCCAGCAGAAGGCAGCCTTCAACTCCCCCGTTTGGTTCAACGTGGGATGCGACGCATCGAGCCCAACTCCGACGCCCAGAACTGGCACTGGAACCCCCACACCTGCGCCGTCGAGTTCGCGGTCACCGGATACCGCAATCCGCAGTGCTCCGCCTGCTTCATCAACGCCGTCCATGATTCGCTCGATTCGATCCTGACGTTGGCGAAGACCGAGGGCATGCTCTTCAAGTGGGGATCCGGCACCGGAACCAATCTCTCGCCCATCCGCGGCTCCAACGAACAGCTCTCCGGCGGAGGCACCGCCTCCGGCCCGCTCAGCTTCATGCGTGGATTCGACGCCTTTGCCGGAGTCATCAAGTCCGGTGGAAAGACGCGTCGTGCCGCCAAGATGGTCATCCTCAACATCGAGCACCCCGACGTCGTGGACTTCATCGAGTGCAAGATGAAAGAAGAAGCCAAAGCCTGGACGCTCATCCAGGCCGGATACGACGGCTCCGGCCCCGACTCCGAGGCCTACTCCTCGATCTTCTTCCAGAACGCGAACAACTCCGTCCGCGTGACCGACGAATTCATGCAGGCAGTCGAGCGCGACGGCTGAATTCTCCACCCGCTCCATCAAGACCGGAAAGCCCGTACAGACCTTCAAGGCGCGCGATCTGCTCAAGAAGATCGCCGAAGCCACCTGGCAGTGCGGAGACCCCGGCATGCAGTACGACACCACCATCAACAGCTGGCACACCTCGAAGAACACCGCGCGCATCAACGCCTCGAATCCCTGCAGCGAGTACATGTTCCTCGACGACTCCGCCTGCAATCTCTCGTCGCTCAACCTGATGAAGTTTGTGGACGCCAGCGGCACCTTCGACATCGCCGCCTATCGTCACGCCGTGCGACATCATGATCACCGCGCAGGAGATCCTGGTCGATAACTCCGGATACCCGACCGAAGCCATCGGACGCAACACCCACGACTACCGTCCTCTCGGTCTCGGCTACGCCAACCTCGGCGCGCTGCTTATGGCAGCCGGCCTACCCTACGATTCGCCACGCCGGACGCGACTACGCCGCCTACGTCACCGCCATCATGTGCGGAGAAGCGTATCTACAGTCCGCCCGCATCGCCGAACAATGCCCGCACCTCGCCCCGGCGACCACGCTCACCCAGCAGCACGAGCAGCAGGGAGGGGCCTGCCCCGGCTTCTATCCCAACCGCGAGCCCTTCCTCGACGTCATCCGCATGCACCGCGCATCGGTGAACAACATCACCACCTCAGGAAGCGATAAGGCGGCGCCGCACATCGACTTCAAGTCCCTCATCGCCGCCTCCAAGACCGTCTGGGACGAAGCCCTCGCCCACGGCGAAAAACACGGCTACCGCAACGCCCAGGTCACCGTCCTCGCCCCCACCGGCACCATCGGCTTCATGATGGATTGCGACACTACCGGCATCGAGCCCGATCTCGCCCTCGTGAAATACAAGAAGCTGGTCGGCGGCGGCATGATCAAGATCGTCAACAACACCGTCCCCTCCGCGCTCTTCAAGCTCGGATACACCACCGACCAGGCCAACGCCATCGTCAGCTACATCGACGCCACCGGCACCATCGAAGGCGCGCCCGCACATCAAGGACGAGCACCTGCCCGTCTTCGACTGCTCCTTCAAGCCGTCGAAGGGCACGCGCACCATCCACTACATGGGACACATCCTCATGATGGCCGCCGCGCAGCCCTTCATCTCCGGAGCCATCTCGAAGACCGTCAACATGCCCAACGACGCCACCGTCGAACGAGATCGCCGACGCCTACATCCAGTCCTGGCGCTCGGGCCTCAAGGCAGTCGCCATCTATCGCGACGGCTCCAAAGGAGGCGCAGCCGCTCAATGTCTCCGACGGCCAGAAAGCCAAGGACACGCTCAAGCCGTCGCAGGCGCAATCGACAGTCGCACATCGAAAAATCACAAATCGCTGCCGCGCTAGCGGCAGAACAGGACCCGCACGCTCCGCCGCGCGCCGTCCGTCATCGTCTGCCCGACGAGCGCGCTTCCATCACCCACAAATTCAATCGATCGGCGGCCACGAAGGCTACATCACCGTCGGACTCTACCAAGACGGCATGCCCGGCGAGATCTTCATCACATGGCCAAGGAAGGTTCCACCGTCAGCGGCCTGATGGATAGCTTCGCCTGCCGCCGTCTCCCTCGCCCTGCAGCACGGCGTGCCGCTCAAGCTGCTCTGCGAGAAGTTCGCCCACACTCCGCTTCGAGCCCAGCGGCTGGACCCAGAACGCCGAACATCGGCTACGCGAAGTCCATCATGGATTACATCTTCCGCTGGCTCCAGCTGCGCTTCCTCACCGGACAACAACTCGCCCTCTTCGACGGCCTCGCCCCCCAACCCGAGCCGGCGCCAACCGTCGCAACCTCGCAGACCGAACTCGAACAGGGAATGGGTCGCACCTCCGCCCCCCAGGGCGCACTCCCGACCGAGACCAATTACCCGATCACCGATTCCCCGATTGCCAATCTCGGAGTCCGCGATCGAGGACTGATCCAGTCTCATCATGCCTCCGACGCCATGAAAGAGTTCGTGGACATGGGCGACGCCCCCAGCTGCCACGTCTGCGGGGCTATTATGACTCGCAACGGTAGCTGCTACCGCTGTATGTCATGCGGGTCGACCAGCGGGTGCAGTTAAATAGGCGATCTAAGAGCCGGGACGCGGCGATGTTTTTCACGTCGCCCAAAAGCCGCCACTCGAAGATGCCCTGCTGAAGTCCGCTGTTCTTTCAAATTTGTTGTGAGCTGATCTTGCGCAAAATGGCAAAACCCAAGATAAAACGATTGGTTTTCTTCGCGGGCTCCTCGGCCACCATCCCGGAACTGGACGTGGCAATCCAGACGATCGCGATTCTCGTAGGACCAAATAATTCAGGCAAGAGCTTGGCCTTGCGAGAGCTCGAGGAGTGGTGCTTCGGTGTGAATGGCAATCGGAAGGTGATCAAGGACGTAAAGCTCAGACCTTTTGACGATTCAAATGACGCGATCTCGGTACTACAGCGGTATGTACAAGACCCGCCGGCGGGTCAACTAGCTCCCAAAAAAAATAATGAAGAAGCTATGTTTATCCGACAACATGGCTTCAAAGTAGGCCGCTATGGTCAAAGAGACTTATGGGTGTACCCATCTGAACTGGCGGACGAACAAATCCTCAGATCTCAAATTCTTGGAATACTCACCATCAGGCTTGATGGTCGTACCCGGTTCAGCATGTCCGACGCTCAGGCGTCGGGTAACTTAGCTCAGCCTCCGACATCGCCTCTTTGGGGTTTATTCGTCGATGATGCTGCTCGAGAGGAAGTAGCTGAATTCAGTCGTGAAGCGTTCAGATTATCGTTTGTCATCGATCCAACCATGATGCAGCATTTCATGGCAAGACTTAGCGAGGAGGTCCCCCCTTCGAAGGAAGTCGAACAAGGCCTCGGAACACCATCTCGAGAGTTCCACAAGAGAGCTCAACCGCTTGGCTCGTTCAGTGATGGGGTCCAAGCGGCAGTGGGTATTGTCGCCGCGGTTCTAAGCTCTGAGCATTCCATAATTCTGATCGACGAACCGGAGGCATTTCTCCATCCTCCCCTAACGAGAACGCTCGGACGATACTTGGCTAAAATGTCGGTTCGGCAGGATTCCTCCCTCATAGTCTCTACTCATAGCTCACAATTCTTGCTGGGTGCCTTGGAATCTCATGCCTCTACTCAAGTCATTAGGCTTACCTACGAGCAAGGAGTGGGTACAGCTCGCACTCTTGAAGTCTCTGTCATACGTACTCTTGTCCAAGACCCACTCATACGATCGACGAATGTACTAAATGCCCTTTTCCATCGTTCTGCAATCGTTACTGAGAGCGACAACGATCGCGCCTTTTACGATGAAGTGAATCAAAGGCTAGTCAGAAAACAGAGGGGCGTTCCCGACTCTATCATCCTCAACGCACAGAATTGGCAGACGACCGCACGCATCGTGTCTGCCCTTCGCAGTTTAGGCATCCCGGCCGTGGCGCTTGTTGACCTGGATTCGATACGAGCGACAGGACCATGCTTTGCGGAACTAATGAAGGCCTGTGGTATTTCCGAAGAAGCTAGGCACACGCTTAACGAAGCTCGTTCAAAAATAATCGAGCCTCTTCGAAATGCTGGCAATGAACTGAAGTTGAACGGCATCGAGGCGCTATCCTCACCTCATAAAGAAGAGTTAGTAGAGCTCCTCGCGAAATATGCTGAATTCGGACTGTTCTTGGTACCGGTTGGTGAGCTAGAGTCTTGGCTCAAGAATCTGGGCGCACAGGGAAAGAAAACAGCGTGGCTAGTCAACATGTTCGGCAAACTGGGAGATTCAGAAGAAAATCCGCAATATGTTGAGCCAGGCCAAGATGACGTTTGGGAATTCTTAGATTCTATAGCGAGATGGATTGCGGATCCAAACAGGCAAGGATTGAATTAGGGGCCGGGTGGCCCACCTTATTTCGTACGAGAAACCTGGGTGCCCCATCTGTTCGCGCCAAAGCAAACTCCCATTCCACGAAACTCCTAAGCGCGAACAGGTGGGCGCGCGTGACGTGACGTCTCACCTGTTCCCGCAATGAACGCGTGAACAGATGGGGCACCCGGCGAAGAATGGGGCACCCGGATTTACCTGCGTCTATCCGCGAAATCCGCGGCTGCCGCTCGCTACCCCTCGAACGGATTCACCACCTCTACCGCAAACCGACGAAAATCCCGCACATTTCGCGTCACAACCGTGAGCCGATGGATACGCGCCGTCGCCGCGATCATCCCGTCTTCCAGCAGCGCGCCGGATTTGTCTGACATCAGCCGCGCCCATTCGCGAAAGACCGCCGCGTCCATCGCCAGCACGCGGTATGAGTTCGCAAGCTCGTCGATCCAAAGTTCGATCTCCGCGGCCTTTCGCGCATCGCTCTTGCGCGTCTTCTCGACCCCACTCTGTAGCTCTCCCAGTGTCAGTGCCGAGAGAAACAGTTCGTGTTCCGTTCGTCCGCGCAACCAGGCAATCACCGCGCCGTGAGGCTTTGGCTTCCGCAGCTCGGAGATGACGTTGGTATCCAGCAGGAACATCGATCAGCCCGCCATCCGGCTGCGCAGATGGCCACGCTTCGGCATTTTCAGTTCGAAGCGATTGCGGTCATCGAGCAAGAGTTCCTTCAACCCGGAACGGGCCTCTTCCTTTACCCGTCGCCACTCCTCGGCGGAAACCAGCACCGCGGTCTCTTTGCCGCGACGCGTGATCCACTGCGGACCTTCGTGCAAACTCGCCTCTACTACCTCGCTTAGACGTGCCTTCGCTTCCTGCAATTGCCAGCTCATACGGACTAGTCATAACACTAGTCTGTTACGGAGTCAATCTCTGCACCACGACCACCTGCAGCGTGCGTCGTATCGTGAAACCGAGCCGTTCATACAATCGGATCGCCACATCATTCGTCTGCCGCACTCCCAGATAAGGAACGATTCCTCGATCAAGGATGGAGCGGGTCACCGTCGTCACCAGCACCGCTCCCAGTCCGCGGCCGCGATAATCCGGATGCGTGCACACCGCGCTCACCTCCGTGTGTCCGGTGAGGCTGCAACGCTGTCCGGTCATGGCTGCCAGCCGTTCACCCTCGAACACACCTTGATATCCGCCAAACTCGATCGTGCGCCGGCGAAACGGACCAGGATCGGTCAACTCCACCAACGCCTGCATCTGCGGCACATCCTCGACCTTCAGCGCTCTCATTTTCAGGCCGGAATCGAGCGTCCCCGCCGACAACTTCTGTGGCGCTGTACACACCATCTGCTCCATCGGAAACGTCTTCACCACATGCACACTCTCGGCCGCCGACGGAGGCTCCTCCAGAAACAGCACCGCCGTCTCCTGCGGAGCCAGCAGTTGGGCGAGGGCATCGTACGAGTCGGCATTTGGGTCACTCAGTCCCGCCAGCGGACTCACCTCTGCCGGATACCGCTTCGCCACTCCATCTCCGGCCGCAAACTTCGCATGCTCTGACCGCAACGCGTGCCATATCGGATTGTCCAGCACATGTTTGTTTGTCTTCACGCAGTAAAAGATGTGCCAAACCCCGCCACGGATTCAACGCTGGATCACCCCAGCCGGGTGCCCCATCTGTTCGCGCGAAACCAAACTCTTATTGCACGAAACTCCTAAGCGCGAACAGGTGGGCGGCCCTCACCATCGTGCTACTCTGCTTCCATGCCCACCGGACTGAAGCGCTATTACGGCGGCAACCAGCTTCATTTCATCACCTGTAGTTGTTATCAGCGCCGGCCATACTTCGATAGCGATCGAAGAGACGAGTTCCTCCACATCCTTGAAGAACTGCGGCAGACCTACGAATTCGTTGTTGTCGGATACGTCCTCATGCCCGAACACTTTCACCTCCTCATCGGAGAACCCAATCGTGGCAACCCCTCCTCCGTCATGTTCGCGCTCAAACAGAGAACTTCGCGCCGCTGGCTTAAGTCGCTCCGCCAACTCGGTATCGAACACTTCTGGCAACGTCGCTTTTATGATTTCAACGTATTCAGCGAGAAGAAGCGGATCGAGAAGCTCAAATACATCCACCGTAATCCGGTCGTTCGCGAACTCGTCGCGCAGCCTGAAGACTGGCGATGGAGTAGTTATCGTCACTATTTGTTCGGCGAAGAGACACACGTCAGAATTGGAATCGATGTGGTTGCACGTAAGCTAACGGTCCCACCTGTTCCCGCAAAGAACGCGTGAACAGATGGGGCACCCGCAGTTGCTCCAACTATTTAGCTGCGGCGATTCTCCCTTGCATACCGCAGTGCCAGCCATATCAACGGTACCTGCAAGGGAAGTCGCAGCCATTGCAGCCACGGATTGCCCATCCATCCCGAAGAGGGAACATGTGCCACCGCCATATACACATTCGCCGGAAAGACGGCAACCAGCAGCAGCGCCAACCCGTATCCTGCGGCACGCCGCGAACGTGGTACCAGAAGCCCTATCCCGCCCAGGAGTTCAGCGCCGCCACTGATCCACACCAGCGCCCTTGGAGAAGGCAACATCGGAGGCACGATGCGAACGAACGGCTCCGGTGCGACGAAGTGCAGTGTCCCGCTGACGACGAAGAGTCCGGCTAAGATCCAGCGGCCTGCACGATCGAGCGTCACTCGGCGGTGGCTCGCTTCCGCAGTCCGCGATAGAGCTCGATGCAGAGGTTCAGGCACAGATCGAGTATCAGCACGGCGACTGCGATCACGCTTCCCAGGTGATGCATTTTGTGGATCCACACCGCCGGCCATCCATCGACCTTGAAATAGTCGGTCAGCAGCGCGAACGCCCACATCAGCAGCCACACCACGCATAGCTTCAGCCAGTCGCTCACCAGCTTGATGACGAACGAGAAGAACTTGTCACGGGAATCGCGGAACGCCACCCGCGCCGACTCCGGCTCCCGCACGACAGTCAGATCGTCACCCACTCGTCCCTCCGTGGATACGATATATACACCCTGAAGCGGACAGGGTGCGACTATGTCCCCGTCGGAACGATGCCACTCGTCTCCACCATCAACACCACAGTCCGCTGCGGCGCCCGCGGACGATGCATCGCCCCCTTCGGAATCACCACGCCCTGCCGTGGCGAGAGGTCGATCGTGCGGTCCTCCATGTCGATCAGCAACTGTCCTTCGACGACATAGAAGAACTCATCCTCTTTGTCGTGCTTGTGCCAGTGATACTCCCCCTCGACCACTCCGAGCCGGACGACCGAATCGTTCACCTCGCAGAGCGTCTGGTTGTACCACTTGTGCGGACACGCCTCCGCCAGCACCTTCACGTCGATCAATTCGAGCGGCTTGTATAGGACGTCAAGCAGCGTAACGTAGGGAAATTCTTTGGTCTCGCTCATCCCTTCACCTCGAACTTGCATTCCGTACACCATCTGATTCCCGACCGACAAAAAGGAAGCCAGACCTTATCGGTCCGGCTTCGCCGAAAAGCTGGCGCTGAGGCTGTTAGCTGATCAGCATGTGGATTGCCTTCCAGAGGCCATCACATGCGAACGCTAATAGCGTCAGCTCTGTGGCAAGAACGGTGAGTTCTCGCGCGGCCTTTCGGGCATTTTGGATGGTCTTCATGACCTTCTCCATGATTCGTACAACGAAGACTCTCTACGCCGCTTTGCCGCGCTTCGGTCCGCAGCGCCGCATCGCAGAGAGCACCCTTTCAACACTGTTTCCACCCAAGTCCAGTATGTTGTGGAGTGCAAATCGGGTTAAAAGGAAACGGCACATCTGGACAAGTGCCGGGACTTACGGACACCGAAGTTCCGAAATCCCGCAATAGCATACACCCGCCCGGCAAACTGAACTCGTGTCTCCGCAAGCTTGAGATTTCCACAGCGGATGCGACGAATGGTCGCAAATGCACGTCGAAAAGGTGGAACAAGCCTTAGTCACGGTGGTACAAAAATAACAAGGGAAAGGGCACGCTTGGGGTGCCTTTTTCCTTACTAGTTTCTGGCCCTTGAGTTCCCAGTCGGCTGCGGTGATCTACGGAGATCTACGGTGATCGAATCCGCCTAAAGTATTGATTCCAGAGCCCCACGCCGGGGGGGAGGTACCCCTCCATAAGCTGGTACGAGGTCGGCGGGTGCATAGTGTCCCAGAATTATCACTGTTCATCCCATACTCTGCAGAATTCATCGAGCCCTTCACCTCTCAACACTTTGGTCTGCTAAAACTAAGCAAACTCTCATGCAGTTTAACCTCAGACGCTTTGAACCCAGCCACACGGCTGCAATCGCCGACTTGATCACTTCGATCCAGCAGCATGAATTCCAGATCCCGATCGATATCGAAGATCAGCCGGACCTGCTAGACATCCAAGCTTTCTACCAGCACGGAATGGGCAACTTCTGGGTCGCCCTCTCACCCAGCCATCACGTCATCGGAACGATTGGCGTTCTGGATATAGGCAATCACCAGGGTGTCATTCGGAAGATGTTCGTTCACGCTGATTGGCGCGGCAAGACAGGGGTGGCGACTGCGTTGCTCACGACAGCTTCCTTCGTCTCTAAACATCAGGGCATCTCAAGCTTGTATTTAGGAACAACGGAAGCCTTCAAGGCGGCGCATCGTTTTTACGAGAAGCATGGATTCGAGCCGCTTCCGGTAGAAGACCTGCCTCCCGCCTTTCCGCGGATGTCTGTGGACACTCGCTTTTACCGGAAAATACTCTAAACGGATCGATTCATCCAGCAACTCAGCTTCCAAACGGACCTAATGACAAAAATCCAGAGTTCATGGTCATATAGCGTTCGTAACTTCTCGGGAGAGTAACGTCGGTCCTGCCCAGGCATAAGCCTGCTACCATCGGGCTCAGTCTTTAGGGGGTTCAAATGTTCATAACCGACCAGATTGTCCCCGAGAGCGGTATCTATGAGGTGAGCCACGCCGACCACGGTCTACCGAGCAAGGCGATTCTCCTCAAAGGTCAGCGCTTCCCTCGATGCGCCATGTGTGCCGAGGCGGTCAGTTTTGAGCCCGTTGGCTATACTCCGCACATGACCAACCGCAATATGATCGTGGTTTATGAACTCCCCGAACGCGAGTTAAGCCTCGGATGCTGCCTTTCGTGATTCAGGATTTTTTGGCATCCCCTTAGCTGTACCCATAATCGCGATTGTGTTAGGCTAATTTTTAGTAGTTCTTAGTTGCCGGACAGCAACCGGTTCGTCGGCAGCCTCGTCCAATGTGATATAAGCGCCTTTATCTTGAATTGGCGCATCTAATGTTGGAAGAAGAGAGATTGCGCAATAGGTTTTGCCCTTGCGCTCTCAGAC
Source organism: Terriglobales bacterium (assembly GCA_963792225.1). Classification (GTDB taxonomy): domain Bacteria; phylum Acidobacteriota; class Terriglobia; order Terriglobales; family Acidobacteriaceae; genus JBDTLH01. The sequence continues at coordinate 285,535 of CAWBVM010000003.1, read as the reverse complement.
AGTTCGGGTTACTATCCGTTTGTCCTGAAGAAGTTTTGTGAGGTCCAGTGTTTACGGAACTGGTAGTCTTTTGGAACCTCACCAAATCGGCAGAGGCTTGAGCCCGCCGGACTGAGAAGACGACTGATTCTCTTAAATCGTACGCCGCCTAGCGATAGCTACAAATGTTTTGCAGGCGCCATGTAATCGAAGGACTTTCGGCTCCGTCCCTTGTGGATGTGAGCGAGATCGCCAACCAGGCAGAAAAAACAATTGGATACCAACAATCTGAGTGAGACCATGCCGCCGCAGGAAGTGGTTGCGGTGGATTCCGAGAACCAGCAGCCCATAGGCAAGCGCCGTCGTCGACGCCGTCGTAAGGGCGGCGGAGCTACGCAGGCCGGAACGGCGAATGGCGAAATCCAGCCTCAGTCTGGAGATTCTGTCGATACCGACTCCGACTCCAGTTCTGACAGTCAGTCCCTGCGGAACGACGCACTACGCAGCGATGACCAGGGCGGCGGGAAGCGTCGGAAGCGCAATCGTCGAAAAAAGAACAAGCAGTCGCAGCCCCAACCTGCACCTTCTCAGGCGCAAGCGCAGGTCCAACCGCAGCCTCGCGCAAACGAACAGGCGAAGTTCTTTCGCAAGAGCAACAACGGCGGCGCGTTCTCGCAACAGGGGAACGGCGGCGGCGGACGGCGTAATCGCCAGCAGCGTCGCGGCCCGCAGTCCTTCGTTGGTCCGATGGACCATATGTACCGCGGTTCCGACAATCTCGCCGACTCAACCGTGGGTACGAACGGGAACTTCCGCGGGCGCAATCAGAACTCGAACCTAAACGTTAACGGCAACATTGCGAGCTATCAGGATTCGCAGACTGTCGCGATTCCGGAAGATGCGCCAGTACGGGTGTTCTGTTTCATCGATGACCTCTTCTTCCACGCTAAGATTCGCGAAACGGCGAAGATGGTGGGCATTAAGGTCGAGTTCGTAAAGACCGACAAGGAGCAAATTGAGCGCGTGATCGCGGTCGCTGCCGAGCATCCGCTTCTGGTGGTCGTTGATCTTAATAATCTGAATGCAAAGCCGATTCCGTTAATCAAGAAGCTCCGCCCTAAGTTGAGCAAAGGAAGTTCGTTGATCGGATTCGTCTCGCATGTTCAGGGCGAGCTCAAGATGGAGGCACAAGAAGCGGGATGCGACGTGGTCATGCCACGTTCTGCCTTCTCTTCCAATCTGCCGAACATCCTGCGGCGCTACCTTGATGAAGAAAAGGACGAGCCCAACTTCAACACGGAAGGCGCGATGAGCTTTTAGCCATGAGCGACTGATTTAGGGCCGCGGATCACATTCCGCGGCTTTTTCGTGCAACAGCTCTCGCCCGTTAAACGTCCAAATATTATGCCGATGACCCGGATCTATGAACGCGAAGAGATGAGTCCGGCCCTGCGGCGCATCCTCGACGAAGCGCGCACCTCGCTTGACCTTCCTTTTGTTCCGTCGATCTTTAAGATTTTGGCCGGACAACCGGACTATCTTCGCGCCATTTGGGATGACTTGGCTCCCGTGCTTCGTTCGAAAGAATTTCACTTCGCGACCAAAGCTCTCACCGAACAAGTGCGTCTGCTGGCCATCGATGGGGGATGGCGACTGCCTGATCAACTCGAAATGCTCGCCTCTCAAAACCTGTCGGGTACTGAGTTGGCACTATTCAGCGGCATCACTGGGACATTCGCGCGTGCTCTGCCTCAAATGGTTTTGCTCACCCGGCTGCTTCAACGCGGTTATCATGGCGGACAGCGCGGCAATGTCACCGAGGTATTTACTCCCTCTGTGTTTTCGCATTTGATCGAGTTCCACGTACCTCCTGAGAAATCTGGCGGCCTGCGCGTGTGGCTGATCTATTCTGATATTCGGCGTCGCACCGGTGTCCACACCATCCCAAGTGTTTATCGAATGCTTTCCGCTTTCCCTGGATACCTCGCCAGTGTGTGGCTCCAAACTCGGCGCTTGCTGGAACAGCCTGCGATTGAGCAGGCAATCGAGATCGCGTCCATTCGTGCGAGCTCTCTCGTTGAAGGTCTCCCGGTACGCGACCACCGCGCCCTTACCAGCAAGATTGCGCCAGCCGCCTGGCGCGATATTGAAGAAACTGTGGATGGTTTCGCACGGACGCTACCGCAATTCGCAGTGACGACGATGATTTGGCACCGTTCATTTCCAGCGTCTGCGCGCCTTGTTACCGCGGCCTAGTTGAGCAGCTACTTCCGTGACGCGAGCGACTCCTCAAGCGTTTTCCACGGAGTTGGATCCACATGCATCATGTAGAAGCGGTCGACGTCCAACCTCTCCCGATGCACTGCGTCCACGAGTTCTGATACAGTTTGCGGCAGATGATAATTGTCCCCGGACTTCTGAAACGGATCGCTGCCGTAAAGAAGTTTGTGCACAGGGAAGTACACCATCATCTGTCTCTCACTCGTCTCACCCCGCAGCGGATAGATCTCGATGCGATTCGCACCCGACCCGACCACGACCTTCCCCGATACAACATGAAGCCGGAGCTCTTTGGGAGAAGTCGCAAGTGAATCGGGCTCTTCGTGATGCGGTGACGCGATCACCCTCCTGATCAGTGGTTCGGTCCTGTCCAAAACATAGATTGGAATGCCTCGCGCAACATATTCGCGAATTCCACCGATGTGCGGCCATGAGTCTGAAGTGCTGATCACCGCCTTGATTCGAACTCCTGGCCAGCGGCGACCTGCCTCCTCTATCACCTGCCTCGAATAGCCTGCTGAGATGGGGGATTCGATCACAATGACTCCATCCTCCTGTTTGACCAGACTCACATTCCATGGACCGGGGATGAAGAGAATGTCTTTTGCAAGCTCTTGAGCTGGCTGGTCCGACATTCCGAGCGGACGGTCATCGAGCTTCACATTGCTTCGTTTTTGAAATGCGTCTCGCACTTCTGCTGGAATCGTGAACTCACTTTCAGCAATCGGCACTCCAAACTCCACCTTGTTCGAACTATAGGCATGATCCGGAAGCCCGTTCCGCAACACGTCCGCTTGCAGCGGATAGTGAATGCCACCCGGAGACAGCCACCAGAACGAGTAATACACTCGCGTGTTCACGTCTCCCCATACGTTCCAATACGCGTGAAAGGGATAGGCACGCGTCCATTCCACCGCCGTTGGAAGATGGGTTTCTGAATTGAGGTACACCTTCACGGGGATCCGATGGTAAGTGAACGCGATCAGCTCATGCGGGACCGCCTGCAACATAAGATTTGGCAAGCGCTTAAGATCAGCAGCAGCCAAAGCGGTAATCAGCACCCGTTCCGGACTGAATGCCAGTGCCTCTTCTGCCTCAGCAACCTGTTCTCCGTTGCCCGGCACTACGTGGTCTTGCACTTTACGTGCTGCGACATCATCGACTACCCACGCGGAGTTGACGAATTTATCCTCGATGACAACGTTCGATTCGATCGTTTGTTTCCAGCGTCGACGACCGAAATCTCGCCACTCCTCGACATGTCGGTAATCGGCAACATAAGGGCCCTCCGGCCTCTCTGATTGTTCGAGCAGATTGCGATGTCCTAAAATCTCTAAATGCACTGACTCGATTGCACGGATCTTTGCCTCCCCACCCATCGCTTCCAGTCCTGCGTGTGCGAGTTGTGTAGCTAAGACTGGTGTCTGAGAGAAGCATCCTCCAGACGCGCACGCCCAAAGCGCCGCGCCTAAGACAAATCGAGTTAGCAAGTCGATACTCCTGAAAGTGAGTCTGAATGGCAAAGCAGACACAAGCGTGCGTCATTGTCAGCCGTGCGCATTTAGACGTAACAATCCAGGGGTGGTTAGCGAGGTTAGAGACAAACGTTGAGGCTTGGCCGCGCGCCGAAGCACGCGGTCGACATCCTCAATTCATCGTCTAAGCGCTGTGTCGAAGATGCACTGTGTTCTCAATCGTGCCTGCGTCCCAATCCGTCAAGCCCACGATGATCGCCTCGGCAACTCCCTGCGTACGGAAGTGCTTTGCCTCGGGATCGTCCTTGAATCCAAGCAGATCTGGCATCGCAGCCATCATGCCCGCCATGCCGGTGTCGAGTTTGCCATGCGTCTGAAAGCTGATGAGATTCGTGATACCACCCGGATAATCGGTGCAGAGCGCCTGTCCGACGAGAGCGCCTCCGATGATGAATGCACCCACGGAAGCACGCTTGTTCTTCCTGAAAAACAGTCCTCCCATGAGTAGAAAAGAACCGGCGACGGCATAATCAATGATGGCGTGCGAACGCGGACTGATGACTTTAGGTAGATATTCTTTCCCTGCGTTCGCGATCATTTGTGATACAGGCATGTGGAACCTCCGTTCATAAAGATGCGGAGGTGCTGCGAGACGTTGGCGCTAATCGCGATTCGCCCAAATAGCGAGCGCTCCTTAGGCGCTGGCCACAGACTTTGTGGATTTCAGCGCGCGCTTAAGTACCATGTCCAAAGCTGCTTTTGTCTGTGCATATTCGGTGTCGTCGACCATTCCCGCGGCACGGTCTGACTCCAGACGGAACAACTCCTCTTTGAGCGCATCCAGCAGCAGCGAACGATGCTCGGGTTGCGCAGAGGCAATCGGAGCCGCTGGCTGCGGGCGCCCCATCACATAACCCGCCCCGGCAATAAGCGCCAGAGTGACAGCCCCGAAGATCCACCACTTGTACCGGTCGAGTGGATTTGGAGTGTTGATAGGGTTGCCTATCCCGCCTCCGGGAAGGGTAGTCGCAGTGTTACCAGCGCTGTCGGCGGGTGCTGATGGGCCTGTACCGTTCTGGTCTGCAGAGCTCCCCTCATTGCCCGCGATATTGGCCGCCTGCGGAATTCGCCCAGTTCCGCTTATCTCAAACGCGACACGGTCTGTCGGCTGCACTGCCTTCACCACCGCGACGTGCATACCATTCTCGTCCGGAGCAGGCGAGAAGCCGGAGGACTTCGCCTCCAGATGCATCGCTGTCGGCAACATGACGACGAAATTGTCCATCGGCAATGTTAAATGTGGCGAAAAAGAGAGTGTTCCAGAGTAAGGAAGCTTGTAGGTAACCCGAAACAGCGTCTCTCCCGGGCGCAGCGGATAAATGAAAGCATACTTGCCCTTTTCCGGTTCAGGAACCGGAGCAGTGTTCACCGGCATCCCTCCGGCGCGTCCCGCTGCGGAGTTCTCGATCTGCGCGCCTTGCGGTAAGTAAAGCTCGAAACTCTTCTCGGAAAGCTGCGTTCGAGGCGGCTTCGAATCATTGCGCACTACATAGGTCTCTATCACTTCGACTTCGTTGTTGGCAGTTGTCTGAAAGGCGACAAGATCGGCGGTCCCAGAGATGCCTTCCACCTGCTTGGCGGAGTCGAATACATCGATGTCCACGCTCTGCGTCCCAGGAGGCGTGAAGTGCGGATAGTTCGCGCCTTGGTATTCCACGCGAATCAGATGCGGGCTGTTTGCTTCATTCTCTGGGATGTTGAGCGAGAAGTGACCCTTGTTATCAACCTTCGTGCGCGCTACTTCTGGCAGCCCTTCAGCCATGCGGGACGCGACCACATCGGCGCCTGCGGCAGGCTTATTGTAGGTCTTGTTTGTAACCGTTCCGGTTACAGAAGCAGCCAGAGCAACAGTGGTGAAGGATAGGGAGACAAAAAGATTGCGGAGAAGCATGTTTGATTTGTATTTCTAACTTTCTATGAGCGGTGAGCAGCCAGTTCCAGCGAAGATATTTCCGCAAGCACGCCCGCCGCTTCGTCTTCCAGGGAAGCGCGCATCTGTTGGTAATCCGGCTCAGGATACTTTCCCGCTTTGTATTCGAAATTTAAGTCCCTTAGATTTTCGTAGATCACATCACGGCGCTCGAAGAGATACTGCAGGCGTGATTTGGTAGCGCCTGTCTCAAAGACCGCTGTAGGTGAGAAGACATACAGTAGCGTCCCTGCCAATAGGAGGACACATGCAAGCACGATCATTGTTCAGTCTCCTCTCGTGCCTGACGGCGGAACTCGTCGAGATGACTGCTTGTATTCATTTTCACCGTGGATGATTTTGAAATAGGTCTGAGTCTCCACTGTCGGGCTACGATACCCACGCCGGCCAATCCTAAGAACAGCACAGCAAATGGCATGATCCAGGCGACGCGGTTAAAACCTCCGCCGAAAGGTGCGGCAACAACGATATCTCCGTACTCCTGCGCAAAGTCATGAAAGATCGCTTCGTCAGTCGAGCCATTGCCGATGTAGGTTGCGAGTTTACTTCGCATTCCATCTGAATTCGGGCATCCAACATGGTTGCATTCCAGCAGGATCTCATTGCAACCGCAGGTGCACATCAACTTGTGACCGACCTTGTCGAAGCGCGCAGCCTGGTCTCCTGCACCGAGGCAGATAATAGAGATTGCGAAAACTAGAGCAGTGATTAGCCTAGTCACCGGCAGTCACCCCAGCCTCTTCTGGCGCCGCAGTCGTCCGGGCATGTTTCGTAACGGCAACATGCGCGACGGTCGCATTCGGCATGAGCGCGAGCCCTGTGCCGGCGACGATAACAAATACCCCGACCCAAATCCACGAGACCAGCGGATTTACGAATGCCTTGATGATCGGACGATCACTGTCCGTGTTCTTGCCCGCGTAGATCACGTAAAGATCTTCTTTGGGAGTAGAACGGTTCGCCACCATCGTGCTCGGCTGCAAGTTCGCCTTGTAGATCCGCTTCTCCGGGTACATCTTCGCGATCAGTTTTTTGCCCTTATACACATCGAGCATCGCATACTCGGTTTCGTAGTTCGGCGTCTCATCCTGCGAGTATTGCCGATTGATGAGCGTATAGGAACCGATCTCCATCTTGTCCCCGGTGCCCATCTCCATCTCTTTCGATTGATTGAAGGCATTTCCTGCAAATCCTATGACCATGAGCACCACGCCCATGTGCACGAGGTACCCGCCATATCGCCGCGTGTTGCGCATCGTGAGTTGCATCATGCCAGAAACCAGCGACTTGCCCGATTTCTGCGCGATGACGCGGCCTCCACGTAGAAACTCCGAGATCACCGTAGCAGCCACGAATACAGCGATCGAAAATGTCATAAGCGAATACAACATCGCGGAATCCTGCCATGGCTTCATACCGAAGAGGATCAGCACCAGGGCTGTCAGTACACCCAGCAGCGCGGGTATCCGAAAATTACGCTGGATGCTCTGGAAAGACGTGCTTCGCCACGCCAGCAGCGGGCCCATCCCCGTCAGAAATAGCAGAAAGATACCGATCGGCAGGTTGACCCGGTTGTAGAAGGGAGCGCCCACAGTTACCTTGTGCCCTTGCACGTACTCACTCAAGATTGGAAACAGCGTTCCCCAAAGCACCGTAAAGCATGACGCAAGCAACACAATATTGTTGAAGAGGAAACTCGCCTCGCGCGATGCGAGTGCTTCGAGCTTGTTCTCAGATCTCAGGTGGTCCCGGTTCTTGAGATACGCGAATAAGCAAACTGCGAGCGTGATTCCCATGAACGCCAGAAACCAGTCGCCGATCGAGGATTGAGCGAAGGCATGCACCGAACTCACAACGCCCGAACGCGTCAAGAACGTTCCCAGAATGGAGAGCAGAAACGTCGTGAAGATCAACCACATGTTCCATGTCTTCATCATGCCGCGCTTTTCCTGCATCATCACTGAGTGCAAGAATGCCGTGCCTGTGAGCCAGGGCAAGAGAGAAGCGTTCTCAACAGGGTCCCACCCCCAGTAGCCGCCCCACCCAAGCACCGAATAGGCCCAATGCGCGCCGAGAAAGATGCCACACGTCAGAAAGAGCCACGTGACCATGGTCCAACGGCGTGTAATGTTGATCCACTTTTCGCCGGGGTAGCGCATAATCAGCGCGCCTAATGCGAATGCGAACGGAACGCTGAAGCCAACGTATCCCAGGTACAACATCGGTGGATGGATCACCATCTCCGGATACTGCAACAGAGGATTCAGCCCATTTCCGTCTTGCGCTACCTGGGTCGCCATCGCAAACGGATGCGCTGCGAAGTTGACCAGCAGCAGAAAGAAAACCTGCACCGCCGCCAGAATGACCGAGGCATAGGCGTACAAGCGACGGTCCACCTTGTGTCGCAACCGCAAAACAAAACCGTATGTCGTAAGTAACCAGAGCCAGAAGAGGAGGGAACCCTCTTGTCCCGACCAAAGGACAGCAAACTTGTAAGCGCCGCTCAGATCGCGGTTCGAATGTTCGCGGATATATTCAAGCGAAAAATCATTCGTGAAGGCAGCCCACACTAGCGCGAACACGGCGCAAGTCACGGCAAACCAGGTCGCAATACCGGCCCGTCGCGCGGTTTCGAGTAGGCGCGATGCGCGTTCGTTTGTTCCTTTGGAAGTGTGAAACAGCGCCATTCCGCCAATGGATAGGCAGTAGGCGCTCAGTGCGAGTGCGAAGAGTAGGGCGAAACTACCGAACTGCGGCATGAATGGGAACTCACTCTATTGTAGCGAGTTCCCGGCTGATTATGGCGTTACGAGTAACTTAGCCCCTGACTTTAGAACTCACCAATTGGATTAATTCCATCGGTTGGATCGGCTTTGTACGAAACTCGACATCGTGAAAACTTGCGTATTCTTCTTCGGCTTCGGCCATCCCGCTGATCACTATGATAGGAATCTCCGGGGTGATCAAACGCAGCATCCTGACAAATTCATTGCCGCTGACTTGGGGCATGATGTGGTCTGTAACGATAACACCGACGTTTGATCGAAAAGTCTCACTCCTTAACAAAGCGAGCGCGCTTTCGGCATTGGTAGCGACGTGTACTTCTAGGCCGGCAGTACTAAGTACCTTCTGTCTCGCTGACAGTTGGACTGGATTATCGTCCAGCAGCAGCACATGTTTCTCTCCCTTAGGAGGTGCGACGATAGCGCTCACGAATCTCCTGTTCTGCACGGAACCAATCCTCATGATGGTGTCCCTGTTTACGTCCGCGCCCTTCATACAGTTCATATGCTCTCTGCCGGATTGCTTCTTCACTGATCGCGGCAGAATTATGCTGCTCTGAACTCATGTTGGTAGTGTTCGTCGTTGGCTGGACAGCGTCTTTCGAGAGGATATCCGCGTTTGTTTCTGTCACCCGGCCCATCGGCTTCTTCGCCGCTGTCTGGGCGGATTTCTTCGGAGCGGAAGGCTTTTTCGGCGGCATATGGACTCAATTCGTATCGGGGATTGACAGTGTTTTTCAAGTCACTGTATTCCTCGATTCTATCAGTCGAACACCTCAGAAAGCGCTGTGCACCAGCGAGGAAAACGAGCACTAAACTTGTTTCGAGAGTAGAGGAGTTCTCGACCGGTGGAAAGTCTAAAGAGCGACAATCCGTAACCGCATAGTAACTATCGTCATAGTCACTCATTAACTTGGTAATCAGTAGCTTAGCTGCCCTGTATATCGGTGGCGTGGTTGTGCGAGAAGGTTACCGTGACGGTCTTGCCATTAGACTCATATTGCATTGTCCTCTCGCCATACTCGCTTCCTGAGATGACTCTGCCCGGACCGAGCGCAAGAGATGTCTGCAATTCATTCATGCCTTTCGTCGCTTGATGTTCCCCGATCGCCTTCCAGACATCAGAGGGCCAATGTTTGTAGAGCGTGTGGGGATCCTCTAGAAAAAACGCGTCGTCCACAATGAAACTGTAGGATCCATCTGCAATCGATCCGATATTTACGGCATACTGCGTAGGATCGCTGCCGCGAGTAAACACCGCGATCACCTTGCGCTGTGATTTGTGAAACACCAGATCGCCTTGCTTGACGATTTCTACGGGGCCGCTCACCTGCTCTACCTTGCGTACATGCAATTCGTCCATCACCGGCAAGGTCCCGACCGGTTGTTTCCAGGCGACAGCATCTGCGTGAGTAGCGAAGTATTGCAACTGGCTTCCCGCCATCACCCAGATTGTCTTCCCTTCAAGGCCTTGGCGAGCAGAGGCGAGATCGAAGGCGTGGAGTTTGGGTGGCACGACATATGCGTCTGAAGAGAGCGGTTGTGCTGTGGGTGCTTGTTTTACCTGCCCAGCGTCATGCCGTTCCTTCCAAATCAATCCCACACGAATCAGAAGAAGGATGAAAATCACCAGAAAGATGATTTGGATCTTTCTGCGTCCACCAGTTTCCATCAAGCTCCTCCAAAATGGCGAAATTATTCGAATTGCAAATCTACGATGTGGATTCGCAATTGGCAGACGGATGGTTCATTGTCCTTCAATCTTAAGCGCTCGCCTTTCGCACTGAGGGCGTGCCATCGAGAGCTTTGATCAGCAAATCACAGAGCATCTCGTATTCTTCCGAAGTCAGCCCGCCGAAAGTCTCTGACCGTCCCTCCTGCAACAAGCGTTGCCAGGATCTGAATTTGCGGCGACCCTCCGACGTAATTGAGACCAGGTTCTCCCTCCGGTTATCGGAGTTCTGCGTCCTGCGCACTACGCCGAGCTTTTCAAGTACGTCGATGGCGAGCACGATGGATGACCCGCTCAAGCATGTAGTATCGGCGATCTCTTGTTGCGTAGGCGGGTGCTCAGAGAGTGCGATGGTCCAGAGCACACGAAGTTCACGACGTCCAATTCCCGACGGCGCCAACATCTTGCCGATCACGTGCTCATGAACACAAGACAACTCATATAGGAGCAGGCCTCCGATCCGCCGCATAGATGGATGTGTCTCTTTCCTGTGTTCCATCTGTACACCTTCGTAGTCGCGAGGAATCGTAACACTTACACCAGGAAACCGCATTACTCAACAATCTGGTGACACTTGTATCTGCACGAAGGATTTACCGGCAAAGCTTCCCGCGGGCGAATTTTGCCTCTTTCGGTAAAAACATACATTGTGCAGTCATTCCACAGTCTAGCCAAGCAAGAATGAGTTGAGTAAATAGTTACCACTTTCTGACCCCTGAAGTGCAATAGCTTGCAGGCACCTCTTCTAATTACCGGCGAATATACCTGCAAATACTGCATGTCTGTTGGCAAAGCAATTGCCTTACTCACAGGGCGACCACGATATCGCCCTGGAGAATCAACCACAAATGATGCGCCGATTGAAATTCTTGGCATTGGGAGTAACCGCCCTTGCTATGTCCCTTTCTGCATACGCAGGCACCGTAACGGTTAAATTTATTAGCGGCACCGATCCTGGTTCATTGGGCGGGGGAGAACAGGTCACCCCTTACACCATCCAGGTTAACGGCGTTAATCAGATCGTAATGTGCATTACGGCGAACCGGTCAGTGACAGGAGGAGAAATTTGGACTGCGAATGTCGTCCCTCTATTAAGTCTCACCTCTCATGGTTTCGCGATAAACAATCTCAAAGCGGAAGGGGAGCTAGTTGACTGGATCTTTGGCGGCTCAGTGAATTCGGTACTTGCCGGAGCCACTGTCGGACAAGCTCAGTATGCCGCGTGGGACATCCTCGATCCTGGCTTCAGCGCAGCTCATTTGTCGGGCCAGAACCTGACCAATGCCAACATACTCGAAGCCCTCGCTCTATCGATGGGCGCCAGTGCTTCCAACGCTCAGTTTGCCGGGTTGATCGCCTTTGACCCAATTTCTGGACAGGGTGGCAGCCTGGGCGATCCCCAGATCATGGCGGGAGTTCCAGAGCCATCGTCGCTCGCGCTCCTTGGGACCGGTCTGCTCGGTGCCGTAGGGATCCTCAGACGAAGGATGGCATTTAATCGGTAGATCATTGGCGAAGCGGGTGATCTGCGTCGCAAACTGACAGCTTATTTCGACTCAATCTACAAAAAGAGGGGCGCACGACCGCCCCTCTTTTTTGGTTATTTGGCTGACTTCCAGTGCGCTGACCTTGTGAAGACGTCCAGAGACTTCGTGATACACTTTTCTCATCACGCGAGCCTAAACGTCACTGCAATCTCAACAACATCCGGCAGTGAATTGTCTGTAAATGATTGAAAGCCGACGTAGCTCAGTTGGTAGAGCAACTGATTCGTAATCAGTAGGTCAGCGGTTCAATTCCGCTCGTCGGCTCCACGCAAATCGCGGCATATGGACCCATGCCCAAGGCCGCTCTTGGAGGATGGGAACACTTGCAGGCCTTTAAAGCGACAACCCGCGACGAACCTTCAATGGGAAGAGAAGGGCGTCGCCCATATTGAAGACCATCGCGATTGCTACCTCAAGAATCCCGCTCCCGCCGAGCGACCAGGAACTGGCCGAGGCGCTAGTGGAGCAGGGATTCAAAGTGCATCCCGCCATCTGGTCGGATACCCAGCAAGACTGGAACCAATTCGATGCTGTGATTGTCCGTTCCTGCTGGGACTATCATCTGCGACCGGAGGAGTTTCTCGCCTGGATTGCCTCACTGGAACAGCACAACACTCTTGTATTGAACGAGCCTGACCTGATCCGCTGGAACACAGACAAGATCTATCTGGCTGAGCTGGCGGCGCGTGGTGTTGCAATCCCTGACACCGTCTTTGTTAAGGCTGGCGAGACCGTGAATCTCGCGCAGATCTGCGCTTCGCGGAACTGGCGGAACGCAGTAGTAAAACCAACAATATCTGCCAGCGCACATCAAACCGAACTGCGGTCCGTCGGATTTGTTTCCGGACCTGCGATCGTGCAGCAATACATAGCAGCCATTGCAACCGAGGGCGAGTGGTCGCTGATGTATTTCAACGGCCGGTTCAGCCACGCGGTGATCAAGAGACCAAACGCCGGCGACTTTCGTGTGCAGCGCGAATTCGGCGGAACTGCTGAAGCGGCACACCCGTCCCCTGAAGCAATTGCATTCGGAGAAGGTCTGTTGCGCCAAATCGCTTGGCTGCCGGTGTTTGCGCGGGTGGACGTGGTAATCGCCGACCGTTCCATTGTGCTGATGGAATTGGAGGTCATCGAGCCAGAACTGTTCCTGCACCTGGCAGCGGGATCCAGTCGAGTCCTCGCCTCAGTGATCCGCGATCAGCTGCGTTCTGACTTGGCTTAGGGCGTGCTGCCTTCGCTCGATCTGCACAGTCCACGCACCTGACCTGCATCGCCGTAACCAGTCGTGGTGACCTCGCAAAATCCACGTCTTCTTAATCCCTTGTGGAAAGTCTTTTCCCTTAAGCAGGTACTCTCGTGCAACGAATTGCACAATCATGTGTGAAAAGTTTGCTGCATGCGTTGATAACGCAGGGTTTGATATTGGAACTGCACTTGCAATCCAAAGTACCTGTATCCGCGGAACAGAGTACCAGCGGGTAAGTGAGGGGACCATGGAGCCAAATCGCCCAGTCGTCATTAAACACGTGCCTACTCGGTTGAGCCTTCGGGACGCGCGCAGTTTCTTTCGCGAGATTCAGCCATTTCTTGCGGCAGACCACCCTCAAATCGTTTTCGACCTTTCGCTCGTCGAGCAGATGGACTCGGCCGGAGTAGAGATGCTGCTGGAATGCATGACGGAGTGCATGAAGCACGATGGAGACCTGAAGCTGTCGAGCCTTAGTCCTCACTCCGCCACCGTCCTCGAACTCACACGGACAGACCGGGTGTTCGAAATCTACGAGACCAGCACCGAGGCCGTAAGGAGCTTCACTGGCTTCATGCCGGAGCTGCCCAGGAAGAAGCCGGCAACTTTAGTGGCATAGGTCCGATTCATCGTCTTTTATTCCAGACGGAAGAGGATGGATATTCACTGATGGTGATGCTCGACAGGATGTTTTTATGTTCAATGAAGCATACGAAAATCTGATAACTCAATTGATCGCAGAGCAGCACGAGAAGGAAGAGCACCGTCGCAACACCGAGGCACAGGGACGGCTGCTGCTCGAATTTCTGGAACGTCCGAAGAGCATGGCGGCGGCGAATGCAGGTCAACGTTGAGCCCCTATCGCTGACCGCATACTTCTCTGACGTGATTTAAAAGGCTTCGCTGCCCCCGGGTTTCGAAATGGTGACGGAGTCTTACGATCCCTACTTTGCGCTTACTGCTCTTGCCTTTGAGAGGAATGAATCGGCATCCGGGAAATGGTTGGACTGCCATGGCCGGGACCGCTGAAATACCCATCCCTGCCGCGACCATCGCCAGAATCGTCGCGAACTGCCCGCTCTCGAATGCGACGTTGGGCTTCACCTTTGATTCTCGGCAAGCGGTGATAAGGCTGTCGCGAAAGCAATGTCCTTCTTTCAGCAGTAGAAACGGATCGTCATTCAGTTCAGAAAGCTTGATTGCTTCGAGCTTCGCCTTGGCATGATTGTCAGGAAGCACCGCAAAAAAACGCTCTTCGAACAAATCCGTGCACGCCAACTCCTCCCCATAGAGAGGCAGCGCGACGATGGCCATATCGATGCCGCCTTGGTGCAGCCGGTCCAGCAGGGCCGGTGTGATGTCCTCGATCACCTTGACCGTGACCAGCCGATGCTTGTGCGAAAAGCCCGCGAGGAACTTCGGAAGCAGGTAGGCCGCAATCGTCGGGATGATGCCCAACACAACTTCACCTTTCTCCTCCCCCGCCATCTCCAGCATCTCCGTCTTCGCATCGCCCAGCTCGCGTAATATGCGCTCTGCTTTCGGCAGAAAAGCCGCCCCGAAGGCCGTGAGCTTTGCGGACCGTGGCAGACGGTCGAACAATCGCGCTCCCAACTCAGCTTCCAACTTCAGGATCTGTTGTGAGAGCGACGGCTGCGCGACATGCTCCGCCACTGAAGCGTGGGTAAATGTTCCGTGTTTCGCAACTGCGCAAAAATATCGAAGCTGATGGATCTCCATCGTGAGTGCCTCACCCGGAATGAGACGTGCTTCCTATGGAAAACATAGGAAAGAGGTCTTTTACCTCTGGATTGTTCAGTCCTAGCATACCCCTATCTTTAACGATCGAGTTTCGAATTACGAAAGGACGAATGAATGGCCACCGATACTGTAAAGCCCGGAGATGTGACTCAGAGAGTGGGCGTGGAAGTGATACGCGCCCGCGGCGTTGACGTTGAAAAACTGATCAAGATGCTAGTAGCAAATGCAGCTGCGGAATTCGCGAGCACCTATTACTACTACACGATCCTGCGCATGAACCTTGCGGGATATGAAGATTACAAAGAAATCTGCGAAGACGCCCGGCTAGAGGACCGTGCCCACTGGGAGCTGATCGTGCCGCGCATCTATGAGCTCGGCGGCGAACCTGCCCAATGATCTGAAGGCCTTTCACGATCAGGCCGGATGCGCGGCGGCAAAGTTGCCCGACCCGCCGACAGTGGTCAACATCCTCACCCTGCTCCTCGAATCGGAGCGCTGTGCGATCCGAAGCTGGAGTGCGGTTTGCGATATGACTTTCGGCAAGGACCCCCGCACCTATGACCTCGCTTCCCGCATCCTTAATGAAGAGATCGAACATGAAGCCTGGTTCATCGAGTTGCTGGCGCATGAGCGTGATGGCAAATCTGATTCCCTCCGGGCACTTCCGCCGCGGCGAACCCGGCGAGGCGCCGTACAGCAAGAACGGCGCTTTCTACAATCCATAATTTGGTCGCAAGATCGGTTGAACACACGGCATGACGGCGGGGCAGACCTTTCGGATCGTCTTGGACACCCCGGAAGGTCCCCGCACGCTTGAATGCCGCGAGAACGAATATGTGTGGAACGCCGCCGCCCGCAATGGCATTTGTCTGCCATCGATTTGTCACCAGGGCCGTTGTCTGACCTGCGCCGGCAAGCTGATCGAGGGTTCAGTCGACCAGGCGGATGCGGACTTGTTCTTCCCCGAAGACTCTAAGCAGGGATTCGTCTTGCTCTGCCGGGCAAAACCCAGAAGCGATTTACGCATCCTGACCCATCAGGCGTCGCAGATGCGAGAGCATCGGGTCAAAAGCAAACTCCCGGCCCCGTACTCCTGAGTTCGGCAATCGCCCCGGGCAGTGCAAGATGATTCAAGACCGAAGGAAGGGAACCGTTGCCACACTTCTATCGATCTCCGCTCCGCGACCGGATACGGGTGGAACTTGTCGAAGCGGATGTGGAGATCATCTTCAGCCTGGTGGATTCCGCCGAAGCCGCATCTCTACGCGGTAATGCTGCCTTTGCCTCCCGCGCGATCCAGGACGCTGAAGACGTCTTCCGCGATATCGAACAGCGCCTTCATGCGCTTGGACGCCTGCAGCGAGAACCCTTTCGCCAGCTTATGGACGAGCTTCGTAAGGAGATCGACGTCGCAAAATCGCGAGTTTAGCTTTCGGCGTGCGGCCCCGTCGACTTGTCATTAGGAGACGGTGGAACGGAAGCAGCTCCGCCGGGGCTGAAGCCGCGCGCTCCGCGCGTTTAAAGGCAACCGCGAGGTTACTTCGCTTGCAATGACAAGTCGGAGGGAGTGCGAAGCACGATTAGAGAACCGTAAACAACCTGGTAGCCGAAAGCTGAGAGCTTTCGGCTCTCAGCTATTACTCCGTAACCAACAGCGCGCCTTCCTTCTGCTCTTCGTTCAGTCCCACCGGACGATAGAACAGTTGGTTGTTGTCGAGATAGACCTCGACGAACGCGGGGCGGTCTTTCATCGTGCCCTGAATCAATGCTTCCGACAGCGGATCTTCCACATAGCGCTGGATGGCGCGGCGCAGAGGACGCGCTCCGTAGCTGCGGTCCGTCAGTGTTTTTCCGAGGATCCACTTCTTGGCGTCCTCGGTAACGCTGATGGTGATCTCTTTGTTGATGAGGTTGTGGTTGAGCTGCTGCACCAGAAGCTCAAGAATCTGCATCAGGTCGCCATCCGTCAACGCGTTGAAGATGATGACCTCGTCGAGGCGGTTCAGGAATTCGGGATTGAAGACACGCTTCACCTCATTCTTGACCATCTCTTCGACTTTGTTCGAGACGTGCTCTTCCTTGTCCGACTGGAAGCCGAATGCAGTGCGCTTCATCAAGTGACGCGCGCCTATGTTCGAGGTCATGACGATGATGGCGTTCTTGAAGTCAACGGTCTGGCCGTTGCCGTCTGTGAGCTGTCCATCTTCGAAGACCTGCAGCAGAACGTTGAAGACGTCCGGATGAGCCTTCTCGATCTCATCGAGCAAAACGACCGAATACGGCTGACGCTTCACGCGTTCCGTTAGCTGTCCGCCCTCTTCGTAGCCGATGTATCCCGGAGGCGCGCCAATCAGCTTCGAAACTGTATGTTTTTCCATGAACTCGCTCATATCGAAGCGGATCATGTTCTTCTCGCTCGAGAAGAGGAACTTGGCGAGCGTACGTGCGATCTCGGTCTTGCCGACGCCTGTCGGTCCGAGGAAGAGGAACGACCCGATCGGACGATGTGGTGATTTCAACCCCGCACGTGAGCGGCGGATAGCGCGAGCGAGTGCGCTGATCGCTTTGTCCTGCGAGATGACGTGGCGATGCAGCTCCTCCTCGATGCGCATGAGCTTCTGCGTCTCTTCCTCTTTGATCGAGGTGATAGGGACGCCCGTCCAGCGCGACACGACCTCTTCGATGTCCTCTTTGGTCACGACACCGGTGGCGGACTCATCGAGGTTGTATTTCTCTCTCAGGGCGCGCAGGTTCTCGCGCTCTTTGCGCTCTTCGTCCGAATAGAACCGCGCCTTCTCAAATTCATGGTTGGCGATGGCGTTTTCCATACGATGGACGATGAACTTGATGCGCTTCTGCACATCAGTGATCTCGTCAGGCAGGGAAGTCTGGCGCAGCTTTACGCGTGCTCCGGCCTCATCGAGCAGATCGATCGCCTTGTCGGGCAGAAAACGGTCCGGGATGTAACGGTTCGAGTGGGAGACCGAGTAGTTGATCGCTTCATCGGTGTACGTGACCGCATGGAACTTCTCGTAGCGGTCCTTGATGCCCATGATGATCTTGACCGCGTCTTCCTCGTTCGGCGGAGGCACCTTCACGGACTGGAAGCGTCTCTCAAGGGAGCGGTCCTTCTCGATCGACTTGCGATATTCGCCCGGCGTTGTGGCGCCGATGCACTGAATCTCTCCGCGTGAGAGCGCCGGCTTGAGGATGTTGGCTGCATCGAGCGATCCCTCTGCGGACCCTGCACCGACCAGGGTGTGCAGTTCGTCGATGAAGATGATGGCATTCTGGTTCTCCATCAGCTCTTTCATGATGGTCTTCAGGCGCTCTTCGAATTGTCCGCGGTATTTCGTACCCGCGACGATGAGTGAGAGATCGAGTGCGAGTATGCGCTTTTCGGCGAGGAACGACGGCACTTCTCCGTCGGCGATGCGCTGCGCGAGACCTTCGACGATGGCGGTCTTACCGACGCCGGGTTCGCCGATGAGCACGGGATTGTTCTTGGTCCGGCGGCACAGTATCTGGATGACGCGGTCCACTTCGTTTTCGCGCCCAACCAACGGATCGAGCTGCGAATCCATGGCGGACTGGGTAAGATCACGCGAGAACTCGCTGAGCAGCGACTGCTCGCGCTGACGCTGCTGCGGCTGTTTTTCCGACGGCGTCGTCTTCGAGAGTTCTTCACGGATGGAGTTCAGGCGCAGGCCGCGCTCCTGCAGGATCTCCGCGGCGAACGACTTCTCTTCACGCAGGAGCCCAAGCAACAGATGCTCGGTGCCGATGTGTTTGTGCGAGAGGCGTTCTGCCTCTTCTGCGGCGTAGGCGAGCACGCGCTTGCATTCGTTCGAGAGCGGGAGATCGACTGAGGTCGAACCCTTCTCCCGGATCGTAGTGTGGCCTTCGATCTGTTTACGGATCGATTCCACCGAGGCATGCGAGCGCAGAAAACGGTTGGTGAGCGCTTTGTCTTCGCGAAGCAGGCCGAGCAACAGGTGCTCCGTCTCGATATACGGAGATCCGAACTGGCTTGCCTCATAACGCGCAAAGAAAATTACGCGCCGCGCTTTCTCTGTGTACCGTTCAAACATTTAGTCCCTCTGATAGCCCGAAGCTGCCTCATGTCGTCGCCCCACTCCTGTCACCCGAGGAGGGAGGACGCAGGAGCCGATCCCCCGCGTTTAGCCCAGACTGCTGTCAACTTCATGAACCTGAAGATCTTCTTTCAGATCCTAATCAAGTCCTTACGGACTTAAACCCTGGTTACGGAACCGAAGTTCCGTTTTTGTTCTCCCGGACCCTGTTCTGGCCGGGATCTCAGCTCTATTCGATCTCTCATTCCGCCCTCAGTCTAGTAGCGATGGAGCTACCTCCTCGGCGATTCCGTTGCGCAGCCGAAGGATGCGGTCACACCGCCGCGCAAAATCCAGGTTGTGAGTGACGATGAATGACGTCAATTTCTGTCCAGAAGCCTCGCCCGGGAAGCCTCGATGCAATTCGCCGATCAGCTCGAAGATGGCTTCAGAGGTGCGGTTGTCGAGGTCGCCGGTAGGCTCGTCCGCGAGCAGGAGTTGCGGATGACTGACTAGGGCCCGCGCGAGAGCTACGCGCTGTTGCTCTCCACCTGAAAGCTCTCCGGGGCGGTGCATGGCGCGATTCCAAAGTCCTACCCGCCGCAACCAATGTTCCGCGCGCTCATTGCATTTCGCGGGCGGCTCGCCTCGTGCCAACAAGGGCATGGCAACATTTTCCAGCGCGGTGAACTCCGGGAGCAAGTAGTGAAACTGCCAAACGTACCCGATCGACCGGTTACGAAGACCGGCGGCGTTTGCCTCCGACATTCCGTTCACGCTCTTGCCTCGAAACAGTACCTCACCCGACGTTGGAGAATCGAGCGCTCCAAGCAAGTGCAGCAGGGAACTCTTCCCTGAGCCCGATTCGCCCACAATCGCCAGTAATTCACCTTCGTGAACGCTAAATGAGAGATTGTCAAAGAGCACTAACTCTTCCGTTCCGGAGCGGTAGGCCTTCTTTAAGGCATGCACCGAAACGAGAACACCTGCTGCATTGGATGCAGCCATGGTTCCGTTGGACGCTTTGTTGCTGACTTGCTGCATCGCAAAATATTCGAAAACACTTGCCTACCAGCATTAGACACCATTCCTGCATGGAGGCAAGCTGGATGAACCGAGGTGCAATTACCGTTGAGGGTTACGCAGGTGGATTTGTCGATTTCAGATTTGGGGATTTCAGATTTCAAAATCGAAACCTCGGGCTAGGAGACGGCAAAAGTCCAAAAAGCCGGCAAATCAAGCCGGTTCAATGGTTTTCAAATCTGAAATCACAATCTTCTGAAATTCCCTACTTGATCTGTACCGTTACCACCTGTGAGCCGGTTACGACATAGTCCAACGGAGTGGACGTTACGTACACTGCGGATTCACCCGACACGAACATGTCATGGGTGCCGCGCATGCCATCCATCACGTTCATGATCGATACCGGTAGCGCGGGCATGACCTTGTCATCCACCATCGCCTGGGGATTGGATTCGAGCAATGACACGTAAAGGTCGTGGTTGGCATGCTCTTGATTCAGTTGGGCGATGGTCGTCGATAGGTCGGCGCGGTCGCGTTGGGCGACCATCGCCTGATGCTGGGTGTGGTCCAGGGTGTCCGAGTCGCTCACCAGAATGCGGAGCGTACCGTCGGGGGTGGAGGTCGGGACCTTGATCGGGATACGGCGGACGATCGGGTCTCCGCGATAGGGACGCAGGACCGCTTCGACCGTGATCTCGTCTCCGGGACGGGCCTCGGTCACATCGGTGCGGGCAGTTTCAAGGCGCGCTGTCTTTCGCTCGGGCACGAGATCGATGTCGAGATTCACCCCGTTGACCTGAGGCTCGGCGAGTTGGTTATCGAAGAGCCGGCTGAAGTGGTCGCCGATAGATTTCGCGATCTCCATCGAAGACGCGGACTCATCCGAAGGCGCAAACATGTTCTGCAGTTTCACTGCATTGAAGCCTTCAACCTGAATGTTGCCGTTGACGCGATAGCTGATCTCTTCCCCATACTCGTTCAGTCCCTGCAGCGCCTGATAGACCGTCGCCGCCATTGAGACCGGTGTCATCTTGGCGTTGTTGATGACCTCGTAGTGGAACTGCTTCGGGTGCGCTCCACCATGGATGGAGAGGGTCACGGGGATCATCTCCGGCAGGACGCCGAACTTGCCCATGATGCCGGTATGGCGGTCCTGGACAAACGCGCCGATCTCGTCAGTCGCATTGACGATCTTGAAGGCATTTAGCGGCGAGGGAAGCGTTGCGATCACGTTCGACTTGGTCATCGGCAATTCGACACGTCCGAACTGCATCAGCGGGTGGCCGCAGGCGAGCAGGTGCTCGTCATCCACGTACGTGACGGTGCAGGTGCTTGCGATGGACATATCACCGCGGACCATCACAGCGCTTACCGATGAGCCCGGCTCGATCGGTTCCGGCGTGTGCTCGTTCGGGTCGGCCCCGCCGATACCCATGACGGGCATGATTCCCGCCTGCTTGAACTGGGGCGCGAAGGCGCGAAGGGTCTCTTCCGTGAACCCGTTGAAAACCAGTGGTGACTCGATCGGCGTCATCGCCTGAGCGATATTGCCCAGAACGTTTGTGTCGTCAGCGCTGCCGCCACCGACAGAGGTTTGGGTAGAAGTGGATGTCGCCTCAATACCGGAGTGCGTGGGTAGCGCTCTATGCGCGGCTACGGCAGGCATGCTGCGGTCAAGTTCGTTGATCTCCAGCATCTCCTCGATAGGGGTGACGCCGGCGATGGGTTCTTTCGAGAATTGCCCGATGCGGAAGGCGAGCGCTCCCACCAGTTTGCCGTCGATATAGACAGGGCTCCCGCTCATGCCGGCGACGACGCCCGTGAACTCGACCTTCTTCCCATGCAAGCGAACCAGGATTACGTCACTCTTAGGCCCATTGAAGTTGCGCAGGATGCCGAGTACCTCAAGGTCCATTGGCTCCGGCTTTGTACCTTCAAAGACTGTGTAGGCGACGCCATGCTGCCCTCGATGGACGTCGGCCAACGTCATGATTTCGGGCTTGACCCTTTTTGGCGCAGGGGTTGAGGATGGTTGAGCGGCGTACAAGCCCTGAGCTAACAGCAAGGCAAAGAAGGCGACGAAAGCTGTGCACTTCATGGGTAATATATCCCAAGTACCTGAACGGTTAGACCGCGTTGCACTAAAAACGTTAACGGTTGCTTTGGATTGGCATCTATATTAGCAACCCTGCTCGGGCGCGAATAGCTCAATTCTTATGCAAAGTTGCCGTAATACCTTACGAATTTCTAGGGCTTCTAAAAGTACTGTTCTAGTTATAAGCCTCGTCCTCACAGCGGGTTCGCTCTTTGTTTCCACAGCGCTGGGGCAGTCCACTTCGCAGGAACCGTCTCAGGTCAGTACACAGCAGCAAAAGCAGCAGCAACAAACACCGGTCGACGTTAGCGGACCACAGAGCGATACGGCGCCGGTCATCATCCGAAAGAAATCAGACGGTGAGCAGCCGAAACCGGAGCCGAAACCCGATAAACCCAAAAAGGTGGAAGGGATCGATGCTCCCACCTTCCACGTCGACACCGCGCTAGTGAATGTCGATGTGAGCGTCATCGCCCAGAAGAACGGCATGTTCATACCCGGGCTCCACCAGGAGAACTTTCAGGTCATCGAGGACGGCGTCCCCCAGAAGGTGCTGAACTTTGCGCAAACTACCAAGCCGATCACGGCGGTGTTACTGGTTGAGTTTGCGAACATGCCCTATCCATTCCTTGTGGACATGCTCAATGGTGCGTACTCGTTCACCAGCACACTGAAGAAGGACGATTTCGTGGCGGTCACGGCATTCGATATGACTCCGCGCATTATCGTCGATTTCACGCAGGACAAGAATGCGGTGCAGGGCGCGCTCAACCAATTGCGCATCCCGGGTTTCAGCGAAACCAACGTCTTCGACGCCCTCTATGACACGATCGATCGCCTCGAAGGAGTTGAGGGTCACAAATACATCATCCTGCTCACCCGCGGTATCGATACGTTCAGCAAGCTGAACCTCGACAAGATCTCGAAGAAGATACAGGGATCGAAAGACATCACCATCTATGCAGTCGGCACCGGGCAGGCGTTTCGAATATTCCTCGAGTCGCGCGGTGCGTTCGGGGGAACCTGGGGCGCTTTGGACCAACTGGATTTCCTGCAAGCCGATAATCAACTGCGCAGCTTCGCCCAATGGACCGGCGGCAAAGCATATTTCCCGCGCTTCGAGGGTGAGTTTCCAGAGATCTTTGGCGACATCGCGGCGACGATTCGGAATCAGTATTCGCTTAGCTACCATCCCACCAACTCGAAGCTCGACGGCACCTATCGCAAACTCAAAGTCAAACTGACCGCTCCTGATGGGGAACCGCTGAAAATAGTGGACCAGAAGGGGAAAGAAGTGAAGGTCATCGTCCAGTCGCGCGAGGGTTACCGAGCCGCCCATCAGGTGGATTGAAGCGAGTGGCAAGTTCCAATCGAAGTCATGTGAGCGTCACCTCGCCTGCGACCAGTGCTCTTCATGAATTTGTCTGAGGTAGACCCCCGGCTTCAGTCGGGGGATCAGCACGCTTTTAGGAATTGTCATTGCGAGGAGCGCAGCGACGAAGTAACCTCGCGTTCTACCGTAGCGCCGGCTGCCAGCCGGTGGTCTGGGTGGGCGGCCCGCCCGCCCATGCTTCTCAAAAGCAAAAGAATTCTCTTGCGCCCGAACGTACGATCCTGCTACTCTGTTTCTCCCTCGGCGTGTCTTCGGACGCGCCGTTTGCTCTTTCACAATCCATAAACACTACATCTTGGGCTAACCAAAAGGTAAACACTATTACTTGGATCTACGGTGATCCTACGGTGATCTCCCCCTCTAACTTGCACATTCCACTATGTGCCCGGAGGGGGGTATACCCCACCGAATGGTGCCCGTCCCGAGCGCAGCGAAGGAGGATAGCTCTCACCTCACCCGCATACCGGTCTGCCACATGAGGAAGTTGTACACATCCGTGCTCTCCTCGATCTGCTTGGTGAGTGGTTTACCGGCTCCGTGTCCTGCCTTCGTCTCGATCCGAGGAGGATCGGTTGTGTCTCGGCTCTTACCGTTTGCAGCCTCGATTGCATCAGTGCCGCCATCTTCTTCGCATGGAGGGATCGACGCGGGTGTCGGTGTCGGCAGTGACGAACATGGTCGCAGGATAAGTCGTCCCCGGTTTCACGTGATGGTACGGCGAGTAGGCATATATGAAGTCGAACTGTTTCGGATCCTCAGCGCTGCCATACTCGGGGATCCACAGCTTGGCGATCTGGAAGCGCTGATAGCGCAGCATATCGAGCAGCGGCACGGCGCAAACGGCGGCACGCCACAGATCCGGACGCTGCGTGATGGCTCGCACCCACCAGAAGGCCGCCATTCGATCCGCCATAGATCGCCAGGTGCTGCTTCATTGTGTACTTCTGCGAGATCAGGTATTCGCCGGCAGCGATGAAGTCATCGAAGACGTTTTGCTTCTTGTCGAGCATTCCGGCGCGATGCCAGTCTTCTCCGTGCTCGGCGCCCCCGCGCAGATTGGCAACGGCATAGACGCCTCCGTTCTCGAGCCAGAGAAATGCCGAGGGGCTGAAATACGGAGTGTTAGATACGTTGAAGCCGCCGTATCCAGTGAGCAGCGCGGTGTTCTTCCCATTTCCGTGGACGGCGCCCTTCTTGTTCACTATGAACATCGGGACCTTCGTACCATCCTTTGAGGGATAGAAGACCTGCTTCACCTCATAGTCTTCCGGAGCGATCGAGGTATCGAGTTTCTTCCACACTTCAGAGTGCGCGGATTTCAGGTCGTAGCGGTAGGCGGTGGTGGGCGTTATGAACGACGTGAAGGTGAAGAATGCCTCTGAACCATCGTCGAGCCCGCCTACTCCGGTGATGGAGCCGAGGGTTGGCAAAGGAATCTCGGCTTGTAGCTCGCCGCTTGTACGGAAGACGCGAAGCAGACTCGTGGCGATGTGATCGTAAGTTGCCACAAGCTTGCCACCGATGTAGTCGAGCCCGGCAAGCACGTCTTCTGATTGGCCGATCAACGGCTTCCAGTTAGCGCGTTCGGGGTGGGCGGCTGGCGCGGTGAGCACCTTGAATCGCGGTGCATCCTCATTTGTCATGAGGTAAAGCGTGCCCTTGCGGACGAAACCGCTATACAGGAACTCTTTTCCATCGGTCACTCGAACCGGCTTCGCACCGGGCGATTTCACGTCCAGCAGGAAGACTTCGGACTTCGCCCATCCTTGCTCCACGCCGATGGTCAACCAACGGTCGTCTTCCGAGAGGGACACATTGGGCCAGTCCTGCGCATCGCGTCCAGCGCCGAAGATCTCGGGATCGTGCGCGGCATCACTCCCGAGCTGGTGATAGAAGACGTGACGGTTATACATCTCCTGACCTGGAGCAACATCGCCCGGTTTGGGATAGCGCGTGTAGTAGAAACCGGAATCATCCCGCTTCCACGCAATGCTCGCAGCTCTGGTGCGCTCGATCTGGTCCGTCAGGTGTTTGCCCGTCGCTGTGTCGATGACGTGCAGTGTGCTGATCTCCGAGCCGCTCGGGGAGGTGCCATAAGCGACATACTTCCCGTCGTGCGTGGGATAGTACCAATCGAGTGCAACGGTTCCATCCGCGGCAAGAGCGTTCACATCGACCAGAACGCGGTCAGCGCCGTTCACCCCCTCGCGGACGTACAAGACCGGTTGGTTCTGCTTGCCTTCGCGGCGGGTATGGAAATAGCGATTGCCGCCCACTTGCGGGGTGCCGATCACGCCTATCTGCGCGAGTTCAGTAAGCCGTTGACGGATCTGCTCACGCTGCGGCAGCGGAGAGAGAACGCTTTCCGTATAGTGCTGCTCTTCCGCGACCCACTTCTGCGTCTGGGGCGAGTGCGCGTCTTCGAGCCAGCGGTACGCGTCGGTAATCTGGTGACCATGGATCGTATCGACGACGTTGTCGCGCGGGGTTTCGGGGAGGCCGGGCTGTTGAGCCTCCTGCGCATGGATAAGGGCTGAAGAGAGGGCGAGGGACAGTGGCACGAGCGTGAACATTTGTTTGAGTGCTTTCATGGCGACCGACGATTTTAGCAAGAATGATGTGCTAGGCTCGGCAGCAGTGACTCCTGTCCAGAAAAGTTTGCAAACAGCCGCGCTGATCGCGGCTTTCGCGGCGTTGCTGGTGCTGCCGTTCCTGTGGCTCGGCGTGCCCTCGGGACACGATTTCGAGTTCCACGTATCGAGCTGGTATGACGTGGCGGGGCAGTGGCATCAGGGCATGGTCTATCCTCGCTGGGCTGTGTGGGCAAACTATGGGGCGGGCGAGCCGCGATTCGTCTTCTATCCGCCATTGAGCTGGATATGGGGCGCTGCTCTTTCACTGGTATTGCCCTATACGTTGCTGCCCGCGGTGTTTGTATGGTCGCTGCTTGTGCTTGCCGGAACGGGCGCCTATCTGCTGGCGCGCAGATGGATGAGCAGAGGTGCGGCATACTGGGCGGCGGCGGTGTACGTGGTGAATCCGTACACGGTCATACTCGTCTATTGGCGGAGCGCGTTCGCCGAGATGCTGGGGATGGCGTTGTTGCCATTCCTACTGATCGCCTTTCTCATATTTCGCGAGCGAGGAAGCGCGCGGGATGTTGTGGTACTGTCGATCACTTTCTCAGCAGTGTGGCTTGCGAACACGCCTTCCGCATTGCTGGTGTCATACCTGCTGGCTGTGCTCGCGCTACTGGACCTGCGTTCAATCGAGCTATGGGCAAAGTTCGCATCGTCACTCGTGCTCGGACTGGCGCTCACCGCCTTCTATCTTCTTCCGGCGATCTACGAACAGCGCTGGCTCGATCTGTCGCAAGTGCTCGATCCGACGCTTAGCCCAAGAAACAACACTTTGTTTGTGGGCCACGGCACCGCAATCTTTCTCGCTTACAACAAGCTGGTATCGAGCGCAGCGCTGGCGATATTGCTGGTCGCGATTATAGCCACGATCGCTAACTGGCGCGTTTGGACGCGCACGCAACGACTCATGACTGGCACCATTGCTGCGATGGGAGCGCTGCTGCTTTCGCCTCTTTCGGCCCTGATCTGGGAGCATGCGCCGAAGCTGCGGTTCGTCCAATTTCCATGGAGGTTCTCGTTCGTGCTCGCACTGGCGGCAGCGTTGGGTATCTCCGCTTCAGGCAAACGAATCCGTTTGGCGCTGCTAATCCTTCTGTTTGCGTTGCCACTGGCGATCGTGCGTACGCCCACATCGGAGACGTACATGATTGGGTCGGATGATGCTCAAACGGTGCGCGACGGAGTGCAGTCTGGCAACGGATACGAGGGGCAATGGGACTATGCTCCCGCGTTCGCATCGATCGACGCTATCAAGCCTGAGGACCCGGCGCTCGCCTTCACTCTTCATCAAGGCCGCGGCAGGCTAGTCTCGGGCAGTCCGCTGAATAGAAGATATGAGGTTCATGTCGCGCGTGAGGGTGCTGACGTGCAGATAAAATTGCTCGATTATCCGGCGTGGAAGGTCCAGCTTGACGGAAGCGACATCGCCCACGATCATGACGATTCGGGACGCATCACGGCGCATGTCCCTGGCGGAGAGCATACCTTGATCGTGCGCTGGAACGAGCCGCATGTGCGCCTTTGGGGCGATGCGATCAGCATGTGCGCACTCGCCGTCATCGCAGCGCTGACGAGGAAGAGACCACGCCTACCGGCAGTTGCTTCGTAAGGTGCTGCATGCTATAAAAAATGTAGGCAATTTTATCCACAACGAAGTTCCTCAGTAGCTCAATGGCAGAGCATTCGGCTGTTAACCGAAGGGTTGTAGGTTCGAGTCCTACCTGAGGAGCCATTCTTTTTTGTGAGAGTTACTGGCGAAGACCGGCCTTATTCCTGCGTGGGAAATTGGCGGGACTGCTTTCGGGGTCTTTCCCAACAATGCTCGTCGTGCTCAACGACTGCTCTGTTTCTAAGGCGAAAAGTGATCTCTGGTCGGGGTCAATTTGCCCACAAGTCTTTTCAGAGATCCACCGCATTGGCATCCATCGCCATCTTTGCAGGACCCGGATTCTGGCACTCCGAATCGCTCTAGGTCAAGTGTCTGCCTCTTTTGGCCAACAACGAGAACCATTGAGCCACCAGGAAGTGTTGGGTCTGGTTGTGTAATGAGGCTTCCATCTCCATGGTCGCCTGCGAGCCCCTTTAGTAACGCGTTTGTTAAGGCCCTCCCCGCTGTGTTCCGGTCGAAGCCCGTATCCTCCACGGGGTCCCTGGTAACTAGGGTCAGCCCACTTTCAACGCCTATGCCTTGGTATCTGGCTGCGGGAGGCGCGTCATTTGGGCCAACCAACTGGAATCCATGCTTCTGCGGAACCCACCCTTCCGGCGGAATAGGTTTTGGCCCTGACACTTCCCAACCGGCGCTCTGTCCATCTTCCCCGGGTCCCAAGAGGATATGTATTTGTTGCGCGAACATGTACGCTTCTGAATCGTTCGGGTTATAGAAAAGTCGCACTGAAGCCTTCGGCTTTCCTTTCAATTGACTAAGAAATATTTTAGCGTCGAGACTACGCGGACCTGCGTGTTTGGCCACCTCATCTACGTATTGTTTGAGAGCTAGTTCGGCCTTGGCTGCGCGCTCTTCCTGCTTTCCTTGTTCCGTCTTAGCGTCCGCCAGTCTCTTGTCAAACTGCCTCAGCTGTTCTGTTTGGCGTTTGTTTATCCGGGTACTCGTGTAGAGCAACCCTGCACCTGAAAGGAAGGTGAAAAATAACAGGATCACTGCGCTTATCTCGAGTATTTGTTTCCAAACTTCCAGCGACATAGAGCAAACTTAGCAAAATTTTAGAAAACTGTTCAACACTGCCGCGAGAGATCCACAGGTTGTGTCGAGGCGATCAGCTGGTTGGGCAGTCACGTATACGAAAAAGACTTCCAAGGATCAACGCTCTTCGGCAACCTGTCCTCTCCCAACGAAGGTGGCCCGGTATGTAAGGCTTTGGTGTGAGCTCTTGTGGGACTTTGCATACATGTTAATGCGAACATTGTGTAATCTTGGATGTTGTTTCAGACTTCCATATGAGCGTCATAGATGATGTAGTGCTCGCGAACGCCGAGTTTGCGAAGACATATCACTCCTCGCATTTCACCCCGCGTCCTCGCAAACACCTCACCGTGCTCACCTGCATGGATACGCGGTTGACGATCGCCAGCCTCGGGCTCACGGTCGGGGATGCGCACATACTGCGCAATGCGGGAGGGCTTGTCACCGAAGACTCGCTGCGTTCGGTGCTGCTTTCGCATTTCTTCCTCGGCTCTGAAGAGCTCATGATCATCAACCATACTGATTGCGGACTCATGAAACTGCCAGAGGGCGAACTCAGAGAGAGCATCCGCAAGCAGACGGGGCGCGACGCGGAAGCTCCGCGATCCTTTCACGC
This sequence comes from Terriglobales bacterium, assembly GCA_963792225.1. Classification (GTDB taxonomy): domain Bacteria; phylum Acidobacteriota; class Terriglobia; order Terriglobales; family Acidobacteriaceae; genus JBDTLH01. The sequence continues at coordinate 256,196 of CAWBVM010000003.1, read as the reverse complement.
CTTTTCTGATATCGAGCAGAATGTGCGGGAACAGTTGGCGCGTTTTCGGGCGCATCCCTGGATCGGCGATCGTATGCCGGTTCGAGGTTTCGTTTACGAGGTCGAGACGGGGCGGCTGCGAGAGATATTGGAATGATCGCCGAATCATCCGGCGATCCGTGGCTCCCGATGCTGCAGATTGTTGCGGGATTTCGTGAGGGACTCTGCACCTGAAATTGCCCAAACGGTGTGGTAACATGCACTCCCTACGCCCTTTCAGTTGAAATGATTCCAGGGCTGTTGAGATCACCGCGGGGCTGAGGCAGTTGCCGAATGTTCACGGGGTTGTGGCAAGACTGGTGCCGAGGAGTGCTGCCATGGCGACAGTTCCGATCGCGACGGTAGTACGTAAGCAGATCCATATCAGGGGCGTGGTGCAGGGCGTAGGGTTCCGGCCGTTCGTGTACAACCTGGCATGTTCTCTCGGTCTCGCCGGCTACGTGCTTAACTCCTCGAGCGGATTGACGGTCGAAATAGAAGGCGCAGACCGCTCGGTGCAGGAGTTCCTCGATGAACTAGAGCGGAGGCCTCCGCCACTGGCGCGGATCGACGAACTCAGGATTGCAGTACTCAGCCCGCAAGGCGGCGAGAGCTTTACCATTTGTGAGAGTCAGCACGCAGCGGGCGATTTTACGCTGATCTCTCCGGACGTAGGCACCTGCGAGGACTGCTGGCGTGATTTTGGCGACGCAGCCAACCGCCGCTACGGGTATCCATTCACGAATTGCACAAATTGCGGTCCGCGCTACACCATCATCAACGATATTCCGTATGACCGGCCCGCGACGACGATGTCGGTGTTCCGGATGTGTGCGGATTGTGAACGGGAATACCACGATCCGCGCAATCGCCGTTTCCATGCGCAACCGAACGCGTGTCCTGTTTGCGGTCCAAGTCTGGCGCTGGCAAAGCGCGGAGCGTTCCATCCGGAAAATGGGTGGTGCTTTGGATTCGGTGAGTTGTCCGTGGACTTCGTGCGGGATGCGAGACAGCTGTTGCGCGAAGGCAAGATCGTTGCGGTCAAAGGACTCGGCGGCTTCCTGCTTGCGTGCGATGCGCAGAACGATCAGGCAGTGAAGCAACTGCGCGTCAGGAAGCGCCGCAGCGATAAGCCGTTCGCAGTCATGGCACGCGACGTCGAAGCTGTGGAGCGGTTCTGCTTTGTGAGTGATGAGGAACGGCGCTCGTTGCAGAGTATTCGGCGTCCCATTGTGGTGCTGCAGCGTCGTCCGGACGCTTTGGTATCGCCCGCAATTGCGCCCGGCAACAACACGATCGGCGTGATGCTGCCGTATACACCGCTCCACTATCTGTTGTTCAGCGACTCTCCCGATACGGCGTCGGAATTTCCAGCATTGGTCATGACCAGCGGGAACATCTCAGAAGAGCCGATCGTTGTCTCGAATGAAGAGGCGTGGAAACGGTTAGACGGTGTCGCGGACTGGTTTGTGTTTCACAACCGCGACATCCACATGCGTGTGGACGATTCGGTCGTGCGCACCTTCGAAGGAAGAGAGTGCGTGATCCGGCGCGCTCGCGGATACGTGCCACATCCTGTCGATCTTAAGAGGCCGATGCAGGAGATACTGGCGTGCGGTCCGGATCTGAAAAACACGTTCTGTTTGACCAAGGGCACATATGCGATCGTCAGCCAGCATATCGGTGATATGGAAAACTACGAGACACTGCAGTTCTTTCAAGAGACGCTCGCCAACCTTGAGAAGATCTTTCGCGTGGAACCCAAAGCGATCGCCTATGACCTGCATCCGGGGTACATGAGCACGAAGATGGCGCAGCAGATGCCTATCGCACGCAAAATCGGCGTGCAGCATCACCACGCTCACGTCGCTAGTTGTATGGCAGAGAACCATCTCAACGGCAAGGTGATCGGCGTTGCCTTTGACGGCACAGGGTATGGCACTGACGGGGCGATCTGGGGCGGAGAGTTCATGGTAGCGGACTATCTATCATTCGAAAGGCGTGCGCACCTCCGCTACATTCCGCTGGCCGGCGGAGACGCTGCCGTCCGCCAGCCATGGCGTGCAGCTCTCAGCTATCTGAACGAAATGTTTGGAGCGAACATGTCGGAGGGCACCGATGCTCTTTCAGATGTTCCGGAAAAACAAGTGTCAGTGGTGCGCGCCATGCTCGCTCGGCGCATCAACACTGTTCAGACATCCTCTTGTGGACGGCTGTTCGATGCGGTAGCGTCGCTCACGGGAATCCGGCAAGAGATTAACTTTGAAGGGCAAGCAGCCATCCAATTGGAATCGCTTGCCGCGAAAGATGTCGAAAAGAGGTACAGCTTCGTGATCGAGGAGGGCGATCCTTTGACAGTGGATATGCGACCCACGATTGAAGAGATCGTTCGCGATGTATCTCGGAAGAAGGCACCCGGCTGGATCTCTGCTTGCTTCCATAACACGCTGGCTGCCGCGATCGTCGAGGTCTGCAGGCGCATTCGGCGGAGCGCAGGTATCGGACGCGTGTGCCTGAGTGGAGGCACATTCCAAAACATCTTGCTGCTGGAACGCAGCGTGAGCGGTCTGCGCAGCTCTGGTTTTGAAGTTTACTTGCACGAGAAAGTCCCGGCGAATGATGGCGGAATATCATTGGGCCAGGCGGTGATCGCAAACGAAATACTACAAAAAGGCGGGTGAAATGTGTCTTGCAATTCCGGGTAAGGTCGTCGAAAGCTTCGAGCAACGCGGTATGCAGATGGCGCGGGTACAGTTCGGGGGCATCGTGCGCGAGGTCTGCCTTGAATATGTTCCTGAGACCAAGATCGGCGATTACGTACTGGTGCATGTCGGTTTTGCGATCAGCAAAGTGGATGAGGCGGAGGCAGAGCGTACCTATCAAATCCTGATGGACATGGACCAGCTCACCGAACTCGAAGCGCCCGTAGTCGAGGAGGTCGGAGCAGGAGCAGGGAAAGTCCCAGCGCGGGAGGAAAAGCCATGAAGTACCTGGATGAATATCGGGACGCGGGCGTGGCGCGGAAAGTCGTGGACGAGATTCGGCGCATACAGACGAAGCCGTGGGTCATCATGGAAGTTTGCGGAGGGCAGACTCATTCCATTGTGAAGAACGGTCTCGACTACCTTCTACCAGAGGGAATTGAACTGGTGCACGGGCCGGGGTGTCCGGTGTGTGTTACGCCCCTGGAAATGATCGATAAGGCACACGCTATCGCCCGCCGTCCTGAGGTGATCTTCTGCTCCTTCGGAGACATGTTGCGAGTACCGGGATCAGATGGAGATCTCTTCACCATCAAATCGCAGGGAGGGGATATACGTATTGTTTATTCGCCGCTCGATTGCCTCAAGATCGCGCGCGCCAATCCCGACAGACAGATCGTCTTCTTTGCCATTGGGTTTGAAACAACGGCGCCTGCGAACGCAATGCTGGTCTGGCGCGCCCGCCAGGAGGGATTGAAGAATGTCTCCGTGCTGGTTTCCCACGTTCTTGTGCCGCCATCGCTTGCAGCGATTCTGCAGTCTCCGCAAAACCGCGTTCAGGGATTTCTAGGGCCAGGGCATGTGTGCGCCATCATGGGTTACAACGAATACGTGCCCATCAGCGCCCGCTTTCGAGTTCCGATCGTCATTACGGGCTTCGAGCCACTCGACATACTGCACGGGACGCTGATGACCGTCAAACAACTCGAATCCGGACGCGCCGAAGTCGAAAACCAATACTCACGGATACTCGACCGCAAAGGGAACCAACCGGCACAGAAACTCGTCTTCGAGGTATTTGAGATCGGCGACCGCAAATGGCGAGGCATCGGCACGATTCCTAAGAGCGGCTACAAGTTGCGCTGGGAATTTCGTGACCACGATGCTGAACGCTTGTTCAACGTAAAAGAGATCGATACTCGCGAACCGGATATTTGTATCAGCGGCCAAATTCTCAAGGGAATCAAGAAGCCGCACGATTGCCCTGCGTTCGGTACCGTCTGTAATCCGCAGCATCCGCTGGGAGCTACGATGGTCTCCGCAGAGGGCGCATGCGCAGCTTATTATGCCTACGGCCGGCATTTGAAGAGAGACAAAGCGGACAAAGCAGAAGCCGTTGAGACAAACCACGCGGCAGCTTCGCTTGGGGGTGCGGCATGACGCAGTCCACCAGTTCCTCCACCGCGTCCGATCTCGCGCACTCCCAGAGTGCATGGCGAAAGATGGTCATGCACAAGTGCGCAGAGTCGGTCGAGGTCAAACAGAAATTCTTCGAACAATACGCTGATTCCATCGGGGAACTCAGCCAGAAGATGGCGGAACGCTTCAGCAATGGAAACCGCCTGTGGATCATGGGGAATGGTGGCAGTGCTTGCGATGCGCAGCACACCGCCGTTGAGTTCGCACATCCCATCGTGGAAAAGAGACGGGCGCTTCCCGCTTTCGATCTGGTGAGCCAAATGCCCTTGGTCACGGCGATCGCCAACGACAAAGACTACGCCCGAGTCTTCGTAGACCAGATTGAGTTGTGGGGGGTTGCTGGAGACATGGCAATGGCGTTTTCGACCAGCGGAAACTCGCCGAACCTTATCTATGCGCTGGAGGCGGCGAAGCGAAGAGGGATCCTGACGGTGGGGGCCTCTGGTAGAGATGGAGGCCGCATGAGCGCTGCCTGTGACTACTGCTTTACCGTACCGAGTTTCAGCACGCACCGGATACAGGAATCGCACGTCGCGTTGCTGCATATACTTTGGGACCTCATTCACGTAGCAATGGGCGAGGAAGACGTTATTTGAGAGGGAGAAGGGACAAGAGATAGGGACGGTTGAATGAGCGAAGCAAAACACAGCACAAAGGGAACGGAAGCAAGTGTTGAGCACGACGACAGCAACGACGTTCCTTCTGCCATCTCACTTATGCCCGAGACCGAAGCCTTGACCGGGTTCGGCTCGTGCCCGATTCCCATCTTCGAACACAAGAACATCGTCCTAGGGCATGGCAGCGGCGGCAAACTGACAGCCGAGTTGATCGAAAAGATTTTCCTGCCTGCATTTGCAAACCCGCTCCTCGATAAACTCGACGACCAGGCCGTCTTTCAACTGAATGGGGTGCGCCTTGCTTTTACCACAGATTCGTTTGTCGTCTCTCCTATCTTCTTTCCTGGGGGCGATATCGGAGGCCTGGCAGTCAACGGCACTGTGAACGATCTTGCCATGAGCGGCGCGCGCCCGCTGTACCTCGCCGTAGCGTTCATCCTCGAAGAGGGGCTGCCCTCCGATGACCTGCGCCGGGTTGTGGAATCGATGAGCGCGGCAGCCAAGCAGGCTGGTGTGCAGCTCGTAACGGGCGATACCAAGGTCGTCAACCGCGGTAAGGGAGATCAGATATTTATCACAACGACCGGCATTGGAGTCATTGAAGGACCCGTCAGTATCTCTGCCGATCGCGCACGCGCCGGCGACAAGATCATACTCAGCGGATACATCGGCGATCACGGCATGGCGATCATGTCGCAACGCGAGAATCTTGAATTCGAAGGCGGCATTGAAAGCGATTGCGCACCTCTGCACGGGCTCGTTCGTACCATGCTGAATGCAGCGCCCGACCAGACTACGATCCACTGCCTTCGCGATCCCACACGGGGTGGCGTGGCAACCACATTGAATGAGATTGCTGCGCGGTCCAAAGTCGGGATGCTGATCGATGAGCGCTTGATACCTGTCCGGGACACGGTGAAAGGTGCGTGTGAAGTGCTCGGGCTCGATGCACTCTACGTTGCCAATGAAGGCAAACTGGTTGCGGTCGTCGCTTCAGATGCGGCTGAGCAGGTATTGCAAAGCATGCGCACGCATCCCTCGGGCGGTGACGCGACGATCATCGGAGAAGTTGTAGCCGACCATCCCGGCATGGTTTTGATGACCACAGAGATTGGCGGCACCCGCGTCCTCGATGTGATGTTTGGGGAACAGCTACCCAGAATCTGTTAGGAATTTCTTAGTTTGGAGGGGCCCTCCCTGTATCGATCCAGACGGGATATTGAGTCCATCAAAAACCCTTTCCAGGACAGCTGTTCTCAATTTGACGGGTCGTTTCCCACAGGCATAGGATGGCGGACGCTGATGAACCTCTAGTGGCGCCATCGGTGAGAAAAGGGGACCATGAAGTACGCCCCAAATCGCGGTTCCGGGATCGTGTTTTCCTGTCGTCCCTCACTGCATCGCATCGCCCTCCTTGGAGCTTCATTCTCCTGTACAGCTGTTTTTATTTGCTTTGAATCGCCTCCTTAGGAGCAATCGAAAGGAGCGATCGAAGCCTATGTGTTCCTGGGACCGCGTTGTCGGCGCCAGTGAAAACAAAATTCAAGTAGCAGCGTAAGAGCGAAAGAGAGATGCCATGCCTGAAGTACCAATTTCTTCGGCGAAGTCTCATAAGCCAACGCCCGTGCCGCCCCCAGCCCTACAAAAAGAGGTTCATATCGTCTGGATCACTGCCGGGCTTGGCTGCGATGGTGACAGCGTGTCGGTCACGGCTGCCGAACAGCCGAGTATCGAAGAAGTCCTGCTCGGAGCGATTCCGGGACTTCCGAAAGTCCACCTGCACAATCCGGTGCTGTGTTACGAGAACGGCAGCGAGTTCATGCAGTTTTATTACGACGCGGAAGCGGGCAAACTCGACCCCTTCGTGCTCGTCGTCGAGGGATCCATCCCGAATGAAAAGATCAAGAGTGAAGGCTATTGGGCTGCGGTAGGTACCAATCCTCACACCGGTCAACCGATCCAGACCTGCGAATGGATTGACCGTCTCGCTCCCAAAGCACTGGCTGTAATCGCCATCGGCACTTGTGCCACCTATGGTGGCATCCATGCGATGGCAGGAAATCCCACCGGGTGCATGGGTCTCGCTGATTACCTGGGATGGGGATGGCGATCCAAAGCCGGACTCCCCATCGTCAACGTCCCGGGGTGTCCCGTTCAGCCCGACAACTTTATGGAGACCGTTCTCTATCTGCTCTATCAAGTCGCGGGTCTTGCACCGGTAATTCCGCTCGACGACCAACTGCGCCCCACGTGGCTCTTCGGCAAGACCGTCCACGAGGGATGCGATCGCGGCAGCTATTACGAGCAAGGGGACTTTGCCACGGAATACGGCTCCTCTAAATGCCTGGTCAAACTAGGGTGCTGGGGCCCGGTTGTCAATTGCAACGTCACGAAGCGCGGTTGGATGCGCGGGATCGGCGGATGTCCTAACGTCGGCGGTATTTGCATCGGCTGCACGATGCCTGGCTTCCCCGACAAATTTATGCCCTTTATGGACGAGCCTCCGGGAGGCAAACTCTCCAGCACCGTGGTGGGTGGCTGGGGAAAGATGATCCGCGCGCTGCGCAGCGTCACCAACACCACACTCAACAAGGAACCTAAGTGGCGTCATAGCCGGCCTGAACTAACCACGGGATACCGTCCCCGAACCTATTAACGCGAAGAAGAAAAGGATGTAATCCATGGCGACTACAACAGAGACCATGCCGCAAACCCCGACCAGGAAGCGGAACCTGGTGGAGATGAACTGGGACCCGATTACACGCATCGTCGGCAGCCTGGGGATTTTCACCAAGATCGACTTCGACAACCGCCAAGTCGCTGAGTGTCACAGCACCTCCTCCATCTTCCGCGGATACAGCATATTCATGAAGGGGAAGGACCCGCGTGACGCACACTTCATCACCAGCCGCATTTGCGGCATTTGCGGCGACAATCACGCCACCTGTGCCGTCTATGCGCAGAACATGGCCTTCGGCGTCAGGCCACCCGCGATAGGCGAGTGGATCATCAACCTCGGCGAAGCCGCCGAATACATGTTCGACCACAACATCTTCCAGGACAATCTGGTTGGCGTTGATTTCTGCGAGCAGATGGTCAAAGAGACGAACCCCGGCGTGTGGGACAAGGCCCAGCGTACAGCCAGTCCCAACGCCGACAAGCATGGCTACAAGACCATCGCCAACATCATGACAGCGCTCAATCCGTTTACCGGTGAGTTCTATCGCGAAACACTCGCCATGAGCCGCCTCATGCGGGAGATGTTCTGCTTGATGGAAGGCCGGCACGTCCATCCTTCGACCCTCTATCCCGGAGGAGTGGGCACCGTCGCCACGATCCAACTCTTCACCGACTATCTCGTCCGCCTGATGAAGTATGTCGAATTCATGAAGAAAGTGGTGCCACTGCACGACGATCTCTTCGACTTCTTCTACGACGCCCTGCCCGGGTACGAAAAGGTTGGCCAGCGCCGCATCCTGCTCGGGTGCTGGGGCTCATACAACGATCCTGACCACTGCGACTACAGGTACCGCAACATGGATGCATGGGGCAAGAAGATGTTCGTGACGCCGGGCATCGTCGTTGACGGCAAATTAGTCACGAACAATCTCGTTGACATCAACCTCAATATCCGGATTCTGCTCGGCAGCTCCTTCTACGACGATTGGCAGAACTCCGAGACCTTTGTTGCCAAGGACCCGTTGGGAAATCCGGTGGACAAACGCCATCCGTGGAACCAAACCACCATCCCGCGGCCGCAGAAGCGCGATTTCGACGGCAACTACACCTGGGTGATGTCTCCGCGCTGGTATGACCAGCGCACCGGCGACCATCTCGCGATCGACACTGGGGGCGGTCCCATTGCGCGCCTCTGGTCCACCGCCCTCTCCGGACTGGTGGACATCGGGTACGTCAAAGCCACCGGCCACAGCGTACAGATCAATCTTCCGAAGACCGGCCTCTCCCCAGAGGTGCAGTTCGAGTGGAAGATTCCCAAGTGGAGCAACGCCATCGAACGCGATCGCGCTCGTACTTACTTCCAGGCGTATGCCGCGGCGACTGCGCTTCACTTCGTGCAAAAGGCGATCGCCGAGGTCAATGCCGGACGCACAAGGACGTGGTCCGAATTTCAGGTGCCGGAAGAGGCGATCGGATGCGGCTTCCACGAAGCGGTGCGCGGAGTTCTCTCGCACCACGTGGTTATCCGCGACGGCAAGATCGCAAATTATCACCCCTATCCGCCGACGCCCTGGAACGCGAACCCGCGCGACATCTATGGCACACCTGGACCCTACGAGGATGCGGTGCAAAACACTCCCATCTTTGAAGACAACGGGCCGGACAAGTTCAAGGGCATCGACATCATGCGCGCCGTGCGCAGCTTCGATCCTTGTTTGCCTTGCGGGGTCCACATGTATCTCGGCAATGGCAAGGTGCTCGAAACCCGTCATTCGCCCATGTTCGGCGTCACCGGACACGAGTGATATGCAGCTCGCACACCAAGGATGGTGAATGGACAAAGATAAACAGCGCGAGTTCCAGGCACGGACCCAAGAGGTCGAAGAACTGGTCAAGAAACTAGAGAGGGCGGGAGATCCCGAGCTCCACGCTACCGCCCTCGAACTGGTTCAATCCGTGGTCGACCTCCACGGTGCGGCGTTGGAGCGCATGATGGATGTCCTGCTGCGCAGCAGGGGGGGCGAAGACGCCCTCTTTGAGGCCATTAAGGATGAGCTTGTTTCCAGCATGTTCCTATTGCATGGGCTGCATCCTGAGAGCGTGGAGATCCGAGTGCTTCGGGCTCTCGACAAGGTGCGTCCTTATTTGCACTCACACGGGGGAGACGTGGAACTCGTCAGTATCACCGACGGAACCCTAACGGTGCGGCTGCAAGGCACCTGCGGAAGTTGCGCGTCGTCATCTTTGACCATGAAGTCCGCAGTAGAAGAGGCGGTGTGTGAGGCGGCACCCGACATCACAAGAATCGTTGCTGAGGAAGCCAAGGATCTACTCAATACTCCGAAGTTAGTGGTTCTGAAGTAGCGGACATCGCACCCAGCTGTAAAAGGAGAAACGAAGATGGCACGACAACACACAACTTCCGATAGTCCCGCCCACACACCAGGGACAACCAAGGGTGAGGAGATCCGCGATTCGGAAAACGCGCCCGGCTGGAGCGGAAATACGCGCACGTCAAGAGACGCCACCGGCGTCAATGCGGATGCACGCCGTCCGATCGACCCGCGTATGCCCAACATGCCCCCGGCGTGAGGGCGCAGAGACAAAGTAGGAAGTGTGGCAGTTTCAACCGCTAAGGAGAACAGTGAACGACATTCCTGGCAGCGATCCGCAGTCTGAAAAGAATGACGCCTTTGCTGTGCTCAAGAGACTCTCTCGCGGACGCCGCCCCGTTGTCACGGAACGCTGCGAATTGTGCAGCGCCGCACTCGAGGAGATTCATCCTCACCTGCTCGATCCAAAGACGCGCCAGGTCCTGTGTGCATGTGACGCCTGCGCTATGGTCTTTTGCGGTCAGCAGGGCGCTCGCTATTTGCGCATTCCGAGGCAAGTACGCCTCCTGTCATCATTCAAAATGACCGACCTGCAATGGGAAGCGCTGATGCTTCCCATAAACCTCGCGTTCTTTTATCGCGAGAAGGCTTCTGGCAAGGTGCGCGCGATGTATCCGAGCCCCGCTGGCGCGATGGAATCTTTGCTCAGCCTCGAATCGTGGGACGAGATCGTCGCCCAGAATCCGGCTTTGCAGACCATGGAACCAGACGTCGAGGCGCTACTGGTCAATCGAGTGGGCACTCAAGCCGAGTACTTCAAGGTTCCGATAGACGAATGCTACCGGCTCGTCGGGCTCATTCGAAAGACCTGGAAGGGGCTGTCTGGAGGCACCGAAGTGTGGGCGCAGATTCAGAATTTCTTCACCGATATCAAGGCGAAGCGAGTCTTGACCCAAAGCGAAATGAGTCACGGCGAAGATAGGGAAGAGGCCGCCAATGCCTAGCCTGAGCTTTCAGGTCGAGGGCTGCGAAGCCGTCCCGTTCGCGGCGGTGCCCATGCTTGGCGTCAAACTGCGTATTTTTAACCTGCCTCCGGATGAATCCATACACACGCTCGCCCTGCGTTGTCAGGTGCAGATCGAACCCGCGAAGCGCCGCTATGCCGCACTTGAGCAGGAAAGACTGCGCGATCTCTTTGGAGAACCCGAACGTTGGGGACGCACTGTGCGTCCTATGTTATGGATGAACACCAGCGTTTCGGTTCCGGGATTCACGGGCACAACGGTTGTTAATGTGGAGTTGCCCTGCAGTTTCGATTTCAACGTCGCGGCCACCAAGTACTTCCATGCGCTTGAATCGGGAGAGGTTGCGATCTGTGTAATGTTCAGCGGCACCGTCTTCTATGCGGGCCCGGATGGCTCCCTTCAAATTGCTCAGATCCCATGGGACCGCGAAGTCAACTTCCGTCTCCCTGTTGAGGTTTGGAAGAGCGTGATAGACGCGTATTATCCGGAGACCGCGTGGCTATGCCTACGCCGCGATATCTTTATGCGCCTGTACGATTACAAGGTGCGTCACGGCATCCCTACGTGGGAGCAACTCGTGGACCGGCTGCTGCCTGTCTCACACACGGCGCGGCAAAATAACGATTCCGCGTCAGCTCCAGATGACGCAGAGGTCAAGGTATGAGTCCGACCCAAGACTTCGCCACTGTAGAGAGGATCGCCAACGCCGTCCTCTACGAGGGATACATGCTGTACCCCTATCGCTCCTCGGCGATCAAGAATAAGCAGCGCTGGAACTTCGGCACGCTGTATCCCGCCAGCTTTGCGGAAACACAAAGGCCGATCGAGCAGTTCCGCATGATCACCGAATGTCTGGTAACGGGCGACTCAAACGTTACGCTCGACGTGCGCGTCCGGTTTCTTCAGCTTGCACGCCGGTACGGTGGCGATGTTTCCGAACAATCTGCCGAATGGGAAGAAGGATTCGAGAGGTCCGCCGATTTCTCCGCTCTTTCTTTGAAGGATTTGGCAACGGTGCCACAAACCTTAGCGGTGAAATTCGATGAAGTCGAAACAGCGGACCAACAGGACGCAAGCGCCTCCTATCGCCAGAGATCTATGGCAGGGACACTTCTCGTGCATGCTGAAGTGCTGCAGCCAGGGCTGTATAAAGTCCACCTGCTGCTGGAGAACATGACTCACATCGAGGATGCTGCGCGCTGCACACGCAACGATGTGTTGTTGCGATCGTTCGTATCCGCGCACCTGCTCCTTCGCGTCGCGGGGGGAGAGTTCGTCTCGCTGTTGGAACCACCCGAAGTTTTTCGGCAGGCGGCTGCGCAATGCAGCAACACAAGTGCCTTTCCTGTACTCGTTGGCGAAGCGGAGAATGCCGGAGCTGGAAAGATGATGCTGTCTTCGCCGATCATCCTGTACGACTATCCTCAGGTCGCCACGGAGAGCGCAGGCGACTACTTTGACGCCACTGAGATGGACGAGATGCTTGCCCTGCGTGTCATGACCTTGACGGACGAGGAGAAGCAGGAGATGCGGGGTGGAGATAGTCGCGCCCGCGCAATCTTGGAGCGCACCGAGTCGCTGCCCGCAGAGCATCTCATGAAAGTACACGGCGCCATTCGCGGAATGCGAAAGGTCCAGGAAAAGGCGTAGCGAAGGAGGGATATCCAATGACGGACGAAAAGACAGGCAATTGGGATCCGAATCCGGAGCGGCCGGCCCTCGAAGCGGTCTGCGTCTTCGGGGTTGAGCTGCGGAAGGGGGACCGCGTCCGGCTCTGGCCGCAGAAGACCGCCGACATTATGGACATGGCGCTCACCGGACAGATCGCCATCATTGAAGCCATCGAGCAGGACTACGAGGATAAGGTGCAGCTCGCTGTTGTCATCGAGGTCGATCCCGGAATGGATATGGGTCTTCTGCGTCAGCCAGGACATCGTTTCTTCTTTTCCCCGGATGAGGTCGAGCCCCTTGAAATGGGAGAGACGGAAGGAATCACCGCATGACTGGGGCAACGAAGACGATCACCGCGCCACATCGTATCCTCATCGCGGGAGTGGGGAACATATTCCTCGGCGACGATGCTTTCGGCGTCGAAGTGGCCCATGCGCTCCTCCGACGCCCTCAGCCTGAGGGTGTGGCTGTCGTCGACTTCGGCATTCGTGGATATGATCTCGCTTATGCACTTCTTAGTTCGGACGACGCTTCTTACGATGCAATCATCATCATTGATGCGCTGCCTCGGGGAGAAACTCCCGGCACTTTGTACATAGTTGAACCTGATCTGCACGCGCTCGCGTCCGAGCCGGGAGATCTGGCAGTCAACGGACATGGAATGGACCCGGTACGGGTACTCCGTCTAGCGATGTCAATGGGAGAGGTGAAGGCGCATGTTTACGTCGTAGGCTGCGAACCTGCAGACTTCGGCGATGAGCTCGAAGGCCGCATGGGGCTGAGTCCCATTGTTCAATCCTCCGTCGAGGAGGCGGTGCAATTGACCGAAGAGCTTGTAAATAAAATCCTTGCCGCGAAAGCGGTCTGCTTCGTTTAACAAATCTAACCACGGAGGTGACGCATGAAACAGGTTCTCTTTGCTGTATTAGGGCTTGGCGTAGTCGCGGTAGTAGTAGCCATGGTTCCAGACATTCGGCGCTACATAAAAATCAATTCCATGTAAGGACCGAGCGCATTCGGTTTTGCGGAGAAGACACACATACATGCACGAACTCTCCCTCGCAATCAGCATCATCGAAGGCGTAGAAGCGGAGTCCGCAGCTCGCGGCGGACTAAAAGTGGAGGTCGTCCACCTCAAAATGGGCGCCCTCTCTGGCGTGGATAGAGACGCTCTGTTGTTCTCATACGAGATCGCCTGCGAAGGCACAACCCTCGAAGGCTCGCATTTGGAGATTGAAGACGTGCCTCTGTTGATCTACTGCCCCGAGTGCCGCAAGGAGCATTCTCCTTCCTCCATACAGCAGCTTTGCTGTCCGGAATGCCTTGTACCAGCGCAGGAAGTCCGCAAGGGGAGGGAATTCGAAGTGATCGCATTGGAGGTCGCTGCATGAGCGCCAATCCACGTCTCGTCGAAGTAAGACAAAAAGTGCTGAAGCAGAACGACCTTCTCGCACGCTCTCTGCGCGACAAGTTTCGCGATGCCGGAGTCTACGTTGCAAGCTTGGTCTCCAGTCCGGGCTCCGGAAAAACGATGTTTCTGGAAAAACTACTCTCCCGCTTGAGTGCGGACCATCGTGTTGCGGCACTGGTCGGAGATCTTGCCACGGAAAACGACGCACTGCGGCTGGCGCGGGCGACACCACAAGTGAAACAAATCACTACCGGCACGATCTGCCATCTCGACGCGTCCATGATAGAAAGATCGCTCACAGATTGGAATTTGCAGGAACTGGATTTCCTTTTCATAGAGAATGTAGGGAATCTGGTCTGCCCTTCGAGCTACGATCTCGGTGAAGAGCTCCGCATCGTCCTACTTTCCGCCACCGAGGGCGAAGACAAGCCACTCAAGTACCCCACCATCTTCAACACCGCCGATGTTGCGGTCATCACTAAGATGGATATTGCAGACGCCTGTGAATTCGACCTCGCTGTCGCCCATCAGAATATCCAGAACGTCCGTCCGGGGATGAAGGTCTTCGAGATATCCGCCAAAACGGGGGCGGGAATGGACGCGATTGTGAGCTACCTCAAACTGCAGAGCACGGCTGTTCTCAAAACGACCGTGTGAATCTCGCAATCGACCGGAGGCGTAAGACATGACGATCAGCTTGGCCGCGGTGCTCGTGCTCGGGTTCTTTCTTGGCATGCGGCATGCGACCGATCCTGATCACGTAATCGCCGTGTCAACGATCGTGACCCGCGAACGCAGCCTGCGGTATGCGGCACTGATAGGCGGAATATGGGGTGCCGGACACACACTCACCATCTGCATAGTGGGCGCCGCGATCATTCTGTTCAAGATGGCGATCCCTCCGCGCCTCGGCCTCACCATGGAGTTTTGCGTCGCCTTGATGCTGATTCTGCTCGGGCTTTGGAACATCATCGGGTTCTCATCGTCAGTCCAAAACATCGTGCGTCACTCCCACCCCGATCGTGAGGATCCTGCGGTCCATCAGCACGACGAAGACGCACACAACGCAATCGCGTTTTTCGACCGTTTATTCGGGGGCCTGAATTTATATCAACTTTCGCGTCCACTGCTGATCGGGATCGTGCATGGGCTTGCTGGTTCAGCGGCGGTGGCGCTCCTTGTCCTGACTACGCTGCAGAATGCACGATGGGCGACCGCCTACCTGCTCGTATTCGGAGCAGGCACCATCGCCGGCATGATGGTCATCACCATTGCTCTCGCCTCCGCCATCAACTACTCGCATACTAAGTGGTCATGGCTTGGAGCAAAATTTGGCGCCATCGCCGGATACGTGAGTCTGGTGTTCGGGTTGGTCGTGGCATATCAGATCGGCATCGTAGATGGACTCTTCCGCCATACTCCGCGATGGACCCCCCACTAGTTCATGCGTTGCCGGACATTCTAACGTGGGGATTGAAGCACAAAGCTGCGTTTTCCGAGACTAACCACAATGCCGCTGTCTGTGACTTTCACCTGTAGCGGGACAGCGCGTTGACCAGAAGCTAAAGCAGTAGTGGGACCGCCCGCCAGCTCATCCGCATTGATGTCCAGGATGTTGAATCGTTCGGGTGATGGAATGCCGAAGCCATATGATCCTGGGGGAACCGTCTTTCCGTCAACCTGGAACGCTACTTGCGTGATTAGCAGTCCCTGATACTTCTGCGCAACCGCCGAGGAGTACCCCGAGGTATCGACGAGCGCTATGACGAGATATCGGTCTTTGCCGAACCGAACCGCGCCCGAATTTCTCACTTGTGTACTGGCAGTCTGGCCCGCGAAGAAGTAGTTTGCCGGAACGATCTTTTCCAACTCTGGCTTAGACAGTTCCGTTGGGACATCTTGCGCCTGGGCAAACCATGCGCCGGAAAACATCGCGACCAGAACAATCAGAACGCGCATACCTCTCCTCCCAGTTTGTTGCCAATCGAGCCTACACCAAATGGTGTGTAGATGTGTCCGGTTGAGCAGGACGTGCGTTCAAGTTATTTTGTTAGCTCCGGGTGGACGCGGCAAGCGCCAGTCCAGTGGCTACGGAGGTGAAGTTGTCTCCGCCGGTAAGCTTGTCGCGTCCAAAGCGCTGCTCGAAGATGCGCCGCACCGAGGGGACAAACGATGTGCCCCCAGTGAGAAAGACCCTGTCGATCTGAGAAGGAGTGAGGCCTGCAAGCGACAGCACGCTTTCTACGCTGCGACCGATTAGCGCGAGGTCTTCCTCGATCCATTTTTCGAAGTGACCGCGGGAGACATCCGCATGAATAGACACGCTCGGTAGTTCGAAGCGGAAACTCGCAAGCTCGGAACGAGAGAGTTGGATCTTGGTATGTTGCACAGCTTGATGCAGTCGAAATCCGAGGTCGCCTTCAATCAGCTCTCCGAGTGCCGCAATCTTGTCGGGATCATCGGCGGTCGCTTGAACGGAGCGGATCGTTTGCAGCGTATCGCGGCTCTTCAAGAGCGAAAGGTAGTGCCAACGTTCAAGGCGGGTGTAGAACCATGAGGGAACGCTGAGCGCCTTTCCGAACGAGTGATAGTCGCTGCCGTATCCGAGCAACGGAGAGACGACGTGCCGAATAATTCTCGTGTCGAAAGCATCGCCTGCGAGCGGGAGTCCGACGGTAGCGAGGATCTGGTTCGGCTTGGCCTTTGACGATGGCCCCAGCGAAAGTATGGAAAAATCAGACGTGCCGCCTCCGAAATCGCCAATGAGCACGACCTCGTCGCGGGTCAATCTATGTTCGTATGTCAACGCCGCAGCGACCGGCTCATATTCGAAATCGAACTCACGGATCCCCGCATGACCAGGGCGTTGCGCATGCGGATGAGTGCAAGTTGCTCGTCCTCCTCGCACTCTGCGCCGACGAACTTTACGGGTCTTCCAACTACGATACGGCCTTTGATTTCTCCTAGCTGCTCACGGCAAGCCGTCAACAAAGAACGCATGAAAACCGCCACGAGATCTTCAGCACTGTAGCTTTTTCCGTATACCGCAGTCGTCGTGAAGTGAGCGCTTCCTAACAATGATTTGATTGACTGGATGAGGCGGCCCTTTTCCTCATCTTGCAGGTATTGTTCAATGGCTTCCGATCCGCAGTGGACATGCGTCTTAGATCGGTGCTTCTCGTCTCGTTGAAAGTAGAGAACCGAGCGAAACGTCTGAGTAGGTTCCCCAAGCAGCTGGAATTGAGCACTGACGGGATCTCCGCCCGGAAGCACGAGCGAGATGCAGGAATTCGTTGTGCCGAAATCTATACCGATGCCCAGCATGCGAAATGAAAGACCGGGCAGTAGCGCCCGGTTACTTCATGATTCTAATCAGGCTCGACTACATTGTCGCAGGATGGCAGGTGCTCCCCGGGCTGGGCGCTGTGGGCACCTGGCTTTGCGATGGCGGTGTTGCCCAAGGCTTGTTCGTGAAATCGAAGAAATCCAGCAAGTCTGGTTGGGCAGCGTCGCGCTTCGTTAGGGCAGGCAGACTGAACCGCTCCTCGAGGAAGTGCAGGATCGCTGTATGGTCCATCGCAGTGTGTCCCACATAGTGCCGGCGTGCGAATGGGGAGACTACCAGATTGGGAACGCGGAAGCCGAGCTGCGCGGCGAACCCCATCTTTGCCGCAGCGTCATTCGTGTTTGCGCCTGGGCTGTTAGGACGCAGGTCGCAATGATTTGTGTAAACGCCCGGTGTCGTCGGCACACAGGGCAGGAAGCTGTCCGGGTTCACCGCGATGGGCGCAATGTCCCCTTCCACACCTGCAAGCGACGGAGTGGTGTTCTGGTTCGTATGCCCCGGGACAGGCGGAACGTGATCGTAAGGTCCGCCTGCTTCATCGAAGCTCAGGAAGAACACAGAGCTGCTCCACGACTGGCTATACATGAGGGCATTGACGATCTGCTCGATCTGTTGCTGCCCCGAAAGTACGGATTGCCCCGATCCAGGATGTTCATCGCTCTTGCCAAAATCGGTCTCGATGTATGAGAACTGTGGCAGGGCATCGTTGGCGACATCCATGAAGTATTGGCTGATCGGCGCAACGTGCGTACTGTCGATAACGAGTTGACCGGACGAGTTGCGGAAGATGTACTTGCCGCTATATCCGAAATAGCTGAACGTTGTCGAAGGAGTTCCATCCGGGTTCATGTGGGAGTAGTAGATCTTCCAGCTCACGTTGTTCTTGTCGAGCAATTGGAATATCGTTTGTGCATTCAATTGCGGGGCATGGTCGTCATTCGCCGAATCGAATACGTATCCCTGCGTCGTTCCCCCGGACATAGTGGCAACACGGTTTGGAATCGATTTGCTTGATACGGGTGAGAACCACCGGTCAGAGACACTGAACTGCGACGCCATGTAGTAGTAGTAATTCAGCTCCGGATTAACTCCGCTCGTGTCCATGTCGCGGTAATAAGCCATTGCGCGCTGGCCTTTGAGGTCAGTGAACGAGCCGCTGCCGGCTCCTGATTTGGCGAAGCCTTCCGCGGTATGGACGAACCCATCCATTCCAAAAGAGCGCGTGGTCGTGAAGTTGTACCGGCTCACGTCGCCATAGCTCTCCAGCCACGCCGAACTCATGTCGTCCAGACACGAGCTAGTGGTGTGGAAGAGATGGAACACGTCCCCTTCATCATCATGGTTGGAGATTGATGCCAGCTTGTCGTCGATGCCATCCACTAGATATGTCTTGCCGTCGTCTCCGACGCTGAATCCGTGCGCCTTTCGGTAGGGGTTCAGCATTCCAAAGTATGTGTCGAAGCTACGGTTTTCTTGCAGCATGAAGACGACGTGTTTCACCGCGCTGATGCTTCCGCCGCTCGGATTGACGGTGACCATGGCGGTCGCGGTCGCCGAAGGACCACTTGCTCCCGTTGCGGTTGCGGTGTAGGTCGCGGTCGCGGCCGGAGTAACCGTGACAGTTCCACCGGTATTAGACAGCGTATAGGTGTTGCTGTTGACGTTGTCCGTGACAACTACGCTCGAGGCATTCACCGCGGAGACCGTCAGTGTAGAACTCTGGCCCGCCGTGATCGTGCTCGGGTTGGCACTGATAGTTACTGCTGGGTTAGTGGTAACTGTTACGGTTGCGGTAGAAGTGGCACTGGTTCCGTTGGCCCCCGTTGCTGTCGCCGTATAGGTAGTTGTGGCCGACGGGGACACTGTAGCCGTTCCGCCAGTGTTCGATAACGTATAGGTGTTGCTGTCTACGTTATCGGTTACGACCACGCTCGTGGCATTCTGGGCGGAGACCGTCAGTGTTGAACTCTGACCCGACGCGATCACACCTGGATTAGCGCTTATGCTCACGGCAGGTTGGGGTGCAGTCGCTGTAACCGTGATGTTCTCAGAGGACGAAAAGAAAAAGCCAGTCTTGTCCCACGCACGAATGGTTACCTTGTGCTTCCCTGCGGCAAGTGTGACCAATGCGGTCAAACTGTTCGTCGTGCTATTCGCCTTTTGAGTTGAATCCACGTACAGGATCATCTTTGTGACTGGGTGCGCGTTGTCGCGCGCCGCCGCGTTGAACTGCACCGGCGAAGTCACACTTGCGCCATTTGCCGGAGAGCAGATCAGGACTGTCTTGTCCACCGTGGCAGAGCATTGGGCGTACAGCGCACTTCCAATCATGGCCTGAACCATCAGAAACGCAAGAACCAGACACAAACGCCACAGTTTCACAGGGGTATCCTCAGAATCACGCAGTTAGAGGGGGAGCTACTCAGGCGAGTTGCACCAAATCAGAGTTTCTGTTTCCCCATAGAGACAATGGCGAGTGTTGTAGCCGGACGTTTACACTAAGGGGTGGCTAACGCTTCTAACGCTGATCACCAAACCATCGTCATTCTTGATTTCGGTTCGCAATTCACGCAGCTGATCGCCCGCCGCATACGCGAGGCAAAAGTCTTTTGTGTGGTGTTGCCTTGCACCGTTTCACTCAGTGAAATCAAGGGATACAAGCCCTTGGGCGTGATTCTGTCGGGGGGCCCCTGCTCTGTCTATGACACTGACGCTCCGGCCGGCCGACCCTGAAGTCCTCAAATTGGGGATGCCCATACTCGGTATTTGCTATGGACTGCAATTTATTGCACACCATCTCGGAGGGAAAGTACGCTCGGCCGAGAAACGAGAGTACGGGCACGCACAGGTCAGGCAAGTATCGCCCTCCAAGATCTTTGCCGGACTGCCCGAGTCACTGAGCGTCTGGATGTCTCATGGCGACGACACGATTGCACTCCCCGAAGGATTCACCCGCATCGCCGAGAGCAACAATGCGCTCGCCGGGATCGAAGATGAATCGCGGCAGATCTGGGCAGTGCAGTTTCATCCGGAAGTGCACCATACCCCGCGCGGCGCTGAACTGCTGCGCAATTTCGTATTCGGCATTTGTGGTGCGCGCGGTGACTGGACCCCGCAAAGATTTATCGATGAAACCGTAAACCAGATAAAGGCGAAGATAGGTCCTGCGGGACGCGCCATCTGCGCTCTCTCAGGAGGCGTTGATTCCGCAGTGGCGGCAGTTCTGGTGCATCGCGCGATCGGCGACCGGCTCACCTGCGTATTCGTGAACAACGGAGTGTTACGCAAGAACGAGTTTAAGAAGGTGCAAGAGAACCTGCGCCTAAAGCTCGGGCTCAATGTTATCGCAGCCGACGCAAGCGAGCAGTTCTTGTCGAAGCTCGCTGGCGTCTACCGACCCGGAGAAGAAGCGGAAGATCATAGGCAATGAATTTATCGAGGTCTTCGACGCTGAGGCCCATAAGCTGATGCAGCGCGAACACCATGTCGAATGGCTGGTGCAGGGAACGCTATACCCCGATGTAATCGAGTCGAGTTCCGTCAAGGGCCCGTCCCAAACCATCAAGTCGCACCATAACGTCGGCGGGCTCCCAGAGACGATGAAGCTGAAACTCATAGAGCCGCTACGCGATCTCTTCAAGGATGAGGTTCGGCGCATCGGTCGCGACCTGGGTATGCCCGAGGATGTCCTGCAGCGCCAGCCTTTCCCCGGTCCAGGACTCGCCGTACGCATCGTCGGCGAGGTCACGCCGGAGCGGGTCGCAATTCTGCAGGAGGCGGATGAAATCGTCGTCACCGAGATCAAGAACGCAGGCCTGTACGAAAAGATATGGCAATCCTTTGCAGTATTGCTGCCCGTTATGTCCGTGGGAGTCATGGGTGACCAGCGCACTTACGCCTACACTTGCGCGATCCGTGCTGTCCATTCTGAAGATGGCATGACGGCTGATTGGGTGCCGCTGCCATATCCGGTCCTCGCGTCACATCTCGACTCGCATCGTCAACGAGGTCCGCGGCATCAACCGCGTCGTCTATGACGTGACCTCGAAGCCTCCGGGCACGATCGAGTGGGAATAGTACACGTGAACTTTCTTACTTCGACAATCAAGAACACGGGCACGACACTTGAGATGATCAAGTGGGAGCATTCCATCTTCGCGCTCCCCTTTGCCCTATGCGGCGCTCTCATCGCCGCAAATGGTCTGCCCACGGCGCGTCAGCTCCTCTGGATCGTTGTCTGCATGATCAGTGCTCGCACCGCCGCGATGGCATTCAACCGCCTGGCGGATGCTGAGATCGATGCAGCCAATCCACGCACGAGAATGCGCGCGATTCCCGCAGGATCACTTTCGCCAACGTTCGTCGGCATATTCACGTTCTTATCGGCCAGCGTCTTCGTCTTCGCAGCGGCACAACTGAACCGGCTTACTATGTGGCTCTCTCCCGTCGTTCTGATTATCTTGCTTGGATACTCTTATACGAAACGCTTTACGCGTTGGTCGCATCTGGCTCTCGGCCTCGCGCTCGGCATCGCCCCCTCTGCGGCCTGGATCGCCGTCCGTGGCGCACTTGATCCACGCATCATTCTTTTGACCGCCGCCGTCACCTTCTGGGTCGGCGGCTTCGACGTGATTTACGCCTGTCAGGACTACGATTTCGACCGTGAAAGCGGCCTGTGGTCCATCCCGCGCGCCTTTGGTATCGGTAACGCATTGACCATCGCGCGCGTCATGCACGTCATCATGCTAGCTATGCTCCTCGGCGTCGTGTTGCTCTTCGGACTGGGTAAGTTTGCAATTATCGGAGTGACTGCGGTTGCCCTTCTTCTTGGCTACGAGCACTCGCTGGTTAAGCGGGACGACTTATCCAGGCTCAATGCCGCTTTCTTCACAATGAACGGTGTGATCGCCGTGGTGTTTCTCGTTTTTGTCGCTACCGACTTGCTGCTGCACCGTTGATTTAGGATCGTAGCGCTAGGCGCATGATAAGGCAGAGACATCCAGCGACCATCCGTGTAGCCGTTGATACCGGCGGCACCTTTACGGATTGCGTATGGATCGAGCGAGGCGAACTGCAGACGCTAAAGGTCTTTTCCACGCCGGATGATCCTTCCGCCGCAATCGAAGCAGCGGTGCGCAAAGCCGTGGGCTCTCACCCGTTCATCCTTCTACATGGGACCACAATCGGCACAAACGCATTGATTGAACGCAAGGGCGCCCGCATCGCTCTCATCACCACTGCCGGATTCGAAGATGCGATTGAGATCGGCAGGCAAGCACGTCCTAAGCTTTACGATTTTTTAGCCGATCGTCCGGCCCCGCTCGTCAGTTCTGACATGCGGTTCGGTGCGCAGGAGCGCATCTCTGCAGAAGGCGTCGTCCTAGAGCCACTCACCGGCGAAGAGAGCAAGCAGGTTGTCGATCGAGTCAGGGCCGTCAGCCCTCAGGCGATTGCAATCTCACTGCTTTTTAGCTTCGTCAATCCTGCGCATGAGCGGAAACTGGCGCTTGCGTGCGCGCCGCTAGGAGTGCCGCTCTCCGTCTCCCACCAACTTCTCCCCGAGTTTCGCGAATATGAGCGCACGTCGACGGTGGTCATGAACGCCTACTTGCAGCCAATGATGGCGCAGTATCTGGAGCGGCTGGAGAGGCGGCTCGACAAATCCCGAACCTTCGTCATGCAGTCCAGCGGAGGCATCGCACCGCTTACAGCAGTCGCACGCGAGCCCGTGCGCACGGTACTCTCGGGACCGGCAGGAGGGGTTGTCGGTGCTCGTGCCATGTCGCTCGCCAGCGGATTCGACAAGGCGATTGCGTTCGACATGGGCGGCACCTCGACTGACGTCTCGCTCATCGCTGGAACGCTTCGCACTACAAACGAGGGCGAGATCATCGGACTTCCGGTGCGCATTCCCATGCTCGACATTCATACTGTCGGCGCTGGCGGAGGGTCAATCGCCCGCTTTGATGCCGCAGGCGCACTTCGCGTCGGACCCGATTCGGCGGGCGTCGATCCAGGTCCGATCTGCTATGGCCGCGGAACAGAGCCGACTGTGACGGATGCAAACCTTCTTTTGGGACGCCTGCGCGCTGATAAGTTTCTTGGCGGAAAGTTCGCTCTTGATATGGACCGTACCAAAAAGATCGTCTCCCATTGGTTAAGGCGCCGCGGTTCGCGGTGGTCGGTTGAAGAGTTTTCAGCAGGTGTAGTGAGGGTCGTGAACGTGAGCATGGAAAGGGCGATTCGTGCGGCGTCTATCGAAAAGGGGTACGACCCTCGCGAATTTACCCTCGTCGCCTTCGGTGGCGCCGGTCCACTTCATGCGTGTGAATTGGCCCGGTCATTAGATATTCCACGCGTGCTCGTACCGCAAGTGGCGGGTGCCCTCTCCGCCTATGGAATTCTAGTCAGCGATGTCGTAAAAGAGTTCTCACGCACCGTGATGCTTCTTGCAGACCCATCCTGGGGTGTTAACGTTCGTACCGCTTGGGAAGAACTGAAGCGTTCAGCCATCGATTCTTTCGACGCTGAGGGCTGGGACTCCGGCAAAGTGAAGATGATATGTTCCCTCGACTTACGCTACCTCGGTCAGGGTTTTGAACTCAATGTGCCGTATAGCGGAAGATTGAGAGTGGCCGTGCTGGCTTTCCACGAAGAACACAAACGCCAGTACGGATATGCGGATGTGCAGGGCAAGGTCGAGGTCGTCAATGTGCGTGTGCGGGCACTCTTACTATCCAAAGCTCGCATTCTGCGAGCGCGGGCAAATGTTGCGTCAAAGAGGGAGAGGGAAGCTGTGTACTTTCAAAAGGGGTGGCACGAGGCGGCCCTGATTGCCCGTGAAAGTATAGGAACACGCCAGATGTTGAAGGGACCGGCAATCATCACCGAATACACTGCGACAACCGTTGTGCCTCCCGGTTTCAGTGCCGAACTAGATGCAACTGGAAATCTCATCCTTTCAGTGCGTAAAGCAGCTCGGGCCAATAAAAAGGCGCTCCATCTGGAGCGCCAAATATGACTGAATCCTGATCACGCCACGTCATCGCGGCGATTGATGTCCTTGTCTGCTTCTACGTTGCTATCTGCTTCCTTCTTGTTGATGGCGCCCTTGACCTCTTCTTTCAAATCACGGGCTTCTTTCTTCACATTGCCCCAGGCGTTCTGCACCTTACCTTCCGCCTGTTTAGCGCCGCCTTCTGCCTCTAATTTCGGATCCCCAGTTGCTCGACCGATGGCCTCTTCGGCCTTTCCGCCGATGTCCTTGAGCTTGCCCTTCACGTTGTCTGAGTTCATCTTTCCTCCTGTAAATTGTTAAGGTCGATTTAAGTGACGGTCAGTTACAGTGCGGTCCTGCGGCCTGAAATCAGCTGGAAGACCAATGCAATGACCGCCAACACGAGCAACACATGGATAAATCCGCCAAATGTATAGCTGCCGACTACACCGACAAGCCATAAAATCAGCAGAATCACAAACAATGTCCAAAGCATGAGTAACCCTCCTGAACCGAATGCTTTGTACTATGGTGCTAAAGTCATTAACTCAGTTGTAAATAATCGAGAGTCGCTGGCCGCAGCAATTTTTATCGTGAAGCTCAGTTTCATAACAAACCGCTGGGACGCAATAAGATGCGGCGCATCTTTTGCTCATCACGCGACATCCCTTAACTATTCCTAAGGACTGATATGGCAACCGAAACGAAACATTTTGAGACGGGGTTCGACGACACTACTCAAACCGCAGAGACGTCTTCCACTATGGAAGAGAGAAGTGACTGGCCCGTGCTGCCGGTACGCGACACCGTGCTCTTTCCGCATGCAGTATTACCGCTCACGGTGGGACGCGAAAGTTCTGTTCAACTCATCAACTCACTGGGGGAAGAGAAGTCGATCATTGTGGTGGCGCAGCGGGACGCGCGTGTCGATTCTCCTCAGGCCACGGATCTTCATCCCGTCGGAACCTTGGCGACGGTGCACAAAATCGTCAAGATGCCTAACCAGAGTCTCTTCGTATTCACCGAAGGCGTCGAGCGCGTGAAACTAGGAGAGTTTACGCAATCCGCGCCATTCATGCGTGCAAAAGCAGAAGTGATTCCGGACAACGAATCCCAAGCTGGACCAGAGCTGGAGGCGCTGCAGCGCAATGTGCTGACCCTCTTCCAGCAGATCGTTGCAGGCTCTCCGACACTTTCAGATGAGCTTCAAACGGTGGCTCTAAACATAGAGGAGGCTGGCCGGCTCGTCGACTTCATCGCCAGTTCTTTGCCATCGCTCTCCACTTCAGAGAAGCAGGAGATCCTCGAGACTATCGACACTCGCGAACGCCTGGAGCGCATCAATCGCCACCTCGCAAAGGAGCTTGAGGTCCAGCAACTTCGCAACAAAATCCAGACCGAAGTGCAGGACCAGGTACAACAATCGCAGCGCGAATATTACCTGCGCGAGCAGATGAAGGCGATTCAGAAGGAGCTTGGCGAACAGGACGAGACCCAGCGAGACGTCGAAGAACTTCGTCAGAAGATTGAAGCCGCCGGAATGCCCGAAGACACGAAGAAAGAGGCCATGAAAGAACTGAACCGCCTCTCTCGTATGTCTCCCATGGCGGCAGATTACGGACTCACCCGCAACTACATCGAATGGTTGGCCGTGCTCCCTTGGAGCAAGAGTTCCGGGTCTGAGGTAGACATCCTCAAGGCGAAAGAGATCCTCGATGAAGATCACTACGATCTGAAGCGTGTAAAGGACCGTATTCTGGACTATCTCTCGGTCCGCCGTCTGAATCCGACGATGAAGGGGCCGATACTTTGTTTTGTAGGCCCTCCGGGAGTAGGAAAGACATCTCTCGGCCGCAGTATTGCGCGGGCATTGGGACGCAAGTTTCAGCGCATCTCGCTCGGCGGCATGCACGACGAAGCCGAATTGCGCGGTCACCGGCGCACATACATCGGAGCCCTCCCAGGACAGATCATCCAGAATCTGCGGCGCGCTGAAACGAACGATCCCGTCTTCATGCTGGACGAGATCGACAAACTCGGACGTGATTTTCGTGGCGATCCCTCGTCTGCTCTGTTGGAGGTGCTCGATCCCGAACAAAACTCGACCTTCCGCGATAACTATCTCGATCAGTCATTCGATCTTTCGAAGGTTCTGTTCATCTGCACTGGCAACATGCTCGACCCGATCCCCGATCCCCTCCGCGATCGCATGGAGATCATCGATCTTCAGGGATATACCGAGGACGAGAAAGTGCATATCGCATTCCGCTACTTGATTCCCCGTCAGAAGAAGGAGAATGGACTCACCGACAGCCAGATCGAATTTCCCGAAGCTATCATCCGTTACGTTGTGCGTCATTACACGCGTGAGGCTGGAGTGCGAAATCTGGAGCAGCGGATCGGCACGCTTTGCCGTAAACAGGCGCGCCGCATCGCCGAAGGACAGACCGATGATCTTGTGCTCAACAAAGATCTCGTGCACGAATATCTCGGCGGAGAAAAGGTACGCGTTGATACGGAGATCGCCGAGCGCACCAAGCGTGCAGGTGTTGCCGTCGGACTAGCCTGGACACCTGCTGGCGGTGACGTCCTTTTTGTCGAAGCGAACCGCATGAAGGGCAAAGGTTCGTTCACCATGACCGGGCAGCTCGGACAGGTCATGCAGGAATCCATGCAGGCGGCGCTGACGTGGGTCCGTTCGAACGCAAAGAAGCTTGAAATCGATGAAGAGTTTCTCAAGGAATCCGACATTCACATTCACGTACCCGCAGGTGCGATCCCCAAAGATGGTCCGTCAGCGGGTGTGACGATGGCAACCGTGCTGGTGTCCCTGCTAACCGACAATCCGGTACATCCGTTGACCGCGATGACCGGCGAGATCACACTGAGCGGGAATGTGCTTCCGGTGGGAGGCATCAAAGAAAAGGTGCTCGCCGCCAAACGCGCGGGCGTGCAAACCGTCATTTTGCCGGCCGACAACCGCCAGGATGTCGAAGAAGACTTGATGCCCGAGCAACTAGTCGGACTCGACATCCACTACGTGAAATTGATCGACGAGGCTTTAAACGTCTCTCTTCCTCACGATACGCGGGAGGTCCAACGGGACATCAAGTTGCGCGAGGAAGTGATCGAGCGCGCAGAGCACGAGGCTCAGACGATTCGGCAATGATCCGAAGGCTCCGCCTAGGACGCCCGGCTTTGGCTGGGCGTTCCTCTTGCGGATGCTAGCTTAACTCGGTAAAGATTTCAGTGAATTCGTGCAGGCCCGTATGCGGATGGTTCACGACCCATTCAGCAGCCCGTACCGCTCCCAAGGCGAAGCCGCGGCGCGAGTGCGCCTGATGGGTGAGGGTGATCGTATCTACGTCTGAGGAGAGTGTGATCTCGTGGCGCCCCATATTCTCGCCCTCGCGGACCGAGTCGATCTCGGCCACTCCCCCCGCCGACTCTTCGATCAGATTGCGCAGGACCACCGCCGTGCCGCTCGGCGCGTCCTTCTTGTGCACGTGATGCGTCTCCGTGATGCGGAACTCATACCCGTACTTTGCTGCGACTGCAGCAGCACGCACGATGCGATAGAAGACGTTGACTCCAACTGAAAAGTTACCACCCCATACCAGCGTCGTCTTCGCATCTTCGACGACTTTCCGGACGCGCGGCAGCTCACCATACCATCCCGTTGTGCCCACAACCATACTCTTGGCAGCACGCGCACATGCCTCGATGTGTGTGAGGACAGCCTCCGGTGAGGTGAAATCGATCACCACATCAAAAGGAGCAAGCTCCTCTGCCGTCAGCGTTCGCAGTATGTCGTCGCGTCCCACAGACGTCACATCGTGTCCGCTTTCCAGTACCACGCTCGCAACCAGCGCACCCGTCTTGCCCCTTCCCAATACAAGCACGTTCATGCAAACACCTCCGGATCGACCTCGGAGAAGAACCGTTCGTGTAACAGTGTGATTGCCCGCTGCACATCTGTCTCGTCGATCACGAAGCTGATATTGATCTCCGACGCGCCCTGCGAGATCATGTGCACGTCCACGTCAGCAATCGCTCCGAAGACCTTTGACGCGATGCCTCGCGTACCTCTGATGTTCTCGCCGACCAGGCAGATGATCGCCTTGCGTCCCTCATACTTCACGTCTGCGAGTTTTTCGAGATCAGCCGCAATGGCTGGTATCGCCTCGTTGGAATCCACCGTCACCGACACGGAAACCTCTGAGGTGGAAACCATGTCCACCGGGCAGTGATGTCGCGCGAAGACCGCAAAGATAGACTCGAGAAACCCATGCGCCATCAACATGCGCGTCGCAACGATGTCCACCACCGTGATGGACTTCTTCGCGGCGATCGCCTTGAACGGATTCGTAGACGGCGTTCCCCGCGCAACGATCTTGGTTCCGCCGCACACTGGGTTCTTCGAATTGAGCACCCACACTGGAATGTTCTTCTGCACTGCCGGCAACAGCGTCGCAGGATGAAGCACTTTCGCGCCGAAGTACGCCAATTCCGCTGCCTCTTCAAAACTGATCGTCTTGATCCTGCGGGCTTGAGGACAGATGCGCGGATCGGTAGTCAGCATTCCATCAACGTCTGTCCAGATCTCGATTCCCTCTGCGTTCACTCCCGCCCCGACGATTGCTGCCGTGAAATCGCTTCCGCCCCGGCCAAGTGTAGTGGTAATGCCATCCACTGTTGCCCCGATGAAACCGCCCATAACAGGGATCTCTCCCGCATCGACCAAAGGACGAACTTGTTTGTGGAGAGCTAACTCGATGCGGGAGAAATCAGGCACGGCTTTGCCGAAGCGGTCATCCGTGACGATGCAGCGGCGCGCATCGACGTGGACTGCTTTAAGGTTGCGCGAACGGAATGCTTCGGAGACGATTTTGCTCGAAATACGTTCTCCATTGGAGACCACATTGTCGAGCGTTCGCGGAGTGAGCTCGCCAACTGCTGCAATCCCTCGCAACAGATCTTCCAGCGCGTCAAAATCTGATGCTAGTGATTCATGCAAAGGTGTGAAGAGTGCCGACCGCAGCAGTTCACCGGCAGTGGCATAATGCCGCTCTCTCAGCTGGCGCGAGAGTTCAAGTGCTTCGCCGGTGTCCCCGCGTCCCGCGGCTCTTGCAGCGGCGATCAGTGAATCTGTAACCTTCGACATTGCGCTGACAACGACGATCGGACGCCGCTGCAACCTGCTCGCCACGATCTCGGCCACCCGCTCTATCGCGGACGAGTCTTGCACGGAGGTGCCGCCGAACTTCATGACTACGCTCCGTCCCGACCCGGCTCCCACGGATAGAGCGTCCGAAATCATTTCAGCATTCCCTTGGCATGCAGTAGCTCGGCATTGAGAATCGCCGCTCCCGCTGCGCCCCGGATCGTGTTGTGTGAGAGCAGTGTGAACTTCCAGTCCAGCAGAGAGCACGGCCGCAGGCGTCCGATCACCGTCGTCATACCGTTACCCGCATATACATCGAGCAGCGGTTGCGGTCGGTCGGCTGCATTGGCATACACGATGGGCTGAGCCGGGGCGGAAGGCAGATCTAGTCTCTGGGGCTCACCTTTGAAATCGGTCCATGCAGAAATGATCGCCTCTCTTGCAGCAGGTTGTCGCAACTTGACCGAGACCGACTCGGTGTGGCCGTCGACAACCGGTACACGATTACAGTGCGCGCTTACGGTGAAATGGGCGTGCTCGATCCCTTGTTCGTTGAGTGTACCGAGCATTTTCTGGGTCTCCGTCTCCAACTTCTCCTCTTCGCCCCCAATATAAGGCACGACATTACCCAGGATATCGAGTGATGCGACGCCGGGATATCCCGCGCCACTTACCGCCTGCATGGTTGCGACAAACACCCGCTCGACATCAAAGGCACGATGCAGGGGAGCCAGGGCGATTACCAACCCCGTTGCAGAACAATTGGGATTTGTAACCGCGTATCCCCCGTTCAGTGTGTGCGATGCCTGTTGTCGGATGAGAGCAACATGGTCCGCATTGACCTCTGGAACAAGCAGAGGAACCTCCGGATGCATGCGCAACGCCGATGAATTCGAGATCACGATACGGCCTGCCGCGACATAGGCGGGTTCGAGTTCTCCGGCGATCTTACTGTCCAGCGCAGCAAAGATGATGCGCGGGGGCCTCGGTTCCCAACGGTCAGGGGAAGCGTCAGAGACGCGCATCTCCCCAATGCCCTTCGGTAGCTGTGTTGAAAGTTTCCAGCGGACGGCATCCTTGTAACGCTGACCGGATGAACGTTCTGAGGCCGCCAGCCATCCGATCTCAAACCACGGGTGCGATTCGAGCAACTGAATGAACCGCTGGCCGACCATTCCCGTTGCGCCAAGAATGCCTACTGGAGTCTTATTCATGGTTGTACTGGAAGCGCTTTCGATAGCAACTAAGCAAGAATAGGACGATTCTACGCGACGTGGCCGCGAATGCCATTCTCGGTGACGGAAGTGATCTGTACATCGACCCACTGGTTCGGCACATGGTCCCCCTGAAGGGTCAGCTTCAAAAAGTTATCGGTCAGGGCATCTGTCGTCAGCGGCTCTCGCGAACGCGAGAGTGTGATCGCACGGACTTTTCGGTCGACGAATTTCTGCCTGAACGCGGCATTCTTTGCCCCGATCAATTCGCGCAGAATGCGATTGCGCTCGCGCGCGACATGTACCGGGACCTGTCCCGGCATGGTGGCTGCTGGAGTCCCAGGGCGCGCCGAAAAGGTGAATACATGCAGGTAGGTAAAGGGCAGCCGTTCGATGAAGTCGTATGTTTCGCGGAACATCTCACCGCTTTCACCGGGGAACCCAACCATCACGTCGGCGCCGATTGCCGCGTTTGGCATCGCTGCGCGCAGCTTCGTGACCTTCTCCTCGTAATGCCACGGGCGATACTTGCGGTGCATCATGCGGAGCACCCGGTCGGATCCTGATTGCAGCGGAACATGAGCGTGCTTCGCGATGCGCGGTTCCGATGCGACGAGTGCGATCAATTCGTCTGACCAGTCCATCGGTTCTACGGAACTAATGCGCAGTTTAGCCACTGCAGTTCGGTTCAACACATAGCGCAACAGGTTCGCGAGCCGGTCCTTGCGCTCCAGATCGCGTCCCCAGCGGCCGAGATTGATGCCGCTCAGCACCAGTTCTTGAAAGCCGGAACGAACAAGCTGTTCTGCCTCTGCTACAACTTTGTCCGCGGAAAGAGAACGCGATTTTCCGCGTACGAACGGAATGATGCAGAAGGAACAGCGGTTATTGCACCCATCCTGCACCTTCAGATTGGCGCGTGTGCGCGCCGCAAAACCCGACGCCGATGCATCCCCCTCAAATACGGGCGCTGCCAGCACTTCAGAGTGGGCGAAGATGTCTCCCACCAACAGTTCGGCTGCCCCCTGACCGCTGGATTCCTCCGCACTGGCGATCTGGTCGACGGCTACCAGCCCGAGGCTGATCAAAGCGCTCAGCGCACCGGGCTCCTCCGACACGTTCACAAACCTCTCTTCGCTGAACGCTAGCGATGGGGGACCGCTGCTCTCGGCGACGATCGAAGCGACTTGCTGCTTGTGCGAATTACCAACGACCCAATGCACGCCTTCCATTGCGCCGAGTTCTTCCGGGGCACGTTGTGCATAGCATCCCGTCACCAGAATCTTCGCCGCAGGATTGACCCTGTGGATCCGTCTGATTGCAGCGCGAGCGTCGGCGTCCGCTGCTCCAGTTACCGTGCATGTGTTAAGCACGACCACCGAAGCCGAACCCTCATCGCCACGCGCGACTCCGCGTTCGAGCAGTTCGCGCTCGATGGCTGCTCCGTCCGCCTGGGTAGCGCGACAACCGAAATTTACAATGTGAAAAGCGCTCAAGAGGACTAAAATCCAGGCCAGAGGATCAGTTCCATTTCATTTTACCAACGGGCGGGATGCCCAGCGGGGTAAACTATAAGTACAGTTCCCGCATCTCACGTACGTTTAGTCAGTCCCATGGCTAGTCCTGATTTTGCACCTCTGAAGTGGTCCCTGGAGAAACATTATGAAACGGCGAATCCTGCTGGTTGACGACGAACTCCCGATTCTTCTCACCCTTAAAGCAATCCTCGAAATCAACGGCTTCGACGTAGAAACTGCGAACTCCGCTCGAGATGCGGTTGAGAAACTGGGTCTTTCGGAATATCACATGATCATTACCGATATGCGCATGGAGCATGACAAGGCAGGGTATGAGGTGATTCGGGCGGCGCGTGCTGCCTCCTATGACCCCGCTATCTCCATTCTCACCGCGTATCCTGTCAGCGGGCCGGAGTGGCAGCAGCAGGGTGCCGACTCCATGTTGGTGAAGCCCATGAATACGAATGATCTGCTTCGCCAGATCGAGGTGCTTCTGATACAGCATGAGGATAAGAAGCAGGCGCGCGCCATTCCTGGCGATAAAGGCAAGCCTAAGGCGAGCAAGGGAACTGTCGCCGCCAGTTGACCCGCGATTTTTCAATAAGCCGAGGCCGAATGGCTTCGGCTTTTTCTTTGCGAGAGACTGCCTTCCGGATTTTAAGCGTGGCCAGACCTTCGCGTTTGCGAAGGAAGCGCAACTATAATCTGCTTTGATGCGCGCAGTTCACATCGCCGGATTCGCACTCCTCTGTGCTATTTGGGGCAGTACCTGGCTGGCTATACGGATCACCGTCGAAACCATCCCACCCCTCCGCGCCGCTGGGATCCGCTTCGCTGTTGCAGGTGCTCTCGTTGCCGTGCTCATCGGCACTAAGCGAATGCCGATGCCCCTTCATCGTGAGATGTGGTCTCTAGTCGTCCTTTCCATTTCTATGATCGCACTCCCCTACGGGTTGCTCTTTTGGGCGGAGCGCCGCATCCCTTCCTCGACGACCGCCGTGTTGTTTTCTTCGCTGCCGCTTGTCACCTCGTTGCTTACCCCGTTCATGGGCCAACATCGCGTGCCGCGCCGTGCCCTGTATGCGATGTTGTTCGCCCTCGGAGGCATTCTCGTCATCTTCTCAAGCGCGCTCGCAGCCAGCCTGCAACTGCTGCTTGGCGGCATCGCGATCCTCTGCTCCGTCGTTTCTTGCGCATGGGGAACGCTCTATGCCAAGCGCACCATGCGGAACGTGCATCCGGTCGTCAGCACCGCAGTACAGTTGGTCCTCGGTGCGGTCTTCCTGCTGGTTGCGGCATTTTTCCTGGAGCGTGGACAACATGCACAATGGACTCACTCCGCACTCGGCGCCATGGCGTTCCTCGTACTCTTCGGATCGATCATCGCCTTCTCCGTTTTTTATTGGTTGTTGCGGTACATGCGTCCATATCAACTCGCGACCGTTCAATTGATCGTGCCGATCGTCGCGATCTTTGAAGGCGCGGCTTTTGGAAGAGAACATGTTCCCCTCACCATAATCGGGGCAGCAGCTCTCATCATCGGATCGGTTGCTGCTGTTCTCACCGCGCGCGACGACGAGGACGCCATCCTTTCGATCACATCACCAGTCCGGGAGCATGCGTGAGCGGAGTTCATCTGCTGACCCTGATGTTGCTGGGACTATTCGCTGGCGGATTCGGCGCGCTAGCCGGAGTCGGCGGCGGATTTCTCATCGTCCCCACCCTCATCCTCTTCTTCCACCTGCCTGTCCATGAAGCGATTGGTATCAGCCTCGTAGCCGTCATCGCGACCTCGACCGCGACAAGTGCGGTCCAGGTGGAGCGCGGCGTGACTGACATTCGCCTCGGATTCGTGCTTGAACTCACCACTACGACCGGCGCAATCATCGCCTCACTGCTTGCCGCCTATCTAAGCAAGCGGGTGTTGGCTATTCTCTTCATCGCCTTTCTTGCATTCACGATCGCCTCGATGATGAAACGCATCTGGAGTTCTCGCAACCATCAGGAGCCATCGCAAGAGGTGCCCGACTATCAGATCAAGAACTATCCCGCTGGATTGGGTGCCGCTCTGCTCGCCGGCGCACTCTCCGGCCTGCTCGGTATTGGCGGCGGTCTCATCAAAGTCCCCGTCATGTTGCTCTACATGGGCGTGCCGACGCGCGTGGCGACCGCGACTAGCAATTTCATGATTGGTGTCACTGCCGCGACCAGCGCTTGGATCTGGTATAGCCGTGGCTACGTCACCCTCTCTGTCGCCGGCCCGCTGGTCGTCGGAGTGATGCTCGGCTCTCACTTCGGCGCGCAGAACGCTCGCAAAGTGAAGAGTCAATACATCATCCTGCTGCTCGTCGCCGCAGCAAGTTATCTATTCATCCAGATGCTCCTGAAAGTCAGGACAGGACAACTCTGATGGCATTGAGTTCAGCCCGCAACGCCAAGACCGATCACATCCTCGCCGTCGCTCTCGGGGGTGGGGGACTGCTTGCGTTCAGCCTCATCGCCCTCGGCGCCATCCTCGAGTTTCTTCACGTAACGATGGCTCAACGCATCTTGCAAGCCGGAATTCTCGTCCTGATGGCCACACCGATCTTCCGCATTGCACTTGCCGTCTTCGCCTTCTGGCGGGAGGGGGATCACAAGTACGCGCTGATCGCACTCGCGGTACTCACGATCGTTCTAATAGGCGCGCTGATGCGAGTTACCGTTTAGCGTGCGCCTAAGATTTGAGTATCTTCTCAAAATTGAGTGACGTTTTCGTGATCGAGTAGCCCTCGCGCTGGTAAAAGCGATGGGCGTCCGCCCGCTTCACATTCGAACGCAATCGGATGGTCGAAACTCCGTTCTCGACGGCCCAGCGCTCCGCGTGAGCCAGCAGAGCGCCCCCAATCCCGTTGCTGCGGTGAGATGAGGACACAACCAGTCCGACGATCTCCGCATAAGCGTCGAGATGGACTCGCCGGCTGATCTGCGCGTCGATGTATGCGACTACTTCCGTTTCAACCTGTGCTACAAACACGCTGTGATTTGGATCGGACACAAGGTCGGTGAGTCGCCGGGAGATCGCCTCCTCAGTCGTCGCATACCCAAGTTCCGCCGAAAGTGTGTCCAGGACTCGAGCGTCTTCACTAGTAGCGGGACGGACAATCAAGTGGCCGTTCATATCGTTTGAGAAAAGAAACGCGGCGCAAAAAATGCGCCGCCTTCGATTACACAAGCTTCAGTCGTAGTATTCAAGCCCGAGATGTGTGATGAGATCTTCGCCTTTGAGATGCCGCAGCGTGTTCTTCAACTTCATCATCTGGATGAACAGGTCATGCTCGGGATAAAGTCCCGGCGCAGTCATCGGAGACTTGAAGTAAAAGCTGAGCCACTCTTGAATGCCAAGGCCCTGCAGCTCGCTGCTCCGCTTGGCGAGATCGCTCAGCAGAACGAGATCGAGCACGATCGGGGCGGCGAGGATCGAGTCCCGGCACAGAAAATCAACCTTGATCTGCATCGGATATCCAAGCCATCCGAAGATATCGATATTGTCCCAACCCTCTTTGTTGTCGCCGCGCGGCGGATAGTAGTTGATCCGTACCTTGTGGTACATGTTCCCGTAAAGGTCTGGATACAGCTCCGGCTGAAGGATGTTGTCGAGCACGCCGAGCTTCGATTCTTCCTTGGTCTTGAACGATTCCGGATCGTCGAGCACTTCTCCGTCCCGATTGCCGAGGATGTTGGTGGAATACCATCCAGCTACGCCGAGCATGCGCGCCTTGAACATCGGGGCCAGCACGGTCTTCAGAAGCGTCTGTCCAGTCTTGAAATCTTTACCGCAGATCGGTGCGTTGTTCTTCTGTGAGAGCTGCTGCATCATCGGGAGGTCGACAGTCAGGTTCGGCGCGCCATTCGCAAACGGCACACCCTCCATCAGCGCCGCATACGCGTAGATCATCGATGGTGCGATGTTGTCGTCGTTGTTCTCGAGCCCTTTCTCAAAGGCTTCTACCGATTCGTGCACTGCCGACTGCTGCAGGAATATCTCAGTCGATCCGCACCACATCATCACCAGGCGCGAAGCACCGCTCGACTTCTTAAATTCGCGGATGTCCTGACGGACTTGCTCGGCAAGGTCACGTTTGTTCTTGCCCGTCTTCACGTTCGTGCCATGCAGCCGCTTTACATACTTCTGCTCGAAAACGGCCTTCATCGGTTTGATGGTCGAGAGAAAGTCCTTGAGCTGGTCGAGCAACTTCTCTTCGAGGACGCCGGCATTCTTGGCGGCGGTATACATGTCGTCCTCATAAACGTCCCATCCTGTGAAGACCAGGTCATGGATGTCCGCCAGAGGAACGAAGTCCTTGATCAGAGGAGTGCGATTGTCCGTGCGCTTGCCTAACCGGATCGTGCCCATCTGGGTCATCGAGCCGATCGGCTTCGAAATGCCTCTCCGGATCGCTTCAACACCGGCAACAAATGTCGTTGCCACCGCCCCCATACCGGGGATCATAATGCCAAGTTTGCCCTTGGCGTCGGCAATGTTGCCCATGCTGTAAGAGACCGCCCTGCTTAGATTGCTTTCGCTATACGTGAAAACTAACTAGTGTCTCTGATGGGGGTCGGATTTGCAACACTAGGGCGGTGAACGGGACGCAGGGAACACGAAGTGCGTGCTGAGATGTGTGAGTGGATTGCGCCGCCACAGCCTGACCAACAGCAACTCTCATGAGTTATCCTTCGCTTTCATCTTTCTACTACAAAGGAATCAAGAAAAGCACATGCGTCCAGTTGTCCTCTTCGTCGCCACTAGTCTCGATAACTACGTTGCCCGCAATGACGGTAAAGTCGATTGGCTCTTCACTGACCGCGACTACGGCACCAATGATTTCTTCAAGACGCTCGATACCGCCTTGATCGGGCGCAAGACGCACGATCAGATGGTCTCCTTTGGCATCCCTGCATATCCGAAGTTGAAGAACTACGTTTTCACGCGCCAGCAAGGACGCGACACATACGACGGCAAAGTTGAGTATGTCTCCGAAGATATTCCGGAATTTGTGCGGCGCTTAAAGCAGCAGCCCGGCAAGGCGATTTGGTTAAGCGGCGGGGCGCAGATCGTAGAGCCTCTTCTCGAAGCCAAGCTGGTAGACCAGATCATGGTCGCTATTCACCCCCGATTGTTAGGTGAGGGGCTTCGTCTCTTCGACAATACGTTCCCTGAAATGGAATTGCGTTTGACGAAGCACGAAGTGTACGACAACGGATTGGTCTGTCTGTACTACGACGTCGTCTGAACTCCACCGCGGATCAGCCCGCCCCGCCTTACCGTTGGTCCGGCGTAACCTTCGCGCGGCTCTCGATCAACTTCACCAACGAATAGATCGCGTGGTTCGCAGTGACGGAGACGCCGACCCGTCTCCCGATCTCCGCAATATGTCCGTTGAAAGCATCGATCTCTGTGCGCTTCCCGCGTAGCAGGTCCTGCGCCGTGGATGAGAGGGCACGTTTCATCTTGTGCCCGAGCTCGAGCGTCGCTTCATTCATTTGTTTCAAGTCGATGGTCACTCCGAGCGCATTCGCGACCGCCGTACACTCGGTCGCGATCTGCGTCATCAATTCGCAGATATCGCGCTGCTCGACCATCGCCCCGTACTCCGATTGCGTACAAGCGGAGATACCGTTGTACGCGCAGTTGATGATGAATTTCGTCCACAGGTCCACTTCGATGTGGTCAGAGACGCTGCAGGGCACCGACGCGCGCTTGAAAAGCTCTGCGACCGCACCGAGGGAAAATGCCTCCTGCTGCTTAGACCCGTGCGGAACGCTCCCGTGTGGGACGCCAATGATGAGATTTCCTGATGCCTTATGCAGAAGATGGTTCGGACTCTCCATCTGTGCCGCGACATAGACTACGGCTGGCACCGCGGGAATTCCGCTCACTCGCTCGAACACATCAGGATTGCTGACTCCATTCTGCAGCGACAACACGCAGACCTTCGGCGACAGATGCGGGGCGAGTGACCGTGCCGCGGATTCAGTGTCGTAGGATTTCACGCACAACAGCACCAGGTCAGCGCCCGCCGCCGCGCCGGGATCGTCCGTGACCTGTAGCTTTATCGTCTCTTGTCGTCCTTCGGTCTCGAAAATCAAGCCGGGCTCTCGCAGCAATTTCGCCTGACCCGGGCGCGCAACGAATGTTACGTCCTCTCCTGACCGGTGCAGCATCGCTCCGAAATAGCTGCCTACCGCTCCCGAGCCGACGACGACGATCCGAAATTTGTGAGAATGATCCATGCTTCCGACAGCTTACACTTGATCTCCCAATGCAGATATTTCTCGCCACCACAAACTCGGGCAAGCTCCGCGACTTTCAGGCCCTCGCCATCTCGGCCAGCGTCCAGTTCGAACTGCTCCCAAGTGACGTTCTGCTACCCATTCCCGCGGAAACGGGCGCGACCTTCGCTGAAAACGCCCGCATCAAGGCCATCGAATATTCCCAACGTCTCCGCGGAGGGCTGGTTCTCGCTGACGACAGCGGCCTCGAAGTGGATGCGCTTGGCGGCGCCCCGGGTGTGCACTCCGCTCGCTACGCCGCGCTCGAAAAACCAGATTCGGTCCCACATGAAAACTCAACCGACGACTCCAACAACGCCCGGCTTCTCCGCGAGCTTCGATCAGTGACAGATGAGCGGCGCACCGCTCGGTTCACTTGCGTACTCGTTCTCGCATGTGACGAGAAAGTTCTTGTTGAAACGCGCGGTACCGTCGAAGGGACAATTTTGCGCGCACAGCGGGGAAGTGGTGGCTTCGGATACGATCCACTCTTCTTTGTGCCCGAGCTTGGCGTCACCTTTGCCGAAATCTCCACCGCGCAGAAGGGCGAATACAGCCATCGTGGGCGCGCCTTCCGCGCATTGCTCCAGCATCTGCAGACTCTTGAATCGCAGCAGCTAGGGAGATAGACGTGGTTGTCCCTTCTCTGCTGCTTTTTGTCTTCTAGGTGTCTCCGTAGTGAGCGAAGAATGCGCCACGTTCCTTGACTTCGCAACTCCACCGCAGGAATAATGCAAGGTTGGCTTCTCACGCTGAAACATCAAGGAGCACGCCTCCGTGTCCACTGCTGTAGAGACCGTTAAGAATACCTCCGGAAAGACTTCCAAAGGACGCCGCGGCGTATCGCCGCTGCGTGCTGGGCAGGGCCACTCTTTTTTCTGGCGCCGGATCCACTCTCTTAGCGGAATCGTCCCCGTCGGCGCATTCTTGATCGAACACTTTGTCTCGAACGCTGCCGCTACCAATGGTCCCCACGCTTACGCCGAACAGGTGAAGTTCCTCACCGGACTGCCTTTCGTCACTGCCCTCGAGTTCTTCGGGATTTGGCTGCCAATCGCCTACCATGCGGCATATGGCATCTTCATCTGGCTGCGCGCCACGCCTGACTTGAAGGCCTACCCGGAGACATCGAACTGGCTCTACAGCCTCCAACGCTGGTCCGGCATCCTCGCCCTTGCCTATATGGTGCAACACGTCTATTACCTGCGCTTCGCCGGCACCCATCTGATGTACGCTCCTGGCGCATCGTTCGCGAAAGTGCAGCACGAGCTATTGAATCCCGCGATGTTGGTTTGGTACGCAGTCGGGATACTGAGTGCCTGTTGGCACTTCGGCTACGGCATCTTTCTGTTCTGCGCAAAGTGGGGCATCGTCACCGGCGCCCGCGCCCGTCGTGGACTTCTCTACATTAGCGTCGTCGTCTTTATCGCCATGTCGGGACTAGGTTTCGCGTCGCTCTATTCGTTCATAAAGCCCGATTTCCGGAACGGTGCGAATGGCCAGTACATAAGAGAGTCGCTGACTGACAGGACGAAGGCGCAGGCGATTGAGTCAGGCACAGATCCGATCACGCAAGAGAACAAGAAGGGCGCCGAAGCCCCACCGCAGCAGCAGTAGAGGATAGGAAAAGAGAAGAATGGCAGCAGGCGTCATCAATCCAAAGATCATCGTTATCGGCGGCGGACTTGCCGGGCTCTCGGCTGTAATCAAGATCGCCGAAGCGGGCGGGAACTGCGATCTCTTCTCCATCGTCCCCGTCAAGCGCTCGCACTCAGTCTGCGCCCAGGGAGGCATCAACGCCGCGAAGAACCTCAAGGGCGAGGGCGACACCACATTTCAGCACTTCGATGACACCGTGTATGGCGGCGACTTCCTGGCGAACCAGCCACCGGTCAAGGACATGTGTGAAATGGGTCCGGCGATCATCGATCTGCTCGATCGCATGGGCGTGCCCTTCAACCGTACCCCCGAAGGGCTGCTCGATTTCCGTCGCTTCGGTGGCACTTTATATCACCGCACCGCTTTCGCCGGCGCGACCACCGGACAGCAGCTTCTCTACGCGCTCGACGAACAAGTCCGCCGCTTCGAATCAGAAGGTAAGGTCACAAAATTCGAAGGTTGGGAATTTCTCTCCGCTGTCCTTGACGAGAATCGCGTATGCCGTGGCATCTGCGCCATGGACCTTCGCACCATGGAAGTGCGCACCTTCCCCTGCGACGCTCTGATCATCGCCACCGGAGGCATCGGCGCGATCTTCGGTAAGTCCACCAACTCTGTCGTCTGCACCGGCTCCGCCCAGTCCGCGCTCTACCAGCAGGGTGCGTTCTATGCCAACGGCGAATTCATTCAGGTCCACCCAACCTCGATCCCCGGCGAGGACAAACTGCGCCTCATGTCCGAATCCGCTCGTGGTGAGGGCGGACGCGTCTGGGTACCTCGCCAGCTCGGCGACAAGCGCGACCCGAAGACTATCCCGGATGCCGATCGCTTTTATTTCCTCGAAGAGTGGTACCCAAAGTACGGAAATCTCGTGCCGCGTGACGTCGCGACGCGAGCTATCCACAAGGTCGTTTACGAAGAACATCTTGGCATCGACGGCAAGCCGATGGTGTATCTCGACCTTACGCACATTCCGCGCGAGACGCTGAACCGTAAGCTCGAAGGCATCCTCGAGATCTATGAAAAATTCGTCGGAGACGACCCGCGCGATGTACCGATGCGCATCTTCCCCGGCATGCATTACACCATGGGTGGCCTTTGGGTGGATTACAAGCAGTCAACCAACCTCGAAGGCATCTTCGCCTGCGGAGAGGCGGACTACTCCATTCACGGCGCCAACCGTCTTGGCGCGAACTCGCTGCTCTCCTGCATATACGGCGGATTCATCGCCGGTCCACAAGCTGTTCTCTACGCAAAGAACAAGAAATCGCAGACGAGTTCATCCGT
This sequence comes from Terriglobales bacterium, assembly GCA_963792225.1. Taxonomy (GTDB): domain Bacteria; phylum Acidobacteriota; class Terriglobia; order Terriglobales; family Acidobacteriaceae; genus JBDTLH01. The sequence continues at coordinate 214,762 of CAWBVM010000003.1, read as the reverse complement.
CTTCGATGCCGAGCGCAAGCGTCAGGACGAGTTCAACAACTACCTGCTCACTTCGAGCGGTACCGAAAATCCATTCAAGATCTGGCGCGAGCTGGGCGACACCATGAGCAAGAACTGTACCGTCGTCCGCTACAACAAGAACCTGAAAGAGACGGACAGCAAGATCGTCGAGTTACTCGAACGCTATCGCAACATCAACTTGAGCGACAAGTCAGCATGGGCGAATACAACCTTTGCTTTCACGCGTCAGCTCTATAACATGCTCCAACTCGCCCGTGTCATCGCACAGGGAGCCGCGATGCGTGATGAATCGCGTGGTGCGCACTTCAAACCAGATTTCCCCGAGCGCGACGACCAGAACTGGCTCAAGACCACCAAAGCCTATTTCGCAGCCGACGCTGACGAACCGCGCTTCGAATTCGAACCGGTGAATACCTCGCTTCTTCAACCGCGCGTGAGGAAATATTAGAAAAATGGCAGAGCGCACCGTAACAATGGAGATTAAGCGTCAGGCAAGTCCCGACGCGCAGGCCGTGTGGGAAACCTATGACATTCCTTGGCACCAAGGGATGAACGTGATCTCCGCCATGCGAGAGATCGCGCTCAATCCCGTCACTAAAGACGGAAAGGCGACGACGCCTGTCAGCTACGATTCCAACTGTCTCGAAGAGGTCTGCGGTTCCTGCGCCATGCGCATCAACGGGAAAGTCCGTATGGCATGTTCTGCCCTGGTGGACAAACTCGAACAGCCGATCCGCGTTGAACCGATGACCAAGTTTCCGCTCATCCGCGACCTCCAGGTGGACCGCAGCGTACTCTTCGAAAATCTGAAGAAAGTAAAGGCGTGGGTTCCCATGGACGGCACCTACGACCTCGGCAGCGGACCGCGCCAGTTCCCCAAGGATCAGGAAGAGATGTATCCCATCTCGCGTTGCATGTCATGCTGTTGCTGCATGGAGGCGTGTCCGCAATTCAATGACAAGACCAACTTCGTTGGGGCGGCGACCATCGCTCAGGTGCAACTCTTCAATGACCATCCGACCGGCAAGGGAATAAAAGAGGAGCGTCTCCACGCATTGATGGGCGACGGAGGCATACAGGAGTGCGGATACGCTCAACTATGTGTCCTCGTCTGTCCCAAGGACATCCCACTCACGAATGCAATCAGCGAAGTCGGGAAAGACGTCATGAAGCAGGCCGTCAAAGACATCTTCCACAGGTAATGCCTTCTGCCCTGAATCAGCTACCGAATCAAGTGCCGGACATAGTGATGGAACGCATCGATTGACTGAGGCGAGATCACACTACAAACCGTATACATGAGTACAATGATGAGTCCGAGCACAAAAGCTGCGCTTCTCATAGGCAAGATCTCCGCCTGGAATTCCAGCAGGGGAACACAGAATTCCCATTAGATGTCTGATGCAATTCTCATTCCGAACGGAATTGCCATATAGGTCAATAGCTTGCAGATATAGGTTCTACTCTGGAAGGTCTAGTGGGGAAACTTTTTCACCATTTTCGAGGCAAATTGACTCTACCCGGGCTCCGAGGAATCAGCTTTCCAGCAGATCTTCCCGCATCGCAGTCAAGAAGCTGTTCGGCTCTGCCTCAACTGGAGCGGCCTCTCTGGGCAACATCCCGCCGTTGTATTCAGCGAGCCGGTTCTTCCATTTTAGGAACTCCGTAATGGTTTGAGGCTCGATACGGACCTCCACCCGGCGCAGGCTGGCGAGCAGCAGATTCATCTCTTTCTGCATACCGGCTTCCGTCCGTAACCGCTTGTTTCGAGGCTTGACAGCCATGCGGACGCAGCGGTTTTCATACTCGAGCAGCCCCCACCCTGACGGCAACTCAGCAGGCGCGATCAGCCCTCCCGGAGAAAGGTAGAAGCGTTCGCAGCCCAGTCCCTCCGCCGGCGCCAATCGAAACGGTTTCTCCGCGTCCGCCAAAAAATCCGCACGGGAAACCTTGCATTCGATCACCACTGAATGACAAGTGCTCTTCCATCCGATCGCATCCGGCACCTCTCCGGTGGAGCAGTACTGCTCAGAGAGCACTACACCGCAGCGGTATTCGCGTCGAAGCCATTCGACCGCATGGCTCACAAGACGTGTGTGGCTGATGGCGAGACCACGCCTGCTGGCACTTTGTCCCATGTTGCTGTTGTAAATGCTTCAGTGACTCCGGCCAAACGATAAATGCAGGAATCGAGAGTAGGTAGCAAACACGGCAGCCCCTGTCCCCATCCAATCTTCACATGGCAAACGGCATTTAAGCCGTGCGGAACCCACTTACTTTCAGGAGCTTACGAATGAAGGGTACATTATTGACGACCGGAATCTTGGCGCTAGCGATGGGTGTCGCTGTAGGACAGACATCCGCAGCGGGCGCGCAGACAGGTACAACCGCGGGTGCGACTAGTGCGCCGGCAACCGCCCCCTCACAGACCGGAACCTCCGGCGCAACCAGCCCGACCGGCACGCTCCAGACTTCGAGCCAGACTGGCACTACCGGAACCACTGGTACTGTCTCCGGTCAATCGACCACAGGACAAACCGGTAGCATGGGATCGACCGGTACTTCCAGCACCACCGGCTCCACTTCCACTGGTACAGCCGGAACCACCGGCACGGTGGACAGCACCGGATCGACTGTCGGTGCCACTGGCACGACAGGCGCCACGACCACACCGACGACCTCGACCGGAACATCGAGCAGCATAGGATCGACTCCTTCTTCCACTTCATCGAGCAGCACAACGTCGAATCCGTCTGCAACGACGACCACAACGACAGCTCCATCGACGACCTCAACTCCGTCTACAACGACGGCCCCATCCACCACGACAGCTCCGTCATCGACAACCAGCCCGTCTACGACGACTAGTCCAAGCACGCCGCGCTAACGCGTCGTTTTGAACCACAAAGACCGGCATCTGCCGGTCTTTCTCTTTGCATCTTTGCAGCAGCGGAAGAGCAGCGCACCGTAAGCGCATATTTGCAGATCTGAGGGACATTAGAACTTTTCGGTTCTGGGAAGCCAAGCGGTTATGGTAGGTTTGACACCGCTGGGAGTCTGAATGCTTCGTCTCACTACTGCCATCTGCATTGTCCTCATTTCGACCGTTACACATGCCCAAAAGGGAGGAGGAGGAGGTGGTGGTGGCGGACGCGGATCCACGGGAGGCCCAGTTCGCACTGCTGGTCCGTCCTACGGCGGGGGGCCCATCCTGCTCGGAGGCGGCTTCAACTCTTTCGGCAACGAACGCCAGACGCCGGCTCGCCGCAAGGGATTGAAGGAGAGTGATTTCACCTTCCACGTCACCTCCAATTTGGTGACCGTCGACCTGATCGCCACCGATAAGACCGGAAAGATCGTAACCGGTCTCAAGCCCGAAGATATTGAAATCTTCGACGACGGCAAGAAGCAGACCATCTCGCGCATGACTCTCGAAAACCGAGTGGTTGTAAAGCCGTCGAGTGGTTCAGCGGCAGCTTCATCGAAGCAGGATCCCGGCCTCTACGAAAACTATTCCATCGCACAAGGTTGGCAGGGTCCGGTAACCATTCTTCTCATGGATGCAGTGAACACTCCGCTTGCGGCGCAAGCATACGCGCGCTATGAAATGCTCAAACTGCTTAAGGAGCTCCATCCTCAGCAGCCCGTTGCGATTTATACGCTCGGACGTCGTTTAACCTTGCTTCAGGATTTCACCAGCGATCCACACCGGCTGCAAGATGCGGCAGCTCACATCAAATTACAGATTTCCGGGGTCACTCCCGGCGTGGACCAGGAAATCTCAGCGGTTGATAAAGCCGCATTCATGACCGACGATCTCTACAATACTTTGGTCGCATTTGGTCAAGAGGACACCGCATCGAGAATCGATGATCGCGTGCGTATGACCGGCGACGCATTCCGCGCGATCGCCCGCCACGCCCTCGGCTACCCGGGTAGAAAGAATCTAATTTGGCTGTCGAGCAGCTTTCCGCTCGAACTGATGTCCGACTGGCAATTGCCCAGTACTGGCAATCTGCGCATGTATTACCAGGACCTGCACGACATCGGGGCCATGCTCTCAGACGCCAACATCGCGGTATATCCCGTCGATGCAGAAGGCTTGAGGGTGCGCTCCAACTTCAATGCTTCCGGCTCCGGACGTGTAAACAACCAGGTTCCCAACGGGCAGATGCTCACGCAAATGATGAACCATGCTTCGTTTGAATTGCAGGCCGTGCATGAGACCATGGGCGAGATCGCCGACCAGACCGGCGGCCGAGCCTTTTATAACCGCAATGATCTCGATGCCGCGATTGGCGCCGCCATCGAAGATGGCTCCGCTTACTATGCGGTCGCTTTCGTCCCTCAGAACTACGTGCCCGATGGCAAGCTTCATGACTTGAAAATCAAGTCGAAACATTCTGGGTTGCAATTGCGTTACCGTCGCGGATACTTTGCTATCGATCCTTACGATCCCGCGCATCCATCGCCGGAACGGCAGAAACTCATGACCGCCGAGATGAACGATGTCCTGCTCGGTCAACAGCTCTCCACCGGGGTGGCATTGAGCGCGCGCTTGACTACAGACGTGCAGAACGCCGCCTTCCTCGCGCTCTCGCCCGGTACGCTCAGTTTCGTCTCAGACGTGGACGGTAAGAAAAGGACTGCCTTTGAGGTCGTCACCGCCACCTTCGACGGAAAAGGAAAACCGTTGCATTCCACTTCGCATTCATACACCGCCCACTTGAACGACGCCGAGTTTGGCAAGATCCAGCAGACCGGATTTGGAGAAAAATTGTCTTTTGAGCGCACACCCGAATCGAAACGTCTGAGGATCGCGGTCCGCGATCTCTTGAATGATCGGATCGGGACCGTGGACGTCCCGCTCAATTGAGTTGGTTATAAAAATTGGGCAACCAAATGCTCCGTCTTTATATTCTTGATTTTTGGACCTGCACTCCCGCAATTGAATTCAAAGTGCGGAATGCAGGAACGGATTTATAGGACAAATGACCAAGCCGAAGATCCTCTGTGTGGACGATGAAGAAGTCGGATTGCGCATTAGGCGTCTCGTCCTCGAAACGCAGGGCTACGCCGTATCCACCGCGCTCGACGGAGATAGTGCGCTGCAGCTTTTTCGCAACGAGTCCTTCGACCTCGTGATCCTCGACTATGCGATGCCCGGCAAAAATGGAGGTCAGGTGGCCGCCGAAATGCGGCAGATCCGTCCCCACTCCCCCATCATCATCCTGTCGGCATACGTCAGTTTGCCCGATGAAGACATCCAGGCCGCGGACCTCTACCTTACAAAGGGTGACTCCCCTCCTGCATTTCTTAGGAACATAAAGAAGCTACTGGAAAGTGGCAGTCCGGCTGGCGGAAAGTTCTAGCAGCATGACAACGAGTCAAACTGTATTCCGCAAGCAGCTTGCGCGCATCATCGCCCTTCCTCTCATTGTGCTGGCGCTTGCCTTCGCTGTGTTGGAATTTAACGTCCGCCAGCTCAGAGATGCGTTTGCCTCTGTGGACCACGCCGATGTCGTGATAAGTCGAGCAAGCCTTTTGCTTCGCTCCATCATCGATCAGGAGACCGGACTGCGCGCCTATCTCTTGACCGACGACCCGAGCTTTCTTGAGCCCTATCACGGAGCCGAACAGAATATCCCTCAACAGTTTGCATATTTGCGCGACGCAGTGTCGGATACACCGCTACAAGTCGGCAGACTAGACCGGATTCAGCAGGCGTACGATTCTTGGCACGCCTACTCGAAAGAGGCCATTCACGCCTCTCAGGTCGAGGACGCTTCGATCTCCTCCCTCGAATTCAATCTTCGCGGCAAGGTCATGATGGACTCTCTTCGCCAACGCCAGGAAGAGTTTATAGAGGCCGAAGAAGGGCTGCGGTCCGAGCGCGTCCACCACTCTCTCTTCGCGACGGGTCGAACGAATTACAGCCTGGCCGCATTGGCGCTACTCTTCGGTTTAGTGCTGCTCTTGGAAAGTCGCCGCAATGTGAAGGCGGTGGACGTCGAATATGCACAACTCATCGCTGCTTTGAATAAGCGTGCGTTGGAACTTCATGAAAGCCGCGCGCGCCTCGAGGTGACTCTGCGCAGCATAGGAGATGCGGTCATCGTGACGGACGCGAAGGGCAACGTCACTTTCCTCAACACAGTGGCCGAACAGTTGACCGCCTTTACTCATCATGCAGCCCACGGCCGCCCACTCCCGGAAATCTTCCACATCATCAACGAAGATACGCGCGCCATTGTCGAGAGCCCGGTCGAGAAGGTCGTGCGCGTCGGAGGGGTCGTGGGTCTCGCCAATCATACGATCTTGGTTCGCCCCGACGGCACCGAATTACAGATCGATGACAGTGGCGCTCCCATTCTCTCTGACCACGGAGAACTCATCGGTGTTGTGCTCGTCTTTCGCGATATCACCGAACAACGCCGCACCATGGATGCTCTTCGGGCCGCTGAGAAGCTCGCCGTCGCTGGCAGGCTCGCCGCGACCATAGCCCACGAGGTCCACAACCCGCTCGATGCTGTCACCAACTTATTTTTTCTGGTGCAGCAAAGTGCTACACCAGAGCAGGTTCCTTTGATCGAACTGGCTCAGCAGGAACTTGCTCGCGTCGTGCAGGTGAGCAAGAACCTGCTCGGACTCTATCGCGAATCGCGTACGCCTATTCCTCTTAGGCTCTGTCAGGTCGTGGAAAACGTTCTCCACCTTCTTGAGCCCCGCATCCGCGAGAAGCAGATAGAGCTTCATAAGCGCTTTGCCAGCGATGGCAATGTGACGGGATTTCCCGCGGAGATGGGTCAGGTGTTTTCCAACCTCATCGTGAACGCTGTCGAAGCAGTGGATACCCACGGCGTCGTCAACGTTCAGATCGACGATGTCTTGCTTCGAGACAATCGTCTCGGCGTGAAGCTCACTGTCTCCGACACTGGCCACGGGATCGGCGAAGAGGATTTACAAAAGCTGTTCCACCCCTTCTTCACCACCAAGGGAGAAAAGGGAACTGGCCTCGGTCTCTGGGTCAGCCACGGCATCGTAGAGAAACACGGCGGATACATCGACGTCGAGAGCGCCACTGCTCCCGGACGCCACGGTGCCAGCTTTAGTGTCTATTTGCCGAGAAGCGCCAGCGGAAGCATGGCAGCATAGTCCGGAAGCTGCTTCAGCGCTTTCAAATAAGCCAACATTGATGTGCCTCTAGGCTGTTGCCGGGTCAATTGGGGATCCGGTCGTCCAGCCACAAGAAAGCGCTGTTCATTCGGCGAGTGCCACTGCGCGGTTCATCATCTTCGCCGACCAGCTATTCACGAACGTTCCGAATCGGTCGAGCGCCTTTGAGAAATTGTCTCCGGCGGCGGCAAAGCCTAAGCGGAAATGTGAGGGCACATCGAAGCAATCGCCGGGAGCTAGCAGGATCCCGTGCTGGGTAGCGGCCTGGCAGAACTGACGGTCGCTCTCCCCGCCCACCAGCCACGGGAACGCGGTCATGCCCCCTTGCGGCGGAATCCAGTCGAATACGTCGCGATGGTTGGCCATGAAGCGGTCGAGGAGCTTGAGATTGCGCGTGGCCGCCTCCTGCGTCTTCCCGAGCACGATGTCACGTTTGCGGATTGCGATCTCCGACAAAATCTCTCCCGTAGTCGTGTTGCTGATCGAGAAATAGGTTCGCGCGGTCCAATACTGCTGCCGGCGCTTTGCATCGTGTTCGATCATCCATCCCGTGCGCACTCCAGCAATCGAAAATGCCTTCGATAGGTCAGAGATCACCGTGACGTGCGGTAGGCGCGCCGCAGATTTCGTCTGCCTTCCGTGGTAAATCGGATGGTAGACCTCGTCGCTGACCAGCTGGATTCCGCGTTCGGCGGCGAAATCGTGCAGGGCTTCCATCTCGGCGTCGCCGATTGTCGCGCCGGTCGGGTTGTGCGGGCTGTTAATAAGAATAAGCTTGGTCTTCGAATCGGTGAGTCTCTTGATCTCGTCGGGGTCGATGCGAAAGCCATTCTCGCGGCGCACGCGATAGAAGCGGGTTTCAATGCCAAGAGATTCCGGGAGCGCCGAGAAAGTCGTGAATCCGGGCAGCGGGATGACTACGTTCGCGCCGGGCTCAGCGGCCAGCCACATCATGGCTACTAGTGCCTCGGAGGCGCCTGTGACGATTTGCACCGACTCTACAGGCACACTCTGCATTTCAGCGATCGCCTCACGTAGGCTGTCGGCACCGGCGGGGCGGCTGTAGACCAGTTTGTGGTTCAGGAAGCGGTGACGGGTTTCGTCGTCCGTGAGCGCAAGGATTTCGTTGACGGTCCAGTTCGGCCCCGTACTCGCAGCGAGGTTGAACTCTATGTTGTGTTCGAACTGGTCGAGCCAGGCGTCGAGCAGGAAGGGCTTGAGCTGCATGCGCGCACCTCTGGGGAGAAGTTGGTTCCTGGTATAGATTCCGCAGGCCAGCCGGCGAACCATTTTTTTAGTACACGGATGAACTGTCCAGTTGGGGAGGAGTGTGATCTGGCGGGCATCTTCTCCTCCCGGGTCGCTCTGTCACCTAAAGGGTATGCAACCGGGGCGGGATTGCAGCGCTCCTCAGACCCATGCAAGTACTCATTCGCACGAAGGAATCTACAGAGTCAACCCTACAGATTGTGGTACTCACTTCCAGAGACTCTACTTATAGAAATTTAATCAAAATTACCCTGAGCTTTTTCCACAACGCAGCCGACCCGACCGCCCGAATTTCACAAAAAAGATATTGACGCACAGGCTTTTCGAGTTAGTATGTGGACAAATCTGGAACAAAGTGGTCAGGAGTGGTGGAACGACAGTAACATTGGCACACAAACACTGACCATCCAGCTCACTTTACACCCTGTGGAAACCTCGGAACATGAGGAAAAGTTTAAGGAATCGGGAAATTGAGTGTTTCGCGGCAATTATCCAACTCGCGTGGACGACAAGGGACGGATTAAGGTCCCTGCTGACTTCAAGCGCCTGGTGGATGAACGTTACGGCAACCAGTTCTACATAACCTCGAAAGACGGACAGGTCGCGGAGATCTATCCGATAGAGGAATGGGAAAAGATCGAACAACAGCTCGCAACGGTCTCAAACATGAACCCGTCGAAACAGAAATTCTTGAACAAGGTGAACTATTACGGGCAGGTATCTGAAATCGATGCGCAAGGGCGGTTGCTCCTGCCGCAGATTCTGAGGGAAACCGCTGATCTCAAAGGAGATGTGACGGTGCAAGGGAACCTCACCTACCTCGTCGTTCGAAATCGGGCAGTCAGCGAATCGCTCGCGAAAGAAGAGTTCACGCCAGAAGACGCGAAGGTACTGGAAACACTGGGCATATAGCCAGCGATGGCGAAACGTGAAAAGCGCGTCAGTCGTCGAGAGATGAAGCGCAAGAGCGCAAGAGTCAAAGAGTCAACATCCCCCCAAGTGGGGGAGCAAGGCCAGGAAGAGATCGAACTTTTGAGCGAAGGCGCTCAGCTTGGTCATGTATCAGTTCTTTTACAGGAAGCGATCCAGTTTCTGAACCTGCGGCGGGGCGGTACCTACGTGGACGCCACGCTCGGGTTGGGCGGACACAGTGCCGCGATCGCGCAGCGCCTCGGACCGGACGGCAGATTGATCTGCTTCGACCGCGATCCTAATGCGCTTCGCATCGCCCGCGAGCGGCTCGACGCGCTGCAGAGCGAGTTGGGCAGCAAGGCTCCGCAGATCGAGTGGGTGCACGCAGCGTTTTCGCAAGTCGGCGATCACGTGAAGGCAGCCAGCCTCGACGGACTCCTCGCCGATTTCGGCGTGAGTTCGATCCAACTCGACGATGCCGCACGAGGGTTTAGTTTTCGGGCAGAAGGTCCTTTGGACATGCGGATGGACCCGCAAGCGGACCGGTCTGCCGATCAAGTGGTGAACCACCTCGACGAGCAAACACTCGCCGATGTGATTTACGAACTCGGTGAGGAAAGGAGGTCGCGGAGAATCGCCAGAGCCATTGTCCGGGCACGGCCGATACGTAGCACCGCTCATCTTGCGGAAGTGGTATCGGTCGTGGTCCCGGCCATGTATAAGCCCGGCCAAAAGCGAATTCATCCCGCAACCAAGACCTTTCAGGCGATCCGAATGTTCGTGAACCGCGAATTGGAGGAAGTGGAGGCGCTGCTCACGCAGGCGCCCGCGATTCTCCGCAAAGGCGGAAGGTTAGTCACCATCAGTTTTCATTCCCTCGAAGACCGCAGAGTGAAGGACCATATGCGCGATATGGCGCAGCAAGGCATCTACGAAGTGCTCACGAAAAGGCCGATAACGGCAACGGAGCGGGAACTGGAACGTAATCCAAGAGCGCGCAGCGCGAAACTCAGGGCCGCTCAGCGGACCTGAAAAGTTTGCTTCCTCCAAGAACGGAGCAAGCGCCTCAAGTGCAGCCAAACCAGACTGCCTTGAGGCTCGAATTTGTAACCGGGTGTGATGCCGTCCTATCCAAACCCATCCCGAGAGATCGGGAGCTTCGGGTGAATCGGGCGAAAGAACGTCATCAAGCATCTCACCTCCTCCAGCGGCGTCACACTCGGTTTACAAAGATCGACACAGCAAGTTTAGAAAGCGAAAGCAAGGAGTATGACGATGGCAACGATGGTGGTAGGCGGAGAGATCACGGGAGTCTACAGCCCGGCACGCGGCTTTGGAAGACTGCGTCGCCCCTCGCTTTGGAACGGCGCCACGCCGGAAGTGTTCTTCGCGAAGCGCATCGACAATTCGCGCCTCGTGAAACTCGCTGATCCCGTGCGTGCTCGCGAGATCAAGTTCCTATCGATTGCAGGCGCGCTCTTCTTCTTCGTCTTCCTCGTTTACTCCTGGCAGCACTTCCGCGCCATCGAGTATGGATACCGCATCCAAGCCCAGCGCATTCAGTGTGACAAACTCATGGAACAGAACCGTGAACTGAATCTCATCGAAGCAGGACTGCGCGATCCTAAGCGAATCGATGTCTTGGCGCGTCGTATGGGACTCGAAGCCCCCCGTCCCGGACAACTCGTCAACCTCGACAGTGCTCCTGATCCAACCCAGACTGTATTTGCAAAGGTCTTGTCCGCTCCACCCATTGGAGTTCGTTAGCATCTCGTGACACCCCGCCCTCACGGCGGGGTTTTGCACATCAGAGTTGGATAACATCACTGTAGCTCTGCAGCCCTGAGGTCGTCTCCGCAACATGCCACTTCGCACCGCATCTCAGACCGACGCGCGAAAAAAGATCCTATACTTTGCCTGCTGTGTTCTGGGCTGGCTCGCGCTCATATCCGCCCGCTTGGTGTGGGTGCAGATCGTGCGTTATCCCGATTACATGGCGCGCGCTGCCAAGCAGCAGGACCGCACCATCGAAGTCGCTCCCAAGCGCGGAGTCATCTACGACCGCAACGGGAATCCCCTGGCGATGACGATCGAAGTGCCCTCTATCTTTGCCGTCCCTATTGAAATACCTGGTGAGGCCAAGGCGAACACCGCCCGCATCCTCGCCAATATTCTCAAACTGGATGAGCGAGACCTGCAGCATCGTTTCGAGAATCCCTCTTACAAGAACTTCACTTGGGTCGCACGCAAGATCGATGCCGACACTGCTGAGCGCATCCGCAAAATGAATCTTCGTGGAATCGCGTTCATGAAGGAGTCGAAGCGCTTCTATCCCAAGCACGAGCTTGCTGCGCAGATCATGGGCGGCGTCGGACTCGATGACAAAGGTGTCGCCGGTATCGAGCTTGAAGAAGACGAAGCGTTGCACGGCATCGAAGGCAAGATGCTCGTCTCCATGGACGCCAAGCGCCGCTGGATCGATCGCACCGAGAAGCAGCCCGAAGCGGGTGAGAATCTTGTCCTCACCATCGACGAAAAGATCCAGTACATCGCTGAGCGCGAGCTGAAGCAGGGAATGCAGGATACACACGCCGAAGCCGGTACCATCGTTGTGCAGAATCCCCGGACCGGCGAGATCCTCGCTCTCGCCAACTATCCCACCTTCGATCCCAATGGACTCTCGCACCAGCCCCGCGAGATGAAGAACCACGCCGTCAGTGACGTTTACGAACCCGGATCGACCTTCAAGATGGTCACCGTCGCCGGTGCCGTGGACGAAGGTCTGGTCAAGCCCGAAGACAAATTTGACTGCCAGATGGGCTCCATCACTTTCAACGGATACAGGATCCACGACTGGCACCCCTTCGGAGTGCTCACCGTCGCCGGCATTCTCGAACACTCGTCTGACGTCGGTGCCATCAAAGTGGCGCTTCGCCTCGGCAATGAGCGTTTCTACAAATACATCCGGGGCTTCGGATTCGGCACCAAGACCGGTATCGAACTTCCCGGTGAATCTCGCGGTATGACCAAGCCAGTGAACCGCTGGTCTGCTGCCAGCATTGGTTCAATCTCCATGGGACAGGAGATCGCAGTCACGCCTCTCCAACTCGTCTCCATGACCTCCGCAATGGCGAACGACGGCATATACACTCCCGCGCGCATCATCGGCGGAGTGGTGAAGCCCGAGGGTTCTCCCACTGACGTGCACTACCAGATGCCAGAGCAACATCGCGTCATCTCAACGCTCACCGCCGCAAAGATGCGCAGCATGTTGCAGGGCGTTGTCGTTGAAGGCACAGCAAAGAAGGCCGGGCTTAACGGATGGACCTCCGCCGGCAAGACCGGCACCGCGCAAAAGATCGATCCGAAGACGCACAAGTACGGCTCCAAAGACATCGCCTCCTTCTCCGGATTCACCCCGGTCAACAACCCTGCTGTCTCGGTCCTCGTCGTGCTTGATTCGCCTGCTGCCGCCCATCACCACGGCGGCGATACGGCCGCCCCCATCTTCGCTCGAGTGGCGCAACAGGTCCTCGAATACATGAACGTCCCTCACGACGCCGAGATCGATCCCAAGCGTCAGGTGCTGATGGCAAAGTCCTCTCTCTCCGAGACTCCTTCCGAACGTCTCGGGACACTCGACTTCGACGACGCAACTTTGGCAGCTATGAATGACGATTCCTCTGCCCGGCGGGAGAATCCTGCGCCTCAGTCGGACATGCCAAAATATGCTCCGGCCTCCTATAGTCCAAAGCTGAAAGACAGCAAGAAGAATATCGCCGCCGACTTTACCCCGGCGCCTCCTCCTGAGCCCGCACCCGAAGCCGCTCAACCTGTCTCCGATGCTCCCGCCGTCGACGCAGGAGCTGGCATCGTCGTGCGTACCGGAGGCCCATCCGTCCCGTCCTTCTCCGGCAAGACCGTCCGCGCCGCCCTCGAAGCCTCGCAACTTGCGGGCACACCCATCCAGGTCGTCGGCTCCGGCATCGCCACCCAGCAATCCGTCACCCCCGGCGCACACCTCCGCTCCGGCGACAAAGTCGTTGTCTGGTTCAAACGCTGAAGGTAGACTCCGGCATTCATGCCGGGGGAATCAGCTCTATGAATTGTCATTGCGAGCGCAGCGAAGCAACCCCGCGTTTGCCCTTAACGCGCGCCAGCGCGTGACTCCAACTTCCAGCGTGGCTGCTTTTCCCGCACATCCTAGATTGCGGCAAAAGCAAAAGCTCATCGCCCTCACCCATCTCAAGCCCAATCTTTACCATAGGATGGGAAATCCACAGGCCATTATGTGAAAAAAGTTTCCACCTAAGGTGAATCCCCCTTTATAGTTGCGTTTCTCGCTTTGATCCTGCTTTGGAAGGTTCATACCGGGAACAGTACATCCCCACGGTTGTACTGGCTTTTTACCCTAACGTTCGGTGGAACAAAACTCATGAAGTTGACCAGTGTAGCCTTGTCTTCACTCCTGCTCTTTAGCGTTCCCTTCTGGGGACAGCAGAGCATTGAGTCCAACCCGACCCCCAAATTCCGGTCGTTCAATCACCTCACTCCCAAAGCTAAGCAGGCAGTCAAGAAGGAAGCCCAGGCAAGCGCCAATGTGGCAGGCACCTTCTCGCCTTCCACCCCTGCAACCATTCACTCGATACCACATTGGTCAAGCGCCTATGTTGACCAGACCGACGGCAATGTCTACCCCTACACTATGGTCGGCTCCAAGCCCAGCAAGGGCGGCACGACCCAAGCTGAGACCGTCACTATTCCTTTGACCTTCGTGTTTGCGGGCTCAGATGACGGCACTGGCAATCCGGTGACCTATAAGCCGGACACCATTCTTGACCTGGCCCAGAATTCTCCGACCTTCCGTACTAGCGCGTATGACTCCGGCGTCGTCCAATACGGCGATGGCTTGCAGCGTGACGAGTTCCCCGAGGGAATAAAGAAGAAATGGCACACCAAGGTCGATCCGGACGGATTCCTTCGTCCACTGACGATTGTTGTTCCCTTTGGCTCGTATCACGCGTTCCACTACCGTTCTACCGGTGCATTGGCGTTCTATGCGGTAGATATCAACTTCTTCTATACGGCGTTGCGGAACGCTATCGCGACAACCGTTAAACCCACTCAATTTCCCATCGTACTGTCTAAGGGCGTCTATATGTATGACAGTAACGGTTGCTGCATCATCGGCTACCACGATGCTTATGACACTTTCGTCGGGGCGCACTCGGTCACCATTCAGACCTACACTTGGGTGAGCTGGATCGATCCGGGTCCGTTCGGCACGGGCGTCGAGGACGTCTATGCTCTGGCTCATGAAGTAAACGAATGGTTGAATGATCCCTTCGGAAACAACCTCGTACAGCCGTGGGAGTTCCCCGGTATCCCGGGCAGCTGTCAAGGCAACTTGGAGGTTGGCGATCCGATCGAGGTTCTACCTGGTCGTACCGATAATCCAGTGACCATCGACGGCTTTACCTATCATCCCACCAATAACGCGGTGTTCCAGTGGTTTGCCCGCACGCTGCCATCCGATGCGCTCAATGGATCGTATAGCTGGCCAAACCCTGCGCTCTTGACCAGTCCAGCCGGCAATTGCAGATAAAACGCCAACCATTTACTCCCAACCAAGGCGCTGCCACAGCAGCGCCTTTTTTTTGTTTTTCATCTGTCACAGAACTCGACGATGCAAAACCCTGCGGCTCACGACCTGCCGTATTCGCAATCGAGACGCCTCGGTCGAAAAACGTTTCTTGTGCATTCAACTCGGACGGGTTCACCAGCGTGTCCTGCTTGATTTGCACCTTTTCAATGCAGCAAACGAGCACTTCCTCATGCTCAGAGTTTGAAATTTACCAACGAAGGAAATTAGGAGGTAGTAAGTAAAAAAAAGTTCTGGTCTAGGGTAAAACTACCCACTATAGTTGCTGTGCTCTGTAACAGGTGGCTGAGCAGTGCGAAAGAACTCAATCCCGGTGGCGTCTTAATCCCACGTAGTTTCAGTGGTCACCACCAAGAACCGTTGCCAAATCAACCCAAGAAGGTACATCCCATGAGTAATGCAACAGCTCGATTTTCGACGCTTGTCCTCGCGCTCACAACCACAGTGGGCGCTTTTGCAGCTCCCCAGAAGAAGCCTGTCGATGTAACCATGACCGGCGTAACCAACATGCGCGCCGCCGCAGTGCAGAAACTTGCACCTGCAAACAACACGTTCGGCTTTACCTTCGCGCCGGATTTCCCGAAGCCCTCATTTGGGACCCTTGCGCCTGCCAAGAAACTCGCCACAAGCGACTTGATCGTCAAAACTCTTCCCATCACGGGATCAACTGCCTTCGGATTCGATGCTCTCGATACACGGGATGCCGGTCTCGCGTCGGGGTTCGTGAATGAGCCACCCGATCAGGCTCTGGGCGTCAGCAACACCCAGGTGGTCGAAGGCGTGAACGATGCTTTCGCCGTTTACAACACCCACGGTGACATTATTGCCGGACCCGTAAGCTTCGAGAACTTCTTCCATACGCCCCCATCGACTCCCAACAACCAGATACAGCTCTCTGACCCCCGTGTTCACTACGATTGGCAGACTGGCCGTTGGTTCGTCCTCATCCTGCAATATGCTTTCGATTCTCAGGGCAACTTCGTCCCGGGCTCGAACGTATTGGTGGCCGTAAGCCAGAGCAATGATGCTGCCGGCAATTACACCCGGTATGCCGTCAACGTCTCCGATTCCGGATATCCCGGCTGCCCGTGTCTCGGCGATCAGCCGCTCCTCGGCATCAATCAGGATGGCGTCTTTATCAGCACCAACAACTACTCAACCTCTACCGGCTTCTTCAAGACCGCGTTCATCGTCGCCCTCGATAAGCTCTCGATGGTCGCGGGTGCAACCGGAGTGACCGGCGTTGGTTTCGATAACCTCGCGCAAGCGGAAGGGCCCGGCTTCTCGGTTCACCCCGCAGTTTCCGCGCCTGGCACCTCGACGTCGAAGAACAAGGGCACTGAATACTTTGTCAGCTCTCTTGATTTCAACAACACGATTGATAACCGCTTGACCGTCTGGGCAATGACAGATACGTCTGCCTTGCGCGAATTCGGCAAGAGTCTGGGACTGCATCAGCAAGTCATCAACGTTGAGACCTATGGCGCGCCGCCACCGGTCGTGCAAAGGCCCGGTCCGACACCCCTTGCAGACTCCCTCGGACAGCCTGAACAAGTGATTGATTCGGGTGATGACCGCATGGAACAGGTGTACTTCTCGAACGGCAAATTGGTGTGCGGCGTAACCACCGTCGTGTACGACGCCCTGATGAATGCGCGTGCAGGAATCGCTTGGTTTGCTCTGAAGCCATCCGCGTCCTCCACCTCTGTCTCGGCTTCGGTCGCGAATCAGGGTTACGTCGCGGTAGATGTTGATTCGGTGATCTATCCATCCGCGGCCCTCAGCACCGGCGGATCTCACGGTGTAATCGGATTCAGCTTGGCTGGCCCCGACTACTTCCCAAGCACAGCGTACGTGCACTTCGCGAACGCTTCCGTGGGCGGCTCCGTCCACATCTCGGGCGCAGGTGCAGCTCCTGAAGATGGATTCTCTGCCTATCTCTTCGGTCGTCCGCGTTGGGGCGACTACTCGGCAGCTGCTATCTCACCGAATAGCCACTCCTGGTCCGCCGCTGAGTACATCACAGCACGGCAGCGTACCCACTACACCAATTGGGGAACGTTCATCACAAAGTCCGACTAGTACCTTCTGAAAGACGAGCTGTTGTGCATTAAGAGAAAGAGCGCGACTTCGGTCGCGCTCTTTCTGTCTTGCATTGAACCTGTCCTGAGGTAGACCCCGACCCTAGCCGCGGAGATCAGCAGGCGAAGACCGTAGCGCCGGCTGCCAGCCGGTGGTCTGGGCGGGCGGCCCGCCCGCCCATCTTCTCGAAAGCAAAAGAATTCTCTTGCACCCGAACGAACAATCCTGCTACTCTGCTTTTCCTCGGCGTGTCTTCGGACTCGCCGTTTGCTCTTTCACAATCGATAACCACTACATCTTGGGCTGACGGAAAGGTAAACACTATTACTTGGATCTACGGTGATCCTACGGTGATCTCCCCCTCTAGCTCACTCATTCCACTATGTGCCCAGGGGGGGGATACTAAGCTCCTGCTGCGGCCTCCGCGGCAATCACGGCTACACCATCCCGGAAGGTCACCGTTCTTCCCGAAATCGCCGGAACGCGCTCACCGGGAACGATGATTCCCACCAAATTTAGCGGATCGGCCGCCGAGATCGTGATCTCCTCGCCCGACTCTTGCGCCAGTCGCGACCGTGACGCACGCAAGCTCTCTAGCGCCTGCGGCAACGCAAACTGCTCGCCTAAGAAACCGGACACGAAGCGTCCGCCTCGTACCTCACCGCGGTCCTCCATCCGTCGAAGACCGATGAGGATCTCGCGCCACTTAGGCAGGTTCGACTCCCGCGCCAGCACCTCGCGGAACACCACGCCATAGCGCTGCAACAGCATCCTGCAAGTGGACTGGACTGCCTTGTCGCGCTCGTCAGCCCCCATCTCCGCGTCGTCGTCCTGCCACAGCAGCGACCAGCGCCCCGCATTATCCCGCGGGCGCAACATCTTGCCGATGCCGCGCGGAGCAGCCATCGACATCTTCCGCTTAGGGTCGATCAGGCAGCGCAGGTTGTCGAACCCATCCGCTGTGACCAACCCCGCAGCGATGAGCTCCCATAGCGCCATCTCAACCGATGCCTTCGGGAGTCCACATCCACGCACCAGGTCGGGGAAGAACTGGGCTCCTCGGCGGCTGAGCCTCTCGAACACCGCACGCGCCTCCGCGCTGAGGCACTGCTCAAGCGAGGAGATGCGCTGCGCCAGCGAGTACGAGTGTGCGTGCATCCATTCGGAGTCGTCGCGCAGGAAGAACGTTAAGGGCGCGACCGAGGTCGGCACGATGCGCCGCTGCTGCGTGTTCGTGTCGTCGAGCGTCGCTGGATGCGGTGAGAGCCGTCCCCATCCGATTGCGCCCGTGAGACACAGCTGGTCCAGGGAGCGTGGATCGTAGTTGGCGCCCATCCGCGGCGCTAAGATGTGGCGCTCCCAGGCACTCGCGGGCGCCTCGAACCCCTGCATCTGCCTGACAAGCTCCAGCAGGCCACGCTCGCCCGACAGACAGGAGCCAGTCGCCAGGTGCTGCCAGTGAAGGAGCCACCGCATGAAGACCGCCGCAGTCACCGGCTCGATCTGCTTGCGCAGGGAGGTGACGGTGAGACGATGTATGCGCGCCAGCAACCTCCGCTCGCACCACTCCGCCGGCGTGCCAGTCGGACGCTGCGGCGTGTAACTGCCCTGTAGGACTGTACCGCTCGACTGCATACGCAGCAGCGCGCACTCCACATCGAACGGCTTGAGCGAGAGCCGCTCCGCCAGCTCGGACGAGGTGACGACCGGAGTGTGCTGCATCCATCCGCTGACGATGGCCAGCACCGCCTCATCATGGCCCGGATCAGAAACGTCCACCTCCGGCAACTCCTCCGCAAACTCAGCCCCCGGATACGCCGCGTGGAAGGCGCGAGCACGCTCCGGAATGGTCCACAGTGCACGCCCTTCGACCGAAGCTCGCGCAGCACGCCCTGAGGCCACCAGCTCAGCGAAGTAGAGCGGCCACGCAGCACACCGGGGATGGCTCCGCACCCATACTTCCGGGAGCGATACCAGAGTCATCAGTGCATCGTGCAGGTCATGTGCGTCGCGCACGTCGGGCAGCGCTTCCTCGCGCACTTGTACGATGGCGGCGTGGTCGAGTCCGCCGACCTCACGCAGAACGGATTCGGGCAGCGTCTGCCGCATCTGCACCGCCCGTGCGCGGCGCTCCTCAAGCGGCGCGTCATCCAGATAAGCATAAGGATTGGAGTTGAGTATCTCGTGCGAGAAGACGCTGGGCACCGGAGTGTCCACCGCGTAGCAACGAACTTCACCCGACGCGATCCCCCGCAGAAGCGCTTGCAATCCCTCAAGGTCCATACCCTCATGCAGCACGTCCCGCATGACCTCGCGCACCAGCGGGTGGTCGGGGATGTTCCGCGGAAAGGTGACATTCTCCTGGCACGCCGCCAGGTCCGGAAAGATGGAGGCGAGCAGGTCGTCCGACTGGATGCGTTGTATCTGCGGCGCCACCTTCTTTCCACCGCGGTAGCGCAACAGCGCCAAAGCGCGTCCCGCGTTCCATCGCCACCGTGATGCAAAGATAGGAGAGTCGAGCGACGCCTGCTCAAGCGTGTGCTTCGCGGTCTCCTCGACTACATAGTGAAAGACGTCACTTAGCACAAAGCTGTGCTGCTCCGCGAGGGCGATGTTGAGTCCGTTGTCGGTGGCTGCCGCCTGTAGCTCGAAGTTGAACGACTTACAGAACTTCTTGCGCAGTGCAAGAGCAAACGCTTTGAGGATGCGTCCTCCGAAGGGTGCATGGATAACGAGTTGCATGCCGCCGCCCTCGTCAAAGAAGCGCTCTGCATAGATCGTGTTCTGAGTGGGCACGCCCCCCAGCACAGCGCGTCCAGTGACTATGTAATCGGTGATCTGCTCACCGGCTGACTCCGATACCGCGCAGTCTCGCATCAACCATTCGACGGCCGCACGCGCTTGTGGATGGCGCCGTTGCTCCGTGATGAATCCCGGTGCGAGGTCGGGCGTGAAATCACTCACCTGCTGGCGAATCTCGCCGACGTGTCGTGAAAGCTCCCGAGTGCGTTGGGGTGCTTCTCCGCGCCAGAAGGGAACGGTGGGCGCCGCGCCGTGTGCGTCTTCCACCAGCACCCGGCCCTTCGACTCGATGCGGCGCACGCGCCAGCTTGTATTGCCGAGCAGGATGACGTCGCCGGGTGAGCTGTCAATGGCGAAGTCTTCATCGAGCGTTGCTACCATCACTCCCTCGGGTTCGGCGATGACGGTGAAGAGGGCGCTGTCGGGGATGGCACCACCGTTCGTGACTGCGACGAGGCGGCTGCCCCGGCGTGCACGCAGTATCTTGTGGACGCGGTCGCGCTGTAGGTACGCTCCGTAGCGTCCCCGCTTGGCAGTGATGCCGTCGCACAGCATGGTGAGGACGTCTTCGTAGTCGCTTTCGCTCAACTCGCGATAAGGGTAAGCGCGGCGGAGAAGTGTGAGTAGTGCGTCTTCGTGCCATCCGTCGGGCTCGGCGGCACACATGGCAACGATCTGTTGTGCGAGGACGTCGAGCGGGGACTCGGGGACCTCAAGAACATCGAGGTCGCCGGACTGAATCGCCCGGCTTATGGCGGCACATTCGATGAGCTCGTCGCGGGTGGTGGCAAAGATGCGCCCCTTCGGGATTGCACCGCGCCAGTGTCCCGCGCGTCCGGCCCGCTGCAGCATGACGGCGATGGAGCGACAAGTGCCGATCTGGCAAACGAGATCGATGAACCCGATATCGATACCAAGTTCGAGGGATGCAGTCGCGACGAGAGCTTGGATCTCCCCGTTCTTCAATCTGTTCTCGGCATTCAGCCGGATCTTGCGCGAGAGGGAGCCGTGATGAGAGAGGACCGCAGGATCTTCCTTTGCACCTTCGGGCCGGAGACGCTCGTTGAGAGAATGAGCGAGGCGCTCCGCCATTGCGCGAGTGTTGACAAAGATGAGAGTAGAGCGGTGCTGCTGGATGAGCTCGCAGAGCCGCTCGTTGATCTCGTCCCAATGCTGGTACGTAGCCACCGCGCCGAGCTCTGATTGAGGGACCTCTATGGCGAGATCCATCTCGCGGCGATGTCCTACGTTGACGATAGTCGCAGGCGGTCGGTCCTTGTGCGATCCTGTGAGGAAGGCGGCGACCAGTTCGATCGGTTTTTGTGTCGCAGAGAGCCCGATGCGGTTGGGCGGCCCCTGTATCCCCCGGAACAGCGGATCATTCTCGGCGGTCACGAGCGCATCGAGCCGTTCCAGCGAGAGAGCCAGATGGGAGCCGCGCTTATCGTCTGCAACAGCGTGGATTTCGTCCACGATGATGGTGCGCACACACTTCAGCAGGCTCCTGCTCTTCTCTGAGGTGAGCAGGATGTAGAGCGACTCGGGCGTCGTCACCAGTATGTGCGGAGGCCGCTTGAGCATGCGCTGACGGTCGCGTGGAGGAGTGTCTCCGCTGCGCACGAAGGTGCGGATCGCGGGCATAAGATATCCGCGTTCGTAAGCAAGTTGCGCGATCTCGGCAAGAGGTGCTTCCAGGTTCTTCTGGATATCGTTGCCGAGCGCCTTGAGGGGAGAGACGTAAACGACCTCGATCTGATCGCGCAAGCTCCCGTCCAGCGCCTGGCGGACGAGCCGGTCGATGCAAGCAAGGAACGCGGTCAAAGTTTTTCCCGAACCTGTTGGGGCGGAGATGAGAACCGTTCGTCCAGCGACGATGTGGGGCCAACCCTGTTCTTGCGGCTCAGTGGGCGTGCCGAACTTTGAGGCGAACCATTCCTGCACCAAAGGGTGCGCCCAAGCGAGCGCGGCAGGAAGTGCCGAGAGGGAAGACATCGGTTCCGCCTATTGTAGCTGGTTTCGCTCGTTGTTCGCCCGGGGGAGTTTTTAGGTGTCGCTGTCAGATTTCAGCTTGTTGACGGTTCACAGTTCACGGTTTTTGCTGTGGTCCCACCTGTCTTCTTCGCGGACAGATTGGGCACCCGCGGGGTATCCCCCCTCCCTGGGCACATTGTGGAATGAGTGAGATAGAGGGGGAGATCACCGAAGGATCACCGTAGATCCAAGTAATAGTGTTTACCTTTCGGTTAGCCCAATATGTAGTGGTATGGGATTTCAAAGAGCAAACGGCGAGTCCGAAGACACGCCGTGGGAGAAGCAGAGTAGCAGGATCGTTCGCTCAGGTGCAAGAGAATTCTTCGGATGAGCCTGCGCCTCATTTGAAGTCAAACACGAGGTTGTCTCGTCGCTTACGCTCCTCGCAATGACAATTCATAAAGCGTGCTGATCCATGATGGAGCCGAAGTTCTACTGTGAACCGTAAAGCGTAAAGCGTAGCCGAAAGCCGAGAGTTAGATCACAGCTACACTACGGTTGATGACCCCTTTCCGCATGCCCCGGCTGTATCCGATTCTTGATCGCGATGTTGTCCGGAGTAGTAGCGCGGTCTTTGAGAGCATCGTCAAGCTATGGCTGGATGCGGGCGCTGAGATCATTCAATATCGCAATAAATCGGACGATGCGCGGGAGATGCTGGCGGACGCGAGAGAGATCGTGCGCATCGCGTATGCGCGCGGTAAGCGTGAGCAAGTGAAGCTGATCATGAATGATCGGGCCGACCTTTGTCTCGCGGCGGAGTTCGAGGGCGTTCATTTAGGGCAGGACGATCTAAGTCCCGAGGGTGCGCGGAAGGTCGTCGGTCCCAAACGCCTCATCGGCATCTCGTGCCACAACGAGGCACAGATCGAGGCTGCGGAAGCCACGGCTGCGGACTACCTCGCTATCGGTCCCATGTTTGCAACGAAGAGCAAGGCAAATCCGGATGCAGTGGTTGGACTGGAGCGATTGGGAGAGATTCGAAGGCTGACCAAGAAACCGCTGGTCGCGATCGGCGGGATCGGAAGAGAGAACTGCCGCAGGGTGCTCGAAAGCGGTGCCGATTCGGTGGCGGTGATCAGTGACTTGTTTGGCGATCCGGAGCGGGACATCGGCGAGCTATTAGGCGCAGTGGGTTTTTAAGTTCCTAAGAGCCGACGCCGGCAAGCTGCCGGCGGGCCGCCGGCGCTACGAAATCCCCGAGGTGCGGTAATCTTGTACCGATCCATTGCGACTCTATTGTGGCGACCAATTTGACGACTAAATCCGACGCTCCTTCCCAAGCTGCTGACCCGGTCAGCAAAGCTACTCACGAAGAGACACAGTTCGTCAAAGGACTGGGTCTGCTAAGTTCCACGACGCTGGTGATCGGATGCATGATCGGCAGCGGTATCTTCATCGTCTCCGCCGACATTGCAAGGCTGGTGGCTTCTCCGGCGCTGCTCATCGGGGCATGGCTGATTACGGGCGTGATCACGATCGCAGGCGCGCTTTCGTACGCGGAGATGTCGGCGATGATGCCGAAAGCCGGCGGCCTGTACATCTATCTGCGCGAAGCCATGGGTCCGCTGTGGGGTTTCCTATATGGATGGACCTACTTCGTTGTGATCGGTTGCGGGACGATCGCCGCAGTGAGCGTGGCGTTCGGAAAGTTCTTAGGTGTGCTGTTTCCCTGGGTCTCGGGATCGCATTGGATCTGGCGCATGGGTCATATCGGCGTAGTGAAGTTCGGTCCGGTGACTTTCGGGAACATGGACGTGGGGCTGAACACGGCGAACCTTATCGCGATCCTGTCGATAGTGCTGCTAACGGGGATCAATATCACCGGGGTGAAGACGGGAGCCGCGGTGCAGAATGTCTTCACTTTTGCGAAGACGGCGGCGCTCCTTGGGTTGATCGTGCTCGGCTTCACGGTCGGACGGAACCATGCGGCGATCGCAGCCAACTTTGGCCACTTTTGGGAGAACGTAAGTTGGCACTCGTTGTTCGCGGTGCAGTCAGCGGGTGGGACCACCATGGTAGGCATCCTGACCATACTAGGCGTCGCACAGGTGGGATCTCTGTTTTCGGCGGACGCATGGTACAACGTGACGTTTACGGCAGGAGAGATCAAGAACCCACAGCGCAATCTGCCTCTATCGCTTGGGATCGGCACCGGCGCCGTCATCCTTCTATATGTACTGGCGAACCTTGCGTATTTGATGGTGCTGCCACTGCACGGCGACCCGAATGCGACGACTGTGTTCGGTCATGGCATTCAGTACGCGACGGAAGACCGGGTGGCGACGGCGTTCATGCAGACGATCTTCCCGGGAGTGGGTGCGGCGCTGATGGCATTCGCTATCCTGCTCTCAACGTTCGGATGCAATAACGGGCTGATCCTAGGCGGGGCAAGGCTCTACTATGCCATGGCAAAGGACGGGTTGTTCTTCGAGAGCGTCGGCAAACTGCATCCGAAGTATCGGACGCCAGCAGTGTCACTGATAGTGCAGGGCGTGTGGTGCTGTCTGTTGTGTCTTTCCGGGACCTATGGACAGTTGCTCGACTACATTATGTTCGCAACCATCCTGTTCTATGTGTTCACGATCCTGGGTCTGTTTATTCTGCGCAAGAAGCGGCCAGATGCGCCACGTCCTTACCGGGTCATCTGGTACCCAGTGCTGCCCGGAGTGTATCTGGTGCTAGCGATATTCGTGGATGTCGTACTATTGCTCTACAAGCCCCAGTACACGTGGCCCGGACTGACCCTTGTTCTATTAGGGATCCCGGTCTATCTGCTCTGGTCGCGCACAGCGAGAGCGAAGCAACGGCTGAATGAAGCAAATTAGGAGACTAGAAAATAATGTCGAAGTTGCTGGCTTATAAGCCGCTAAAGTTAATCCTCGACGAAGCGCACGAGACTGGCGAGCACAGTCTGAAGAGAGCGCTGGGCGCAACCAACCTTATCACTCTTGGCATCGGCGCCATTATCGGTACTGGCATCTTTGTGCTCACTGGCACTGCAGCTGCGAACAATGCGGGGCCTGCTCTCGTGCTCTCATTTGTGCTGGCGGCGATAGGTTGCGTCTTTGCGGGACTCTGTTATGCGGAGTTTGCTTCGATGATCCCGGTGGCGGGATCGGCATACACGTACGGATATGCGACGCTGGGTGAGATATTCGCGTGGATCATCGGATGGGACTTGATCCTTGAATACGCTTTCGGTGCGGCGACGGTGGCTTCGGGCTGGAGCGGATACGTCATCAGCTTGCTTGGGGATTTCGGAATCAAGCTGCCGGCTGCCATCGCGGGCACGCGTTGGGACGAGTTTGTCTTCTACAACAATCACTGGGAGAAGCTATCGCGCATCGCGATGCAACTGAAAACGCAGGGAGTGGATGTTGCATCCCTGCCCCATCAGCACGGCGCGTTCAATCTTCTCGGCTTCATCGGTATTGCGCTGACCACGACGCTGCTGGTGATCGGAATCAAAGAGTCGGCGAACTTCAATTCATTCATTGTCGTCTGCAAGGTGTGCGTACTGCTGATCTTCCTCGGAATCGGAACGCACTTTCTGATGCAGCATCACGAGCTGACCACCGCCAACTGGCATCCGTTTATTCCGCCAAACCTCGGAAGCTACGGAGCATTTGGATGGTCGGGCATAGCACGTGCCGCGGGCGTGATCTTCTTCGCCTACATCGGTTTTGATGCGGTATCGACGGCTGCGCAGGAGGCCAAGAACCCGGCGAAGGACATGCCGCTCGGCATTCTGGGATCTCTGGTGATCTGCACTATCCTTTACATTCTGGTCGCATTGGTGCTGACCGGACTGGTCAATTACCACGACCTGAACGTCTCCGATCCGATCGCCATCGGCATCGACCGCACGGGTGTCCGCTGGGGCAGTTTGCTGGTCAAGTTCGGAGCGTTGCTTGGTCTGAGCAGCACGATGGTCGTCATGTTGCTGGGGCAATCGCGAGTTTTCTTTTCCATGTCGAAAGATGGACTGTTGCCGACGATATTCAGCAAAGTCCACCCACGATTTAGAACGCCGTACATCTCGTCCATCACAGTGGGCGTGTTCGTAGGCTTCTTCGCGGCGGTGATCCCGGTGGCGATTCTGGGCCAACTGGTGAGTATCGGTACGTTGCTGGCGTTCGTCATTGTTTGCGCAGGCGTATGGATCATCCGCAGGCGGAGCCCGAATTCGGAGCGTCCTTTCAAAACACCGTGGGTGCCGTTCGTGCCGATCATGGGGATCATTGTGTCGCTGTTCATGATGGTGAGTTTGCCGGGCGATACATGGTTGCGGCTGATCATATGGCTGGCGATTGGGATGGTGATCTATTTCTTCTATGGACGCCATCACAGCCGAGTACAGCAGATGCAGGGCAATGAAGTGCCTGTGATCGCCAAGAGGTAATCGATTTCCACAGCGCGATGAAGGCGCTGGCATGGAACAGCCGAAGCCCCCGCACGAATGCCGAGGTCTTCAACCGGACGCAAATGCGTCCGGTTTTTTTGTCGCGAATGCCGCTTAGATCGGTGCTGTTGGTTGCTGTCGCCTGCGGCTTTCGATTGAGTTCGCTTATACTGGCAATCGCCGCCAGAAAACACAGGTTTCCATGTTGTTCAAAACACTGAGCGCCAGTGTCTATGGCATTGATGCGCATGTGGTGGATGTAGAAGTCGATGTGGCGGCGACGAAGAGCGAGCAGACGCATTTCACAACGGTGGGACTGCCCGATGCGGCGGTGCGCGAGAGCCGCGAGCGGGTGCGTTCGGCGCTGAAGAACTCAGGGTACGAGCCGCCGAGCACGAATGTCACGATCAATCTTGCGCCCGCAGACATAAAGAAGGAAGGTTCGGGTTTCGATCTTCCGATGGCGATCGGCATTCTCGGCGCGTATGGCGCGCTGCAACGGAGCCAGCTGCCTGACACGGCGTTCGTAGGCGAACTAGGACTCGACGGAGGACTGCGGGCCGTCCGAGGGGCGCTGCCGATCGCGGTGGCGATGCGCGAGCGCAAGGTAAAGCGACTCATCGTTCCCGAAGAGAATGCGCGCGAGGCGGGGGTGGTTGCGGGCGTCGAGGTGTATCCGGTGAAGCACCTCACTGACGTCATTCAATTGATAAACACAGGGAACGGCGTCGTTCCGCTAGCCGTGGACACGCAGCAGATGCTTTCCGAGGTGCAGCATTTCGCGGCAGATTTCGCCGATGTACGCGGACAGATCACTGCGAAGCGCGCGCTCGAGGTGTCATGCGCGGGCGGACACAATATCCTGATGATCGGACCGCCGGGCTCGGGCAAGACAATGCTGGCGAAGCGGATCCCCAGCATCCTGCCCCCGCTGATGTTTGAAGAGGCGCTGGAGACGACCAAGATCCATTCGGTGGCCGGCGTGCTGGATGGTAAGGCGGGGTTCGTTGGGACGCGTCCGTTTCGCTCGCCGCACCATACGATCTCAGATGCCGGGTTGATCGGCGGCGGCATGATCCCGCGTCCTGGAGAGGTGTCGCTGGCGCACAATGGCGTTCTGTTTCTGGACGAGTTGCCGGAGTTTCCGCGCAACGTTCTTGAAGTCATGAGGCAGCCGCTGGAGGATGGCAGTGTCTGCATCGCGCGGGCGGCGATGTCACTGACGTTCCCGGCGAGATTCATGCTGGCGGCGGCGATGAATCCGTGTCCATGTGGGCATTTCAATGACAAGTCGAGGGAGTGTACCTGTACGCAGCCGATGATCCAAAGGTATCTGCAGAAGATTTCGGGACCGCTGCTCGATCGCATCGACATACACATCGATGTTCCGGCGGTGAATTACAAGGAACTTCGCGGCGGGAATGCAGCGGAAGGGTCGGCGCAGATACGCGAGCGCGTGATAGCTGCCCGCGAGCGCCAAATGAACCGGTTCGCCGTAGCCGGTGAACGAATCTATTCGAATGCGCAGATGGCGACGCGTCAGATCCGGACCTATTGTGAGCTGTCGAGCGATTGCGAGCGGTTGCTGGAGCGGGCGATCCTGCAACAGGGATTGTCGGCGCGTGCGCACGATCGAATTCTCAAGGTGGCACGCACGATCTCTGACCTAGATCGGTCGGACGTTATCGAGGCGAAGCACATTGCGGAGGCGATCCAGTACCGGACGCTGGACCGGGCGTATTGGGCGTGACTTGAACGAATCGAGAGTGGCGGATTTTTCTCTGTTCTCTGTAGAGAGAAGTGACGCAAATCAGGTGCGAGCCGGGGCGGTCGAGAAATCGCGGTAAGCGAGCGTTTGGTCCTGATCGGGCTCAGCCGTGCGGAGGGCGATCAGTTGGTCGTGGTGAGGGCTGTACATGCAGGCGGGATCGGTTGCAGATGCGTCCCCGGTGAGCATGAGGGCCTGGCAGCGGCATCCGCCGAAGTCGATCGATCGGCGGTCGCACGAGCGGCAGGGATCGCCCATCCAGTCTTCGCCGCGGAAGCGATTGAAGGCGGATGATTCTGTCCATATCCAACTGAGTGAATGATCGTTGACGTTGTCGAAGACAATGCCGGGGATGACGGCGGCGGAGTGGCAGGGAAGGACTTGTCCGGCGGGATCGATGAGGAGCATCTGGCGTCCCCATCCGCCGACGCAGGCTTTGGGAAAGCTGGCGAAGTAGTCGGGCACAACTGCTTCGAGATGGATCTTTCCTTTGAGGCGTTCGCGCGCGGCGCTTATGACTTCAAGAGAGCGCTGCACTTGCGAGTGGGTAGGCATCAGAAGCGAGCGGTTCTTGAACGCCCATCCGTAGTACTGAACGTGAGCGATCTCGAGACGGCCGGGCTCGAATTGTTCCGCCATGCGAATGAACTGGTCGAGGCGGTCGAGATTCATGCGGTGCACGACCAGGTTGATGGTGAGAGCGATGGGGAATTGCTTCAGCACTGGAATCAGCGCGAGTTTGTGGGCGTGAGCGCGCGTCCCGGCGATCTCGTTCGCGGAGGCCTCGTCGATATCCTGAAAGCTGAGCTGGATGTGTTCGAGTCCGGCACCCACGAGAATTTTGAGGCGCTGTTCGGTAAGCCCGATGCCGGAGGTGATCATGTTCACGTATAGTCCGGCGTCGCGGCCGGCTGAGATCAGTTCGGGGAGATCTTTGCGCGCCAGAGGTTCTCCGCCGGTCAGGTGCAGGTGTAGAACGCCAAGCGAGGCAGCTTCCTGGAAGACGCGTTTCCAATCCTGAGTTGGAAGCTCTACGCTGGCGAGCTGGAGCTCCACCGGATTCGAACAATAGACACAATGGAGCGGACAGCGGTGCGTGACCTCAGCGATGAGAGAAAGCGGGTTGGGGAGTGTGCTCATGAATTCAGTCGAGCCGTTGGCGCATTTAAGGCAAAGCGGAATTGGCTACGTTTTTATCACGCCGCGAGTGTGCAGGCGGTCGAGCAGCTCTGCTACTTCCTGTTGGATGCGGCCCGCATCGGTCGCGGGATAGTTCGCAGCGAGTTCGGCAGCGATTTCCGCAACCGTAGTTTGCCCGTTGACACGGGAGAGGATGTCGCGGCTGGAGCCTACCAGTTTGAGCGCTCCTTCTGGGACCAGCAGCATCGGTTCCGTCTTGTGCAGACGGCATCCGGGTGCGAACCTGGGCTTTGTCTGAGGATCCATCATGCTCCTTCTGGGACGAAGCAGCCCGGGGGAATATTGCCGGGGACGACGTAGGCATAATCGATCGCGTCCAATTGCGCCCAAAGGATCTCGCATTTCCGTGCGAGCGCGGCGATGACCTGTTCCTGCTGCTCTCGCGAATGGGCATGTTCATAGCAGTAGTTGAGGGCGAAATCGGCGTCTTCGGGAGCCTGCGTGAGGCGTCCCTCGAAATAAGCAAGCCCCTTGCTCAGATAAGGATAGTGCCGACGGAGGCGGTCCATGCGCAAGGAGATGAGGTCCTTCGAGAAGAGTTCTGTCAGCGACGACGCCACGGCGACGAGCAGCGAGCTATTGCTGACAAGCGCGAGATAGGCGTCCACGGCGTAGCGGACACCGGGCAGAATGCCGCGATGGGCGATGACATCCTCGCGATCGAGACCTGTTGCTTCGGCGAGCTGGATCCATTTTTCGACGCCACCGTAGCCATCCTCATTGCCATCGTGATCGAGAATACGTTTTCGCCACGCGCGACGGAATGCGGGGTCGTCGCTCTTCGAGAGCACCAATGCGTCTTTGACAGGTATTCTGCTCTGATAGTAGTAGCGATTGAGCGCCCATGCCTGAAGTTGTCCGCGCGAGAGCGCACCATCGTGCATGCGGAGATGGAACGGGTGCCGGTGGTGGTATTGCCGTTCTCCGACCTGCTGCAGGCGGGCGCGGAGTTCGTCGCTGGTCATGCGCCGCTGATCGTCTTGTGTTGTGGCTGGGGTTGCAGATGCCATTGGTCGTGTCCGATTTCCCATCCTGAGGCGAGAACTTGCGCATGCTCCGCAGAGGTCTCATCGAGTATGGGATTGGTGTTGTTGATGTGGATGAAGGTGCGATGCGGTCTGGTGACAGAGGCGAGCAAGGCTAGCGTTCCGTCCAGGCCGCCGATCGGTACGTGTCCGATGGATCGCGCAAGCGGGGTGCCCTCATGTGTGCGGCGGAGTTCGCTGTCACTCCAGAAAGTACCATCGACGAAGATGTGGTCGCAGCTGTTGTAGATATCGATGAGTTCCCGCGTGATCCCCGGAAGCGATGGGGTGTAGGCGATGCGAGTCTTCTCGTGTTCGATGATAAGTCCGAGGTTGGCGTCGCCGGGAAGCCCCCGATCCAACTCTCGCGCGTAATGGGGCAGCACTCCAGGTAGCACAATAGGAGTGCATTTTATCCCGCTGTTTCCCAGTTCGAAAGACACAGACGGATCGATCTCAAACCATGTGAGCTGTCCGGGTACGCGCTCCAGCATGCGAAAGAAGCTGTTGGATTCGAGGACGTGTCTAACTGTCCGTGTCGTATAGATAGTCAGTGGCTGAAATTCACGCAGTAAGAGAAGTCCCAGCACCTGATCGAGATCGGCGGAGGTCAAAACGATGCCGACAACCGGGGAATTGCGTATGCCGTTCTTTACTGACGGCTGAAGTTCGGGGTTGGATTCGATCTGGAATCGTAGGTCAGGGGAGGCGTTAATGAGGTACCAGGATTGTCCGACTGCTGAAACTGCCGCTTGCAATTGAAGACGTGCATGGACGTGTCCGGTACTGAGGCGGGCGGCAACACAGTATTGACAGGCACAATTCCATTGAGGCACGCCGCCGCCAGCGGCAGTCCCGAGCAGGTTGAAGTACATCGATTGGTTTAGATTTCAGCCGGTGCGTAGCAGTTGATCTCACAGGCGAGGCTAATCTCTTCGAAATCTGGGGAAGTCCAAGTGTTCTGTTCCATGTGGCCGTTTAAACTCCTGAGTAGCTCTGATGCAAGGCTTCGGAAGAGGGTAGCTCTAATGACAACAGAGAACAAGATTTTTTTCTCAATATTCCCCGGAAGTGCCCCGTTCTTCACCCGTCCGAAACCTGAGTCTCTGATGTAAGGTTACCGCATAGGAATCAATTATTTGCAATTGAATCAGCAGCTTACATAGGTAAGCATAAATTCTAAAGTTCTAATACTTTGGTGCTACGGACTAAGAGGGAATGCTGATGTCACCAGAGTAGATGCCTCCCTAATCTCCCGAATATTCATAGGGCACTTTTTTAACAGGTGTACCGAGAAATATCACGATTCCGGGAGAACAGATCTTGTTTACGAACTCTAAAAAACTGCTGGCATTGATTTTTGCCGCTTCCGCGGTGGCATTCGCCGGCAACGGAAACCCATCCCCCACATCTCAGGGCGCGACCGAGGTCACAGTACAGCAGCCGATCGACGGCACGACAGTTAGTACCGCCGTACCAGTCCAGGCGGCGTCGACGTCGCCTTACGGATCGATTGTTGCCATGACGGTCAATGTGGACAGTACGGACGTCTACAAGAAGTGGGGCACCGCCATAGATACGTCCGTGAACATGGCGGCAGGCAGACACCAGATCTATGTCAAGGCGTGGGATGACCATGGGCACTACTTCGATCAAGTACTACACGTCACGGTGGGCGGCACTCCGACTCCAGGACCCGGGCCGGGGCCAGGACCGGGACCAGGGCCCGGTTCGGTGATTTCAGGGATCGAGAAACTCGGAGGATGGCAGGCGTGCGACACCTGTGCGGGCAAGGGAGGCGCTGGCTCACACAATGATCACGGCATCGTGCAACAAGTTGCAAGCCCGTCGCTCGACGGAAGTTCGACACAGTTCTGGCTGGCGGGATCGCGTCCTTACAGCAACGTGCTCAATTTCAACCGGCTGGGTGGACGCGCGGGGGCGAACAACTTCACGCTGGACTTCGATTTCTGGATCGGCGATGCAAGCGTAGCCCAGGGCCTCGAGATGGACATCTTCTATTCTCGCGATGGAAAGAAGAACTACTTCTTGACGGAGTGCGATTCGCGAGGCACCTACAAGGGCACATGGCAGGTCTCCAACGCGGTGATCGATACCTGGCAACACACGGGACTGCCCTGCCAGATCAACTCCTACACGTGGAACCATGTGACGCTCGAGTTCCTTCGCCAGTCTGACGGCAATACGCGCTTCGTGTCGGTCTCGATGAACGGCAACAAACAATATGTGAACCGCACCTATCCAGCGGCAAACGTGAATAGCTTCGAGATGAATCCCGCGATTCAACTGGATGGCGACAATCACCAGGACGCCTGGTCTGTTTTTGTGGACAACATGACGATCCGTTACTGGTAGAACAATCTCTCTCCCGCGAAAGCCGTTCCCGAGGGGGAACGGCTTTCGTTTGTGGAACAGCCTGCACAGGAGCGCAAGGTAAGATTCCCTTGTGCCGCGACTGACCATGTTCCTTGGCAAAGGAGGCGTGGGCAAGACGACCGTTTCGTCTGCCTATGCGATAGCACGCGCGGCGCGCGAACCCAAGCTCAAGATCGCATTGATCTCATCCGACCCCGCGCATTCGCTGGCGGACGTGTTCGAACACGATATCGGAGACAAGTTCAAGCGCATACGCGTCCCAGGTGCGGGTTCGATCGTGGTTTCGCAGATCGATGCGGAGCAAGGGCTACAGACATTTCTGTCCGCCCACCGTCCGGAGCTGCTGGAGCTGTTGGAGCAGGGAACATTCTTCGCCCGCGAAGACATCGAACCACTTCTGGACACGACCCTTCCTGGAATCGCCGAAATCTCAGCGCTGCTGAGGATCGACGACTTGATCGAGTCGGGCGAGTTCGACGAGATCGTTGTGGACACCGCTCCCATGGGCCATACGCTGCGATTGCTCGAGCTACCCCAGAGCTTTGTGCGTTTTCTCGATTTTCTGGAAGTCGCGGGCAGCCGCGACCAGGTACTCGCTGCGACGTTTGGCGGCAGAGGGCGAATACGCGGCAAATTCATTGAGGAATGGCGCGAGAAGAGCGGACGAATGTTGTCCACGCTCGGCTCGCCTGAATCGCGAATCGTGATGGTGAGTTCTCCTGAACAGTTTTCTTTGCGAGAGATCGAGCGATCGGTGCGCGTGCTGGGCAGGATGACTCCTGCGTTGAAGGTCTCGGGCTTCGTGCTGAACCGCGTTGCGGAGACCGGGGACTGCACACGGTGCGCGGTGATTGCCGCAAAGGCGGAGAAGATGCAGTCGCGTTTGGTCAGGCTCGTGCCGGGGGCGAAGGTGCAAATCGGCCGGGACGATGGCGCTCCCATCATGGGCGTGGCGCAGCTGAAGGCATTTGGAGAAGAGGTGTTCTACCGAAAGCGAAGGCCCGCACCAGGGGATGCTCCGCGGGTGAGAATGCCGGAATTTATATCGAGCGAGTGGCCGGGCGTCGAGTCGGAGCTGAGTTTTTCGATCGGCAAGGGCGGAGTAGGGAAGACCACGGTTGCTGCCTCGATAGCCTTTGTGAGCGCAGAGCGCGACCGGAAAGAACAGATCAGCATCTGCTCCGCGGATCCTGCGCCGTCGCTCGATGATGTGTTCGCAGAGAGGATTGGCGAGGAGCGTGTTCCGGTTGCAGGACGGGAAAACCTCTGGGCATGCGAGATCGATGCACAAGAAGAGTTCCGGCGCTGGGTAGCTCCTTTGCAAGATAGGATCGACCGTGCGTTTGCGGGGGAGAAGAGCGGCCTGCACGTTGAACTCGCATTTGAAAGGGAACTCTTCAGCAGTCTGCTCGACATCGTACCGCCGGGGGTGGATGAGTTGTTCGCGGTGCTGCGGATCGCAGAGATAACGGAAGGCGGGAAGAATGAACGGTTGATTGTGGACATGGCCCCCACGGGACACGCACTCGAACTGTTGCGCACGCCAGCGAGGATGTTGGGCTGGTCCCGGCTGCTGATGAAGAGCCTTGCGCCTCATCGCAAGCTGGCATTGGCACAAGAGATCGCGGTGGAGGTTGCGTCCATCTCGCAGCGGGTACGCGGACTTGAGACGCTGCTGCAGCACAGCCAGAATTGGCTGGTGCTGCTTGCCGAACCACTCCCGGACCGGGAGACAGAGCGTTTGCGGAACGATCTGAAGGCGCTGCAGCTGGGCCCGAGTTCGATTTTCTTCAATCGCATACTGGTGCATGAGACCCCATGCCCGCGATGCACAAGGGCTCGAGCATGGCAAGCTAAGACGCTGGCGACATGGAAGCGGCATGGTTCCCGGCAAAGGACCTATGTCGTCCCTGAATTCGGAGCAGAAGTGGCAGGAGCGGCAAAGCTGAAGAAGTTCACGCGTAGTATTTTGGAGTGGAGATGAAACGGGTCCTCTATCTTTACGGAATCACTCGGGCACCGGAGAAGCCGGTCACCATCCGCGGACCAGGCGTTGACGGTTCGAGTGCGGTCGAGAGCGTAAACGTCGAAGGCCTCGCTGCCTGGTATAGCGCCGTGAGCGCAGTCGAATTTGCCGAAGAACTGGCACAACGGATGGAAAATCTGGAATGGCTGGCCGATTCGAGCGTCCGCCACCAAAGGGTTGTCGGGCAGATCTACGAGGAGACTGCGATCGTACCCGCAAGGTTCGGCACTGTGTTCGTTTCGCTTGATAATCTCAAGAAAGACGCTGCATCGCGTGCCCGTGAGACCAGAGATATCCTCGAAAGGGTCGCCGATGCCGAAGAATGGGGAGTGAAGGTCATCCGCAAACGGCCGGTTGCGAGTCCAGGTGCGGTGAGTGCAAGCTCGGGTGCGGAGTATCTGCGAAAGAAGGCCGCCCTTCAGCAGCGGCGAGAGACTGCAGTCTCCAGCGATATCATTGAATTTGCGAACGAACTGTCACAACTCTCGGCGGCAGCGGCAGCGGTCGGAAAGGTCTCGGCGGCGCAGCGCGATCTGGAATGGCAGGCTGCCTTCCTGATCAAAAAGAGCGAGAAGGCCCGGTGGGACGCTGTTCTTCGGCAGTATGCGACGAAGTGGTCGGAGTCGCGCGAAATCCAATGCACGGGGCCATGGCCTCCGTACTCGTTTGTTTGAAAGGATTGCAGGCGAAAGTGATTGAAACCAGAAGCAATCCGTCCCATTTCGTTTCGGCGGCAGCTCCGCAAGTGGATATGGAGCCTTCGCTGCTGGACATCCTCGATCATGTTCTTAACGCAGGAGTCGTGCTGCACGGCAGCATCGTGATCTCACTCGCGGGAGTAGATCTTGTGTACCTCGGGCTCAATGCTGTGCTGACCTCCGTCGAGACAGCACTCAAGCACATCAATGCCGGGCAGAAGCCATGATCGCGCTGCTCTACGGAGTGGTGCGCAGCGATGCGTTGGGGGCGGAACAGAGGGGAGTCCAAGGGAGTGCAGTGAACTACGAACAGGCTGATGAACTTGCATTGCTTTATTCGGCGTTCACCGCGCAGCCGGAATTGCCGATGCCAGAGAGCGCCGTAGAGTTCCATGGCGTAATCCAGTCCTTTGTGGAGCGTTCAGAGATCGTACCGTTCCACTTTCCAACGTGGTTGAATCCGGATGCATTGAAGGCTGACCTGGAACGCCGGAAGGCCGCCTATCGGCAAGCACTCGAGCGTATCGCCGGCTGCCTGCAGATGGAGGTGCGAATCCGGGTGGCGAACGAGACCGCGACTCCAGTTTCGCCGAGCGGGCGCGATTACCTCATGGCGAAGTCGTCCCACCAAAACAATACGCTCAGTGCAGCGGAGAGGGTCCGTGACAGATTGAAAGAGTTCGCCAACGAGTGGAGGACGCGTCCCTCGCAGGACGGGCTTCGGCTGTGCGCGCTGGTGCCACGCGAGAAGCGCGACAAGTTCATCGACCAGGCATTGCAAGTGCGTTTAGAGAACGCCGAGGTGCGCATCTCCGGTCCGTGGGCGGCAACGGAGTTCATCGACATCCCACATGATCAGATCGTGACGGGAGACCAGGCATGAGTTCGGAGCCCAAAACCAGTACGCCGGAGGGGATCGAGTTTGCGGTCGAGCAGATCAAGCGAGAGTTGGAGCAATTCTCCGGGGGAACCACGACGCGCGTCGATTGCACTCCGGAGAATGTCGAACACGCGCTGGCCAAGCTGGTGTTGACGTTGGTCGAGCTATTGCGCAAGCTGCTAGAGAGGCAGGCTATCCGGCGCATGGAGGGCGGTTCGCTGGAGGATCAGAAGATAGAAGAGATGGGCCTGGCCCTGATGCGTCTTGAGCAAAAGATCGGCGAAATCGCGGCGCAATTCGGAATTCGCGTGGAAGACCTCAATCTCGAACTGGGACCACTGGGTAATTTGTTGCCGAGAGAGTAGCTTTTCCACAGCGTTCAGCCGTTTTCCACCCAACTCAGCTCAGATGGATGTGCATCGCAGTAAGGCAAGTGTATTCTCTCAATTAATGCAAGAAAATGTGGACGCAACACTTTGCGGGTCGTTTGACAGTCGCCTGCACTGCATCTAGCATGAGCCATTCGGCCATGCCAAAGGAAAGGTAAGCCAGCCCGGACAATGTCAATGGAACGAGTTCCGACAGTATCTGGCACGACCAATCTAATAGACATCCTGGATCGAGTGCTCGATAAGGGCCTCGTGATCGCAGGGGACATCCGTGTTTCTCTGGCGAATGTGGAACTGCTAACGATCCGCATCCGCCTGCTCGTCTGCTCGGTCGATAAGGCTGAACAGATTGGACTGAACTGGTGGAAGTTCGACCCCAATTTGACGTCCCCAAAGGGCGCCGACACTGCTTTACCCCAAGCCACAGTGGTAAAGAGGACAGTGAAAACAAAAAGAACAAGTGGCAGAAGAAAAGCTAAGTTGTAGTGCGGAGGCCTTTACATGGCTGTTGAACGTCTTTCTGGCGGCTCCAGTCTCATCGACGTGTTAGACCGCGTACTCGATAAGGGTATCGTGATCGATGCCTGGGTTCGCATCTCCCTCGTGGGAATTGATTTGATCACGGTGGAGGCTCGGGTCGTCGTTGCGTCGATCGATACTTACCTGAAATACGCTGACGCTGTGGGGTTGACCGGACTGGTAGCACGTCCGCAGCTCTCGGCAGGTGAAGAGGCGGAGATCATTGAAGAGGTGAAACCTGCGGCTACGCGCCGGCCGCGAGTGGCTGTGAGGAGACCCGCAGCGCGTCGCTGAGGGGGTGTCCCACCGCATGGCAACGCCATTCATGGCAAAGATCCCGGGTAAGCCCGACGGTGACAGCCGATCCTCTCGGGATCGACGGACGGCAGCTGCACTGCGGCTGCTCGATTCCGAACGCAGCGAAGAAATATTTCCGATACTTTTGGAAGAAATACTCGCTCTCGGCTTTCCTCGCGCCTTTGTGCTTGCGGTGGATTACGAAACGGGTGAAATCACACCAGTGGCGTCCTTGCGCTGCGGGCGAAAGTATCTGGACAGGTTTCGGACCTCGTTGTATGCCTCCGGCAACGAATTGGTCGAACGGCTGATGGGGCAACAACCTGCTGTGCTCGACAACATCGGTGGCGTAGAGAAGCTGTACAGTCAGCCCGCAATCTTCCGCGGACGAAATGTCTGCTGGGAGGCGGAGCGCGACCACCTCTCCGATTGTCTTGCATTTTCAAATAACAGTGGACGCCGGGACCTGCGCCTTGAAGACCAAGTGTGTGGCGCGTGCGCCATGCGTGGCTATGCGGCGCTCGTCTGCGTTGAGTTGACGCCGGCAAAGGTAGCGGACGTCAACAAGCTTCGGGACCTCATCGAGATCTCCAACCGCCACATGACCCGCCTCTTCAAGGTCGAGCATTACTACAACCGCATGACCGACATGGAACTCACCATCGCCCAGA
The DNA here is from genome assembly GCA_963792225.1 of Terriglobales bacterium. Classification (GTDB taxonomy): domain Bacteria; phylum Acidobacteriota; class Terriglobia; order Terriglobales; family Acidobacteriaceae; genus JBDTLH01. Next base: position 176,532 of record CAWBVM010000003.1, on the reverse strand, counting down.
TGGAAACCATGATGCAGAGCATGACCGATCCGGTCATCCTCACCGACACGCACTATCGGGTGATCACCGCAGAACAAAGCGGCGGAACGGTTCTTCAAACTTCCGGACGATCGCGGCGAAAATGAGATCAGCGAAGGCCTCGTCCGCGCCGTCGAACTGAACAATCTTCTTTTCTCCGCTGCGCTCTCGTCCATGGCGGTTTCCGGGGTCGAACGCGCACCGCGACATCACGCTGGTCGATGCCATCGAAGGCGAAGAGGGGCTATTCGAAGCCGTCTGCACGCCGACTTACGGCCCCGACGGAATGCCGCATCGGCATCGTCACCGTGATGCGCGACGTAACCGACCTGCGGCGGGCCGACCAGGAGCTGCGCCAGAACTACGAATTGCTGCGGCAAGCCGAAGAAGTCGTTCGCCAGGATCGTGACCGTCTCAATCTGATCATCGAGAACGTCGGCGACCCGATCGTGGTGTGCGACAGCAAGGCGCGAAATCGTGCTGCTCGATCCCCTGGCCGAGCAGCTGTTCGGGCGAGGGGATATAAGAGACGCTGCTCTGCGTGCAAGAACCAGGCCAAGATCGACGCCTACATCTGACGCATTCACCTACTTCCTTCTCCGATCGCAGACCGGCACCTCTGCGTCTCTACAACCGCTCCGAGCAGAGCAGAGATCGAATACGACGCGCGCTCCGGCAAGATCTACGACGAGCGCGGCAGGTCGCCTATACGGTGTCGGTTCTGCGTGACCTGACTGCACTGCGGAATGTGGAGCAGCTCAAGCTTGAGCGCCGCATGATCGAGATGGAGAAGTTTGCCGCCGCCGGACGGCTGGCCGCCACCATCGCGCACGAAGTCAACAATCCCATGGAGGCGATCAAGAATGCATCTGGCTCCTGCCAGGATGCGGTCAAACCCGGATCACAAAATCATATACGACATTTTGAAGTCTGAAACCGAGCGCGTCGCCCGCATCGTGCGCCAGATGCTTGGCCTCTACCGCAACAACGAGCAGGTAAAACCGGTCAACATCAATTCGATCGTGGAAGATACTCTCGTGCTGTTGAATCGCCAGTTGCAGCGCGCCAATGTCATGGTTGACGTGGAACTGGCAACCTGCCGGAGGCGATCGTGGCGGCAGACCAGCTTCGCCAGGTACTTTCGAATCTGGTCATCAATGCCAAGGATGCCATGCCGAACGGCGGCAGACTGTGGATCCGCACCCGGCATTTTTCCGGCTTTGCTCCTGGGCGGCATGCGGTCCGCATCCTCATTGGCGACACGGCATGGGCATCCCCTCCGAGATGATGCAGAGCATCTTCGAACCTTTCGTGACTACTAAAGGCGAGAAGGGCACGGGTCTTGGCCTCTGGATCGTGCACGGCATCATTAATAACCATGGGGGAAAGATCAGCGTCCGCAGTCGTGTGGGCTCGGGACGGTCTTCAAAATCGATTTACCGGTGGTGCCAATTGTGGCGTAAAGGCAAGTTCGGAATTCTTGTAGTGGACGATGAGCCGTCAGTGCTCATGACATACCTGCTGATTCTTGAAAAGAGAGGTTTCGCAGTCATACTGCACAGACTTCTACAGAAGCGATCCGAATGGTGGAACAAAACACGTACGACCTGCTGCTTTGCGATTATTCGCTGGAGCAAGAGCACACGGGTTTTGAGGTCATTCAGGTGGCACGCAAGCGTGCTCCTCAACTAGCGGCGGTGCTGTTAACAGGATATGCGAGCCAAGAGACTGTCGATATGCGCAATCGCACAATGTAACCGTACTATTCAAGCCGATCGATATCGATGAATTTTTCCGCACAGTAGAAAACCTGAAGCGAGGCAACAATGCCGAAACAAGTGAAGCGCAAGGCAGCGAAAACAAGCAAAAACGTTCCGGCACCGGCGGGAAGAAAGGCCGCGCCGCCACAAGCAACGATAAAGACTGAAGTGCGTTCCCGGCAGGCTCCACGGGCCACAGAGGCAGGCGATCACGTGATTGTGCCTGAGGAATTGCAAGTTACCATGCCGGCCGTCAAGCGCGACGCAAACGCAGTCGAGGGCCGCTACGTTTATGGCGTGATCGAGGGGAAAGAGGCAGCGAATTTCGGACGTACGGGAATCGGCGCTTCGGGTGAGACGGTGTACTCGATCCAGCATGGTGACATCGCTGCCGTAGTCAGCCGCACTTCTGTGTTTATCTTCGATCCGACGCGAGAGAATGCACTGGCGCATGAACACGTAATCGAAAACGTGATGAAGACGCACACCATCATTCCGATGAGCTTCGGGACGGTTTTTCGTACGGACGATGACATTCGCGAGGTGCTGAAGTCGATCTATCCGTCCCTCAAGGATGTGCTTCAGCAGATGTCGGGTAAGCTCGAGTTCGGACTGAAAGTCACCTGGGACCGAGATCGCGTGATCGAGGAGATCAAAACCGGCAATGATGAGATCGCGCGCTTTCAGCAGGAACTCAATCGCAAACATCTTCAGTCCACCTACTTCGCACGCATGCAACTTGGGCGCATGATCGATAAAGCACTGGCGGAGCGCGCGGCAGATTATGTGCGGGAGATCTATGACGGGCTCCGTTCCGCTTGTGTCGCCTCGCGAGACAATAAACCGATCGGAGACAGGATGATCCTGAATGCGGCATTCTTGATTCAACGGGAGCGTGAAGCTGAATTCGACGCCGCCGTCAATGAGATCGCGAAACGCTTTGGCGACCGTCTTAACTTCAAGTACACAGGTCCGTGGCCGCCCTATAACTTCGTGAACATTCGCCTCAAACTGGAGCGGGGAACGGCGAACTGATGCTGCTGATCGATGATCTTCTAATGTTGCCGTTTACTGGCTTCCGGTCCATCATGAACACCCTCATGAAGGTCGCGATGGAAGACTATACCGACGACGCTCCGCTCAAGGAAGAGCTGTTGAACCTGCAAATGCGGCTCGACCTCGGAGAGATCCAGGAAGAAGATTATGTCGCAGCGGAGGCGGGGATATTAAGGGCGCTGCGCGAGATCCAAATTCGCAAACGCGAACTTTCGGGCGTGCAATCAGACGAGTCTCAGGGGCTTTCCGGAAAGGTCATGGAAGGTTCAGGCGCGTCCCTCACAGTCGAGTTTCACACTCCGCAGAAGGACTGACAATTTAGGCGCTTCGCCTGATTACCCGGTTGCAAGGTGGTTGGATTAGATGCTGCGGTAAGTTCTTTGCAATTGCACCGCGCTCCGTGACTGGCGGGCCTCGACCAGGCTCGGGAGGTCGTTCCATCTCGCCGATACGCTAATATCCCCTGGCGATGAGGTTCGCGAGTGTGATCCGGGATTCTGCGTTAGCAGACGTGCGCAGATTTTCTGCATACTTTGCCAGCGGATCGGTTTCCAGATTGACCTTATCTCCTAGGCGAAGCGTGTGGATGTTGGTTGAGGAATACGTGTGCGGGATGATCGACATCTCGACCGTATCGCCGTTAATGTCCGCGACAGTCAAAGAGATGCCGTCTACAGAAATGCTTCCTTTTTCGACGATGTAGCGCCGCAGCCCCTCCGGCACACGGATACCGAAGCGCCACGTTTCACCCGACTTTGACTCGCGCTCGATCTGCAAAACAGTGCCAATTCCATCCACGTGGCCCTGCACGATGTGACCGCCGAGTGGTGCGCCGGCGGGCGTGGGGAGTTCGAGGTTCACGACGGTCCCCGGTGCAATCGCAGTGAAGGTGGTACGGTCCAATGTCTCTTCGAGCAAGTCCGCAGAGAATTCATCGCCGCAGAGGTCGATGGCAGTCAGGCAGACACCATTCACAGCGATGGAGTCGCCGAGTCTAAGTGACGCCGCCAGAATGGTATTTACAGTCAGCCGCCGGGTATTTTCTCCCGTGAGTGCGAATACTATTCCGGTTTGCTGGATGAGACCTGTGAACATGAGTGTCAATCCTCGTACGGATCGCGCAGGTATCCGGTGATGAGCAAGTCTTCGTGAATACGTTGTGCACGGAAGTGTTTCAGCTGTGCAGGAGTGGCTGCCCCGTCGAAGGCGGAGAGCCCTTCGCCACCCACCAACGTTGGAGAGATGTAGAGTGCGAGTTTGTCCACGATGCCCGCTTGCAACGACGAAGCATAGACTTTCGCGCCGCCTTCGATGAGCAGAGAAGTGATATTGCGGTCAGCGAGTGCGTCCAGAATCGCGTGCCAGAAATGCTCCGTAGCGTGGGCAGTAAGTTCTGCGCCCCTGGAAGAAAGCTCCGCCGCTTTGGCGATGTCCATTTGTTCGCCGGTTGCGATGAGCACATCGTGCCTAACCTCTTTCAAAAGTTGGGCGCCGGTGGGGGTGCGGAGGTGGCGGTCGAGGACGATGCGCAGGAGGGAACGGCGGCGAGGCAGTCCGGTGCGGTCGGTCAATGCGGGATCGTCGACGAGCACTGTTCCGACGCCGACGAGGATGGCGTCGGCTTGGTGGCGGAGCCCCTGCGCATGCGTGCGCGCGACTTCGGAGGTGATCCAGCGCGAATGGGCAGCATGTGTCGGGGGCGCGATCTTACCGTCGAGCGACATGCCCGCCTTGAGTGTGACGAAGGGGATTCCGGTGCGTATCCATTTGGCGAAGGACTCGTTGAGGCGCTTTGCTTCCTCCTCAAGAAGGCCGACCTCGACCTGTATGCCGGCAGCACGAAGGCGTGCAAAGCCCTTCCCGGCGACGACTGGATTCGGGTCCTGCATCGCGCATATGACCCGGGAGATGCCGGCGGCGATAACGGCATCGGCGCAAGGGCCAGTGCGTCCGAAGTGGGAGCAGGGTTCGAGATTGAGGTAGAGGGTTGAGCCGCGCGCGGCTCCGGGTCCCGCGTCCTCAAGGGCGAGCACTTCGGCGTGGGTTCGGCCCTCGTAAGTATGGGTACCGCGACCGATGACCTTGCCGTCCTTGACCAGGACAGCGCCGACGACGGGATTCGGCGAGACCAGTCCGACTCCGGAGTGCGCGAGTGTGAGCGCCTCTCGCATGTATTGGTGGTCGGCTTGGGTCCATGGAGCCATTTACAGGTCCTTATCAGCACTCCTTAGGCAAGGCTACGCGAAGAGCGAGTCCACGAATGCCTGCGGATTGAAGGGGAGTATGTCGGTCAGTTTCTCGCCGACACCGACGTAGCGCACGGGAAGACCGAGTTCGCGGGTGATTGCCACAACGATCCCACCCTTTGCGGTGCCGTCGAGTTTGGTCAGGACGATGCCCGTCACTCCGGCAGATTCGGTGAAGATGCGGGCTTGCTGCAGTCCGTTTTGTCCGGTGGTCGCGTCCATCACGAGCAGCACTTCGTGCGGCGCATCGGGGATGAACTTCTGCGCGGTGCGCTTCATCTTTTCGAGCTCTGCCATGAGACCGGCCTTGTTGTGGAGGCGTCCGGCGGTATCGACGAGGAGGTAGTCCACGCTGCGGGACTGTGCGGCGTGCATGGCGTCGAAGAGGACGGCGCTGGGGTCCCCGCCGGCCTTGGTGCGTATCATCTCTACACCTGTGCGCTGGCTCCAGACCTCGAGCTGCTCGATGGCGGCGGCGCGGAAGGTGTCTCCGGCGGCGAGCAGGACGGACTTGTCTTGCCCACGGAGGTATCCGGCGAGCTTGCCGAGGGTGGTGGTCTTCCCGGTGCCGTTGACGCCGACGACGAGGATGACTTCGGGACCTTCCACCTGCCTGGCAGGACGCTGGTTCGCCGAGTTGAGGATGGTGAGGATCTCCTCTTTGAGGAGGCGCTTGAGTTCGTCGAAGTTCTCTATCTGCTTGCGATCGGCACGCTCGCGCAACCTCTGAAGGACGAGTGCCGCGGTGTCCGTGCCGAGGTCGGCACTGATGAGGATAGCTTCGAGCTCGTCGAGGGTGTACTGATCGATCTCCTTGTTGAGGGAGACGAGGTCTTCGATACGCTCGCTGAGGTTTTCGCGGGTGCGCGTGACCGCATTGCGCATCCGTCCGAAGAGCGTACCTTCGCGGTCGAGGGCTTCCTGTTTTTGCTTTTCGAGGTCTTCCAGGCTGCCGAAGAGGGTTTGTATCTTTGCCATAAGGGAAACTGTCAGCTGTCAGCTTTCAGCTGTTTACAGTTTACAGTTCACGGCTTCAGTCTCGTGGGGGTATACCCCCCTCCCTGGGCACATTGTGGAATGTGTGAGTTGGAGGGGGAGATCACCGAAGGATCACCGTAGATCCAAGTAATAGTGTTTACCTTTCGGTTAGCCCAAGATGTAGTGGTATGGGATTTCAAAGCGCAAACGGCGCGTCCGAAGACACGCCGTGGGAGAAGCAGAGTAGCAGGATTGTTCGTTTGTGTGCAAGAGATTTTTTTTGCTTTTGAGAAGCATGGGCGGGCGGGCCGCCCGCCCGGACCACCGGCTGGCAGCCGGCGCTACGGTCTCGCTTCCTTGATGTCCTCCTTCGCCATGACACATGAAGGGTGTGCGATCCGCGCCTGAAGCTGGGGGGCTACCTAGACAATCTTGTGTTCGTTTTTGGACGCTGACGACCGCCGCTGGACAGCCAACTGGTCATACTTGGCTTCACAAACTGACAAGCAACGACTTGGCTACGCGGCGGGTGGCTGTGCGATTGCAGTTCAAAGTGTTGAATCGTCCGAACGACACATGAATAACTTCCTGCAAAATCTTCGCCATGCAGCCCGATTCCTACGTAAGGCTCCCGGGTTCACGATTGCCTGTGTTCTTACAATTGGTCTCGGCATCGGCGCAAACACCGCCGTATTCAGCCTTGTGAATGCGCTGCTGCTTCGGCCGTTGCCCTATCAGAATCCAGAGCGGCTGGTGAATGTGTGGGAGAGCATTCGCGAGAGCGGACGAGGCGGAGTCGCATTCCCGAACTATGTCGATGTCGAACGCGAGAACCATGTGTTTGAAGATCTTGCGGCCTGGAGTCCGATCGAAGCCGACGTGACCGGCGGAGGCCGCGCCGACCGAGTGCTCGGCGAAAACATCACTCCGAATTACTTCCGCCTGCTTGGTATCCACCCGCAGCAGGGCCGCGATTTTAACCGCGAAGAGGAGAGCACCCGCCCCGTCGTGATCATCGGCAATGCACTGTGGAGGTCGCGATTTGGAGCCGCAAACGATGTAGTGGGCCGGACGATGAACTTAAGCGGAACACTCTTCACCGTCGTGGGCGTCATGCCGGCTGGCTTCGAAGGTGTTTCTGAAACGGCGCAGCTTTGGGTGCCGATCTCGACGCACGACCTTATCTATCCTCAGGTGGCGCGCTTCGACTTTCTGCATTCACGAGACATTCACTGGGTGAGAGTGCTCGGACGGCTGAAGGACGGAGTCTCGCTGCAAGCTGCGTCTGCGGAGGTTGACTCCATTGGCAAACGGCTTGCCATCGCCTATCCGAATGAGAACCGTGACCGCAGTATGGCTGCGGCGCGAGCGCAGGATGATCTTGTCCGGAACTTTCGTGCCGCGTTGATCGCACTGATGGTCGCCGTTGGTTTCGTGTTGCTGGTCGCCTGCGCTAACGTGTCCAATCTGATATTGGTCCGCATCTCGAAGCGAGAGCGCGAACTTGCGGTGCGCCTCGCGCTTGGCGCCACGCGCACGCACTTGCTCTGGCAACTGCTGAGCGAGACAGGACTGATAGCCGCATTGGGGGCAGGAGTCGGCATAGTCATTTTCTTTGTGACACGCGGCTCGCTCACCTCGCTGCTCCCTCTAGATCTGCCGAAATCCGCAGCCGCAAACATGGATGGCCGAGTGCTTGCCTTCGCGTTTGGGATGCTTGTCTTTACGGCGCTCGTACTCACACTCGTCCCGCTGGTGCAGCTCTCCCGGCGCAGTCCGCGGCTGGCCCTTAACGACCGGAGCGGACGCAACGAGTCGCCATCGCACAATCGCATTCGCACCACGCTCGCCATTGTGGAGATCGCTCTCTCGGTGCTGCTCAGTGTCGGTGCTGCCCTGATGATCAAGAGCCTTTGGCGACTGCAGAGCGTCGATCCGGGGTTTCGCTCTGACCATTTGGTCACGCTGCGGTTCGATGTGCCCAACGATAAGTACCAGGGAGATACACGGCTCTCTCTGGGGGCGCAGATCGCCGAACGCGCGTTGTCCGTGCCAGGAGTAGAGAGCGCGGCGGTCACTTCGGTCGATCCGTTCGTCTGGCCCGGATTGAATCGCGGGTTTACGCCACAGGACAAACCAGAGGTAAAGAACCCGCAGAGCTTTTATTACGACGAGGTGACGCCGGGCTACTTCCGCACGATGAATATTCCGCTGATTTCGGGGCGCGACTTCAGCGACGGGGACGACCAGAACGCTCCCGGAGCAATTCTCGTCAGCCGGTCTTTCGCACAACGAATATGGCCCGGAGAAGAGGCGATCGGAAAGCATCTCAAACTCGGCGGAAAAGACAATGCCAACAAATGGCTCACCGTGGCCGGCATTGTGGGCGATGCGCAGATCGAGGACCTGCACGAAGACAAATCAGAGCTCGCCATCATGTACTCTCCGTTGCGCCGCAGTGAAGCGATCATCAGCCTGAGCTTGCTGGCGCGAACGAAGGTCGATCCCGCCAGTCTGATAGCGCCATTGCGCGGCATGCTGCAAAGTTTCGATCCGGACATGCCGGTGTACAGCACCGCCACGCTTGACGACCGGCTTGCGGGGGAGAGCGCCAGCGCACGCTCCTATGCTTCGCTGATGGCAATCTTCGGCTCGCTCGCCGTTGGATTAGCGTTGATCGGTATCTACGGCGTTTTTGCTTTCAGCGTGACACAGCGCACCCGCGAAATAGGAATCCGTATGGCGCTCGGGGCGCAACGGCAGGAGGTCCTGCGGATGATCACCACGCAGGCGCTCACCCTGGCGCTGGTGGGAATAGGGTGCGGGATTCTCGGAGCGTTCGTGCTTACGCGTTTCATGTCGAGTCTGCTGTTCAAGGTCAGTGCGCGCGATCCGCTGGTCTTTTGTTCGATCGCTTTGCTGCTCGCCAGCGCGGCGGTTGTCGCAGGCTACTTTCCCGCGCGCCGCGCTGCTTCGGTGGAGCCGGTGCAGGCGCTGAGGATGGAGTGAGAATACCTGGACAATTTGAATCGCAGCGGACGAAGGATCGAAGGGCGGGCAAGCTGCCCGCCCTGACCACCGGCTGGCAGCCGGCGCTACGGCGCCTAAAGGCGCGGCCTAGGATCGTCTTATTCCCCGGCATAAATGCCGGGGTCTACCCGTACCTCAGCGGCATCCCCCGGCTGAAGCCGGGGGTCTACCAGTACAGCCGCGAATCGCGGACTGTAAGCCAGAAAGCCACAAAGCTATTGCTTTTGCATGGTGAACGTCATGGTGGTGCCGCGTTCTTTGTCGTTGTCGGTGACGTTTATGGATTTTCCATCCGGCGACAGAGTCATGCGGCTGACATCGACCACCTTGCCGTCACGAGTGTCAGTCTCTTCGATGGTCTTATCATCGATCTTCTTGAGCGAAGCGGTGGTGTGGCCGGGATCGTTTTCGATTGGAACGGGCTTGCCGTCGAACTTGGCGTCATAGCTTTGTCCGGTAGGCGCGGTCATCTTAAGCCCGTCGGCGGTAGCTTCGTATGTCACGGTCAATCCGTTCTGGGAGAGGTTCGGTACCTTGGAGACGACCCAGGATCCGGAGATGGCATGGGCTCCCGGGGTCGCAGCACCGGAACGCGTGTAGATCATTTCACCTTCGACGGGCTGGCTGCTGCCTTCAGGAATGTAGGTGAATTTTTCGGTGAGCGTCTTGCCGCCGTCAGAGACAGTCTCGGTACTCGTGCCGACGCTCTTGCCATCCTTTTTAGATTCGATGTTTATGGTGTTGGCATCCACGACCTTGACGCTCATGGTGTCAACGTAGTGTGATCCTGTTCTTTTCTGGTCTTGTCCGTCGGCCTTGACTGAAAACTTGGGGACGCAGGTGGAACAGGTGTAGGTACCGTTTTGAAGGGACCAAACCTCTGGTTTCTTAGAGAATTCCGCTGAGTCGAGCTTGGTGACCCAAGTGCCGCTGAAGTTATTCTGCGCGAGCAGCGACGAGCAAGCAAACAATAAAAGCAACAGAGTGCTTTTCATATAAGCGATCTCCCTTCGACGACGAACTCGTGCGGCGAGTCCGTGCGTTCAGAACGATAGAAGGGGGTGGTATGAGGTGTCAAATGGCCGATTCAGGAGTGGACCCTAGCGCCTAAAGGCGCGGACGTGGATCGCATTATCTTCCGGCATAAATGCCGGGTCTACCGAATCGCAATTCGAGATGAGCAACTCTGCTGGTGGAGGCACGCGCTGGCGCGCGTTCGAAGGCAAACGCAGGGTTGCTTCGTCGCCTACGCTCCTCGCAATGACAAGTCATGAAAATGCATCGAGATTGACAAAACGCTGCGCATGGGAAAAACCCGCCAGGTGCATCCTCCGAATTGCCGGAAGCCACGGCCAGAACAAAAAACTCCCAGAAATAAAATTTCCCCGACGACTTGTAGAATTCCGGTCTGGCCGTTCGTCGTTGTAGTGAAGGCCGGGGGAAAGAAACCCGCCTGAAGGACTATTACAGGAGAAGACATGCCGCAATATCTCGTTGCAATTCAACACCCCGAAAACTACGACCCGTCTCTGGAAGGTGAAGCGATGATTCGCGACATCGGCGCGCTCAACGAAGAGATGGATGCCGCAGGCGCCCGGTTTTTCGCAGGCGGTCTGGAATCGGCAAGCCACGCTAAATCGCTGCGCAAGCAGCCCGACGGGAACGTCTCCATCACCGACGGTCCCTACCTCGAAGCCAAAGAACACGTCGGCGGCTTCTGGATCCTCGAGTGTGCCGACATGGAGGAAGCGCTGGCCTGGGGACGCAAAGCCTTCGTCGCCTGCCGGGTTCCTGTCGAGGTGCGAGCGTTCATCAAAATGCGGCCGAAAAGAAAATCACCGAAACAAGGAGACGCGCAATGAGAAAGCTCAAAATCGTCGAACACATCTCGCTCGATGGCGTCATCCAGACTACCGGGGGTCCTGACGACGACTTCCCATACGGCGACTGGACCGCTCCGTATCGCTCGCCTGCCGGGTTACAGTTAGTAACCGAGTTGTACGGCGAGACATTCGATGTGCTGTTTGGCCGCCGAACCTACGATCTGTTGGGCAGCTTCTGGCCGAAGGCGCCAAAAAGTCCGATGGCGGACCGCTTAAACGCAGCGACGAAATATGTCGTTACTCACAGGCCGGAGAGCCTGGAATGGGGACCATCCGAGGGCATCGGCCCGGACTTCGTAGAAGGCGCTCGCCGCCTCAAAGCCACAGATGGTCCGGACCTGGTTCTCACAGGCAGCTCCACGTTGACCTCGGCGATGCTCGAGCATGGGCTGGCGGACGAAGTCGTCCTGCTGGTCAACCCAGTCCTGCTGGGCCAAGGGAAGCGCTTCTTCTCGGAGGGAACGCCCGCACGTTCCTTCGAACTCGCCAGCACGAAAGCTTTGTCCTCAGGCATCGTTATCAATGCGTACAAGGTCGCGGGGCCTTTGAAGAAGCAACCGTAGGAGCAACTCCATGCGTTTCATGATGCTGACGATGGCCGCAGGATATGGATCGGCTGCGCCTGATGTAGCGCACAGCGCGGAAGCAGTAGCGAAGATGATGGAGTACAACAAGTCGTTGCAAAAGGCGGGAGTCCTGCTCGCACTGGATGGGCTGTTTCCTCCTTCCACGGGAGCACGTATCTTCTACATGGACGGCAAGGCGACGGTGACCGACGGGCCGTTTGCGGAATCGAAAGAAGTCATCGGCGGCTACTGGATCATCCAGGTGCGGTCACGCGAAGAGGCCATCGAATGGGCAAAGCGGGCACCCATGTCCAACAACGAGAGGATCGAACTCCGCCAGATCCACGAGATGTCTGACTTTCCCGAAGACGTCCAGAAGGCGGCGGAAGGGTTCGAGCAACTGACCCGGTAAGCTCATAGGTATGAGCGATGTCCATAAGACGATCGAGGCCGTGTGGAAGATTGAGTCCACACGCCTCATCGCGGCGATTGCGCGCGTCACCCGTGATATCGGCATTGCCGAGGAACTAGCCCAAGACGCTCTGATTACTGCCCTCGAATTGTGGCCCGAGGAAGGTATCCCTGAAAACCCCGGGGCGTGGCTGATGAAGGCGGCGAAGCGGCGCGCGATCGATTCGTTACGGCGCGGCCGCATGCTCGTACAAAAGCATGAAGAGATTACCCGCGAGTTGGAGTGGCAGCAGCAGCGGCTTGGAGACGCTTTGGAGCACTCGCTGGATCAGGTGATCGATGATGACGTGCTGCGGCTCATCTTCACCGCGTGCCATCCAGTGGTTGCGGTGGAAGGACGCACCGCGCTCACTTTGCGCCTGGTCGGCGGCCTCACAACGGCAGAGATCGCGCGTGCGTTTCTTGTGCCGGAAAAGACGCTGGGTCAGCGGATCTCCCGCGCCAAGAAGACCCTCTCGGAGGCACACGTTCCCTTTGAGACGCCGAGTGGGGACGAGTTGCGTCGCAGGGTTGAGTCCGTGCTCACGGTGGTGTACCTGATTTTCAATGAGGGATACACCGCGACGTCGGGCGATGAATGGATGCGTGCGGCCCTCTCTGAAGAGGCGCTGCGCCTAGGGCGCATGCTGGGGCAACTTCTCCCGGGTGAATCGGAGGTTCATGCACTGGTGGCCTTGATGGAGTTGCAGGCATCGCGCAACGCAGCGCGCCGGGGCAAAAACGGCGAGGCCGTCTTATTGCCGGACCAGGACCGCTCGTTGTGGGACTACGCGCAGATCCAACGAGGAATGACCGCGCTCGAACAAGCGCAAAGACTAGGCGGTGGCGCGAAACCCTATGCGTTGCAAGCAGCTATTGCGGCATGTCACATGCGCGCCCGCACCGCCGAAGAGACAGACTGGGACCGCATCGTTCTTCTCTACGACGCGTTGTTGCAAATCAATCCGTCCCCAATCGTGGCACTCAATCGCGCAGTCGCTGTCGGCATGGCGCAAGGCCCAGCCGCAGGACTCGACGCACTCGACGCAGCTGCCACCCTCGCCGGTGACTCTGCGATAGCCGGCTACCATCTCTTTCCCAGCGTTCGCGGAGACCTGCTGATGAAGATGGGCAGGCTCACTGAGGCACGTGAAGAAATCCAACGCGCCATCGCAATGACGAAGAATCTGCGGGAACAGGAATTGCTGGCGAACAGGTTGAAGCAGCTGGAGAAGGCGGCCTTCCCCGTATAGGTGCGGTTGTCTCCTTTGGTATAACGGCACGCTGGGCGTGCCGTTTTCCTAGAGGAGTCCGTAGATATCGAGTTCGTTGCTGGTGGGGATGAAGACCTTGCCATCCGCGATGGTAGGAACGCTGAATTTGCATGCCTTGCCGGCGGTGTCCCGTCCATTTGCTGCCTGAGTGCTGTTGTACAGCTCTTTGGAGATATTGGACGCGTCGTAGGCATGCAGGATTGCGGGCCCTGCAACGGTGACGTCAGCATCGTAGGCTGAGTCTTCAACGTCCCAGACGATGCCATTTGTGGTCCCGTTGGAGGAGACGGAGGGGCTGGCGCCGTGGACCAAGTATGTCTTAGTCGATTTGGCGAAGGGACCGGCAGTCAACGCGCTGCCGCTCCATCCGTAAGCCTTAAGGACGTCGGCCTCGGTGTGGTAGTACAGCACGCCGTTCCAGTACGCCGGTGCGCCCCAAATGTTGTCAAACTGCTGGGTGCCGGTCTGAATGGTTTGGACCACCGCGTCCTGTCCGTTCGGGTTATAGCCGCCGAGGTTATCGCCGTTGACGACGAAGACGCGTCCGTCTTTTCCTCCACCGATCAGCTCATGAGGGAAGGGGCTATTGTGCGGAACGAGGACCGGAGCGCCACTACCCAGGTCGGCGTCGTTCGTACGCAAGAATTGCTCGTTCGAGGGGATGAAGCTGCTGAGCACCTTGAGATCGGGTGTCAGCTTCAGGAAGGCATCGGGAAAATCGTTCGAGCTGGGAGCGCTGCTGCCGATGTCATCCGAGGTGATGAGGTACAGATTGCCGAGTTCGTCAACAACCGGACCTGCGCCGCCCATCCAAATGGTGGCGCCGACTCCGTCGGGCGAGGTGTTCAAGACTTCTTTCTGCTGAAGCGTGTTCGCGTCGTAGGAGAGAATCCAACCGTGGTTGCAGTGTGAGAACGCCATGTAGACGCGACTATTGGCGAGGGTCAGGGCAGAGCGCTGGTAGCAGCTGGCTTGCATCCTGACGATGCCACCTACACTGTCTTGTCCGGTGCCTGCCACGCTTGCGGTGATGACGGTCGCGGGAACCTTGTCGGTGCCCGTGGACAAATCGAGTGCGTGAAGGGTCATCACGCGACCGGAAGTGGTGGCGACGAGGTATAGCGTCGCCGAATTGAGATCGATGACGGGCGTGCTCAGAATGCCGAGGATGGGTCCGACACCATCAGGGTCATTTGTATTGGACTGGGCAGCTCCCATGCTCTTTTTCCAGAGAGTGCCACCTCCGTCAGCGTCAAAGGCGTAAACAGAGTCGTTCTCGGTAGTGACGAACACGGCGTTATGCGCTGCGCCGTTGATAGTCAGGTTCGGAACGTAAAGTGGCTGTCCGTAGATTTGTCCGTCGACCGGGTAAGCGAATCTCTTGCCGAACTTGACCGCATTCACGTTGGCAGGCGTGAGGAAGGTCTCGTTCACGTTCGCACCTTGCCGGGTGAGATCGTTATGCTGCGTGATCACTGAGATCGATCCGGGCGCGGGATTGACGGTCACGGTCGCAGTCGCGGTGGCGGTTCCGCCGGGGCCGGTTGCGGTCGCCGTGTAAGTCGTCGTGGTATTGGGAGTCACGGTGGCAGGTGAGGTGACGACTCCGACACCGTTGTCAATGGAGACGGTGGTGGTGTTGGTGGTCGTGAAGCTGAGGGTTACGGATTGTCCTGCGGTGATGGTCAAAGGCGTAGCCAAAAGCGAAATAGTGGGCAAGCCCAGCGGAGGAGTGGCAACGCTGATCATCACTGTGGTGGTTGCGGTCAATCCAGAGGACGCGGAACTAGCGACCAAGGTGTACGTGGTGGTCGCACCCGGCTTTACCGAGACAGATCCCGATTGCGCCTGCTTGCCGATGCCGTTGTCTATGGAGACGGAGTCTGCATTCGTCGTGGTCCAGGAGAGGGTGCTGGGTTGTCCGCTGGAGACGGACGTTGGCGAGGCAGAAGCCGTGATGGTTGGCGTCTGAGACACTGAAATTGAGCTGGATTTCGTTCCGCTACACGCGGCGAGGAGCAGAAGGACCGAAAGGCAGAGACTCAGGAGCGCAAATTTACGAACAGGCGTGAAGACGGACATGGCGGCGATGGCGTCCTTTTCTTTGGTGAAGCGTTGGGGGATTCTCATTGAAATAGCGCTGCAGGAACGCGAGTTCCTGCATACCCTTACAAGGATGCGTGCAGCTCTGGCCAGAGATGGCTCACTACTATGGAACATGCAAGTAAATGCAATGAGTAGCGGGTATTTTGCCGCGAACTGCTGAATAAAGTACTTAAGCAGTACTTAAGCAGAGGGAGAGTTGATGGAGAGAGTCACTGATCTGGCTGGTGGGAAGGCCGACGCCGAGGCGCAAACGGTCTGGAGACTCGAAGAAACGGCCCGGGACAAAGCTGCCATTGAACTTATTGCGGAACAACTCTGCAAGTTCATCGACACTGCCTTTCTTGAGGCGAGGCGCCACCATGGTTCCATAGGCAGGCCGGTAGCAGTCCAGATCGGGATGTGAGTCGAGGAAATCGCGGAGCAGGAGGCGGTTCGCGTCCAAGAGTGTGCATTGCTTTGCAGCAATCTCTGCCAAGTGATCGAACGCCCGCGCCCCAATCAACTCGGTGGGGTGGGCGGGGGTGGATCCGTGCAGATCGTTGATGCGGCACATGCGTTCGGCGTGTTCGGGAGCGGCGAGGATCCATCCACAGCGGATGCCGCTGAGGCCATAAGCCTTGGTAAGTGAATTGGTGGAGAGGAAGGTCTCTGGATCGAGATGGAAGGCAGATTGAGGGACGCTCTCCCAGAGCATTTCGCGATAAACCTCGTCCACTAAGACCTTGGCGCCTGAGGCACGTGCGAGTTCACCGATCTGGCGGAGGGTGTCATCACTTGTAAGTTGTCCGCTGGGGTTGTGCAGGTTGCAAAGGACGATCAGCCGGGTTTGCGGTGTGAGATTGCGTTCGAGGTCGGCGAGATCGATGGAAAAATCCGTGTCGTCGCGACGGAAGCGATCGATCTGGAAATCAAGATATTCGGCGGTGCGGAGGATCGGTTCGTAGGTCGGCTCTTCGACGAGTATCCGTTCACCGGGATTTGCTGAGGCGGCAAGCGCAAGATAATTTGCCATCGAGGTTCCAGTGGCGGTCACAACGCACTCGAGGGGAACGCGGTAGCGAGCTGCGATGGCTTGCTTGAGTGGTAGATATCCGTACGGGTTGTCGCCGTTGATCTCGAGATCGGCGATGGTGAGACCCAGGTCGGCGAGGGGAAGCGAGTCCATGCCACTGGTAGCCAGGTTATAGCGGGCGCCGGACCGAAGCTTCGCAAATTCCATGTAGGGCGAGCGTGCGAGTGTACGCATGAAACCTAGTTGTACCACGCAGGCAGATCAGCTCAGGAGGACGTCTGCGATGCGATCGGCAGCGTGTCCGTCCCACAGATCGGGAATGACGGCGGTCTTCTTGTTTCCATCGAGGATCGAATCGAGTTCACCGCGCATGAGTCCGAGGTCGCGTCCGACGAGTACATTAGTGCCACGCTCGATGGTGACCGGGCGCTCGGTATTTTCGCGAAGTGTGAGGCAAGGAACGCTGAGGTAGGTGGTCTCTTCCTGAATGCCTCCGGAGTCGGTGACAACTGCGAGAGCGCGTGTCTGAAGCGCGAGGAACTCGAGATACGGTTTAGGCTGCGCGAAGATGAGAGCGCTGTTGCTGTTGAGATCGATGCCCGCAGCTTCGAGACGCTGGCGCGTCCGGGGATGGATAGGGAAGACGACCGGAGCGCGCCGGCTGACGTCCCGCAGAGTGTCGATCGCTTCTATAAGCCAGGGGAGGTCGTCCACGTTGGAGGGACGATGGAGGGTAACGAGTACGTAGCGGTCGGGCAGGCCGCTTAGGTCCACCCTGCGCGCCGCCGGGAGCATGCGCACAAGAGTGTCGATCATGACATTCCCGACGAAGTGAATGCGCGATGCGGGGATCCCCTCGTGGGCGAGATGTTCATTGCCGTCAAGCGAAGGAGTGAAGAGAAGATCGGAGAGCTGGTCGGTGAGGAGGCGGTTGATCTCTTCGGGCATGGAGCGGTCGAAGGAGCGAAGGCCAGCTTCGACGTGCGCCACCTTGATCATGAGCTTCGCGCATACGAGTGCGGCGGCCACGGTGGAGTTCACGTCTCCGTAGACGAGCACCCAATCAGGGCTTACGTCGAGTACGGTCTTCTCGAAGCGTGCCATGATGTCGGCTGTCTGCTGTGCATGGGTTGCAGAGCCTACCTGAAGATTCACGTCCGGCGGCGGTATTTCGAGCTGCTGAAAAAAGACGTCGGACATGTTGAAGTCGTAGTGCTGTCCGGTGTGGACGATCACCTGTTCCGCGCCTCTGGCGTGCAGGCTGCGATAGACGGGTGCAACCTTCATGAAGTTCGGACGAGCTCCCACTACGTGTAGAAATTTTTTCATCGACTTTTTCTCGCAGCGGCGGAGTTCAGCGCGAAAGAATATACATCCTGATATTTGCGGGCGATGTTGGTCCAGTTCTTTTGTTCGTGGACGAAGGTGTAGCCGCGTCGAGCCAAGTTCTGGCGCAGCGCGGAATCTGTCAGCAGGCGCTCGGCATGGTCGCAAAAATCGTCGATATCGTCAGGGCGGAAGAGAACACCGGCATTTCCGTTATCGAGGATCTCGCGGATACCTCCGACGTTGCTGCCCATCACAGCACGCATCTGTGCCATGGCTTCCAAGGGTTTGAGGGGAGTGACCAATTCGGTGAGGCGAATGCTGTGGCGCGGATAGACCATGATGTCCACGAGAGAGTAGTAGCGCTGGATGAGTTCAAAGGGCACCTTGCCCAGGAAATTGACGTATTCGCCTGCGTTGCAATCGCGGATGGCATTGCGGACGTTGTCGGCATCTTCGCCGTGTCCAATGATCAACAGCTTGAATCGAATGCCGCGCTGATGCAATTTAGCGGCGGCGCGGACGAGCCAACTGACGCCTTCAAAGTAAAAGAGAGAGCCGATGAATCCGAGCACGGGGACATCGGTCACGCCGAGTTCAGCAGCGAGTTGCCGGTCGCGTTCGAGAGGCTTGAACTGCTCGACGTCCACTCCGTTGGGCACGTGAAAAAGTTTGTTGCGGGGGACACCACGTTGTTCCAAGTCGGTGAGGATACTCGTGGCGATGCCGACGACAGCATCGGCGCGCTCGACTACGTGCTGCTCGAGCGCGCGGCTCGCTTTATATCGCAGAGAGTGGCTGCTCGTCTTGTTCTGGTCGACCGCGGCATCCTCCCAGAAGGCGCGTATCTCATACACAAACGGTAGCTTGTACTTGCGCGCGGCGCGTAGGGCGGGGAGTCCGCAGAGAACGGGTGAATGCGCGTGTACTAGGTCATATTCGCCGGTTTGGAGCTCGTTTGCGAGACGCGCTTCGAGAATTTTGATGGCGGCGATCTCTTTTGCGACAGGCCATGATCTGTTCAGCGGGATAGAGAAGAAGCCGCGATCGATGGGGGTGCGCTTGTAGCGGATTCCCTCGATGGTTTCGTCCTGCGCATCGCGCGCACGTAATTGATGGGCCGGACTGGAGACGACGGAAGGTTCCATGCCGATACTCTTCTGCGCATGGATGAGTCCGCGACTGCGGATGGTGTATCCCGCGAGCATGGGAAGGGAGATGTCGAGGACATGCAGTACGCGGATCGGGCGGGCGACGGTGGAGGATTGTTCCCGCAATGTTTCCTTATTGGAAATCATGGGTTGTATTCTATCCGTCACGCATGCGGGGCCATCCGCAAAGGTCTACCGTGCCTTTGAAGAATGGCAGATCTGCACACTTCGAGCGTCTCGTCGGCGACGGTCTCCCAGGAACGATGACGTGCGCGTGAGATGGCTCCGGCGTTCCATGTTCGATCAAGAGCCTGCAGCAAAGCTTGCGTCAACCGGTCAACGTCACGGGCTGGGATAAGAATTCCGGAATTGCTTGTCACCATCTCGGAGATGCCGCCAACGTTGGTTGCAACTACAGGGCGACCTGCGTGCAGTGCTTCCAAGACCACATTGGGGCAACCCTCGTTGTAACTGGGAAGAGCGAAGACATCACAGGCAGCCATCCAGCGCGCAACGATAAAGGAAGGAACTGGGTCGATGAAAGAAACATGTTCCTGAAGTCCGAGCGCCTGCACCAAAGCGGTCAGCTCTGCGCGCGCAGGCCCCTCGCCGATAAGCAGGAGGTGAAGTTGGGGGCGCAACTTGCGCGTTTCGGCGCAGGCCCGCACCAGCTCACGCAGCCCCTTCTCCACCGCCAAGCGCCCCACGAACAAGACGTAGGAGCTTTCCGCATTTAGACGGAGTTCACGTGGGCAGCACGCTGGTCGGCCAGCCGGAAGATTGAACTGTCGCAACCGTTGAGAATCGGATGAACCTTCTCCGCATCGATTCCACAGGCGATGACTTTTTTAGCCAGAGCTCTGCTGACGGTGAGTACCGCATCCGCCTGGCGCATGGCGTGTTTTCCAAGAGCCCCCGAGACACCCGACTGATTGTTTATGTCAGAACCGATTGCTCTCAAAACAGTAGGGATCCCAAGTTTCTTTCCGATATTTACGGCGGCGAAACCGTCCGGATAGATCCAGTAGCTCAGGATGACGTCGAACTTGCGATCTTTCAGGATCGGATAGAGGGGCCGTGCGCTGAGCCATCCGTTGATTCCACGCGTAAGCACCGGAACGCCGGGATAAGAGAAGTAGCGCGCCTTCACGTCTGGAACTGTGAAAGTAAGGTCTGGAACGTTCCATGGCCGGCTGCTGTCCGTAAAGAAGCCGGGATAACGGATGTGAGGTGAAAAGACCTCCACATCGGCGCGTCGGGCCATACGACGCAACGTCTGATAGGTGGAGTGGCCGCGATAGGGCTGCTCTCTGACTGGGAAATTCTGTGTAATGACCGCGATCCGCATGCCTGTCCAGAGTACAACCTCAAAAAATACGCCACTTCAGCGGCGAAAGATAACGGGTACAAACCTTAGGGAGATACTCGCTGAGGAAACAAGCGGCGGATTTCATGCAAGAAAAACGCCACCCTTGAAAGGTGGCGTTGATCCGTCAAATGCGATCGCAATGGCTATTGCTTTTCCCAGACTTCAGATACCGGCTCTTTGCCATCTCCGTTGGTGCCTTCCATGTTCATAGTCTTGCCATCGGAGGCAACGGAGTAGGTACCCATAAAGAGCGGCTTGCCTTTCAACTTCTCGACCATCTTGATGGAATTGGGCGAGAGCTTGGTCACCGCAAGAGTGATCCCTTCGGGAACGGTCGGTCCGGTGGCAGGGTAATCCTGGCCATCGAGCTTGCCCTTCCAGGAGGCCTTTTCGGCAGAGATGTCCCACTGCATGGTGTCGTCGGGCTTTGCCGCCATGGTCATCGTGTTGGGCGCGCTCATCTTCACGGACGTGCTCTTCCAGGTGCCGGCAAGGCCGTCGTTACCGGAGATGCGCGCGTAAGTAGCGGAGCTTTGCCATTTTTCTCCGTTGGGCTTGGTGCCGTTGGAGTCGATGGTAAGCGTCTTGGCGTCGCTTGAGATCGTCCACTTGGACGAACTCAACTGTGTGCCGGCACGCGCAGTCGTATGCTCATAGGTGTTCGGATCGTCCTGCTTCCAGGAGACGTTATCACCCATGGGGGTGATGGTGTTGCTGCCATCGGTCTTGAAGTTGTAGCTGGTAACCGAATCGCTGAATGTCATGGATCCTGGACCCGCAGAAGCGAACGTCATCGTGTCGCCTGTGAGTTTGCTCTTGCTTTGGTTTAGCGCCCAGGTTCCGTCGAATGCGCTTTGGGCAAATGCCGCCGATGCCGCAAGAGTGAGTAGCATGGCTGCTGTTGAAATTTTAAACATGTTGCGTCCTCCGTCGAAAGGAATGAGTTAGACGAACGGCGACCGAAATTCTACACCTCGGCATCGTGACAAACTCAGGAAACTTCAGCATGAAACTTGACTGCTTGACGGCGCCCTTTGTAGTCACTGATCAATATTGAGTGCAGAGGCACATGAATCAGTTCAATGGTGACTGTTGGCGGCCCGTCTATGAGTGAGGTGAAGCGCGGCCACAATTGTTGATACCCACCGAAGTGAAAATTCTGCAAGGCGGATTCACTCTCCCACGCCGTCACAAATCTCACGAACGTGTCGGATTCGGTGACTGTGACTGCGGTAACAAAGCCATCCTGTTGACGCACAAGGGGAAGCGCTTCTTTTTCGATGATCTCGTTGAAGGCGTTGAGCGTATCCGGTTTGAGACGGAACGAAACTATGCGTGCAAGCACAAGAATTGTTTGTGCAAGTGGAGTTCCACAAATCTGTATGCCGACGGCAATGTCACTGATGAAAATGGAAGCCAAAGATGAAGCCGGACTAGTTGGCACTGCACAATGTTGCGCAAATTCCAGAGTACGGTGGTAATTCTTTTCCGTCAGCGATCTAAAGCAGAAGGGCGAGCGCGCGAGGCGAAGTACACAGGGATTCCTGTAGCTAGAATCGCCATTCCGATCAGCGTGTTCTGCGGATAGCGATAAATAGTGTTTGCAACGATGAAGGCACAGATGGAGCAGAAGAGGGCAGTGCTCCAAGGATGACCTGGCATACGACTGGAGGCCGCACCGATCTCATGCTTGCGGAATACGAAGAGAGTGCTGGCGGTGATGCCAAAGAATATCCAGTCCATGGAGACCACGTAGTTGAGGATCTGTTCATAGCGTCCTGTGAGCACGATGATGATGGTCCAGATGGATTGCAGCACGATGGCGAGGATTGGGACGCGAGTCCGGGCGTTGACGCGGGCAAGCGCGCGGAAGAACACTCCATCCTCCGCCATGGCGAAATAGACGCGGGGTGCGGTAAGGATGCCCTGCGCGAGGAAGCCAAGCGCGGATATGGCGATGCCAAGAGCAATGATGCGAGCGCCGACATTTCCGAGACCGATACGCATGACGGCGGAGGCGGGAGCGCGAGTCGCGGCAAGTTCGAAGGGACCGAGCGCGCGTAAGCAAACATAGTTGACTGCGGTATAGAGGAAGATTACGGCGATGACTCCGAGGATGAGTGCACGAGGGAGATCGCGTCGCGGATCTCTCATCTCGGCGGCGACGAAGTTGGCGGTCTGCCATCCACCATAGGCGAAGAGGACCGGAACCATGGCGGCGCCAAAGCTAGAAAGCAGGTGCAAGTTGAGCGGTGGCATAGGAGCGGAGATGGCGGAGGGATGTGCGACTGCAACGATTCCGCCGGTGATGAGGGTGAGCACAGCGCCGATCTTAAGGACCATGAGGGCGCTCTGAACGGTGCCTCCGGAGCGAACGCCGAGACAGTTGAGCAGGGTGAGAAGGGAGAGAGCAACGGTCGCAGGAAGCCAATCGGCGGCGTGCCATCCGGTGAGTTCGATCAAATAGCGGGAGAAGGTGACGGCGACGGCTGCCATGCCTCCAGTTTGAGTGACGAGGAGGAGAGTCCATCCGTAAAGAAAGGCGAGAAGAGGATGGTACGCCTTGCGGATATAGGCGTATTGACCTCCGGTGGCGGGCAGGCGTTGTGCCAATTCTGCATATAGAAAAGCTCCGGCAAGTGCGATGACGCCGCCGACGATCCATGCGCCGATTATGAGAAGAGGGGTGTGAACCTGTTGTGCGACGACATAGGGATTCATGAAGATGCCCGCGCCGACGATGCCACCCATGACGAGCATGGTGGCGTCGAAGAGTCCGAGGCGGCGGGCGAGGGTTGCGTGTTCAGCCATGTGGCAGCAGTTTAAACAGAAGTAATCGGAGAGCATGCTAACGGAGCGGGAACTCGTGCTTCTAAATGATGTATATTGAGCCGAGATGCGGACGCTGCTTGCACTTATGCTGATGATTGCGATGCTGTTTTCGACGGCATCGGCAAGTCTGTGTCAGCTCGCGTGCTGCTCCGTTGCGCCGGGCGATATGCGGCACGGTCGGCAGATGAATGTATCGATGTCGATGCATCACTGTGAACACGAGGGAGCTGCTGCAGGACAGTCCTTTAGGGACATCTCGACGCTTCCTATGGCGCCTTGCAATGTGAGCGCGCCGGCAACAATCGTAACGTGCCGCACCGAATCTGGCGCGGAGATTCTTCCGCAAGTTCGCGATTGGATAATCGTCCCTGGTGCTGCTCCGCACTTGTATTCGTCCGCCCGGACTTTAGACTCCATTCCTATTTTCGTCATCCCTCTCGCACTTTGGGAAGCTTCCTCCAGCCTGCGCATCTAGACCCATACCGCGGGCCGTATGTTGCGGCGCGGACTTGTCTCACAAAACTTACTTGTGAGCCAAGCGCTGCACGCTGAGCAGCACTATTTTCTTTTTCCGAATGAGAGTTTTCATGAATGACAGACGAACGTTCTTACAACGTGCATTGGCACTGGGCGCCGGCGTCATCAGTATGCCCAATTTGTTTGCGGAATCCCGACTAGAGACGGGCGCCCAGCAACACCAAGAGGCGGAACATGCGTTTCACGTTCCAGTGGAGACACCGGACATCGCGGACCTTCCATTCACGCTCGACAATGGGGTGAAAGTTTTCCATCTTATAGCGGAGCCGGTAAAGCAGCGGATCGCTACGAACAAAGTAATCGACGCCTGGGGATTCAATGGAAGCGCACCGGGTCCCACGATTCAGGTGCACCAGGGCGACCGGGTTCGGATAATCGTAGATAACCATTTGCCGGAGCCGACCTCCATGCACTGGCACGGCTTTGAGATTCCACACAATATGGATGGAGGTCCGGGCATCAGCCAGGAACCGATCCGCCCAGGCGGACGTTTCATTTATGAGTTCACGCTGCATCAGGCGGGCACCTTCTTCTACCACTCGCACATGGCGATGCAGGAGATGATGGGAATGCTGGGCGCGTTCATCATGCATCCGAAGCAGCCGTATCGCCCTGCGGTGGACAGAGATTTTGCCGTACTGATGCAGGAGTATGCGGTGCTGCCAAACAACTCAGTCCCTGACAGCATGAAGATGGAGTTCAACTGGCTTGTCCTGAATGGGAAGGCAGGCCCGTCGAACACTCCTTTAATCGTGCGCCTCGGAGACCGGGTGCGGATCCGGATGATCAATCTCGGCATGGACCATCACCCGATCCACCTACACGGACACACATTTCAAATAACTGGCACAGAGGGAGGAAGGATCCCCGAGACCGCATGGATGCCGGGGAATACGGTGCTTGTGGGAGTGGCGCAATCGCGCGACGTCGAATTTGTAGCGAACAATCCGGGAGACTGGATGCTGCACTGTCACTTGCCTCATCACATGATGAACCAGATGACGTCGATGGTCGGCCCGATGACGAGGCCAGGCGCAAGCCAGATGGAAGCGGACATTGCTCCCAATGCGAACAGCGTGCCGGGATTCCCGCAGGACGCCTACATGGAAGGTCCGATGATGGCGATGGACAAAATGGTTTCGAAGCCGCAGAATTACGGGCTTCCAGCAGGTTGGAGCGGGTTCATGCAGGGCATGATGACGTTCGTGCGCGTGTTACCGCCGGCGAAATATGACGAAGTGATGGCACGAGTCGGCCGCGGCGAGAAGCCCGAGATGCCAGCCATGAAGATGGATGGCATGTCCCATACGCACCACTCGCAATAGCAAAGGAGAGCGCATCATGATCAGCAATCTTTCAACACATTTCGTTGCTCTGCGCATTGTTGCGGTGTTCTTTGCTGCGGGTGTGTGTGGAGCTTCAGCGCAAGCGCCCTCTTCCTCACCGACTCAAAAGACTGTGGAGATTCAGCAGGACCTGCTGGCAGATGCGCGCAAGGTGACGCCCAAAAAGCTCGAGGAATTCGAGCAGGCCGCGGCGAAGAACAATCCGACACTGAAACAAGCAGAAGCAATGGTACGTGCCTCGGCAGGACTTGCAAAACAGGCGGCACGATTACCGAACCCGTCGATCGGTTACGAAGGGAGCGAGATCCGCGGCGGCTCATTTCATGGCGGCGAACAGGGTGGATTCGTTCAACAAGATATCGTGCTGGGTGGGAAGCTGCGCCTCCGGAAAGACGTCTTCGAACAGCAACGCAGGGCGGACGAGATCGGCGTGGAGGAACAGAAATTGAACGTGGCCGGCGCGGTGCGCGTCCAGTTTTATGCCACACTGACGGCGCAACGAACGGCTGATGTCCGCAAGAAGTTACTCGAACTCGCCCGAGACGCTTCCACAACAGCACACCAGTTGGCCAACATTGGACAGGATGACGCGCCGGATGTGCTGCAGACGGAGGTAGAAGCGGAGCAGGCGCAACTCGAACTCAACGAGGCAGAGCAGCGATACGTCCAGGAATACCGGATACTCACCACGCTCGCTGGAGAACCACACTTGGAACTTGCATTACTCGAAGGGAACCTCGAACATCCACCCGAAATCGATGGCGAGGCGCTGCTTCAATCGCTGCTGCAAAAGAGTCCGAGTGTGAGACGTGCGGAGCAAAATGTGCGCATGGCGGAAGCTGCGTTGAAACGCGAAGAGCGGGAATTCGTTCCGGACGTTACACTGCGGGCCGGGGAACAACAGAACAACGAGGCGAATGCCTCCGGACGGCCTTTTGGCGCACAAAGCTTTGCCAGCGCAAGCGTCCAGCTTCCGATCTTCAACCGCAATCAGGGCAGTATCGAAGCCTCAACGGCGGAGCTTGAACGAACTCAAAACGAGGTCGCGCGCGTCAGGCTCAGTCTGGGGCAGATGGCGCAGCCGATGATCCAGCAATATCAAGCGGCCAAGCTAAAGGAGGAAAGCTACCGCACGCAGATGATCCCGCAGGCGCAGCGCGCTTACGAGATGAATCTGCAGCGGTACCAGACCATGGCCGCGCCCTATGCTGTAGTGATCCTGTCGCAGCGTACGCTCTTTCAACTGCAGGCGCAGTATGTTCGAGCGTTAGGAGAGTTGTGGATGACATCGCAACGGCTGGAGAGCGACCTGTTGACGGACGGGTTGGGGTCGAGAAGGTGAGAGCTAGCCGCGGATATCTGCGCGGTTAGTTCCTACTGAACATTGACGTTGGCTTCGACGGACATGCCGGGGCGGAGGCGCTGGTCGGGGTCCTGATCGCGCTTGAATGTGATCTTGACGGGCATTCGCTGCACGACCTTCACGTAGTTCCCGGTGGCGTTCTCCGGCGGCAATATGCTGAAGACGGCACCGGTGGCAGCGCCAATCGAATCGACGGTTCCCTCGATGTCTTTGTCAATGGAATCCACGTGGATCTTCGCGTGTTGGCCGACACGCATCTTGTGGAGCTGTGTCTCTTTGAAGTTGGCGGTCACCCAAAGGTCATCCAGCGGCACCACGGACATGAGCATTTGGCCCGGGGTGACATTTTGCCCGACTTCCACACCGCGGTGCCCTACGATGCCGCTGACAGGTGCAAACACCTTTGTGTAATCGAGGTTGAGTTGTGCCTGTTGGAGGCTCGCTTGTGCCCGCTTCGCGGCGGCGTCAGCGGCGGTGGCCTTCGACGTGGTCACGCGCACATTCGCCGGGCTGACTTGCGCATTCGAAAGATTGGCGCGTGCTTGCAGGAGTCGTCCTTGGGCAACATTTACTTGCTGGTCGGCTGAGAGAACGTTGGCTTGTGCTACATTGACGGCCGCGTTAGCGCTCTGTGCAGCGGCAACAGCGGTGTCGTACTGCTGCTGCGAAATCTCCTGCTTCTTGACGAGCTGAGAATAGCGGTCGACGTCATGGTTGGCCTTCACCGCATTGGCTTGAGCCTGTTCGACCTGAGCGCGCGCTGCGTCGGCCTGCTTGCGCGCAGCCGAGACGGAGGCTTCCGCATTGGAGACATCCGCGTTAGCGCTCGCGATAGAGGTCTGGGCACCGGAGCGCGCGAGCGGTACTCCGCTCTGCGCTGCCTGTGCTTGAGCGAGTGAATCCTGATAATCGGCTTGAGCGCGGGCGACGGAGACCTGGTAGTCGGAAGGATCGATCTCAGCAAGTATGGCTCCAGCCTGCACGGGCTGGTTGTCGTCGAAATAAACTTTACTGACGTGGCCGCTGATGCGAGTGGAGATGCTGTAGATGTGTCCATCCACTTGCGCGTCGTCGGTATCCTCCCAATGACTGGAATGGATCCAGAGCAAGGCGACCCCAACCAGGACGACGATGCTAACAAGTATGAGCACCATTTTGAGCCATGGTTTGCGATCGAAGAGGGCGGGCTTCCTGTCGTCGCTTTGATCTGGAGGCGGCTGTTGCCTGGATTCGTCCTGGGTCGCCGTCGCACCGGAAGGGTTTCGATCTCTGTCTGCCATGCGCTACTTGCCCGTGCCTTTCAAATACTGCTCGACGGCCTTTTCCGCGACGCCGACACTGCGTGCGAGTACGACCTTCGAAATATTGTGCTGATATACCGCCGAAATGTAGTTCTCGTTGGCGGCCGCAACTGAATCCTGCGCCTGAATGACTTCAAGGTTGTCGGCGACGCCGGCGGCGAAACGGTCTTGCGATTGCTGCAACGTCTCGTCCGCCAGCTGCATGCTGGTCTGTGCCACTTCCACCTGTTTTGCGGCGGAGAGAACGTCGAGGAAGGCGGTGCGGATCTCATACTCGATCCGGGACCTCAGATCGTCGAGCACTGCCTGTCGCTCTTTCAGCGTGGCGTCTGCTTCCATTACATTGGCGCGAGTCTTGCCTCCTGCGAAGATCGGGATCTGCAGTCCGGCTGCAGCGTTGAAGACTCCGTGCGAATGGACTGGAGAATTCAGACCCTCATCTCCATAGAAACCATTCACAGCCAGCGTGGGATAGTGCTCAGCCACGGCGGCGGACTTAGTCAGTTCGGCGGCACGCAGTTGCGATTGAGCTTGCAGGTAGTCGGCGCGAAACTGGTATGCCCGCTGCAATTCTGTCTTGAAATCGAGGTCGGGAAGCGGCTGATAGGGGACACGGTCAGTCACCTGGAACTGCTGATCCAGAGGAAGGCCGATGGTTCGTGCAAGCTGCAGGCGCGACTTATCGAGATCATTTTGCGCTTGTATCAGTTGCTGCTGGCGGGTCTGCATTTCGACTTTGGCGCGAAGAGAATCGATGTTGGGTGAGACGCCGGCTTTCTGCTGGTCCACAGCACGCTGGTAGAGCGCCTGTGCCGTGGTGACTTCGGCTTGCGCCGCCTCAACGCGCGACATCGCCGTTGTGACCTGAAGATAGGCGTTCCCAGTGGCGAGCACGACGAGCTCGCGAGTGTTGCGCAGCGCGTGCGCCGAGCCGACGGTGTTTTCACGGGCGGCACGTTCTTTTTGAATGGCGTTCCAATTGAAAAGGTTCTGAGACACTGTGGCGCGGGCATCAAAGACGACGAAAGGCCCGACAATGGTCTTAATATCGGGGATCTTGCCCGCCGGGAACCCGAGTGCGGCGAGGTTGATCTGCTGTGCAGCCTCGCTCACATTGGCGCCGATATTCGGCAAGAGGTTCGCCATCTGACGAATCTGTTCGGCACGGATGGTCTGGGTGGCGATATTGCTCTCGGCGAGTCCAAGGTTGAAACGCAGCGCGAGCTTGATGGCGTGGGTGATCGAGAGCGGCAGAACGTCCGGCGTGGCTTTTCTGGTCGAAACATTACCTTGCAGCGGGCTCGGGGAGAGTGCCTCCTCGATCGAGCGCTGAGCAGGACTTACTTGCTGCGCGCGGAGAGGCGACGACGCGCACATAGCGAGCAGGATGGCGAGATAAGATGTCGCGCTTTTACTCATGTCTCCAATTGTGATTTGCAGTTGTTGATTTGCGAGCTGGCGCTAAAGCCGATTGGATGCTCGACGGGTATTTGCAGCTTCAGAGTTCCGGACGCGACGCACGCGAACCATACTTCATAGGGTAATCGCGCGGTGGCATTGTAAGTAAAAACTTACTTACAACAGGGAATTTGTGATTGTCGACGTGAAAAACACCACCACTGAAGCCGCAATCGCGAAATCAACAAATCGTCCAATCACGCCGCGGGACGTGCGAGCACTACGGTGATGTCATCGGGTTGTTCGCTTTCGCCGATCCACTCGATAACAGCCGTAATGGTGAGCCGGGCGATCTCTTCCAATGGAAGAGACCGGTGCTGCTGGAGAAGGCTGATGAGGCGGTCCTCTCCAAATTCGCCGTATTCGTTCTCAGGTTCTGTAATGCCATCGCTGTAGGCGACGACCAGATCTCCGGGAGCAAGATCGACCTTGTTCTGCTCCCATCGCGCATCTTCAAAGAGACCAATGACGGTGCCGGAGATCTCGAGTTTCTCGACGGAGCCGTTCTCGCGAATGACGATGGGCGGAAGGTGTCCGCCGTTGGTGTAGGAGAGCGTGCGGGTCTCGCCGTCATACACGGCCAGAAACATGGTCGCGTACTTCTCGGGTGGAGTGCTCTGGTAGAGGTGCCGGTTCAGGAGCCACATGGCGTCGGCAGGGGAGTGTCCGGAGGCGGGGATGGTTGCGACGCTGCTCATTTGGGCGTTGGCGGCGGCACTGGATGCGGCGACCAGTTGCGGCTCGACCTCGCGACCGAACTCGTAACTACGCACCGCAGACTGAATGGTCGCCATGAGTAGTGCGGCCGAGATGCCCTTGCCGCTGATATCGCCGACGGCGATGCCGGTACGCACGGGGCCGAGCGGCAGAAAGTCATAATAGTCTCCGCTTACCGTTCGAGCGGGACGGCAGATGCCGAAGAGATCGAGGTAGAGGCTGCTCGTCCACGCGCGCGGAAACAATTGCTCCTGCACCTCTTGCGCGATCACGAGCTCAGATTGCAGACGCTCCTTCTCTCGCTGCTCGATCAGCAGTCGCTCCAGCGACCCCGACATGGTGTTGAAGGATGCCTCAAGGGCGGCAAGTTGGTCAGTCGAACGCAGACGAATGCGATGGCGGAACTCTCCACGCTCGATGTGCTGCGTCGCGTTGTAGAGTTCGTAAACTGCGTGGGTGATGCTGCGGGTCAACCTCATGCCAACGAAGAATGCGAAGAGTTCGAGCAATCCGAAGAAGACAGAGGTGCCAAAGAGGACGTTACGTAGCGTGCTTCCCCATACAGCGCTGGCGCTGAACAGCCGCTCGTAGAGAACGCTGAGGCGAGTGGCGATGGAGAGCGCCTGGACCTTGTTATCGCCTGTCCTCCAGTCCACCGTCTGAATGGGAGACGCAGACGAAAAAGTGCGATCGAAAAGACCTCTTGCCGGTGGTAAGGCTCCCGCTCTGATCGCATTGGCTCTTCCTTCTTCGGTCTCTTCCGCAAGTCTGCGACCAGCTTCTTCTCGGGTTTCGTTCTTGGTGGCACGCACATCTGCCTCATCCACGGTGAAGAAGGTGCCATTTTTGCCGTGGACCACGGCGGTCCCGAAGATCTCGACTTGTCCCAACTGATTGAGGAGTTTCGCCATCATGTTGGAATCGAGCGGCTCACTCGAGATCACGGTGTAGCGCCGGTTACCTATAGCAAAAAACCGCGCCGCGCGGAAGAACAGCTTTCCGTGTTCGCGCACGATTCCCTGGAAATCTTTTTTGAGCCAGGAGGGCCTGTCGAACGTGTCCGGACCCATATTGGTGACAGTTGAAAGGGGACGCGGGTCCGGGCCGAACAATTCCATGACGCGAGGTGTACCTGCAGGACTGCGGAGCTCTGGGATATCGGCGAGATCAACGCGCCCGCTGCGCGCCTCGCCCTGGATGTGCGATGCGATGGCTTGGTTGGTGGCGGTGACGCTCTCCAATTCGGACTTCAGATCGGTGGTGGCGAGAAAGGAGGCGAACTGTCCGGCAAGGAAGTAGGCGGAGATAAGAGCCAGTGTGAGCAGGAGCAAAATCGGCGCGCCACCGATGAAGAGATAAGTGACGATCAGTCGGTTGCGAACACGCCAGAGAACGCTGTTCATGATCCATCGGCCAGCCAGCCAGAGCCCGCTCGGTACCGCGATCACATAGGCGAGGATGTAGAAGACAGCGGAGATGGTGCTGAATATCCCCGTCCTCAAGAACAAGGCCAGAATGTTCAGAAAGACCGCGATGGTGAGTGTCAGCCAGAAGAACCGCGCAAGCCGGCTCAAGGGCCACAGCCGCGCCCTCACTGCGCGTTGGCGCAGTCCGGGGAACCTTGATGCAGCAGCTGGCAGTTGAGGGATATCGGCGGCCATTTCCGCCGATTATATGTCGTGCGTGTCAGTAGTTTCGCTGATTTTCAGCATCTCTCGTTTTGTTACGATGAGAAGATCGCTCGCATGCGGACACAAAACCAAAGCGCGGTGTCACAGGCCACGGCTGTCGCGGTTGCGCGTGCGAAAGAAGCCTATCAGGACCCCTCACTGCGCGCGCGCGTGGTCGATACGGCGAAGTATCTGACCCGCACCGAGGTGCATACGTATGCGTTCAGTGTGGCTGCGAATGCGATCCTATCGTTCTTTCCTTTCATGCTTCTAATGTTGTCGCTAACCGAGCGGAAGCTTCATTCTCCGGCGATGTCGAATGTGTTTTTTAGCTTGCTGCGCGATTATCTGCCCGCCGGACAAGAATTCGTCATCGGCAATCTGCGCAAGATGGTGTGGGCGCCGGGAGGCGTGAAGATATTTTCGCTGGCAATGCTGCTCTTCACATCGTCGGGAGTATTTCTGCCCCTGGAAGTCGCGCTGAATCAGGTCTGGAAGATCCCAACAAATCGTTCGTACCTGCGGAACCAGATCATTTCGCTAGGGTTGGCATTCGGATGCGGCGCGCTGGCAATGCTCTCAGTGGCAGCGACGGCAGGGAACCATTACCTGCTGCATTCGTTGTTGGGCAGCCATGTGGACAACATTCTTGTGCACTTGATCGAGTGGGTGATGATGAAGGTCTTTGCTGTGATCGCTGGCATCCTCATCTTTTTCATTATCTTTTATCTATTGCCCAACGGAAGAGTCCCGTTCAGACCAGTTTTCGCTTCAGCTTTGGTCACCGGCCTGCTGTGGGAGGGTAGCAAGTACCTGTATATGCTTTGCTTGCCCTGGCTCAATTTTCAGGAAGCGTACGGGCCGTTCTCAATCTCTGTCACGCTTATCTTCTGGGCCTTCCTGTCGGGATTGCTGCTGCTTGGCGGCGCACACCTTTCCGCGAACGTTGGGGAGGGATAGAAATCTTCGCCCAGCGGCAGGGTCTCTGTTTTCGAGCGCACCTTAAGTGTGGAACACGCTTCTAATCGCTGAGAAAACTTTAGGAGAAGCTATGGCGCGAAACATCAGACGACACGTGTTGGCTGCAAAGGACTCAGGAGTGGCAGGTCCCGAAACGGAGAACGAAACAAGTTCCTGGCGCAAGAACTTTGATGATCCCGACACGTGGATCGAGCAGGGAAGCCGCTGGCGCAGCCAGAGTTCGAAGACGGCAAGGGCCGCTGGAGACTACGGAAACAGCTTCGTTCATCAGGGTGCGGATGTGGAAAGGGCGACAAACGCGGAGATTGAAAGCCCCGTCACCCAATCGACTTGGCAGGGTAGTGGATTGGGTAAATCGCTTCTCTTCGGTCTCGCAGGGGGACTGGCTGCGACGTTCGTTATGACGCAGGCACAGACAGCTTGGCTGAAGGTCGATAAGGGCGATGAAGCGGAGAAGCCGAAGTCGAAAGAGGAGCAGCAGAAAGAGGTGGGCGAACAGTCCACGGTAAAGATTGCGGACAAAGTAGCGCAAACGGTCACCCACCACGCGGTCCCGCAAGAATACAAACAAACCGCGGGCAACACCGTGCACTATGCGTTCGGCACCGCGATGGGGGGCGTCTATGGCGCGCTCTCCGGATTGATGGAAGATGCGCCGTTCGGAACAGGCGTTCTCTTCGGCATGGGGCTGTGGCTGGCGGCGGATGAATTCGTGCTGCCGTACCTCGGACTCGCACAGCGTCCGCAGGAGAAGGATTTGAAGGAGCACGCCTATGAAGCCTCGATGCATGCGGTATATGGGTTGTGTCTGGATGGGGTGAACCAATTGCGAAAGAAGATCGCTTAGATCATGAATTGGCCGGGGTGAGCGCCCCGGCATTTTTCTATTGTGATTCGGTTATACTGACTAGTTTCTCAGCGGCGTGATTGCCGTTAGGGCGATTCAAGACGTTCCAAGTTAAAAGGCAAGCATGAAGATTCTGGTCTGCATGAAGCAGGTCCCGCAGAAGGACGCGCCACTCAAATTGAATGAGAGTGGCACGTGGATTCGCGAGGACGTCAGCTACGAGGTCAATGAACCGGACGCCTATGCCCTCGAAGAGGCGCTTCGGCAGAAGGAAAAGAACGGCGGAGAAGTCGTGGTGATCACGGCGGGTCCGGCGCGATCGCAACAAGTGCTGCGTGAAGCACTGGCGAAGGGCGCGGACCGTGCCATCCATCTGGAAGGCGACGAGTTTACGGGACTCGATGCCATTGCGACCTCCAAGGCACTCGCCGCTGTGGTGAAGGATGAGAGCTTCGACCTGATTTTTACCGGATTGCAATCGGACGACTACGGTTATGCGCAGACCGGCGTGCTGCTCGCGCAGGTCCTCGGATGGCCGCACGCGACCATCATCCTGCACATTGAGAAGGGCGAGGGCGGCCTCAAACTGAAGCGTGAACTCGAATCAGGCCACTTCCAAAACCTCGATATGCCGCTTCCTGCGGTACTGACGATCCAGTCCGGCGGGAACAAGCTTCGGTACGCGACGCTCATCGGCATCAAACAGGCGAAGATGAAGCCGTTCAAGAAGGTCACCTGGGCCGAGGTGCAATCCGCGGCGGGCGTAAGCCAGCTCAAGATCAAGAAGTTATATGTCCCCGAGAAACAGAAGCGTACAGAGATGATCGAGGGCCCTGCTGGAGAGGTCGCCAAAAAGCTGATCGAGAAGATGCGCAACGAACTACGGATCTTTTGATGGATCTGCGGTATCCACCTCCTGGCGCGCCGAGAGATGTGGGAAAGGCCAAGCGTATCGCAGGTCTGGTTGCCGCAGCCAGCGGATTTGTTGTTGGCTTCGGGGTGCTGGTATTTCTGAAACTGCCTCCGCTGCTTGCGGCGTTTATCGCAGCCCTCGATTTCACGATCGGCATGGGGCTGTACATGTCGGGCAGACGGCAGCAGAAGCGGGAAGAGGCTGCGAAGCGAGCTGTTTGAGTTGTGTTCAAGAGTTTAGAGGAAGAAGGATATGGCTGACACGATCCTGGTAGTAGCCGAACAACGAGATGACAAGCTGAACCGTGTGTCGTTCGAGACGATCGCGGCGGCACAGCAGATCTCCGCGCAGATCGGATGGACGGCGGAGGCGGCGGTGATCGGCGGCAACATCCAGAATGCTGCGAAAGAGGTCTCCGCAAAGAAGGTCGCCAAGGTATACGCGATCTCATCGCCAGATCTCGAGGCGTACACAGCGGACGGTTACGTACAGGCGTTAAGACAGTTCATCGTCGAAAAGCAGCCGAAGCTGGTGGTACTGCCACATACGTATCAGGTCCGCGATTTCGCTCCGAAGCTGGCTCTCGCTCTCGACAAGGCATTGATCTCAGACGCCATCGGATACAAGCATGAAGGCGGCAACCTGCTCTTTACGCGTCAGATGTTTCAGGGCAAGTTTGTTGCGGATGTTGCTTTCGCGGGCGATGGTCCGCATTTTGTCACGTTTCAGGCGGGCGCCTTCCGCGGAGATCAGGCAGAAAATGGAACGAGTGCAGCTACGGTAGAGAGTGTCACCGCCACTGTCGATGCCGGCGCTATCCGGGTAAAGCCGCATGAGATCTATAAGGAGGCCAAGCAGGCAGTCGATCTCACTGCGGCAGAGATCATCGTTTCTGTGGGACGCGGCATCAAGGAGCAGAAGAACATCGAACTCGCGCAGAGGCTGGCAGACGCACTCGGCGGAGAGATCGCAGCGTCGCGTCCGATCTGCGATGCCGGTTGGCTGCCGATTGAGCGGCAGATCGGTTCGTCGGGCCAGACCGTCTCTCCGAAGCTGTATGTTGCGCTTGGCATCAGCGGCGCGATCCAACATTTGGTCGGCATGAAGGGCTCGCGCTCGATCATCGCGATCAACAAAGATGCCGAGGCACCGATCTTCGAGATCGCGGACATCGGAGTAGTGGGCAATCTGCTGGAGATCGTCCCGGCCCTGACCGCTGAAGTTGAGAAGGCGAAGGCCGGCGCGTAAATGCCACTTACATTTCGTCACTCCACTCCCGAACGTAGAACATCCGCAGATGGAAGCGGATGTGGTTATCGTTGGCGGCGGTCCTGCGGGCATGGCTGCAGCGCTGCGCCTTTCGCAACTCATCGACGAACACAACGCCAAGCATCCCGATTCGCCTCTTTCTAAAGAGAACATCTATCTGCTTGAGAAGGCGCGAGAGATCGGGCAGCATTGCCTCTCCGGCGCGCTGCTCGATCCGCGCTCGATGGACGAGCTTCTGCCGGACTGGAAGAGTGAAGCTCCGATCGATGCCCAGGTGGACAAGGAATCGTTCTATTTCCTGACCAGTACCCGGGCGATGAAATCGCCGGTGGTTCCTCCGCCGATGCGCGATCACGGCAACTACGTCATTTCGATCAATAGGTTCGTGAAGTGGATGGGGTCGAAGGTCGAACAAGCCGGTATCACGATCTTCAACGGCTTTGCAGGCTCGGAGTCTTGATCGAAGACAGCAAGGTCGTCGGCGTGCGCACGGACGACAAGGGAGTGGATAAGCAAAACCAGCCTAAATCGAATTTCGAGCCAGGATACGATCTGCGTTCGAAGGTGACGATCTTCGCTGAAGGGCCGCGCGGATCGTGTACGAAGCAGCTTGCCGGGCGCTTCGATCTCGATTCGAAGCGCAATCCGCAGACGTACGGCGTCGGGGTGAAGGAATTGTGGGAGCTTCCGGAAGGGCGCGTCCAAAAGGGCGAGGTCATTTACACGCTGGGGTACCCACTTACGCGCGATGAATACGGCGGAGCCTGGATCTATGGCATCGATGGCAAGATGATCTCGTTCGGGTTTGTCACCGGACTCGACTACAAAGATCCGCGCATCGATCCGCAGCATGTGTTGCAGACGTTCAAGCAGCATCCGTGGGTGAAGAAGCTGCTCGAGGGCGGCAAACTCGCAAAGCTATGGCGCCAAGGCACTTCCCTATGGGGGATGGCATTCGTTGCCGCCACTGGCGGGCGACGGCTGGATGATCATCGGCGATTCTGCGGGCTTCCTCAATTCGCAGCGTTTGAAAGGAATCCACCTGGCGATCAAGTCGGGTATGCTCGCCGCGGAGACGGCGTTCGGCGCACTGCTCGCGTCACGTTTCGATCGAGAGCAACTGCAGCAATATCAGGCTGCAGTCGAGAATTCGTGGATCAAGAAAGAGATGTGGCCGGTCCGCAACTTCCATCAGGGCTTCGCCAACGGGCTGATCGACGGCATATTCCACACTGCGATCCAGCAGGTCACGGGTGGACGTGGACTATTTGAGATTTACCCATCGCATCCGGGACACGAGAGGATGCAGCCCATCGGCGAACTTCCGGAGCACGGTGGCGCCGAGCGCAACCACATTACGGGATGGGCGAGAAACGATGGCAAGCTGTCGTTCGACAAAGTGACCGATTTATATCATTCGGGGACGCGCCATGAAGAAGACCAGCCTGCGCATCTGGTGATCCACGACACAAATATCTGCAATGAACGGTGCACAAAAGAATATGGCAACCCTTGCCAGTTCTTCTGCCCCGCAAACGTATATGAGATGGTCGATGCAAGCGATGTTCCGGGCGCGAAGCAGATCCATCTGAATCCCTCGAACTGCGTGCATTGCAAGACCTGCGACATCATGGACCCCTATCAGATCATCACGTGGGTCCCACCCGAAGGCGGCGGCGGCCCGAACTACGACGGAATGTGAGCGGCAGTTTGCTAGAGGGCAGCATGGTGCACCCGAGGCTGTCTTGGAGCATTGAATTTCCGGCGATACTTCTGCGCCCATAAGTACATGAGGGGCACACCGATGAGCGTTGGCCAGAACCACACGATTGGAGTCTGGCCGACAAAACGCCCGATGACGACGGCGCTGAACGCCGTAACGGCGGCGATGTAGCTGCCGATCATGTTGAACATGTGGGTGAACCACCAGAAATTCTTGTCAGCCGGTGGCCGTAGGAAGAGACGGATGTCTCCCCCGGCAATCGCCATCCCGATGATGCCGAAGAGTCCTGCCGTCCAGCCAAGTTTCCCCAATGAACCGAAGCGAAAGAATGTGCCAAAGACGAAGAGCGCCGTACTTGCAACGAAGGTGAAGATTGCGGCGCACCAGTCAAAGAGCGTGGGTCCTTGTCCCGCGAGTGGCCGCTTACGGTAGAGAACACGGTATCCAGAGAGAGCGGAGTAGAAGCTGAAGATCGCGACTAATCCGAGGAACAGGATCGGCCGCGCAATGGAGAGCACGATCGCGGAGAATGCCACCACCGCCATCGACCAGAAATAGAACTTGCCCGCACGCCGGTGCGTGGGGCCGCCCTTCGTCGTCATGAGCGCGATCGGTGCGGCGATGAATGCGGCGCAGCCGGCAGCGATGTGGAGGGCGAGAACGAGCCGGATGAACGAATGCATGTGCTACTCCTATTTCGTCGCGGAGTCAGATAGCGACGAATCGTGCTTAGCGAATTGAGCTTTCATTTCGGTGCACCATTGGAGGTCTGCTTCGGCCCGCAGTTCTCCGAAGCGGGCAGTAGCAAGCCAAAACGGAAGATCGGGGTGGTGCGGTTGTTCGCGGCGAAGTTGTTGGACGATTCCGCGATACCGGTTTAGCAGGCCTTCTGTGACGGCCCGGTGGCGTTCGATGTGGATCAGCGAGGTCATAGGCGTGGCTGCACGTGCGAAGAAGATCTTGAGCAGCAGTTCAACGCGTGGCACTTGTTCGGTCGCAGGCGTTTGCAGCCATTTTGCTAGGAGTCTGCGTCCGGCAGCGGTTATGGCGTACACGCGCTTAGGACGTTTCCCCGTCGGCTTCTCACTGGAGCGGACGAGTCCCGCACTTTCCAGACGCTTGAGTGCGGGATAGAGCTGTCCGTAAGATTCCGACCAGAAATTACCGATCGAGCCCTTGATGAACTCGCGCAACTCGTATCCGGACATCGGGCAGATGGTGAGCGAGGCCAGGAGGGCATGATCGGTCGTCGAAAGCGAGATAGGAGCAGACATTGCTATTAAATATATCTAACAGATGGTTATTTGCGCAAGATGATTTGCAGAGTGCCCCGTCAAGGGGTAAAAAGAGCGTCACACGGGCGGGAGAGGACTACAGTCGTATGAAAATCCTTGTGTATGTGTTGGGAGTGGTTGTGGCACTGGTCGCGGTGGTACTTCTTGCGGGCATGCGCTTGCCGCAAACACACCATGCAGAGAATGCAGCGGAGATCTCGGCGCCGCCACTGGCGGTATGGACGACCATCTCAGACGTCGCCTCCGGCCCAAACTGGCGCTCCGATCTAAAGCAAGTGGAGTTGCTAGACAGCGGACGCTGGCGCGAGCACGGATCGTCCGGCGATGTGACTTTCCGCCTGGATACCAGCGTGCCGACACAACGGCGAGTAGTCGCCATCGACGACCCTAAGCTGCCTTACAGTGGCACCTGGACATATGTGCTGGAACCTCTGCCGAACGGCAACACCAAGATCACGATCGCCGAGGATGCAAATGTCAAGTCTGCGCTCTATCGTTTTGTCGGACACTACATCATCGGAGAACGCAGCAGCATAGACCGCTACCTGCGCGACCTGCACAAGAGCTTTCAGTATCCGGAAGGGAAGAAGACGTAACTGGGCGGCTGAAGACCAGCCGTTAGCTATCGTCCTTGTTCTTCGAGGTACCTTTCGACTTCGATGGCCGCCATACAGCCGGTTCCGGCGGCGGTAACGGCCTGACGATAGCGGCGGTCCTGCACGTCTCCGCAGGCGAAGACGCCGGGCACCTTCGTAAAAACGTAATCGTGGGTCTTGAGGTATCCGTCTGAGTCGGTGTCGAGCGCACCGTGGAGCCACTTGGCATTCGGATCGTGTCCGATGCCGAGAAACAGCGCAGAAACAGGCATTTCGGATTTCTCGCCGGTCTTTACATTGCGAAGTTTAAGTCCGGTGACCTCGCCTTTGTTGACGTCGAGAACATCCTCTACGACGACATTGGTATGGAACTTTATCTTCTCGTGGCCGCGAGCGCGGTCGTACATGATCTTCGATGCGCGAAAGTTCTCGCTCTCGGTGAATGAGATGGATCTTCGAACCGAATCGTGTCAGGAAGAGCGCCTCTTCCATAGCGGAATCCCCGCCGCCGATCACCGCAATCTCTTTGTCACGAAAGAAGAAACCGTCGCAGGTCGCGCAGGAGCTTACGCCCTTGCCGATCAGCATTTGTTCGCTGGGCAGTCCTAGCCACCGGGCAGAAGCCCCTGAAGCGATGATGAGTGTGCGCGTGAGGATCTTGTCGCGCCCCATATCGAGTTCGAATGGCTGTTTGGTGAGGTCCGCAGAGACGATGTGTCCGGACCTGTAGTCTGTTCCGAATCGCTCCGCCTGCTGGCGCATGTTCTCGATGAGCTCCGGGCCCATGATCCCAGCCGGAAAGCCGGGGAAATTCTCGACCTCGCTGGTAATGGAGAGCTGCCCACCGGGCTCGTGTCCATCGAGAACGAGAGGTCTGAGGTTAGCGCGTGCGGAATAGATGGCCGCAGTGAGGCCCGCGCATCCGGAGCCGACGATGACTACATTTCGTACGTCTGAATTTTGCGTCACAGAGATTCGATGATCCTGAATGTGGTTGGGTGCAACTGACCATTGTAACGAGAGTCCTGCCTTAAGTAGGGACGGCAGCGATCCAAAAGAGAAGAAACAAGGGAATAGAATCACCGTATGGCGAAACTACAACTGGTTTACGGAATGCGGTTGCTTCCTGCTGACGAAGCGATCGAGGTGGGCGAGGCTCCGATCCAACTGCGGAGCGGAAAGACTGCGCACGTGACGATGCATGTACTTGAGGGCAGCAAAGAGGATATCGAGAAGCAACTGCAAACCAGCATCGAGGCATTCTTCGACCTCTATCCTGAAATTTGATTCAGATTTAGACATCTTTAATTTCCAGGCGCTATCTCCCCGAGCCGAAATTGCCGATGAAATTGTGGCATGGTTCGCAGTTGTACGAGTCGCTTTCTCCGGTATGGGATGACGACGCTCGTGGTCCTCTGTGTGAA
The DNA here is from genome assembly GCA_963792225.1 of Terriglobales bacterium. Classification (GTDB taxonomy): domain Bacteria; phylum Acidobacteriota; class Terriglobia; order Terriglobales; family Acidobacteriaceae; genus JBDTLH01. The sequence continues at coordinate 136,035 of CAWBVM010000003.1, read as the reverse complement.
TTTCTCCGCATATGGGGCAGGCGTTTGGAAGGTTGCGGGCAGTGGATTCGATCAAAGTGTGCGTGGCAATCCGATCGTTTGGCGCAACGGCATAGTGCATTACCGGACAGATCAAGGCGATCTGAATGCGAGCGTCCGGGGGAATGACGCCGACGCTGCAATAGCGTGGGCATTTGCGCAATGGACGGATGTTCCCACGGCGGCTGCGGCGGCGGTGCGAGACGGACAACTGGGCGAAGACGTGAACAGCAGTAATGTCGGTGCTGCAAACGGCGCGCTGCAGCTGCCGCCCGATGCCCAGGCGTCTGGGAACGAGCGTTTGATCGTCGTCTATGACAACGGTGGAGCGATCACGGATGCGCTTCTCGGGGCAGGGGCGAGTTCTCCGCTGGCGTGCAGCACCAATGCGACCGTCTCCTACGTGGACCAGTATGCCTCCGACGGCCACTTTTCCCACGCAGTGCTTGTATTGAACGGCAACTGCTTCACCTCGACCGCGCAGTTGCGATACGTTCTGGTACGGGCGCTCGGACAAATTCTTGGAGTCGGCTGGTCGCAGCTGAACGACAATATTGTGACCGGAATCCCGGCTGCCACTACTGCGGACTTCGCGGGGTGGCCGCGCATGCATCCTCTCGAAGGGTGGTGTGCGGCACATTGCAGTTACGATTCGACACTGCGGCCGGATGATGTGGCGGCGATATCACGGCTCTATCCGGTGACAAAGGCGAACGCATCGCAATGGCCGGGCAAAACATTGTTTCGCGAGACAACAGCGAGGGTCTCAGGGCGTGTGCTGTTCGCGAACGGCGTTGGAATGAACGGAGTGAATGTTGTCGCACGCTTGCTCGATCCCAATACAAACCAGCCTTCACCCATAGCCGCCGTCAGTTGTGTTTCGGGGTTCTTGTTCCGAGGCAATGCCGGCAATCCCGTCACCGGTTATGCAGGAGCGAATGGATTGCGGTATGACCGCTTCGGGGGAGACGATCCGGCACTTGCGGGATATTACGAGATCGCCGGATTGCCTGTGCCGGCCACAACGGCGCGCTACCGGATTTCGGTCGAGCCCGTAAATCCTCTGTATACAGGAAATCTTGTGGTCGGGCCCTATGACGCAATGTCCGTATCGCCATCTGGGAACTTCGCCGCCGCCATCGTCGATTCAATTTCGGCGGGCGGAGACGTGACCCTCGATGTCTCCATGCAGGGCAGTAGTGCCGGGCCCGTCTTTGGCTCGAAAGCATCTCGCTGGACGCAGCCGTTGTCGGTGCCTTCATCCGGCGTATGGGTGTCGAGCATGGCCGCTCCCGGTCAAACCGACTACCTCTCGTTTCTCGTACGCAAGAACCGCTCCTTCACCGTAGAGGTCACTGCGCTCGATGAAGCAAAGCATGCCACGCAATACAAGCTGGCCCCGGTGGTGGGGGTGTGGAATGCGAGCGACCCGGCGGGCGCTCCAGCGGCGGTCATGGAGGGTCCGTTCAATGCCACGCTGCCCGGCATCTCCCACCTGTTTGCAGCGACGTCTGGCGATGACGTGGTGACGTTGGGGGTCGCGGACCTGCGCGGTGATGCACGTCCGGACTACGCTTACCTGGGGCGCATCCTCTATGCCGAAGATGTGCAACCGTCTCGCGTTGCTTCGGGCCAAGGGTCGATCACGATCAGCGGAAGAGGGTTCACCCCACAATCGACGCTCTGGATCGGCAACACCCAGGCGGCAGTCCGCTCGGTGAATGCTACCCGCATGGTCGCTGCGGTGCCGGACATTTCCGACGGTCGGTATGACGTCGAGGTGCGTGACACACTCACCGGGGCAGTCGCGGATATGTACCACGCGTTGCAGGTCGGGGATCCCGCTGCGAGCATCGTGCTCGCTTCACAGATATCCAACGCGACTGCCGCAGTAGGAGCGATCTCGCCGCAACTGCTGCGTGTTCGCGTGACTGCATCTGACGGATCTCCTTTGGCGGGGGAGGCGGTGACGTTTCAAGTATCGCCCGCGGCGAGTGTGCTGACCGCGTGCGGGGGAAATCCGTGCACGGTGCTCACCAATCAGGCGGGTGAGGCGCAAACCGGTGTGCTCATCGGCGCAGTGGGCGCGAACACCGTGACGGCGACGTTGCGGAATGGCAATGCTGTGTCCGCGACATTTCAGGGCGCACAGATGGCCTACAGCGTAACCGCGCTCGTTCCGGAGCAGTGGGTTGCGGTTGCATCCGGCAGTGCCGCTGCGCTGCTCCTCCCGGCAAAGCTAGTGCACAATGGCAATCCTGTCGCGAACGTTCCGTTGGTCTTCAGCAGTACAGACGGGGCGCTCCGCCGCCGTTGGCCCAGAGCACCGACGCGAACGGCGTTGCCGCCGTGCAGTTGGCGATAGCAAATCCCCGAATCGGCAGCGACGTGACTGTTTCTGCGTGCGCGAGCGTGCAGGGGAATCCATGTGCGAGTTTCCTGATCCATCAAGTGGATGCAAATGTTTTGAAGTTCAAAGTCTTGAAGGGAGCGGACCAGACGGTCACATCGTTTGATCCCGCCACTCCTCTCGTCTTGCGAGTGGTCGATGCGGCGGGAGATCCGGTCTATGGCGCCCATGTGTCCTGCCAGGTTCTGGCCTTCGCCGCTGCCGAGGTGCAAGCCGGAGACGTCAGCAGTGAAACCCAGACATCCGTGAACAGTACACGAAGACTGGTACGGGTGGAGACGTTGCAACTCTCAAGCGCCAGCGACGGTTCGGTCGCGCTCACCCTGGGTGAGGCGTATACCGGCGCCAGTCTCGATGTTGAGTTCGTCGCATCCCTTGCGAACGGCGTCACGCAAAGGGTGAATGTGCGAATCAGGAATTTGTGAGAGACGCGCTACTGCTTCGTATCCAGCGGATGCTAGCGTCTTCTCATAAAACTCTTCTTGTAGTTCCATGCTCTTATCGGTCCGCCTTGATGGCTTTGAGGGCTTCGGCGATCTGCTGCGACCAGCTATTCATGTCGAACTCACCGATCGTCTTTGGTTGCGGTCGCCCCATTCGCCGGAGTAGTGGTCGGGAAACTTCGCATACCACCAGATGCCGGTGTACACGTTCTCGGGCAGATGTAGCCGGTCCTGGTCGGCACCGGATTCGGTGCTCGGCACGGTCCATGTGCACAAGATCCGGACGCGTGACGAGCATGTGCGAGGTCTCGGTCTCCCCGCCGTGCATGTCTTTCTTCGTCGCTTCTTGGCGGGGCCGCCCCGGGAGATTCGCGCTCGGCAGTCCGAAGACATAGACGACATAATCGCGCTGTCCGGCCAGCTGCGATTGCGCGAAAAAGCGGCAGCAGGCTTTCGTTGCCGCCATGTCCGTTGACGATCATGATCTTCTTGCAGCCGTTGCGCGCCATCTCGTCCGTTGTTTCCTGCAGATAGCTGCAGCTGCGAGGTCCAGGCTGTAGGCGACCGTACCCGGTTCGTGGCTGGCCTCAAAGATCTGCCCGAAGTAGTATTCGGGAAAGATCACGGCGATATTCCTGTTTGGCAGCAGTGCAGAGTCGCGAGCGCGGACGTTGAGCAGGTCAGTGCCGAGCGGGAGATGCGGCCCCGTGCTTCTCGATGATGCCGATGGGCAACATACACACACCTTGCGATTGCTGAACTGCCTTTACGAATTCGGCGGCTGTAAGTTCTTCCCACTTCGGGGATAGAGAAGTCTGCGCCCAAGACAGGCTGGCGAGCAGAAGGAAAAGGAACACTCGTGTCATGGTTTGGTCCGGTGCCAATTGTAGTGGGGCAGGGACAAGGTGCTAGGTTCTAGGTTCCAGGTGTTAGGGGCGGTATCCCCCGGTGGGGGTGAATCTTTGGAATCAGTGACTTAGGTTGGGGTGATCCCGGGAAATCCCTGAAATCCCTGAGTAAGTGCTTTGTTTTTAGTGAATGCCTCTACGACGGGGAGTTGCAGATCCCTCCTGCGTCGGGATGACAGGACGGAAAATGAGAAAGCACGCCGCTTGGCGTGCTTCATTTTCTAGATATCTTCTACTTACAATTCTAGCAACTTCGGGGTAGTTTCATACTGAATTACGGGAACTTTATATCTACTTTCGATTGTGGAAATTAGGGAGATTTCAACAAAATGGGGGTATTGACAGGTTTTTTGCTACCCAAAATGGGGGATTTGCACAGGGGATGGAAGTTTCCACAGGAGGGGGTGATTTGGGGTGTGGAAAAGTGTCCGCTGGCGCGGACCCCAGCGCCTAAAGGCGCAGCTGTGATGGGACCGAAGCAGCTCCGCCGTGGCTGAAGCCACGCGCTGGCGCGCGTTCAATGGCAAATGCAGGGTTGCTTCGTCGCTGCGCTCCTCGCAATGACAAGTCATGAGGAAGCGGTTGAACGGAAGCAGCTCCGCCCGGGGCCGAAGCCACGCGCTGGCGCGCGTTCAAGGCAAATGCAGGGTTGCTTCGTCGCTACGCTCCTCGCAATGACAAGTCATGAGGAGTGCAAACCCCATCGCCTAAAGGCGCGGTGATGGGGCTGTGAATCCCCCGGCTAAAGCCGGGGGTCTACCCCTTGCAGCGGAAGCAGCTCCGCCGGGGCTGAAGCCAAGCCCGTGGAGTCTACCACCCTCGTCCCTTATCCCTTATCCCTTGTCCCTCCCCAACCGCCGGGGGTCTACTCCCTTATCTCTCATCCCTAGCCCCTGATCCTCAGTCGAGGCGAACGACAAAAATGCCTTCGTCGGCTTTGGTGTCGTGGGCTAGTTCGTAGGCGCGGTCCTTGTCGTCTTCGGCGACGCGGATGCGGAGCCATTCGCCGGTCGGTCCGGTGAACTGCTGTACCTTCGCGGTATGGTAGCGGCGGGAGAGCTGGTCTTTGAGTTGGGCGGCCTTGTCGAAGCTGTTGAAGGCCCCGATCTGAACACACCATCTGCCCCCGGTGGCGATGTCTTTGGGAGCTTCGAGTACGTCCACCCGGACGCGGGCTATACCCGGAAGATAGGTCCCGATGGCCTTGGCAGCGGCGAGCGAGAGATCGATAATGCGGTCGCCGATGAACGGTCCGCGGTCGGTGACGCGCACGACGACGTCTTTACCGTTTTGCAGGTTGGTGACGCGCACGATCGAGTTGAGGGGAAGGGTTTTGTGTGCAGCCGTCAGTCCGTTTTGATCGTAAATTTCGCCGTTAGCCGCCCGTTTGTGGTGATAGACCGTTCCGTACCAGCTTGCTAACCCGGTCTCAGAGTAGATCGGCTTGACGCCGGTGTAGTCCCTCTTGATCTGTGCTTCGGATTCACCGGTCTCATTGGGATGATCTGCGGGAACTTTGCCTTTATCAGCGGAGGCGGTGCCTGCGCCGGTGCCTTGCTGCGGCATGGGCGGAGGAGGGGCTGGAGCATGCGCCTTTACCGTCTTCTTTCCGCATCCTGCGAGCAGCAGGGCGGTGAGACACAGAAGAATAACTTGTCCGCGAAGGATTCTCATTCGCCCGTTTTCTTCGATTCCATGTAGTCGGCGAGCTTGCGTAGCTGTTCGGCAGCTATGCGGAGGGCGTTGCTGCTTTCGCGGCGCACGTCAGGCACGACTTCGTTGTTGATGTAACGGAGAACACGCTGCAACTCAGCGTCGAATTTCGGAGCTGCGTCCTTCATGCTGTTGTCCACCTTACGTCCGAATCGCTCGAAGGTGCCATTGGGGGCTGTGTCGTTAGTCATAGTGTTCCTGGTGAAAGGATAACGCGGTGCAAACGCGAACCCAAGAAGCTGCATCTTAATAGTCAACCGGCGCTTTAGAAATCCGTCCTAATGTATATGCTGCGGAAACGATTTTTGATTCTGGCGCTTGCCGCAGCTTCCTGCTGCGCACAACAACCGGCGTCTTTGCTGCTTCCGGACGCGCCCGAACCAGATACAGCAGCTACCCCGGCAGCGCCTCCTGAAAAGGAAGAGCTAGCGCCGACGCCCGGCAGTTGCCGGTATGTCTGGATCGATAGCTCCGCCGAAGCACCCCTACATACACTGACACCGCGCGACAAGTTCAAACTCGCGTCCTGTGACTTCCTGCATCCCTTCACTTACATCTACGCGGTCGCGGATGCGAGCATCTCGACGGCGGTGAATGCGCATTCTGCCTATGGACCGGGTGCGAAGGGAATCGCCAAACGCTTCGGCGTGGATATGACGGACGAACTCTCGGACGATTTTTTCAGCACTTTTCTATTTCCAACATTGTTCCAGCAGGACCCGCACTTTCATCCGTTGGGGAGAGGGCATCCGATGCATGCGCGCGTCGGATACGCAATGACGCGCGTCTTTCTCGCGAAGCGTGACAGCGGAAAGGGAAACACCATCAACGCGGGCGAAATCTTCGGGACGATCGTCACGTCTACGCTGGCGAATACCTACCATCCGGGACAGACGCAGGGATTCCGCAATACCGGGGCACGGGTTGCGATCAGCATCGCATCGGATTCGGGATACAACATTTGGAAAGAATACGAACCGCAAGTGACCCGCAAGTTGAAATTACGCTTCGATGTGGTGCGCAGGTTGTCGCAAAAGGTCAGTCTGCGAGAGCGCTAAGCCGGATCGAACGGACGCGCTCTCTCGTTCGTCTAGTTACGTTAGTCCAGTTCCGCTCATCCAATTCCGTCAATCCAATTCCGCTAATCCAGCTTCGTCAGGGCAGCTACCGTCACCAGCCGGCGCTCGATATGGCGTTCGATGATCTGAATGCAGAGCTTGCGGAGGTCCGCGCCGCGGGTGCGAGGCCAAGGCCCCTGGGCAAAGCGTTCGATGGGTGAATGGAAGATCTCATTCGCGAGCACGCGTGAGCCCACTGGAATCTCCCTCGATGCCAGCCGCTTGTGAAGCGGGCAAGTCAATCCGTCGGAGAGGGCGTGATAGTAAGCAGGACGATCTCCAAGCGGATCGCCACAGACAATGCAGTCCTGAAGTTCGGGGAAGAAGCCAACCAGGCGTGTGACCCAGAGAATGAAGTAGGTAAGCGACATCCAAGTGGCGCCATCGGCGAGTTGCGGTAGAACGGTGCCGGTCAGGCGGAAGACATCGTCGTGGGGGTCGTGATCGGCAAGCAACTGGTCGAGTACCTCTGCGACGAAGCTCAGGGCGCAGACACGCTCGTAGTCGATCATGGAGGTGAGGGGCGAGGAGAGTATCTCGAACGCGTCCATGCGGGCAAGTTCGCGACGTTCCCGCTGGTCATAGTGCGCTCGCACGAGGGTCATCGGTTCGAGCGCGCCGCCGAAGCGTTTGCGCGATTTCATCGCAGATTTGGCGACGCCTTTGACCTTACCTTCGAGGCGGGTGAAGAGCGTGATGAGCAAGTCCGCTTCGTTCACCGGATAGGTGCGCAGAATGATCGCCTCGGAGATGCGGAGCATGAGTTCAGGGTAGCAGGGAAGACGAGACGGGTACCCCAGCGCCTAAAGGCGCCGACGTGGGACCTCTATCCCGGCATGAATGCCGGGGTCTACCTCTGCCTCAATCCCCGGCATAAATGTCGGGGATTGGTTCCATTCATGACATCGTGAAAGGAGAAGCGCTCGCAATGACAGATGATGAGGGACTCCTAAGGGAGTTCTCCTCACCGGCGAATGATCAGCGGCCGAAGTGAGTGGAGTTCTTCTGCTCGTACTCTTTCCACTTATCGGGCAAATCGTCGGCGGCGAAGATCGCAGAGACTGGGCAAACCGGGACGCAGGCTCCGCAATCGATGCACTCTACGGGATCGATGAAGAGCTGGTCGTTGCCATCAAAACCGTTCTCATCCTTCTTGGGGTGGATACAGTCAACGGGGCAGGCGTCCACACAGGCCGTGTCCTTGGTGCCGATACAGGGTTCCGCAATTACGTATGCCATTTCGCAAGTTCTCCGGAGCAAATAATCTCTTGATAGAAACATTTCAGTGTATGGGTGGGAATGCGATGCACGCAAGTGTCGGTGCCACGCCAGGTCGAAAGGCAGAAGCGATGTGATGAAATGAGAGGAGATGGCCGCTGATACTGAATCCGGGAAGAAAAGCACCGAGCCGCTCATCGAGGGTGTCGATTTTTATAAAGAAGGTCCATATTCGGTGTGGACCGAGCACTACTTGCGGAAGCGGGGTTACTGCTGCGAGTCAGGTTGCAGGCATTGTCCGTATGGGTTCACCACGAAGACACAGAGGCGCGGAGAAGGGAAGGGGGATTGACCACGGAGACACGGAGGCACGGAGCAGGGCTTGAAAATAGGGGCGCTTCATTCAGAAGAGCGACTGTCACGTGGCTCACGATTGGACGGACGGCTGCATCGCGGTAACGGGCACACTAGTTGAGATCAGACCATAGGCAGTCGCTTTTCTCCGTGTCTCCGCGACTCCGTGGTGAACCCAGTTCGCAGTAGACTAGTAATCGAATGTCTGGCAAGGAAAAAGTCGTTAGTCTGCGCTGTCCGATCTGCCGCAAGATCGTTCTTAAGGGAGAGCCTGATTTCCCATTCTGCAGCGACCGCTGCCGGGTGATCGATCTAGGGAAGTGGGCGAGTGGAGACTACAAGATCTCTTCGCCGATCCTCGACCCGGAAGAGGTCGAAGACGCGGAACGGCGCGAGGCCAATCGCCGCCAGATCGAAGACCTGGATATCGAGGTGGACGATTATCAACGCCGTCGTCCCAACTAATCAAGCCGAAGTTACGTCAGGCAGGACGGCGTGGGCATGGACGGTCGCCACATTCTTCGGCGCGGGGCTGTTGAAGCCGGGCCCGGGAACATGGGGATCGCTGGCGACGGTGGCAATCTATGCGCTACTAGCGTTCCGTGCGCCGGTTGCTGCGCAGCTGTGGATCGCCGTCGCAATATGCGTTCTGGCAACTGCGATCGGCATTCCTGCGGCGACGATCGTCGCGCGAGAATCGGGGAAAAAAGATCCGGGACATGTGGTGATCGACGAGGTCGCTGGACAAGCCCTAACGCTTGCGGTTGCTCCATTTGCCTGGAAGTACTTGATCTTAAGCTTTATACTTTTTCGCGTATTCGACATTCTTAAACCGCCGCCTGTGCGTATGCTCGAGAGGCTGCCGGATGGAACCGGGATCGTCGTGGATGATCTCGGGGCCGGCGTGTACGCGGCGATTGTCGTGTTGTTAGTCCGTCATTGGCACCTGCTGTAAGAGACCTATGGGAATTTCTGATCTACTCGGTAAGCGGCAACAGCAGGTACAGGATGGCCACCCTGCGATCACCGGCATTCTTCCTCCGGCGGCACTGCCGGGAGGGGAGGTGAAGATCAGCGGACACGCGCTGCGATCGACGGCGCAGCCGTTCGTGCGCCCGCGCGTCAGTTTCGGAGCGAACGACGACGTGAGCATTGTTGTCTCAGCGGATGACTACCTCATCGCCCGTGTACCCGAGGATGCGGAGAGCGGTCCGGTGACGGTGGCACCTTCGCCGGAGTCAGCGACGAACCCGTTCGATTTCAAAGTGGCGGCGTTGATTGCGGAGGGAGTGAATCCGGTCGCCAGTCCTGCGGTGGATGCCGACGGGAACATCTACACAACGTTCTCCGGTCCGCGCGGAGAGGAGACAGCAGTCTCTGTGTTCAAAGTCGACACGGATTTTCACCTGCTGCAATACGCGAGCGGCGTGATGAATGCGACCGGAGTAGCGGTGGGTCCGGATGGACAGCTCTATGTCAGTTCGCGTCATGAGGGCAGCATCTACCGCATCGCCGCAAACGGAAATATGTCGGTCTACGCGCAGGGGATGGGAGTCGCCACGGGCATCGCCTTCGATCGTGAGGGCAATCTTTATGCGGGCGACCGCAGCGGATCGATTTTCAAGATATCCCGCGAGCGCGAGATCTATGTGTTCGCCACGCTCGAGCAGAGTGTTGCGGCGTACCATCTGGCGTTCGATTACGCGGACAACCTCTATGTGTCCGCGCCGACGACCACAAGCTCGGATCCGATCTTTATGGTGGATCCGGAGGGACAGATCACGGAGTTCTACAGCGGGCTCGGGCGTCCGCAGGGAATCGCATTCGATACCGAGGGCAATCTTTATGTCGCCGCGTCGCTCGCGGGGCGCCGCGGAATCGTGCGGATCACTCCGCAGCGTGAAGCTGCGCTGGTCATCGCAGGCAACGGCATCGTCGGGCTCGCGTTCACTCCGACGGCAACGTGTATCCTCTCTACGTCGAATGCGCTCTACCAACTCGCCTGGGGTATCCAGGGGAAATTGTTGTCGGGGGCCTGAACCTCTTGCACGCTGAGATCATCGCAATTGGTTCCGAGCTGCTCACCCCTTTCAAACAGGACACAAATTCGCTGTACCTTACGGAACAACTGAACCTTCTGGGCGTGAGTGTTGCGTTCAAGGTGGTCGTCGGAGATGACCGCGAGCACCTCACAGAGGTGGCGAGAACCGCTGTTCAGCGTTCTGACATTGTGATCTTCATGGGGGGACTTGGTCCCACAGAGGACGATCTCACGCGCGAGTGCGTGGCAGAGGGGATGGGGATCGAGGTGCATCCCGATCCGGAGATCATCACCGAGCTGTACAAGCGGTTCGCGGCGCGGCGTGTGCCTATGCCGGAAAACAATACAAAGCAAGCCGACATACTGGAGGGCGCAGTGGCACTGCCGAATGCTCGCGGCTCGGCTCCCGGCCAATGGCTCGCGACTCAGGTGCAGGGCAAGCCGCGTTGGGTGGTGCTTCTGCCGGGGCCTCCGAACGAACTCAAGCCAATGTTCGAACAGCAATGCATGCCCAGGTTGCGCGAGGTCGTTCCCGTAGCGCATTTCGCGCGGCGAGTGCTGAAGTTGGCGATGATCGGCGAATCGAGCGCGGACGCGGTCGCTGCACCGATCTATTCCAAACATACGGATGTACAGACGACGATTCTTGCGAGCGTGGCAGAGGTGCAATTTCACCTGCTTGCCTCCGCGCCATCGCTTCCGGAGGCGCAGGCGCGCGTGGACACGCTTGCCGATGCACTCGACCTCGCATTCGGCACCAGCGTCTTCTCGACGGAAGGCGAACCGCTCGAAGAGATCGTGGGACTACATCTCGGTATGCGAGGAATGACGGTTGCCGTTGCGGAATCTTGCACGGGAGGAATGGTTGGCGAACGGCTCACTTCGGTGGCCGGAAGCTCGAGATGGTTCGCCGGCGGAGCGATTGTCTATTCCAACACACTGAAGACAGAGCTTGCGGGGGTTCCTGCGGAGCTGATACAGCAGCATGGAGCGGTGAGCGATCCGGTCGCGCGGGCGATGGCTGAGGGGATCCGAGCACGGTGCGGCTCGCATATCGGGATAGCGGTAACAGGCATCGCCGGACCGAGCGGCGGATCGGAGCAGAAGCCGGTCGGATTTGTCCATGTTGCCATCGCTGACGAGCGGGGAACAGAGGTGGTTACGCGTACATTTCCAGGGGACCGCCAGCGCATTCGTGTTGCGGCGAGTCAGCAGGCTCTGGACCTGGTGAGGCTGAGATTGCTGGGGTAGGGATAGAGCTTCATCGAGTTTCCCCGATTTTTCTTCTACTTAGGTTGGTTCTGCCCTACACTTGCCACGATTCGGAGTTCAGGATGGAACATTCGCCGGCAGGTATCCGTAAAGGAAGATGTGCTGGCGGCTGTACCCATTCAGGCGTTGGAGAAGCGGTTGGCCGTCGATCAGGAATCCCATGTGACGCATGCGCTTGTCGCAAGGTGTATGGCGGGCGATAGCGGCGCGTGGGAGCTGCTCGTCCGGCAGAACAATCGGCGTGTCTTCAATCTCTGCTACCGTTTTACCGGCTCGATGGCCGACTCAGAGGACCTCACCCAAGAGGCATTCATCAAGATCTACCGCACGCTGGGTTCGTTCGACCCGGACAAAGCCGCCTTCACCACCTGGATGACGACGGTGACGCGGAACCTGCTGGTCGACCATTTCCGGCGGACGAAGCAGGAGAGGGCGACGGATTCGATAGACAGTGCGCCCGAAGGGGACGATGATGCTCCCAAGCTGAGCGAGCGTCTTCAAGACACGGGGCTCAGGCCGGATGAGCGGGTTGAGGCGAAAGAAAAGCAAAAGTTGGTGCACAAAGCCTTGCAGGAGCTCTCTCCGGAATTGCGGGAGGCAGTGATTCTGCGTGACTTGCAAGACATGGACTACAAAGAGATCGCAACGGCCTTGAAAGTACCTGAGGGGACCGTTAAGTCGCGAATAAACCGGGGACGGGCGGAACTTGCACGCGTCCTGCAACGTACCAGATAAAGACAGGCGAGTGAGCAATATGGCAAACCATAGCCAAATCGAGCAAGGCGGGAGGGGAGGCAGCAATCCGATGGATTGCGCCACCTTCGACGCGTTGTTGACGGATGCTCTCGATGGTGTGCTGAGTCCTGCGACGGAACTCGAGTTCCGGCAGCACGCGGACGCCTGTGCGAAGTGCGGGCCGATGTTCGCCGAAGTGGAACGCGGCATGGCGGCGCTCAAAGTTCTAGAAGAGATTGAGCCTCCGGAACACCTCGTGCACAATGTGATGGCGAAGACTGCATTCGCCGATCGAGGCGTTGCGGTGCGCGTGCCGGGAACGTCTCAGCAGACCAGTCTGTGGAGCCGCTTGCGTCACGGATTGCTGCGACCAGTATTGCAGCCACGATTTGCGATGAGCATGGGGATGGCATTCTTCTCCATCACTCTCATCCTGAACGTGGCCGGAGTGACACGTAAGGACCTCAAGGGACTGCGTCCGGGAACGCTGCGGACGACGGCCACCGTGAAGTTGAATGAAGCCGAGGGCAGGATCCTCAAGTTCTATCAGAACCTGCGCGCGGTCTACGAGTTCGAATCGTTGATCCAGGATGTGAAAAAGAACGAAAAGAAGCCGGAACCAAAGGGAAAAGGCGCGACGAATGATACAAGCCAGGCGGCACCCGCGCAGCCTGGTAAAGAGGCGGTAGAGTTGGCAAAGAAGTATGAATCCGTAAGCCCAAGTGAGACAAAATCGCAGCATAAACAGGTGGGGGGATAGGCATGAACACGACTGAGAACCAAAATGAAGCCGTGGTCGCCTACTGCCGAACGTGTGGCAAGCCGTTGAGCGACGCGACAAAACGCGAGGTTTACGGGGTGATCTATTGCGAGGACTGTTTGGCCTCGCGTGTGCACGGTGCGCAAGTGGCTGGGCCGGGAATGCCGCAGCCAGGGACGATAGCGTATGTTCCATCTGCTCCCAATCCGGGTCTGGCATTCATTCTGGGATGGATCCCAGGTGTAGGCGCTATGTACAACGGACAGGTGGCGAAAGGGTTCGTGCACGTTGGGATATTTGCGCTCATCATTACCACGCTGAACAGCGGCAACGAATCGCTGCAAACGTTCTTCGCGCTGGTACTGACCGGATTTATTTTTTACATGCCGTTTGAGGCGTACCAAACAGCGAAGTCGTTGCGGATGGGACAGCCTGTTCCGGACTACCTTCGCATCTTGCATGGTCTCGACAGCATAGGCCTGAAATCGGATGCGGGCCGGACGCAGGCCGTACCGGTACAGCCTGGGCAGACAGTTTATGCCCAAAATCCGCCGGTGCAGGGGCAACCGGTGGGGGCACAACCAGTGCAGAGCTTTGTTGCGACTCCGGTCACGGTACTACCCGTGGAGACGGCGGAGCCTGAGAGGTTCCCACTGTCGGCGATCGTGCTGATCGTCTTGGGCGGACTGTTCCTGCTTTCGACGCTAGACCGCATCAATCTCGAAGGCCGGTACTTCTTCCCCATGCTACTGATCGCGCTCGGCGTATGGCTGGCTGCGCGGCGGCTGATCGGGCGGAGGTAGCGCCATGCAGCCGGCAGGCTACGTCTATAACAAGTCATGCAAATGTGTGCGCTGCAGGACGAAGGGGCTTATGGCACCGGCCATACTGATCACTATCGGGATCGTCTCTCTGGCAAACCGCGGTTGGGAGTTTTTTGTGCCGGCGCTGCTGATCGTCATGGGTGTCGTGCAAATACTGCAGGCAAACGCGCCGACGGGCGATCACAGCAATCCCTACGTGCTGATGACAACAGGGCAACAAGTTTCGGCTGGACCAAGTTCGGCTGAAGCGACAGCAGACCAATCAACTTCGGTCATACCGACAGCGGAGGAACACCATGGCTAGGCAATGTAGAAAATCGATCGTGGGGCCAGTCATTCTGATCGGTATCGGCGTGTTCATGTTGCTGGGAACGATGCACATGATCCACTGGCCCGACATGGGGATATGGTTCGCTCGTTACTGGCCCGTACTGCTGATCGTGTGGGGCGTGATCCGGCTTGTCGAGTTCATGCTGGCCAAGCAAGCGGGTACGGCGCCACCGCGCTGGGGCGGCGGCAGCATCGCTCTTATCATCCTGCTTGTGATCCTGGGCACAGCTGCAACGAGTGCGCACCGGAATTTTAATTTCCACGGCATGAACGACGACATGGAGATGAATGGCCCGTGGGCGGAGATGTTCCACGGCGATCCGCATGAATACGATGCGCGCCAAGATTTCCCGTTTACCGGGAAAGAGGTGAGTTTCCGCGCCGACCGCGCAGAGATCACTGTCAGTCCATCGCCGGACGATCAGATCCACGTGCTCTCGCACCTGACGGTATATGCGCACAGCCAGGGCGAAGCCGATTCCCAAAAAGAGAAGTTCAACATTAAAGCGGCCCCCAACGGGGCAGTCACAACCATCACCGCGGGAAACCTCGATAGCGGTAAATCGTCTTTCGAGGTGCAGGTGCCAGCGAGCGCGGTGCTCGAGCTTTCAAATACGCGGGGAGACATCAACCTCCGCGATCGTAAGGCGGGGGTAACCGTAAACACGCAGAAGAGCGATGTCACAGCGGAGAACATTGACGGCAATCTAACGATCCACTCCGGCGGACGCTCGTCCCTGACGGCGCACCAGGTGCAGGGCGATGTCTCGGTACAAGGCAAATTTCAGGACATCACCGCGACCGATCTCACCGGCGCTATCACCCTCGACGGGGATTTCTTCGGCGACCTCAGGCTTCAGAAAGTTGCAAAGGGCGTTCATTTCCACAGTGCGCGGACTGAGCTTGAACTGGCAAAGGTAGAAGGCGAATTGAACATGTCCACGGGCGATCTGCAAGCAACCTCGGTTGCCGGACCCGTGCGTGTGATTACGCGTGCGAAGGACATACATCTGGAGCGCGTGAGTGGCGACGTGGACCTAGAAGACCAGAACGCATCGGTCGAACTTCATCCGGAATCTCCCATGGGCGATGTTCGGGTGCAGAACACACGCGGTTCGATAGATTTCGTCTCCCCTGAGAGCGCGAACTTCGTTCTGCAGGCCCGCGCTGATAATGGCGAGATCACGTCTGATATCGATGTTCCGGTGCAGAGTGACAGCCATGGAGACAGCACGGCAAACGGTACCGTTGGCAAGGGCGGCAAACGTGTGACGCTTTCGGCGGACCGGGGCTCGATCACACTTAGGAAGCAGTAGCGATGCGCGGGCGGGACAGCGGTGTCCCGCCCGTTTTTTATTATTCGCTGGTGAAGAAGTCTGCGTTCACCGGATTCTCGAACAGTGAATAATCGCGTGTGACGACAGTGATTCCTTCTTCGGTGACCTGATAACCGTTGCGGCGGTCTTCTTCCTTGTCGAACCCGATCACCGACCCTTCAGGGATATGAACATCGCGGTCTATGATCGCGCGGCGGATTCGGCAATGCCGTCCGATGTTCACGTGGCTGAAGACGATGGTCGCTTCGATCTCAGCGTAAGAGTTCACGCGCACGTCGGGCGAGAGCACGCTGTTGCGCACGAGAGAACCGGAGATGATGCATCCATTGGAGACTATCGAATTAATCGCCATGCCGGTGCGGCCCGGTTCACCGAAGACAAACTTTGCTGGCGGATACTGCCGCTGGTGCGTCCGAATGGGCCACGCCTTGTCGTACAAGTTGAACACCGGCGAGATAGCAACCAAGTCGGTATTTGCCTCGTAGTAGGCCTCGAGGGTCCCGACGTCGCGCCAGTAGAGCGCCTCCTTGCGGTTTTCATCGACGAAGTTGTAGGCGTAGATCTTGTAGTCCTGAAGGATCTTGGGCAAAATGTCGTGCCCGAAATCGTGCGAGCTGTTGGGATCCTCGGCATCGTTCATCAGTGCGGGCAGCAGGACGTCGGTGTTGAAGAGATAGACGCCCATGGAGCCATCCACTTTTGTTGCGTCCCAGGGGGAGCGCAATTTGGTCTCCTTCGGTTTCTCCTCAAAGCCGATGACGCGCCCGCTGTTGGCGACTTCAATGACTCCGAAACGGACCGATTCGCTTGGGTCGATGGGGATCGTCGCAAGAGTGACGTCGGCGCCGGAATCGTTGTGCTGGCGCAGCATCATCTCGTAATTCATCTTGTAGATGTGGTCGCCGGAGAGGATGAGCACGTGCTTCGGCTGCTCAGAGCCGATGGAATAGATGTTCTGGTACACGGCATCGGCTGTCCCCTGATACCAATCGTCACCGACGCGTTTCATGGGAGGTATGACCTCGATGAATTCTCCGAGCTCGCGGGCGACGATAGAGCCCCACCCCTCGCGGATGTGGCGGTTCAGCGAAAGTGCCTTGTACTGTGTGAGGATGTACACCCGGCGCAGATCGGAGTTGACGCAGTTGGAGAGTGTGATATCGATGATGCGGTAGCTACCGCCAAATGTGACGGCAGGCTTAGCGCGGTCGCGTGTGAGCGGGAACAGCCGTTCCCCCGCTCCACCTGCCAGCAGAACTCCGAGAGTGTCTTTCATGGAATCCGATCCGTTGGAAGCTGGTTACTGCGCGAAGTTGGATGCTACCACGACAGTGTAGAGTTTACGACGGGCCGGAATGATCATCATCGATCTTGATCCGCAGGGAGCGTAAAAAGCGAACATCCTGGGCGTTGACCTGGAGCTCTGGATCGCGTTCTTCAGACGCCGGGAGAGATGCTGAAGGGGTACTGTCGTTGGCGTCCCGCTTATTGAACCCGATCGTCGCTTCAAGCACCAGAAAAACGTCGAATCCCTCGCGCTTGATGCGTGTGATCACGTCGGCGATCTGCTCGGACTCTGAGAGGGAAGAGTTGATGGTGTCGCCCAACTCTTTCATCAGGTGCTTTAGTTTTGGATCCAAGTGGCTACCCCGGCCTGCAAGTGGATTAGATGCAGCAGAATGGGATGTGGTTTCGGGACTGCTAGACTGTTTTCGTGGCAGAACATCGACCAAGTTTCGCACGTGCGGCGGGACGCGTCCTCGGCAGACAGACGATGAAGAACCGCTATATGCGCGGGGGCATCGCAGCGGCGAGCACAACCGCCCGCGCCAGCGTCCGGGCAGGGCGGATTCTATGGCTCGAAGCAATGGGTCTGATCAGCGCAATCTTCTCTGTATCGCTGGCGGCACAATTGTGGCGCGAATACCAGCACCGTTCCGGTGTGGAACATGCAAATCTTCGCATCGCAGGTTGTGCGTTTGTACTCGCAATCTTCTGCTGGGTTGCCGTTTCAAGCTTCTGGCGAGCAGGGAAATTGAAACACACCTAACACCATGACAAACGTCGAAAGCAAGAAAAGAACGCCGATCCGGCTCGAGACGAGTTCTGGCATCGCCGTAAAGCAGCAATATGCGCCGGACGACCTTGACGGCTTCGACTATGAGCGGGACCTCGGAAGCTCCGGATCGTATCCGTACACGCGGGGGGTACAGGCCGACATGTATCGCGGCCGGCTGTGGACGATGCGGCAATACGCCGGAATGGGTGATGCAGAAGAGTCCAACAAGCGTTACAAATTTCTGCTCGCTCACGGCACTGCCGGCCTATCGGTAGCGTTCGATCTGCCGACGCAGATCGGTTACGACTCGGACGATCCGATGGCGCTGGGCGAGGTCGGCAAGGTTGGGGTTGCCATCGATTCCATCGAAGACATGCAGCGGCTCTTCGATGGCATCGATCTCGAGAAGACATCGACGTCGATGACGATCAACGCGACCGCCTCCATATTGCTGGCGTTGTATTTTGCTGTGGCGAAGCGGAACGGAGCGGACGTTCGCAAGCTTTCAGGCACTGTCCAGAACGACATTCTTAAGGAATACATCGCGCGAGGGACATACATCTATCCTCCGAAACACGCGATGCGCATCATTACCGACATGTTTGCCTACGCGAACGAGCATGTGCCGGAGTGGAACACCATCTCGATCTCCGGATATCACATGCGCGAGGCGGGATGCACCGCCGCGCAGGAGATCGCGTTCACACTCGCGAATGGTATCGCCTATGTTCAAGCCGCCGTAGATGCCGGACTCGATGTGGATAAGTTCGCCCCCCGCCTCAGCTTCTTCTTCAATGCGCACAATAATTTTCTGGAAGAGGTGGCGAAATTCCGCGCAGCCCGGCGCATGTGGGCGCGCATCATGAAACACCGGTTCGCGGCGAAGGAGCCGAAGGCGATGATGTTGCGCTTTCATACGCAGACGGCTGGCTCCACGCTTACGGCGCAGCAGCCGGAGAACAATATCGTCCGGACGGCGATACAGGCGCTTTCGGCGGTGCTCGGCGGGACACAGTCGCTGCACACGAACGGCTTCGATGAGGCGCTGGCGCTGCCGACGGAGAAGGCCGCGCGGGTCGCACTGCGCACGCAGCAGATCATCGCTCACGAGAGTGCGGTGGGGCAGACGGTGGATCCGCTGGCGGGCTCCTATTACATCGAATCCCTCACGAACGAGCTGGAGCGCCGCGCGGAAGACTACATCTGTAAGATCGACGACCTGGGTGGAACCGTGAGCGCCGTCGAACAGGGATACATCCAGCAGGAGATACAGAACGCCGCCTATGCCTATCAGAGAGGCATCGATCAAGGTGAACAGATCGTGGTGGGAGTGAATAGCTTTGAGATCGGCAAAGAAGAGCTGCCGGAGCTTCAGCGTATCGATCCGGCGCTCGAGCGGGCGCAGATCGATCGGTTGCGGGCAGTGCGCGCGAAGAGGGACCAGAAAAGATGGGCTGCGGCGCTCCAGCAGGTCGAAGATGCGGCGCGGGGCCGCGCAAATCTGATGCCTGTGATCATTGAGGCTGTCGAGAGCTATTGCACGATCGGAGAGATCTCAAACGTTCTGCGCGGCGTTTTTGGTGAATATCAAGAAGTGATGGTGGTCTGAGTGGCTGCTATCATCGAGTTGACCCCATGACAGAACAGGAACTCATCGACGCTCGCCGGCAGCGCTTTCGTATTGCGGGGAACCCGGTCCGTACGATCGAAGATGCGCGCGAATTTCTGGATGATGTCGGTTTCTGCATGATGTTTCCATTGCGGCATCCCTTTGCTGCGCCGATGCCGACATTCATCGGTGCATATGCAGGGACGGACGTGGCGCTGCCATATGCGCAGATCGCGTTCGCAGACGCTCGCGCGAAAGAAGCGACAGCCATGATGGTGCGACTGCTGCGCGATAAATCAGCTTTTGAGTCCAATATTCTCGAGGAATCGCCGCTGGTGATCTCGGCGGAGATGTTTCCCTATTTTTACGCGCTCGTCGGCGACAAGACGCCGAAGACTCCGCCGAAGATGACGGGGGCGCACAAGGTCTCACGGCTCGCACTCGATATCTACACCGCGTTAGACAAACACGGCGCTGCAACAAAGGATGAACTCAAGGGAGAATACCTGGCACGCGGAGGTGCGATATCCGATGCGGGCATGGACCGGGCGTTGAGTGAGTTGTGGGCGATACTCAAGACGACGCGCGTAGATTACTCTCCTGAGCGTGGCGCGTCATGGAACCTGCTTGCAAAGTGGGCTCCTGAAGCTGCGAGGCGGGGGTCCCAGATGTCCGCGGCAGAGGCTTTGTCGGCGATCATCTCGCGATATCTGATGGCGGTCGTAGCCGCCGATGAGAAAGACGTTGAAGAATTTGTCGGGCAATTTGCTTCGCGCAGCCGCGCCTCCGAAACGGTGAAGGCGCTCATAGGAGCACGCCAGTTGACGAGACTCCCCATGGACAGCTCCAAGGCGTTGCTGCAGATCGCTGAGGTCGCGCCCGCGCCCGAAAAGCCGCAGCCTGCCCCGGTGCGTAATCCGCATAAGATTCGAAAGCACCATCGTGCGGGGAGCCCTCACAATGCGTGAGCGCAAGCTGGTGATCGCTATCGACGGTCCGGCAGGAGCAGGGAAGAGCACGCTCGCTTCGCGCCTCGCCCGCCGCTACAGCTACCTCAACATCGAGACGGGAGCGATGTACCGCGCGCTTGCGCTCAAAGCGATCGAGAATGACATCTCTGTGGATGATGAGGCGCTGCTTTGTGATCTGGCCTCACGGTCCCGTATTGTGCTGCAGCCGAGTCTCGATGGCAATCGCGTACTGCTGGATACGGTGGACGTCTCCAGCCGGATTCGGGAGAAAGACGTAACCGACGCAGCGTCCCGAGTGAGTGTTCATCCGGAAGTACGCTCCTGGATGGTGGACCGGCAGCGCGAACTCGGCAAGGAGGGCGGAGTGGTGATGGAGGGCCGTGATATCGGGACCGTCGTCTTTCCCGACGCGGACGTCAAGTTATTTCTGGATGCCGCCCCCGAAGTCCGGGGTAACCGGCGCTACCGCCAGACCTTCGGGGCGGTGCAAACAGCGCAGCCCGATCCTGCCGATCCTGCCGGGCGGGCGCTGCTCGATGAGATGCAAGACCGCGACCAGCGTGATCGCACACGTGCTACCTCACCGCTCGCTCCTGCGGATGACGCAGTGATCATCGATTCCACTAGCCTCAGCCTGGAAGAGGTGATCGCGCGCGCCGAAGAGGTCATCGACCGCGAGTTGGCGGGCTGAATCCGTTGAGGCGAGCGCCTTCGCCCCGAACGCGGTTCATACGCATTTACAATCGAGAGGTATGTCCAGCGTGCAACTCGATTATCTCGGTACGACCGAGCGAACCCATTATTGCGGAGAGCTACGCGCATCCAGCGCCGGCACCGAAGCTGTCCTGCTCGGCTGGGTGAACCGTCGCCGCGATCTTGGCAGCTTGATTTTTATCGACGTGCGCGACAGGAGCGGAATCACCCAGGTCGTCTTTGATGCAGAACAATCCGACGCAGCCCTCCTCGAAAAAGCGTCCACGCTGCGAGCGGAATTTGTCGTGGCGATCAAAGGGACGGTGAAGCTGCGCGATCCAAAGTCGGCGAATCCGAAGATGCCCACGGGCGAGATCGAGTTAATGGCGAAAGATCTCATGGTGCTGAACGATTCAAAGCCGCTTCCATTCAACATCGCAGATGCGGATGCCGCGAAGAAGATCGATGAAGAGCTGCGCCTGAAATACCGCTATCTCGATCTTCGCAGGGCAGAGATGCAGGCAAACATCGAGCTGCGCCACAAGGTGGCGTTTGCAATCCGCATGGAACTGGATGCGCAGGGCTTCATGGAGATCGAGACACCCTTCATGACGCGTTCGACCCCCGAGGGAGCTCGCGATTATCTAGTGCCGAGCCGTGTCTATCCGGGCAGCTTTTACGCGTTGCCCCAATCACCGCAGCTATTCAAGCAAATATTGATGATCGCCGGATGTGACAAGTACTTTCAGATCGTGCGCTGCTTTCGCGATGAAGATTTGCGCGCCGACCGTCAACCTGAATTCACGCAGATCGATCTGGAGATGACGTTTCCGACGCAAGAGAAGGTCTTCAGTGTCGTCGAACGCTTCCTGTCGGCTGCATTTGCGGTGGCGGGCATAGAATTGGCCACTCCGTTTCCGCGGATGAAGTATGACGAAGCGATGCGCAAGTACGGCAGTGATAAGCCCGACATGCGTCTACCTGCGCTGACCGAGATAAGCGACGTCTTTACCGGGGAGCAAAAAGATGTTCTGAATGTTTCAAGCGATCTTCCGCTGGTTGCGGTCCGTATACCAGCAGTGGGCGAGCTCTCGCGCAAAGAACGAGACGAAATAAAGAACTTGCTGCCTGCGCGCGCGATGAAGGATATCAAACTGATCGACGACCTTAAGCGTCTCGAAAAATCGTTTCCTGAAGGTGTTGCGACAGTCCGGCAGGCCACAGAGACTCAGCAGGGCGACCTGCTCATCCTCATCGGTGCGCCGAAGGCGGAAGAAGATCTTAAGAAACTGATTCCCGGCGCCCGCCTTCAACGGGAATATGCCGTCTATCAAGCTGCCGGAGACTTGCGGATGGCGATCGCGCGCATGTATGCGGAGCGCCACAAGGCGTTCGACAGAACAGGGAGACCGAGCGACTATCACTTCTTGTGGGTGACGGATTTCCCGATGTTCGAGTATGACGAGGAAGGGCAGAACTGGAACGCTGCGCACCACCCGTTCACTTCGCCCCACGATGACGATCTCAAAGCGGGGCGCCTCGCCAGCGATCCTGGGGCTGTGCGCGCGCTTGCTTACGACATCGTTCTGAATGGGACCGAACTAGGTTCCGGCTCGATCCGCATCCATCGCCGCGACGTGCAAGCGGAGATCTTCCGTGCTCTGGGAATGACAGAGGAGGAGGCACGTGCGCGCTTCGGTTTCTTTCTTGATGCGCTCGAATATGGCACGCCGCCACATGGTGGGATCGCGCTCGGACTCGACCGAATCGTGATGATCCTTGCGGGGGCGTCGAGTTTGCGTGAGGTCATCCCATTCCCAAAGACGGCGCGTGCGGTGGACATGATGGTGGACGCGCCCACTCCGGTGAGTGACACGCAACTGAAGGAACTGAACATTCATATCAAGACAAGGGACAAGGGATGAGGGACAAGGGACATTTCACAGTGTAGGAACGGAGCGAGAAGCGGAACGGGTGTCGCCCCTTCTTCCTTGTCCCTCTTCTCAAAATTGACCCCCATTTCACGCGATGTTACGTTAGTTAGTTCAGCCTGTATCGTTGCTCCGAGCACACCTCACGCAGAGAAGAAGGAACCGAGCCTTGTCCAATGCTCTTCGATCCGATAGTCCGTTGCGCAAGACGGCCCTCAACTCCATGCACCGGCGCCTGGACGCAAAGATGGTCGATTTCGGCGGCTGGGACATGCCGGTCGAGTATTCCGGCCTGATTGCGGAACATATGGCTGTTCGGACCGGCGTTGGGGTCTTTGATGTCAGCCACATGGGCGACATTCTGATCCGCGGCAAAGAGGCGCTCGAGGCCGTTCAGCACATCAGCATGAATGACGCCTCGAAGTTGCAGGAGGGACAGGCCCATTATTCGGCGTTGCTGTATCCAGAGGGCACGTTTGTGGATGATGTCATCGTCCACAAGCTCAGCGACCACGATTATCTGCTCGTGATCAACGCAGGCACCCGCGAGAAAGATTTCGGATGGGTCAAGAAGAACGCCTCGAAGTTCCACGGTCACATTACCGATGTCGGCGACTATTACACCCAGCTGGCGATCCAGGGACCGAAGGCCCAAGCGACGTTACAAAAACTCACTGACGTGGACCTCTCGCCGATCAAGAATTATTGGTTCAAGTATGGAACGGTTTGCGGTATTCCCAACACGATGGTCGCGCGCACGGGTTATACCGGCGAAGATGGATTCGAAATCTACATCCCGTCCGATAAGGCGACGAGCGAGAGGGTTTGGAACGAGGTCTTCGAAGCTGGAAAAGAGTTTGGGATCGTCCCTTGCGGCCTTGGGGCACGCAATACGTTGCGCCTTGAGTCGAAGATGGCTCTGTATGGGCATGAGATCTCAGAGACCATCAATGTGTGGGAGGCTGATCTAGGTCGCTACGCGAAACTCGATAAAGGTGATTTTGTAGGGCGAGATGCACTCGTTGCCGCAAAAGAGAAGGGCCTCTCGCGCATCCTCGTCGGCCTGGAGATGGTAGAGCGCGGTATCGGCCGCGACGGATACAAAATATTCGATGAGCAGGGCAAAGAGATTGGCTATGTGACCAGTGGATCTCCTGCGCCGTTCCTCAAGAAGAACATAGCGCTCGCTTATGTCCCGCCCAATTTCAGCGCAGTCGATACAGCGGTCTACGTAGACGTCCGCGGCAATAAGGTGAAAGCGCAGGTCGTCCCTACTCCGTTCTATAAGAAGCCGAAGAAGACACAGACTGCACAGAGTCCCGTCGCGGCACAGGTTTAATAGTCAAGTTTAGAAAGGACATAGATGGCAAGCTACCCCAACGATTACCGCTATACCAAAGAACACGAGTGGATCAAGGTCGAGGGAAAGACCGGAACCGTTGGCATCACCGATCACGCACAGAATTCTCTCGGCGACATCGTCTATGTCGATCTGCCGAAAGTTGGCGCCGAAGTAAAGGCACACCAGACATTCGGCTCCGTCGAATCGGTGAAGGCTGTCTCGGACCTGTTCTCGCCGGTTTCGGGCAAAGTAATCGCAGTGAATGAGGAATTGTCTACCGCTCCGGAAAAGATCAACTCCGATGCGAATTCGGCTTGGATGATCAAGGTCGAGGTCAGCGACGCCTCATTGGTCGATTCGCTGATGAATGCCGACGCGTACGAAGCTTATATCAAGGAAGAGTCCCACTAAATCGGGGCATGTGCCCCTGAGGAACCATGCGATATTTACCCAAGTCCCCATCCGACCGCGAGCAGATGCTCAAAGAGATCGGAGTATCGTCTATCGACGATCTCTTTGCGTGTATCCCGAGCGAATACCGGCTGGAGCGGCTGCTCGACGTCCCACGGCAGCATGCCGAATCGGAGATCGTGGACAAGTTCCGCGAATATGCCGCGCACAACGCCGCCGGATACACCAGCTTTCTTGGCGCAGGGGCCTACCAACATTACCGTCCTGTGGTGATCGATGCACTTGTGCAGCGGGGCGAGTTCCTGACCTCCTACACGCCCTATCAGGCGGAGATCGCGCAGGGTACGTTGCAGGCGATCTTCGAGTTCCAGACCATGATCTGCGAAATGACCGGACAGGAAATCGCAAACGCTGGTGTGTATGACGGATCGACGGGTGCCGCAGAGGCGATCATGATGTCGGTGCGCCTCACCGGGCGCGACGAGACGATCATCGCCAAGAGCGTCCACCCAGAGTATCGCGAGGTCGTTCGCACCTACGGTCAACATCAAGGGCTGGTAGTGCATGAGCTGGATTTTGAACTAGCTTCCGGCCGGGTCGACCTTAAGAAACTGGACGCAGCGCTTTCTGACAAGACTGCTTCGGTCGTCATCCAGTCGCCCAACTTTTTCGGCTGCATCGAGGATGTGAACGCCGTCGCGGATATCGTGCACAAGAAGGGTGCGCTACTGATCGTTTCGATCGCCGAAGCGCTGTCGCTCGGAGCCGTCAAGCCACCTTCCGCAGCCGACATCGTATCGATGGAGTGCCAGTCCTATGGAGTCCCGCTCAGCTTTGGGGGCCCGTATGCCGGCGTGCTTGCAACCAAGGAGAAGTTCGTTCGACAGATCCCGGGCCGTCTGGTGGGCGAAACCAGAGACAAGAACGGCGAACGCGGATTCGTGCTCACGCTCTCGACGCGTGAACAGCACATCCGGCGCGAGAAGGCGACGTCAAACATCTGTACCAACCAGGCGCTTATCGCGATGATGTGCACCATCTATCTCATGGTTTACGGACGCGAGGGATTGAAGGAGCTTGCCTACCAGAACCTCGCCAAGGCATCGTATGCGGCAAAGCAGTTCAGCCCACAGGGCAAACTGCTCTTCGCGAACACTCCGCGCTTTCACGAATTCGTTCTGCAGACCGAGGACGACGCACACGCAATCAACCATCAACTTCTGGAAAAGAAGATCATCGGCGGATTGCCGCTGAAGCGCTGGTATCCGGAGCTCGGAAACGCATCGCTCTGGTGCTGTACGGAAATGATCAGCCGCGAGCAGATCGATAGTGCCTCACAAGCGCTCGCTACCTTTAAGAACCAAGAGCCTGAACTGGTCGGACGGAAGTAATGCAGAACCGAATCAAAAAAGTCTCACGCCAAATCAGCCAGAACGAAGGACTGATCTTTGAGAAATCTTCAGCCGGCAAGAAGGCATATAAACTGCCGGCGCTCGATGTGCCCGAAGTGGATGTTCATCAGGCACTCGGTGAACACGCGCGCGAAGATCTTGGAGCCATGCCGGAGGTGAGCGAGATCGAGATCATCCGCCACTTCACGCGCTTGTCTACGTGGAATTACGCGATCGATCTGGGGATGTATCCCCTTGGCTCATGCACGATGAAGTACAACGCGCGAGTCAATGAATTCGTCGCGCGTCTCGACGGGATTGCAGCCGCACATCCATATCAGCCAGAATCACTCTCGCAGGGAGTGATGCAAGTCATGTACGACGTCTCGAAGGCATTGATCGAGATCACCGGCATGGACACCATAACCTTGCAACCTGCCGCCGGAGCGCATGGCGAGATGACGGGGCTGCTGCTGATACGCGCCTATCTCCAATCACAGGGAGGCGCGCGGAAGAAGATCCTCATTCCGGATTCCGCACACGGAACCAATCCGGCGACCGCCGCGATCTGTGGATACGAGGTCGAGAACATCAAGTCCGATCCGCTAACCGGTATGGTTGATATCGCGGCCCTCGAACGGCAGGTCACGGGCGACGTAGCTGCGCTTATGCTCACGAATCCGAACACGCTTGGCGTATTCGATCAGCAGATACACAAGATCGCAGATATCCTTCATGCCAAGGGCGCGCAGCTCTACATGGATGGCGCCAACATGAACGCCCTTGTGGCAAAGGCACGACCTGGCGATTTCGGCGTGGACGTGATGCACCTCAACCTCCACAAGACTTTCTCGACGCCGCACGGCGGAGGCGGCCCCGGTTCAGGTCCGGTTGCGTGCAAGAAGCACCTTGAGCCGTTTCTCCCGGCACCGGTCCTGGTCAGCAAGGGCAAAGAAGGCGGATTCCACTTCGACTACGATCGTCCGAAGTCGATTGGGCGCGTGCGGATGTGGTACGGCAATTACGGCATGTTCGTCCGTGCCCTCGCGTACATTTTGGCGAACGGACCGGATGGCCTCAAGCAAACGACCGAAGATGCCGTACTCAACGCGAATTACCTTCGGGCAAAACTGCAAGATGTCTTTGATTTGCCTTATAAGACGCCGAGCATGCATGAGGTCGTCTTTTCCGACAGGCTGCAGGCGCAGAAAGGCGTAAAGACCGGAGACCTCGCCAAGCGCCTCATCGACTACGGATTCCATCCGTACACGACGTCGTTCCCACTGATCGTCCCTGGCGCGCTTATGATCGAACCGACTGAAAGCGAATCGAAGGAAGAACTCGATCTCTTCGTCGATGCCATGCGCTCTATTGCCGCCGAGGTCGAAGAGGATCCGCAGTTCGTACTCGCCGCTCCGCACAACACTCGCGTTGGACGGATGGACGAAGTAGGCGCAGCCCGGAAGCCGGTGCTTCGCTGGAAGCCTCAATCAGCGGCCAATAAGAGTTGAGCTCCAATCCGAGTAGGCGACCTTCTTAAAGAGAGTGCAAAGAAAATCAGTCCGCCAATTTGGCGGACTGCTTCTCCCGGGGGAGGAAACGTCTATATGTCTTCGGCCCTGCGGTGATGGGAATCATTTGAGCGCGTACGGTAGAGGCTTAACGCACCGCCGACCAAGACTCCAAAGCCAACCACTCCCAAGATGGACAACGCATTATTGCGCGGTTCTGGCAGCGTGCTCGCTTCTGAAAGGGACTCGCCCGGTCGTACTGCAGGCTCGGCGACGATCGTAAATTGCACCTGGGTCTGCGTATTTGGAACAGGGGTGCCGTTTGCATCCAGCACCTGGACGGTCACCGAATGCGATCCAGGACGGAGGCCTGTAAAGGTGTAACTCGAATCACTCACCTGAACCGTGTCATTGGCGTCCAGCCGCAATTGGAAAGTAGGCGAGCTCTGCACGGTCGCGGTAGGCTGTAACGCGTAGCGTAAAGTGACGGAGTTGTTCGAGATCTTTTGTCCCGGCTTGGGCGCCAGAATTTGAAGTTGAGAGCCGGACTGAACTACTCTAAACGCCGCAAGAATGGGATGCGCACGGCGACCGATCGCATGAGCATTGTTGCGCGTGAATAGCGCAAATGCAATGATCAACACTATTAGTGCGGTGATTTTATAAGTGCGCATAATCTCGTTTGTGCAGTTCGTGCATTTTGCAACAGAACCGGATCGGTCCGCTGTCATTTTCGCAACTAGTAATCAATTAGCAAACTAGCTACTTCGATGTGCAACACTGCACATTAGGTATCTCAGCAATTTTACGTCCCAAGTCTCAGGTTGCGCCTCTATATTCCCTCCGTAATCCTACTTAGCTAAGGAAATAGTTGACAGGCAGCGACTTAGCCGTAAAGAATGGTTCAACTCAGTCCAGCACAGGTAGGGCAAAATGTTAGAGGACACACAACCAACCCAGAGAAGAACGCCAGTTCTGCCTGTCATTTTTGCACTGTACGTAATTCTTTCCTGCTCAGCACTGTACTTCCTTTACTCAAAGATAAACATCATCGAGGGTCGTCAGACCAGCGCTGAGGCCGCGCTGCGCGAGCAGATCGCGCAGACGCACAAAGAACTGCGATCTTCCGCCTCCACGCTCGCGCACCAGGTTGGCGACACGGAAGAGAAGTTGTCTAAGCGGGCTGCCGAGCTGGCCGCACAGCAGCGCCGGACACAGCAGGAGGCATCTGAACTCGCCAACAGTCAGCAAAAGCAGGCGGCGCAGTTAGGTTCAGTCTCGAGTGCGGTCACTGGGGTGCAGTCGGAGGTAGGCGGCGTCAAGCAGGACGTCTCGAAGACGCAGTCCGATCTGGCAGCGACGCAAGCGAAACTTGAGCGGACGATCGGCGACCTCGGCATCCAGTCCGGACTGGTCGCAACCACGCGCGACGATCTTGAAGTGCTGAAGCACAAGGGCGACCGGAACTACTACGAGTTCACGCTTGGCAAGAGCAAGCGTCCGACGCCGGTCTCGACTGTGAGCCTGGAGCTGCGGAAGACCGACCCCAAACGCGGAAAATATACCCTTAACGTAATCGCCGACGACAAGAGGATCGAGAAGAAGGACCGCAACATGAACGAGCCGCTCCAGTTCTACACCGGACGCGACCGCTTCTTGTATGAGCTGGTCGTCTTCAACGTTGCCAAGGACAAGGTCTCCGGTTACATCTCGACACCAAAGAGCGCGCCCGTTCCGTTCGACAAGAGCAAGTAGGGAAGCTTTCAGCTCTCAGCTTGTTTACAGTTTTCAGTTCTTTAGCTGTCATCGGATGCCCTATCTGTTCACGAAGCGGACTGCTTCGCTCTCAAAAGCACACAGGGTTGTTTCGCAGCGCTCGCAATGGCAAGTCGTAGATTGCCGCTGCAACGACACTGCGGACCAAAGCTGAAAGCCGACAGCTAAGAACCGTAAACTGTAAACTGAAGCTAACCAGAGGATCCCCATGTCCAACGACGCCCCGCAGTCCGAAAAAAACAAGATGAAGAAGCACGAATATGTTCCGGGTCACATGCCGATGTCCGAAGAGATGGATAGTGCGCGCTGGTCACTGCCTCCGGTGGTTCCCGTACTCATCGCGTTTGTGGTGTTGGCTGCGGGATTCGGACTCTACAGTTACAAGGCCCGCCCGGGCATCATCAGTCAGGGCAAGATCGTTGCGTTCAAGACGTATCCCATCCATACCGAAACGGCGCGGCAGCTCGAGCCGGGCGGCATCATCGCCGATCCGGATGCGTATGACCAGTTGCTGGTGATGGCACAGGTCAATCTCAAGGATGCGAGCACGAAGAAGCCGCTGTACATCAAGTCCATCGACGCAAAGCTAGTGACAGGGACAGACCAAGGCGATCTGCAGACCACTCAATCCACTAAGGGCGATCAGGACCAATTCTTCGGCTACTACAAACAGTTGGCAGATTTCCAGATTGCACCACTGACGTCGGAGATGAAATTGAATCCCGGACAGGACGTGACGGGGCTCGTCATGTTCTCCTACGGCGTGAGTCCCGAGGTGTGGAAGAACCGCAAAGACTTTTCCGTCACGATCACCTTCTACGACCAGAATCCGATAGTGCTCCATGCGCCGCAGGGGAGTTAAGGGCGGCTGGATACCGGCGGACGGCGCGACAGTTCCTCAGCCTGCGCCGCGGCAAAGAGGTACAGCTTCAATTGCGTGACGCTCTGTTCTTCTTCGGGCGTGCCTGTAAGAAATTCGATACCGTAGGTGTATCCGCGCCGATTGCGGACAATGCCATGCACTCGTACCGGGCGTCCAAACGCCGGCGCGAATTCAACGTGAATCTTGTCGTCGATGCTTAACTCCACGCCGGCAAAGATCCCCATACCACCTTCGCTGATATCTTTCCCCGTGCCACGCACCATGAGCGTCTTGATCCCACGCGCGACAACAGCGCAGACGGGCAGATTCAATTTGAAGCGCTGCCACCGTCGAACTGGGCGCTGAATGGGCGCGAGAACGTGCAGAGACATACCGCGAGGATAATCCTAAAGCGATCTGTCTCATAGGTTACGAAAGGCACGCCCATTGGTGTGAAGGGAGAGATTAACCATCGGCGGATACGAAGTTCTGATCAAGGAATGCGCGGAAGACTTTAAACACGAGACCGGCATCGCTGCTCTAGTGCAAATACCTTGCCCGCAGTTGATTTGTTTTTTCGCCACTGATCGGGGTAGGAGATTCATGAGCGAAGACAAAGCGAAACCCGCGCCAATTACGGGTTCCCTTCACTCTATGAATACGGCTAAACTGCTGGATGCCAGCATCGTAAATGTGGGCAAATGCGCACCCTGATCAGAGGATTGATCTTTTGGTGCGCCTTCCAGGAGACATACATGGCTTCCTCCGTTTGGACCGGCTATCTAACTTTCGGACTTATCTCGATGCCCGTGCGCCTGTTCTCGGGAGCGCGCGGAGAGCGCGTCAGCTTCCACATGCTGCACCGCAAAGACCACGTGCGGGTGAAGCAGCAATACATCTGCCCGGAAGACGGCGAAGTAATGGATCGCGGGCAGGACATCGTCAAAGGGTACGAGTACCGCAAGGGCGAGTACGTCATCATCGAGCCGGAAGAGATCAAGAAGATCGAGCCCAGGACCGCAAAGGCGATGGAGATACTGGAGTTTGTGCGGCGAGAAGGAGATCGATCCGGTTTACTTCGAGTCGTCTTATTACATGATGCCGGAAGAGGCAGGTCGCCGGCCTTATGCATTGCTGACGAAAGCGATGCAGGATTCCGAGTTACGTCGGCATCGCCAAATTGACCATGCACAACCGCGAGTACACAGTGTTTCTCCGTCCGACTGCGGAGGGCGGCATTGTGTTGCACACGATGTATTACGCGGAAGAGGTTCGTCAAGTGGACGGCTTTGGCGACGTAGCCAAGAATGTCGAACTGAAAGACGCCGAAGTCAAAGTGGCGAACCAACTGGTCGAGGCTCTTGCCGCCGAATGGGACCCAAGCAAATATCCACGACACCTTTGAGGAGAACGTGAAAAAACTGATCGAGGCCCGCATCGAGGGCAGGATGTAATTCCCATCGACAAACCTAAGAAACCTGCACCGGTCGTCGACCTGATGTCTGCGCTCAAAGAGAGCCTGGCGCAGATGGAGGGCAAGAAGAAGCCTGCCGCCTCTTCGGGCAAAGTTGCAGTCGCTGTTGCTCAGAAGCACGGTGGGGAGGGTGTGGTTGCCGCACAAGCTTCCGGTGACGTAGGCGGGAAGCCCACAAAAAAATCATCGAAGAAGCATTCTGCCGCGTAGTCCCGGCCACGGACGATTACAAAGCGGCTACAAAACTCGCGAGTTGCCGCTGATACAATAATCTTTGTTCCCTAGAGCATCTTTTGGAGTAGGAATGAAGGGTATTAGCCTGCGTCGCGCGTCCGTTGCGTCGCTAGCGTCCGCTATTGCGTTGATCTTTGCCGCCGGTTGCGGCGACCAGTATCGTCCAGTGGCAAATCCGATTCCCCAGAGTGGGGGGCCGCAACCAGCGACCGCCGGATACGGTCTGGTTCTTTCCAATACAGGTTCAACCACGCAAGGCGTCGTGACCACGATCAATCTCCCTGGTGACACCAATCAGGGACAGTTGAATGTGGGCGTGGATCCAACATACGCCCTGACTCCGGACGGCACTCGTGGACTCGTCGCGAGTCGTGGTGAGGACACTCTCACTTTCTTTGCACCCGTAAACGCGCCTCTGGTTGCCGGAGTGCGGACAATCTCGCTCGTGGCGAACTCGTCTCCGGTCTATATCGTCAGCGATGGTCTTACGGCGTGGACGGCGAACGCCGGTAAAGCTGGTAAGGTACCGACCGTCGGAGTAGTGAGCCTCGCGAATGGCAGTGAGACGACTGAAGTTGCGGTGGGCAATGCTCCCGTCGCACTGGCCTTGAATCAGGCTGTCGCGAAGGTCTATTCCGTCAACAACGGCGGCAACTCGGTGACCGTCATTTCAACCAAAGACAACAGTGTATTGGCGACAGTTGCGGTGGGCGTCAGCCCCGTGGCAGCGGTCGTTGGCGGCGGATCTTTGTACGTACTGAACCAGGGAGATAATACTGTCTCCCAAATCGATTCAGGCGCGGATACCGTGGTAGGTACTGCAATCGCGGTTGGTACGGCCCCAAGTGCGATTGCGTATGACACCGCACGGCGCGAACTGTTCGTGGTCAACTCGGGTTCGAACAACGTCAGCGTCATCGACGCGGACCCAAGCTCCCCGGCATATCGCACTGTTAAAGCGACGATATCCGTGGGGACGACTCCGGTTGCGCTTACCGTACTTGCGGATGGCTCGCGCGCTTTTGTCGCGAACTCCGGTTCGAACGATGTGACCGTCATCGATGCGCTCGCAAATCGCGTGCAAGTTCCGTCCATACCTGTGGGGATTTCGCCAATGTCGATAGGGTCCTCTCCCGACAGCTTGAAGGTCATCGTAGTCAATAAAGGCGACAACACGGTGAGCTTGATCGAGACGATCCATTACACGCTGACGAAGACTTTGCCCGTCACTGCGTCTCCTGTGCTGGTAAACACGAACCACTAGTAAATAGACTTTGAGAATGTGCGGGAGATCTGCTCGCGGCCCACTTTTCCACCGGTGAAGGGCCAGGTTGATTAAGTGGATTGGCGTATGTGCATCAAGCGCGTCAGGATTTACTTTGATGCCAGCGGTTGAGTTGTCAAAATGCACGGCGAAAGGTGTGACTTGTTAAAGGCCTTGATGCGACTCTTCGCATGCAGACATCGCAATCGTAGTTTTCCCTTCACTTCTCGCGACGGCACGGCAGGTGCCTACGTGGTCTGTTTCGAATGCGGCAAGCACCTGGCATACGATTGGCAGGCCATGCGCATTGCTGACTGATCGGGAAAGAAAGTAGCAGGAAGACGGCTGCTTGCTTTATAAGTGGATCATCCTCTTTTCTCGGCAGGAGTCCGCTTTGGTTTCGAGACCGCTCTCATCTGTGCTTTATTTCGTTATCAGTGGTTCATTTTTCTTAAGTGCGCAGGTCTCTTTGAATCTGTCCACGCCACAAGCTCCGCAGGTTTTTCCCACGGCGTCGAGCGAACCGGCGCCACTTCCCACCGCACAGGCAGGAACGACGACAGTCAAGCCGAAGTCCGGCGCGCACAGAAACCGACGTCGAAGAGTAAAGCTGCCCACGGTGGCGACGAAGAGAAGTCGGGAGAGATGGCGCCGCAATCTGCGCCCACGCCCACCAGTGAAGAGACCAAGGCAACTCCGGAAGATCCCATGTCGCCGGAGACATTTGCAGGATTGAAACTGCGCAACATCGGTCCGGCGTTTGTATCAGGACGAGTGACCTCGCTCGCGGTGGATAGCACGAACCGCGCCCGCTATTACGTTGGCGTCGCTTCCGGAGGTGTCTGGAAGACGGCCAATGGAGGCATCACCTACAAGCCCGTCTTCGAGAGAGAGGGAGCGTTCTGGATCGGGGATGTGAAAGCTGATCCCAAGGATTGGAACGTGGTGTGGGTAGGGACCGGCGAGAACAATTCTCAGCGCTCGGTCTCATACGGCGACGGGATCTACAAGTCTGAAGATGGCGGCAATAGCTGGAAGAATCTCGGACTGAAACACTCCGAGCACATTGGTCGCATTGCGATCCATCCGAAGGATTCGAATATCGTCTTTGTCGCCGCTCAAGGCCCGCTGTGGTCGCCCGGAGGCGATCGCGGCCTCTATCGTACAAAAGACGGCGGAAAGACATGGACGCGCGTGCTCTACGTCAGCGAAAACACCGGAGTCGGCGACGTCGCCATCGATCCTGAGAATCCGGACGTGATGTACGCCGCGGCATATCAGCGCCGCCGCCATGTGTGGACGATGATCGACGGCGGTCCGGAGGCGGCGATCTACAAGTCTGTGGATGGAGGAGAAACGTGGAGGAAGCTGACAACGGGATTGCCCACAGTCGATATTGGACGTGTTGGGATTTCGATATCTCCGGCTGACTCGAACGTCGTGTATGCCACCATCGAGGCGTCGGAAGGGAAGGGCGGAGTCTTCCGCTCGATGGACAAGGGCGCAACGTGGGAGCAGAGGAATCCGTTTCTGGAAACAGGGTTCTACTACTCGCAAGTGACGGCAGATCCTAAGAATCGGGACCGCGTTTATCTGATGAACTCGTTGATGCGAATCTCTGATGATGGTGGCAAGACGTTACCGTCTTTCCGCAGAACAATAAGCATGTGGACAACCACGTTTTGTGGATCGATCCTTCAGACACGAAGTACATGCTGAATGGGTGCGACGGCGGCGTTTATGAAACATTCGACGGAGGAGAGAACTGGCGCTACGCACAGAACCTTCCTGTAACGCAGTTCTATGACGTCGCCGTGGACAATGCTTCGCCCTTCTATTTCGTATATGGCGGCACGCAGGACAACAATTCGGTGGGTGGTCCTTCACGTACACGTTCCGTCTCGGGCATTACCAACGCGGACTGGTTTATCACGCAGGGTGGCGATGGATTCCGCTCAATGGCTGATCCGGAAGATCCAAATACGGTCTATGCCGAATCGCAGTATGGTGTTCTGGCGCGCTATGACCGGCGCACAGGAAACCGTACGGGAATTCAGCCGCCGGAATCGCAGAAGGGCGTGCCCTTGCGATGGAACTGGGATTCTCCGTTGATCGTTTCGCCTCATCAGCATGCGCGAATTTATTTTGCGGCGCAGATGCTTTTTGAGTCCGATGACCGCGGCGACAGCTGGAAACCAGTCTCAGGTGACCTCACGCGTCACCTCGATCGCGACAAGCTTCCGGTGATGGGCAAGATCTGGGGCCCGGATGCGGTAGCAAAGAACAGGTCGACATCATTCTATGGAAACATTGTCGCCCTGCAGGAATCTCCCAAGCAGGCCGGCCTATTGTTTGTGGGCACCGATGATGGGCTCATTCAGATTACGGATAACGGCGGACAGAGTTGGCGTAAAGATCACTCCTTCCGGGCGTTCCTCCGCTGACCTATGTCAGCCGCCTGCTTGCGTCACATCATGACGCCAGCGTGCTCTACGCGGCCTTTGATAACCACAAGAATGGAGACCTAAAGCCATATCTCTTGAAGAGCACCGACAAAGGTTCCACCTGGACATCGATCACAACGAACCTGCCCGCGAACGGTCCGGTCCTGGCGGTTGCTGAGGACCACGTCGATCCGAAGCTGCTGTTCGTGGGCACGGAGTTCGGTGCATATTTCTCCAATGACGGCGGCAAGAAATGGATAAAGTTCAAATCGCTGCCGACCATCGCCGTGCGTGACATCGCGATACAGAAGCGCGAGAACGATCTGGTGCTTGCGACCTTCGGACGCGGCTTCTGGATTCTTGACGACTACTCGGCGCTGCGCTCGCTACCCCAGTCAATCGGACAAAAAGCAGCGCTGTTTCCGGTGAAGGACGCGAAGCTCTACATCGAAGAGCGTAATAACGGAAGCAAGAAGGGGCATTTGGGAGAGTCGTTTTATCAGGCGGACAATCCGCCATTCGGAGCTACATTCACCTTCTATCAAAAGGAAAAGCTGAAGTCTCTCAAAGATGTCCGTCAGGACAAGGAAAAGAAAGCAGAGAAAGCGAGCGGCAACGCGAAACTTAGCGGACCGTATGCGAGCATGCAGTATCCGACGGCAGAGGAACTGCGGGCGGAGGCCGAAGAACAGGCGCCTGCGCTGTGGCTTACGATCAGCGATGCCAAAGGGAATGTTGTGCGGCAGATATCGGCGCCCAATGCGGCGGGCATCAATCGCGCGACGTGGGACCTTCGCATGCCCAACTCACGCCTGCGCGAAGCTGATAAGCCCGCACCAGCAGACGATGACGATGACGATCCCGGTTCGCGCGACTCGAGTGGATTGGTCGCTCCCGGCACGTATCAGGTCACACTCTCTCAAAATGTTCGCGGGCAGTGGACAAATCTTGCCGGTCCGGTGAAGTTTAGTGTAGGACTGCTGGATGCCGAGACGGCAAAGATGTCTCCGGAAGACATCGTTGCACTCGCGCAGTTCCAGCAAAAACTCATGGGGATTCAGCGCACGGTTTATGGAGCATCGCAACAGGCGAGCAACACTGAACACGCCTTGCAGGCGCTCGAAAAGGCGCTGCGCCAGACTCCAGCCGACGTCGCGCCGCTGATCACACGCCTTCTGCAACTACAAGACCGCAACAACGTTGTGCTCACGAAGCTCATCGGCGATCGTGTGTCGCAAAAACGCGAAGACCTGCTTCCTAAATCGATCAGTGATCGCGTCTCCCAGATTAGCGCGGATGAGTATCTCTCTACGTCCAAGCCCACCGGTTCACACTTGGCGTCCTATAAGGAGACGAGCGAAGAGTTGACGAGCGTCTTGAACGACATGCGCGCGATCGACACAGACTTCAAAGCGCTGCAGTCAGAGGCGGAGAAGGCAGGGGCTCCGTATACTCCCGGGCGGGGCGTACCGATGCTTCAGTGAGTGACCCTCAAATATCCGGCTGGTAGATCGGCCAGTTCCGTGTCTCGGCAATGGCGCGTAAATCGTCATTCGGATTGACCGCATACGAAGCGCGTGCGATCTCAAGCATGGCTAGATCATGAATGGAGTTGCCGAAGACGGCATCCGGATGCGGCAGCCCGGCTTTGACCAGGGCTGCCGCTTTCAATTCGTCTGTAGGGACGGCAATCAGTTCAGGTGTCACAACATCGCCTCGCGTGGCCACCTCCACCCCAAGCACTTGTTCGGGGCGGATCCCGAAAGGTATGAGCCCCTCGCGCACTACCCATGATGCTGTCGAACTGACGGCCCAGAGATCGCAGCCCTGTTCGCTGAGGCACTTCACGAGTTCGAGCATGGCAGGGAAGATGTTAGGAGCGATGTGCTCGATGGCAAACCTCTTTACCGCAGCGCCGATGTCATCAAGACGCAGGTTCGCATGGCACGAGACCATTTCGCCGCACATATCGACTTCGCTGACTTCGCCTGCTTCATAGAGTTTGAAGCGCTTAAGCAAGTCCTCAGATACCTGTTTAGCAAGCAGTCCCTGCTTGATCTCCCAATACATGAAGTCCAGGCCGGAGTTGCTGGACCAAAGCGTTCCGTCACAGTCGAACACGGCAATCCGTGGCTTGCGGGAGAGGACATGTTCGAAAAACGTCTCAGTGGTCAAGGTTGCTGATGAGAGTCGGGTCACGCAATCAGGATATTGCAAGAGTCCGCTCAAACTGCTGGGGCTGGATTGTGATTTGTATGGACTATGCGCGTGAAGCCGCCGAACGGGACCGTATCAACCGCATGACGGGCGCAAAGGTCAGAACACCCGCGATCGGGCAACCAAGGATGACAGCGATGCCGACAAGTTGGAACCAGTCGGAGATCCCTGAGAAGTCACCCGACCACATCAGATAAAGTCCCGCGTAAAAACATAGTGCGGCTGCAGCCGCCGCTACTGAAAAACCGATCGCCGTTTGTAACCAGCGTGACATGCGCTGGATCGTAGCAGGGAAAACGATTTCTTTCGTCGCTTTGGGACGAATGGTGGAGTCTACGCGATAAGAAGAAGAACCCACCTTGTCTCTAGTGCATTTCCCCTAGCACCTCGAGAGGAACTAATCGTTATTTTGCTTCATTTAAGTAACAACCCGCGTATAGCCAGAGTTCGTTTTTCCCTAGCCTCCCTTTCAAGTCATATCGCAGCGCTTATCCGCTGAAATCGATCCTTAGGAGACTAGGTTGCCATTACATAGAGTGCTCGGACTAATCTTGCTGAGCAGTGCGCTTACAACAGCATCGTTCGCCGGAAACGGAACCCCTTCCCCCTCATCTCAATCAGCCACAGCAGTCACAGTGCAGTTACCCATCGATGGGTCGACTGATCCTTCTTCCGTGCACGTACAGGCTTCCGCTTCAGTTCCGAATGCCACCATCACCGCCATGGTAGTCAACGTGGACAGTCAGGATGTTTACTTAGCAAGAGGCGGTTCGCTGAACTCGACATTGGCGATGTCCGGTGGCGATCATCAGGTCTATGTGAAAGCCTGGGACAACAAGGGCCGATATTATGACAAAGTTTTGCATATTAATGTCTCAGGTCCGCCCGCGCCGGGACCAGGGCCACATGGACAGTCTTACTCCTCGCAACACGTGTTCGTGCTGATGCTGGAGAACCGGAGTGATGCAGAGGCGTTGCACTATATGCCCTACCTCTCCGGGGTGGCGAGCCATCACGGTTTGGGCACGCAGGTCTATTCCGCCTCGCATGGCTCCTGGCTGGCGTATGGAGAGATGGTGGGAGGTATCGCCCCGGTCGGCGGCGAAGCGTTACACCGGCAGTGCAACGGTAACGGGTGCGTGGGGACAGTGAATGCGGCGAACCTGGTCCGCCAGTTGAATGCTGAGGGCAAGAGCTGGAAGGGATATTTCCAAGGCATTCCTTACGACGGTTTCATGGGGACCCAATCCGGAAACTATGTCCGCCGCCACAACCCCTTCCCCTTCTTCTCGGACGTGGCGAGAAGCCAGTCTGCGCGGAACAAGATGGTGAAGGATTCGCAACTGGCCACCGACATCATGTTGAATGAGGTCGCCAATTACAACTTCATTGCGCCCGACCTGATGCATGACGGACACAACCCTGGCAACACGGCGTCCGCGCTCAGTGCGGCCGACAACTATCTGGCCGGCTTCCTTCCGGTGCTGCTCGAATCAAGTTACTTCCAGCCGGGGGGCGACGGGGTGCTGATCGTGACCTTCGATGAGAGCGATCTGAGCGGCGATAACAAGTGCGGTACCCGGCCGGAGAGCAACCGGTGCGGCGGGCATATCTTCACCGCTATCGTCGGTCCCAACGTCAAGGCTTCCTACCAGAGTTCAAGCCACCACACGCAACGCGACATCCTGCGGACGACTTGCGACCTGCTGGGTCTGAAGGCGTGTCCGGGAGATGGGGCGAACGGCGTTGGCATGGCGGAGTTCTTTCAGGGACACTAAGAAGCTGTCAGCTCAGTTCACGGTAGACCCCCGGCTTCAGCCGGGGGTTTGCATTCTGCCTCGGTGTGTATACCCCTCCCCTGGGCACATAGTGGAATGTGTGGGTTAGAGGGAGAGATCACCGAAGGATCACCGTAGATCCAAGTAATAGTGTTTACCTTTCGGTTAGCCCAAGATGTAGTGGTGTGGGATTTCAAAGAGCAAACGGCGCGTCTGAAGACACGCCGTGGGAGAAGCAGAGTAGCAGGATTGTTCTGCCATTTGCAAGAGTTTTTTGCGTTCGAAGGCACGGGCGGGCGGGCCGCCCGCCCAGACCACCGGCTGGCAGCCGGCGCTACGATCTCAAACGCAGGGTGCTCTTACGGCTCAATCCGAGTGCGTCCGGAATTGTTGGTATTCGAAGCGGTGACGGTGATCGAGTTCTGTAGGCGGAACGAAAGCACGGCTTCCGGTCCCAGGCGGACCTGCTGTGCCTTACCCATCGCCTGAACACCAGCTCCGGCACCAGCGCCGGAAGCTGCACCGATCGCTGCTCCCTTGCCTCCGCCAAAGATGCCGCCGAGTATCGCGCCCACCGCCGCGCCACCGCCGACTTTCTCCACGGAACTCTTGCCGCGCGAATTGCCGACGCGGGACCATTGGTCGGTGTCGATGTTGTACGAGTGCCCGTTGTAACTGAGCTTGTAGAGACTGAGGGCGAGCTGCGGCTGGCCCTCAAATTTGCCAGCTGCGTGCACTGAGACCACGCGGCCTTCCACTTCAGCACCTTCGGGGATAGCGGTCTGCTCATCCACCATGATTGGTGACTGCAGCGTGGCCCGGAAGGTGTCGCCATCCTGGTTCGTATCTGAACCCAGCGGCTGGCTCAGCCGCACGGACAGTCCCGTTCCGGAAGGCACTGTGACCTTTGCGGGCGGAGGAGGCGGCGGGGGCGCGATGTGCTGTGCCACCGGCGCAGGCGCCGACGTCATCGGACCAGTGCCGTTGTCACTGTAGCTCTGAGCAGGCGCCGGAGTAGAAGCAATATTGTTGCGCGCGGTCGTGACGGGCGCTGGCGCTGAATGTCGGACGCGCTCCCGCGAGCTCTGGTGTGCCTTCTGTGCGACAACCGGCGGGACCTGTGGGGTATCCACTGCGCCCGTCTGCTGCGCGGCTGCGTCGGAGACGCTGAGGTTGTTCACGACTGTCTTGACACCGGCGACGGTGGCGGCGTCATTCGATGCAGCAGAACGCTCGGCATCGCTCGAAACTTGTCCAGAAAGGGTGACCACTCCATTGTTTGCATTGATGGTCATCTGCTTGTTCGTGACTGCGCTATCGCCGAGGATCTTCGCCTGCACGTCCACCGCCACCTGCTGGTCGGAGGTGGGTGAGTTGGCGCTCTCGGCATTAGGACTCTTGTTGCACCC
This sequence comes from Terriglobales bacterium, assembly GCA_963792225.1. GTDB lineage: Bacteria > Acidobacteriota > Terriglobia > Terriglobales > Acidobacteriaceae > JBDTLH01. Next base: position 95,178 of record CAWBVM010000003.1, on the reverse strand, counting down.
CGCAGCCAGAGCGAGCGCTAAAGGCAGGGACAGCAGCAAAACGGATTTCGACTTCATGACGTTCATGATTGACGTCTCCTGTGGTATTTGCGACACACGATTGGAATACCAGTTAGATGATCTCGATTAGATTATGACAACACTATAACAACCCATTGCAACCCGGAGATCGAGCAAAAGTTGTGCGTTAGTGCTACTTAAGTTTCTCCAAGGTCTGTACGAGGCGTTTGCAGATGCGGTCAAGCTGTGCAGTCTTCTGCGGGTCGCGGAGGTTTCCGGCTTCATCAAAGGCGTCCTGGACAGCCGGGACGGCAAGCTGGTTGGGAAGGACGGTAACCTGAATGTTCTCGAGCAGTATGCGTAATGCGGCGAGCCCTCGCAGACCGCCCAAGGCGCCGGGTGAGGCACTCACGATCGCGGCAAACTTGTTCACGAACGCCCCAAGGGGAGGTTCGCCGGGGACAGGGCGGGACGCCCAATCAATCGCATTCTTAAGCACACCGGAGTAAGAGCTGTTGTATTCCGGGCTGGCTATGATGATCCCGTCGTGCGCTTTGAGAAGGTCTTTGAACTTCATCCCATTTTCGGGGACACCCTCCTGCGTTTCCTGGTCCCCGTCGTAGAAAGGCATAGGAAGCGTGGCGAGATCGAGCAGGGTTACGTCCGCCCCAGCGTTGCGGGCGAGTGAGGCGGCGACCTGAGCGAGCTTCTTGTTATGTGAGCCGCTGCGCAAACTTCCGGCAAAGACGAGGATCCGTACGGGCTGGGGCATCGGAGATCTCTCCCAAGCGGGATAGATGTTCAGAGCGCACAACGGATTCACCTCATTCGCGAGGGTGTGGGAAAACCGAAGCGGCACGTATCCTGTCAGAGCGCATCCATAAGGGAGCGTTACATCCCTGACACACCGGAGCACGTAAGCATGGCGGAAGAACGCCGTACGGAATTTGAGCACGATCCTCTGTGGTACAAAGACGCGATCATCTATGAGGTCCACGTCCGATCTTTCTTCGATAGTGTCGAGGACGGCATGGGCGACTTCGCTGGTCTCATGCAGAGGCTGGACTACATTCAAGACCTTGGCGTGACGGCAATTTGGCTGCTGCCTTTTTGTCCGTCACCGTGGCGCGATGATGGATATGACATCGCGGACTACACCGACGTACACCCGGCGTATGGTACGTTGACGAATTTCAAGTCTTTTCTTGATGAAGCACATCGACGCGGCATTCGCGTCATCACCGAGCTTGTCCTGAACCATACAAGCGACCAGCATGACTGGTTCAAGAAGTCGAGACGCGCCGCACCGGGAAGTTATTGGCGCGATTTTTATGTCTGGAGCGAATCGCCCGAGAGGTACAAAGAGGCGCGCATCATCTTCAAAGACTTCGAGCAATCGAACTGGACCTGGGACCCGGTGGCTAATGCCTATTACTGGCACCGGTTTTTCTCACACCAGCCCGATCTGAATTTCGATAATCCCGAGGTCGTGAAGACGATGTTCGGGGTGCTTGATTTCTGGCTCGATATGGGAGTGGACGGACTGCGTCTGGATGCCGTGCCGTACCTGTTCGAACGCGAGGGCACCAACTGCGAAAATCTGCCGGAGACCCACACCTTCCTCAAACAAGTGCGCGCGCACATGGATACCAAATATAAAGACCGCATGATTCTCGCGGAGGCGAACCAATGGCCTGAAGATTCGATCGCATACTTTGGCGAGGGCGACGAATGCAATATGGCGTTCCATTTTCCGGTGATGCCCAGGCTGTTCATGGGCCTGCAGATGGAAGACCGGTTCCCGATCACGGACATCCTCAATTTGACACCGCCGATACCAGAGAATTGCCAGTGGGCGATGTTCCTGCGCAATCATGACGAACTCACGCTTGAGATGGTGACGGATGAAGAGCGTGACTACATGTATCGCATGTATGCGAGCGATCGTCCGATGCGCATCAACCTCGGTATTCGGCGCAGGCTCGCACCGCTGCTCGGGAATGACCGACGGCGCATCGAGTTGATGAATGCGCTGTTGTTCTCGCTGCCGGGTACGCCAGTGATCTACTACGGCGACGAGATCGGAATGGGGGACAACTTCTATCTTGGCGACCGCAACGGCGTGCGGACTCCGATGCAGTGGAATGGAGACCGGAACGCCGGTTTCTCGAGGGCGACTCCACAGAAGTTGTACCTGCCAGTCAACATCGATCCTGAATATCATTACGAAACGGTCAATGTGGAGGCGCAGCAGAAGAACACAAACTCGCTGCTGTGGTGGACGAAGCGCACAATCGCGCAACGCAAGCGCGTTCAGGCGTTCGGGCGCGGGTCACTGAAATTTCTGACTCCGCAAAACCGCAAAGTGCTCGCATTCGTGCGGGAGTATGGTGATGAGCGAGTGCTGGTGGTGGCCAATCTCTCACGCTATCCGCAGCACGTGAATCTCGATCTCAAAGATTATGACGGCATGTCGCTGGTCGAGATGTTCGGCGGCACTGAGTTTCCGCCGGTCACGCGGGACCCATACGCGTTGACGCTGAATCCGTACGCGTTCTATTGGATATTGCTGCAGCCGAGAGTGGTTCCTCCAGAGGAGGGACATCGCGGGGCGCTCGACCGGAACATTCTGGTAGTGGAGAGCTTCGAAGAGGTGTTCTCGCCAAAAGCGGTGGCGGAGCTGTCGCGTGCACTGCCTCGCTTCCTCTCACAGCGGCGCTGGTTCTGGTTGCGCGGGCGCAAGATGCGTTCGGCGGAGGCCATCGACTGGATCGTGCTTCGCAGTGACATGATCCTGATGATCGTGAAGGTGGAGTTCGACGAGGGTGAGCCCGAATTGTATCTAGCAGCTCTCAGTGCCGTCCGCGGAGAAGAGGGAGAGAAGATCATCCATGACGATCCCAGCATCACATTCGCCCGCCTGCGCACACGCGATGGAGATAGCGGATTGCTCTATGGAGCCTTGTTCTGTCCGGATTTCGGTAACATACTGCTCGATCTGGTCCGCAATGAAAAAACGCTGGAAGCCCAGCTTGGGTCATTGATCGCCCATAAGTTCAGCGACCTCGACCAGCAGACAAGAGAAGTTCGTGTCGTTGCGCGGGAGCGGCACCATAGCCACCTCGCGTTCGACGATAAGTACTACATCAAACTGTTTCGCAAGCTGGACGAGGGGCCGAACCCTGAAGAAGAATCGCTTCGCATCCTGACACAAAACGGATTCAGCCATTCGCCAAGGCTGGTCGGCACTCTCGAATATCGAAAGAACATGGAGCGAATCACACTCGGACTGGTGGAGGAGTATGTCCACAGTGAAGCCGTTGCGATGGCCTATTTTGTGGACCAGTTTCAACTGTTCCTCGAGCGCGCGATGGTCGAGCCAACCCCCGCGGCCGTCATGGACGGAGTGATTTCACCAAGAGGCGAACCTGCTACGCATCTACGCGGCCTGCTTGGCACACCGCTCGAGTACGCGCGATTGCTAGGCTCGCGTGCTGCCGACATGCATAAGTGCCTCGCGTCAGTGGATGAAGGCGATTTCGTTCCGGAACCATTCACCGACTTTTACCGGCAGAGCCTCTACCATGGCTTCCTCGGCTCGCTTGGACGCACGATGGAGTTTCTGCGAGCAAACATCAGCAGCGTCCCGGACCAGAGCCGGGGGTCGGCGGAGCAGCTTCTCGCAAGCGAAGGACAGCTCAAAGAGATCTTGAAGCCGATTCGCGAAGAGCGCTTGCGTTGCAACCGCATCCGCCTGCATGGGGACTTTCATCTCGATCAAGTGCTTTTTACGGGGAAGGATTTCGTGGTCATCGATTTTGAAGGAGATCCGAGCCGGCCCGCGAGTGAGCGCAGGATCAAGGCATCGGCTGGGCGCGATCTGGCTGCGATGATCTGGTCGTTCTACTATTCCGCGCATGCTCTGTTCTACCGCCAAGCGTCAGGTGCGGCGCCGGTGATGGAATCTCCGGCGAAGCGTGAGCGTGTATTGGCGTGGGCAAATCTGTGGGCGCACTGGATGGGGACTGAATTCCTACGCAGCTATCGCGAGTGCACCGCCGATACCAGACTACTGCCGCAGGATGAGAAAGGCATGATGGTGCTGATCGATTGCTATCTGATCGATCGCGCCTGCAAAGAACTCGCGTTCAACCTGGTCCAGTCGTCGGCATGGGTAGCGATTCCGATCGAAGGATTGATGCAGATCGTACGCGGCGCAGGAGTGCGGGCCTGATGCATTGGCCTCGTTCGAGCGGCGTTCTGCTGCATATAACTTCGCTTCCGGGCGGGTATGGTATCGGAGACTTCGGTCCGGAAGCGCGGCGTTTCGTCGACTGGCTCGCAGGGGCCAAGCAGTCCATCTGGCAGGTGCTTCCGCTTGCACCCACGGGATATGGTGACAGTCCGTATCAGGCGCTCAGCGCATTCGCGGGCAATCCCATGTTAATCAGCCCCGATGATTTACTCACTGACGGATTGCTCGAAGGGACAGACCTTGAGAATGCTCCGAAGTTCCCGGAGCGAAAGGTGAATTTCGAGGAAGCCAGGCGATTCAAGCTGCCGCTGCTGCGGAAGGCATTCGAGCGCTTCCATAAGCTTCACGAACTGCGTCCGGATTACGAAGAATTCGAAGCGAAGAACTCGGCGTGGCTCGATGATTTTGCATTGTTCGCCGCGTTGAAGCATGCACACGATGAGCGCTCATGGACCGAGTGGGGAGCTTCGCTGATCACGAGGGACGCGGAGACCATTCGGCAAGCACGGGAGCGGCTTCAAAATGAGATCGCCGCCGAAAAGTTCACGCAGTGGATATTCGCGCGGCAGTGGAGGGCACTTCGGGACCACTCAAAGGACCGTGGCATCCGGCTGATGGGAGATCTGCCCATCTATGTGGCACACGATTCCGCAGACGTGTGGTCGCATCCGGAATTGTTTCTTGTCGATGAGCAGGGAAGGGCGAAGGTAGTCGCTGGGGTGCCTCCCGATTACTTCAGCGCAACTGGCCAGTTGTGGGGCAATCCTATCTATGACTGGAAGAGACATGAACAGACGGGGTTTGCGTGGTGGATAGCACGGGTGCGTGCCATGCTGGAAGAGTTCGACTTCATCCGCGTCGATCATTTTCGCGGATTCGAGGCTTACTGGGCCGTGCCGGGCGGAGACGCCACCGCTGAAAATGGAACATGGATCAAGGCTCCGGGGGAGAAACTCTTTGAGGCGCTCCAGAGTGCTCTTGGAGAGCTACCCGTCCTGGCGGAGAACCTGGGAGTTATCACACCAGAAGTAGAAACGCTGCGGACGAGATTCAGGCTGCCCGGCATGGCGATCCTGCAGTTCGCATTCGGTGACGATCCGCAAGCGCCATATTTCAAGCCGCATAACTATACGCACGATCGTGTGGCGTATACCGGCACCCATGACAACGACACGGTGATGGGCTGGTGGAACCGGAGTCCTGCGACGTCTGGGGAGTCGGAGGAAAAGATTCGCGCGCAGCACGACACGGCGAAAAAGTATCTTCCGGGCATCGAGCGGGGCGAGGCCGTGAATTGGGAGTTCATCCGCGCGCTCACGATGTCGGTGGCTGAAGCAGTGATATTTCCCATGCAGGACGTACTTGGGCTGGGGACGGAATCCCGCATGAACTATCCGGGGACGAGCAGCGGTAATTGGCGTTGGCGCATGGCCGGCGAAGATCTTCGTACCTCCGATGCGCAGCGATTGCGCGAGCTTTGTGAGACATATGAGCGCTGACGCCGCCAAAAAATCCAGGAACGCGGAAACTCCTGCACAAGTTCGCGCATCGCTACCAGTATTGTCGGTTTTATAAGGAGCGCAGCATGGTTATCTTCTGGTGGGTGGTAGTCGGTTTGTTGACAGGACTGGCGGTGAGCCGCGTGCTTCGCGGTCCCGGCTCGGTGTCGATGTGGGATGTGCTCGCTGGCACTGTCGGCGGCATTATCGGGGGTATGGTGACCCAGCGGATCATCTATGCCCACTCTTACACGCCTCACTGGATCGCGATGCTGGTAGTGGATTTCATCTTTGGGCTGACCGCTGTCGAACTGGTTAATCTCCTGCCACATACCGGGCGCAGATCGCGAGTGCGAACGGAAGACGGTCGCGGTCCGGTCACCCGCACCGGGTCGACGGAAGTTCGCGACAAAGCATTTTGAGGGTCTTTAGTTTTGGCACTTTTTATTGCGCGGTGTAACCGCCGTCAATGGGAATGGCGGAGCCTGTGACCCACTTGGATTCGTCGCTGGCGAGATAGAGCGCCGCATAAGCGATGTCGTCGGGCGTGCCGAAGCGTCCCAGGGGATGAAGGCCTAGCCGTAGTTTGCGGGCTGCCTCCGGATCGGGAGCTTTGAGAATGAAGTCCGCCACCAGATCGGTCTCGACGATGGCGGGACAGATTGCGTTCACGCGAATGTTCTCCGGCGCGTGATCGAGCGCCATGGATTTTGTCAGCGAGATCACCGCTCCTTTAGTGGCGGAGTAGGCGGCCCGGTTGCGTGCTCCATTGAGTCCGGCGACGGAACCGAGATTGATAATCGAACCTCCGCCCGCTTTTCGCATGGGCGCGAGCACGGCGCTCGAAAGCAACCAGAGCGCGCGGACGTTGGTATTGAACTGCTCATCCCATTCGTCGACGTCTTGCGTCTCCGCAGTGCCGGCGATCAGAGATGCGGCGGAGTTGACGAGGACGTTCACGGTTCGGAAGCGCTCCAGAGTCTGACGCACGATGACTTCAGCCGCTCGGTGTGCGGAGATGTCCTGGTCGATCACAAGTACTTTCTCCGGGCCCAGCAGGTTTGCGAGCTGCACCAGCCGGTCTTTACGGCGTGCAACGATCACGACGTTGGCGCCCTCACGTACGAAGTGTTCCGCGCACGCGCGTCCAATGCCGCTGCCCGCACCAGTGATAATGGCTGTCTTTCCGGCGAGTCGCATTGTTACGGGGTCGCCGTTTGCGAGGTACGCAGGCGTTCGCGCTCTTCCCGCAACTCGCGCTTGCGCTTCTGTTCGGTGATGCGGTGCTCACGGCGGCGTCCTGCATCCTCATACCGGCGTTTTTCGGCTTCGGTTTCGGGCACGACGGGGGGAACTGGCAGATTGCGTCCGCGGCTGTCGACAGCGACGAAGGTGAGGTAGGCGCTGCCGATGTGACGCCTGGTCCCGGAGATGTAGTTCTCGACGTAGCATTTCACGCCGCATTCCATCGAGGTGTTGAAGGCGCGGTTCACTGCCGATTTGAGGATGAGCATGTCGCCGACGTGCACGGGTGCGATGAAGTCGATGTGGTCCATTGAAGCGGTGACGACATAGCTGCGGGAGTGGCGATGCGCAGCGAGGGCGCCGGCGATGTCGATGAAATGCATGAGGCGTCCGCCGAGCAGGTTGCCAAGCGGATTGGCATCATTGGGGAGGACGATCTCGATCATGTCCGAGAGAGACTCGGCGACGGTACGCGGCGTCAGGCTGTTCGTGGCAGGTTGCATCATCGACTAGATTACGGTGAGGAGGGCCGGGATTCAACCGCGGCGGTCCATCGTCCCGTTTTCCACTGGATTGACCCGAGATTCGTATTGCCGATAGAGCGTGAGACGGCGATAATGCAGACATGTCTTTCGCATATTCTTCGCCCCTCAATGACATGCAGAGGATTGCTGCAGATCATGAGTTCGGCCCGATGATGGTGAGGGCGGGGGCAGGCACCGGAAAGACAACTGTTCTGACGCAGCGCATCTTTCGCCTTGTGAAGCAGGGAGTCGTTCCAGCCAATCAGATATTGGCGATCACTTTCACGAATGCGGCGGCGGAAGAAATGATGGCGAAGCTGGCATCGCCTAATCTGCTGGGAGATGACGCGAAAGATGTTACCGCATGTACCTTCCACTCTTATGGCTATCGAGTGCTGAGGGCCCACCACAAGGCTTTCGAGTTGTTGCCGAGAGAAGACCTGTGGGTATATCTGCGAAGGAACATCGAGAAGCTGGGGCTGAAGTATTTTGCCAAGGCGTCGGACCCTGGGACGTTCTTGAAAACCTTGCTCGACTTCTTCGACCGCTGCAATGAAGAGTTGGTCGGTGCCGCAGACTATGCCGCCTATGTGGATCGGCTTGCGGCAGCCCCGGCAGCGGTACTGCCGCGAGTAGGAGAGTCGTCGAAGGATGTCCCGCCTACACGTGAAGAGGTGATCGAGCGCTGCCGGGAGATCGCCCGCGCATTCGCTGCTGTCGAGCAAATGCTGACAGAGCAGAATGTAGGCTCGTTCGGTTCGCTCATCGTGAAGACCGCACGGCTTTTTCAAACTGACAATGCGGCACTCATGCGCGCACAAGGCAGGGCGCGCATGATTCTCGTAGATGAATTCCAGGACACCAACCATTCTCAGCTTGAGATCGTGCGGCTGTTGGCGGGCGCGGACGGCAATGTGTTCGTGGTGGGGGATCCCGATCAGGCGATCTATCGGTTTCGGGGAGCATCGGCAGGAGCATTCGACGATTTTCGAAAGGCCTTTCCGAAATCGAAGGCGGTCACTCTCGCTGAGAACCAACGCTCAATACAAAACATTCTCGACTGCGCGTATGAGGCGATAAGGCACAATGCTGATACGAGCGATCTGGAGTCCGATTTTGCGCGGCTGCCATTGCAAAGTGGAAGAATGCTGCGGCATGGGAAGCAGTCACAGAAGCGAGTGCAGTTGGTGCGGCACGACGGTCCGCAACATGAGGCGCATGAAGTAGTAAGACTCGTGAAAGAGCGTGCAGACCTAACCGGGGACCCCTGGAGCGAGTTTGCGGTGATCTATCGCGGCCATGGCGCGGCCCCTGCGTTGATCGAAGAATTTGGCAGGCAGAGCATTCCGGTGAGCGTGGCCGGCACCGACCTTCTGGACACCGAACGTGGGCGCGATCTCATCGCCGCGCTGGGTTGCATGGTCACATTGGATGACAACGTCGGGCTCTTTCGTCTCGCGATGATGCCACGCTTCGGATTGGACCCCAGAGCAGTGCAGCGCGCTCTCAAGCAGGGCCGTCGCAGGGTGAAAAGCGTGGCCGCAGCGTTGGAGGAGTTTGACGAAGGCAAACGCTTCATCGCGCGGATCAACCAATACCGGAAAGAGGTTGAGTCCTCTGAAGCTGATAAGGCGCTGGCGCGCACCATAGAACTACTCGGATTTGGTGAATCTGTCGAGACCGTCCATTTGCAGCGCTTCGCTGGTGAGTGGATGGGGAAGCCATGTGTGGGCGCGAAGACGAATGACGGCAGACTCGCCGATTTCATGGACTACATCGGTTGCTGGCGTAGTGGCGGCGGGCGTTTGAATGCCGACGAGCGGGACGTGTTGGGAGCCCTGATACGCCGCTCGGAAGAGCCTGTCGCGGTCAAGTTGATGACAGTCCACGCAGCAAAGGGCCTGGAGTTCAAGCATACGTTCATAGTCCGAACAACGAGCAATACGTTTCCAGCGAAGTTCAGAGAAGTACTCTTCGATTTTCCTCAGGAACTGCGCAGGAGCAACGTCGAAACGCTGAGCGAAAAGCAATTGCATCAAGAGGAAGAACGTCGGTTGTTCTATGTGGCGCTTACCCGTGCCAAGGATGAACTCTTCATTCTCGGCAAGAGCGCGAGCGGCAAGGACCCCGTGCCGTCGCTCTACATGCGTGAGCTGCATAAATCCAAGCGTCTTGATAAGGCAGTGGAAGCAAGGGAAGCTGCACCATATGTGATCGGCAGGGTTGCAGCGAGTGCGGAGGACGAAGTTCTGTGGCATGAGCTTCCTGCAGAGATGGAAACCAGGAGTTTGCGGTTAAGCGCGTCAGCCATCGAGACCTATGACAATTGCCCGAAGCAGTTCTATTTTCAATACGAGTGGAGCCTACCCTACGATTCGAGTGCGATCTCTCAATACGGATCGGCGGTGCATCTCGCACTGCGCACACTTTATGACAGCGTGGTGAAGGACCGCGTCATAAGCCTGCAGAGCTTAATCGAGTGCTTTGAAGCGGAGTTCCAAAAGTATGAGCGCATAGTAGAGGAGCGTCTCCAATACGACATGCTGCTGGCACAGGGTCGGCAGCATCTCAGTGAGTTTTATAGCAGGGAGATCGCGTCCGGCGCGCTTCCGAAGGTGAAGGCCCTGGAGGAACGCTTCTCTTTTCTGCTGGGCGATGTGTTGATCGAGGGAAGAATCGATCGCGTCGACGAAACAGAAGATGGTCTCGTCATACTGGACTACAAAACTGGAAACCCCAGGAACGAAGAGAAGACCGAGAAGAGCTTGCAGCTTTCAGTTTATGCGCTGGCTGCCACCGAGAAGTGGGGAAGCCCCGTGACGCAAGTCGGATTCTACAATCTGCAAGCGAACCAAGCTGTCTTTTCGAAGCGCACCGAGAACCAGCTTCAGGCGACGAAGGAGAAGATCGCCGAGGTTGCTGCGGGGATACGCGCAGGAGAAGTTTCCGGCCAAGCAGGGACGAATTCAACACATGCCGGTTCTGTGGATATCGCACCTTGTGTCCAGCGACCGCGGAGAAGATCTTCGATCCGAAGGCAGCCGCCATTTCCGGCGCTCCGTTGGTTCAAATGCCTCTCTTCCAGCATCAAGAGTAAATGTGCCCAGAATCCTCTCCATCCAGACGGCCCTTCCTAAGTCTTACGGGACTGCATATGCGCCCGATCCATTCGATCGTACCTGGCGGAGCGCCATCTTTAAGCAACCCGTTCTGGGAGAAGTCTGGCTGGGTCACGAGTCCATCGACGGGGATGCAGTGGAAGATCGACGCTATCATGGCGGCCCGGACAATGCGGCCCTGTGCTACGCCGCCGCACATTATCCGCTTTGGCGTGCGGAGTGGGATAGTCCTGAGCCTCTTCCGTATGGAGGCTTCGGTGAAAATTTTACGAACGAAGGTCTCGACGAGCACACTGTTTGCCTTGGCGACATCTACAGCGTGGGAGATGCGCGAGTCCAAGTTTCTGGGCCGCGTGGACCGTGCTATAAGCTCGAACGCCGCTGGCGTCGCCCGGGCCTGATCAAGCGCGTGAAGGAGACGAACCGCGGTGGATGGTATGTGCGCGTCCTGCAGCCCGGGTTCGTCAGCGCTGGATTAGATTTCTCGCTGGTGGAGCGTCCCCGTCCACGCTGGCCGATCGCCACGGTTTCCGATGTAAGCTACAGTCGCACCGAACGGGAAGCGTGCCTCGATCTTCTGCTCCGTCCCTGAACTCGCGACCCGCTGGCGCGAGTGGTTGATGCAGAAACTGGCGCCCACCGACGCTCCCTAGATCCAAAGGGAAGTCACAGCTTCTCCATGAAGCGCACGATCGACTCGATGCCGCGATAGAAATTTGCGATGTGGAATTTTTCATTCGGCGCATGCAGATTGTCGTCCGGAAGTCCGAAGCCCATCATCACGCGAAGGGATCTTCAGGTGCTTGTCGAAATCGCCGACGACCGGAATCGATCCACCGGAGCGCACGAATACCGTCTCTTTCCCGAACACTTCCTTCATTGCCTCGGTCGAGGCCTTCACGAAAGGATTGTCGGTGCGAATGATCATAGGATCGCCCATGCTGAGGAGTTTCACCTCGACCTCGACACCCTTCGGCGCGAGCGATAGAACATAGGTCTTGTAGAGATCGAAGCTGCGCTTTGGGTCCATGTTGGGCACGATTCGCATTGATATTTTTGCAGTCGCCTTCGCAGGAATGACCGTCTTCGCGCCCGCGCCTGATGAATCCGCCCGGCATCCCATGTACTTCCAGCGTCGGACGTGCCCACGTCCGCTCCTGCACCGAGAATCCATGCTCGCCGGTAAGCTCTTTCGATCCGACCTCCTGGCTGCGATAGCGCTCTTCATCGAACGGTAGCGACTTCCACGCCTTCAATTCATCGGCGCTGGGCTTGCCGACCTGATCGTAAAAGCCGGGGATGAGAATATGTCCGTTTTCGTCCTTCAGCTTTGCAATGATCTGGCAGAGTGCGAAGAACGGATTTGGAGCGGCGCCGCCATAAATTCCCGAATGAAGATCGACCTTGGCGCCCCTGACCTCGATCTCCGTATAGATCAGGCCGCGTAGTCCGACGCTCAAAGTAGGCAGCTCGGGCGCGAACATGTCGGTATCGCTGACGAGTGCGAAGTCGGCCTTCAGCTTGTCTTTCTTTTCCGAAACGTACTTGGCGATGGACTCACCGCCGACCTCTTCCTCTCCTTCGACAAGCACCTTCACGTTGACCGGCAGCTTGCCGCCGTGAGCGGCGAAGAGACTTCGAGTGCTTTGACATGCATCCACATCTGGCCCTTGTCGTCCACGGCGCCGCGCGCGTAGATATTCCCGTTGCGCTCCGTCGGCTCGAAGGGAGGCGTGATCCATTCGTTCAGCGGATCCGGCGGCTGCACATCATAATGCCCGTAGCACAAGCACGGTCGGCTTGCCGGGAGCATCCAGCCACTCCCCGTAAACCAGCGGATGCCCGTTGCCCACTGTGATCAGCTCGACTTGCTTCATGCCGATGCGCTTCAATTCGTCAGCCACGAACTGCGCTGCACGGCGGACGTCCTCTTTATGTGAGGGCAGCGTGCTCACGCTCGGAATTCGTAACAGCTCCTTCAATTCATCGAGGAAGCGGCTTTGATTTGCTTTTGCGAATTGAACGGCCGGGGAAGACATGAGCTCGGAGCACTCCTGGTTGTTGATGGTATGAAAGACTGCTTAGTATAGATGCTCCGCAGACTCGTGCGTGAAGCTGGGCCCCAGTTCTATCTCCAACACCAAAGGACAATATCCGCTAGGGCTGGGCAGGAGCAAACCTCGCCGGCGAGAAAGCTGCGAGATCAAGGTCCGCGGTCGTACCCCGGATCAGCTGCGCCATTACCTTTGCCGTAGCGGGCGCCAGCAGGATGCCATCGCGATAGTGTCCGGTGCAGAGGTAATAGTTTTCGAGCGATATGGCGCGGCCGAGAATCGGAAGATCATCCGGAGTGCCCGGGCGCAGGCCAGCCCAGGTCTCAACGATGCGTGCCTCTCCGAGGGACGGAACAAGGCTGGTGGCGAGTTGAAGCAGCCGTTGGATCACCTGCGTCTCCACGCGTTTGTCGAATCCCACGCGCTCGAGAGTAGCTCCGATTACAACGTGTCCGTCCGGACGTGGCAGCATATAGGCCTGATCCGAGCGAATCGTATGTGTGACGCCCGGTTTAGCCGACGGCAACACGGACAGCATCTGTCCCTTTACCGGCACGACTGGCGCTCCTTCAGGAAGCTCTCCCGCCCATGCGCCGGCGCAATTGACGACCACGGCACCCACGAAGCTTTGTGACGAGGTTTGCACGCCCGTGGCCCGCCCTGCCGTCGTAAGAACACTCTGCACCGGATGCTCGTGGCGTACCTCGACCCCCATCCTCTTGCAGCTACTCAGCAGCGTTACAAGCAGGGCGCGCGGGTCCACGCTGGCTTCTTCGAGCTCGTAGATGTATCCCACGGTAGAGACGAGGGCAGGCTCGAGCTGTGTCAAGGCAGATGGGGATAGGCGGTTCTCCCTCCAATCATCCCGCGGATGCTCGCTGACGTAGATGGCGCCTGACTGAGAGAAGCCCGTGGATGCTCCTGAAAGCTCTTCGAGATAACGGATGAACGCAGGATAGAGTTCCGCGCTCCAGAGCGCCATCTCGCGCAATGCGGCGGGTGTATGGGGGTCTTGCGCGGCGAGCATTCCGGCAGCAGCCCACGAGGCTTCGCGTCCCGGCTCTCTCCGTTCGAGCACCACCACGGAGAGGCCGTGTTCGCGCAGTTCGAGCCCGAGTGAGAGGCCGATGATGCCGGCTCCTATGATGATGGCGTCGTAGGTCTTGCTCACCTGTCGATTTTAAGGCTTCTCAGCGCGGACTTGCGGAATTCGCGGCTGCGCTTCCCGTGTCCGGCTCGGAGCTGACCAGACGTGAGGTGACGACGAGCCGCTGCGGAGCCGGTCCGATGAAGTAAGTGGGGTAGCAAGTGATGAGTGTCAGTTCAGCGTCGGGAGTGGCCCGGATAACGGAGAGATCGTTAGGATCGACGATCTTCTTGCCTTTAACGGCGAAGTGGTAGATCGCGCCGTTTCGGCGGACGATGACGTTGTCACCCTGCCGAAGGTCTCCGATTTTTCGGAAGAATGTGTCGCGGTGGGCGCTGATCACGGAGTTGCCGAGTTCTCCGGGCATCGGGGTGGAGGGCATGTGGCCGGGACCCACAGCGAGTTCGCGGCGGGTGACTCCGTCGACCACGATGGCGTCGACCTCAGCTTTAGGAATGAGGACACGCACCAGTCCGTCGTCCACGATCTTGGGAGTGCCGTTCTCGGCATGTTGTTCATGGTTCTGCTGCCATTGGCGGGAGAGCGTCCGCTGCTCGTGCCACATCATGAAATAGGCCCATCCGACATACAGAAGTAGCATCGTTCCGATCGCAATGAGCGCATTGGAGAGGAGCAGCTTTGGATTTCTTACGCTCAGCTTGAAAAGCATTCTCAAGGTGAGATGCGTCAGGGAGCATCGTTTACAGTTCACATTTTTCTGCAATCAGCCGAAAGCTGAAAGGTGGACAGCCAACGGCTATCTGTAAAACGATTTCACAGCAATGGCGCTGGGTTGAGAACCTACCGGTATCAATGTGAAGAGTGTCGGCTTTGTGGCTTGTACGACATGCGTGCGAACGATGGCAACGTCGTTTGAGCCGGAATCGGCGACCAGCAGAAAATTCTGGTTTGCCGAGAGGGCAAGAGCGTCAGGGCGGTTGCCCACGGCGACCGTCCCCAAAAATTTTCCGTTATCCACGGAATAGATGGCGACGCTGTCAGAGCCGAAGTTGCTGACATAAAGCATTGAGTTATTTTCGCTGACAAGTCCGCGAGTGGGATGCGAGCCGATGTAATAGGTTCCGCCGACCTCGTTCCCCCCCGTTGATATTTCTGAGATGGTGCCCGCATCGAAATTGCTGACGAAGATCTCTCCGGTATCGGGCTTCAGAGTGAGTTGAACGGGTGTCTTTCCGACTGGGAGCAGCGCCAGAAGCGCGACTTCGAGATGGGTGCCACCAGGGGTGATCCCAACAACTGCGATCTGGTTCGAACCGGAGCAGGCCACGAACGCCTTGGAACCATCGGGCATGACTACGACATCGGTCGGCAGCGCGCAGACGGGAAGTGATTTCGTCGCCACGATAGGGGTCTCCGGACGCAGGCTGATGACCGATATCGAGTTTCCGTCGCGCTCGGTTACGACTGCCACTGGAGCCTCTTCTGCGGCACGCACGAGTCCGGGAGCTTTGCCGACGGGGATGGTGCTGACGAGTTTGTGTGCGTTAAGGTCGAGTACGGAGAGGGAGTCGTCGCCAGAATTGGCCACCAGCCCGCGGGCCCCATCCGCATAGATGTCGATAAAGTAGGGGGACTTGCCGACCGGAATGGTCGTCGCGAGTTCATTCCGTTCAGCATCGATGACGGAGACGGTTCCGCTCCCGGCGTTGACGACATAGATCTCGTTCTTGCGAGGATTGGCGACGATGCCCGTCGGCTGGACTCCGACCGCTATGTCTTTAAGCTTTTTGAAGCCGAGTACATCGAGCACGCTGACGGTGTTGCTCTTGGTATTGCTGACGTAAGCGTACTCGCGATAGGTCGCGGGATACTTCGATCCGACGGTGCAAGCGGCGATAAAGAAACATAGAAGTGCCGCCGCGAGCGTTATTGTTTTGGGGGTGTGTGTCGGCAAGAGGCT
Organism: Terriglobales bacterium; assembly: GCA_963792225.1. Taxonomy (GTDB): domain Bacteria; phylum Acidobacteriota; class Terriglobia; order Terriglobales; family Acidobacteriaceae; genus JBDTLH01. Next base: position 79,414 of record CAWBVM010000003.1, on the reverse strand, counting down.
ATCTTATCGTGGAGAAGGTGTTGGGGACTAGATGCCACGTGCCAGGGGGGATAGGGAAGAGGGAAGCGAAGAGCGCGCTTCCCTAGTTTTCAGATCCGATGAGGAGACCGTCTGCATTCACGAGCTTGAGTTCAGGAGATGGGATCGGACGCGAGTTAGCGTCAAAAAGCAAGCTCGTGGCGGGAACAGCGAGCGCCTTTCCATTGTGTTCCTTCCCGAAGGAGGGGGGAGCGCTGTGTGCTCCCAGCAGGCCGCGAATGCCTGCGGCCACCACCGGCCGGGAGAAATAGTAGCCCTGCCCAAAATCGCAATTTAGAGATTTTAGCTGCGCCACATGCGCCGCTGTTTCTGTTCCCTCGGCAACCACTTCAATACCCAGATTGCGTGCGAGACTGATGATGGTCTGCACGATCTGAAGCCCTTCATTGCACTCGTCCATGCGCAAGATGAAGGAGCGATCGATCTTGAGCACGTCGAGCGAAAAGCGATGTAGATAACTCAGCGAAGAATAACCGGTTCCGAAATCGTCGATACTGAACCGGACGCCGAGGTCCCTGAGCTGCGACAAAACGTTCACCGTCCGCTGCGCGTCGCCCATAGTGACACTTTCTGTAATCTCCAGCCTGACCGTATGTGGATCGATTCCGGTCTCGTGAATGATCTGACGCACCTGCTGTATCAGGTCCGGTTGGGCAAATTGTCGTGCAGAGATATTCACACTAATCGTGAGTGGACGCTGCCTCGGAAATTCCAGGTGCCATTGCCGCATAGTACGGCACGCTTCCCGCAGGACCCAGATGCCCAGATTCAGGATCAACCCAGTGTCCTCAGCCACATCGATGAAATCACCCGGATAGACGAGTTCGGTGTCGGACTTGCGCCACCGGACCAATGCTTCAACGCCTACGACTTCAGCGCTGCTGAGCCTCACTATCGGTTGGTAATGAAGCACGAAATCGTTGTTATGCAGCGCCCGGCGCAGGTCGGTCTCGAGCGTGAGACGACTCACTGCCTTCTTGTGTATGGTTTGGTCGAAGATTTCATAACGCGCCTTGCCTAAGGCCTTGGCGCGGTACATCGCGAGGTCTGCATCGCGAAGCACGGCGGCGGCTGATGTGTAGCCGGTCACGCTCGACGCGATCCCGATACTGGCACTGGTATAGATTTCCTGCCATCAATGAGAAATGGAGAAGATAAGGTTTCCTGGATGCGTTCCGCGACCTTCACCGCCTCACTCAGATTGTTCAGGTCTTCCAGCAATACGGTGAATTCGTCTCCCGCCAAACGGGCCAATGTATCGCAGGACTCGGTCGAGGGAACGCTGCGCGCTACCAGATCAGTCTGCCGCAAGGCGCCTGAGAGCCGCGCCGCGACTTGAATCAGCAGGTTGTCGCCCGCCTGGTGCCCCAGGCTGTCGTTCACCACCTTGAAGCGATCGAGATCGATGAAGAGCGCGGCAAATGCAGCCTTTGGATGGCGTTTGTGCCGCGCAACAGCCCGCGTCAGCCGATCCAGGAACAACGCGCGGTTCGGCAGCCCTGTCAAGAGATCGTGTGACGCATCGTGGACCAGCCGGTTTTCCGCCCGTTTGCGCTCGACCACCCGCCCCAACTGTGCCCCGATCTGCGCGATCAGGTGGAGGAATTTCTCGTCGGGAGCATCCATGTGGTCGGCAAAAAACTCCAGCACTGCAACCACATCGCGATCCACCAGCGCTGGAAACGCGAAGGCGGCCCCGATGCCCGCCGATTGCGCCTGCGCTGCTTTCGGAAAGCCGCAATCTTCACCCGCTGTGGTCCAAACCGGGCCGCCGCTGGCCAGCACCCGTCCCGGCAGTCCCACCTCGGGATCGAAGTCCCTGGCCTCGAATTCACTACGGAGGGATTGCGTTCGTTCCGTGTCCGCTCCATGCCATAGTCCATGCGAACGCAAGTGCTTCGGTTCCTCCGCCTCCGGAATGACGTAAGCGTGCCCCAATTGCCACCCGGTTGTCTGGCAGATAGCCGCCAACGCGCGTTCCAGGGCGTCCTCGACCGACGTGGCCTGATGGGAAGCCACCACAATCGCTTCGAGCAGCTCCAGCTGCCGTTGTTTTTCATACATTGCCCGTAGACCGCGCTCGGCAATTGCCTCGGCCTCCAGACGGATACTGCGCTCACGCTCCCAGCGCCGACGCAGCTTCCGCGCTGTCGCGCATTCATGCACTTTAGGTTGCTTCATATTGTTCGCAGCCTCTATCAGATGAGAAGTAGATCAGGCACAAGCAACTCTCATCGCCGCTGTGCATGCAGCGCTTGCCAAGGGTGTGCGATGCTGCCATCATCGGCGCGCGCATGTCGGCGTCTGGATAGCTGCCCAGAGACGTGCAGACTCCATCCAGTTTGGCGGCATCCAGCAGCGCGTCCCATTTGTCTTCTCCGTGGTTGCGGACGACCACTTCATCGAACAGATTGAACACGATCCCCTTCATCCAGGTCCTCTGCCGGGACAGAGTCGATCTGCAAAACAGCGCGTCGCGCGTTGCTTCAAAGACCGAAAGGCCCATTTTGCTTTGAGTTATTCGAATGTACGCGAGCAGCTTATCCGGAGTTGAAGGATTCTGGTACCCGAAACGGGCCTGAAAATAAACTCAAGTAATGGGGTGGGAACACTAGAAAAGATAAGGGGGGCAGAAGGGAGAGGAGGCAGAAGGGATAGGGAAACCGGGGAGACCCCTGCTTCAGCACGCGCGTCTGCGCGTGGCTTTAGTCCCGGCGGAGCTGCATCGTAGCGTAAACCGTAAACTGACAACCGAATGGGACTCAGCGCGTTGCGGAGCCCGCGAGTGCCTCAGGATGAATCGTAGTCTTGGGCGGCATGGTGCGTCCCAGGACCTGTGCGATCTGCTCGATCTCGTCCATCAGCTTGGCGAACTGCTCGGGGTAGATCGATTGCGGGCCCGTCGGAGAGCGCCTTGTCGGGCTGGTGGTGCACCTCGACGAGAAGACCGTCGGCGCCCACGGCGACCGCGGCGCGCGCCATGGGCAGCACCTTGTCGCGCTTGCCGGTGCCGTGGCTGGGATCGACGAGGATGGGCAGGTGGCTGAGGCGCTGCACGGCCGGAACGATGCTCAGGTCGAGCGTGTTGCGGGTGTGGTCGGCAAAGGTGCGCACGCCGCGCTCGCAGAGGATGACCTGGTAGTTGCCCTCGCTCATGATGTATTCGGCGGCCATCAGGAACTCTTCGAGGGTGGCCGACATGCCGCGCTTGAGCAGGACCGGCTTGCGCAGTGCGTCCGGCGCGCTTGAGCAGCGAGAAGTTCTGCATGTTGCGCGCGCCGATCTGGATCACGTCGGCGTATTCCGCGACCAGTTCGAGGGTCTCGTTGTCGATGGCTTCGGTGACGATGCGATAGGCCGAACTTGTCGCGGATCTCGGCCATGATCTTGCAGCGCCTCTTCGCCCAGGCCCTGAAACGCATAGGGCGAGGTGCGCGGCTTGTAGGCGCCGCCGCGGAAGAACTGTGCGCCCGGCAGCGGCAACTCGTTCGGCGATGGCGAAGGCCTGTTCGCGGGATTCGATCGCAGCAAGGTCCGGCCATGACGGCCAGCTTCTCGGCCGCCGATGGTGGCGTCGGTGCCCGGGAAAGCGATGACGGTGTCCTCTTCCTTTACGTCGCGGCTGACCAGCTTGTAGGGCTTGGAGACGCGGATGACCTCGGCGACGCCGGGCATTTCTTCGATGGATGACTGCTCGACTGCGCCTTGATTGCCGGTGATGCCGATGGCGGTGCGCTGTGCGCCGGGATGGCGTGCGGACGGAATCCGAAAGATTCGATTTTCTCGCAAACCGCACGTACCTGCTCTTCGGTGCGCATGCGCCTGCATGACGACTAACATCTGGATACCTCGGAATATCCAGTTTATTTGGTATCGGGACGGGAGGCAATGTGGGTGGGCCTTCGACTGGGCTACAATCTCGCACATCTTCATGCAGACAGCAGACGTGGTCATCATAGGTGGAGGAATCGTTGGGTCGAGCATCGCGTATCAGTTAGCCGAGAGCGGCGTGCGTGATGTTCTTGTACTTGAGAGGGAAACAGCACAGGGCAAGGGATCGACGGGCAAAAGTATGGGCGGAGTTCGCGCCCAGTTCACCACTAAAGTGAACATCCAGATGTCGATGTTCTCGATTCCTTTTTATGCGGAGTTTGATGAGCGGATGGGGCATCCGGCTGGATATCGGCCGCAGGGCTATCTATTCGTGGCGACGAGGCCATCGCACATCGAGTATTTGAAGACGAACCAAACCCTGCAGAGATCGTTGGGACTGACGCAAGTGCGGATGGTTGGCCGCGATGAGATCGCGGGAATGGTCCCGCAGTTGCGCGCGGATGATGTTTTGGGTGGGAGCTTCTGTCCGACAGACGGCTTCGTCGATCCGTATTCGGCGATGGTCGGCTTTATGAAGCGCGCGGCGGAGAACGGTGCGAAGCTATGGAAGTCCGCTGAGGTAATGGGTATCTCGCGGAGCAATGGCGTATTCACCATCTCCACGGCCCACGGCGAGATCGAGACGCGCACGGTCGTAAATGCGGCGGGGGCGTGGTCGGCGCAGATGGCGGCGACGGTGGGATACGAACTGCCGGTGAAGCCGATGCGGCGGATGCTGATTCCGACTGAGCCGTTCGATCAGGTATCGCATGGGGTCCCGATGGTGGTCGACATGACGAACGGGTTCCATTTTCGCCCGGAGGCGGCGGGGTTTCTGCTCGCGTGGAACGATCCGGAAGAGAAGTACAGCTACAACACCGACTTCGATCCGGAGTTTGTGGAGAAGGTACTGGTGCGGGCGGCGGAGCGGGTGCCGGTGTTCGAAAACCTGGCGGTGAATCCAAAGAGGTGCTGGGCCGGGCTGTACGAGATGTCTCCGGACCATCATGGAATCATCGGAGAGGTCGATGAGGTTCCGGGCTTCTACGTGGCGACCGGATTCAGCGGACACGGGGTAATGCATGCTCCCGCGTCGGGGAAGATCGTCGCCGATCTCATCACCACGGGAGCGACGGATGTGGTGAGCGAGGCCGAGGTGCTGAATCCAAGACGATTCACCAGCGGGGAGTTGTTGCACGAGACGGCGTTGCTGTAGGGTCCAAAGCTGGTCAAGAGTGAGGGTGTACGAATAACATCCTGCTTATGCCTCCACGCAAGACGAAATCTTCTGAAGTTGAGAATCCAGAGACAGTGTCCGGTGAAGCTGCGCCGAAAAAGAAGTATTGGAACAAGAAAAAATCCGCTGATGGTCCGGAGACCGATGTTCTCAAACTGCTGCCTGCGGCGCAGCATTCGCCGCCTGCGACAAAGCGAAAGATCGGCATACACACCAGCACCAGCGGCGGCGTACACACCGCAGCGGAGCGGGCATGGCGCCTTGGGTGTAATACGTTGCAGGTGTTCAGTTCGAGTCCGCGTATGTGGAAGCCCTTTCAGCTCTCGAAGCAGCAGTGCGATGAGATGAGGCGTTTGCGCGATACGTATGGGCTCGAGCCGCTGGTGATCCACGTGAGCTATCTGGTCAATCTGGCGAGTCAGACGGAAGAGTTTTATCAGAAGTCGATCGAGGCATTTCGGGGCGAGGTGGAGAGGGGACTCGAGCTCGGGGCGGAGTATCTCGTGCTGCATCCGGGAAGCTATCGCGGATTGACGCGTGAGCAGGGATTGGATCGCGCCGCAACAGGCATCGAGAAAGCGGTCGAGGGAATCGATCTGGGAGGCTCCTGCAATTTCAAGATCCTGATCGAGAACACGGCCGGTGCGGAGTTTTCTCTCGGTGGTTCGTTCGAGCAGGTAGGGGAACTGGTAGAACGGCTCCGCGCGCATGCGCCGGTGGGAGCATGCATCGACACTTGCCACACGCACGTCGCGGGATACGACCTCCTGGGGGAAGACGGCTACGAACAGACGATGCGGCATCTGGGCGAGACGGTCGGCTTCGAAAACGTGAAAGTGTGGCACTGCAACGATGCCAAGGCCGCCCGCGGATCGAAGCTCGACCGGCACGAGCATATTGGACAGGGAACCATCGGTATCGAGGTCTTCCGGAAGTTGTTGAACGATGAACGGTTCTCGCACTCCGCGTTTATAGCCGAGACCCCGATCGACGAGCCGATGGATGATCTAAAGAACGTGAATGCCCTAAAAGGGCTGATGGAGTAGTAGGTCGTGTGTTGTCGGACTAAGCGATGTATTCGCGGATGTATTCGTCCGGCGTAGTGGCCAGAGAGTGTATATCTCCGTCGAAGATGACTTTGCCATCACGGAGCATGAGGAATGTGGTGCTTTCGTCCACCTGGCCCTTGGGCATGGGCACCATCTTCTTCTGGGCGGTGTCGTAGCGATGGTTCGCCATGGTGAAAGCGTCCTGCAGGCGGTGGGTGACCAGCAGGGCGGTCGTGTTATAGACATCACGCTGCTTGACGATGAGTTCGTCGATGGTGGTCGATGTAACCGGATCGAGCCCGCCGGTAGGCGAGTCGTAGAGAACGACCTGAGGATGCGCGATGATGGCGCGTGCGATAGCGACACGGCGGCGCATCCCGCCCGAAAGCTCGGCCGGAAACTTCTTCATGGTTTGTTCTAGCTCGACAAAGCGAAGCGCCTCAGAGACCCGTTCCTCGATCTGCTGTTGAGGCACGTGATCTTCTATGAGGCGATAACCGACATTGTCCTCGACCGTCTGGGAGTCGAAGAGCGCGCTCTCTTGAAATACCATGCCGATCTTTCGGCGCACTTCGAATAGATCTTCTTCCGACATTTTTGTGATCTCTTCGCCCAGCACGAAAATGTGTCCTGAATCCGGTTTGAGCAGTCCGAGAGCAAGTTTGAGAAGGACACTCTTGCCGGAACCTGCGACGCCGAGCAGGACCTTGGTCTCTCCGCACGGCACACGAAAGCTCACGCCCCTGAGCACTTCATTTTCCTCAAAAGAGAGATATACATCTTCGAATTCGATGCAGACGTCGCCTGGCTTCACTTCAAGGCGGGAGCCGTTCTGGGTTGCTATCTGATTCGGCATCCGCTATACACCCATGGCGACCATAAGAAAGCGCGTGATGAGGAAGTCTACGACGATGATGAGCACCGAAGCAGTAACGACAGCCTGGGTTGTGGCGCGGCCGACACCCTGCGTGCCTCCGCGAGCGTTCATTCCATAGAAGCAGCCGACACTGGCGATGATGAAGCCGAAAAAGCAGGGCTTTACCAATCCCATGGTGATGTCTTTGTAGGTGAGTTTCTGGTAAGCGCTGGTCCAATACGAGATCGTATTCATGCCCAGCAGGGAGATGGCAACGAGCCACCCGCCGGCGAGTCCCACAAAGTCGCTGATGATGGAGAGGAAGAAGAGCATCACCGTGGTCGAGACGACGCGGGGAGTGACCAGCTTCTTCAGAGGATCAGTACCGAGAGCGCGCATGGCGTCGATCTGCTCGGTGACTTTCATGGAACCGAGTTCGCTGGCCATGCCGGATGCATTGCGTCCGGAGACCATAAGCGAGGTGAGCACCGGACCGAGTTCTCGAATCATGGAGAGCGCGACCAGTTGTCCAGTGATCGAAATGGCGCCGAACTGTGCGAGAGAGGCTGAGGTCTGCAGGGCCAGCACGGCACCGGTGAAGAAACCGGTGAGTACGACAATAGGAATCGAACCTACACCGATCAGGTCGGCTTGGCGGAACATGTCGGCGACGTAAACGGGACGCTCGAAAAGGTTCGCCACCGCCCGCCAGGAGAGTATGGAATACTCCTGCACGGCAAGCACGAGTTGCTGGGCATACCGCACTGGCGATGTGAGTCCCATCCGAAGTGCGAGTGTAACAGAAAGAACTGGACACTCCTTTGGTAGAACCAAAGGACTCTTCTTAATCGATGCGCTTTCTTGAACTAAGCACTCTTGCGCTTCTTTACTTCAATGGAGAGGCGTTTGATCTTCTGATTCAGGGTTGAGAGCGGAACGTGGAAGCGCTCGGCGGCATCGGTCTGGTTCCAGGCGCACTTTTCCAGCATGTCGAGGATGATGCGGCGCTCGCATTGCTCCATGATGTCGAACAGGGAGGCATTTGGCGCGGAATCGTACAGGGAAGCCAGGGTATTGCTGCGTCCGGCGATGTTGTCGGGCAGCAGTTGAATACCGATGTCGGTCGAAGAGGAGAGCACGACCGCGCGCTCGATGACGTTCTCAAGCTCACGGACATTACCCGGCCAATCGTGATCGAGCAGCGGACGCATTGCGTCCGTCGAGAGGCGGCGGGTCTCGAAGCCGTTCTCTTTGGAGAAGCGTTCCAAGAAGTGACTGACGAGCAGAGGGATGTCTTCTTTGCGGTGCCGCAGGGGCGGAAGATCCACGGTGATCACATTCAGACGGTAGAAAAGGTCTTCGCGGAACCTGCCCTCTTTGACGGCCAGGCGGAGATCGACGTTGGTCGCGGCGATAATGCGGACATCAGCCTGGACTTCGTGCGTTCCCCCCAGTTGCATGAACTTACGGTCCTGCAGGACTCGGAGGATCTTCGCCTGCGTCTCCATGGACATCGTGCCGATCTCGTCGAGAAAGAGGGTGCCGCGGTCGGCGACCTCGAAGAGTCCCTTCTTGGCGGAGACGGCTGATGTAAATGCGCCTTTTACATGTCCGAAGAGTGTGCTTTCCAGCAAGTCTGTCGGCATCGAACCGGTGTTGACGGGAACGAATGGGCGGTCTTTGCGTGGCGAATGAGCGTGCAGCGCCTTCGCGATGAGTTCTTTGCCGGTGCCGCTCTCTCCTTGGATCAGGATCGTCGAGCGGCTCGGCGCTACCTGCGCTACGAGGTCGAAGATGCGGAGCATCGCATCGCTCTTCCCGATGATGTATTCGAAGTTGTAGCGTTGCTTCAGCGCTCGCTTGAGTTGAACGTTTTCTTCTTCGGCTCGTCCGCGGAGAACCGCGGCGCGGATGTCTGCAAGGAGTTTCTCGTTGTCCCACGGTTTCTGGACGAAATTTGTAGCGCCCGCCTGAATGGCCCGGACGGCATGTTCCACGGTTCCATATGCGGTGATCATGATCACTGCCAGATCCGGGCTGCGCTCGCGGATATCGCCCAGCAGTTCCAGTCCGTTGCGGTCAGGCAAGGCAAAATCGAGCAGGACGAGATCAAAGGCCTGCTGCGCGAGATATTCAAGCCCTGAGACACCGTCTTCCGCGGACACGACAGAGAAGCCCTCTAGTTCGAGTAGAGTCTCGAGCGATTCGCGGATCGCCGCTTCATCATCGATGATGAGGATCTTTGCCGAGGTCACATTTTGCACTGCCTGCGGACGCCGCAGGACCGCCGCGTTAGACATGAAGGGCCTTATTTACCGGTTTCGGAACAGGGAATTCCAGCAAGAACGTCGTGCCGCTTCCAAGCGCGCTCTCGACGCGGATCTTGCCTGCGTGCTCCTGGATGATGCCGTAACTGACAGCGAGACCGAGTCCGGTGCCACGCGTCTGGCCTTCCTTCGGGTGCGTCTTCGTGGTGAAGAAAGGGTCGTAGATTCGAGGCATGTGCTCCTTGGAGATACCGGATCCCGTGTCAGCAAACTTTAACGCAGACGTTCGTGCCGTTCATCGTCGCGATACTGAGAGTTCCACCGCCGGGCATGGCGTCACGAGCATTCAGGAACAGGTTTAGAAAGACCTGCTGCAGTTTGCCGGCGTTGCCGTAGATCAACGGCAGCTGTGGATAGAGCTGGGGATCAACGCGGACCTTCGACAGCTTGAATTGATGCTCGAGCATGTTGAGGGTATCGGTCAGGACCTTGTTCAAGTCCACCTCTCCGAACTCGGTGCCGCTGGTACGGGAGAAGTTGAGCAGACTGTTGACGATCTCCGAGGCGCGGAAGGTTTGCCGCGTGATCTTTTCAAGAAGGGGGGCGATCCGCTCGTCCTGTTCCTCGTTCAACCCTGGAGACGTATTTCTGCAGCATCTGCGTGTAGCGCGAGATGACGGCGAGAGGGGTGTTCACTTCGTGGGCGACGCCTGCCGCGAGCAGTCCGATCGAAGAGAGCTTTTCGGCCTGCGTCAACTGGGATTCAAGCTCGATGCGGTCAGTGATGTCGTCCACGATGATCAGTCTGCCCACGAGTTTGAAGTCGCGTGTCATCAGGGGAGCGATGGCGATGTTCGTGGTGCGCGTGTCTCCGGCGAAAGTTTCGAGGCGGAACTTATATAGATTGTGGATGCCAGGGTCATTGCGTACGCGGTAGAACTCTTCCAGGAAATTCGGAGGGAAGAGTTCGCTCAGAGAGCGTCCCAGGGCGAGGGAGCGCGGCGTGGCATACATGACTTCCATCTGCGAGTTCCAGGACTCGATCCGGTCTTCGAGATCGGCGGCGAGCACGCCTACGCTGATGGATTCGACGATGTTCTCGTTGAAATCCTTGAGACGCTCATATTCGAGCGCTTTCTCTTCGAGCGACGCCACGAGGGTAGCGTTCTGAATGGCGATGCCGATATAAGAGGAGAGCGTTTCGAGCAGCTCTACGTCTTCACTGGATAAGAAATCGCCGCTTGCGGTCTTGCCTAGACCGAGCACCGCGATTGTGCGGCTCTGCACCTGGCAGGGGATGTAGTAGCTGAGGTCGAGGGCGGAGATCACCTGCTGGTCTGCTGCCGATGCGCTCAGCACGCGATGCGGATTGTCGTAGAACACGTGGCGTCCGATGCTGCGCTCGCTCTGGGCGGAGAGGAAACGAAGATCAAGATCGGTGGGCACTGCCATTCCGCAGGACTTTGCGAGCTCAAACCGATTCTCGCCGCCGGTTGCAAGGAAGATCGCAACGCGGTTGACCAGAAGAGTACGCGAGAGGCGGTCTACGACGGCGGTGAGCATCTCCTGGATGTCAGTCTCTGAATTGAGGTCGCGCCCGAACTCGATGAGTGTATGTCGATAATCGTAGCGCGTGCGATAAAAGACGCGATCGACGCGCTCCTGAATCAAGCGCTTCATTGGGTCAAAGAGAAGCGAGGTGATGGCAATGGCGACGACCAGTCCCCATGGCCCGGTGCTCGGCATCCGCGTGTGGACAATCTCGGCAGCGATACCGATGCCGCCGAAATATAGGCCGACGATGCATGCCATCGCTAGCGTGTAGGTCATGCCGCGCTTGAAGATCAGGTCCACGTCCATGAGGCGGTAGCGGACGATGGCGTATCCCAGGGTGAGCGGGAGGAAGATCAGGGACAACACGCTGAACTGCATCGCCGCCGTCGGCACTGTGCCGTGAAGATACGGAACGACGTAAAAGAGGGTAAATGGCGCCAGCGCCAGCATAGTGCCACGCGTGACCCAGCGCATCTGTTGGCGTTGCAGTGGGCTGTCAGCGTTGCGATAGGTGTGGTAGAGAACACCTGCGGCGATCCAGAAGAAAGTGGCAAGATACAACATCTGCACGCGATCGAGATTGAAGCGGAGCGCTTCAGTGGCCTGCAGTCGCTGGAAAGCGAAGATCTGCACCCCGATCAAAGCTACGGCGGGCACATAGATACAGATGATGGCCCAGCGATGGCGCGCCCATGCCTTGACTTCCGGGAAAGTCAGGGTGAAGTGGAGGAACAGCGCTGGTTGCAGGAGCCACGCAGCGACGTTGCACCAGTAGATGGTCCAGTCGAACTGATTGAGCTTGCCTGTGTACTTGAAAGAGTAGAAGACAAAAGAGACCAAACAGAAGACATAGAAGTGCAGCGATTTTGGCGCGGTCCAGCGGCGTAACAGAACGTAGAGGCCGATGAGGAGATAGATCAGAGCAATCAGGCGGAGTCCGGAGTTGAGGGACCTGTCCGCGGGGACAGTAATGACCTGGACGTCGAGTTTTACGCCATTGCGTAGAAGAGTGTAGGTGCTCTCGCGGTAGATACCAGCGCGGCTAAGTGCCCGCGTCAGGCCGGCGGAGTTGTGAATGCTCTGTGTATTGACTTCGAGGAGGGTGTCACCTCGCTTGATGCCGGCCTTCTGCCCTGGACCTGTGGCGGTCACGTCCTGTGCTTGTAAGTGGCTGTTGTTTTCGAGCCACCATATTCCATCGTATGGCAGGTTGTAATCGCGCTCTGCTTGCAGGTTGATCCAGGCCAAGCTCGCTACCGCAAGCGTGAGCAGTGCGAGAAGAACAGCAGCGGTCCGGACCTGAAAGTCGCGTTGCATGAGGGCACCCGCACGAGGGTTACGAACGGGAAGGTCCGAAACCTGCAGCGTATGTCTTTTGGGATGCACGTGAAGTGCCATGCTCTTCCAAATCTCGAATTCCGGTAAAGGTTTAATTTTTCACTACTTAACCGAATTATAGTGATTCTGATGCTACTAGCGATACACAAAATGGAAGGCATTGGAGCAGGGTTACCAGTTTTGGAAGTTCCATGCTGAGCTTCACTGCTTCGTGCGGTACGAAAGTCACGGACGTAATTGGGGCCACCCGAACGCTTGTAGACACAGGCGAAGGGAAACTCTCGATCACTGACATAGGTGAGGGTCGGGCAGTGGTGTTGTTGCACGGCCTGATCGCTTCGTCCTACTGTTGGCGAAGGTTGATTCCTGAGTTGGCACGAACCCATCGGGTGATCGCCATCGACGCATTGGCGCACGGTGCTTCGGATCGAGTGCTGGATGCCGATTACTCCCTCGCGGGACATGCGAAACGGGCCCTAGGAGTATGCGAGCGGCTGGGAATCGAGAGCGCGACATGGGTGGGAACTTCCTACGGAGGTACAGTTGCGCTCGAGGCAGCGGTACAGGCTCTCGGGTCGAGCCGCGTAGGCGCGTTGGTCCTAGTGTCTCCGGCCCATCCTTTTGCCCCACAGGCTTTGGCACTGGCGAGATGGTACGGAATGTTGCCAGGGAGGATGGTTGCGCGGACTTATCCGTTTGCTCCACAACGCCTCTTCCGATGGGCGATGGGCAGGATGTATGCGGATCCATCAAAGGTGACGGCAGAAGTAGCATTTGGATACTTCCAGCCACTCAAGAATAAGGGTACGGTTCGGTGTCAACTGCGATCGGTAATTGCCTACGGTGATGACATGCGGAAACTCGAAGATGACCTGCCGAAGCTAAAGACATTGCCAGTACGCTTGATTTGGGGCGATCTCGATCCGGTGATTCCGCTTGAAAGTGCGCGTCGCCTCGAAGAAGCGTTGGGAGATGTCCGTCTCAGCGTCATTCCTGGCACTGGACACCCCCCCTATGAGGAGGCTCCGGAGCGGTTTGAACGGCTGCTGATGGAGATACTGGCGGAAGAGCGGGTGTGAGAAAATCGGGTATTCTGATGACTTTTCCTGATGACTTTTAAGGATGCGATCCGCGAGATCAAGCATGTCGTCGGCGACGATGGTGTGCTGCATAGTCGCGAGGACATGCTGCTCTATGAGTACGACGGCAGCATCGAACGCGGCACTCCGGAGTGCGTCGTTTTTCCGCGGACAACAGAAGAAATCTCACGCATCGTTCAGTTAGCGCACAAGTATGGGATGGCGATCGTTCCGCGCGGCGCGGGCACCGGGTTGAGCGGCGGATCGATTGCTCGGACGGGCGGAATCGTCCTAGCCTTTGCGCGGATGAACCGCATTCTCGAAATAGACATCGAGAATGAGCGAGCGGTGGTCCAGCCAGGCGTGGTCAACCTCGACCTCACCCATGCAGCCGAGAAACAGGGATACTACTTTGCGCCAGATCCGTCCAGCCAGAAAGCCTGTACGATCGGCGGCAACGTGGCAGAGAATTCCGGTGGCCCGCATACGCTTTCGCTCGGCGTGACCGTCAACCACGTGACCGGCATGACGGTTGTGCTGCCGGATGCCAGCGGCTCGATAGTTCATCTCGGATCAAAATGCGCGAGCACGCCCGGATATGACCTGACCGGATTCTTCACGGGAAATGAGGGTACCCTCGGGATCGTCACCGAAGTCATCGTGAAGCTGACCAAGTTGCCTGAGAAGACGGCGACGCTGCTTGCGATCTTCAACACGATAGAGAGTGCGGGCGAGACGGTCGAGGCGATCACGCGCGAGGGGATCACTCCGGCGGCGCTCGAGATGCTCGATGGCTGGACGCTGCGGACGGTCGAAGCGGCTACGCATGCTGGTTATCCGCTGGATTCGGGAGCAGTGCTCCTAATTGAGTTGGAAGGGCTCGTGGAAGCAGTGGAGGATCAGGCGGAATCCGTCGAACGCATTTGCCGGGAATCCGGTGCCCGGGAGTTGCGACGGGCCAAAGACGAGCGGGAGCAGGCGCTCTTGTGGGCTGGCCGGAAGAATGCATTTGGCGCGGTAGGGCGTGTTTCGCCGTCCTACTACGTTCAGGACGGTGTCATCCCGAGAACAAAGATCGCGGCGACGCTACGCAAGATCGAAGAGATCGCAAATCGGTACGGCCTGATCATCGGCAATATCTTTCATGCCGGGGACGGCAACCTGCATCCCCTGATCCTGTTCGACATCCGCGATCCTGAGCAGACGCGCAAAGCGATTTCGGCGGGTAACGAGATCCTCGAGTTCTGCATTTCTGTAGGAGGATCGATCACCGGCGAACACGGTGTCGGCATGGAAAAGCAGGACATGATGTGCCGTCTGTTTGCTGAAGAGGACCTCGTGGTCATGCGCCGCCTGCGCGATGCTTTCAATCCGCAGGGTGTGTTGAATCCACAGAAGCTGCTGCCCTCGACGAAGACCTGCAGAGAGTTGCTGGGCATCTCCCCCGAGAAACTAGCCGCCGCGACCGCTCCGGGTATGCCCTCGTGATTGCCTCATCCACGCTGACCGGTTCACTCCACACACTACGTACACAGCTCGGCAAGGGTGCCGTGAGTGAAGAGAGCCGCGTAGTGCGCCCCAGCGATGCCGCGGAGGTGGCGACGGCGCTGCGCATCGCCAACGATATTGGCGCTCCCTTGTTTCCGTTTAGCGACTCAGCGGAGAGGGAACAAGAGGGCATACTGCTCGACTTGTCCCGACTGGACCAGATCGAAAGATACGATCCGGGCGATCTTACGATTCGCGTACAGGCAGGGGTCCCGGTTACACAACTTTTGAACAGGCTCGCAGAGTGCCGGCAGATGTTGCCGCTCGATGTCCCTGACGTGGATAGAGCGACGGTGGGTAGCGTGCTTGGGAGAGCAGAGCACGGGCCCATGAGCGCGAGCTTCGGAGGCGTCCGCGAATATTGCATCGGCATCGAGTTCGCGACGGTGGACGGTCATCTCGCGCACGCGGGCGGCATGGTCGTAAAAAACGTCGCTGGATACGACCTGATGAAGCTGTTGATCGGCAGCTACAGTACGCTTGCGGTCATTACCGGGGCGACATTCAAAGTATTTCCACTAACCCAGCAAACCACAACCTTCGTTGCGGAATTTGCGTCCAGCGATGCGGCTGCGGGATTCTGCGCCGCTGTTCGGAAGTCTGTGCTCAACCCACTGTGCCTCGAACTGCTGTCACCCAACGGACCTCGCAAGGCAGATACATGGCAGGTCCTTATACGCGCGGCAGGAAGTGAGCGTGTCATCGGGCGATACAGGCGGGAGTTGCAGGCATTGGTTCCCGAAATCCACGAAACAGAAGGGCGCGAAGAGCTGGAACTCTGGCGGAACGTGGCCCAAAAGAGTGCAGGTGTTCCCCGTGCACGTCCGGGAACGATGGTGTTGCAGGTGATGACACTTATCAGAGAGAGCGCCCATGCATGCAATGTGCTACAGGCATTAAGCGGACGTTATGGTTTCGCGCTGCTCCTGCAAGGACGCCCCGGGACCGGCGAGCTGATCGCGATTCTCTCCCCAGAGAAGCCGAGCGCATCCTATCGTGAACTCATCGATGACCTGAGAAAAGATCTGCCCCCACAGTCGAGCGTCACTGTGCGCGAGGTCCCGGCGGAGCTTCATCGCGAGAACGGTCCCAGGATCGATCTTTGGGGAGCGACGCGCACGGACAAGCGCGCGATGGAGATCGTGAAGCGCACGCTTGATCCTAAAAACATCCTCAATCCAGGAGGCTTTCTGCTTTGAGCACGCCTACGATTCCGCAAGGCCAGTCGAACTTTCGCGGACCCGACGCCCCGGCTTGGGAGCTTTATGGCACTTGTATCCACTGCGGACTGTGCCTGAACAATTGTCCGACCTATCGCGTGCTCGGCCTTGAGATGGATTCCCCGCGAGGCCGCATCCGGCAGGTCCTAGAGGTGGACCAGGGCAGGCTTGCGATCGATGAGACGTTCGTTACGCATATCGACCGTTGTCTTGATTGCAGAGCGTGCGAGACAGCGTGTCCTTCAGGCGTGCAGTACGGACACATCGTCGAGCGCGCCCGTACTCAGATCGAACAAAACTATCGAAGGCCACTGATCGAGAGGCTTGGACGCAGCTTCTTCTATGGCTCCGTTCTGAAGGACATCGCGAAGCTCAGGCGTGCCGCGAAGCTGCTCAGGATCTATCAACGCAGCGGACTACAAACGCTCGTGCGAAGACTCGGGATATTGAGAGCGGTAGGGATGGATCAGATCGAAGGTCTCTCTCCAGTCATCGATGACAGGTTCTTTGGAGCTGAGATCGGGCATGTCTTTGCCGCCGAAGGCGAGCGCCGCGGGCGAGTGGCGTTCCATGCCGGATGCATCCAGCAGGTGGCGTTTGCGGAATTGAATCGAGCGACGATCCGGCTTTTACAGAAGAATGGAGTAGAAGTACACGTCCCCACGGCGCAGGGTTGTTGCGGAGCCTTGCACGCCCACGCCGGAAGGCGTGACGATGCGCGCGAGCTTGCGCGCAGGAACATCGACGCGATGCTTAGGCCGGAGTTCGACGCCATCGTCACCAATGCCGCCGGATGCGGATCGACACTAAAGGACTATGACGATCTCCTCGTCGGGGATCCCGAATACCACGAACGCGCTAAAGCCTTCCGCGCAAAAATGCGGGACATCGGCGAGTACCTCGCCGAGATCGGATTGAGAGCGCCGAAAAGATTGTTGCATCAGCGCATCGCTTATCAGGACGCCTGCCACCTGCTGCATGGGCAGCGCATCCAGTCTCAACCGCGCGAACTGCTCCGCGCAGTGGGCGCTCAGCTTGTCGAAATGGAACACGCCGACCAGTGCTGCGGCAGCGCTGGAACATACAACGTCACCCAAACCGCCCTCTCCATGCAGATCCTCGACCTCAAGATGCAGGATGTCAACGCGATTGAGCCTGACGTGGTGGTGACGGGCAATGTAGGATGTCAGCTTCAACTGCGTTACGGAATGGTACGTACGGGCAGGAACATACCCGTGAAGCACATCGTTGAGGTCCTCGAAAGTTGTTACTGACAATTCAGAGACATCTCGGGAGCTGGTGCATCTAAATGTCCATGCTGGACATCTCGCTTCGGCGTAAAGCGCGGCAATTTTCACAGCTCGCGAAGGATTCGGTTCTTCGCCCGCGGACGGGAACGCCGCGGAATCCCGTCGTCACGTCGCCGGAGGAGCTCGGCATCACTTTCATCGGGCACTCCAGTTTCTTCTTGCAGATGGGCGGATTCAACGTCCTGGTTGACCCTAATTATGCAAGCTGGCTGGTGCTGCTCAAGCGCCTGCGCCATCCGGGATTGCGGTTGCAGGACCTGCCCTCGATCGATGCGGTCTTCATCACGCACGCTCACATGGACCATCTGCATAAGCCCACACTGCGTGAGGTCGCGCTCCGGACCCGCCGCGCCACCGGGCACGCGCCGATAGCCGTCGTACCACGCCACGTTGGCGATGTCATTGTGGACCTTGGTTTTCGGCAGATCGTTGAGATGGATTGGTGGGAGAGTCGTGAGTTTGCGTCGGAAGACGGAAGCCTCGGCGTGACCCATGTCCCATCACGTCACTGGGGCGCGCGCATGTTCAAAGACTTTCATCGCGGATATGGCGGATTTGTGCTCGAAAGCAATGGCCATTCTATTTATCACGCCGGTGACACCGCCTATTTCGAGGGATTTGCGGAGATCGGGGAACGGCTGGCGCCCGAGATCGCGCTCATGCCGATCGGGGCTTATAGTCCGGAGTCATATCGCAGAGTGCACGCCAGCCCCGAAGATGCGTTGCGCGGATTCGTGGAAATGAAATCCCATTGGCTCATCCCCATGCACTATGGCACGTTCCGGCTGTCGCGTGAGCCGATCGAGGAGCCGGTAGAGCGCCTGATTGAAGGAGCGAAGGGGCTTGGAATCCGCAGCAAGGTTCTGGTGATGGAGGAGGGAGTGACGAAGATATTCTCTCCGAAGGCTGAGCGCGACCACAAACGCTCATCGACAAGAAGCTCACCCAGATAGCAGTATTCTTAGGTCGCGCAAATTGTTTCCCGTAGGACCGGTTTCGATCGATTCTCCCAATGAGCGAAGCAGTGGTGCAGAATCGAAATGGAGCAACGCGAGGCGCGCTGCCTCATCTCCGGCGCGCTGCCACGTAGTTCCATCCACAACTGCTCCCGCAGCCGTACTGTTTCCATCGATTCCGTCGGTTCCCGCGCTCAGTACGGCAGAATTCTCCCCCGCTATCTTTTCAGCGCTGTACAGCGCGAACTGCTGATTGCGTCCACCGGAGCCCGCGGCTGCGGGGATGCGCACCGTAACCTCTCCGCCGCTCACGATGCAGGCGCGGGGAGATCTGTTCCGCAAACCCCCCAAACTCTTCAGCAAGTGCTCGGCGGCGTCCGTGTAGTCCCAATCGTCGCAATCATTGTCGATGGAAACGGTGAATCCCGCAGCGACGGCGTGTTTTGCAGCTATTGCTTGTGCAGTTTCGGAGGAGAGCAGCGTGAGCCATTGTGCATTCGAGAACGCAGGATCGTCTCTCTTCGGAGTCTCGCGAAGGCCGTGATCACTGAATAGTTGGCGCACCCGTTTTGGAAGCATTCCATCTAGAGAGTATCGCCGGGCGATCTCATAGCAGTCGTCGGAAGTGGTGGAGTCGGGCATCGTCGGTCCCGAGGCCAGCGCGTCGAGAGCTGATTCCGGAACGTCAGAGACAAGAAGAGACACCTGAGCGGCGGGAGAGGCTGCCTGCGCCATGCGTCCGCCTTTGGTGGAGGAGAGGTGCTTGCGAATGGCGTTCATTTCAGCGATGGGAGCGCCACTGTGCAGAAGTGCACGATAGGTGGCAGTGACATCCGCTAGCGTGATGCGCTCATCGATCGGTGATTCTACAACAGCGGATGCGCCACCGCTGATCAGGTAAATGACAATCGATCGAGCGTCGAGGGACTGGAGACGCTGCAGGATCTTGTTGCCTGCTTTGCGCGAGGCCGCATTCGGAAGTGGATGTCCGCCAACGTAGTATTCGAAGCCGGGGAGTGGTCGCGGCGCAGCGTGGGGTGCAGCGATGATGCCTTGGGCCCGGTCGCCGATGCGGGCGCACAGAGACTCCGACATCGAGTGCGCGGCCTTCCCGATCGCGATAGTGAGCACCTGAGAATATCTGTCAAGGTCGTAGCGCCCGCCCCCGATCTGCAACACACTGCCTTCGAAGGAGACGTGTCGGGCGAACGCGCTCTCGACGGTACATTCCTGTAGAGTGCTCAGAAAAATATCGCGCGCGATCTGTTTAAGGCTTGTCATTGCAAGAAATGTTTGCGAACCCAATCTTCCAGGGCGCGCTGCATGAGATCTAGTTTCCCTACGAAAAAGTGGTCGGCGCCTTCGATCAACACGAGTTCTTTCGGCGAAGAGGCCATTGAGACCAACTTCTCGATGTTTTCGACTGGTCCGAACTCGTCATTTGTGCCGCTGATGAACAGCTTGGGCTTGAGGCACGCTTGCAGGAAATCGTAAGTGTAGAGGCGTCCGTCAACGGCGACCGGAGTACCGAGCGAGATGAGTCCCTCGACGCGTGGATCGGGGCAGCAGGCGCGCAATCCCGTCGCCGCGCCAAAGGAGAATCCAGTGAACAGAATAGGAAGCCTGAACTCCTGATACAAGTAGTCGACCGCGGTGCGGACGTCATCGGTTTCACCCCGTCCTTCATCGTGCTTTCCCTCGCTTAACCCGGTACCCCGAAAGTTGAAGCGGAGGACAGGAAAACCAAGCCCATTGAGCGCTTTCATGGCGTGATAGACGACTTTATTGTGCAGCGTTCCGCCATGTACGGGGTGTGGATGGCACACAAGCGCCGCATATTTCGCGTCCGGTGCTCCGGCGTTGAGAAGGGCCTCGAGTCGTCCCGCGGCGCCGGCCAGAAAGAGTGATCGGATTTCGTTCGGCATAGAACCACTCAGAGTATCAAAGCGCACTTTACGCTTATCCCCCCTGAGATATGCTGAAAGCGATGCCCGCCTTCGATCCCGTTTCGTTCACGCGCTCACTTATCGATATTGAGTCCATCTCCGGCAATGAACGCGCGGTGGGTGCTTACCTCGCGGAACAGCTTGCGCTACTCGACTATCGCGTCGAGAAAATGCCTTGCGCCCCAGAACGCTTCAATGTGTTCGCAGTGCCGAAAACGGACAGCCATCCGGAGATCGTCCTTTCGACGCACATGGACACCGTACCCCCTTTTATATCGTCGCGTGAAGACGACGAGAACATCTATGGACGCGGTTCCTGTGACGCCAAAGGCATCATCGCAGCGCAGATTGCCGCAGCCGAGCAGTTGCGGCAATCGAAGGTGAAGTTAGGGTTATTGTTCCTGGTCGGCGAAGAGCGCGACAGTCTTGGAGCGAAGATCGCGAATGAGCAACCAAGAGGCAGCAGGTTCATAATCAATGGTGAGCCTACTGACAATCGCATCGCAGTCGCCTCCAAGGGAACGCTGCGGGTGGAGCTGGTCGCTAACGGCAAGATGGCGCACTCGGCCTATCCGCATCTGGGTGATTCCGCGATCGAAAAGCTGGTGCACGCGCTTGAGAAATTGCTTGCCATGCCATTGCCTCAAGATCCTGAGATGGGCCCGTGCACGGTGAATATTGGCACAATCGAGGGTGGACGCGCACCGAATGTAATTCCCGACCATGCGAAGGCGCAACTCCTCTACCGGCTCGTCGGTGGTTCGACAGAGCTGCGCGAGCAGATCAAGTCCGCGCTGAAAGGGCTTGCTGAGCCGCATTTCACCCTCGAGATCCCATTCATCAGATTGCGTACGGTCGAGGGGATCCCGACAATGACGGCGGCATTTACCACGGACATTCCGGCATTGACGAAGTGGGGAGAGCCAGTGCTGCTCGGCCCCGGATCGATCCATGTTGCGCACACTACGCACGAGTTCCTGAGCAAACGTGAGCTGTTCGAGTGCATCGAGCTTTACGTCAGAACGGCGCAGCAGTTGGTATCCTGAAAGAATGATCGATGCTTTAAACGCGCTTCAACACTCGTCGTCTGCTTACCTTCGATCGGCGATGCATCAGCCGGTCCGGTGGAACGAGTGGGGCGAAGAGGCGTTCGCCCTGGCGCAGCGAGAGAACAAGCCTGTATTGCTTGATATCGGCGCCGTCTGGTGCCATTGGTGCCACGTGATGGACCGCGAGTCGTATGAGAATGCCGAGATCGCAGGCGTTATCAACGAGCACTTTATCGCCGTGAAGGTTGACCGTGACGAGCGCCCCGATGTTGACAGTCGCTATCAGGCAGCGGTCCAGGCGATCAGCGGACAAGGTGGCTGGCCGCTCACGGCATTTCTGACCTCAGACGGAAGACCGTTTTTTGGCGGAACCTACTTCCCACCAAAAGATCGCTACGGCCGCGCGGGATTCAAGCGCGTACTGCTCACGCTCGCGCAGGCGTTCAAGGAAAAAGGCGATGAGGTGGAAGAATCGGCACAGGGAGTGATGTCAGCGATCTCGCGTGGAGAAGCTTTCGAAGGCCACGCAGGAACGCTGAACCCGAAGATTGTCGAAGATATAGTGCAGTCGGCGCTGAAACAGTTCGATCCGGCGCATGGCGGCTTCGGGACACAGCCGAAATTTCCCCATCCATCGACGCTCGACTTGATGATCGATCGCTACGCTCGCACACGCGACGCGGAACTGAAGGCGGTGATCGAGAAGACGCTGATTCACATGGCACAGGGCGGAGTTTACGACCAGCTGGGCGGCGGCTTCCACCGCTACTCCGTGGACGATAAATGGGTCGTTCCGCACTTCGAGAAGATGTCGTATGACAATTCGGAGTTGTTGAAAAACTACGCGCACGCATATCAAGTCTTTGGTGAACCGTTTTACGCGAGCGTGGCGGCCGACATCGTGCGCTGGATGGACTCGGTGCTTTCGGACCGTGAACACGGCGGCTTCTATGGATCGCAGGACGCAGACATCAACTTGGACGACGATGGCGACTACTTCACGTGGACGGTCGATGAATTACGTACGGCGCTCGACCCACCGGAGGCCGAGATTGCTGCCGCTTACTACGACGTGGAAGCGGTTGGCGAGATGCACCATAACCCCGCAAAGAACGTCCTGTTCGTCTCCGCCTCTGTCGAGCAACTCGCGACCAGGTTTCGTTTGAGTGCGCCAGAGGTACGCGAAAGGTTGAGCGTGATCAAGCGTAAGATGCTCGACGCGCGCGCGCGGCGCCCAACGCCTTATATCGACAGCGCAGTCTACGTAAGCTGGAATGCGCTTTGCATCTCGGCGTATCTTGCGGCAGCAAGGGCAATCGATATTGAGGAATGCAGGCAATTTGCACTGAAGAGTCTTGACCGCGTCTTGCAGGAAGCATGGAACGGAGAGTCACTCGATCATGTGGTCTGTTACCCGGAGGGAGCATCGCCGACGCGCAAGGTCTCAGGCGTTCTGGATGACTACGCCTTCACCGCCAACGCCTGTCTCGACGCGTATGAAGTGACCTCTGAGATCAGGTACTACGAAGCCGCAAAGTCGCTTGCCGACGTGATGGTCCGCGAGTTCCACGACGAGGTCGGCGGCGCGTTCTTCGATACCGCGAAATCTGCACAATCTCGTATTGGCGCGCTCTCGGCACAGCGCAAGCCGCTGCAGGATACACCTACGCCTGCTGGCAATCCGAGCGCAGCGATACTCCTTTGGCGACTTCACTGCCTGAATGGAGAGACGCATCTTCGAGAATTGGCAGAGAAGTGTCTTGAAACATTCGCCGGCGTCGCCTCGCAGTTCGGCTACTTCGCCTCGACCTATGGGCTTGCCGTCGTGCATCTGCTCGGTCAGCATACCTCCTTGTTGGTGATCGGAGAGGATGAGACCGCCTATGAGATGTTGAACGTGTCCCGCACATTCTGGACGGCGGATTCTTCAGTGCACCATGTCCGCGATGCGGCATCGCTGGAGCAACTTCCCCAGGGGTTGAGGGTAGCTGCCGCTCCTTTGGTGCGCAGCGCATCCGGGAAGACCGTCGCGATCCTGTGCACTGGAAACGTGTGTTCTGCGCCGTGCTTCGACCTTGTGTCTCTTCAAACAGAATTGATGAGATCATCACATCCTGAGCACGTCGGCAGAGCTTAATCTGCATCCTACGTGATTGCTGATACATCACAAGCAATGTTACGGAGGATATGAATGGCAAAGCAGAACGTGAAGGAAATGCCGCAAACGAAAGACAAGAAGGTACCGGGTCCGGAGAGCCGGATCATTACCCGAATGTACAAGAACCGTGTCTCACTCTCTGACGACGTTAAGAAAAAGGTAGTGGAGTTGCTGAACGTCCGCCTGGCGGAAGCGGCGGATGCATATTCGCAGACGAAATTCGCGCATTGGAACGTCAAAGGCCTGAATTTCTATCAACTGCATCTGCTCTTTGACAAGATCGCCGAGGACATCGAAGAACAGATCGACGAGATCGGCGAACGCATCACCGCTCTGGGCGGCGTAGCGAATGGGACTGTCCGGCAGGCAGCGATTACCTCAGGGTTGCCGGAATACAAACTGGATGCGGTCAGCGGTCCGGACCACCTCAAGGCAATGATCAATATGCTTGCGGATTACGCCTCGGCACTTCGTGAGGCAAGTGACAAAGCCGGCGACTTTGGCGATGACCCGACGGCGGATTTCTTCAACCAGATGATCATCGACGTGGAGCAGGATCTCTACTTCCTTGAATCGCACACGGAATCGGGCGGTTCACAATAGGCTCATTCTCGAAATTAAAGCCGTGCCTGCGAGGCACGGCTTTCGCTTTCTATAAAACTTCAGTGCACGCGGCCTGCTGCTCGCAAGTCAGAGACGACGCTTCCGATCGATTCTGAACTGAAATCGCGCACCAGAGTATGTCGTGTTTGGACGACATCCCGCCACAGCGAGACCCCGCCGCGCAATCCGTCAAGGTTCTCGATCAGAGTAGCGTTCTCGGGCATGCGGAACGTGATGAGGCGGTTGTTCCCGCCGCCGAGATACAGGTGGTCGTAGTTAAAGAGACGTTCCGCCGTTGCAATTGCCTCCTTCAGCCGCTTGTTCCATTTTTTCTTGCCGTACTTCTTGAGCCCGGCGCGGCCGAGGTAGTCCTCATAGGTAAAGCCTTTGCGAAAAGGATGATGGCCCAGTTCCAGCCCTGGGACGAGCACGCCGCCGACGAAAAGGGAAGAGCCCATTCCAGTGCCGAGGGTGATGCAGAGCTCAACGCCGATGCCTTGAATAGCTGCCATTCCTTGAACAGCGGCGTCATTCGCGACGCGGGCAGGACGGCCGAGAAGTTTTTCGAGAGACCCTTGCAGGTCGTAGCCGATCCACTGAGGTTCGAGATTATGTGCGGAATAGACTGTGCCGTGCTTGATGACACCCGGAAACCCACACGCGATGTAATCGTATCCCGTGAAATGCCGCGCCAACTCTCTGAGCGCCGACATCACTGAGCCAGGGTCGGCCGGATCGGGTGTCGGCACACGTTCGCGGTCGCCGAATTCCGACCCATCGACCTCGACGGTCATCGCCTTGATGCCCGATCCTCCGATATCGAAACAGAGGACCCTTGCATTCTTATTCGCGGGAGCCTTACGCTGCGCAGTCCTATTTTTCTTAGCGGCGCTCATAAGCATACGGTTGTAACACAGAAATGTGCGTTTCTTCGCTCAGAAACGCACATCCGGTGCTTAGGAAGCTGGTTCGACCAGAAACTGCTCATACTTGCCTTCTTTCGTTTCGTAGGCATTGACGCTGACGCTCTTTCCCCCTTCGAATCTCACCCGGAACGACCGGTGAATCATGCCCCCGCGTTCGCTGGGCGGATTGGCGGTGAATTCAGCGATCGCACCCAGAGGGCCGAGGCTGTTGCCGTAATCCTCAAGACCCTGCTGGTCGAAGTAGCCGTTTGCATCATCGGTGAATTGCGTGCGATCGATCGTGCCACGTTGGAGCCCCTCGAAGACTTTCCGAGCACGCCCCACAGCATCCTGTCCAGTGGGATCAGGATTGCGGATGAGCTGGCGGGCGATCTGCTGCCCGATGGTCCCCGCTGCGGAAGAGGCATCCATGTTGGTGAGGACCGACACCGCTGCCTTGTCATCCGGCAGAATGATGTTCTCTGCGACGAAACCGATGATCTCTCCCCCATGTTCGAGCACGCGATGCGTACCGAACGACGTGATCGTCAACCCCAGTCCATAGCGGGTTCCCAGGCCGTTCTTGAGTACTACTTCACGTTCCATCTCGCGATAAGACGATGGTCTGAGCAACGATTCATTCATCACGCTGATGTTCCACTTCGCCAGGTCTTCGACCGTCATCTGCAGTTCTCCGGCGGCTGAGAGCCACCCCGGAGCCTCCAGTCCTGACTTGCGTGCCGGACCGAGTGCGTGGCGATAATAACCATTCACATCGATGTCCGAGGGTGTTTTGGCGTCGATCAGCGACGCGCTCGTCATTCCCAATGGAACAAGTATCCGCTGCTTGAGAAACTCGCCGAGTGGCACACCGGAGACCTTCTCGACGATAGCGCCGGCAACCGTAAACCCGGTATTGCTGTATTGCCAGCGTGTCCCCGGTTCGAAGTCGAGCGGCTTCTTCGCCCATGTGTCCATGATGTGCTGGGCTGTGGTGGGCTTTTCCATGCTCTTGGGCAGGTAGTCCTGCGGGAAGTTGTCTTGATACCCAGAGGTGTGCGAAAGCAATTCCCGCAGTGTGATCTCATTTGCGCGTGTCAGTTCAGGGAAGAACTTGGACACATGATCGTCGAGCGAGAGCTTGCTCTCTTCCACCAGCATCATGACGGCGGCCGCGGTGAACTGTTTGCTGATGGACCCAATGCCGTATCGCATTCGCGGGTTGGCAGGGGTAGGCGGCTCGATGCGCGCATCACCGTAGGCCTTGACGAGAGCGATCTTGCCGTCCTTGACGATAGCAATTACGGCGCTCGGCACGCCCGTCTCCTTGAGGGCACTGGGCGCGATCTGATCAAGTTGTTGCTCCACTGTCGGTGGAGTTGCAGGAGTCTGTGCTGCTGCAATCGAGGCGGCGAGAAGGAAGGGGGCGAAAATCCATGACTTTGAATACATACGGGCAACAATCATAGCTCGTAAAATGAAGTTATGAGTACATCACCCGAGATCGCCCCCGACGCTCGTTATCCGATTGGAAGATTTGCGTATGTACCGGCAAGCAGCAA
The DNA here is from genome assembly GCA_963792225.1 of Terriglobales bacterium. Lineage (GTDB taxonomy): Bacteria > Acidobacteriota > Terriglobia > Terriglobales > Acidobacteriaceae > JBDTLH01. The sequence continues at coordinate 52,865 of CAWBVM010000003.1, read as the reverse complement.
GACCGAGCGCGACGCCAGGATCGCAACCATCGCCGCGCTGCCGAAGAAGCTGCGCACCGCAGTTGCGGGATTGTCAGATGCTCAACTCGACACGCCCTACCGCACCGGCGGATGGACGATACGGCAAGTTGTTCATCACATTCCCGACAGCCACATGAACAGTTATGTTCGCTTCAAGCTGGCGTTGACGGAAGACGAGCCTGTAATCAAGCTATACGATGAAGACCTGTGGTCTCAGCTTGCGGATAGCCGGCTTCCCGTAGAAGTGTCCCTTGTGCTTCTTGCCGCCCTGCATGAGCGCTGGGTCGTGCTCCTGCGTTCGCTTACCGAAGAACAATGGCAGCGCAACATGCGCCATCCGGCGATGGGAGTGTTGTCGGTCGAAAAGACACTCGCCCTCTACACCTGGCATGGGGAGCACCATCTGGCACACATCTTGCATGCGCCCGTTCAACGATAGCGATGAAGCGGTGGGTACAATAACTGTTTCATGTTGAATCGCAGAAACTTCCTCTCTTTGTCCGCGCTTGCTACCGGTGCGCTGACCGTAGCGAGCGCACAGAGCAGTTCCGGAACGGATTGCGCGTCGCTTCCCGAGCCGATCGCCTCTCTGAAGTCACGCGCAGGCGAGGCAATTCCGATCACCACTGAGGAGCGTTCTCAGCGCATCGAGCGCGCTCGGGAGCTTATGTCGCAGAACAAGCTCGATGCCATCTTCATGATCGGCGGCACGTCACTCGTGTACTTCACTGGAGTGCGTTGGTGGAACAGCGAACGTCTCGGCGCAATGGTTCTGCCGGCAAAGGGCGATGCATTCTTCGTTTGTCCCGCATTTGAAGAAGATCGTTTGCGCGAGCAATTGACGAATGCTCCGGGCGGCAACCGCACGAAGGTGGTGACATGGCAGGAAGACGAAGATCCGTATCGGCTCGTCGCTGAGGGGCTGCGCGGCGCTGGGATCGCGAGTGGCACGCTCGGCATGGAGGAGCGCACGACCCAGGTTTTCGTTGAGGGCACTGCGAAGGCCGCGCCCCAGGTGAAGATTGCGAGCGCAACTCCAGTCACTGCCGGTTGCAGGATGATCAAAAGTGCGCACGAACTCGCGCTCATGAAGCTGGCGAACCAGGTCACATTACAGGCGTATGAAGCGGCGTGGAAGAGTCTAAAGCCAGGGATGACACAGAACGAGTTTCAGCATCTCGTGGAGGCGGCGCACCTCAAACTTGGATTCACCGGCAGCGCGAGCGTCCAGGTCGGCGAGTATTCAGCGGTTCCCCATGGGTCGCTTCAGCCGCAGGTGATTCGCGAGGGTGCGATCCTCTTGATGGATGGCGGATGCAGCTGCGAAGGATATGAATCCGACATCAGCCGCACCTTCGTGATGGGCAAGCCAACCGACAAGATGAAGCGCGTCTTCGACATCGTCCATCAAGCGCAGTCGGCGGCTCTCAAGGCAGCCCGCCCTGGCGTGGAGGCGCAGAGCGTGGATGCGGCTGCTCGCAACCTTATTGCAGCCGCAGGCTACGGTCCGGGGTTCAAATACTTCGGCCATCGCGTTGGCCACGGCATCGGCATGGACGGCCACGAATGGCCCTATTTGGTGGGCGGTGACACCATCAAGCTCGCACCCAACATGTGCTTCAGCGATGAGCCGGGCATATACATTCGCGGAGAATTCGGTGTGCGGCTTGAAGATGACATGCACATTACTGACAACGGCGCGGCGCTGTTCACGCCTCAGAGCCTGAGCTTGGAACAGCCATTCGCAACCGCGTAGCACGGCATGGTTCGCGCTAACCGGCCTTCTCTTCAAGGGCCATGCCGATCGCGCTGCTGGCGTGCAGTCTAAACGCGCTCTTCTTTTCAAGTTCGTCGAGAAATGTTCCGCCCACTGAGAAGTCGGACAGCGAATAGGAGTTGAATTTGATGTTCACCTTCCAGCGCTGTTCTTTGCGGAGCCCGAAGTTCTGCATGATCACCGGCAACAATTCCTTGACGGCCGCGCGTTTCGCGTCCTTCGTGAGTTCACGTCCCGTGATCTCGAGGGTGTAGTCGGGTGATCCGCCGTCGGAAATGAGTTCTCCTGCCACTGCAATGTCATCGGCTTCGATCGGGACGAAGTGAACTGTGGTGCGCTGACGCGTCTCCTCTGTATAGCCGAGGCCGCGGATTGCCGCATCTGTGAGTTGATAGGCAAGCTTGCGTTTGAGTTCGGTAGAGAGTGCGGGTGAAAAAAGGCGAAGGTAGGGCATTACGGGATTCCTCGATAAGGTAGTCGCGGGGATTTTACCTTACACGCAGAGCGCGTGCGCGCTCCCATGCTTTTGCATACTTCCAACTAACGTAGATGTGATGGTAAAGGTGGAGCAGCAGACCCTCGCGTCCGTCGAGAAAGCCTAGCCGAATGAAGTAGTTGTACAAGAACGTGAGCTGCGGGCGTATCAGAACATTCGCAATGAATGGGAATATGTTCCGGCTGGTCTGGCCTTTGCTGATTGCGAGTTCCGCACCGAGCGAGGAGTAGTGGTTCATGTGGCGGATATAACTTTCCAGCGTAGGGTACGCGTGATGGATCAGGTCGCCGTCAAGCGCCGCGGTCGCACCTTCTACGTGGGCCGTTTCGTGTACAGGACGTTCATCAAAGTGTCCAGCGCCTCGCCTCCAGAGGCGAAGCTTACGGTCGGGATAGTATCCGCCATATTTGATCCATCGGTGAAGAAAGAGATTGCGTCGTGAAATCTCATAGCCCGGCGCACTGTTCTTCGCTGACTGAATTGGCGCATGCCCTTCGTATACTGGCGGCCAACTCAGCAGTGACCTCCTCATCCGCATCGAGCGAAAGAATCCACTCGCCTGTGGCCTTTGCAAGAGCAGAATTCTTTTGTGCTGCAAATCCCTGCCAGGGTTCCACGAACACCTTGGCGCCGAATTCACGAGCGATCGCGCAAGTGTTGTCGGCGGAGCCTGAATCCACAACGATGATCTCCTCCGCCCAGCGCACGCTAGCGAGTGTCCGCCGCAGGTTCGCTTCTTCATTGAGCGTGATGATGCAGACGGAGATGGACATGAGAATTTGTGATTTAGAGATTCCAGATCTGTCGCCTGAGACGTGGAACACGCTGCTGAATCATCTATGCTGCCGGCAACTCGCGCGGCTTCACGTTCGAGCGGATGAAGTTGACAATGCTCTCCATCGGAGTCCCTGGACCAAAGATACCCTCTACACCGTAGCCGTTCAGAAAAGGAATGTCCTGCTCGGGGATCGTGCCGCCCAGGACGACGATGATGTCCACGATCTTGCGCTCTTTCAACATGTCAACAACCCGGGGAACGATCGCGTTGTGCGCACCCGACAGAATGGAAAGACCGATTACATCCACATCTTCTTGCACGGCGGCGTTGACAATCATCTCAGGCGTCTGGCGAAGGCCGGTGTAAATGACCTCCATGCCCGCATCCCGAAGTGCGCGGGCGATGACCTTGGCACCGCGATCGTGGCCGTCGAGGCCGGGCTTAGCGACAAGTACGCGGATTTTTTTTAACGATTGAGCTTGCGGATGTGCCGTAGTTTGCGTTTCAGTCGTCATGATGTAGACCAACCGTACAGGATAACGCATGCAACCGCTCAGGACACGGTGAGTAGCGACTTCACTGCCACGACGATGTTTTCGTGGATGGCATTGACTGTCCCTGATGCGTCGATCAGCCGAACGCGCTTTGGGTCGCGTGCAGCGATGGCGCGGTAGCCTTCGGCGACGCTACGCTGGAAGGCTTCGCCTTCTTCCTCGAAGCGCGATTCATCCGTGGCCGCCACCGTGTTGCGCTGGCGTGCGCGAGCGAGGGAGTGTGCCGTTGCATTCTCTGGAAACATGAGCAGGATTGTGAGGTCCGGCTGCAGATCCTCACAGATGAGGTGATGCATGGCGAGGACGAGGTCGCTTCCGAGTCTCCGTCCATAACCTTGATACGCCTCGGAAGAATCAGTGAAGCGGTCGCAGAGGACAATCCTGCCAGCCTTCACCCCGGGGCGGATGACCTGCTCGATCTGTTGTGCGCGTGACGCAAACATCAAAGCGAGCTCAGCGCGAGGTGCCAGCGAGCCCGTGCGCGAATCGAGAATGATGCGCCGGATCGCCTCTCCGATCGCGGTGCCACCCGGTTCTCGTGTGATCACGACATCGTGGCCTTCACTGCAAAGCCACGACCTGAGACGTTCGATCTGGGTGGACTTGCCGGTTCCATCCGGTCCTTCGAATGTGATGAAGCGTCCCTGCTGCATTGCGAGAAGTGTAACAAGTGCTGTGAAATAATCCGGCGAGGTGGAGCTGCCCGCACAAAATCCGAAGGTTCTGGTGTTCGTCGATTTCTATCTGCCCGGCTTTCGCTTCGGCGGAATCCTCACCGCGGTGGCTGCATTGGTCGAGCTGCTCGGCGACCAGATCGATTTCTCCATCGTGACGGCGCCGCACGACCAGCACTTGCCGGAGAGATATCCCAACATCGAATTGGACACATGGAACGAAGTTGGAAAGGCGAAGGTCTTCTACACCAGCGGCCGATCCGTATCCGCACTGAAGAATCTGTTCGCTCAGACGAAGCCGGACGTGGTCTACCTCAACTCATTCTGGTCGCGGCGCACGGTGCAGGTACTTCTGCTCCGTCGTCTAAGGGCGCTTTCCAAGGTGCCCCTGGTTCTGGCACCCCGCGGAACGCTTAGTCCGGGCGCACTCGAGATCAAGGCGACGAAGAAGCGGGTATATTCCGCGCTCGCGGAACGGTCCGGTCTCGCTAAAGACGTCTGGTGGCACGCGACCAGCGATCGCGAAGCCGCGGACATCCAGCGCTTCGTGAAACTCCGCGATCGGTCGAAAATACTCACTGCCCCCGATCTGATGGAACCTGTATCTTCGCCGCCATCGGCCATCTCCCGCAAGCTGCCCGGCAAACTGCGGGTCGTAGCCATCTCCCGGATCGCCCCGATCAAAAATTTCGATTTTCTGATCGCAGCGTTTCGCGATGTCCGCGGAGAAGTAGAGCTCGACCTCTTCGGACCGATTGAGGACCAGCGCCACTGGCAGACCTGCGAGTCTGAGATCTCCAAGCTGCCCCCCAACATCCATGTCCGCTATGCCGGATTGGTCGAAAAGACAGACATCGCAAACACGCTGGCGGAGTACGACGTTCACGCGCTTCCCAGCAAGGGCGAAAACTTCGGATACTCCATCGTCGAGGCACTAAGCATGGGAGTACCCGTCGTGATCTCCGACCGCACCCCTTGGCACGGACTGGAGAAGATGCGCGCAGGATTCGACCTTCCCCTCATCCGCGAAACCTGGACAACATGTTTGCAGCAACTGACCGATATTGGCCCGGACGAACACGAAGAGCTACGACGTGGCGCGATGGATTTTTATCGCCAGCGCGTGTCACGCTCCGAGAATCGTGAGGTCGTACTCAGCATATTCCTGAAGGCCATTCGGACATGCTAAGCTGCTCGAATTATTTATGACGCAGATCGATAGACGGTCTTTCTTTTCCCTGGGCGCGAAGGTTGTCGCCTCGACGTTGCTTGTCCCCGAACTGAATGCCGCCACTTTGTGGCAAGAATCGCCTTCGACTGTTGCGCAGTCAGCGTTGGATGCGTTCATCCTTCGTTACATGCAGGCGATGAACGCGCCCGGAATGGCATTGGGGATCGCCAATAAAAGCGGAGTGGTGAAAGCGGCGGCATACGGCTTCTCCAACATCGACACTCGTGAACCGGTTGCGCCGGAGCAGCTCTTTCAAATCGGATCTCTGACAAAATCCTTCATAGCGCTCATGCTGTTGCAAATGCGCGAAGAAGGGAAGCTCGACCTCAACCGCGACGTGAAATCTTACTTGCCATGGCTACCGCTGCGTACCAGCTTTGGGCCGGTGACCGCCCACGGATTGTTGACACACAGCTCGGGATTGCCAGATCCCCTGCGCCTCTTTCCCTCCGATCCATCGATCGTCTGGCAGCAGGGATACAGGCCGGGCTCCCATTTCTACTACTCGAATCTCGGCTTCGCAATCCTGGGCGAATTGATCGCCCTGCTCGACGGCCGTCCGTGGACTCAGTCGGTACAGAAGCGCATCCTCGGCCCGCTTGGCATGCGTACCACGACGGCGGTGTACGACAGCATGACACGCGCGCGCAGTCCCCAGAGCTACGTGCCATTCTTCGGCGATCGCACCTTTCCCGCGCAAGGAAGGCTCGTTGCCGCCGCGCAATCGATCTTTGAGGATTCGGCAGGCAGCATCTGCTCCACGTCCGCGGACATGGCGCGCTACATGCAAATGCTGCTGAATCGTGGTGTCGGTCCCAACGGCAGGATCGTCTCCGAGGAGAGCTTCGCGATGATGACCACTCCTCACATCAAGGCCGAGGAGTTCAGTCCGACCGCCAGTTACGGTTACGGGATCGCCCTCGACACACTCGACGGACACAATATCCTGCGTCACACCGGCGGCACCAATTCCTACATGACCGCTGTGCAGATCGATATGGACGCCGGCTTCGGCATCTTCTCCTCGATCAACGCCCAGTTGGGATACAGGCCGAACCCGGTCGCTCAATATGGATTACGTGTGTTGCGCGCGGAGCAAGAGGGCAAACCAGCCCCCGATGCCCCCGGGCTTTCTGATCCACTGACCATCAAGGATGCGGGACAGTACGCGGGAATCTATCAGTCGCCGAACGGCAACAAGATCGAAATCATTGCCAGCGGTGGACGGTTGACGTGGAACGCGGCAGGGCGATCGCTTCCGATCCAGATGACCACCGCCGGAGAGTTCGTGATCGTGGAGCCCGACTTCGACCGCTTCCCAATCGTCTTTGGACGCGAGAACGGCAAGCCCGAGGGAGCTGTCGTCGAGATCGGTCACGGTGCTGATTGGTATCCGAACGAACGTTACAAGGGACCTCGCACATTCACTTATCCCGCAGCGTGGAACGCGCTTATTGGCTACTATCGCAACGACGATGCATGGGGAGGCTCGGTCCGTATCGTCGTTCGCAAGGGCAAGCTGCTGCTGAACGGAGTGGTTGCGCTCGAGCCCGAGCCAGATAGCGGCACTGTCTTTCGCTTGGCAGACCCGCCGTATAACCCCGAGCGTGCGGAGTTCCTGTTCGTTGCCGCCGGCAAGGCGCGTGTCTTGCGTCTGCAAGGTACGGAATCGTGGCGCGAAGAGATCGAATAGGTCGCCGAACCCAGCGTGTCTTACAGGAGCAAAAAAATCGCCGGGCGTCACACCCGGCGAATAGAAACGCATTCAGATTAGAGCATCACCTTACGGCGGAGAGCTGCTGCGATGCCGAGAATGCCGCTTCCGAAGAGGAGAACCGAGGTGGGCTCAGGAATCACTTGTGCCGATGTCGCGATGTCCAGGCTGTTGGACGGAGTGAAAACACTTCCGCCGAAAATGAAGGCGGCATTCGGACCAGGCTGTGGACTATCTCCGCCGAGCACAATGTTTCCACCCTCATTTGCCGTCAGCCAAGATAATCCGGCAGAGTTGAGGGCGATGTGCAAAACCGTACTCTGATCCGCAACCGTATATGCAATTGACCCGATAGCAGCCCCTGAAACAAGTCCATTGAAGGTGCCAAAGCAAGCGCTGCAATCAGCATTGATCCCAGGACCCAGGTTCGTCGCATACAAAGTGTATGTACCAGATCCAACAATACCGTATGAGGACACATTGAACGTCGCCGACGTCACCGTCCCTGTTACCCCAGTCAAACTGAAGTCGAAGAAATTGTGAAAGGGGTGAAAAAGGTAGCCCGCCAGATAATTTTCGTTCGCCGCGGTGTGGTTTCCAAAGGCGTCATACCAGCCCGAGTAGTTGTTGTTGACCGTGACGGTACTGGCAAGCGCTGCCCCACCGAGCAGCATGGTCGATAGAAACGCAGCGATGATCTTCATGTCTGGCGCCTCCAGCACCCGCGGATGTGCTGGTCACTATATGTGCAATTTGATCACCATTCCGCGGGTGAAGATTTCATGGGTCGCCTCATCGTGAGCTGCATCCTTGAACTGGTTTTGCCTGAGTGGATTAGGGTTCGCGTGTCCCCTCGAGTACTACGACATCTGTAATTAGGTCACACCCAATATGTGACCGCACCTCTTTCGTGAAGTTTTTAGCAAGAAAGGAAAATGCCTTCCATTGCCGCATTCCTTCCAAGGGATTTGATCATCGCGCTTCGGCTGTTGTTGGATCGATCATGCGGCGGATGATCGCAACGGAGTTGGCCGGGAAGCCCCCCTCACGAGCGTGTTCGCGAACGGCTTTTTCATCGGGCGCGATATAGACGCAATAAATCTTGTCGTCGGTGACGTAGCTTTCGACCCACTGCACCTGCGGCATGGCGCGCAAAACGCTGCATGATTTCTGTGAAATGGATTGAAGCTCTGTGGCACTAAGTTTGCCCGCACCAGGAATTTCGCGCTCGATAAGAAACTTCGGCATGGTGATCTCCTTTTTTGCTTTGACCTCGAAAAACGGCACCATTGTACGCGCCATCCCGTCCATTCACGGCGTGCAGTGGCGCCTAGCCGAAATCCGGTCTGGTTGGATGATCCACGATGATCACCCGTCCATCAGTGAGGGCCTTGGCAGAGTGGCGGACATTGCTCGGCACGATCGCAACCAGGCCCGCTCGCGCGATATGGGCGACGCCATCGATGGTCACCTCAAGCTCACCCTCGATCACCTCGTACACCTCTTCCTCAGCGTGAAAGTGCTCGTGAATCGAAGAACCGCGCTTGAATTCATAATGCGCGAAGGTCATGTTTGGCGTGTGAAAATAGCGTCCCTTCCAACCCGGCAATCGTTCGATAACCGGAAGACTGCTTGTATCTAAAAAAGGCATGGGAAATTCCTTCTGCTACCTGATTCTTCGAGCATTTCGGAACGTAGCGCTAAGTGGTTGTTCTTTCGTAGAAGTAAAATCAATCGTATGCCCGTGAAAGGTTCCAAGCCAAGCGTCCGCGAGATGTTTTTGCACTTCTTTGGACAGAAGGGACACCGGAGTGTCCACTCCTCCTCGCTCGTGCCGGCGAATGATCCCACCCTGTTGTTCACCAACGCGGGCATGAACCAGTTCAAAGACGTCTTTCTGGGCTTGGAGCATCGCGACTACAAGCGCGCGGCGAGTTCGCAGAAGTGCGTCCGCGCCGGGGGCAAACACAACGACCTTGAAAATGTCGGCTTTACCAACCGCCACCACACGTTCTTCGAGATGCTCGGCAACTTCAGCTTCGGAGACTACTTCAAGCGCGACGCGATTGCATTTGCGTGGGAGCTGATCACCTCGAAGGAGTGGTACGGACTCGATAAGCAGATGCTCTACGTGACCATCTTCGAAGGGGCGGCCGACGTTCCGCGCGACGCTGACGCGGAGCGCTTCTGGGAAGAGCAGGGCGTCGCGAAAGATCGCATCTTCGCTATGGGGATGAAAGACAACTTCTGGCAGATGGGCGATACCGGACCGTGCGGCCCTTGTAGCGAGATCCACTACGACATGGGGGTCGCCGCCTCCGACAAGAAGGACCCCAAGTGCGCGGCAGGCGAGTGCAAATTCCCCTGCGATTGCGGACGCTACGTGGAGATATGGAACCTGGTCTTCATGCAGTTCAACCGTCAGGCAGAGGGCGGAGCGGCCGGGCAGGTCGAGTACAGTCTGGAGCCGCTTCCCGCGCCCAGCGTCGATACCGGCATGGGATTGGAGCGAATTACTGCGGTGATGCAAGGTGTCGTCTCGAATTACGAGACCGACCTGTTCGTCCCGCTGATGAAGCGTGCGGCTGAGTTGTGCGGCGTTGACTACGAGAAAGAAACGAGCATCGAGAACACCTCGCGTTCGGCCGCATCGCTGCGCGTGATCGCCGACCACGCACGCGCCACGACATTTCTCATCAACGACGGCGTCGTCCCCGCCAATGAAGGACGCGGATACGTCCTGCGCAAGATCATGCGCCGCGCGATTCGGCACGGGCGGTTGCTCGGCCAGAACAAACCGTTTCTAAGCGAGATGGTGTTCGCGGTGCGGGATCTGATGCAGGATGCGTACCCGGAACTGCGTGAATCCGTAGATCGCGTCGCGAAGGTTGTGCTGGCGGAAGAGGGGCGGTTTGGAAAGTCGCTGGGAATCGCCTTCAATGCGCTCCAAGACTTGAAACATCAAAACAGCGCGGGTGAAAGTAATGCGCTACTCGGAAGAGTACGACACACTCATCCGAAAGCTTACAAGGCTGAAGGCTTTCCTGAGTCCTTACAAGGCACATTTGACCCGAATGTTTACGACGAAATTCGGAAAGAGTGGGAAAGGGCTGCCAAGCCGGGGATTACTGGTGAGCAGGCGTTTCGGCTCTACGACACGTTTGGACTTCCGCTCGACTTCATGGTTGATGATGCACACGACGAAGGAAATGAATTCGACATGGCAGGTTTCGACCGTGCCATGGCGGAGCAGCGCGAGCGTGCGCGCGCATCATGGAAGGGCGGCTCGAAAGCCTCTGCCTCCCCCGTTTATCGCGGCTTAGACCGCACCCACTTCGAAGGCTACACGCAACTCGCCTCTGAAGACTGTGAAGTGATTGCCATCGTCAAAGACGGGGTGGGCGTGCAGGAGTTGAAGGCTGGTGGGAAGGGCGAGATCGTCCTAGACCACACCTCGTTCTACGCCGACTCTGGCGGACAGGTGGGCGACGAGGGCTGGTTCTACGCCTCATCTGGCAATCGCAACACGCTCGTCGCCGAGGTCTACGGATGCGTCCTTCCAGTGCAGGGTGTCCGCGCCCATAAGGTCACGGCCAAGCAGAACATCACCGTCGGCGACAAGGTCGAGGCCGTGGTCAATGGCGATCTCCGCGTGGAGACGACGCGAAACCACACCGGGACGCATCTCGTCCACGCCGCGCTGCGGGAAATCCTCGGCACGCATGTCAAGCAGGCAGGCTCGCTGGTCGATCCTAAGCACCTGCGCTTTGATTTTTCGCACTTCACCTCGGTTAGCGATGAAGAGATGCAAGACATCGAAGATCTGACCAACCGCGAGGTCCTCAAGAACACTCAGGTCGTGGTGCATGAAGATGTGCCGATCGATGTTGCGGTCAACGAGATGGGCGCGATGGCTCTCTTCGGCGAAAAATATGGCGAGCGCGTGCGTGTTATTCAGATTGGCGACTTTTCGACCGAACTGTGCGGCGGCATCCACACCCGCGCTACCGGCGAGATCGGACTGTTGAAGATCATGGGCGAGAACAGCGTCAGCTCCGGGGTCCGCCGTATCGAAGCCGTCACCGGACGCGGCTCCCTAGAAGAATTCCGCCGTGACCATTCGCTCGAACAGGTCCTCAACTCGATCACCGGCTCCGCCAAGACCTCGCCCGAATCCGTGCGGTCAGAATTCGAGAAACGAGATGACGAGATCAAGCGTCTGCGCAAGGAACTTGAACAGATGCGCATGAAGTCCGCGGCCAGCGCCGTATCCTCGGCGACGGACCAGGCTGTTGATGTCGATGGACTCAAGGTGCTCGCCCAACGCGTGGACAACGTCGATCGCAACCAGATGCGCGTTCTGGTGGACAACCTCCGCAACAAACTAGGCACGGGCGTCGTCGTGCTCGGGTCCGTCGCCGACGGCAAAGTTGCATTGATCGTAGGCGTCACCAAAGACTCCACCGGGAAGATCCAGGCAGGCAAGGTCATCGGCGAGATCGCAAAAAAAGTCGGCGGCAAAGGCGGCGGACGCCCCGACCTCGCCGAAGCCGGCGGCAACGACCCCTCGCAACTCGACACCGCCCTCTCCAGCGCCCCGGATGTCGTCCGCGCACTGCTTGGCTGAGAAGAGCAGGTGTTAGGTCTTAGGTTTTAGGTGCTAGGGAAAAGGAAGAATTCTCTTGCACCCGAACGAACGATCCTGCTACTCTGCTTCTCCCACGGCGTGTCTCCGGACGCGCCGTTTGCTCTTTCACAATCGATAAACACTACATGTTGGGCTGACCGAAAGGTAAACACTATTACTTGGATCTACGGTGATCCTACGGTGATCTCCCCCTCTATCTCACTCATTCCACAATGTGCCTAGGGAGGGGGGATACCTGCGGGTGCCCCATCTGTTCGCGAAGCGGACAGGTGGGATGACAGGCTGAATCTGGGGTCTGTCCCTCATCCCTTATCCCTAGTCCCTTCACAGTCCGGAGAATCTACCATCCCTTAGCACCTAGCACCTAGCACCTAGCACCTAGCACCTAGACCCAAAAACCCAGCCCCTAGCACCTCAGATACCCCTGTCTCCTATGCGTTGTTTCGGTCTTCACCCGCCGATATACTGAGTAGCAGCTCACCTTGTACGTTGTGAGTGGCTGTCTTGCCATGCGGATTTGGTTCATATGTATATTGGCCGCGCTGTCGCTTGGTTCCGCGACGTTGCAGGCCGCGCCAATGCCGCGACGGCAGCAGGCGCATACCTACTTCGACCGCGCCCAGCGGCTGCGTGAGGCGCTCACCGGACGCCCGGAAGAGGAGCGCACGCGCAAGGATTACCAGCGTGTAATCGATGCCTACCGCCGCGTGTATTATGCCGACCCCGGCTCGTCGAAGGCTGACCAGAGTGCACGGGCCGTAGCGGAGCTGCTGGCAGAGGAGGGGCGTACCCTGCAGGACGATCCCTCGTTCGAATCCGCCATCGGCCAGTATGAATTCTTGCGGCGAGAGTATCCCGGTAGCAAGTTCCGCGTGGACGCCCTGTTCACCGAGGGACAGATTTATCACGAAAACCTGCACGATGAGGCAAAGGCCAAGGAGACGTTTCAGGAGTTCCTGAAACGGTATCCGCATTCACACCTGGCGGAGCAGGCACAAGAGGCGCTGGATGAGATCGCGAAAGCAGAGCAGGCTGCGAAGAAGAAGCTGAATGCAAAGGCGCGTGGACACCGCGGGACAACAGAATCATCTCCGCGAGTGGGAAAAGCCGAGGAGCCTCATCCCGCGGACGAAGATACCAACACCGACGCTGACAAGACTGCGGTTGTCCAGCCGGCGAAGGCGGGACACAGCCGCGTGCTGGTAACCGGCATACGTCACTGGTCCACGCCGGACTACACTCGCGTGGCGATCGATCTGGAGGACGAGGTCAAGTACGAGGCCGGGCGTGTACCCTCTCCGGACCGCATCTTTTTCGATCTGCAGAACGCCAAGCTTGCCTCGGAACTGGTGGGGAAGACATTTGAGATCGGCGATGGTTTTCTACGCAAGATCCGGGTTGCGCCCTACCGAACTTCTGGCGGCCGCGCCTCCACAAATCATGCTGGCACCGTCCGCATCGTGCTTGATGTCGACGATGTAAGCGAATACTCTGCGTTTCTTTTGCCAAACCCATATCGACTGATCATTGATATCCATGGCAACAAAGACGGGGCGAAACGAAACGAGACGCAATCTGCGCAAGGTGCACACAGCGCACCGCTGCAGAACTCCCCGGTTGGGAAAAGCCACGAGACCTATTCCGCACCCGTGATCGCTCCATCTTCTGCAGAGCAGCCAGCGTTGGACCAATCGTCAACTGACCAGGAAAACAGTCCAAGTGAGTTGGCGAAGCTCACGCAATCGGCGAATGAGCAGAAGGCGACGGAGAAGCCGACATCGAATCCGGTAGTGGCGAAGGTGTCTCCGCGAAGGGACAACACACCGCGCACGCAGAGCCCGACGCATATTGAGGTCCCACCCGAGACCTCCGATGATGAAGAAGCAAGCACCGGCGCATCTCCGGCAAAGAGCATCCACGCTCCTGACAAGAAGCCGGTCACGCACGCCGACAGTTCGACGCCCGCCGGTTCAACGCAGACTAGTTCTACCCGTGTCAGAGACTTAGACGAGGATTCTTCCTCGGGAGTTCGCGCCAAGAAGACCATCCGGAAGGGAAGGAAGACAGCAGTCGGGGAGTCTTCGTCGATCCACGTGGCGGAGCCGACAGCGGACGGGCAGAGGTCGTTGATCCGTGCGTTGGGATTGAAGATCGGACGCATCGTAGTGGATGCGGGGCACGGCGGGCACGATACAGGGACGATCGGTCCAAATGGACTCCTCGAAAAAGACCTTGTCCTCGATGTCGCGCTGAAATTGGGCAAACTGCTCGAGAAGAACCTCGGCGCGGAGGTCGTGTATACGCGTGACGACGATACGTTCGTCCCGCTTGAGACACGCACTGCAATCGCGAACAAAGAGCAGGCGGACCTGTTCATTTCGGTGCACGCGAATTCGAGCCATGATCCGAGTGCGCGCGGGATCGAGACCTATTACCTCAATTTCACCTCAAGTTCAGAGGCGCTGGAGGTGGCAGGGCGCGAGAACGCGGTGAGCGAGAAGTCCATCCATGAATTGCAGGATTTGGTGAAGAAGATCGCTCTCAAAGAAAAGATCGAAGAATCGCGTGAATTTGCTTCAGATGTAGAGGCCTCGATGCACGAGACGTTAGTGCCGAGAAATCCAGGGCTGAGAGATCGCGGAGTGAAGAAGGCGCCGTTCATTGTGTTGATCGGTGCAAACATGCCGTCGATTCTGAGTGAGATTTCTTTCGTATCGAATCCTCAGGATGAGAGAAAGTTGCAGACCCCGGAATACCGGCAGAAGATCGCGCTCGCGCTCTACAAGGGTGTGGCGAAATATGTGGGCGGGTTGAGCGGTGTGAAGATTGCGACGAAGTCCCAGCCAGTCGTGGGACAATGATTCGTGCAAACGCTGTGGTACCATATTTTCAGCAGAGAGGCGACTTTTTCTGCTGAAAGTATGCGTGATTCCCGCAACTTTCTCTTCAAAATGGCGGGTATAGTTCAGTGGTAGAACGCCGGTCTGTGGCACCGAATGTCGAGGGTTCGATCCCCTCTACCCGCCCCATCTAACCGAGCAACTCCATCAGCGTAGGGTGGATGAAAGGGCTCAGCTCGAGCGCAACCGCAGCCGCGTTCGAAAAAGAAGGCCTCCAGTTTCGCGAATTCCTCCTCCGACACAGGACCGTTCAATCCAACGCCGATAGCCTGTGTGAGAGGGGAGCCCACGCCTGTGAAGACCGCTATTCCGCCCGCGATCTGCTCATGCACAAAGTGGTTAGGCTTCTCTGGATGAAGTCGTTGCGCATAGATCGCCGTCTCGCGCCCAACTAGCGCGATAGAATGCTCGATCTCGCCTACTAATTCTAAGTTGAGATGAAACAAAGGATGTCCCCGTCTGTTAAGGCTTATGTGTGTGGAGGACGGCGGAGCGCGTCAACACGCGTCGCCAGACACGGCGACTACGCGCTCCTGCAAGACCCATATTGTGCGCATAGGCGGCTCCGTGTGCTGCGAGCAAAGCATAGCACGTACGGAGGGGGGCTTGACTTCAAGTGTGCTTTAAGTCGTAGCTTTAAATCAGCACTTGTAACGCAAAGACCTATATGAAAGATGAGTTGAATCTACAGGACACTGAAGTGAATGACCCATTGGGACTCGTCTGCATACTTCCGGAGAATGTCCGTCCGGAAAGACGCGCCGAGATTCGCGCTGTGTTTGCCAGCCGGACACGTTTCACCCTGCAGCCCGATGGAGTGGAACTGGAGTTCAGCCCCTCCGAGGAAAATGCACGTGCCTTACTCGACTTTATCCTCTTCGAGCGCTTGTGCTGCAAGACCTTCAGCTATGAACTCAGCTTTGCACAACCCCATACCGCAGTCACCTTACGACTACGCGCAGTTGCAGCGCAGGTCGAAATCCTGCAGGCTCTCTATAGCAGCTTGACCGCAACAGAGGCTACGGATGAGTGAGTTCGCTCCATCGTCCATTCTGCCTGCGGACGCATCGAAGGGCACGAAGTGTTCAGCCGCCACGGATAGCAGGCATGTTGCGGGCATCGCGGGAGCTATCTGTGCCGCATTCTGCTGTGCTGGATTGCCTGCAGCCGCTATCCTTCTCTCCCGCCTGGGACTTTCATTTCTTCACAATGACTGGTTGCTGGTTCCAGTGGAGACATTATGTTTCACGCTCGCGACGCGCGGATTCATCCAGAACCGTCAAAGGCATGGCAAGGTTGGGCCGTTAGTAACTGCATCATCAGGGCTGATCTTGCTGCTTACCGGAATGCTTTCCTCGGGCTTCCCGTCGGGCCTCTGCCTCGCAGTCGGCGCATGTATGCTCTCGCTAGCACTTATTTGGGACCGCAGAGCTCGTGCCCAAACTTTTCGTTCCTACACTTGCTAAGGCTCTTTCACCCCCAGCATTCGTGTGCAGTCGGATAGCGCAGGGCACTCACAAGAAAGTACTTTCTTCAGCAACTGTTGCATGCGCTTCGCCTTTTCGAGCAAAGCGTTGACCTCAACGAGCTTGCGCTTGGCAAGCGAATTCCAGCGGGCTGAAGGTGGGGTCTGCGCGCTGAACCCGTTGACTAGAACGCGGATTTCTTGGATGGTGAACCCGGCCTCTTGTGCCAGACGGATAAGGCGGACGCTGTCAAGCACGTCAACGTTGTAATCACGGCGCCCGGAAAGCCGGTGAGGAGCTCGCAGTAGCTTCATACTTTCGTAGTATCTCAATGCAGATGGCCGAATGCCGGCAAGCTTCGAGACCTCTCCAATAGTCATGAAGTATCCTTTCACTCTTCAAGTGCGCTTTAAGTTTCGCCCTGGGTAAGTATAGCCGGAGAGTTAGAAAGCAAAGTTCGTCGATTGTAGTGAATTCAGAACACAACGCAGAACGACTTCGCCTTGTGGTTCTTGGAAGAATGTCGAGTGACACTCAGTGTGCCTACCTTTATTTGTTTCTGCCCTTCTTCTCGCGCCGCGGATAATACTCTGCAAGCAAGTGCTACGCTGCTCTTTTGTCACCACGGCTCAGTCGAAACGAGATCCATGAACATGAGGTTGAAAATTTGACGGAGAGAGCACCTTGAAAAGTCTCGCGTTCAGGGCCTTGATGGTCTTGCTGCTGGTTGTCTTGGGGAGCGCAGCATATAACGCCCTCTACATTCGGTATACGGGTCGTCATGGTCCGCCAGGGAAGCTCTACCAGGTGAATGATTCTCCCATGCACCTATATTGCACAGGGACAGGGTCTCCGACCGTAGTGCTCGAATCCGGTCTTGGGGACGACTGGCTGGTTTGGCACAAAGTTCAGCCCGAGATCGCAAAGACGACACGCGTGTGCTCTTATGATCGCGCCGGACTCGGTTGGAGCGACCTTCAGCCGGGCCGAAGAGACGCAACAAACATCGCCGCCCAGTTACATGGATTGTTGCAGCAAGCCCATGTGGAAACTCCATTTGTACTCGTCGGAGCATCGGCTGGAGGCTTCTATGCCCGCGAGTTTGCCTCGGATTTTCCGCAAGAAACGGCGGCCCTTGTCTTTGTCGATTCAAGTGTTCCCGGCCAGATCGAAGCTCTTCCTACTACCAGAGACACACCCACGAAACGCCGGGCGAGACACCGTAGGGCGATGGTGGAATGGCTCAAAGAGGCAAGCGGCTGGAGTCGCATCCGGGGTCACTGCAAAGGTGACGTTCCCCGTGGCCTGGAATCCTTTGCAGCTGTGGCCAGAAAGGGAGAGGCGTGTCGACCGTCTTCGGCGACCAGCTGGTTGGGCGAGGCGGACGAGTTCTGGGGGCCGGGCGCCGAAAAAGCGTTATCTCGTTGTTGTGGCGACATGCCGCTCGTGATCATTTCGCAGGATACGGATCGCTCGAAGCCAGCGTTGAACGCTCCCAGCATCTCCGCCCAAACCTGGAATTCGCTACAAGACCGCCTTAAGACCCTTTCCCCTCGCAGCCGCAGGATAATTGCCCGCGGAAGTGGACACCCCGTAATGCTTGACCGCCCAGACGTGGTCATCAACAGCATTCGGCAATTGGTACTTGAAATCCGCGACAAGGTCGGGGACCCCCAAGAAGGGACAACGGTCGTGCAATAAGAAGTGGATGCGGAACGCGTTTACGAGGAAGGGAATATCCAACGTAAGTGCTTAAGATGATTGGTTGCGGGGGAAGGATTTGAACCTTCGACCTTTGGGTTATGAGCCCAACGAGCTACCGGACTGCTCCACCCCGCTCTTTGATAGTAATGCTCGGACGAACGTCCGGTCAAGTAAGGAGCACTGCTCAAACTTCCGAAATCGTGCTCTCAACTAGCGGTTTCGCCCAGTGTTTATGCGGCTTCGACGACGAGTGCTGGATGCCTGTCGAATGTGGATAAACGCGGGCAGCCTCCGCCGAAGCCACGCATCTTAGGGGCGAGGAGACCGTCATGCAAACTGCTCGAGAACTGTTCGTACATGAAATCAACGATCTGCTCGATGCCGAGCGAAAGCTCGTCACAGCGCTTACTGAAATGGAGCGGGAAAGCAAAAATCCTGAGCTGAAGAAAGCCTTCGGAGAACACAAACGTGAGACCGAAGGTCAGGTGAAGCGGCTGCAGCAGGTCTTTAAGGCCATTGAAGAGCAGCCGGAAACCACTGAGTGTAAGGGCATTAAAGGACTGATCGAAGAGCGCACTTCGTTTAAGGAGGAAGATCCCTCCGAAGACATCATGGCGATCTTCGATTGTGGGGCTGCGATCAAAGTAGAAACCTATGAGATCTGCGCTTACAACTCCGTCATCTCGCTCGCCGAGCAGCTCGAACTCGACGACGCGATTGACCTCCTGCAACAGAACCTGACCGAGGAAGAGGAAACCCTTGAAAAGCTGCAGGATATCCAGGATTCGCTTGAACCCGAAGAACTAGGCACAACAGAGGAAGCGAGCGAGGATGAGGACGAACTTGAAATCGAGATAGATGAAGAGGATGAGGGCGCGGAAGACCGGCAATCCACCCGCAAGGCCCCCGCGAAGAAGGCATCGCCGAAAAAAGGAAAGCCCCGCCGGGTCGCTTAACAGCTTCACTTCCATACAAGGGCTGGAGGATCTCCCTCTGGCCCTTTCTAGTAAATCGAGTATTGGCTCTGTGGCGGCTTCAGTTTGATCGTCATTTGCTTTTCCTGCTCAGACACTTCAAGGTCACTGCCAAACGTTTGCAGATGCTCCGCGATGACCTGAATCCGGTACTTGCCGAAGTCAAGGCCAGAGAGTGAGACCTTGCCTTCAGCATCCGTCTTGACCTCGTATGCATCTTTGTCCTGCGTCCCATCCTTGTGGACCGAGTGAAGGATGACACTGGCATTCCGCACCGGCTTACTGTTCGACTCACGCAGGACGGTGAATGCGATCTGGGCGGTCGGTTTCTTCTCCTTCGCGAACAGCAGCGCATAGAACGAAAGGCACAGAAAAACGACGAATTTGAGAGGATTCGATTTCATGGTCCACTTTGGTTCCGAACGATGGTGGCCCCGGCAGGAATCGAACCTGCGACCTTCGGCTTAGGAGTCCGCCGCTCTATCCTACTGAGCTACAGGGCCACTGCTCACTAGCTTACCGCAATCGGACTTCCTGCATATCACGGATAAAGGGGGAGAACGGTCCGCCCTGTGTCTCAGGTTTCCGCTTCGATTCAGATATGATTACAAGGACGATACAAGTTCGGGGAAACCATGATAATTCGCAAGATTCCGGTCCTGTTGCTCGCTTTTGCTGCGAGTGCTGTTTTTGCGCAGTCTGCGCAATCCAACGCAAAACCCGCACCGCCGAGCTCGACTGCGGCGAAGCCGGCCACCACTCCAGACGCCAAGGCGACCCCTGCGACGACGGCTGTATCACCGGACCATGCCTCTGAAGCCGATGTCCGTAAGCTGTTTGAAGCCATGCATCTCCGCGAGAACAATGAGAAGTTCTTAAAGGGGATCAAGCCGCTGCTCGACCGCGAGGCAAAGCAGCAGGAGTCGGGCTTCGCTTCCATGGACGAGAAGGACCGGCAGTTTTTCGAACAGGTCGAGCAGGAAGAGATGGACAAGCTGCTCAATCCGGCTTTCATTGACGAATTGATGAAGGCTGCCACGCCCGCCTATGCCGAGCACTTGACCCCCGAGGATGTAAGGCAAGCGACTGCCTTCTACAACTCCCCAGCGGGCCAACATTTCGAGTCTCAGATGCCGGAGATCTCGAAGCAGTCGATGCAGGTTGCTATGCCGCTCGTCCAGCAGCGTGCGCGTGACGCCGCTGCAGATCAGCAAAAGAAGCTGAGCGAGTATATGACGAAAAAGTACGGAACGACGGCACCCACCACTACCGCTCCAACGTCAGCGCCATCCGGTGCTTCGGCTCCGGCTACAACTGCTCCGGCTCCCGCTACGACCACGCCGGCGCCTACTCCAAAGACGACTCCCGCCCCTGCACCTAAGGGCTAGTGATCGCGATACCGCTGACGGGTTGCGCTGTTCCGTCAGCGGGCATCTTCATTTTTTCTCCGCAGCGTTTCTGACCGCCTCGGGAGCGATGCTCTTCACCCGCACCGTCTTCGCAGGAATTCCAACTGAGATGTTGTAGGGTGGAATGTCCTTGGTCGCCACACCAAGTGAACCGACCAGAGCGTGCTCACCGACCTTGACGCCACTCATTACGGTGGCATGGTATGTGATGCGTGCTTTGGGGCCGATTTCGGTACGCTCATTCGTCACTTCCATCGCGTCGTTAAGATCGTGCGAATGCGAATAAACGTTGGCATAGTCAGAGATCGACGTTCCTTCATGGATAATGATTTCGCCGCGATCGTCCAGCAGCACGTATTTGTGGATCACGCAATTGTCTTCGATCGTCAGGTTGTACCCGTAGCTGATCTCAACACCATGAAAGATCTTCACATTGGTGCCCAGATGCTTCAGTACGTGTTTGGCGACCATGTAGCGCACCCGGTATCCCAACCAGTGATTGAGGCCCAGCCGTGAGCGGTCGTACATCATCCAGAACCAGATGAGGGGTTTCCTCACGGCGTATCTCTCGCGGTCCACATCACCGTAATATTCGGGTTCCAGCGTCGCATTACGGGGATCGAGGGTCAGCACTGCCGCCTGTGCGGCGAAGCCCTCAGCGTCGCGAAGCGCCATATCGTAGCTCTTACCGTAGTAGATCTCGGCGAGAGCATTGCGCACGATATCGCAACGCCCTTCTATATCGGCTACCTCAGCGAAGGAGCGATCGAGCATCTCGATCCAGCGGAGGAACGTATTTTCGGCCTCGGTTGTCGGTCCAAGCGCGCGGTACGGAAAAATCGGCATAGCTTCTGCCTTTCAAACTGTGTGTAAAGGAACTACTAAGATTACTAGAAGTCCCGTCATCGTCATCGCCGGGTAGTGAATGCGATCAGTCGGTCGAGTCTCTCCCGCGCCGCCCCTGAGTCGAGCGATCTCACGGCAAAGGGCAGCGCCTCTGGCAGCGTGTTCGCCATACCGGCTGCCACCAGGGAAGCTGCTGCGTTGAGCAGAACCACGTCCCTCTTCGCAGAGTGCTCTCCGTCCAGGATGGAGCGGATGATGCGGGCATTCTCTTTCACGTCTCCGCCCATGATCTCGGAGATCGGCGCGCGCGACAGGCCGAACTCTTCGGGCGTGATCTCATATTTCCGCACCTCTCCATCGCGCACCTCTGCGATCAGCGTCGGTCCCGTGATGGTGATCTCGTCGAGTCCGTCATGTCCGTGGACGACCAGGGCACGACGCAGTCCCAACATGGCGAGGGCTCGTGCCAGCTTCTCCACCAATGCCGCCGAATAGACTCCAACTACCTGCGCCGAAGCGTTCGCAGGATTGGTCAGCGGCCCGAGCAGATTGAACACCGTCCGCAGTCTTAGCTCGCGTCGCGCCGGCTGAACATACTTCATTGCCGAATGGATCATCGGCGCAAAAAAGAATGCGATGCCCACCTCGTCCAGACATTGCTTGAGGTACGAGGGCGAGAGTGAGAGGTCCACGCCCAGCGCCTCGATCACGTCCGCGGAACCACACTTCGAGGTGACGCTGCGGTTGCCGTGTTTCGCCACGCGCACGCCCGCCCCCGCCACGGTAAGCGCCGTCGCCGTGGATATGTTGAAGGTTCCGCTGGCGTCCCCGCCCGTGCCGCAGGTATCGACGAGTGCATCTCGCTCTGTGCCGCTGACATCGACTGCGTGCAGCCCTTCGCCTTCGAACTGGGCGCGAGATGCCGCTCGGATCGCCTCCGCGAATCCGACGATCTCATCCACCGTCTCCCCCTTCATATGCAGAGCGACGAGCAACGCCGCGATCTGCGCATCGCTGGCCTTGCCCGAAAGAATCTCGGACATGACAGTTCTCGCTCCGTCGCGGGTCAGGTCTTCACGATGTAGAGCAATCGAGTGCAGCGCTTCAAGAATCACCACTCAGGATAGCGGAGGTCTCAGGTTTTAGGTTGTCGGGGGTCAGGTTTTAGGGGCTAGGTTCTAGGGAATAAGGGATAAGGGGAAAAGGGACGAGGGAGGTGGACCCCCGGCTTCAGCCGGGATGTGGGGGCGCCTTCACGGCGCCTTTAGGCGCTGGGGTCCGCAACCCAAGTCACTGTCATCCCGACAGAGCGGCGAGGGATCTGCACTTCTCGCCACTGGCACTTCCTTTCCGGTTGGATGGCTTGTCATTGCGAGCGAAGCGAAGCAACCTTGCGGTGCTGGCTTGTGTCCGCGGAGCGGACTGGTTTCCCACAGGGTGGGTATCCCCCGGTGGGGGTGAATCTTTGGAATCAGTGAGTTAGGTTGTGGTGATCCCGGTAGATCCCTGAGATCCCTGAGGAAGTGCTTTGTTTTGAGTGATTGCTGTGCTGCGTCGGGATGACAGGACGAAGGATTGTGCTGGAAATGAGAAAGCACGCCGTGTTGGCGTGCTTCACTTTCTAGATATCTTCTACTTACAATTCTAGCAACTTCGGGGTAGTTTCATACTGAATTAGCGGAACTTTATATCTACATTCGATTGTGGAAATTAGCGGGATTTCCACAAAGTGGGGATCTTGACAGGTTTTTTGCTGCCCAAAATGGTGGATTTGCACAGGGGGAAGGAAGTTTCCACAGGCGTGGTGATTTTGGGTGTGGAAAAGTGTCCGCTGCTCGGACCCCAGCGCCTAAAGGCGCCGTGATGACGTTGCGAATCCCCCGGCTGAAGCCGGGGGTCTACCTTTCCCGTCCCTTATCCCTTGTCCCTTTATCCCTAAAACCTAGCCCCTAAAACCTAGCCTACCCCGGAGGCTCAGTGGCTGACTCGGCGTAATCTTCCGGAATCGCACATGATTCGGCAACCGGTTCTTCCGGAGGATCGGTCATAGCTTCACTGGCGGCGTCCGTCACTGAGGTATCGAACATGTCCGACTGGGCGGAGAGTTTTTCGAACTCTTCCATGCTGGGCAATTCGTTCACGTCCTTGAGTCCGAAGCGGACGAGGAACTCTTTGGTGGTCTTGTAGAGGATAGGACGCCCGACGACCTGTTTGCGTCCTGCCGTGGTGATGAGCTTGCGGCCGAGCAGCGACGAAAGGACTCCCGATGTGTCCACGCCGCGGATCTCGGAGATCTCGGGCGCGGTGACCGGCTGCTTATAGGCGATGACGGCGAGAGTCTCAAGCGCGGGAAGCGAGAGCTTGATTGGCGGCTTCATGCCTTTGGCGAAGGTGCGCACGAGATCGTGGTGCTCGGGCTTGGTGGACATGCGGTATCCCCCCGCCACCTCGCGTACTTCTATGCCGCGATCAGAGCTCGCGTATTCGGCGACGAGCTCGTCGACGGCTGTCAGGATGAGGTCTTTATGGCGCTTGGTCTCCTCGCGCTGAGCGCGTTTGGGATTGAGGAGTTCTCCTTGGGCGTCAACGGCTTCGTTCGATGGGGATGGTTCGCCACCAGCCGATTCGGCGGAGGGGTCCTGTGGAACCGGCTCCGTGGCGGGAGTTGTCCCATCGGCATCGGCGCCCTCTGCCAACGTCAGGCCCTCCCTCGGGGAGATGTCAGTCGGCACCCCCTCCGGGCCCAGTTGTTCGAGATGGATGATCTGCTCTTTGAGAAGCGTAGCCAGCTGATCCAGTGTGACGGGATCTTCTGCGGCGTAGATGATGGCTTCGATCTGGGCTTTGAGACTCATGGGTTTGCTTATTTGTAGTCGTCGCGAACTGCGGTTTCGAGATTGCTATCTGCGGCTGCGTTTGCAAAGACGGTATCAAACATATCGTGCTTCTTGAGGATGATCTCGCTGTGCACGTTGTCTTGCCGCAGCAGGATCGCCTGCAGCCGGACAAGTTCGAGCAGCGCAAGGAAGGTACAGATAAGAGCATTGCGCGATTGCATGGGCGCGAGCAGGCGCTTCAGATGCACCGGCTTGTCCTCCATGAGCAGGCGGCGGCGCACGTAGTCGATCATCTGCGAGACCGTGACCGCCTCTTCGTTTACCTCCAGAATGGGACGAGTCCGGAGGCGGTCGAGGACCTCCTGAAAGGTCTTTGCCAGGTCAACGACGTCAGCGGCGATCTCGCGCTCGAGGGAGGGGTCGCCCTCTTGTTTGAATTGGCGCAGCGCCGGGTTGCTCACCACCGCTTCTTCGATCTGCTGCTTCTGCAGAAGCATCTGGGCCGCTGACTTGAAGCGCTCATGTTCGAGGAGTCGGTTGACGAGTTCCGCTCGAGGATCGTCGCTGTCGGCCTCTTCTTTGCGAGCGTCGGGGTCGCGGGGCAGAAGCATGCGGCTCTTGATGACGATCAGGGTAGACGCCATGAAGATGAAATCGGCTGCGACGTCCACGTCCATGTGTTTCATGCGCTCGACATAGGCGAGAAACTGCGCGGTGATCTGGGCAATCGGAATGTCATAGATGTTGATGTTCTGCTTTCGGATAAGGTCAAGCAGAAGATCAAGGGGGCCGTCATAGATCTCGGAGACGCTGATGGAGAAGGGAGAGTCAGTCTCATCGCCCTGGACGGCGGTACGCATACCGGGAAGGGCCGGCGTCTGTACGTCCGCTTCCGAGGATTGTGGATGAGTGTTCTCGTCAGCCATTGGCATCTACCGTTCGAGCTTCGTCCACGCCAGAGTTAGGCTCAAATTCCTTGGACATACTCATCGCGGACCTTACGTCCCGCATGGTGCGTTCGGCGGCAACGGCAGCGCGCCGGGAACCTTCTTCCAATATCTCCCAGACGAGCCTCGGCTTGTTCTCATACTCGCGGCGGCGCTCCTGTGCGGGATTGAGAACGGAGACGATGCCGTCGGCACACCAGCCCTTACATTGTATGCAGCCGATGCCTGCAGTAGTACATCCGTTCACGACGTTCTGGATGGTTTCAGTGCTCGAGAATATCTGGTGGAGCCCGAAGACCGGGCAGACATGAGGATTGCCGGGATCGGTGCGGCGCACACGCGCGGGATCGGTCACCATCGTCTTCAGCTTCTGACGAACGACGGGTTCGGGGTCCGCCATCAGGATGTAGTTGTCGTAAGACTTCGACATCTTGCGTCCGTCCGTACCCGGCAACTTAGGAGAGGGCGTAAGGAGTGCCTGAGGTTCCGGAAAGACAAGTAACGCTTCTTTTTCAGTAGTTTGGGTAGGAATCTTGTAGAACTGGTTGAAGCGTCGCGCGATCTCGCGGGTGAGTTCGACGTGGGACACCTGGTCCGCACCTACCGGAACTTCGAGCTTGGCTCCCGGTTTCGTATAGAGAAGGATGTCGGCGGCCTGAAGAAGCGGGTAGCCTAGAAACCCGTAGGTGCCAAGATCTTTCTCACGCAGGTTATCAATCTGTTCTTTATAAGTAGGTACGCGCTCCAGCCAGGAGAGCGGCGTGATCATCGAGAAAAGCAGGTGCAGTTCGGCGTGCTGGGGCACATGCGACTGAATAAATATGGTGGAGCGTTCGGGATCGAGTCCGGCGGAGAGCCAGTCCAGGACGACCTCGATGGAGTTGGCTTTGACGCGTGAAGTATCTGCGTAGTCCGTGGTGAGGGCGTGCCAGTCGGCAACCATAAAGAAGCAATCGTACTTCGGGGCGCCGCCTGAAGCTTGTTCGTTTTGAAGACGCACCCAATTGAAGAGCGCGCCCATGAAGTTGCCGAGATGCAATTTGCCGGTGGCGCGCATGCCACTGAGAATCCGACTAGCCGACGTAGAGAGGGGGGATGATTGCATTCTGCTTTAGAGGTGTGGGTCTGGAATAACCGATGGTAGCACGGGCATTTTCTATCGCAAAGACACTCAGGACGCGATGAGCGAGTTTAGAATCTTTGTATGTTCGAAGGACTTATGCAACCGATGCACCTGCTGGTACTGATCGTCATTGCTCTCATCATCTTCGGTCCGGGAAAGCTGGCGAATATCGGCAAGAGTCTAGGCGAGGGCATCAAGGGATTCAAGGAAGCAGTGCGCGAAGAGCCGCCTGGGGACAAGCGGAGCTAGGGAATTGCGATTTGTCGATCTGGTGCTTTGTCGATTTAGAGATCTTTTGTCGATTTAGTGACTTTTAAAGATCCGAAAATCTTTCGACTTGAAATTCCCCTTGGATCAACTGCCGGAGAGGAGGATGGGCGATGTCGGTTTTTCGCTGCCCTCCGCGTCTTCGAGCGTGATGGCAAATCCTTTGGCTTCCGGAGTGGCTGCCATTTCTGTGTGAGTCATGACGGCCGATCCATTTGCTTGCGGGCGGAAGGTTCCTGCAGCCATGGGGGGCGCCCCATTGGCAGGGAGCAGCCAAAGTTCGTACGCCTTGCCTGGGGCGACGGGAGCCAGATTTTGCGCAATCAGTACGATGGCGCGGCGCTTCGGCATGTACATGGCATGCGCGGCAGGCTGAGGTTTTTGCGTTGCGCTGACAAGTGTCACCTTTTGCGAGAGGGGAGAGGTGAGGGCGTCTGTGATTATCCGTGCCTGCGTTAGTTGCGCTTGTGAATCTGCAATGTTGGTCTGAGCATTCTGCAACTGCTCGCGCAGGCGAACGTTATTCGTCCAGAGCAGGATGGCGAAGGCCGCGAGCACGACGGCGGCAAATGCGGGCACAAAACTCCACCATGGGCGACGCATCGGGGCATACGCGGGGAGATCTCCATCGTAAGAACGAGTGGGCGTATCCGGGGAGCCACCCGGGGAGCGATCCGGGAGCGACTCTTCTGCTTCGAGGAGTCCGACCGAAGCGAGCAGGCGTTCGCGAGAGCGTACGGGAGCTGCAGGACCGCTGGCGGTCAATGCGAGCAAGACCAATCCTTCGCTGACTTCGGCGAACTCGCGGCGGCAGGTATCGCAGGTCTCAAGATGTTCGCGAACGTGCGCAGATTCAGGACCACTGATCTCACCGAGCGCGAGCAACGTGAGTTTGTCCATGAGGGCCAGATGCTCTTCGTTCGTCATGCTAAAGCCCTCCTGATGGTAATGAGTCCGGTGCGGATGCGAGTCTTGATAGTGCCTAACGGTTCGCCGGTCTTCTCGGCGATCTCGGCGTGCGTAAGACCGCCAAAGAACGCCAACTCTATATCGCGACGCTGTTCAGCGGACATGCCTGCCATACAGGCACGCGCTTTGGCGACGACCGATTGCCGGGCAGCATCGCTCTCGAGATTCAACGAGGAGGCGAGCGGAATGTCATTCACGTCCACCTCGGGGTGGCGGCGCCGTCTGGCGTCGATCGAGCGATTGCGGGCCAAGACGGCGAGCCATGCCGGAAGAGAGCCCCGGCCAGGGTCGAAGCTGGTCGGCTTGCGCCAAAGTTGGAGAAAAATCTCCTGCAGAACATCCTCCGCGGCGGCGGTATCGCCTAACGTACGCAAAGCGACGGAATAGACCAGATTGCTGTATTTGTCGTACAGCATTTTCAGCGCTGCTCCATCGCCGTTTTGGAGCGAGGCGATGAGCTTGGCATCGTCTCCGACGGCCCGGGGAGAGGCGCTTGGTGTGGTTCCGTGCATTACGGTTCCGTCAGTGGCGTCCATGTTGGGTACGAGTGTAGTTCCTTAGTGGATTGGTAGAAGCGAGTACGCACCAAATTATAAGCGGACGGTCACGAGAAAGGCGCAGAGGCGAGAGAGCTTTGAGCTTGGACGGCCTTTCCCGTTTTGAAACTGAATCGTGGCACTCCCATTTTGGGAAACCTCATGAACAAAATATTCGCTTTTCTTTTGCTCATGAGCAGCTCCCCATCGATACTCGCCTCACCACACTTTAAACCTTAAAACAGGAGAGGAACGATGAGGGTGCTTATTGTTGACGAGGACAGACCGCTGGCTGGATTCATCCGGCGAGGACTCGAGTCGGAGGGATATCGCGCGGATGTCGTGCATCAACTGGAGCACGCACAGCAAGCCATCGAGCGGTCGGCGTATGACCTGGTGCTACTTGATCTGCAGGTGGGCCAAAGCGAAGGCGCGGAACTCTTGCGCTGGATGCGTTTGGGTAACAGTGAGAGTCCGGTGCTGGTGCTTACCGGCCGCAACCGCGTAGAGGATCGGGTCGCATGTCTAGACCTGGGCGCTGATGATTGCCTGATCAAGCCGTTCTCCTTTACGGAGTTGTCGGCCCGGGTGCGGGCGCTATTGAGGCGGACGCTGAAGCCGGCGAACCACTCGATCCGTTATGGCGATCTGGAATTGAATCGGGTGGAGCGCACGGTCCACCGTGATGGCAAGTTCATCGATCTGACGACGAAGGAGTTTGCCTTACTTGAGTACCTGATGCTGAACGCCGGACAGACCGTCTCCCGTTCGATGATCTTGCAGGACGTTTGGCGGATCAGCTTCGACACCATGACGAACGTTGTCGACGTCTATATCAACTACATCCGCAAACCGTTTACGCCCGAACAAGTAAAAGAACATGTGCTGCCGCTCGTGGCGGTGTCCGCATGAGCGTCGAGACCTTTGAGATTGAGCGAGAGCTCTGGATCGAGCACCTGACGTTTAGCGCGCGCGAAGTGTTCGAAACGATGCTGGGGAGTACGGTCGAACCTGCCAGATCAGCCATGCAAACCTACGAGGTGACGGCGGTTGTAGGGCTTGCCGGAGTGCTCTCAGGGAACTTCCTAGTCCGCTGCAGCCGTAGGGGGCTCGGTGCCATCGGGAAGTGCATGCTCGGCTCGGAAGTAACGGAAGCTGAGTGCATTGACGCTATGGGAGAAGTCTGCAATATGCTCGCGGGAAGTTGGAAACGGCGCATTCCGGACTTGGCAGATGGATGTATGTTAAGTGTCCCTACGGTGATCACAGGGAATCATTACAAGATGCATTCCCCTGATGTAGAAACTCTCCTAAAAGAGCATTTTGTCTTCTCAGGGGAAACCGTTTGTTTGCAGCTACAGGTTCAAAAGTGAAAAGAGCTGTGCGCGCTGAAGAGATCTGATCCAAAGAGCGGATCTCTTCAGCGCGCGAGAGCACGATTAACGGGAGACGCGACGACGGACAGCACCGAAGACCACGCCGAGGAGTCCGGTGCCCATGAACGTTACTGAAGAAGGCTCTGGGATGGGCGCACCGGCATCTTGATAGGTGAGATCGTCGAATGCAATATAGCCTGCACTCGAACCCTGATCAAATCCCACGGAGTAGCCAATACTATTGCCTAGATCAATGGTGTAAACCGGAAGGCCACGTATGGTGAGATCGTTCGACCAGTACTTAAGCGCACCGGTTCCAGATGCGTCAATATTGACGAAGTTGATCGCCTTGCCTTGAGCGTCATACACCGTCACAGTGGACACTCCGTTTCCGCCGGTACTAAGAAATGAGAACGATCCGGCGATGCCATTTTGAACAAACATCGTAATGGTCTTGGTGCCCCCTAAAGGGCTCTGCAGGACGGTGTTGCTAGCAAAGGGATTGAAAGCTAAGCATGTGCCATTCAGAGTGGGATCACTCGTGGTACAGAGAGCATCGGCGGTAGAGGTGGAAGTCGCCCCGTTCACTAATGACCTATCGCCCGCATTGTAATTAGCGGTGTTGTACACATAGGCATTAGATGAGAATGTCACGCCGTATTGTGCCTGGTAGTAAGAATGGATGTTCGTATTGCCAGCGTTGTCGGTTGCTCCCGTGAAGCCGAGTTTCACAGTAGAGGAGTAGGCGAACGCAGACGAGAGAGCGAGTAAGAGAACAATTCTTAAATTTGCCTTCATGATCATCCTTGGTACAAAAGAATCGTTTATGAAGATTGCAATTATCAAAGCCGTCGCACCGACCTAATCATGGACAGACCAGGTACTAAGGTGCCGTATTCAGAGTACATCAGAGTAGCTGGATAAAAAAGCAAGCCTTGCCCGCAAAACGACGTCAACTTAGTTGGCGAGGGTGCCCACAGCTTCGGCCGAATCGTCGTAGTAGAGTTGGCTTTCCCCATAACCGTAGCTGTAGCCGTAATATTGTGCGTCTGGAGCATTGAGATCGACAGCATTCACGACGACCCCAAGGATACGCACGTTGACCTTGTCGAACAGTTGCCTGGTGCGCCTTAACGCTTCTTTGGTCGTCTTGCCGGAGCGCAAGACGAGGACGACAGCGGGTTGAACGCTGGATTTTGGGAGAGATTCAGTTCGCTGATCACCTGCAGGGCCAATGAGGTACCACGAAGGATGGAAGCCTGCGTGTCCAGCTCGATGCTGTAATCGAAGGCGGCTCCGCTTTCGTTCTCTTCGCCAACCCGTAAGCTATTGTTCGCGTCTTTGGAGATCGCGATGTGAGAGACCGCTTCGTACTTCTTGGTAGCTTTAAGGGAGGCCACTGCCGAAAGGGTTAAGGCGACTGCGATGACAGCAAAGATGGTGAAGTGCCGTTTCCGCAAAATACGCCAGTAAAACCGTAGCGGCATCTCACGGTCCCGTTCCAGACTGCGATACCCTCCCTCAAGCAGAGGTGGCAAGTCCGTGATTAGCTTGCCATAAGCTGCAGGCAGCCTCTTTTCTGGTTGCGCCAAGTAACGGATCCTTTTGGCCACGTGCGAAATGAACGCGCGATCGGCTTATTAGCTGGATTGAACTAAGTAGCTGAATGTTAGCATCCCAGCTGGTACGCGCAAAAATTGCCTCAATTTCTATTGCGTGTTGTAGTAACGCAGGGATGTTACCTCGACATTCTGACTCTGAAATTTCCCACTTTGGAAAAGAGAGTACTTACGTGCAAGGAAAGTACAACCTTGCCTGTGACTCTGGTTGTCTTAGTTCTAGCTGGGGGAATCGCCCTAACCCGGTCAGGCTTCAGCGCACTCTCGGAGGCTGTCTATGCGTGCAATTTCGATGTCTTCGGTCTTATGCTTGTTCACTTCACTACTGTTTGCAACGCCGATTTTTGCAGGATCCATCCAATATCAAACGACCTACTCGAGCAGTTTGCTCCAGCCGTATCCCTATCTAAATGGAGAACACTTCGTCAGCTTTTCCCCTATGGGCGGGAAAGCGCTCAACCCAGTCGTGGGCAGCATTGCAAATGTCGGTCCAGTGACGGTTTCCACGCCAGGTGGCACCGATGACCCGCTGTTCCGGGATTCACTTGGGGGTCTCCGCGCGTTAGACGGGTCGATCAATGTGATCACGATTACTCCAGGAACGCCGGTTTCGGATGTCACTATGGACTTGCAGGGCATTTACGTCGGCCATTCTGCAGTGGATTTCTATTTCACGTTGAGCAACGGAAACGTCATACACGAATTGTTAAACTTGATCACAGACACGAGCCCAAATGTTAAAAATCCGGTTACGAGCGGGAACAACTATCTGCGGTTCTTTACGGTCGGCGGGGAGACAATATCAAGCATTACCATCGGAAGTCTCTCAACCTACCTGGACGACCGCTCCGCCGATACCAAGTTCAATGCATTGGAGTATTTGGGCTTCTCCTATGCTCCTGCGCCAATACCTGAGCCTTCAGCCGTTCTTCTGTTTGCTACGGGCTTGCCGGTTGCGCGACTATTTCGTCGCCGAAGCGCCAGTTCTTAACGTGGACCCTCGGCTCGTCAATTGAGGAACAACTTGGTGTAGAGCGTGTCACGCTGCGCCGGACGGAATCCCGCATTACGGATCATGTAACGCAACTCTTCTTCCGTTGTGCAATTCGATGTTCCAGCCGCGCGCACGACATTTTCTTCGAGCATAACGGAGCCAACGTCGTTTCCACCGAAACGCAGACCCAGTTGACAGACTTTCAGTCCTTGCGTGACCCAACTCGATTGAATGTTTTCTATATTCGACAAGAAGAGTCGCGCGATCGCCAAGGTCTTTAAATACTCGACCGAAGTAGCCTCTTCCCACTTGCGGCCGCCGAGGGCCGTGTTGTGGGGTTGGAATGTCCAAGGGATGAAGGCGGTAAATCCGCCCGTCTCCTGCTGCAGATCGTACGATATGCTGGAAGTGATTTACGCGGTGCTCGAACGTTTCGCCCACCCCGAACATCATGGTCGCCGTCGTGCGCATACCAATTTTGTGGGCGGTGCGATGGACGTTAAGCCAGTCTTCGGTGACGCACTTCAGGCGCGCGATCTTGTATCGCACTTCATCGTCGAGAATCTCCGCCCCGCCGCCCGGAATCGACTCTAATCCCGCGTCACGCAGGCGTTTGATCGTGTCTTCAATGGACAAATCCCGCTGACTTCGGCGATGCAAATATCTCCGAGGCCGAGAAACAGTGCAGGTGCACCGGCGGAAACCGCTGCTTAATGCCCCGCAACATCGCTTCGTACCAATCGATCTTCAGGTCGGGATGCAGCCCGCCCTGCAACAGCACGCCCGTTCCGCCCAACTCGACCGTCTCCCGCACCTTGTCGTAAATTGTCTCGAGGTCAAGGATGTAGCCTTCTTTCGCCAGCTTGCCCTTCAAGGGACGGTAGAACGCGCAAAACGTGCAGTATTCCGTACAGAAATTTGTGTAGTTGATATTGCGGTCGATGATGTAGGTGACGACGCCATCGGGATGCAATTTGCGTCGAATCCCATCCGCTTCCATGCCGATGCCGATCAGGTCGTCGGAGCGGAACAAATCAACGCACTGCTGTTTGGTGAGAGACATATTTAGACACTCTTATTTTAAGTGTTCTGGCGAGGTGTGTCATTTTGGGTCTACAGATCGATTTTTACTTCATCGCCCGCGATGCGAATCGGATACACGTTGGTTCGAGCGCTCGCGTTGTGAGTCGCTGCGCCTGACTTGAGATCGAACGTCCATCCGTGCCAAGGGCAGACGATCTTTCCATGTTCAATGGTGCCCTGCGAGAGAGGTCCACCGCGGTGAATGCATACATTGTCCATGGCCGTGATCTCTCCATTTGCTTTGGCGACACAGATTGTCTTACCCGCACACTCAAATTCACGTGCCTCGCCCTCAGACGGCAATTCACTAACCTTACAGAGCACATAGTCGGACAAAGCTTTTACTCCCCAAAAGTGCGATTTGTGTCTTGGCAACGCTCAACGTGCTAGAGTCGAACGTGCGTCGATTGCTGAAAATCGTCCTTGTGACGCTGCTCCTTATATATGCCGTAGCTTGCGCGGGAGTATATGCATATCAAGCAAAGCTCATCTTCACTCCGGGGAAGCGCTTTGCTTCCAATACTCCGCGAACTTACGGTGCACAATTTCAGGACTTCAGCATTCCTGGAAAGAACGGCACCATACACGCCTGGTATGTGCCTTCTTCCAGCCCGACGAATAAGTTGCTGATCTACTTCCATGGTAATTCCCACAAGGGAAGCGCTGCACTCTCAGACAATGCAGAGCATGCGGTCCGCCTCAGTAACCTGGGAGCGTCGGTCCTCCTGTTCGATTACAGGGGTTTCGGGGCAAGTTCGCCGACCTACATCTCGCAGAAGAGCATTTTCGAGGACGTTGATTCAGTCGTGCGCTATGCGACGGACAACATGGGCGTGCCCATTCAGCAGATCGTGTTTTATGGGCATTCTCTTGGCGGGGCGGCAGCTACTGAGGCGGCAGTACGGAACCCTAAGGCCGCGGGGTTGATATTGGAAAGCACGTTTACGTCGATCTACGCGATGAGCAGAGGAGAGTGGGAATACAGGATCCTGCCGCTCAAGTGGATATTGAATGACCACTTCGACAACCTCGATAAAATCTCGGGAATACATCTGCCGAAGTTGTTCATCTACGGAACTGCCGACAGTGCAGTTCCTCCGGCGATGATGCAGCAGTTATATGAAAGTGCTCCAGAACCGAAACAACTCTTGGTCATCGAGGGCGGCGGACATGACTCAGATGCCAGGGTCGGCGGGACCCGGTATACCAGTCCGGTGCGTGAGTTTATACAATCGATTTGAGTTCAGAGAAGATCGCAGGAGAGGGAAGAGACGATGAGATTAATTGTGATCGGGGCCGGCATGATGGGCACCAGTGCAGCTTTCGATATGGCGCGTTCGCCAGGAGTGAAACATGTGACGATCGCCGATATCGATAAGAAGCTTGCGAGGCGCGCAGCCGAGCATGTGCGGGAATTCGCACGACCGGACGTCAAAGTCTCGATTGCTAAGCTCGACGCATCAGACACGGCTGCGGCTGAAAAGTTAATGGCGAAGCATGACGGCGCGCTGTCCTGTGTCCCTTACTTCTTCAATCTGGGACTTGCGAAGGCAGCGATCGCAGCGAAATGCCATTTTGCGGACTTGGGTGGAAATAACGTGGTTGTCCGTAAGACGCTGGAACTCTCGGAAAAGGCACAGAAAAAGGGAGTTGCTCTCGCACCCGACTGCGGTCTGTCTCCGGGCATGGCGAGCATACTCGCGGGCGATCTCTACTGCCGCATCACCGCCGATTCGAAATCAAAAAAGTATGTCGATGCACTAAGACTGTACGTGGGCGGCTTGCCCGCGAACCCTAAGAAGCCGTTTCGATATCAGATGGTGTTCTCGGTTGAAGGATTGATCAACGAGTATTGCGAGCCGGCGCGGGTGCTCAAGAACGGCAACCTTACCGTGATCGAGCCCCTGACAGAGCCAGAGAAATTCAAGATGGATGGATTTGAGGAACTCGTCGCCTTCCACACCTCTGGTGGAACCTCGACGATGCCCGAGACCTTCGACGGGAAGGTTGGCGAATGTTTCGAGAAAACACTACGGTATCCCGAGCATTTTCCGCTTATCCGTGGGCTTTATGATCTCGGCCTCTTCTCGAGTGAGCCGCGCAAGATACATGGGGCAAAAGTCTCCCCACGACAAATGATTTCGGATTTGATGCTCGAAAAATTTGTTGGAGAGGAGGCGGACTTGGTGATCATGCGCATTGAAGCCGAAGCTCAGGGCCGAAAGATGGCTTACGAGATGGTGGATCGATTTGATCCAAAGACTCGTCTGACGGCCATGATGCGGACGACCGCGTGGCCAGCGTCCGCTGTGCTGCAAATGCTGGTTGGCGGAACGATCGCAAAGAGAGGCGCGATCCTGCAAGAAACCGATGTTCCCGCAGAAGCGTTTCTTGCCGGCATGAAGCAGCGGGGGATCATGTTGCGCTTTCGCGAGACCAATGCGCGCGCTGAAAAATCGAAGGCAGGTAAACTGAGGTCCGTATGATCAACTTAACAGGACGCACCGCTGTCGTCTTTGGTGTCGCCAACAAGCGCAGTATTGCGTGGGCGATTGCACAGAAATTGCAAGCTGCCGGGGCCCAACTTGTCATCACCTATCAAAATGAGCGCCTCGCACAAGAGGCGAAGGACTTGATCGGCGCACTGCCCGGTGCTGAAGCGTTCCAGTGTGACGTTGCGAGCGATCCAGAGATCAAGGCGCTGTTTGACCAGCTAAAGGAGAGGTACGGAACCCTGCACACTGTTGTGCATTCGGTGGCATTTGCCCCCGCTGAGGACCTCAAAGGCGCCTTCGTTGACACCTCGCGGGAAGGGTTTCGGATCGCCCACGATATCAGCGTGTATTCACTCATTGCAGTCTCGCGTGAAGCAGCTCCGCTGATGAGCGAGGGCGGCAGCATCATGACGATGACATATTACGGTTCGGAAAAGGTTGTCCCCAAATACAACGTAATGGGCGTTGCGAAGGCGGCGCTCGAAGCGACGACGCGATACCTCGCCTATGATCTTGGACCGAAGAAGATCCGTGTAAACGCGATCTCCGCAGGGCCTATCAAGACGCTGGCAGCGCGCGGCATCTCTGGGTTAGGGGAGATGCTGAAATCGCACGAAGATCGTGCGCCCCTTAAGCGCAATGTGGAAGCCTCCGAAGTCGGCGACACGGCGCTTTATCTAGCAAGCGACCTTGCTACTGGGATCACGGGTGAGACGATCTATGTAGATTGCGGCTATAACATCATGGGCTTCTGATCCACAATTCATGTAAAGGTTGAACCTGCTGCTCGCGATTTTGATTGCGAGTTCCTCAAAGATTACATCCAAGCTGCAAGTGTGTTCTCGAAGGAAGGGTCAGCCGAATGAATAGCGTGTGTCGCAATCCTCTTATACTGCTTATACTGCCACTGTTCGGAAGCATGTTGCTGCCAATAGCAGGTCAGCAAATATTTGCAAGCGGGCCCCATCTCGTCCAGCAAGCGGAACACATCGATGGGAACAACCGCGTCCATTTCTTGACAGCATCTACGCGCACGCGTAGAGTGCGGCGGCATACCCGCCGGTCCAAGAAGAAGTCAGCGGTTATTATTGGTGGGTCCGCGTTAGGCGGTGCGGCCGTGGGAGGTCTCGCTGGCGGCGGTAAAGGAGCTGCCATCGGTGCAGCAGCAGGTGCAGGCGGAGGCTACTTATATGACCGCAAGACCAATCACCGGAATGATCCGAAATAGTTCGCTGATCTAATCGGCCGGCCGTTATTCCACGGTGACGGACTTCGCAAGATTGCGGGGCTGATCTACGTCGCATCCGCGTCGCACAGCGATGTGATAGGCAAGCAGCTGCATTGGAACCACTTCGAGAATCGGCACGAGCAGCTCGGGAGCGCGGGGAATGTAAATAACATGATCCACGCTCTCCTGGATCTCGTCATCCCCCTCCGTTGCGATGGCGATGACCTTACCCGAACGTGCAGTGACCTCTTTGATGTTCGAGATCGTCTTTTCATATCGCAGCACGGAATCGGGATCGTCTTCGTCCTTCGTGGCAACTACAACGACTGGCAGGTTCTCGTCGATCAATGCATTGGGGCCGTGCTTCATCTCGCCCGCGGGGTAACCTTCGGCGTGAATATACGAAATTTCCTTCAGCTTGAGAGCACCTTCCAGTGCCATCGGATAATGAATTCCGCGGCCCAGGAACAAAAAATCAGTGGAGCGCTGGTAAATCTTCGCCAGATCTGCGCACTCTTCATCGCGGGCAAGTAGCTGCTCGATCTTCGCTGGAATGAGAGTGAGCTGTTCTAGCAACGCCTTCGCTCTCTCAGGGTCGATGGTACCGCGCTTCTCTCCGAGGAACACGGCGAACAGAAACAGCGCAGTCAATTGCGCGGTAAACGCCTTTGTGGAAGCCACGCCGATCTCAGGGCCGGCGTGAGTATAAATGACACCTTGCGCCTCTCGGGCGACTGCTGCGCCGACTACGTTGCAAATAGCGAGCGTCTTCGATCCCTTTTGCTTTGCTTCTCTCTGTGCCGCGAGCGTGTCCGCGGTCTCTCCTGACTGTGTGATGACAACGGTAAGAGTGTCGGGCCCGGAGATCGGGTCGCGGTAGCGGTACTCGCTTCCGTAGTCCACCTCAACCGGAATGCGGGCGAGCTTCTCGAGCATGAACTTGCCGGCGAGTGCCGCGTGCCAGCTCGTTCCACAGGCTGTGATCGTGACCTTATCGACTCGTCTAAAGACTTCGTCGGTGATCTCCATCTCTCCGAGAAATACTTTTCCGGAATCGAGTGAGATCCGACCCAAGGTGGTGTCTCGGACTGCGCGGGGCTGCTCGTAAATCTCTTTGAGCATGAAGTGCTTGAACCCGCCCTTTTCAGCCATGATCGGGTCCCAAGTGATACGCTGGAGTTTCCGCTCTACGGCGGTCCCGTCGAAATTGGTAATCTTTACGCCGTCGCACGTCAGGATAGCCATGTCGCCATCTTCGAGAAAGAAGATGTTTCGCGTGTGATGGAGTAGCGCTGGAATATCCGATGCAATGAAGAATTCTTCCTCACCGATCCCCACGACAGCAGGCGGGCCGTTACGCGCAGCTACGATCTTGTCCGGAAAGTCTTCGTGAATCACTCCGAGCGCAAAGACGCCGGTCAGTTGTTTCACAGTCTTTCGGACTGCATCTTCGAGCGATAGTTTTTGATTGATTGCATCTTCTATCAGGTGCGCGATGACTTCTGTGTCGGTTTCCGTCGTAAACTTATGGCCCGATTCGATCAGTCGCTTCTTCAGATGCAAATAGTTTTCGACGATTCCGTTGTGGACGACGACAACCTTGCCCGTACAGTCGCGATGTGGGTGTGCGTTCTCTTCGGAGGGGCGCCCGTGCGTTGCCCAGCGAGTGTGTCCGATGCCATAACTGCCGTGAATCGGTTTCTGCCGTACGACCTCTTCGAGGTTGCGCAGCTTTCCCTCTGCTCGCCGCACTTGGAGTCCGGTACCGTTCCCGGAGACGGCGATGCCCGCCGAATCGTATCCGCGATATTCGAGCTTCCGCAGCCCCTCGATGATGACGGGCACGACGCTCTTCCGACCTACATATCCAACGATCCCGCACATAGCTGAGACTGTCTCCTGACTATTTCCTGAATTGTTCGTCGCTGCTACCGTTTAAAGACCAACGGCATTCCTCAATCACAGGATTGGTCAGCACTTCCCGCGCGATCCGTTCGAGTTCTAACTCTACAGAGGAAATGTCCTGTCCGCCTTCATCTTTAAACGTGATCTCAAAGTACTTACCTTGTCGTACGTCCTCAACACCTTTGTACTGCATCTTCTTGAGGGCGCTGGCAATTGTGGCACCCTGAGGATCGAGTACCGTGCGCTTCAGGCTCACAAACACGCTAGCTTTAATCGGCATGACTATTATCGATTATAGAGTAGCTGCTACCTAAAGCCGCCTTAGGCAATTACACTAGAGAAGATGGTTGATTATTTAAGATTACCGGTCGGTGAGGAAGTACCCGAAGTTGTCCATGCAGTGATCGAGATTCCGCTCGAAGGAATAAATAAGTACGAATTCGACAAGAAGCTGCAGGTTTTCAAATTGGATCGAAATCTCTATTCTCCGGTCCATTATCCCGGGGACTACGGATTCATTCCTTCCACTCTGGCCGCTGACGGCGACCCGCTAGATGTGCTCGTGTTGGTAGATGCGCCCAGCTTCTCCGGATGTGTCCAGGATGTACGTCCCATCGGGGTCCTGGAAATGGTCGACCAGGGAAAGAATGACGAAAAGATTCTTGCGGTAGGTCGCAGCAATCCGAGGTACAAGGATGTGTGGAACTATTCGGAAATATACCCTCACATCTTGCGGGAGATAACCCACTTCTTCTCGATCTACAAGGATTTGGAAGGCAAGCGCGTTGAAATGCGAGGGTGGAAGGACGCAAGCCACGCCCGCAACCTGATCCTCAGTTGCCACCAACTTTTCGTGGACGTAAGTAAGAACGTTGCGCAGAAGCAGGGCGCGTAACAGCAATGGCCCCTTGTGGGGTGATTCTTCATATCAATACAGATAAGACAGTCGCACTCATGTTTGAAAATCTGCAAGACAAACTGCAACGCGCCTTTAAGAACCTGCGCGGACAAGGCAAGATCACCGAAGAGAACATCGGCGAGGCGCTACGCGAGATTCGCCTCGCTCTTCTCGAGGCCGACGTCAACTTTAAGGTCGTAAAGGACCTGATCGACCATATCCGCGACAAGGCGCTGGGTCAGGAGGTCCTGACCTCTCTCTCGCCGACGGAACAGGTGATCAAGATCGTCCGTGATGAACTTGTCGCCATACTTGGCAATGAAACCGCGAAGGCGAAGTTCGCGTCCCAGCCACCTACAGTGGTCCTGATGGCGGGCCTTCAGGGGTCGGGTAAGACGACCAGTTCCGGCAAGTTGGCGAGTTGGTACAAGAAGGGCGGCCACCGCCCAATGCTAGTGTCGGTCGACGTTTATCGTCCGGCGGCACGCGAACAGTTGAAGGTTGTTGCGGGTGCGATCGGCGCCAAGATCTACAACGGCGACCTTAAGGATGAACAGCCTGGAACTCCCTTGGTGGAACGTCTGGCGAAAGAGGCTGTGCGCGAAGCCAAGATTAATGGCTGCGACATCCTGATCGTTGACACTGCCGGACGTCTTCACATCGACGATTCGCTGATGGATGAGATGAAGCTTCTGAAGAAGCTGTTGAATCCACAAGAGATTCTCTTCGTCGCGGATGCGATGACGGGGCAGGATGCGGTGCGGTCTGCGGACGAGTTCCACAAGCAGTTGTCGATCACCGGCGTACTCCTTAGCAAGATGGATGGCGATGCGCGCGGTGGAGCGGCTCTGTCTATCCGGCACGTCACCGGGCAGCCGATCAAGTTCATAGGTACGGGAGAGAAGTACGACGCGCTGGAGCCCTTCCATCCGGACCGCATAGTGAGCCGCATTCTCGGAATGGGCGACATTCTGTCGCTGATCGAGCGGGCTGAGGCAACGCTCGACAAGAAGAAATCAGAGGATTTTGCCAAGAAGGCGCTGGCGGGGGATGGGTTCACGCTCGAGGACTTCCGTGACCAGCTCAAGCAGGTGAAGAAGATGGGTTCGCTGCAATCCATCATCAAGATGCTGCCGAGCATCGGGCCGTTCCAGGGGATGCAGCAGATGGCAGACAAGGTGGACGAATCACAGATCACCCGAGTCGAATCCATCATCAACTCGATGACTGCGAAGGAGCGGCACAATCACGAACTTATCAATGGCAGCCGCCGTAAACGTATCGCTGCCGGATCCGGCACGAGCGTCCAGGAAGTGAACCAGTTGCTGAAGCAGTACGCCATGATGCGGAAGCAAATGAAGATGCTGGGCAAGAACATGGGCTTTCAGCGCAAACTCATGGGCATGAAGATGCCGGAGATGTAGGACTACCCCTCCCCCGACGGTGCATGTGGAATCAGTGACTTGGGAGGGAAGATCACCGTAGGATCACCGTAGATCTCCGTAGAGCCCATGGGCGCGGCACGGATGAGGGTCTGCAGAAGTGGCTTAGTTTTTGAAGAACGAACAAATGCTGTGAGCTTTAGCTCAGGTATTAATTATAGCTGAGGCTGTCAAGGGGTAATTATTTGTAAAGTGATAGGCCGGTTTGGGAAGTGCCGAGCAGGAGAGGTCAGGGATGGGCATTCTTAGGACTTCATGCTCACGAAAGCCGGAAATCCGCGTCTATGGGGTAGACGGATTGCGCTTTCGTGCGGCGCTCGCCGGATTAAGTGCATCCCGTGTGTTGAACCCAAACTCTTATAATTGTTCCCGAGAGAACACACGCAGGTGGGACAGGGATGGAGAAGAGCAACTTGATCGAAAAGCTAAGGGCGCGTAGATTCGCGTCCACTTTAGTGGTATTAGCGACGCTAATCGTCGGTATTTTGATTGGCACGATAGTTTCCAAGGGCGTCAAGGGAAAGACCAATGACTTTAGCAATGCCACCCCGATGGCGTTGCAGAATTCAACCCCCCAACAACTGTCGAATACGTTTGCGTCGATCGCCAAGAGGCTGGAGCCGTCGGTTGTGAACATTACCACGGACACGAACCCCCGCTCTGTTCCGCGTGGGCGCAGCCGTGGCCGCAACAATGGCAACAACGGGAATAACCAGGATTTTCAAGATTTCTTCGACCGGTTTTTCGGCGGCAATGGAAACGGTGAGGGAGATGGCCAGGACGGCGCCCCCTTCGGCGGACAGGCGCCTGACCGCCGCGAGCAGGCTCTCGGTTCCGGCGTCATCGTCGATAAGAGCGGCTACATCGTCACCAACAACCATGTCGTTGAAAAAGCGGACCGGATACGGGTAAGACTACATGGCGATCCTGCCGGGGTGTTGTATGACGCCAAGGTCGTAGGGACGGACAAAGATACCGACATCGCCGTCATCAAGGTCGAAGCGAAGGGAAAGGATCTGGTCCCCGCAAAGTTCGGCGATTCTGACCAATCGCAGGTCGGCGACTGGGTACTCGCGATAGGGAGCCCGTTCGGACTAGACGCGACGGTAACCGCAGGAATCATTTCCTATAAAGGCCGTCCGATACCGGGCGAGC
Source organism: Terriglobales bacterium (assembly GCA_963792225.1). Taxonomy (GTDB): domain Bacteria; phylum Acidobacteriota; class Terriglobia; order Terriglobales; family Acidobacteriaceae; genus JBDTLH01. The sequence goes on along the minus strand of CAWBVM010000003.1, from coordinate 10,799 downwards.
AGCGCCAGTTCCAACAGTTCATCCAGACCGATGCAGCGATCAATCCGGGCAACTCCGGCGGTCCACTGGTGGACATGAACGGCAACGTGATCGGGATCAACACGGCAATCTATACCGAGTCCATGGGATACATGGGCGTCGGATTCGCCATGCCCGCAAAGATCGTAAGCAATGTTTATAACCAATTGATAAGCGGTGATCACCGTGTGGTCCGTGGCTCAATCGGTGTGATGTTCAATGCCGAGCCGAAGCCGGAGATTGCGCGCCTCTACGGCAATGGCGTAACGATCACGGAAGTCACCCCCGCCAGCCCTGCGGAAAAAGCGGGACTGAAAGCGGAAGACACAATTACCTCAGTAAACGGCAAAGCCGTCTCGACCGGAGATGAACTTGTAAACCTGATCTCTGCCTTGAAACCGGGATCGAATGCGCAAGTCGATTATCTGCGAGATGGTAAGCCGATGAAAGGGACAGTGGTCATTGCGGACCGCGCCAAGCTAATCAAGGACGAGACAGCTGGAAACAACGATGAGAGCGGCAATCCTGCCGAGCCTCAAACCGGCAAACTTGGCGTAGTGATCCGTGGCATTCCGTCGGACATGGCACAGCGCTTGAACGTGCCGCAGGGGCGCGGAGTCATGGTTGTGGAAGTGAAGCCGAGTTCGCTCGCCGAGGACATCGGGGTACGCCGGGGTGACATAATCCTCGACCTGAACCGTAAGCCAGTAACGAGCGATCAGGACTTCCGTGACCGTGTCAATGCATTGAAGAGCGGTGACGCAGTGGTCATGCTGGTCCGTCAACCGGGACGTGACGGCGGGACGCTGTTGTTGTCGGGCACGTTACCGTAAAAAGCCGTTGAGAGACAAGAGGGCGGCCATTCGGTCGCCCTTTGTCGTTGGCACACCGGAAATCGAATTTCCAGAGTTCACGGAATCGTGAGATGTTGCATCGAAACAGGCAGGGTTTGCTTGCGATTCGAGCGCTTGCCCAATCGAAAGCACGCGAAAATGTGATGCAAAAGTAACTGGTTAAGGCGAAAGCTGCCCACCGAATGTTGCATTAGGGTTTAAGCTGGCTGAGTTCATTCTCTGTTGTTTCGAGAGCGCTAGCGCCCTCGAGTTTGGAGCACTTGATGGTTTGTGATTCCAAGAAGATATTAGGGTTTCTATGTCTAATGCTGCTGGCGAGTTCGCCCAGCTTTGCAAGCAAGATCCATAGCAAGAGGCCGCACTCTTCCAGGATTGTGCCGTCACATGCCTCGCATCACAGGCATGGAAAGGCGCGGGTCAAGAAGGCGGGAGCGTGGAAAAAGCATGGTCAGCACGAGATAGATAACAGCCGCGCGACGGCGATACAGCAGGCGCTGATCCGTGAGAAATACATGACCGGCGAGCCGAGTGGCCTGTGGGACAGCAATACGAGGTCGGCGATGGCGAAATATCAGGCCGCGCAGGGCTGGCAGGCGAAGCGCGTTCCCGATGCTCGCGCGCTGATCAAGTTGGGCCTGGGGCCGACGCAGGTGGCAAATCCCGCGACGGAATTAGCCGCGACGGAATCCGAGAGATCGACTGGAGCGGCGGCGGCGAGGCAGTAAATAGGGAAAAGGGATAAGGGACAAGGGAGTAGACTCCGGCGGAAGCCGGGGTTTACTTTTTGACCCAAAGAAATCGCAGCAGATCCAGGGAAGAGTGGGCGAGTCGGCTGCCCGGCTGGCAGCCGGCGCTATAGGCTGCTTGGCTGCGCTCGCAATGACGATTCATGAAGCGTGCTGATCCTCCGCATGAAGCCGGGGTCTACCCTGGCGGAAAGATGCAGCTCCGCCGGGGCTAAAGCCACGCGCTGGCGCGCGTTCAAAGCAACCTCAGGGTTATCAGCTTTGAAGGACTTGAGAGATTTTCAGCATGAGCATTTCGGCGCTGAATGGCTTAGAGAGAAAATTTTCAGAGGTGAGAACTCCCGGTGGGGCGATGGTGTCTACGGCATAGCCCGACATATACACAATCTGCATCCCCGGACGAAGGGGCGCAAGACGCTGTGCCAACTCGATCCCATTGAGCTGCTCGAGAACAATGTCGGTGAGCAAAAGATCGATGGCTCCCTCATGGCGTTCGCACAGGAGGATCGCCTCTCCGGGGTGGCGAGCTTCGAGAATTTGAAATCCGCGACGCTCCAGAACCTCGCGGACGAGCGAGCGGACGCCGTCCTCATCTTCCACCAGCAGTACCGTGCCACCCGCTTGAATGTTGCTCGAGATTTCGAGATCAGGAGTGGCCGGGCCGACGACCGCGTCCTGGCGAGGGAAGTTGACACGGAAGGTCGTGCCGAGTCCGGGCGCGCTCTTTACTGAGATAGTGGCTTTGTTCTGCTGCACGATGCCGTAGACCGTACTGAGCCCGAGGCCGGTGCCTTTGCCGATCTCTTTGGTGGTGAAGAACGGTTCGAAGATCCGGCTGCGGACCTCGTCAGGCATGCCGACGCCATTGTCGCGAACAGAGAGGGTCACAAAGCTGCCTTCTTTGCATCCGGCAGTCTGATGTACGTTTCCGTTGGAATTCGAGGTCTCAATCACGATTTCGCCGCTTGCCCCGACGGCGTCGCGGGCATTCATCGCCAGATTCATGACAATCTGTTCGATCTGGCTGGGGTCGGCTTCGATGCTTCCGAGGTTTGGATCAAGGTTCAGGGTCATGCGGATGCTCTCGCCGACAAGGCGCATCAGCAGCCCTTCCATGCTGGTGATGACGGCGTTCAAATCCATTAACCTCGGCGACAGGACCTGCTGGCGGCTGAACGCAAGAAGCTGGCCGGTGAGACCTGCGGCGCGCGTCGCCGCGAGGTTGATCTCATCCAACTGATGGCGCAGCGGACTTGGAGGAGAGACCTGCTCAAGCAGAAGTTCGCTATAACCCTTGATAACGGTAAGCAAATTGTTGAAGTCGTGGGCGATGCCGCCTGCCAATTGACCAACGGCCTCCATCTTTTGCGAGTGGCGCAATTGATGCTCGAGCGCCCTTCTTTCAGAGATATCTTCGACGATCATCTCGAAGCCACTCGGGCCGCCAGTGTCGTCATAGAGGACGCGTCCGCTTAAACGGACGGTGATGGTTTGTCCGTCTTTACAGAGCCAGCGCGTCTCGAAGTTCTCGATGCGGCGGTCGCGTTCATAGCGCTCTATCAGCAACTGGCTATCGTGCGCATCTTCGAAGAGTTGGCGCGAGAGGCTGATGGTGAGCAACTCTTCCTGAGAATCGTAACCGAGCATGCGCACCAGAGCAGGATTGACTTCAAGAAAACGATCACGGACGGATGCGCGGTAAATGCCATATACCGCGCGTTCAATGAGCGACCTGTGCCGCTCTTCAGACTCGCGCAGCGCCTGCTGGTGACGCTCGCGATCGATTGCCGAACCGATATGCTGCGCCACAAAGGTAAGCACTTCAAGGTCGCTGTTGGTGTAGTGGTGATGCTCGGTATAACTCTGGATGGCGATAACGCCGATTGCAGAACTGCCGCTTTGAAGCGGAGAAGCCATCCATTCCAGGGAGGGGGGCCCGAGCAATTCGATCTCTCCATCGGATTCGAGCCTGTGGCAAAGCTCCTCATCGGCAAGGAGAGGTTTGCCCGTCCTCAGCACGTACTCGGTCAATCCCTTGCCGACTTCGCGTTCGACCGGGTTCTCATCGAAGCGGTCTGAAAAGTAACGGAATTGCAATCGTGATCCTGTTTTGTCGAGGACGGCGATGTACATATTTTCGGCGTACATCAGATCACAAAGGATGCGGTGCAGGGAACGGAAGTAATCTCGCGAATCGATAGAAGAGTTAGTCAGGCTCGCAATGCGATACAGAGCCGACTGCAGATCTTCACTTCGCTTGCGCTCCGTGATGTCGAGGACGGCGCCCTGCACGATCTTCTCTCCTCCGGGCTCGGGCTCGAACAGCATGGCATTTTCAAGGATCCATACGGAAGAGCCGTCCTGGCGGCGGCACCGGCTCTCGAAATGATTGACACTGCCTAGCTGGCGCAACGTCTCGATGAAGCGAGCGCGGTCTTCCGGATTGAAATAGAGCGTGGCCGCGTTGTTGTGGATAAGATCGTGCCGTGAAGAGTAGCCGAAGGACTTCGCCATCGAATCGTTGCAGTCCAAGATCCGGCCGTCCACACGGCTCAGATATACGCCTGCAACGTTGCGCTCGAAGAGGAAGCGGTATTTGCGCTCGGACTCGCGAAGATCCAACTCGGCTTTTTTACGATCGCTGATGGCGCGGAAGCTGCACACGAGGCCTTTGCGCTCTCCGCCCTCGAAGTAGTGACTACTGGCAGCCTCAAATGGGCGGAAGGTCCCATCCGTCTGGCGAACACGTATCTCCACCGGAGGGTTCTTCCGATAATCCTCGATTCCGAGGCGGGCGGCTGCAAGCGCCAGTTCTAAATCGTCAGGATGCACGAGCGCGAATGCGTTCGTGCCGATCAGTTCTTCCGGTGTCCACCCCAAGAGCCGGGTGACGGCGGGACTGACATAGCGCACGGTGCCTTCATCCGAAAGGATCGAAATGATATCGGTGGAGCTTTCGATGACGTTGCGAAAGAGCTCTTCACCTTTGCGAACGGCCTCTTCGGCGCGTTTGCGGGAGGTAATATCGATGGCCGTTCCAAAGACGGCGGGCTTGCCCTCGTATTGGATCATCGCGGCGCTGAAGTCGATCCAGCAGATCTCGCCGCTCTTGCGTTGAATACGAAATTCGTAGCGCGAAGGGGCAGATTCGCCGAATATCCGCGCGTCGGCATTGCGGGCGACGAGTCCGCGATCTTCGGAAGCGACCACTTCGACAATGGACATCCCAGAGAGTTCTTCCGCGGTGTATCCGGTGAGCAACTCGGTCGAATGGTTGGCCCAGGCGAAACGGTCTTCGCAATAGATGAAGACGGCAGCAGGGGCAAGCTCAGCCAGGGCGCGCAACTGCTCTTCATCGCCCTTTACGATGTCTCCGACGGCGAACCGGTGTTTGCATTCGCGGGCGATGCCTTCGATGGCGAAGGGTGAACCATCCCGCCAGATCACGCCTGCCTCGACCTCGAGCCATACCTTTTTGCCTGATTTGGTGCGGATTTGCAGCAGGTAATGGATCGCCTCCCGCGCCCGCGATTCGATCATGGAGTGAATCTGATCTTGCACCACCTCGGCGTCTTTATCGTCGAGGAGATCGCGGATGTTCAGGCTTTCAAGTTCTTCGCGCGTATATCCGGTGGAGGCCGTGGATCCGTCGACCTTCAGGAAACGTCCCTGTAGGTCGTGGACATAGAAAGTGGCGCTGGACCGCTCCAGAAAGGAGACAAGATTTTCTAACGTATTCGAACGAACGGAGGTGGATAGAGTTCCCATGCACACCTGTCAAAGTAGAATACGAGCGCACCTCATTGTTCCACAGGTGGAACATGGAAGCGAGACATACCTAGCCCGATGTAACCAAATCTTCACCATAATTCTGCTACCTTAGCCCTACATGAAAGCATTGTGGTCGAAATTCGCAGTTTCCGCAGTAATTTTCTGGTGCCCACTAGCTGGCGCCTTCGGGCAGGGACCTATCAGGGACTTGCCGAGTTCGAAGCGACTGGGACCTGTGGCGGGGAATCCCCAACGCGTGAACGCCATGCCGGCGGCGTCGGCGGTGAGTCCGGATGGCTCGCGCGTCGCGTTCGTCCATACGGGGTATGGATCGAATGCCAATGAGAACCGGCAGTCCATCACGTTGGTCGAGACTGCGACGGGCAAGATCACGGAGTACAACGAAGCAAAACTGAAGCTGAAAGCCAAGCAGACGTTTTCGTTCGGCGTGGCGTTCAGCGACGATGGGCGGCACCTGTATGTTCCCTTCGGATCGAGCACCGATCCCGGGGGCAACGCTCCGGAATCTACCGGAAATGCGATCGGCGTCTATGCGGTCGGCGCGAAGCTGCAACTGGAACGGTTCATTCCGCTGCCGGTGGTGGAGTTGTCCAAGGGGAAGAGCGCGTTGGAGCTGTCGATGGGGCTGAGCGGTACGCATCAAACGCCGTTTCCGGCAGGCATCGCGGTCTTCGCGCGGGATGGGCGGGAGAAGCTCATGATCGCGGAGCAACTCTCAGATACGGTAGCGATCGTGGATACGGCGACTGGAAGGCTTGAGTCGCGTATAGAAGTCGGAGGCGGCAAGAATGTGCCGTCTGCTTATCCATATGGCGCAGTGGTAAAGCGGCGGGGCGATGTTGGATACGTCAGTCTTTGGAACGGTTCCGAAGTGGTCGAGATCGACCTACGCAGCGGGCGCACGGCGCGCAGATTTCCGCTGCTTCCGTCGGAACAGCCGACGGGAGCGGGGTCGCATCCGACGGCGATGATGTTGAGTCCGGACCAGAAGACGTTGTATGTGGCGCTCGCGAACCGGGATCAGGTGGCGTCTATCCAACTGGAGAGCGGAGAAATGAAGTTCGAAGCGACGACCCCGGCGATACAAAAGTATGTGGGGGCCTATCCTGTGGCGCTCGCGATCACTGCGGACGGAGGAAGGTTGTTTGTCGCGAATTCGTCGCAGGACAGCGTCGCCATCTTGAGCACGAAGAAGCATTCGCTCAAATATCTCGGGGCGCTCCCGACGCAGTGGTATCCGTCGGCTCTTGCTGTAAGCGGTCAGCATTTGTTCATTGGAACTGCGAAAGGGGTAGGCACGGGGCCCAACGGTGCACACGATCCGGCGAGCATGTTGTATTCACCGAAGATCGGATACGGCTCGATCGCACAATTGAATATTGGCGATGCGCTGCGACATCTCAAAGACTCTACCCGGCAAGTGATCGAGTCCAATCGATATGGCGAGGCGCAGGAAGCGTTTCGATTCGCTGGCGGAAAGAATCCGATCAAACATGTCATCTATGTGATCAAGGAGAACCGAACATACGATCAAGTGTTCGGCGATGTGAAAGAGGCGAACGGCGATCCGGGGCTGGTGATGTTCGGCGAGGACGTCACTCCGAACCAACACGCGCTCGCGAGGCAATTTGGCGTGCTCGACAACTTCTACGATTCCGGAGAGGTTTCTGGCAATGGCCATGTGTGGTCCACGGCGGCGATCACCAGCGACTATACCGAGAAAATATGGCCTATCACCTACCGCGGCGATGAGCGGACCTACGATTTTGAAGGCAATGTATCGAACAGCGTGCCGATGTTGCTCGGAATTCCGGACGTGAATGAGCCCTCGACGGGATATCTGTGGACGAATCTCGCCCGCAACCATCGCACCTACCGGCACTATGGAGAATTCATTGAATCCATCTGGTGCAGTGGAGGCAGCCATGAGGCCCCCGAAGCGGGTGAGGAGAGCGCGGAAGCCCACCCATGTCCGATCAATCGCATTGAGAAGGGAATGCCGCTGCCGGGCAGTGGCGTGGCGAGTCCGTATCCCTGGAAGGTGCCGGTGCTTTTCAAGGACAATCCATCGAAGCCAGAGTTGGCAGGGCATTTCGATCCGAACTTCGCAGACTTTGAGCTGGATTATCCCGACCAGTTGCGGGCGGATGAGTTTCTGCGCGAGTTCAAGGGATTTGTAAGCGGCGGAGATCTACCCGAGTTCATCCTGCTGCGCCTACCCAATGACCACACCTCGGGCACAAAGGCAGGGATGCCGACCCCGCGCGCGGCTGTTGCAGACAACGACCTAGCGGTTGGAAGGGTTGTCGAAGCCGTCTCCCACAGTCCGTATTGGGGCGATACGGCGATCTTCGTGCTTGAAGACGACGCGCAAAGCGGCGCCGATCACGTCGATGCGCATCGCAGCATCGCACTCGTCATCAGCAAGTATTCCCCGCGCACACAAGACGCGAAGCCGTTTGTCGAGTCAGGCTTTTATACGACTGTAAACATGGTTCACACCATGGAGGCGCTCCTTGGGCTGCCTCCGATGAACGCCAACGACGCCTACGCGCCCATCATGTATCGCATGTTCAGCGGACCGGGCGAACAACAAGTGTTCCAGGCAGACCAGCGCAATCTGGAAAATGGATTGCTGTATGAGGTGAATACAGCTAAGTCACCGGGCGCGAAAGAATCTGCAAAGCTTGATTTCACACATGCGGACGCCGCAGATGCTGCCGTACTCAACCGTGTGTTGTGGAGGGCAGTGAAGGGCAAGCAGCCGATGCCGAAGCCGGTGTATCGGGTGTTTCCGAGGCGCGATGATTGAGAGTTGGATTTCTGATTTGTCGATTTGTGACTTACCGATTGCTTGACGGCTACCGGATAAATTAGCAAATCGAAAAATCATAAAATCACAGATTGTTATAGCGCCGCGGTGAGGGCTTCGTAATCGATGGCGTCCTTCCACCGGCGCTTGATGTGTCCGTCGAGCCCGAGAAGGATGATCGCAAAATCATTAGTGCCGATGTTGAATTTGTGGCGGCCTTTGACCGCCTGTTGGCCAGGCAAATAGTTCCATGCGCGCGGAGAGCGTCCTGTATCGAGAACAATGAGGATTTCGATGTTGCGAGAAGCGAGGTTTTCGCTGTTATCGTCGAGTTCGCGCATGAAAGACTTATAGGCGGGCTTGGAGGGCGCGGGTGAGAAGATCAGCAGCACCTGGCGCTGTCCGCGATGCCCGGCGATGCTTTCAAACTTGCGCTGATTCGGGAGCTCTGGACCGGTAGGTTTCGGTTCGTAGGGGCCGGTGATGCGTTCCATGGTTCGATTGTATTCACCTACGAGCGCATTCACCACGGAGATACGAAGAAGGGCCAAGGCTGAACCTGTAAGATTTCTGCGAGCGAGACCCCAGCCTCAGTGGGCTATGTTGCCATCCGGCGGGATTCGATCTAGTCCTTTGAGGAGAAAGTGTGAACGCTGATCTTGGAAAGAAACTGCTGTATCTCTCGCAGACAGACGTGCGGCGATAGGCGTCACCATGGCTGAGATCATTGCGACCGTGGAGTCCGCGTTTCGAGAGAAGGGTGAAGGACGCATGGAGATGCCGCCAAAGATCGGGATCCACACGATGCCTGATGCTTTTCTCCATGCCATGCCTGCATATCTTCCAAGGCAGAAGGCTGCCGGTATGAAGTGGGTCGGCGGATATCCTGAAAACACCAAACGCGGGTTGCCCTACATCACAGGACTGCTCATTTTGAACGACGCCGAAACGGGTATACCGATCGCGCTCATGGATTGCACATGGATCACAGCCATGCGCACTGGAGCAGCGACGGCAGTCGCTGCGAGATACCTGGCGCGCCCTGAATCGGAGACCCTCGGCGTACTGGGCTGCGGCGTTCAAGGTCGCAGCAATCTCGAGGCCTTGCAGACCACGTTCCCTCTGAAAAAAGCCCTTGTATATGACTCGCAGCCGGACGTTAGTAAGCGGTTTGCGCGGGAAGTGGGCGCGCAACTTGGAATAGAGGTCGTGCCCGTGGACTCTCCGAAAGAAGCGGTGTCGGGATGCGATATCGTCGTCACCGCCGGTCCCATCTTGCGCAAACCGCATGCCACGATCCAGCAGGGATGGCTCAGCCCGGGTGCATTCGCCTCATTGGTTGACTTCGATTCTTATTGGTGTCCTGAGGCGCTGCGCGAGTCTGACAAATTCTGCACGGACGATGTGGCGCAGCTTTTGCACTATCGTGAGATCGGCTACTTCCAGGAAATTCCGCCGATCTACGCCGATCTGGGGGAACTCGCAACCGGGCGTAAACCTGGCAGAGAAAAGCCGGAGGAACGTACCCTCGCGTGCAATCTCGGGCTCGCAATCGACGACATCGCCACTGCGCCCTTGATCTACGGTCGCGCGCTGGAACGGGGAATTGGGACGTGGCTCGCGCTTTAGGATTTGCCGAATTGTGACTTGTCGATTTAGTGAAAGATTCGAGTCCAAATCGACAAATCTCTAAATCAACAAATCTCTCAATCGCTGGGGCGGCTATTTGCAGCAGCTTGAGAAGCCTGGTCTTTCACGCGCAGCGTTGCTTTGCCGGGCTGGATGTGCAGACGGCGGCCGCCTTGAAGGTCGAGCAGTCTTGCTTTGATCTGGTCGAATTCACTTGTGGTTTCGATGTACGCATCTCGGGCGGGCAAGATGTACGCGATCTCTTGCTGTGCGCGCTCGATGCGCTCTCCGTTCATGGGATGAGTGGCGAAAGCCTTCGAGAGCAAGCCCGGCTTCTTCCTGTCTTTTGTCTGTACGTCGAGACGCTCGAAGAGGTCGACCATGGCGCGCGGATCGTACCCGCTCTTGTAGGCGTATTCAATGCCGAGCAAGTCGGCTTCACGTTCGGCATCGCGGCTGAATTTCATGAATCCCAACGGAACCGCTATGCCCGCGACGTTGCGCAGAGCAAAGACAGCAGGTCCTCCGATCATGGAGAGCGGAATGGATGCGAGGTTGAACATCTGCGCCTTTGTTCGATTGCGAGTAGCGTGGCGAGCGGCGACGTGGGCGATTTCGTGCGCCATTACCCCGGCTAGTTCGGCTTCGTTATCGGCCGCGAGGAGGAGTCCGGTGTTGACGTAGAAGAACCCTCCGGGAAGAGCGAAAGCATTCACTTCGTCGGAATCGATGACCTTGATCACGAACGGGACCCTGGCGTCGGAGTTACGAACCAGTTGTTGACCGATGCGATTGACGTACTCTTCGACAGCAGGATCGTTGAGCAGCTTGGACTGCTGTTCCACTTGCTGCGAGAGTTCACGTCCCATAGCGACTTCACGATCGAGCGAATAGAAATTCACGCCCGCTGCGATGTTGCGGTCGCCGATGCGGTCAACGTTGTATCAC
>CAWBVM010000002.1:0-64193 GCA_963792225.1 Terriglobales bacterium | reverse complement strand
GGCCCAAGAGCAGTCGGAAGCGCGTTGACAGAGCCGCCGAGAGCCGCCTAGAATCAGTAGCAGTAGCCGCCGTGCCAACGGCGGCATTCATTTGTGTCTCAGCTTTCATGTGCAAGGCGGCGTAGCTCAGCTGGTTAGAGCGACGGTCTCATAATCCGTAGGTCCGTGGTTCGAGTCCACGCGCCGCCACCAATCAACAACAGGCTACAACGATACAGCGGGATCTGGGTCAACCTCGGGTTGGTACTGGCACGTCCAAGCGATCGGTTCCGCCTCCCCGAATCCTTCATTTGGTTCCATCACTTTGTGGGTGGCAATCACACCGTCGCGCTTGTAGGCGACCCTTGCATAGACCGATAGAGGAGTTCTACGAACACGGCGGGCCCTAGCATCCAGAATCTTCTTACACTTAACCGTCGCTTAATGTGCGCCAAGGAAGAATGCACTCACAGACAGATGGAACAGACGCCAACGCAGAACATACAAGAGATTTTCCTCAACACTTCCCGCAAGGAACGTACGAGCGTTGCGATTCACTTGCTGTGCGGCAATGAATTGATTGGCTGTATTCGCGCTTTCGATAAGTATTCGATCATTCTGGAAACCAACGACGAAGAGTACCTCATCTTTAAGCATGCGATCTCAACCTTCGTGATCGCCCGGCAGCCGGCACACGCTTTAAGCAGCGATAGTGCAAAATAGAGCTCTGATTGCCACCCTCCGACCTGGCAGAATTATTGCGTTTTCGGCACTGTCTCGTATTTCCCCAAGCCACAACGCAGATCCCTCAGCAGATCAGCAGCTTCGCGTGACAACCTAGCCCTCGGTGTTTCCGCCGGATGAGATGAATAGTCTTTGCGACTTCTGCTAGCGAGGGAATAGGTCCCTGCTGAATAAGAAGAGCGGTCTTCCGGTTCCGGAGGGTTGACAGGATCGACACAGTCGCATGGTTTTACCTAGGTAGTTCTAAGAGCCTTAGCTTGCGGCGGAATGTTCCGTAAGTGAAAGACCTGAAGAAAGTTACCTAACGTAGAACTGCGTTATTTTTTTCTATGGACTAAGAGGAATTAAGCTTGTAATTCAAAGCTGCCGGTACTAGATTTGTGCATCTCTGGATGTTCAAAAGAGAGAAGGAAAGAGGGTTCCATGAGAGAGATCAGAGCTGTACTCGAGCAGAAACTTTTACACATCAAGAAACTGCAGGATGAAATCGAAATCCTGAATGCCGCAGCGAGTCTGCTCAGCAACGAAGGAGATAGCCGCGACAGGTTTGGTCTCTATGATGACGCGCCGAGCAATAAGCGTTCAGAAAGCAACGGCAAGGCAAGCTTGATGTCCAAGAACAACAATGAGGACAGGGTCGTCACGAAATTTCCGTAGAAAGAAACATGCGACACGAAGAAATGTGCAATCAAAACGGACGAATCGTGCCACCACAAGCATGCACCGGATTCGGCCCGTTTATCTATTTTTGTACGAATGATATTTGTCGAGAAGTGAACTCAGGAAAGCTGAATAGGCACACCAGGAGTCTTCTATGAAGCTAACAGAAAATGGGACGCCGTATCCCTCTTCTGCTTCCCAGTACGGTAACGAGCAACAGGGGCTGGAGTCGCCTAGTGCCAATGCAGGTTCGCGCGCCAATATGACCCAGGGATTCATTGACCGGACTGACCTGGACGCTCAGGGCTCTATCGATCGACTACGCCGAGAAATGGCAGGACGTGACCGTTCGCTGGCGATCGATCTGGCAGCTGAGCGGCTTGGAAGCCAAAAGCAGGTCAGCGGGGCAGCGATAGCTCTTCAGAGCGAATCGGCGATGATGTGTGTGGCAAGTGTCGGGTCCGCGCCGCCGGTAGGCACTCCATTGGATCTCAAGTCCGGGCTTTCGGCGGATTGCATTCGAACATGTAAGCCGATCTATTGCGAAGACACCTCATCGGATTCGAGGGTCGACCCCGCCGTTTGCGAAATGTTGCAGATCCGATCAGTGCTGATCGTGCCGGTCTTCTCGAGCATGAGGGTGATCGGACTCGTAGAAGTCTTTTCTCCCGTTCCGCATAATTTCACGAGTGAACAGCGGGCAAGAGTTCAGGAAGTGGCGGCTTTGGTGGCGGACACGGTCCGTCCTCAGCGCCAGATCGTGCTGGATGATGATGTTGATGACGAGCCGAGGGTTGAGGAGCATTCTGCCCCAACGCTTAAGATCGTTGCCGACAATAAGCAGCAGACGGCGCTGCAAGACTCCGCTTCGCAATTAGATCAGATCCGGGCATTGTTCGTTCCGGTTCCGGAGCCGGCGAAAAAAGCTGCCGAAAAGAACGTTGAAACATCAGGCTCGATATTAGAACGTCTGAAATCCCGAAATGCGATGCTAGGGATTCTTGCAGCCATTGTCCTCCTCGTTGTAGGAATGCTGGTCTGGAGGGGCAGTCATCGTCACACGGTTGCTGTACAGACCGCTGCGGAAGGCGCTGCGGCTACTCAGACCTTCGCCGACAAGCCACCTGCAGGGTCGACACCCGCAGACACTTCGCAGATTGCAAAGGGCGCACCCGGAACCAAGGATGCAAGGGCATCCAATAAAGCAGAAGCTAACGCGGCTGGCAGCCTAACGCCCACCGCGAACGCCGCCGCAAGTGAGCCGCTAGTCCCGGCGAAGAGCAGTGGCAACAATTTCAGGGAGGCGGACTCGACTCCACCGCCGACTGATCAATTGCAACCGCAAACGACCTCGATTGCGCTTCCGAAGGACGTTCTTAGTGCAGGGCAGGCAAATGTCACCCTGCAAGCTCCGGCAGTTGTGCCAGTCAAGACATCGAACAGAAGCGGCGGTAAGCTGATCCGCAAGGTCACTCCGATTTATCCGCCCAATGCGCGGGCCATTGGAATCGCGGGCTCCGTCCGTCTACTCGCAACTGTTGGCAAGCAAGGGAATGTTGAAAAGGTCAAGATCATCAGCGGTCCCGCTATGCTGACCGGCGCCGCCGAACAGGCGGTAAGACAGTGGAAATATGAACCGTTCCTGGTAAATGGAACGCCCACCCCCAATGAAGTTCAGGTTGACGTAGCTTTTCACTAGACGTACGACGATTAGCACTCATAAAGAGGCAGCCACATCGGCTGCCTCATTTCTTTGCCTGTAAATCCTATGCGTTTTCTCATATGGCGAATGACGCCTAGCAACTTACACTCCCGAGAGGCATCCAACCTTCGTAGTACGCGCCCGACCGACAGGAGCAAGCGTGAAGCTACAGGTCAACCCCTCGGCAGTCCTGCTATTCATCGGTCTAGTCGCTATTTTTTCTCTTAGCATGAACATGAGTACTGCAATCGCTGCAAGCACCTTGGTTCTGGCGTCACTTGTTTTGCATGAGTTGGGCCATGTACTAGTTGCTGTTGTTCACGGCGTACCTGTAAGAGAGGTGGGAATTAGATTTCTTGGCGCCTTTACCATCCGGCAGCACTCAGGAAGCCGCATGGTCGAGGTGCAATCCGCGCTCGCGGGCCCAGCCGTCAACCTCATATTGGCCGCGATCCTGACGAAGATTCCCGGCGAGCCGTGGCAAATGATGTCCGCCATCAACTTGGTGTTAGGGGTCACGAACCTGATCCCCATCCGACCAGCGGACGGATGGAAGGTATGGAAAGAGCTCACTGCGCCGGCAGATTCGCTGCAGGTGTTCCCGGCCTTAAACAAGTGAGGACCGATCGAGCTAGGAAGCCGCAGCGGCGAGTTCGCGGACTTGCTCTTTCTTTCGCGCAGGGACGATGACCAATCCGGCTACGTAATAGCTCACTTGGGCAAGAGCGATGCCACCGATGATGTCCACTACATAGTGCCAGCCGGTAGTTACGGCGGAGAGGCATACCGCAGCGCAGAGCACTACTGCGGGCACACGTAGCCAACGCCAATGCCAAAGGGATGCAGCACAGAGAACTGCGAGCACAGCGTGATAAGAGGGGAAAGAGATCACGGGCGCTTCTGCAATGGTGAGCGGGGCTCCGTTTTTCATCGCAGCGATCAACATCTGCACATGCGCTTGTGATGGGGACGCGGGAAAGCCATAGATCGTCCACGGACCAACTCCGGGACGGAAAAACAAGAAACCCATGCCGATGGTGAGGCTGATCGCGTTAGCGAGGATAAAGCGATGTAACTCGGCATATCGCCTACCGCACAGGTTCAAGAAAAATACGACGTAGGCCCACGTTTCCAAACAATCGTAGATGTGTCCCAGGGGGGCGATGAGATGGAGGCTGGTTGCCGCATGCATCACTTGTACGGAAGTCAGGTGCAGGGAAGCGTCGATGGCTGCGAAAGAACTATCGACCAAGGGATAGGGGCTGCGGCCAAAGACGAACAACGCATCACTGACAATAGAGCTGTAGAACAAATCCCAGAACACGACCATGGAGAGCACAACCATCCATTGCACCTGGTTGCGCCGGGAGTACTCAGCTAGAACAATGAAGGACGCGAGAGCAATCGATGTTCCTACAATGCGGGCAACCGGAAAGGTGATGTTCGTGTGTGGTAGCGCAATCAGCGCCACCACAGAAACCATCGCGACAGCTGCCATTCCTATGTGAAATCTAATCAAGCATGCGGATATTCCGCCATCGCTTGTCGCAGAAGTCATTGCGCGATCACCATGGTGGATGAGCTACTGACCGTGATGGCGGGAACGAAAGGAACAAGCTGTGTGACGCTATATTGCACGCTGACAGTCACTCTGCTACCCGGATCTTCGTTTCCATCGGGCCAGGTGGCGTTGACGGTAACTGCAGTCGGGTCAAGCCCCGCCGTCTGACTTTTGACAAAGGTCGTCACTGCCGTGTTACTCGTAGCGCCCGAGCTCTTGCTGCCACGCACACTCGCCCACCGTGAGGCTTCACGCGCCGAGTGAGAGGTCCACACATATGCCCAAACCGCTCTGCCCCAGCCTACGATTCCGAAGAGAAGTGTAAAGAAGAGGACCATCGTAATCGCAGCCTCAATCATCGTGTTGCCGCGCGTTCTCTGACGCTTCCGCCGTGCTTTCAAGGATGTGGTCATTGATCTGGTCATCGAAGCTCTCCAGGTTGGCGTTTCATTGGATCCGCATCTGTGCCCTACCCGACAAGTTCGTCGTGTGCGGAACCCCCGGGTAGGTAACGATGGTTGTGTAGGTGTAACTGGTGCTCACATCCACCCACAGCATCGGACCGGAGCAGGGGAGAGCACTGCCGCCATTACTACACAGTGGATATTTAGTACCGCTTCCAGGGCACTGGCAGTAATAGGTCGGAGTAACGTTTGCGGTCGTGAAACTCGCCAGGCCTGCGTCCGCTACTGCCGCATTCTTTATGCCTGGAGTATCTGTGTATTTCTGCCGGAGCGCGTACTGAGCCCCCGCACGGGCAGCGTTTGTCACCGCGATGCTCGCATAAAAGGCCCGGCAGTAGTCCGCCACACCCAAGACGAGCAGAAAAAGTACGGGTGAGAGCAGCGCAAGCTCAACGATCGCTTGCCCGGATTTCCGGTTGCGGCGCGTCGCGCAGTGTTTGGAAATGTTCTTCATCAGCGACTCCTATTCTCCTGACACGGGTCAGACTAGCCAACGTCCCTCGCACGTCCGACGAATCAGCACGAAGAACTGAACCGATGGGAGGAGTGTGCCTTCATGAAACTTTTGCGGCGCGCAAAAGGGTTTCGGGTTTAATCTTGCGTGGAAAGCCCGGCCACAGGGGTCCCACTTGCTGTTGATAAGTCCGGTATTCCGGGAACACCTGCAGCAGCGTTGTCTCTTCGTAACCTATGCGGAACCAAACCAATACCATCCATATCATGAGCACTATCCCAAGACTGCGAGAGTCGTGCATGAAGAAGATCCCGGCATATTGGAGAACATAGGCTGCATAGATGGGATGGCGAGCGAACCGGTAGGGCCCTTTGACGACAAGCCTGCGGGCTTGGGGCTCGATGCTGAAGGAATACCGGAGCGCCCACACTCCCCACAGTCCAAAGACGCAGCCAATCAGCCACAGGACTGCACCGCTCTCGCGAAGATAGGACTGGCGGGTGCTGGCTAGTACCCTCGGAAACCATGCTTGCGCCAGTGCAATGTACGCGGGGAAAAGAATTGTGGTGCCGTATGCGGCAATCCTTGCCGGGAAAGAGGTCAATTTCGCTTTTGCAGAGCGGCGAAGCAGGAATGCCCAGGCCAAAATGAAATTGTGCAAAATCGTTGGTAACAACAGGATCCCCGTCGTAGACATGCCTCTCATCAAATACGCCGTGAATGCAAGCATGGATACGCATCCCGCCCAGTCGGACCATTCACGACCCTTTCGATTTACTAGTGTTGCTTCCGTCATTGATTCTCCTGCGCACCCAAACATCTAAGCGCGTCGTACCTATTCAGTTAGTTCAATAGCAGTCCAGATGCCAACCGTGTTATTTGCCCTGCCATTTTCCGCCCGCTAACGTATTGAAAATACACAGCATTTCCACAAGATTTCCTTGATTCGACTCTGCGCAGAGTTGATTGGCTAACCAAGGTCGCGACACCTGTCTCACCTTCGCGACACTCTGGGTGGCAACTTACCTTGGAACACGAGGGTGGATCGCCGATTCGGGACGTCGAAAAATGAATTCTGTAAGGCTCCGGAGATTAGGGACAAGCACGTCCTTTGCACTGCGCGTGTTATCCGCTCTTCCACGCCAAATGGATTTGAATCAATAAGTTAAATGGGTAACAGACGAATTAAAGAGGCGAAGGAGTGAGCCGTCTTCGCGCAATGTGACGATAGTGCTGTGTCCTTCCGGGTGCTGACGCGAAGCTGATTTTTCGGAATGGTTGCCTGGAATGCCTGCCAAATTGCAAGGAGTATCAGCGGGACCGGGATACGGTCTGATTTCAAAACTTGCTTTGGAGGAAACTACACATGGAAATGCTTCGCAAAATTTGGAACGACGACAATGGTCAGGACATGGTCGAGTACGCGTTAATCGCAGGCCTGATCAGCGTTGTTGCTTTCGCAGCCGTCCAGAGTACCGGTGGAAGTATCAAGACGGTTTGGTCCACGGTCAGCACAAACATGACTTCAGCGGCCGGCGCGTAGGTCTTAACCCCGCGGAATATGGCGGGCGTGGGCGCCCGCCTACCTCCCTACGGAGGAAATAATGGAAGTTCTTCGTAGATTTTGGAACGATGACAACGCGCAGGACTTAGCGGAGTACGGACTCATCGCCGGTCTAATCAGTGTCGTCACGATTGCGTCATTGCAGTCAGTGGGCGGCTCCTACCAAACGCTTTGGAACCAAGTCAAAACCGTCGTTGGCAATGCCGCCGGTTAAGCCTAAAAAATGGAACCACACGTGCTCCCTCATCTCATTTGGCCATCGGTCATCATAAGTTTCGTTCTTACCGCCGCCTACACGGACTTCAAGTGGCGGAAGATCCCCCGTCAACTGACGGTCGCAGGACTCGTTGCCGGCCTGGTAGTCAATTGGCATGCGGGCTATGGTCTCGGCGCGTTGCTAGCCGCATTACTGGCGTTTGCCGTGGGTCTCGGCTTCTTTTCTATAGGCGCCATCGGCGGCGGAGATGTGAAGCTCATTACCAGCCTTGCTGCCATGCTGCGGTTGGACTCATGGGTCGGCGCCATGCAGATAGCGATCTTTGCGGCAGCGGTAATGGCCATCGTGCAGATTATTCGTCACCGTGCGGTGCGCCGCACCATTGACAACATCGTGGAGTTGTTACGCTCTTTCGTTACACATGGGTTGCGAGCTCATCCTGTTCTGAATGTTCAAAACGACAGCATGATTCGCTCTCCTTTCGCGATTGCCGCAGCCGTCGGCACTATCGTGATGATCTTGCGGCACTGACAATTTAGGTGTTTGTGATTGTTTCTCTCTAACCGAGGAAGGGTACCGAAATGCAGCAGCAACGTCGTCTTGTAATGATCGGTCTTGTCGCACTGGCAGTCGCTGGCTCTATGACTGTATGGGCCTACCACAGCATCATGTCGAAGGTCGTTCAAGTCCGCAGTCAGAACACCAGGGTGGTGATTGCGACAAAAGATCTTCCCGTGGGCACCATGCTCGCAGCAGATGACGTGCAGGTAGTCGACATGCCATCTTCAAGTCTGCCGCAGGGTACGTTGTCTGATCCGGCGAAGGCCATCGGACATGGGGCGATCGTGAAAATGGGGAAGAACGAGCTCGTCCTTGAGACCAAACTTGCCGGCGACAAGGCGGGTGCCGGATTACCCTCGATGATTCCCACCAACATGCGCGCCGTATCCGTTCAGGTCAATGAGGTCATCGCAGTCGCGGGCTTCGTGGCACCGGGCACTCGCGTGGACGTGCTCCTGACGGGCAGCCCGGGTACGAACAACAGCAATGACGTCATGACCACCACTGTTCTCGAAAACGTTGAGGTGCTCGCTGCAGGTCAGAGTATCCAGCCTGATGCAACGGGCAACAAGCCGGAGAAAGTCCCCGTCATCACTCTGTTGGTTTCTCCTGAGGACGCACAAAAATTGACCCTTGCGAGTTCACAGGGCAAGATCCAGCTCTCTCTGCGCAATCCTCTGGATGAGAAGCAAGACAAGCCGGAGACGGTTAAGAATGCAACTCTCTATCATGTGCCGGCCCCTGAGGTCGCTCCGCAACCAGTAAAGCGAATTTCGGCGCCTGTCAAGAAGGCCGTCGTTCCAGTCCCAGCGGCCTATATGGTCGAAGTGATCCGCGGCGATAAGCGCGATTCCGCAAAATTCTGATCGAACGAACCCTGGAGAAGCTGAATGTCGAGGACCTCTAAAATTTGTGGTGCGACGATCATCGCACTGGTGACTGCTTCTGTGCCTTCGTTGACCGCACAAGCTGCAGCCGAATATAGCGGTCTGGCGAGTCAAGCTGCCGCAGTTGCAACACCGGCCACGGGGCAGCAACAGTCAACCCCGGCAGCGCAAGCGCCAACGCAACCCCCAGCGGCTACTTCCGGGCCTCAGGACACGGTCCAATCAACGCAAGCTGAGTCGGCGACTGCTGCTCCGCTGCGTCTGTTGGTTGGCAAGTCCATCCTGGTGAAGACCGCCGACAAGATTCGCCGGGTCTCAGTCACAGACCCAACCGTTGCTGACGCAATCGTCGTGACAACCAATCAGATATTGGTACATGGCCGCTCCCCTGGAGAAGTGTCGCTTATTGTCTGGAACGAACACGAAGAATCCAGGAACTTCGATCTGCGCGTCGATGTGGACGTGACTGCCGCAGGGGAAGAGATCCACCGCATATTCCCGGACCAGAAGATCGATATTTCGGCTTCACGCAGTGCGATCGTGCTCTCCGGCCATGTCGCCACGAAGGACATTGCTGATCGCGCCGCCGCGCTCGCTACCGCGTACTCAAAGAACACTGTGAGTGTCTTGACGTTCGGTCCAGTAGGAGCCGAAGAGATACTTCTCGAAGTGAAGTTTGCAGAAGTGGACCGTACTGCACTTGCGCAGTGGGGGTTCAACCTGTTCTCGACTGGAGCTGGCAATACATTCGGCGCAACCTCAACACAACAGTTCGGCGGATTTACTGGCTCAAACGTCGGCTCAGTCACTTCCGACGTTAAACTCGCCGGAACGCCTGCCGGTAACAACCTCTCCACGGGCGAGATCGGCAATCACCTCACGCATCAACCTGCTTCGATCGGTTTCAATAATCTGCTGAATTTCTTCCTCTTCCGCTCAGATCTCAACCTCGGGGCAGTCGTGCAGGCCCTGCAGAACAGAAACATCCTGCAGATCCTTGCCGAGCCTAACCTGATTGCGGTGAACGGAAAAGAGGCGAGCTTCCTGGCCGGTGGCGAATTCCCATACCCGGTACCGCAAGGGATAACCGGATCCATCACTATTCAGTTCAAAGAATTTGGGGTACGGTTGAGCTTCATCCCTGTCGTAATGCCCAACGGGGCTATTCACCTGCAGGTTAAACCCGAGGTGAGCTCCTTGGATTTCAGCAATGCGTTGACCACGAATGGTTTCGTTATCCCGGCGATCAGTACCCGCAGGGCAGAAACAGAGTTTGAGTTGATGGATGGACAGAGCTTTGTCATCGCCGGTCTGCTGGACAATCGCGTCACGGATATATCCAACAAGGTGCCTGGACTGGGTGACCTCCCAATCCTCGGTACCTTCTTCAAGAGTAAGAACCAGCAGAAGACCAAGACGGAATTGATGGTATTAGTCACGGCGCACAAGGTAAATCCGCTGGTCATACCGAAGACACTTCCTACCTTCCCCAAACCATTTCTTGATTCACAGAAATTGGAGCAACCTGCAAACGGTTCGCACAAATGAACCGTCGTTCGTGAGCAAAAAAGGGCCACATGAGTGAACTGGCAGCAATCGTAATAGGAACAGATCCGGATCAGCGCACCGTATTGCAGATGCAATTGGACGGGACGGCTGTCGCGAAAACCGTCCACAGCTTCTCGTCGTTCCCTGCCTCCGCATCGGACCCCATTGTTCGGCGTATTCAGGATATTGCGCCGAACGTAGTCGTCGTCGACATTCCCAAGCAATCGTCCGCGAACGCATTGCGCACGATCGAGATGCTACGCAGCGAGCTGCCAGACGCTGCCGTCTTTGCAGTTGGGGATACGAGTCAGCCACAGGTCATCATTTCCGCCATGCGAGCGGGGGCGAAAGAGTTCTTAGAACGGCCGACCACCACTAGTGGATTGCTAGAAGCGCTTGCCCGAATTAGCTCGGCACAACGTAAGGTGCAAAGCAACTCTCAGCGCGGCAAAATCTTCACCTTTGTCAATACGAGGGGCGGCGCCGGCGCCACCACGATAGCAATCAATGTTGCCTCTAATCTGCAGAATGCTGCGGGGCGGGTGGTGATGGTGGACCTGGCTCCTCTCGGGCATGCTGCCCTCCACTTGAATGTAAGGCCGTCGTTCACAATCGCAGATGTGGTGCGAAATTTGCAGCGCCTCGATCAAGCCCTGCTCGAAGGATACTTGACCTCAGTCCGTGGTGGACTGCAACTTCTGGCGGGCGTTACAGACCCACACCAGGAGGAGTTCTCGACAAGCGATTTTGCCCGGCTGCTCGATTTACTCGTGAACCATTTTGAATATGTTGTGATCGACGCATCGTCTCGTATGGATCGCATGGTAAAGCTGGTCTGCGATTTGTCGGACAAGGTCCTGCTTTGTGCGCAACCTGATGTTACTTCGCTTTGGAGCGCGACTAAGATGCAGGATTATCTTGGTGATCCATTTGGCGGCAAACGAGTCTGTCTTATAGTCAATCGCTTCCAGAAGATTCCCGGTCTGAGCGACAGCGATATCGAGAACGCCACCAAGATCAAAGTCATCTACCACTTGCCCAACAACTACAACGCCGTCGCTACATCGATAGAGCGCGGCGTTCCCCTGGTCAACGAAAACAATTCCGAGATCGCGCGCGCATTTTCCGGCCTTGCCGCCGACATTGCCGAACGACCTACCGAACATAAAACACGCAAAGCATTCTCGTTATTTGGGACCTAAAACTTATGGGAAGTCATGCAGCGGGAGCTCCAGATTATCAGCAGATTAAGGCCGCCCTTCACAGAAAAGTGTTGGACCGCCTTGATCTCAAAAAACTCGATCGCGTCGCGGGAGACACTGCGCGTGAAGAGGTGCTGTCCCTCGTACGGTCAGCCATTATCTCCGAGAATGCTCCGCTAAGTTCAGCGGAACGCGAACGGCTGGCACGGGAGGTTCTCGATGAGATCTTCGGGCTGGGTCCACTGGAGGTTCTGCTTCAAGATACGAGCATCTCCGATATTCTCGTCAACCGTTTCGACCAGGTGTATGTAGAGCGTTCAGGCAAACTGCAACGCGTAAATCTATCTTTCAAAGACGATCAGCATCTTCGCCAGATCATCGACCGTATCGTCTCCCGCGTTGGAAGGCGCGTGGACGAGTCTTCTCCGATGGTGGACGCCCGTCTAGCCGACGGATCGCGTGTCAACGCGATTATTCCGCCTCTGGCGATCGATGGTCCCAGTCTCTCAATTCGGCGCTTTGGGCGCGATCCTCTGACCGAACAGAACCTGCTCGAGAACAAGAGCATCACGCCGGAAATGGCAGACCTGCTGGCAGCAATGGTCAAAGGCCGTCTCAATATCATCATCTCCGGTGGCACCGGTTCTGGAAAGACCACTCTGCTGAATATCCTTTCCAGCCATATCCCCCATGATGAGCGAATCATCACCATCGAAGATGCGGCTGAGCTGCTGCTGAAGCAGGAGCACGTCGTGAGGCTGGAAACACGTCCTCCGAACATCGAGGGCAACGGCGCAATTAGGCAGCGGCAATTAGTAGTCAACGCACTGCGTATGCGTCCCGATCGCGTCATCCTCGGCGAGGTACGCGGTGAAGAAGCATTTGACATGTTGCAGGCAATGAATACGGGCCACGACGGTTCGCTTGCCACTGTTCACGCAAACACGCCTCGTGATGCGGTCGCGCGTATCCAAAACATGTGCTCTATGGCAAACCTGAGTTTGGCCGATCGTGCCATCCGCACGCAGATCGCATCTGCCGTGAACGCTGTCGTACAGGTCATACGGCTGCCTGATGGAAAGAGGCGGGTCACGAGCATTTCTGAGATCACGGGCATGGAAGGCGAAGTCGTCAGCATGCAGGAGATCTTCGTATTCGAGCGCAAGGGTGTCGGTGAGAACGGGCAGGTGCGCGGCACATTCCGAGCGACCGGCATCCGTCCCAAATTCGCCGATCGTTTAGCCAATGCCGGTTATCGCCTGCACGCCGGTATTTTCGAACAGAGAGTGGATGTATAAGCGGGCTGGAGGGGGTACTAACGCATGATTATCGTCGTCGTGTTCCTAGTGTTCGCGTTCGGCCTGTTTACGTTCCTGATCGGCCTTGACACTCGTAATCAAAAGGCAAGGGCGATCCGTGACCGTCTTGCCGCTGTTGACAACGCGGCCGCGCGCGAACCCGAAGGCGAAGCGGCCTTATTACGGGATGAGTTGCTGAGTTCGGTCCCTGCGTTCAACCGGATACTCGAGCAGTCGTCGTCGATGAAGAGCTTGCAGGACCTCCTCTCGCAGGCTGACATCAAGATGCGAGCCGGGAAACTGATCTTGATCTGTGCATGTGCGGGTTCGACATTGGCTCTCATCGTGAACTGGATGTATCCCGGGCCGTTCGCATTTGTGGCGCTGGCGTTTGGTTGCGCGCTGCCGGTGATGTTTGTCCGATATTTGCGCTCGCGCCGCTTCAACAAGTTTGAGGAACTATTTCCCCATGCGATCGACTTGCTGGGTCGCGCTGTCCGGGCAGGCCATTCCTTCAGCACTTCCCTCGAATTGATAGCGACTGAGCTTGAAGAGCCTGTTTCAGGTGAATTTCGCAAGGTTTATGAAGAGCAGAAGTTCGGCCTACCCATGCGTGATTCGCTTTTGAACCTTGGTACTCGGATTCCACTGGTCGACGTTCGTTTCTTCACTGTGTCTGTGCTTCTGCAGCGTGAAGCGGGCGGCAACCTGGCTGAGATCCTCGACAAGCTCTCCTACGTCATCCGCGAACGCTTTCGGATTGCTCGTCAGGTTCGTGTCTTTACCGCGCAAGGCAGAATGAGCATGATGATCCTGATTTCGATGCCATTCCTCCTGGCAGGGATCATCGGGTTCATAGCTCCGGAATCGATGCGGTTGCTCATTACAGATCCGTTAGGCAAGCGTCTGGTCGGATTCGGCCTTTGTAGTCTGGTCGTGGGCTACGTGACCATCAAGAAGATCATCAAGATACGAGTGTGACTATGGGAATCCTTATAGCTGTCCTTATCTTCGTTGCGGTGGCGGGCGCAATATTCGCTATCAGTTCGGCGGTGTTCGCCTCCGGTTCTAACGTCGGAGATCGGCTCCAGACCATGCTTGATACTCGCGAGGAAGCTCCAGTGGATGCGAACTCCGGGATCAACAAATGGGAGCGTGTCTTTGAGCCGCTCAGCAAAGCGATCCCGCAATCCTCCGAAAACCTTTCGGAGACTCGCTCGATGCTCTTTCAAGCCGGATTCCGTGAGCCCGCTCACGTACGCATCTACCTCGGTCTTCGCATCGCGGCTGCTGCATTGCTTTTTGGACTGGCACTCTTCACCGGATTGCTCGCCCGCAGCTTACTAATGGGCGTAGCACTGCCGGCGTTAGGTTACATCGGTTCGCAGTTCGTATTGAAACGGATGATCAAGCGCCGGCAAGAGCGTATCCAACTTGGATTGCCTGATGCGCTTGACCTTACTCTGGTCTGCGTCGAGGCCGGGCTCAGCCTAGACCAGTCTCTTGATCGCGTCGGTACGGAATTGCGTTCTGCGCATCCGGATCTAAGTGATGAGCTAACGCTGCTAATCCTTGAGATACGAGCTGGCAAGTCTCGCGCTGAGGCACTACGGAACCTAGCAACTCGGACGGGAGAAGGAGACATTCGTGCCTTCGTTGCAGTCCTGATTCAAACAGACCGCTTTGGTACCAGCATAGGAGATGCATTGCGCATCCATTCGGAATCTCTGCGGACCGAGCGCAGGCAGCGGGCTGAGGAGCGTGCCGCTAAGACAACCACGAAAATGATCCCCGCACTGGTGCTCTTCATTTTCCCAGTGATGTTCATCGTGATCCTTGGTCCCGTGGTGATTACGCTGATTCATGAGTTCAAGCAGTGACAATTTGCAGCAGGGCAGCCCTTCAGCGACAAGGGCATTGAAGGCCACACATGGAACTCATAGTCATTTCAATCCTGATCGTTTTCGCGCTCTTCATCTACGGCAGTAAGCGCCGTAAAGATTCAGCGGCAGTTGTGGGCACAGCTGCAGGCCGCAAGTTTGCATTCAACAGCACGCGGCAAACGTTTCTGGCCAGCGGACTGCTTGTCGCCGACTCACACCTGACAAGAATGAAGGGGTTGCTGGGCACCTCAGAGCGAGTTTTCTACGGCGGGGGACAAGGATTATGGATCGTTCCGTGTCATGGAGTGCACACGTTCGGCATGCGCTACGCCATCGACGTCGTGTATCTGGATTCAGAAAACGTGGTGGTGCATTTGGTGGAAAATGTAAGGCCCTGGCGGCTCACGGCCATTGTGATGGAAGCTGAGAGCGTGCTCGAACTGCCAGCTCGTACCGCGTCCAGCACCCACACAGCGGTCGGCGACAAGATCGAAATTCGCGACGATAGCGCAGGCGTTCCGCCTAATCTTGAGAGAAGACGGGAGCGGCGGGTAGGTTCTCCGTTCACGCCAACTACAAGTAGTCGATAGTCCTCCAGCCCAACTAGCTGAGCACCTGATCGGATTTCGATCCACCTGTTCAACACACGCGCACGAATAGCGCTCGTGGGGTTGCTATGCAACCGCCGAGCGCCATGTGGGAGACGTCAAGGTTGTGCTGACTGTGTTGCCGGAGATCCCGATTAGTTCTTGGACTCGCCCTTAACTTTGCGTGTGCGGCGGCGCGAGATCAAGAAGATGATCAGGGCGGCAGCAAGCACCCACGGCAGAACGGTTGTCGCAGAAGTGGGTAAGGCAAGGATTGACGCGAGCAAGTAAAGTGAAAGCATATTAGGTCTCCTTTAGTTGAAGTGGTTAGTTGAATTTTGCAACGTTAATTGCCGGGACATTTAGATCATCAATAAGTCTGTGAAGAGATGAGCGCGATATCCCAAGGGACCGCGCAGCCTGTACTTTGTTATTGCCGTTAAGCTGCAGCTGCTGCTGGATCAAACTTCGTTTGAATTGCCGAACCTCGTCTTCCAGCGAATGGATCACCGCTTCAGAATTGTCGGGGGCAGCCAGGACACTCATTTCAAGCGGGAGGTGCTCCGGACGAATCTCAGGACCTTCGCAAATGATGATCGCCCGCTCCATCACGTGCTCCAGTTCGCGCACGTTTCCAGGCCAGGAATAGTTCTCGAGGATGATCATGGTGAGGGGCGCGAACTTCGGTGCGGGACGGTTTTGACGTTCCGCGAAGCGCCGGGCAAAGTTGTTCGCGAGGCTGGCGATGTCCTCAGAGCGATCGCGTAATGCTGGTAAATCCAGTTCGATCGTGTTCAGGCGGTAGAACAAGTCGGCGCGGAACTGGCCGGCCCGGACCAAAGCCTTGAGATCGCGGTGTGTTGCGCAGATAACTCGTGCGTCCATCGCGCGAGGCTGGTTGCTTCCAAGGCGCTCGAATGAACACTCCTGCAGGACACGTAACAGCTTCACCTGAAGCGCCGGCGACAACTCGCCTATTTCATCCAGGAAGATCGTGCCTTTTCCTACTGCCTCAAAGCGTCCGCGGCGGATGGACGTCGCGCCCGTGAACGCGCCCTTCTCGTGGCCAAACAATTCGGCCTCGATCAGTGTCTCAGGAAGCGAAGCGCAGGCAACGGCTATAAAGGGTTCGGGTGCACGCGCACTCGCTTCATGGATGGCATGTGCCAATAGCTCCTTGCCGGTTCCGGTTTCGCCAGTCACTAAGACGCTGGCGTCACTACCGGCAATCCGGCGGGCGAAGCTGAACAGGGAGGACATCTTTGCGCTGCTTCCGGTCAACTCTCCAAATTTGTCGCAAGACCCCGCTGCGCTCAGCCGTTCAAGTTCGCGGCTGACCTCATGGTAGCGCGCGGCGCGGCGTAAAATGATGCGCAGCTCCTCCATTGAGCTTGTTTCTACAAAGCAGTCATAGGCTCCGGCGGCGATCACTTCGCGAATCAAAGCATGTTCGGCCCGGCGGATGAATGCGACCAAGGGCACACGCCCAGCGCATAAGGCCAACCGGCTCACTTGTGAGGCCCAATCGCTGTTCCCTTGTTCCGCCGTGATGCCAACGACCATCAAGTCATATGTCTGCAACGTCTCCTCAGTTGCAGAGGGAGAGACAGCAGAGAAGCGAAACTCCGCGCCGAGTTTTTCGCAGATGATCGCGAAGAAGTCGTGACGCTTGTCAACATACCCGCAGTGCATTTCCTACACCTCTATTGACAGCACGAAGACAGCCTGCCGTTGAATGTTTGAAGGGACCTGCCAGTGACTCGTCACACACTGTGCAAGAGTCTCTTCCTTCAAGAGATCTGAAATGGAGATCAAGTTTTTCGGCGTTCTAATCGGTGCATTGTGCAAGAGTTTGTCTCTGCTGAGAATAGTGGTTTCCCCCCGATGACCAAGAAATAGACCTTAGTTCTTCAGCGTTTCTCCAATCTTAAGTTCATGTACCGTCGTCATGTGCTACTTACCTTCAAGTAGTTCCGAATCTGATATTTACAAACTTGATTCTCTTAAGTGGGCATGAGATTGCAAATGATGCCATCAACGCCATGGAAACAACTCACGACAGTACCAGCAGTTTGGCTTTCAGCAGAGAGTACGTAGAAGAGCTTCTGAGACGCCTCCAGGATGCCCCCGACCCTGATCATGCTTCCACCGTGGTCAATGAGTTACGCAACTATGCTTCGGGCTTGAATGTCCCCGGCCCGGATATGGTGAAACTCGAACGCTGGTGCGATCAAATCATCAGCGAAAAGAAGTTCACTGTGGTTTCTTGGGAGGGGGTCGACGAACGCCTTCCTGCAGTTCTCTCCCAATACCAGATCAAGACCACCGTTTCATTTGGAATGCCACTCCTATCGCTGGCGATACACCTGTTAGGTGCGTTCGCGATCTTCTATGTGACAGGACTGCTGACAACTCCAACGACCGTATCCACGCTATGCCCAGCCTGCAGCACACACGACACAGTCCTCTACTTCCATGGGCAACTCCCTGCCATTGATGACAGCGCAGGGGCCTCAGCGGGTAGCAGCGGCCGATCGGGAGGAAGCGAAGCGCTTGCGGATCAAGCCATCAAAGTGAACCGCCATCCCGAAGTGAAAGATACGGTAGTGGATGCGAAGGCAATTCGTCTGCCAGCTTCGGTGAAGCCCCCGGAGAACATGATCGCGGTATCAGGGACGACACCGCACACGCTAAGCCGTCTTATCCATGATTTGATGCTGGATACTCCCGCAGCTCCAAAACTGCAAGCAGAGGCCCCCGTCATAAAGCCTGCGGTGCGGCCCGCCCCTATGAAGCTTCCACAGGAGCCTCTCGCGCCCGCGCCCTCATCGGTCTCTGCCCTCGCTCTTCCCATTGTCGCCCCCCAGGACGATGTAGCGAAGGTGCTCAAACCGAAGTTGACAGTCCCCGTCGCTCCTCCCTCTGATCGCGTCGTTATGGATCAAAGGCAATCGATCCCACAACTCGTAGGGGAACAAGAGATACATAGCCAAGTGACAACGCCTTCCCTGTGGGAGCCCATACATCCGGCCTCGAAGCCCCAATCGGCGAGCGCTCCGGATGCCCCGAGCCAGGCTGCCGCACTTCTGTCGATGAAGCCGGACATGATGGACGTAATCGTCTCTGCAAGGCCGGACCGTGTCGTCGGTGTTCCGGCCGGACAATCCGGGAGCATCGCGATGTCTCCAAAGGGCACAAAGACGCTGGGAAAGAGTGGCACTGGGAACGGTAGCGGGACCCTAACCGGTTCTGGCGCGGGCAGCTCCAATGCAGAGTTAGGTCACTTCGGGAATGGGAAATCAGGAGATGGATCCGGTGCAACCTCGGTAATTATCGGCGGCATGGGCGCCAAGAATGGAGCCGCCGGCATCGGAAGTGGTTCTGGACCAAGTACCGGTCTCTCGGTCGGTGGTTCTACGGTGAGTCTTGGGAGTTTCGGAGGGCGGAATACCACTAGCAACTCCAAACTCCATACGGCGAAGGACGCCAGTAAAGGGGCCCCCACCATTGTTGTCATCGCATCGGCGAAGACCGGAGGCGGCCTTTCACATGACCTCGCTCCGAACGGAAATCGTGTTTATACCGTGTACCTACCCACCCGGCTCGGCGCTGCCGTCTTTCAATACGCCGACCCAAAATCGGACAGCGTGATCGATGCAGATCTTACTGCTCCGGAAGCAATTAACACCGACCTTCCGGCGGAACTGAAAAAGACCCGCATGGTACTCGCGTGCACGATGGACCGCGAGGGAACCCTGCATGGTTTCCGCGTCGTCAGGACTGAAGATCCAGCAACCACCGCTGCGATCTTGTCGGCGTTGGCACACTGGCGTTTCACGCCAGTTCTGCGGGAGCAGAAATCTCTGCCAGTGAATGTAATGATCGGCTTCGGTATCGATACTGACTAATTTGAAAACAAACGCACTCGCGGAGGTGCTTCGCAGAACATAGTTCGTGAAATGGAGCGTCGGCTTGAACTCGCCTGCGGTTAGATGTTTCTCTGCCACTATCCCAAGCAAGAGACGGGGTGTCCTATTGTTAGGACACTCAGCTGGTAATGAGCCAGCTGCCCAATCCTGAAAGCGACATTTAACCAAGAGTTCACGCACTAAAGTGCCATGAAGTTACATGTACGAACGAGTACGCACATTGGAACAGCGCATGCTACAAAACTTCTATGGCTGTCATGATTCAAGCCGGAGCTGCAGCCTGCGCCACCCTGTCTCTGTTCGCAATCGCCAGCAAGATCGAGGCTGCGAACCCAGCTGGACAAACTGGAGGAACCGCTCGCTTTAATACCTGGTACGCCGTCGTGGTGACCTTGTTGCAATCCGCACTTGGTCCAGTGGCCGGTATTGAAACTGCCTATCTTGCGAACCGGCTCGGACACCCTTTCTTACCCCTTCCCGCTCATGGATGGAAGATGGCTCTTTCGGTATTGGTCCTTCTGTTGTCTAAGGACTTTATCGACTACTGGTTTCATAGAGCGCAACACAGGTTCCCGGCACTCTGGGCCATGCACTCGTTTCATCACAGCGACCATGCGATGAACGTGACCACTTCGCAACGCCACTTCTGGTTAGAACGCGTGCTGTCAGTCCTCGTTCTGTACGTCCCGATAGGACTTGTCTTCAGCTTCTCGCGGACGACTGCACTTCTGTTCGCAGCCGGTGCAATGTTCTTCTCGCTCTTTCCTCACATGAATCTGCGAGTCGAATTCAAACGCTTCTCATGGGCTGCGCTCGGTCCACAACTCCACCGGCTGCATCATTCTTCCCGGCCAGAGGATTACAACGCAAATTATGCCGGGATGTTCCCAGTGTTGGACGTGATGTTTGGCACTTACAAGCAGCCGGTTGCTGGAGACTTCCCACCCACTGGCTTAGGCGGATCATGCCATCCCACCATGCTGCAGACAATCGCATGGCCGCTGCGCGAAAAGTTGCAAGACGCTGACGATGATCCGATTCACGTAAGCGCTTCTCTCCTCTTTCCCGATTAGCGCAGAGGAAGAACCTACATGCCGGGATATTTCCCGAAAAAGATCAGCAGGAAATCAATACTGTCAGTGATTCCGTGCGCAATGATTGGCACGGCCAAGTTGCGTCCTGCGCGCAGATAGATCACTCCGAGCAGTAGTCCTGCTAGCCCTTCGTCGAGGATGCCCGTTACTCCCTGGTATGCCTGGGCGAGCCCGAAGCCCACGTGGACTGCAATCAGGCTGATGATCCATGCACGTCGCGTTCGATTTAACAGGTCGGCGACCCGGTTCATCAGATAGCCGCGATAGACCATCTCCTCCCCGAAGGCGCCAACTGTCCAGGTCAGCGCGAGAAAGATCAGAGTCAATTTGAGATTTCCGTGCAGGGAACGGAAGACTTCGAGGTCCGCCTTCTTGTGCAGCACCTTCACTATCAGAGGTTGGCTGATGAAGAGCTGAAAAGCTTCCAGCAGGAGTCCGGCAGCCATCCCCAGTGTCAAAGTAATCTTCCAAGTGCGGTAACGTTCCAACCCGACGTTGCGCCAGCTGATTTTGCGCACCCAGAGCGAGATCCAGCCGAAATAAGAGTAGGAACGGAGTCTTGCTGAAGGGAATCAGGTGCCTGAAATCCGCCACAAAGATAAGCGCAACAACAACCAAGTCTCCGATCGCCAACCATTTACTTTGACGCCAATCGGTATTCTGGTTTCGTAACTCGAGTGCATTGCATTGTTGCCCCGTGATTTCCGGATCATCATTGTCAGCTGACGCATTCATACTCACCTCCGCAGTCATCCTCGGTTGTGCAGCCGAATCAGTCTCGAAGCAAAATGCGCGATCTGCGCAATCGCCGAGCGCACCAGAGGGCGGGCAATTTGGTAGTCCGTTCGCGAAGGACGAATGTGCGCTGTGGGACCGACTTCACGACATTGCGCCATGCGCGAGACCTTACGAGAGCTACTGCTGATGAGCCGACGTGTAAGGGTCGTCGATGATATACAGCCATGTGCCGTCTGGCTGCTTTCGAACGACCTCTGTACTCAATCCTTGTGTTGTCAGCTGGGACTCAGTTGCCATGCGCTGGATTACCCACTCGCCGTGCAGAACGCAACACCGTCACGCGATTCTATGACTGAGCGGGTTGTTAGGTTCATTTGAGGTCCGACAGAAAGCACAGAATGAAACGATGCTTTAATGTTCTGGCTACCGGTTACCTGCTTTCCGCCGACTATCAAAATCGCGTCAGGTTCATACAAGGAAAGCAGTGCCTCAACATCACCGCAGTTAAATGCTGCTTGGAAGAGGGAATGGATTTCTTTTGGGTTGTGCGCGCTCATCAGTGCGGATGTTACACCGTACCGATTGCTTCCGCGAATGGAGATGAATGTTGATGGATCTTGAGTGCGATTTGGGAGATAACGACTCATTGCCCATGCCGCCGCGAACGCACGAAGAGTCGTGGATTCGATTGTTGGCACTTCGTTTGAGAATGCCGACGAGAGCATCGATATGCCAGAAGGTATCGTCGCACCCGGCACCTCCAAGGCGGAAGACCTAGCAGCATGAGCAGAATATACTTCTTCACAACCTCATCATGAAGCGCCACGTCCTCATCTTCGGTCTCGTCGGCGGCCTCCTCATCGCCACCCTCCAATACACCGAATACCGCTTCGTCATCATCGAGCACTCCGTCGAGCTCTACAGCGCGCTCGTCGCCATCCTCTTCGCGACCTTCGGCATCTGGCTCGGCCTCCGCATCACGCGCAGTCGCGAAACCATCCGCGAAACGGTCGTGGTGAGGGAAGTGCTTGTCCCCGCGGAAGCCCCCGCCCTCGAACCCTTCGCTCCCAATACGGCCCACCAGCAGACCCTCGGCATCACGGCACGCGAGCTCGAAATCCTCACCCTGGTCGCCCGCGGCTTCAGCAATCGCGAGATCGCCACGCAGCTTTTCGTTTCCGAAAACACCGTCAAGACACACTGTGCCCGCGCCTTCGACAAGCTCGGAGCCGCCCGCCGCACCCAGGCCGTCCAGCGCGGCAAAGAACTAGGCCTCCTGCCGTGACCGGCGTCACCCGAAAGCACGATTTCCGCTTCATTCCTGCAAAATCATCCGAAAGGATGACGACATCCGGCCCCGTTACACCGCATCGTGACTCCATCCTCACTCGCACCAGGAGCCTCACATGAAGAAAACCGTCCTCACCTTCGGCCTCATCTCCGGCCTCATCATCTCCGTCCTTATGGGCGGCTCGCTTCTCCTCGCCGACAAGATCGGCTCCGGCCACAGCATGGCTCTCGGCTACACCATCATGGTGGCGTCGTTCCTGCTAATCTACTTCGGCATCCGCAGCTACCGCGACAACACCCTCGCCGGCCAAATCTCCTTCGGTCGCGCCTTCGCCTGCGGCATCCTGATCACCCTCATCACCACCGTCTGCTACGTCGCCATGTGGGAGGTCCTCTACTTCAACTTCATGCCCCACTTCATGGACAGCTACTTCGCCGCGCAGATTCACAAGGTCCAGTCCTCCGGACTTGACCCCGCCACCACCGCCGCGCAGGTCGCTGCCATACAGCACTCTCAGCAGCTCTACCAGAACCCCTTCGTCAACATGGCCTACACCTTCATGGAGCCCCTGCCCGTCGGCCTCATCATTACTCTCATCTCCGCAGCGATCCTCCGCCGCAAAGCCCCTGTCGAACCGACCGCCGCTCCCGCAGTCATGACCACATAAATCAAAAGACCGGGGTGTAAGCGCGAATGAAAGCACCAGGCGGGATCGCAGATCTTCTCCGATGCCGGAAGTGATTTGGGTGCTTAGAGATGCTCTGCCGGGAGTTACAAGTGGAGAAAGCCACGAATTGCCCGCCAAAGTCGCTGGTTTAGAGTAGGCCAGGAGCACCGTGGTTTCAGCAGGACTGTCTGGCGGAGGGAGAGGGATTCGAACCCCCGTTACCCTTTCGGGTAAAGCGGTTTTCAAGACCGCCTGTTTCAACCGCTCACACATCCCTCCGCGTGAGCAACTCGTTTGCTCACATCATTGTACGATGACGGTTCGCTTCTCCGTTCCGTTTACGGTTGCACTTTGGTTTCACAACTGCTTCTCTATGGACCCACATCGCAGCTAGTTTCGCGGGTCGATGCCACTGCAAACCGAAAGTGTCTTCATCCCTTTAGTTGCTCCGCCGAGCAACGTCGCATTCTAGACATCCATCCGACACATGACAGTTTGAGGTAGCCAGATGGAGATTAGCGCGACGCCCCCAAGTGAATCAATATATGTGACCACCCCGGCAGGTTCGGAGCGGCTGCTCAGGTCATGGGCTATATACCTCATCGGCGTATATCAGCGATGGGTGTCGCCATGGAAAGGTTTCTCATGTCCGCACCGTCTGCTCCATGGCGGCCTCTCGTGTTCCGCGCACATAAAGATGCTGCTGGAGATGGAGGAAGATTCTGTGGGCACCATTCTCTCTAAGTCTGCCGAGAGATTCCGCGAATGCGGTCAGTCGTCGGACGCTATCGCCCGGCAGCGAGGCATTGCCCGCATTCGCTGCTTTGTCATCCCTTGCTGCTTTTCTTTGTGAGTGAGAGAAATGTCTTCGTTTGCCGTGGGTCTCGTGCCTTCCAGCAAGCCCCGTCTGTAAGGTACGTCACGTTACCGGAGCAGGTGGACGGGTTTAAGACCGCCTGTTTCAACCGCTCATACATTCCTCGGTGAGAGCAGAAACAGATCAGTGTTTATCTTGTGGAACTCCGTTCGTGCTGTTGGCTCTCGCTCCAGTGGTCTTTAGCGAACTGGGCCTCTCGACGGCGTTGACTGGTCCGGCCTTCGCATCCGGCTTACCGGGATTGGGTGTCGTCCCCGTGTTCATCTCTGATACCGCAGGTCCGATTGCTCCGGCTGAATGTTCCGAATGCCGCTCGGTCACTTGGTGCGTGATGTCGTTACCTTCCTGCCCTGCTGTAACTTCCTCCGTTCGATTGTTGGCAAGTTTAAGTTCTGAGCAACCGGAAAGCCCGATAAGAGAGGTCAACGATAGAAGGGCGATGACTTTGCGCATGTTACTAAATGTCCTTTCTTACCAGCTGCACGGTGAGATGCAACAAGAAATTGTACGCGCCTCGGGAAAGCCTCATTCTTCCTCCACCTGGGACTTGAGTTCTTCGACCAGATGACGGTCAGCTGGGGACAACTCGATCCTGTCTAGCAGATCAGGCCGGTTGCGCAGTGTCTTCGAAAGAGCACGGCGCTTTCTCCACCAGCGGATTTTCGAGTGATCGCCATTTGAAAGGATCTCGGGAACGGCCCATCCGCGAAATTCCGAAGGTCGGGTATAGTGCGGATAATCGAGTACGCCGCCGAGGTCAAGCGTGCTGTCAGGTACTCTTTCGCCAGACCGTTCAGAAGCAATGGAGCGGTTGACCGAGAAACTGTCCTGCCGTTGCGAGGCCTCATTGCCCAGGGCTCCGGGAACAAGACGCGTCACTGCGTCCACAACAAGGGCAGCCGCGATTTCTCCTCCCGACAGGACGAAGTCGCCGACGCTCAGCTCACGGTCAGCAAGGTGTTCGACGACCCTTTCATCGACGCCCTCATAGCGGCCACAGAGCAACACAACGCGATCAAAGCTGGACAATTGAGTGGCGACTTGCTGGGTGAACAGCTCTCCACCAGCCGACATCAGGATCACCGTTTCGCGAACACTCCGCGCGAATCGCTGCTCACGGCTGGCAGCCCCCAGCGATTCAACGGCTTCAAACAGTGGCTCAGGTTTGAGCACCATTCCTTCGCCGCCGCCGAAAGGGCGGTCGTCCACAGTCCGGTGCTTATCGTGCGTGAAATTGCGCAAGTCGTGCGTGTGCACCTCGACCAAAGAGCGCTCACGGGCGCGGCGAAGGATGCCGTAATCGAGAGGCCCACGGAAGAAGTCAGGGAAGAGCGTGACGATATCAAAGCGCAACACGCCTCTATGCTAACCGCCCCAAGTGTGTCAGACCACTGGGATCACGAGTTGATGTCGAGAAGTCCTTCGGGAAGATTCATGCGCACCAGCTTCGCATCGAGATCGACGCATTCGAGATAGGCTTCGGCGAATGGAATCTCCAACTCTCCTGGCGGCTGCGAAGGACTTTGGACCACCAGCAGCGGCACACCGCCGGATACGGTTCTCAGGGTGGTGATGGTTCCCACGGCGACGTTGCCGTTGAGCAAGGTACAGCCAGCAAGATCGCTGATGTAATACGCACCGGGTTCGAGCGGTGCGCGCTCCGACTCGGGAATTTGCACCTCGCACCCCACCAGCCCTTCGGCCTCGGAGATGGAGTCGATCCCTGCAAATTTCAGAACGACTCGGTCTTTGTGGAACCAGTGGTCTTCCACCGTGAGTTCCAGATGCTTGCTGGAAGTTGATTTTGGGTACAGCAGGAAGACACGTGCGCGCTCAGCAAACTTTTCAGGAAAGTCGGTCAATATCTCGCAGGCGACTTCGCCGCGGCGCCCTTGCGTCTTGGTGATGCGCGCGAGTGTGACGTAAGCTTCGTTCGGGGCTGTCATAAAAGCAAAGGACAGGCATCAAGAGCCTGTCCTGCCGGGCGCTGCGCAGTGGTGCAAAAAAAGCCCCGTGGCCAGAACTGTGCTGCGCGGTTCAATTACACGTTGGTTTCGGCGTTGGCGTCTTCATTCGTTCTTGGAGCCTCGGCCTCGCCGTCACGGTCTTCTTCGATGATATCGAGCACATAGCGTTGATTGAGCTTGGCGGCGGCAGCTGCGAGTATAGTGCGCATCGACTTCGCCGTACGTCCCTGCTTGCCGATCACTTTGCCTAGATCCTTCGGCGCGACTGTGAGTTCGAGGACCATGGTACCCTGCTCATCTTCGTCTTCGAATTCTTCGACTACGACCTGATCGGGCTCATCCACCAGGGCTTTCGCCATGGCTTCTACCAGCTTCTGGAGATCTTGCGTATTTTCAGACATATTTTTTCATGCCGGAGGCTGCTCGCGCTCCAGCAAACTCCATTAGGCAGCAGGCGCTGCAGCTGGCGCCTTGGCAAAGAGCTTCTCAACGCGCTCGGACATCTGCGCGCCCTTGGCGACCCAATGGTCGATGCGGTCCCTCTTAAGCTCAAGATGAGGAGTTGCAGTACGGGGGTTGTAGGTGCCGACGATCTCGATGGCGCGGCCGTTGCGGGCACGGTCCTTCTCAATGACGATGACGCGGTAGAACGGCTTCTTGCGCGCACCCATGCGTGCGAGGCGAATCATTAACACAGTATCTAAAATCCTTCCTTCGTCTGGAGCCCTGCTGTCGATAAAGGCTTTAAGGTTGCGGTCGCCGATTCAACTTTGGGATTTACCGAGCGCCCACTTCCAAGTTTCAGGTTTCGAAGCCTCTCGAAGCTGAGCAGGTAACTCCTGATTATTGCGCATTGGGCGGGAAGAACGCAAGTGCGTCAGGGTAATGGCCGTTGCATGGGAAAATGATCGTGTATGCGAAAACTCGAGTACGTTCTGGTCGATGTATTCACGCGGAATCCGCTCGAGGGTAATCAACTGGCGGTGTTTCTGGATGGCAGGGGACTGTCCCCAGGTCATATGCAGGCGCTGGCGCGCGAACTCAACCTCGCCGAGACAACTTTTGTCTTGCCCGGCGAGGGAACTAAGGGCTCCCATCGGGTGCGAATCTTCACCACCGCTGAGGAGTTGCCGTTTGCAGGCCATCCTACTCTGGGCACGGCGAGGGTGCTGCTTGAGCAAAATCCCGGCGTATCGGAGATTGTCCTCCAGCTAAACGTCGGAGAGATCCCGGTGCGCTTCGAACAGCGGGACGGGATGACCTTCGGTGAGATGTTGCAGCGCGATCCCGAGTTCGGCCAGGTCCACGCTCGGGAGACCGTCGCTCGCATCGCTGGACTGCCACTTGGATCTTTCGGCTCAGAACCGATTCAGACGGTAAGTACAGGCGTGGGCTTCGCGATTGTGCCGCTTAGCAGTGTCGAAGCGTTGCGGGCGCTCCGCTTTGAATGGCACTCGGCAAGCGAGTACCTGTCGACGACAGACGCAAAGCTCTTCTATTTCATTGCCCGCGATCCACAACGTGACACTGGACTCGAAGCACGCATGATCTCTTCTGAGGGCGAAGACCCAGCCACGGGATCGGCGGCGGGCTGCTGCATTGCCTGGTGTCTGAAACACCGCGTCATCTCTGCGGATGCGCAAGTGGTGATCCATCAGGGCGCGCTGGCAGGACGACCCAGTGAAATCTTCGTTCGCGCAGCTCTGAACAATGAGTTAGTTTCAGATGTCCGCGTCGGAGGATTCACAGTTGTCGTTGGCAGCGGCGCCTTCCAAATTTCTTAAAGAAGATTCGCACAGCCTAAGTGATTGAGAAGCGGTAAGGATGGCGAACTTTTCCATAGGCGTCCACATCTGTATCAACAGAATTCGGATTGTTGCTGCTTGCGCAAGTACTCCGCTGGACATAGGATTCGCAACACTCCGGCTGTAACAGGCTGGAGCCTCTTTCGCCTTTTTTTAAACAATTGAATAGCGATCGCAGTGCTTCAACGAAGAAGCGTTGCCGTAGTTCTTTTCCGTCGCCGGATTTTCCTTCTGGCGCGAGGAATGGGCTTCGACACGTGGTGATCGTTGTAGCGCTCTTCTCGAAGACTCGCCGCGCGTGTACGCGGCGGCGCGGAAGAATGCGGTCGCACGCCTAACGGGAACCCTGGGGAGGGACTAAGAGATGCGCCCGAAGAAAACCATCCTGTCAGTGGACGACAGTGAACACTCAAATTCCTTGCGTAAGTTCATGCTGGAAACGCGCGGCTATCGCGTTCTGCTTGCAAGTAGCGGAAAAGATGCTATAGAAATATTTCGTGAGAATCCGATCGACCTCGTACTCAGCGACCTCATGATGCCTGACGTCAATGGCGCGGAGCTCGTTAAGCAATTGAAGGACCTCTCTCCGGAGACGCCGGCAATTTTGTTCAGCGGCAAGATTCGGACATACGAAGAAGGGACACACGCTGACGTGTTTCTGCCAAAGGGCACGGCTGCCCCGGTCGAACTGCTGGATCGGATCCGGTTATTGCTGGTGAGAAAGCGCGGACCCAAGAAGGGTGTGCGGCGTGTGGAGCAAGCATTCCTACCGGCAAAGACGGCTTGAGGAAGAGCCCGCATCTTGCGGGCTCCCACAGGCTGTGGAAATCTCTCCGACCAGCCGGGGCGGGCCTAAAGTGACTGCCCCGGCTTATACGGCCATCACTTCCTTCTCTTTCGACTTGAAGAGCTCTTCCATCTTCTTGATCTCGTCGTCCGTAAGCTTTTGGATTTCGTCGAGTGAGCGGCGCTCTTCATCCTCGGAGATCTTCTTGTCCTTCATCGCCTTCTTGATCATCTCGTTGCCGTCGCGCCGGACGTTACGAACACCAGTGCGGTGCTCCTCGAGGACTTTGTTGAGAAATTTAACCATCTCGCGGCGGCGATCCTCGGTCAGCGGCGGTACCGGGATGCGGAGCATCTTGCCGTCGTTCTGCGGATTGAAACTCTGCTCCGAGGTGCGCAGCGCTTTATCGATCTCGCCGAGGATACTCGGATCGAAGGGCTGTACGGTGATTAACTGCGGCTCAGGGGCATTCACCTGTGCTACCTGGTTCAGGGGCATCGGGGAGCCGTAGTAGTCCACGCGGATGCTATCGAGCATGTGCACCGAGGCGCGGCCTGTCCGGGCTGAAGCGAGGCTATGCTGAAAGTCGGAGACGGACTTCTCCATTCGCTGTTTGAGTTGCTGGTAGGTGTCTTTCAGTGCGGGATGGCCCGCCATTACAGAAGGAGCCATGGTTGCTTTCCTGTAGCAGGGAATGAAAACAGACGATTATAGCAATTGGGAGAATTGGGGAGCACTCGCCGCGGGCGCAATGCCTTGACGCTCGTGTCAACTCTCAGTAACATAAGTAAGTTGTCCCGTGTCTTCGTCCCGCCGCTGATCGCATAGAATACCGGCGGAGTTGCAGGAGCCTGCGGCTCGGGGTTAATGGTAAAACAGCACCACGCGATCATGCAGATTCCTCTGAAAGATTTGGAACTCCATCCGGTCGATTTTGACCAGGAGTTCCCGCCCGCAGCGATTCCTTTAGGACCAGACCTGCGTCTCAAATCGCCCCTCAAGGCGAAGGGACATGCAGAGATGATTAGGGAGAACCACGGCGGCAGGAAGATCGTCGAAGACATCCGCGTGATAGGACGTTTCGATGTGACGCTCGAAGCAGACTGCGACCGTTGCCTTGCTCCAGTGGAGCGCACCATCGGGGGCGATTTCGACGTTCTGCAGCGCCCGCAGGAAGAGAACACAGGCGCCGATGAGCGCGAGATCAAAGAAGGTGAAACCGAGATCGGCTTCTATGAAGGCGATTCGATCACACTTGAAGATGTTTTGAAAGAGCAAGTGCTGCTGGGTATGCCGGCAAAGACACTCTGCCAGGAAGATTGCAAAGGGCTGTGTCCGCATTGCGGACGCAACCAGAACAAAGAGCAATGCCAGTGTGAA
Source organism: Terriglobales bacterium (assembly GCA_963792225.1). Classification (GTDB taxonomy): domain Bacteria; phylum Acidobacteriota; class Terriglobia; order Terriglobales; family Acidobacteriaceae; genus JBDTLH01. Next base: position 34,347 of record CAWBVM010000002.1, on the reverse strand, counting down.
ACGGAATTTCACGATCCGCGCTGGGCAGCCCTCGGCGATATTCGCAAGAAGCTGCATAACTAGGTACGAAACACGAATTTCGCGTAGGGCAATACGCCGCTCGCGAGAGTTTGAAAGGAAATCGCTATGCCAAATCCGAAACGGCGCCATTCGAAAGCGCGCACCAGCACACGTCGCGCCCACGACGCCCTCGCCGGAATTTCGTTGTCTGAGTGCCCAAACTGCAAAGAGAAGAAACGCCCCCACCATGCGTGCGCGAAGTGCGGCACCTACAAGGGCCGCGACGTTCTTGAGACCAAAGAAGCGTAATCGTTGAGACCGGTCGCGCACTCATTGCGCCGGCCGGTCTTCTGGCCCGCCGCGATTCTCACTTGCTGATTGCTACGCCTTCCGTTAGAAATTAAGACACTCAGAGAAGATGCCGATCAAGAAGCTCACCATCGCCATCGACGCGATGGGATCAGACCGCGCCCCTAAGCCTGAAATCGAAGGCGCGATCCTTGCCGCCAAACAGTACGGGCTCCGCGTCGTGCTCGTCGGTCAAAAGCATGCCGTCAGCGCTGAGCTTGACCAACATGCTGCGGCAGCCGACCTGCCTATTGAAGTGATACATGCCTCCGAAGTGATCGGAATGCATGAGAAGGCTGCGTCCGCTGTTCGCTCGAAGCGGGATTCCTCGATCCGCGTTGGATTGCGCCTCGTTCGCGAGGGTCACGCCGACGGTTTCATCAGCGCCGGCAACACCGGTGCGGTCATGGCGACGGCAAAAATGGTGCTTGGAGCCTTGCCAGGAGTCGATCGCCCGGCGCTGGCAGCCGTTTTTCCGACCGAAGAGGCGGGACGCGCCTGCATCATGCTTGACGTGGGCGCCAATGTCGATTGCAAAGCATACAACCTCGAGCAGTTCGCCATCATGGGTGAGATCTACTCCCGATTCGTCTTCAAGCACGAACGTCCCCGCGTCGGACTTCTCTCGATCGGCGAGGAAGAGGGCAAGGGCAACGAACTGACTCGTGAGGCTTACGATTTGCTGCGCAAACTTCCGCTCCACTTTGTCGGCAACGTCGAGGGCCGTGACCTCTACAACGCACGTGTAGATGTCATCGTATGCGATGGATTTGTTGGCAACGTCGCGCTCAAGGTCTCCGAAGGGCTGGTCTCGACGGTCCGTTCGCTGTTAAAAGAATCGCTGCGCTCAACTATCACTTCGCAGGTAGGTGCGCTGCTCTCTCGCCGCGCCTTCTTGGATTTTAAAAAGCGTCTCGACTACTCCGAATATGGCGGCGCGCCGTTGCTTGGAGTGAAGGGCGTTTGCATCATCAGTCACGGCTCGTCCAACGCAAATGCCATGAAGAACGCTATACGGGTAGCTGCGCAATCGGCACAAACCCATATCAATGCTCACATCGAGAGTGAGCTCAAGCGCGTCGGTGCCCCAGTCCCTGCAGCGGACTAAGCGGTTTCTCCGATTGGAAGCTACATACCTTTTACATATCCTGATGCGCATGCTGATCGAACTTGCACGTCTGCTCGTCGGAGTCGTCTTGATGGCGTTTCATCGCCCCATCGCCGACTACTTCGTCGATCTCGATCACGTCCTCACTTCGGCGCTGCGTTCACAAGGATTTCGGCTCCCCACTCCGCCCCCGCAATCGACGATGCATACAGTTTATTTCTGCCTCGGGATATTTGTGAGCATCTTTTCTCTCGCTCAGATATATTCTTCGCTTCCGAGCTGACGGAGTTGCGCTGGCGAGCCTTGAGCGCCTTCGTTTCACTCGGCATCGGGAGCTAAGTCCGAGAAATATCTTCCAAGCCTGGTGACTAAGTGTGAGCAGGTTTGTCTAAGACACATGCTTTTTAACCTTCTTACAAATCTTCCAAAAATCACACTGGCGGCAGCCTTCACAGCGCTGCTAATTGCAGCCCCAGGCGCCCATAGCCAGACGATCCTGAAACTACCTGAAACCAGTCAGCACGCTCGTATTTCGCAGCGAATCGGTCTGACCGATATCTCGATCGACTACCACCGTCCCCTGGTGAACGGACGCAAGATATTTGGCGAAATGCTGCCCTACGGGGTGGTTTGGCGCACCGGCGCAAACGAAAACACGACTATCGAGTTCACTGATCCGGTAAACGTCGAAGGGAAACCGCTGCCGAAGGGGATCTACGGTTTGCACATGATCCCCGGCGAAAGCGAATGGACAGTGATCTTCTCTAAGATTTCCAGCGCATGGGGCAGCTTCACCTATGATCAGGCTGAGGACGCTCTCCGTGTCGCGATCAAACCTCATGCCGCGGAATTTCACGAAGCGCTCACATACGATTTCAACGATATAAAGCCCGACTCCGCCGTAATCACGCTCCAATGGGAAAAAATCGCGGTTCCTATCAGCATTGAGCTTGGTCTTAGTGAGATCGTTCAGCAGAACTTGAAGGACCAGCTCCGGGGATGGTCGCGCTCGAACTGGCAAGGTTGGAACGAGGCAGCGGATTACTTGCTGACTCACAAGGGCAACCTTCAGGATGCGCTGACGGATGCGGACCACTCCATTAAACTCGAGGACCGCTTCGACAACAACATCACGAAGGCACAAATCCTGGAATCGATGGGCCAAATGAATGAAGCGAAGACAGCCCGCAACAAAGCATATGGCATGGGCGACGTTCAGCAGCTTCACAGTTACGGACGGCAACTCCAGCAGCGAGGGCAGCAGGAACAGGCCTTCGAGATCTTTCGCTACAACATCAAGAAGAACCCGGAAAACTGGCTTGCTCACTCTGAGGCGGCGCGCATAGCTTCTGCTCAAGGAGATTTCGAGCCCGCCGTCAAGCAGATGAAACTGACGGTGGCGGGGGCGCCCGAGCAATCGAAACCGGGGATGGAAAAGCTGTTGAAGCGTGCCGAAGACAAGGAAGACATCAACAAATAGGAAGCGTGGGTCGAACTACGGATAGCCATTCCTTCCCCTGGAATGGCTATCTCGCCATGCGTCACAATCGCCGTGTTACCCTTTGCGCCGTATGCAATTCACGACGATCCTCGCAGCCCTTGTTTTCGTTTCCTCACTCGCCACGCAAGCACAGGTCAAGGCGCCAATCGAAGTGGATGCCGCACTCCTCTCTGAAATTCAAAAGATTCCCGCGATCGACAATCATTCGCACATATTAAAAGTGATTCCGACTGGAGCAACCGATGACGAAACGGACGGGCTGCCATGCATATCTCCGATCGAAACTGATTCTCCAGCCCTCTTGTCAGCCAGGAGCAATCCGCTTTACTACGAAGCACGTCAGGCCCTCTTTGGATATGCCTTCAAGGATGACGCGCCCGAGCACCTGCAACCTTACGAGGCACACAAACAGATTGTCCGCCAACAGAAGGGAGAGACTTATCCGGCATGGGTGCTCGATCAGATCGGGACCGAAGTGATTCTTGCCAATCGCGTAGCTATGGGGCCTGGACTGACACCTCCACGCTTTCGCTGGGTGGCATTCGATGACGCACTCATGTACCCGCTGGACAACAGTGGACTAAAGACGGCAAGCCCCGATCGAAACTTCTTCTTTGGCCGCGTCACTATGCTACTGGGCCGCTACCAGCAGGACCTCGGCGTTACCCTGCCTCCGTCGATCGACGCCTATTTCCAGAAGGTCGTTGTCCCAACGCTTCGGCGGCAGAAACAAAATGGGGCGGTTGCGATCAAGTTCGAGGCAGCATACCTCCGTTCCCTCGAATTCGGGCGAGTGGATGACAGCGAGGCTGCACGAATCTACGCACGATATATTCAAGGCGGCGTCCCCGAGGATGGTGAGTATCGTCGCCTGCAGGACTACCTCTTCCGCGCAATTGCGGGCGAAGCAGGCCGCCTCGGATTGGCGGTCCACATTCACACCGGCTTCGGTTGTGGACATTACTTCGACCTCAAGGGTGCGAACGTGGAACTGCTCGAATCGGTCTTCGATGATGCTGCTCTGCGGGGCACGCGCTTTGTCATGCTTCATGCCGCTTACCCGCATGACAAAGAGGTTGCGCTGCTGCTCAGCAAACCGAATGTCTACGCTGATATCTCGCTGCAGTCGCTCATGCTCTCATCGCACGAACTGGGAGCGGCGCTCAGGGGATGGATGGAACTCTTCCCCGAGAAGGTCCTCTTTGGATCCGACCTCGGCCCCGGAGATCCCGGAGCCGATTGGGAAGAGCAAGGGTGGGTCGCAGGCCAAAATGCGCGCCAGGCATTGGCGTTGGCACTGTCAGGAATGGTCCGTGACGGGATGATTACGCGAGCACGAGCGCTGGTTATGGCGCGTATGGTGCTGCACGACAATGCCGCCCATCTCTACGGCTTTTGATGGATCGCGTATCAAGCCGCTTTGTCACGGAGGTCGCGAACGCGGTCATGTGCGGCCCTGACGCTCGCTGCCTGATTGCTAACGATCTGGCGGATATTGTCGGGTAAGTTCCCTTGCAGTGCCTTCTGGTAAGCGTCCTTTGCTTTGTCTTCTCCTAGTTCTACGCTGTTCAGAATGGCTTCGTCGCCCATTCCAACGTCGGCCTTCACGGAAAACCACATGCGATGGACGAGAGCAGCCACACTTCCGCTCGTGTCAGGATCTTTCTCTCCAAGCTTCACCATCTCTTGCTTCAATTCTTGAAGCATTCGATTGCGCTCCAAGCTCTGCTGCTCGAAATATGATTTCAGTCTGGCGTCTTTTGCGACCCCGGCTGCGTGCAAGTAACCAGTGGCGCCGTCGCGGCATGCCTCGACCAGGTCGCGAATGATGGATAGAGTGTCACTCTTGTTTTCAGCCATGATTTTTCCTCCGCGTGCGGTGTGAATCGCCGAGGGCCGGAACGGGATGCATTCGAATAAGCAAAATCGCGGGATGCCACTGGAAGCCCGCTGACGCACATGCGCAGCATCTCACAATGAGCGCCTCCGGACGTGCAATCGGCAAAGTAGCAGGAACCCCGCGTAAGTCGCTGCAGCCTAGGCGCCAACCCCAGATCTACCTTGTCAGCGCGTTCATCTCCAAATAGCCTTGTGCCGCTATGCCGAAGGCATCAGCGACCCGGTTGAAGAATGCGAACATCGCGGTGACGTAAACAGCCTCGGCGATTTGTGGCTCGGTCCACCCGTGGTCGCGCAGTCGCTGTACGTCCTCCGCTGTCGTCTTGTACGCAGCTTCGGTAACCTTCTTTACATACTCGAGCAGTTCGCGCTCTGCCGGGGTGAGGTTCGCCCCGTCCAGGTCACCGCTCGCAATGGCTTGTACAGTTTCTTCTTCGGCTCCCTGGACACGCAGGAAGTAGGCATGCGAATCCAGTCAATACGGACATCGGTTGAGGTACGACACCCAGCTGGCTATCGATTCCTTGGTCTTGCGGTCAAGATGTCCCTCTGAAAAGTGGACGGTGTCGCTGAAATCCATGACCTGACGCAGAAAGTCGGGTCTGTGGCCGAAGCATTTCAGGATGCCGGGCAAAAGCTGACGTCCTGATTTCGCGCGCCACTGGTCATATACTTCTGCGACTGCTCCGGTTGCGGCCCCATCTTCTACGATGGCTATCTTCTCCGTGCTTCCGGACTGCAACTCCGCCGCTCTCTGCTGTGACTTGGACATGGGAAACGTGGCTGAATTGTAGCAATTCGGGTAAGCCGCGAACATACCGCCCCGCCAGACATAGCAAAGGCTGGACTCTCGTCCAGCCTTTGCCTGCGAGCAACCGGAAAGCACCCGAACTACTAACGGCCTGAATTGCTCACAGGAAGGAGATTGATTGCAACCTCGTCCGCTGTCTTCGACGTGGCGGCTTCCTTCTCTCCCTTGCTACGGATACATTCACTGCCCATGTTCTCTCCACCGCTCCAGAGCTGAGCAAGATAATTGACAGTGCCATAGCGATGAAATATCAGTTTTCCATGGTCGGCGACCTTGCTGGACCGGGTCGGTATGACCTGAACGAAGCTGTTCGCTCTTCCATTCTCATTGCTGACCGCGAGTAGCTGCGGGGACAAGCGCTCGATTCTATAGCTGCCCGCAGGCATCCGATGATTCGCGACTATGAAATCGAAAGGGATGTCAGCTTTGGCAGCGGGTCTGGTCTGCGCCTGAACATTGGTGACTGGAACAAACAGACCAGCCGCCAGTGCACACGATGCGAGGATTGTAGCGATGCGATTCATAATGTTGCCTCCTTGCCGGCACATCCGATTTGATCTTTGGTCGGGTGCTGCATGGGCACACATTGCGCCTCCCAAACAAACTCTTCAATGCACTGAGTATCAACCCGCGATCAAGCGTGAAGTCAGCCCCTAATCCTTTGAAACGGGGGACGTTCCGCGATCGTATCAACTGCATTTTTTCTTTGCGAAAGAGCGCGCCGCCTGACGAGGAATCGATGATAGACTTCTAGCCGCTAAAGGGGGACCCGCAATGGGTACTCCAGCCTTCTCCGCCCGGGTATGGCGCTTCGGTCCATTTGAAATAGACGAGCGTTCACAACAACTGCGGCGAGAAGGACTTCCGGTCAAACTGCAAGAACAGCCCACCCGCATCCTCTTGCTTCTTCTTGAGTATCGCGGCGAGACGGTCTCGCGAGAACAACTCCACCGTCACCTATGGCCCTCTGACACCTTCGTTGATTTCGACCACAGCTTGAATACGGCTGTGATGAAGCTGCGGGAGGCACTCGGAGATTCTCCTGATAAGCCCCTCTATCTAGAAACGCTCCCCCGAAAGGGATATCGCTTCATTGCGCCTGTCTCCACCTCACCGGTCTTGAGGAAACCCGATCCGAGCAGCACGCCGGAGCCAGTGGCCGAAAGTTCAAGCGTCGAAGCAATTACGGTCCTCGCAGCCCCGCCCAGTCCAGAGCCGGACACGAGCTCGAATTTTGAGTTTCACTTGTCGATCCGCAAGTCTTACGCCGGAGCGATCGGCGCAGCAACAGCAGTTTTCATCGCGTTGGCGATCGGCGCGTTTTATTACTCGGTCGCCTCCGCGCGAGAGAGTGCTGCCGTGCCGGAAGTCATGCCGTTTACCTGGTATCCCGGAATGGAGGTTCAACCGGCGTTCTCCCCCGAAGGGACCCGGATCGCCTTTGGATGGAACGGAGAAGACGGCGCGCGATCAAAAGGGATGGAACTGTACATGAAGGTCATCGGAGGCGAGCAATTGCTACGCCTGACACACCATCCGTCCGTCCACTTGAGCCCCGCATGGTCACCCGACGGTGCACAGATGGCGTTTCACCGGCTTGCGGAGGGTGACACCGGCCTCTATCTCGTCCCTTCTTTGGGAGGAGTGGAAAGAAAATTGCGCTCGACCCATCTGGTGTATCCGTTCGCTGCACAGATCAGTTGGTCCCCAGATGGAAAGCTGATCGCATTTTCTGATACGGATGCCACCTCCAACCATCTCCGGCTCTACCTGATCTCCCCTGAATCGATGCAGATACGGCAAGTGGACCTGCCGGAAAGGTGCGAGCACCAAATGCAGCCAGCGTTTTCGCGGGATGGCAAGTGGCTGGCTTACCTGTGCGGCTTCACCAGTGGCCTTGAGGCATTGTTTATCGTCTCGCCATCTGGAGGTAAGTCCACGCAAATCGCCAGTATTGAAGGGTTCATCGAGGGGATTGCCTGGACCCACAATAGCAAAAGCTTGATCTTTTCAAACGATTCTGGCGGTGGCGCTCAATTGTTTGAAATCCCACTCGCGAACGGTAAAGTGCGTAAATTGCCGTTCGGAGACGCTGCGCTCTGGCCGGCTATCTCACCCGCTGGCGACAGGGCGGCGTATGGTCTGTTCTCGCGAAACATCAATATTTGGAGGCAGGATCTATCGAAAGCCGACGGGCTGCCAGTAAAGTTGATTTCTTCGACACGGGAGCAGGCTTCCCCGCAATTTTCTCCGGACGGCAGACACATTGTCTTTGAGTCCACTCGTTCTGGCTGGCGAGAGATATGGATGATTGATGCCGACGGGTCGAATCCAGTGCAATTGACAAGCCTCAAGACCGCTACAGGCTCTCCGCAATGGTCGCCCAATGGACGTAAGGTCGTGTTTACCTCACGATTTGCAGGACTGGCAGACATCTTTGTCGTCGACATTGACGAACGAGTGCCCCGCAAACTCATCACGGATATGACCGACATCTTTTTCCCGAACTGGTCAAGGGACGGCAGATGGATTTATTTCACTACAGAACGCCTTGGCCAGCACAAACTGTATCGCTGTCCCTCCACCGGTGGGAACGCGTTGGACCTTGGCGCCAGCTCTAGCCAGACAGCTCGAGAGTCCCTCGACGGTCAGACATTGTTCTTTGTCTCTGACGTAAATGGCGAGTTCAAGAGCCTGGATCTCGCGCACGGAGGGATGGAATCCAGTGTTGCCGGTATGCCGAAGGTGAGATATTCCGATTGGACGGTAGCGAAAAATGGTATTTATTTCGCCCCAGAGAAAGCCGCGGGCTCAGTTGACTTTTTCAATCTTGCCAACCACCGAATAACTCATGTTACCAATATCAATGGCTCCCGCAGGTTATCGGGCCTCTCCATCTCTTCCGATGGCCTGTCGCTGCTTTATACGGAAGTGGACGAACTAACCAGCGACATCATGCTGGTTGAACATTTCCATTGAGATCATTCAGCTTGCAGTCCGTTAGAGTGCCTCGCGCTGACTACCGCTCGTGCCAGAGGGCGAGAACGTCACTTGCCGGTCATCATCCGCCTCGGAGTTACCGGTACCTGCTATTCGAGGCACGATCGGCAGTGAATCTGTGTGCTTGGCTTCGCGCATCACCACTTTGAGGTGCTCGAGAACCTCGTCCACGGACATGTTGTAAGACTCGCGTCCGCTGTCAAAGCCGCTCTCGATCGCCTGCTTCAAATAATGCCCCGCTATCTGAGTTGCGAGACGGTCAGTGATCACGTGTCCGGTCATCTTCATGAATCGCGGCCATGCTTCACATGGCAGCGAGATCCATACCGGACGATCGTTGGCGAGAAACTTCACGTCCACCGCGTCGGCGTGGCGGGTGGCGATTGCGACGATATTACCTATCCACAGGGTGTGGATATCTTCGCCGGTCCAGCGGTCTTTGGTGAAAAATTCGTCGTACATTTTATTTTCGCGAAACACCAATCATAACAAAGGCAGCGCGCGTTGCCTTGCTCGTTATCTCTATCCGTCCCCGGAACCTAGCACTAACCTAGCCCCTCGCGCAAATAACAGTTACACTAAGCCGCGGTATGCCTAGCGTTCGCGCCATCTATCCCGGCAGCTTCGACCCGCTCACAAATGGGCACCTTGACCTGATTGCCAGAGGCAGTGAGATATTCGACGAACTGATCGTCGGCATACTGCGCAACACCGATAAACATCCGCTTTTTGCCACAGAAGAACGCGTCGAGATGCTCCTCGAGGCATGCCGTCATCTACCAAATGTCAGCGTAGAAGCGTTCGACGGCTTGCTGGTTGATTACGCCCGCCAGAAGAGTGCCAAGGCGCTGCTTCGTGGCATACGCGCCATCTCTGATTACGAATACGAGTTCCAGATGGCTATGATGAACCGCAAACTCGAGCCCGAGCTCGAAACCGTCTTCATGATGCCGGCCGAACAGTACTCTTACGTCAGCTCGCGGCTGGTGAAAGAGGTTTTCCGTCTTGGAGGAAGCATCAAAGGATTAGTTCCTCCGTTGGTGGAAGACCGGTTGCGTCGCAAACTAGCAGCAGAATCCGCCCACGGCGCATAGAGCGGCAAGCACAAACAGAAAGTCCAGGGATAAAAGCAAACATGGCAACAACCGTAGCGAACCCGTTCACCCAAAGAGTGCATTCGATCGCATCGTCCCCGACTTTGGTAATGATCGCCGAAGCGGCAAAGATGAGGGCCCAGGGCATCCAAGTCTTCGATCTTGGGGCGGGTGAACCGCACTTCACTACTCCGCGGCACGTCAAAGACGCCGGTATCAAAGCCATCGAAGAAAACTTCACCAAGTACACGTCCGTCCCTGGTATTCCCGATCTCCGTCGTGCAATCGCCGAGCGGCACCACGCGGATTGGTCCTCCGCCTACGCTCCGAACGAAGCGATTTTCACACCCGGCGGCAAGTACGCTCTCTTCCTCGCGCTTCAGGTTCTCGTCCAGGCAGGAGATGAAGTCATCGTTCCTGTTCCGTACTGGGTTTCGTTTCCGGATATGGTGCGCTACTCCGGCGGTAAATGCGTTTACGTCGGGACCGACGAGGATTCCGGATTTCAGCTTTCAGCTCGGTCGGTGATCGCCGCAATCACTCCGCGGACCCGCGTCATCATTATCAACTCGCCCAACAATCCCACGGGTTCCATTGTTCCAGCCGCCGAATACGAAGAGATCGTCATGGCCGCGCACGCGCGTGGCATTTACGTCATCAACGACGAATGCTACGTACATCTAAACTATGGGACTTCCAAAGACCGGATCAGTGCTGGTAGTTTTACCGCTGCAAAAGAGCATCTTGTTCTCATCGGATCGCTCTCGAAGACCTATGCCATGACCGGGTGGCGCAGCGGATTCGCACTCGCTCCCAAGCCGGTGATCGACCAGATGGCAAAATTGCAGAGCCAAAGCACCTCGAGTATCTGCGCAATCGTCCAAAAGGCGGCGCTCGCCGCACTCACCGGACCCCAGGACTGCATCGCGCAGATGCGCGCCGAGTACCAGGAATTGCGCGAAACCTGCGTTGCCGGCCTCAAGACGGTGCCCGGTGTTGAATGTGCGACTCCCAGCGGCGCCTTCTACGCCTATCCGAATGTCAGCGCCTACTTGGGAAGGCCGGGCATTGCGACCACCACCGAGCTATGTAACCGGCTGCTGCGTGAGGCCCATGTAGTCACCAACCCTGGCGACGCTTTCGGCACAGCGGAGCACATTCGTCTCTCCTATGCAGTTACTTCAGTAACACTCAACCAGGGTCTTGATCGCATGAAAACGTGGTTTCAGCAACTCTGAGCAACACCAATGCCAGTGCAGTCTATCTAAGCTCATGTACGCTCCCGAAAGAATGAATGACTGACCTTTACCCGCTACAGATAGTCCCTGAATTCGTAGAGCGTGTTTGGGGTACCCACGATGTTGGTCTGTTATATCAACATTCCGTCGGCATCAAGCCCATAGGTGAGGTCTGGCTCACCGGCGGCCAGTGCCGCGTTGCAAACGGCCCCCTCAAGGGACGCACCATAGAAGATCTCAGCCGCACGTGCGGTGAAGCGCTGACGGGAGAGGTCGCGCATTACCCTGATAGATTTCCGTTGTTGATGAAGGTCCTATTTCCGCGTGAGAAGCTCTCCGTCCAGGTACATCCGGACGATGCGGTTGCACAAGCAGCGGGCGAACCCTGCGGCAAGACGGAATGCTGGTACATCCTAAAGGCGGACGAAGGTGCACAGATCGGACTCGGCTTTCAGCCGGGCACCACGCGTGAACAAATTGAGCGGTCCATCCATGAAGGCCGCATGGAGCATTTGCTGAACTGGATCGACGTCCGGGCGGGCGAAATGTACTACGTCGATGCAGGAACGGTTCATGCCATTGGCCCGGGCTCGGTCATCATCGAGACACAGCAAAACTCCGACACGACCTATCGCCTGTACGACTACGGAAGGCCCCGCGAATTGCACATCGATCGTGGACTGACGGCCATGAAGCTCAGCACCCATGCGGGCAGAGTTACTCCTCGCAAAATCGCTCAGCATCGAGAGACACTCGTCGCCTCGCCCTCGTTCACAGTGGAACGTCAGCAGCTCACTTCAGAGCACAGCGTGCGACCCGGTGGCAACGTACAATGTATCTTTGCCATGGATGGTGCGGCGCGGATCGAAAGCCCCGGCGCACAACCCCTCACCATCGCTCGCGGAGAGATGGCGATCATCCCGGCGGCGCTGCATGAATACAGCGTGTTTCCACAATGGACGTGCGATTTGCTGTACGCTTCAGTCCCGGCTGGCGAGATCGCTGAACCGGAGACTGAACTTTATGTACCTGCTGCCGCCTCGGCGCAGAACGAATAATCCATGAATGTAAATTTTTATCCCGTGATCCTCGCCGGTGGCAGCGGAACTCGCTTCTGGCCACGCAGCCGCCGCAACCGTTCCAAACAAGTACTTGCTCTTGACGGGGAACAAACCATGATCCAGCAGACCGTTACCCGTCTGCTGCCGCTCGCTCCTCTCGACAACACCTGGGTCATCACCAACGATCACCTTCGTGATCTGATCATCGATCAACTGGGTGGATTGCCGGAGCAGCAGATCATTGCCGAGCCTGCCGCACGCAACACCGCACCCGCTATCGGGCTCGCCGCGTTCCTCTTGAACCGGCAGGATCCAGGCGCAGTGCTGGCTCTGTTTCCTTCGGACCATGTCATCGGCGATGAAGAGCAGTTCCGTAACGATATTCAGAAGGCGATCGATATCGCCACCGCCGGGGACAATATCGTCGTCATGGGAATCCCACCTACGCGACCCGAAACCGGCTACGGATACGTCGAAGCGGGCCGCACTACCTCTGACGATCCAGAAATCCTGCGCGTGCGCAGGTTTACTGAAAAGCCCGATCTCTCGCGCGCTACGGAGTTCGTAGCTTCCGGCCATTTCTATTGGAATGGCGGTATGTTCGTCTGGAGCGCGCAGACTCTCGTCAATGCATTGCGCAAACATCTGCCACACACTGCTGCGCTATTGGAACAGATCGCAGCAGCTTACGGCACACCCGAATTCGAACAGCGCATGGCGGAACTCTATCCGCAGTGTGAAAACATTTCGATCGACTATGCGGTGCTTGAGCCACGCTCCGCCGCCGGAGAGGCTTCGGGCATCTACTGCGTGCGAGCCGACTTCGGATGGAACGATCTTGGCTCCTGGACCGCCCTCTACGAGCATCACGCTGCCAAAGCCGAGTCGGAGCATCCCGGCAAGAACGTGATCGAGGCCACCGGACACTTCGAACTGAACGCCGATGGCAACTACGTTTACGCCCCGACCAAATTCGTCGCAACCATCGGAGTGAAGGACATCGTCGTCGTCGAGACGGAAGACGCCATCTTGATCACCACACGAGAACATGCGCAGGATGTGGGTAAGGTCGTCAAGTTTCTCTCCGAAAAGAAGATGCACGCACTCGTATAACAATCCACTGTCAGTTCACGAACATCAGCGAAGGATGCACTTCCATTCTTCGTCCAAACTTCGGTGCCCGTTGTGGCTTGCTTTGAGGTTTTAATGTCAGAGATAAAATTCGGCACGGACGGATGGCGCGGCATCATCGCCGAAGACTTTACGTTTGCCGGCGTCCGTCAGGCCGCCGCGGCCACCGCAAATTACTTACTGAAGAACGAAGACGCGGGCAAAGGCATCGTCATCGGGTTCGACACGCGCTTCGGTTCCCGCGACTTCGCCCGCGCCGCCGCCGAGGTTTTTGCGGAAGCAGGCATTTGCGTCGCGCTTGCCGACGACTACACGCCAACCCCAGCCGTCTCCTACGCCATAAAGCGCCGCGGATTGGCGGGCGGTGTCATGATCACGTCCAGCCATAATCCAGCGAACTGGAATGGCTTCAAGTACAAAGCGTCATACGGCGGCTCCGGACGACCTGCGATCATCAAAGCGATCGAGTCTGAACTCGGGAATACGCCCCCTAAAGGCCGCACCACGGCCAAGATCACTGAAACCGATCTCAAGCAGGATTACGTCGCTGCGCTAAAGGCGTTCGTCGATATGAAGGTCATTCAGCGATCGGGTATGAAGTTCGGCATCGATTGCATGTACGGCACGGGACGCGGCATTCTGAGCGGCATCTTTGCCGAGGCCGGCATTCCCCACAAGGAAATACGGAGTGAAGTAAACCCTCTGTTCCCAGGCATCAACCCGGAGCCGATCGAGCCGCACACCCGCGCCTGTCAGGAGATGGTTGTCAGCGAACACTGCGCTGCTGGACTCATCACCGACGGTGACGCCGACCGGATCGGCGCCTGCGATGAACACGGCAACTACGTCACCTCACACATGATCTTCGCAGTCATGCTGCGCTGGATGCTTCAAAAAAAGGGATGGGACGGTGGTGTCGTCCGTGCTTTCAACACCACCAAGATGCTCGATCGCATCGCCGCCCAACACGGAAGAAAACTTTACGAGTGCGGCATCGGATTCAAGTTCATCTGTGACCTCATGCTCGAACACGAGATCCTGATCGGGGGAGAAGAGTCAGGCGGTATCGGCATCGCCCGCCATCTGCCCGAGCGCGACGGCATCCTGAATTCGCTGATTCTGGCAAACATCATGGCGGAGTCGAAGCGCACACTCGGACAACTCGTCAGTGACCTCTTCGACGAATATGGGGCCCACTACTACGGACGCATCGATCTGCACATTCCCAACGACGTTAAGGACTCCGCAATCTCCCGGGCGAAAGCCGGTGTCACAGCCTTCGCGGGACACAAAGTAATGCGCATGGAGTCGCTCGACGGAGTCAAATTCTTCCTCGAAGATCCCGCCGCGAAGGTGAACTCGAAACAGGCCGAAGCGTGGCTGCTTCTCCGCGCCTCAGGCACGGAGCCGTTGCTCCGTATCTATTCTGAAGCCGGTTCACCCGAGCTGGTAAAGACACTGCTTCAATCTGGACAAGAGTTCGCGCTAGGCAAAGCAGTCAGTGCCTGAGCTTTCAAAACAAGCTTGTCGCGCTCAACAGCAGCGACCATACGATCAAGACGCCGAACGCCACTATCATGCATGTGCTTTTGCTCTTCTTAGAGAGCACTGCGAGTCCGATGCCGGTCAGGATCGTGGACCAGATGACGAACACGTCTAACGACTGTCCGAGGCGGAACAGAAACGGATGGTCCGCAGCACTGATGAACGCCGCTGGGCTGGTTGCCAATGGCATCTGTATCTGAAAATCTGCAGGATCCAGGAAGGTCCAGAGGCCGACGATAGCGAGGATCGACCATATCCCGCGCACCAGTCCCGCGTACATCAACATGGAGAAGACCTTGCTGTAGGAAAGGCCGGCGCCTAAGCCGAAATTCATCACCAGCAGATAAAGGCCTGCAAAAATCGCCACGCCCAGCAGGATGATCACTGGGAATCCATAGCTGATGACCGTCGTGAACTTTTCGGCGATCTTCTGTTGCGTCTCCCGCTGCTCCGGGCTGAGTTTCTCCATCTGCTCCAGCCGCGCGGGCGGTGCGAGCTTCATCTGGTTAGCCGCTGCGGTCTCCCACCCGACCTTCTTCCCCACAGAAAACGCATAGATCACCGACAGCACGATCATCAGAAGAAGTGGCACAAGCCATCTTGAATTGCGGCGTATGTCCTCGAATGTCTCGCTCGGCGAATAAAAGACCTTGGTGACTCGCTCAAACTCACTCAGTCGTCTGTCTGCAGTACCGTCTCCGGGCGTCGCCGATGGCGTTCTTGTCTCCATTTTGTCGGCCTCCTCTTGGTGGCTGCATTCTAACGGACAACGGTAAACGGAAGAAGCTGAATCATTTCTGTTTTCCGCAATGTCAGGGTCTCCCGGTCGCTCCAGTCAATTCTGCGCCAGCAGGATCCTCTCGACCCGTTGCAAGTCCGCCTCCGTATCCACGCCGATGGTGTCGTGCGGCGTCTCTGCAACGGCGATTTCAAACCCGTTCTCTAGAAACCTGAGTTGCTCCAACCGCTCACTTCGCTCGAGCGACGATTCGGAGAGGTGATGGAAGCGGTCGAGCGCCGCATAACGATAAGCGTAAAAACCGAGATGCTTACGGTAACCAACGCCGCCTGCGCTATCCCGATCGAATGGGATCGTCGAACGCGAGAAGTAGAGCGCTCGTCCATCGCTTCGGGTCACCACTTTCACTGCGTTGGGATTCGCGACATCTTCTATGCTGCAAGCCGTCGAGATGGTTGCGATCATCACACTCGGCTCGACCATCGGACGAAGTAGCGCCTCTAGATGCTGCGCGCGAGCCAGTGGCTCGTCCCCCTGCACATTGACGAACACCGTGGTCTCATTCGCTACACCCGATTTCATCAATTTCGTCGCGACCTCATGCACACGGTCGGTCCCACTGCGATGCTCAGCGCTCGTCATCTGCGCGTTCCAGCCGCGTTCACGGCAAACAGCGAGAATCTCATCCGAATCGGTAGCAACGATCACGTCCGCCAGCTGGGTGCATCCACGTGCCGCCGTATGAACGCGCTCGAGCATCGACTTACCCGCAATCGACCGCAGGATCTTTCGCGGTAGTCGCGTCGAGGCAATTCGTGCTGGGATGATGGCAATCGCGTGCAAAGAAGAAGACATTGGCTGAGTGTAGCAAGGCGTCCAGGAGGTCACCCGGCCTATTGACGAGTTGGTAATCCCGGACGTAATCTATGCGGACACTTGAGAAAGGAGGAGATCCAATTGAAAGATTCTGGAAGTTGTAGCATTCATCCAAGTGAGGTGGCTGAGGCTTAAGGCGTTACGCCTTTCAAGTCCTTGCAGCATCCACCGCTGGAGGCCCACTCGACCACCATCGACCTGCAGATTGGGAGCAGGCATACGATGACTTCGGAACAGGGCGCGCGCCTCAAGCCAATCTCAACAGATCCACCGCGGCCTACTCTTATGAGTGGGCCGCAAAGTTTTTCGTCATGCAGCTCATTCTTTGGCAGTGGGCATTTGGCGGAGCAGCGACAACTCTGCAGCGACCCGCTTCCATGCGCGCGCATCCTTCTTCGTGATGATCGGGGCATTTGGATCGGAATAAAAAGTAAGGATATTTTGCCGCAGGGAATCCGGTATGCGGCGCTCTGGATGCGAGGCGAGGCGATCGAGCAGTTTCGCATAGGTCGCGTCTGTCAGGGGATACGTCCCCGGCTTCGCCACGTCTCCCGTGTCGAGGTCGCGATTTAGCAGAAGCAGCGGGTCGCTGGATTGCGGCTGCAATTTCGCGAGTGTTTCTCGATAGGCATCGATCGTCTTGTTCAGGCTGCGGACGTACCAATCGTCTGTCTTTGGGCTGGGAATCTTGATCGCAAGCAATGAAAGGGCTCCCACTTTGGGTAGGATCTTCACGAACACTGCGAGCAAATGTGCCTTTACGCCCGGAGAAGGGAAGCGGGCCTTCCAGTGACGCTCGTAATCTGCCTGAGAAATCCGTTCACGGAGCGTTCGATGCTCTTGATCATCGCGCTCGGCAGGAAAATCGCTCCCATGTAGAACAACCTCAGCCTCTGCAAATGCGGGAATGAATGTCCGCACGGACGAGCGGTAACTGCGTATCGCCGGGTGGGCGCGGCCGATGATTTCGTGTACATCGATGCCATAGGTCTCACGAAAGGCGCGCTCCAGAAGCCTTCGAGGCACTTCAAACCCGACATGATGGAGATAGCCGGGAGGGGCGAAGTCCTTCTTGCTCAGTTGTTCGATGTCGAATGCGAACTCTGTGCGTATGTGGGCGTGGGGGCTCTCATCGTATGTGACGGACTGTCCGAACTTTCGCGCCAGCTCAGGAAACTCCAGCGCCGTCGCGGGATTGATTGCGTCCGAATGCCCTATCGTGTCGCCGAGGTAGTGGGAGAGTGCTCCGATCGCAAAAGCGTATTCATTGACGGTGTGCGCATTCCGAAACAAACTTGTCACGAAATCGCCGCTGCGGACATAGTGTGTGAGGTCGCTGAAAAACTCCTTGCCGAAGGGATAGTAGCCCATATCTTGAATAGCGCACCCGCCATACGCAAACGCGTGCGCTTCGATCAACTGTGCGGCCGTCGTGCCGGGAAAGCGCATCAATAGCAAAGGACGAATGGAGCCTGTCCACGCCAGGTCGACTAATTCCTCGTGTGTCAGCACAGAGTAAGCAGCACAGGTGTTTGAAGAACAGAGTGCCACCGTCAACAGAAGCGCAATGAGACTTCGCACCATGGGCACTAAGCTATCAGCTTATGAGTTCAGCTTTCAGTTCCCTCCACAAACATCGGAAGATGGCTGACAGCTGAAAGCTTCTTCTCACTGCGCTACACTCAAGTATTCATCCCAAACACATAGGATCAGACGTTGCGCTACCAGACCCTTCGCGGCATTCCGCTTGTCTTTGAATTCGAATGGCCGGTCCACCCCTCGCACTCGGGCTCGGACTGGTTCGTGTTGCACGGCAAAGCCACAGTTGACGACGGAAGCGGCATCCATGCCGACGTCTCAGTGAACCTCTCGCGTGCCGTAGTGAACGCGCTTCCGTCGCTGGATCCAAACGACGCTCGCCCCATCGCCATCAACTCCATCCGCAAGGCCGTGGACACGCGCGATATCGAGTTTTTAAAGAGCGGAAAACGGCAGCCCGTCAACGCCTCCAGCCGCGTCTTTTCTATCGTGCAGAACAAGTGGACGTTCAACGATGTCAGCGACGCTGATCTCCGGGCCCTGCTGGAGCGCAAAGTGTACTGGGACTGCATCCGGGGCGGCAACGCCAAGTGCTGGATTGGCGACCCAATCGAGGCACTGTACGTCAACTCGCCCGCCTCTCGCCTCTCGTCCGCCGCACAGGAACTCGCCTCCCAGGGAATCATCGACTTCCAAGGGGACCTAGCTGGCCCCACCGAAAAACTCCGCGCAAGATCCGACGAATTCGCCAAGGCATCGGCGGCGGCGCTTGCCGATCTTCAGGCAAAGCACATGTTTGAGAGGTCGTGAGGAGCCTCAGATCGCGAGGCTCTTGATCCTGCCCGTTCAATTCATCTACTGCGGAAGTTCTATCCATAGTTGCGCAGCTACTCCCGCATGCGATTAAATTTCAAGATGCTGACTGATCGCACGCAGGTGCGCCGAATTCCCGACCGCGGATTTTACGATCGCGACACCATCTATCCCATTCTGGACTCTAGTTTTCTGTGCCATGCCGGGTTTGTGCATGATGGGCATCCAGTAGTCATCCCGACAGCCTTTGGCCGTCAAGGCGACACTTTATTCCTGCACGGCTCTGCCGCGTCACGGATGCAGCGCGATCTTGCCACTGGCATCGAGGTGTGTCTGACGGTTACCGTTCTGGACGGGCTTGTACTCGCCCGCTCGGGCTTTCATTCTTCGATGAACTACCGGTCCGTTGTGGTCTTCGGCACAGCGACGCCCATAACCGATCCGGAAGAGAAGGCGCGTGCGCTAACCGTCATCAGCGAGCAGATCTTGCGCGGAAGGTGGGCGGAGGTGCGTCCACCCAGTCAGCAGGAGCTGAAAGGAACCAGTGTGCTTTCTCTGGCGCTTACAGAGGCCTCCGCAAAGGTTCGCAGCGGTCCGCCGAAGGACGATGAGGAAGATTATGCGATGAACGTCTGGGCCGGCGTAGTGCCGCTCACGTTGTGCTACGGAGATCCCGTACCCGATGATCGCCTGCCCTCCAACATCCCGGTGCCAGGGTATGTTGCAAACTTACAAGAGAAGGCCTCGCCCAAGGCCGGGCGCTGAAGTATGTTGCGCATCAGTGCCCAGTTGCGGCAATCGATGGTGAACGATGCGCGCCGAGAACAGCCACGTGAGTGCTGTGGCATCTTGACCGGAGAAGCTTTCGAGGAGTCACGAATAGTGTGGTCGGCAGTCCCTTGTGTGAACATCGCCCAGTCGCCGGAGGTGCGCTATGACATCGGCACGGAGGAGCTGTTGCATGCTCAGAAGAGCGCCCGGGAGGCCAAATCTCAAATCGTCGGCTTCTATCATTCGCATCCGAAGCACGAGGCGATGCCGTCGGAGACCGATCTAAAAGAGGCGTACTGGACAAACTGCTCCTACGTGATCGTCAGTTTGCTGAATGAGGAGGAACAGTTGCGTTCGTTTGTGTTGCGAGAGAACGGCGGCGTTCGCAGTCTAGAAGAAGAGCAAATCGAGATCGCCTGAAGCCTTCTTCTGAAAGCCTACCTCAAAGAAAAAGCCCGGACAGAATGTCCGGGCCACGTCTTTCTTTGAACGTTAGAACAACCGGTGTTTCTTCTTTTTGGTCTTTGTGGAACTGGAGTCGTTCTGATTCTTATCGGTAGATTGCGCGCTCGATTGAGAGGTGTCAGCCGCCGCGGCGTCTGACTGGCCAGTAGCGGCTGGAGCGCTCTGGTCGTGAGGTGTGCTGTCTGACGGAACTGCCGATTGCGGTTGTGTCTGCGGGGTGGTTGTTGTTCCAGTTGTTTCCGCGCTGGAGGGAGCTGTACTTGCGGGCACATCCGTCGCAGGCGCGGGTGCTGCGGGTGATACTGCTGACCCCTGGACAGTCGTTGAACTCGATGCCGAAGGCGTGGCGCTGGGGTTTTCAGGTACGGTCTCGAAGGAGGGAGCCGCAGCAGGCTGATCGGAGGGAGCTGCAGTAGTTACCGCTGGAGTAGGCGTTGCGGGCGTCGTGCCGGTTGGAGTCGCAGAAGTGTTGTTCGCGGGCGTATTCGATGACGCGCTTGGAGAACCAGACTTGCCATCCACGACCTCAGCGTTGACTTTGCCCGCGGGAGCGCCGACGTCCTGCCCACTGAGAATCTTCGTTGCCCGTTGTGCTATGGCAGGAGCGCTCTCCTGCTGCGGGTCTTCCAGCGTAGGCTCACCCACTTTGGAAGCCATAGCGACGTCAGGACGATGCGAGAAGTTGAGCATTACGCGAGTGCGCATCGCCACCTCTCCACGACTAGCGATCTCCTGCTTATTCTGCGCAATGGCTTCTTGCGTGGCATGCGGCACAGGTGCTTCGAGCGCAGTCAACCGTTTCGCTGCCGCATCGGAGTATCCTCCGGCGGGATACCGCTCAACCAAATGTGAATATGCGGCGACGGCGTTCTTGCGGAAGTCTGTGACTAGCTGCTGCCGTGCCTTCGCTTTCAGACGGATCTTGGAGTTCTCCATGAGCCGCATCTCGTTCTCATAAGACTGTCCGAGAAGATAGAGCGACTCGTCTGCCTGACTGTAAAGGGGATATGTGTCTGCAAGGGTCTTGAAGCGGGCGATAGCAGCCGGCCATGATTCGCGACCGTAGTAGAAGTGCGCAATCCGGTACTCGCCTTCACCTAGCACTTCCTGCACTTCCCGTAAACGCTGTTTGGCCTGGGGAACTAGTTTGTGGTCGGGATATTGCTGGATCATCTGCCGGTATTCGTCTTCCGCGCGCCGCGCCTGCGTATAGTCGCGGTCTGGCTTCCCCATCTCGTCATAATGGATGTTGGCGATCTTCATCTGGGCTTCTGCCGCTTCCGGCATATTCGGGAAGAACGTCTGGAAGTCCTTATATTCGCGCTCAGCCTGCGCATAAGAAGCGGTGTTGCCCTCGGCATACCATGAGTCGGCGACAGAGAGCTTTGCCCGGGCGACGAACTCCGAATCCGGATACGTATTGATCATCGTCTGGAGAAGGCTGCGCGCAACCTCGTACTTGCCGCCCTTCATGGCGACCATGGCGCGGTCGAACAGCACTTTGTCTGGCTGCTTGGAATCGACCTGGGCGATCGGATTGACGACCTTGTTGTGGTGGCATCCCGAGAGCACCGCAGCGCCCAAGGAAAGGGCCGCTACGCAGGACATGCTGGTGAAGAGCTTGCGAAACTTCATAGAATTCTTTGACCGCCCCAAGGCGAATAGGTGATGGCGTTATACCTGCTGCATCAGCGCCTGCTGCGCCACATGAAGCAGGTTGCGAACATTTTCAGTGGCATCGCCGGAGCCATAAACGGCATTTCCGGCGACAAGGACGTCGGCGCCCGAACGGACGAGATCGCCGATCGTGTCGAGGGAGACGCCACCGTCCACCTCGATCTGGTAGCTTAAGCTCTTCGCTGCACGCGCCATGTACAGCTTGCTGATCTTACTCAGGGCGCCAGGGATGAATTTCTGTCCGCCAAAGCCGGGATTCACTGACATGACGAGCACGTAATCCACGATGTCGAGTACCTCGCTCAGTAATTCGACGGGAGTAGCGGGGTTCAGGACAACACCTGCGCGACAATGATGGTCCTTGATCAGGTTTAAAGTACGGTCAAGATGGCGGCAGGCCTCCTGATGGACCGAGATCCAATTCGCGCCCGCGTCGGCGAAGGCCGGGATGTACTGGTCGGGGTTCTCGATCATCAAATGGCAGTCGAGCGGAAGTTTTGTGTGCTTCCGGATGGACTTTACGACCGGGGGTCCAAGCGTGATGTTTGGCACGAAATGACCGTCCATAACATCGACATGGAGCACGGTAGCACCGCCCGATTCGGCGGCAGCAATGTCGTCCGCGAGGCGTGCGAAATCGGCAGAAAGGATCGATGGTGCGATCTGAATCAAGCTGTGGATATTTTAGCAGCTTAGGTAATTCCGACGGTAAGGGCTGACCAGCGTAAGAAAAGAGCGCCCGCCTCAGGATGGGCCTTAGTCCGCCCGCAACAGGATTACAATAAGGAAAGCTTTCATGAAGAATTTTGCAGCGAAATTGCTTCTGCCGGTGCTCGCCTTTGGGATAGCCGCCCAAATCTCTGCCGATAGCGTGGTAGAGGAGATCATCGCGCGCGTCAACGACCAGATCATCACCCGTTCGGAGTTGCAGCACAGCCGCGACCAGGTGCGGCAAGAGCTGAAGCAACAAAGTGCACCTGAACTGGAAGTCGCCAAGCACGAGAAGGACACTCTGCGCGATCTGATCGACCAACAACTGCTGATTCACAAGGCCGAAGACCTCGGCCTCTCTGCCGACGCAGAAGTGGTCAAGCGCCTCGACCATATGCGCAAAGAGATGAACCTTGAAAACATGGAAGACCTCGAGAAAGCGGCATCGCAGCAGGGCGTCAGTTTTGAGGATTTCAAGCTGCAGATGAAGAACAGCATCCTGACGCAGCGCGTGGTGAGCGAAGAAGTCGGCCGACGGATCACGATCACTCCGTCAGAGATGGAACAGTTCTATAACCAGCACAAAAAAGAATTCGACCAGCCGGAACAGATCAAACTTTCGGAGATCATGATCTCGACGAGCAAGTCGGTCAAGAACCCTTCCGACGACGAATCGCAGCGAGTGATTCTCGCCGAGGCAAAGGCGAAGGCAGCCTACGAAAAACTGCAGGGCGGCGCGAAGTGGGTGGACCTGGCGAAATCGGAATCCAACGGTGAAACGGCGGCGCAGGGCGGGGAACTCGGCTCATACAAGCGTGGGCAGTTGGCGAAAGAGATCGAGGACAAAGTCTTCGCCCTCAAAGCAGGCACGTATACCGAGCCGATCCGCACGAAGCAGGGCTTCCTAATCCTGAAAGTGGAGGAGCATACGCAGGCCGGGGTGCCTCCCTTCAAGGACGTCCAAGTCGAGGTGCAGAATGCGATCTATTCGCAGAAACTGCAACCGGCGCTGCGCGAATACCTGACGAAGTTACGGGAAGACGCATTTATCGAGGTGCGTCCGGGATATGTGGATACTGGCGCGAGCCCCAACCAGACCAGGCCCACGTATACAACCGCGTCGGCCGATCCGGATGCGAAGAAGCTGGGCAAGAAGAAAAAGAAGCTCGGTATCTTTTAAGCAGACTTCAGTTTGACGAAAGAGAAGGCAGGGTATCCTGCCTTCTTTCTTTGCTATTCGCTTATTCGCTGAACTGCTTCAGGTCCCAAATATCGCGCGCGTACTCCCGAATGGTACGGTCACTGGAGAACTTGGCCATGCGGGCGGTGTTGAGGATCGCCTTGCGTGTCCAGTCAGAGGAATCGTTGTAGTCTTCCAGCATCTTCTGTTTGGTAGCGACGTAGGAATTGAGATCAGCCAGGTGCAGATAAGGATCGCCCGGACTCATCACTTTGTCATAAAGAGGACGGAAGAGTTCCGGTGCATCGGCGCAGAAAAGTTTGCCGGCCAGTGCGTCCACCACTCGGCGGATCAGCGGATTCTCTGAGTAATAGCGCTGCGGTTCGTAAGAATGCATAGCTCCGAGCTGCAGCACCTCGCTGGCCGTGAGCCCAAAGATGTAGATATTCTCTTCGCCGGCTTCCTGGCGGATCTCGATATTGGCTCCGTCCAGGGTGCCGAGGGTGACTGCGCCATTCATGGCGAGCTTCATGTTGCCCGTGCCGGAAGCCTCGAGTCCGGCGGTCGAGATCTGCTCGCTGATGTCAGCGGCGGGAATTATCTTCTCCGCAAGTGAGACGCGGTAGTCAGGCAGAAATACCACCCGGATGTGCTCACTGGAGCGCTCGTCGTGATTGATGACATTGGCGACGTTGTTGATGAGCTTGATGATGAGCTTGGCCGCGACGTATCCGGGCGCCGCCTTGCCGGCAAAGATGTGCGTCACTGGCCCAGCGGGATATTTCTGGTCTTCTATAAGTGCAAGATACTCATGAATGACCTGCATGATGTGGAGCAGTTGGCGCTTGTATTCGTGAATGCGTTTGATCTGTACATCGAAGACCGAGTCGGCGTCGAGTCGGAGACCAGTTGTTTGATAAGCGACCTCCGACAGGCGCAGTTTGTTCTGGCGCTTGATCCGGCGGAACTCGTCCTGCACGGCGGGATTTTCTGCATGATCTTCAAGCACTCGCACCAGAGAAAGGTCAGTAAGCCATTCTCGTCCAACGTAGCGCGAGATGAGATCGGCGAGCTGCGGATTCGCGTACGCCAGCCAGCGACGGTGCGTGACACCATTTGTCTTGTTCTGAAACTTGTTCGGCCAGAGTGCGTGGAATCCGGGCATCAGATGCGACTTGATCAGCTCTGAATGCAACTCCGCGACTCCGTTGACAGCGTGTGAGCCGACGACCGCGAGGTGCGCCATGCGGACATGCTTGCCTTCGCGCGCGTCATCAATGATGGAGAGCTCTTTGAGCCGCTCTTCTTGTCCTGGCCAGCGGCGGCTGATGGTTTGTAGAAACCGCTGATTGATCTCGAAGATGAGCTGCAGGTGGCGCGGCAAAACTTTCTCCATCAGCGCGACAGGCCATCTTTCGAGCGCTTCTGGCATGAGGGTATGGTTCGTGTAGGCGCAGGTGGCTTGCGTGATCTCCCATGCACGGTCCCATTCGAGGTGCTGCTCATCCACAAATATGCGCATCAGCTCGGCGACCGCAAGTGCGGGGTGGGTATCGTTCATTTGGATCGAGACCTTATCCGCAAAATCGTCGAAGCTTTTGTGGCGTTCCAAATATCGCCGCACGATGTCGCGGATCGCACATGCACACAGGAAATACTCCTGCACTAAGCGCAGTTCTTTGCCGGCAGCGGCACTGTCGCCAGGGTAGAGGATCTTGGACACTTTTTCGGAGTCGATCTTGTCACTGACTGCTTTGAGGTAGTCCCCTTGATTGAAGATTTCGATATTGAAGGCAGCGGAGGCCCGTGCGGAGAAGAGGCGCAGATAATTGACTGAGTTTCCGCCGTAGCCAACGATTGGAAGATCGTGGGGCACGCCGACGATCAGCTTCCAGTCCATCCACATCGGGTTGTAGTTGCCTTTGCGGTCTTTCCCCTGCTGGATGCGGCCGTAGAGTGGGATCATGCAGGCCTGGTCCGGACGCGGAATGATCCACGGCGATTCTTCGCTGAGCCAGTGGTCAGGTTCCTCGACCTGGTAGCCATCGTCGATGCGTTGACGGAAGAGTCCGAAATCGTAGTTGATGCCGTATCCGTAACCCGGCATATTGAGCGTTGCGAGGGAATCGAGGAAGCAAGCGGCGAGGCGTCCCAGGCCGCCGTTGCCTAGTGCAGCGTCAGGCTCGGCGTACAGCAGACGGTCGAGAGTGGTGCCGAAGGCCTTCGCGGTCTCGTCAAAGACCTGCCAGACCTGCAGGTTCTGCAGATTGTTCCGCAACGACTGGCCTACCAGAAACTCCATCGAAAGATAGTAGAGGCGCTTCGCATTGTGGCGTTCGAACCGCTCTTTCGTGACAGCCATACGGTCAATGATGCTGCGCCGCAATGTGAGGCCGATGGCACGGAATAGTTCAAATGAGGAGGCGTCTTCGGGGCGCTTGCCGAAGTCGTAACGGATGTAGTCGCGCACTGTGCGCACGATTTGTTCTGCTGTCTGATCGGCCGTTGCGGTCATGGTTCCAGGGATCACGATGAAGCTCCAATGAGGCTGTACGAACTCTAAGATCCGGAGGCCTTGCTCCTATTACCCAGGTTGAAGAAGGAATAGATTCGAGAAAGAAGCTCGTCGCTCAAGGTACTCACTTGCTGAGAGTCAGGCATGTTCTGGTGCAATGCTTTCTCCATCTCCATCTTGCGCTGCGCGAGAATCTGGGACATGTAAGTGCCGATCTCGGGACGGGCGTGGATGATATCGCGAAACCCTTCGGGATCGAGCCGATAACAGCGCACATCGTCTTCCGCGACGACTGTGGCGGAGCGTGGAGCGCCAGTCAGCAGGGACATCTCTCCAAACACGTCACCGGGTTGCAGACGAGTCACAAGGTGTTCTTTACCGGCAGGGTCGCTCACTTCCTCGATGGCTGAGCCTGAGATCATGATGTAGAGCCAATTTGCCGCGCCGCCCTGCTTCATGACCAGCTCGCCCTGGGCGAAGGGTGCAAAGTGAAGGCGTCCGGCAAGCATGCGCAGTTCTGAGGGCGTGAGCTGCTTGAAGATGTCCACGCCCGACAGCGCAGCGAGACGGCGGTCCACTTCGCGTTCCTCGTGCTTTTCCTTTTCGACGGTGTTTTGCGAGCGGGTGAAGAGGGTCTGTGCCGGCAGTGAGAGTGGGATATTCCCCCGCGTCAAAGCGTAATAGACCCGCTGGCGGACCAGCGAATCGGTGTAGTCGTCTCTGGCAAGGTCCTTCAACCAGTACCGGACGGCGTAACGCACAAAACTGTCTTCGAAGGAGCAGGCGATGCATTGCGGTTCGGGATCGAATGCGACATTTTCGATGGGGCCTTTGCGGAGGGCACGCTCGACGGTTGCAATGACTTCCCCCGGAGCGTATCGAAAATCCACATTGAAATAAACCCACTGACGATGTTGGATTGGCTCGAATTGCCGCCGTCCCAGCACGGTCACTTCCTCGCGCATGAGGCGCGAGTTGGGGATGAATACGGTGTCCCAGTTGCGGGTTTCGATTGCGGTGTGGCGCCAGCCGATCTCTTTGACTCGCCCGGCATACTTGTCTAACTGGATCCAATCGCCGACGTTCAGGGTCTGGTCCATCTGAATGGCAAGCCCCGACATGACGTTTCCGAGCGTGTCCTGCAGTGAGAAGCCGACAACTGCCGTGAGCACGGCGCTCGTCGTGACCACACCCGAGATCGTCATCCCATTGTGTGAGAGTACGAGGATTCCGGCAGTGATGTACACCGCCGAGACCGAGAGGTCGCGCATAATGCGCGGCACGGGAAAGCGAAATGCGGGCAGCGCGGCACCGAAGATGAGCACGCCAGCGAGTTTCACCGCGGCGGCGGCGAAGAGCAGTTTCCACGCCAATACACAGACGCGCCAGGCAATATTGAAGTTATGCTCGCTGAATTCGTGCGCGAGTAGAAATGCGATTCCGCTCAACAGTAGCAGGCGCAACACTGAGGCCAAAGACGGACGCTCTTCGGGCTTCTCACGCGCGACCCAGATGGTAAGGGCCACGATTGCGAGTCCGGACGCAACGGCCGGCGCCGGACTATGCGCGAAATAAGCAATCCCCATGATCAGCGGTCATTGTGACCTTTAGCTGGTTTCGATGCAAGCATGGGCAGCCTTATATCGGGCTGTTTTGATACTGAGAAAGGCGGATTTCTCGTCACGTAAACTGTCCGCATGGCACACGCCGTTATTCGAAAGTTGACCTCTCGTGACGCCCGCCTCAGCGCGTTCAAGTATTACGACCTGTTGGTCCACATCTTCGTGGTGGTCCTGCTGATTTCAAATCTGGTCGGACAGAAGATCTGTGTGTTTGGGCCACTTCGCGTGAGTGGCGCGCAGTTGTTGTTTCCCATTACCTACATCTTTGGCGACATTTTCACGGAAGTCTATGGCTACGGAGCGTCGCGTCGCGCGATTTGGCTCGGCTTCTTCGCCTCGGGAATACTGGCGTTGATGGGGTTGTTCGTGGTCTGGATTCCGGCTGATCCCGCATGGCCGAACCAGAAGGCGTTCGAAGCGGTCTTCTATCAGGTACCCCGTTTTCTCGTCGCGAGTCTCGTGGCGTTCTGGGCCGGAGAATTCACCAACTCCTACACGCTCGCGAAGATGAAGCTCTGGACTGACGGCAAACATCTATGGACGCGCACTGTCGGTTCGACGGTGACCGGCCAGTTCGTGGATACGATCCTGGTGATCGCAATCGCCTTCGGTGGTACCACGTCCGTCAAGACCTTGATCTCACTGGTCCTCGGTGGATATTTCGGCAAGGTCGCCTACGAGGTGCTCGCGACGCCATTGACTTATTGGATCGTAAACACGCTTAAGCGGAACGAGGGCGTGGATGTGTACGACCGCAACACCAACTTCAATCCATTTGCCCGTACCCCGCAGGCGCTCGTAGAAGGAGGCGGTCCCCGGACGCCGGTCACGACGCGCTGACCGCCTCAAATTAGTCCCACGTAACTGCCCCCAGGGAACATCCAAGCATTCGATGGCGATTCTGGATGTGCTGCTAGGAAGACCGCTTCGAACAGAAGAAGAAGGGCAGGAGAAACTGGCGCGTGCGACCGGCGTCTCCATCTTTGGACTGGATGCGCTGAGCTCGGCGGCATATGGACCGGAGGCGGCGCTCACGCTGTTGATTCCACTTGGGCTGGTGGGGCTGCACTATTTGATCCCGGTGAGCGTCGCGATCATCGTGCTGCTGGCGATCGTGTTTTTCTCGTACCGGCAGACGATCGAAGCGTACCCGAACGGTGGTGGTTCTTACACGGTCGCGAGCGAGAATCTTGGAACGCATCTGGGATTGCTCGCGGCCAGCGCTCTGATGATCGATTACGTGCTCGAGGTGGCGGTCGGTATTTCCGCCGGAGTAGGAGCGCTGATCTCCGCATTTCCCGCGCTGCAGCCGCATACGCTTTCTTTCTGCCTCGGTATTCTCGTCTTGCTCACAGTGATCAACCTTCGCGGTGTACGCGAGGCCGGGCTCGTCTTTGTTGCCCCGACCTATTTGTTCATCGTTGCGCTGCTTGGAGTCATTTGTCTAGGTATTGTTAAGTCTTTCCTGCATGGCGGCCATCCGGTGCCGGTCAGTGCGATCCCGCATGCTAAACCAGCGGTTGAAGCGGTAAGCCTGTGGCTGTTGCTGAAAGCGTTTGCAAGCGGCTGCACTGCTCTGACCGGCGTCGAGGCGGTCAGCAACGGGGTGACAGCTTTCAAGGAACCTCGCGCGACGACCGCGCGCCAAACCTTAACCATCATCATCTTCGTGCTGATAGTGCTGCTCGCAGGAGTCGCATACCTCGTGAACGCCTACGGAGTGGCCGCCACGGCGCCGGGCCAGCCCGGTTACCAGAGCGCAATTTCAATGCTGACAATGGCAGTCGTGGGTCGCGGTGTCGCCTATTACATCACCATTGCGTCTGTGCTGTTGGTGTTGGCGCTCTCCGCAAATACAGCATTCGCGGATTTCCCCAGACTCTGCCGAGCGATTGCGCAAAAAGGATATCTGCCTTACTTCTTTACTCTGCGCGGACGGCGCTTGGTGTATTCGCAAGGCGTCCTTGCCGTGACCCTGCTGTCGGGTATTTTGCTGATCATCTTTCAGGGAGTGACGGACCGGCTTATCCCACTGTTTGCGGTGGGAGCATTTCTGGCCTTCACCCTCTCACAGCTCGGCATGGTGTTCCACTGGAAGAGGCGGCCTGGAAGGGAAGGGCGCGGCAGCATGTTGGTAAACGGTGTAGGAGCGCTCGCCACCGGCATAACAGTGTGCGTCGTGCTGTCGGCGAAGTTCTTGCAAGGCGCCTGGATTGTAGTGCTGCTGATTCCAGCGCTCATGGCGATGATGGCTGCGGTGCACCGGCACTATGAACGAATAGGGCGAGAGATCTCGGATAAGGAGCCGGTTGACCTCTCGCAGGTCGATCGTCCTATCGTTGTTCTCCCTATTGAGAGATGGACAAAAGTGAGCGATAAGGCATTGCGCTTTGCCTACAGTGTGGCGAGCGAAGTAAAAGTCCTGCATGTGAAAACCGAGCAGGACAGCGAGAAGCTACAGGATCGGTGGCACGAACTGGTTGAGATACCCGCGACGAATGCCGGGTTGAAGCCGCCCGAGTTTGTCGTGATGAATTCTCCCTACCGTCTGATCACGAGCACGGTGCTCGATTATGTGCAATGCCTGGTAAAGGCGAAACCCGACTGCCGCATCGCAGTGATCGTCCCGGAGATAGTCGAGAAGAGGTGGTATCACTTCATGCTGCACAACCAGCGGTCGACGATGCTGAAGGCACATCTCTACTTTCAGGGCAACCAGAACATCGTCGTGGTCAATGTACCGTGGTATCTGAAATTCTGAAGCAGCAACACTCCAGAAATTCGGGAACTTTGCAACACTGATGTGAGTTTGCAAATTTGAGAGCTAATCGCGAAGCAGTGACTGTTCCACGACCAAAATTCGAATCGCTCCAGAGGTGCAAGTGATCGCCCTCTGCGCGGTTGTGCTCGGAATCTGGCTGTATCTTTTCTTCGCCCGCGCAGGGTTTTGGCGGCTTGGTCAGTGGGTGCTGCCTAAGCGAAGTGTTCACAATGGTGAGAATGTGCGCGTGTCGGTGATCGTTCCCGCACGCAATGAGTCCGATGTCATCGAAGCGGCGATTCGCTCTTTACTGTCGCAAGAGTTCGCGGGAGAAGTTCATATTTTCCTGATCGATGACAACAGTAGCGATGACACGGCCGATCGGGCGCGGAGTACAGCCGGTACGATGAATGCACACGAGCGGCTGTCCGTTCTCAAGGGATCTCCACTGCCAGCCGGATGGTCAGGAAAGGTATGGGCGCAGCAGCAGGGGTGGGAGGCTTTGCGCACTAGCTATGGCGCAAGCGGTCCTGACTATGTTCTGCTCACCGACGCCGACATTGTGCACGATCCGCATAGTGTGGCTTCACTGGTGGGAACATCCCAGTCCGGTAACTTTGATCTGACTTCACAAATGGTGAGGCTGCACTGTTGTTCCTGGGCGGAGCGGCTTCTCATTCCGGCGTTCGTATACTTCTTCTTCCTGCTGTATCCGCCGAAATGGATCGCTGATCCGGACAACAAAATGGCTGGTGCAGCTGGCGGATGTATTCTCATTCGCCCCAAGGCACTCGAGAGCGCAGGCGGTTTCGCTTCGATCAAGGCAGAGATCATCGATGACTGCAGTCTCGCGCGCCGAGTGAAGCAGGCGCACGGAAGACTATGGCTTGGGGTCGCGGAGGAGACCCGAAGCGTTCGTGCCTACAACGGCTTCTCTGACGTTCAAGAGATGATCGCGCGAACCGCCTTTAATCAGTTGCGGCATTCGTGGCCGCTGCTCGCCGGATGCGTTGTCGGTCTTCTTCTGACATTTATCGCACCGATAGCAATGTTGTTCGTGCGCCCATGGGTCGGAATCGCCGCTAGCGGAATGATGCTTGCAAGTTATTTTCCAATGGTCCGCTATTACAGGTTGCATGTGTGGCACGTGCTGATACTTCCGTTTGCCACACTCTTTTACCTTTATGCGACTGTATTGTCGGCAGTGCGCTACTGGCGTGGCGGAGGAGGCGCATGGAAGGGTCGCGTTCAGGATCCAGCGTAGCGCATATTACCGGACACCCCCGACTGCCAAAGCAATGAACCTGCAACCTTTAATAGCGTCCAGAGCGTCTGAACTGCAAGCATGGATTATCGTATAGCCATTTCGGTCATAGCCAATCTCGCGCTCATCAGCGGACTCGTCTTTTACGGCTTCCGGCTCTTTGCCGAATATCATTCGCGTGGTAAATGGGCGAAGAACGCTACAGGTCTTCTTGCCGGTATTGGATTGTTGATGCTTGCGGCGGCTGAGCTGCTTTCGCCACGCATCGCGGAAATTCTTGTCGTGATCTCCCACACGCGTATCCCATCTGCGATGATGTGGTTGAGCCATGCGTTATTGTTATCAGCGATGACGGCGTTCGGGATCATCACTTACATGAAACCTCTGCGGCTGTGGCATGAGCGCAAGATCGAGCGAGACCTAAACCGTGAATTACCCAAGATCCCTTAACGACGAATCCTCTCACCAGGAATCGCCGGACAACGGGAATGCGATGATCGCCGCCCCAGTCGTTATCTCCGAAGAGACGGGGAAGATGACCTGGCAACAACGCCTGCGTTCGTTAGTACCCGGATTCATTACCGGCGCCGGCGATGTCGATCCATCCTTTGTGGTGACCGCGACCGTGATCGGAGCCGCCTTTCACTACTCCCTGTTATGGCTGGTACTCCTGTGCATACCGATCCTGATCACGGTCTTCAGTGTCTCAGCGCGTATCGGCCATGAAACTCATCAGGGTCTGGTCGATCTTTTACGGCAGAACTATGGAACATGGGCAGCCATCATCTGTGCTTTGTTGGTGATCGCGATCAATACGGCGATGATCGTCGCCGACTCGATGGCAGTGACCGAGGGAATCGGGATTTTGGTGGGCGAACGCCGCAACGTCTTCATCGTGCTCGTCTGCTTCGCCGTCTGGTACATCCTCATATTCCGCGACTATCGCAAGATCACGAAGTTTATGGTGTGGGCAGCGATGCCGCTGTTTGCTTACGTCGCATCCGCGGTGCTCGCCGGACCGGACTTCCACGTTCTGCTCAAGGGAGTCTTCCTGCCTCGGGTCCTAGCGTCCTCTGACTATGCGGGTGCGATCCTTGCGATCTTCGGGTCTTTGTTGACGCCTTATCTGCTGGTCTGGCAAACCACCTCGCGACGTGAGATGGCGAGCCACGGTCCCGTAGTGATGGGATCTCTCGAACATCAGTTCGGCGGGCTCGTGACCATCCTGCTCTCCTTCTGCATCATCGTGTCAGCTGCAGCGGTATTGCATGTTCCCGTCGCCGAGGACATGACAACCTCGCAGGCAGCACTGGCTCTCGGACCCGCGGTGGGCGGCTTCGGGTCGATCTTGTTCGCCATCGGCATCATCGGATCAGGATTGGTGGCTCTGCCCATCCTCGTCGCATCTATGTGTTACTCGGTGGCAGAGGCCTTACAGTGGAAGTACGGATTGAGCGAGCACCCCTGGGAGGCGAAGCGCTTCTACGTTCTCATCACTTTGACGCTCTTGGCAGCTGCTGGAACAAACCTGATCGGGATCAATCCGGTGAAGGCGTTGTACTGGTCGCAGATCTTCGCCGGTGTACTTACAGTGCCGATTCTCTTCTTCATTTTGTTGCTCTCGAACGACCGGAGAGTGATGCGCACCACCAACACCAAATGGCAAAACTTCTGGATCGGCGCCGCGAGCGGCGGTCTGATCGCGACGGAAGGGATCGTGCTTGCCTTGAAGTTCTGGTGACGCGTTGCGTGCCGGTTCAAACTGCTGCAAATGCTGGGCTGACCCTGTGGAACTCCTGCGGAAAACCTGGACGGTTTTTGTAGCGCATAACGCGGATCAGAAGCAGGGGAGCGCGGTTCTAGCCAGTGTTTATAAGGGTTTGAAGCATTTCGGTCGTTGTTCTGAGAGCGGGAGCCTGTTTGGCTTGCGCTAAGTGATGAGAGTTGGTATAAAAGAACTCGACGACAAGAAGTGGCAAGTCGATGCGGGGCTCGATGAATGGTATCGAGCAAGCGAAGTAAGCGCACCAGAGATTCAAGAATCCTCAGCGTTTTCCCGAACATCTGATAGTTACAAGCCACCCAAGGCTGATCCAGGTCTGAGGCTGATCAAAAAGTCTGCGGATTTGTGATGAGGCTGGGCACAGAGCGTGAATGCTCTACCGACGCCCGGCAGGTTCCGAAATCGGAAAATCTCCTGATCTTTTGAAAAGTTCTTTACTTCACGCTGGTGCGCATGTGCGCGATGTCTCCTATAGGAGATCAGCCTCTGAAGTCTTATCGGAAAAATGCAGCCTGTAGAATTTTGGATGCGTTTCACAAGAAACGCAGACAAATCGACCGCGTACGGTTGACAAGGGCAGCAGGATTCGATAAGGTTAAAAAGTTCGCCTGAAACGAGTCGCAAGACACAGAGTAGGGCGATATTCGAGGACACCGACACGAGAGCGTGTTAAGCGCTCCGCTGAAGAGTGTGTGTCGGGTCTGCCAAACACTCCGCTTAGGCGACAAGTGAATGGATCTTTGACAACTTGGTTGAACGTGCCAGTCGTGAGATGAGCGCATCGAGCAAAAGTTCGAGCGATTATTCTCACAAGGTAAGGTCACACGGATTCGGTCCACCTTAGGTGGTGGAAGTCCGGTTGTGACAGTCTTCCGACCTCCGTCGGAAGGCAACA
>CAWBVM010000001.1:0-205748 GCA_963792225.1 Terriglobales bacterium | reverse complement strand
TTGTAACTTGGAACTACTGCTTGAGCGACGGCAGGAGGAGAGACTTCGGTATCGGGGTGGAGAGCGGCTGCGCCGAAATAGACTAGACCGCCTGTAAAGGCAATGCTGACCA
Source organism: Terriglobales bacterium (assembly GCA_963792225.1). GTDB lineage: Bacteria > Acidobacteriota > Terriglobia > Terriglobales > Acidobacteriaceae > JBDTLH01. The sequence continues at coordinate 205,636 of CAWBVM010000001.1, read as the reverse complement.
CGACTATTGATATAAGCACTAAAACGCGAGCGCCGCCAAAAATTTTCTGCTCAAGCATTTATTCGCCTCACACTTGCGGGTGTTTTAGCCCAACGATTGACCCTTAATACTCGGTAGTTACTTTTGGGTGAATGTTAAGTGCCTGTAGATGGCGCCGTAATTGTCTTTCAACGCGTAGCTCTTGAGGAGAATGTCCTCTATCATGTCTTTCACCGAATGCAGCATACAGGAAATGGTCTCGGAGGCACAATTTCTATGACTTCACAATTAACCCGTTTACTTCTCCGTTTTAATCCCTTGAGACAGGGGCAGTGCTCTCTGGGCTATCCGGTCACATAGGAACGCACCATAAGCGATTCTGACGCGATTACGAACCACTTCTATGCAGCAAGTCACGCGTTAAACCGACTCTGTCGCAACGATTCCCGCGGTTCGTGCGGATTACTGGTTGTAGCTAGCCACGTTTATCACGACCCGTGAACATTCACGCGTAAGTTTGACAATCTGCTTGTGGAAGTATAGGTTTTTACGCGACCAATTCGCTTGGTGACTCCAGAATGTCTAATTTCTCGAACCAAGGCAGCGGTCATCAGCATACAAGCAAAGATTGCATTGCTTACTATTGCTGATGCTCACGGCTAGTGTTTGTTCTGCTGAGCAGAGTGCTCCACAGAACACGGCTAACAATTTCGGTGAGCCAGATGTCCCCATTTTTTTGGCTCGGTTTGCGACAACCGACACCTCAGTTCAAACGCGACGGCAGAGCGATGGTAATTACCTTCCCACGAGCTCTATCTATGTGGATGGGTTAAGTTCCAATCAGCCAATGTCTCTGGTCATCGTGTTGCAATCGCAGGAAAAAGAAACGGCGGGTACTACCAACTAACTGTTTATCTCAAGAATGATCGTGACACTTCAGTCGCCTTCCTGTCAGAGCAGGTAATGGCCGTTGACCTGAATAACGGCGCGAAACAGCTTACATTCTACCCGGCTGAAGAAGTTGAGAGGCGTATCAGATCCAGAATGGCTCTCGCTACAGGTTTCGGTCAATTTGGCAACAACATGAAAGCTCGGTCTCAAACGACACACACATCGTCGACATGGGTAAGTAGCCTATTACGTGATCAGCAAGGCAGAGTTTACAACGGAACTTAAACGAATCGACAACAGCCAACAGTCCTCAGGATAAGGCCGTTCTAAACGCTCCAAATGCACAGTTGGCCGCTAAGAATAACGAACTTGCGAACGCCGCAGTTGCACAGTTAACCTCCGCTTCAATCCGCGCAAACGCTATAGCTTCCTCACTCATACTTATATGGCACTTTGCTTTTTTCTATGCCGAAGCTGAACCGGAATGGAAACAGCAATTCAAAAGTTGAACAGTTGAGAATTGTATTGCCGTTAGGAGATGAAAGATACGCTTTCCAACTTCCTCCAATCGGCCACGAAAACGAGACTGTACTTGCATCGATGCCGAAGCAAGTTCAGCCGCCGCCCACCGCCGCTGGCCCAGAAGCCGCATTAACAACTTCCGAATCTAACTTGGCTGCGCAGGTAACTGAGACTCCAAGAGTGTTTACGAATGGCTCGGTTGCAGAACTCCACAAGCCTCCGGATCGGTATTCCAAGGAGCAAGCGCGCTATATGACACATGTTTGACTGCTATCCTCGCAAAAGAAGTACGGCGGGCAGACTATAACGACACAAGACGTGGGTAATGCTGGAAGATGTGCGGGTTACATCGAAGGAGTGTTAGACACCATAGAGGAACTGCAGAGCAGCCAGCTCGAGTTTGATTTGCACACCCCCTAGCATGGATGCAAATCAAGCCGCGCGTGTGTTCAATGCCTATGTCTTGGCTCATCCGGAAAAGCTGCATTTTGCCGCGCCATCGGTCATCATGGATGCTTTCAAAGCCGCGTTTCCTTGTCATCAAGCGCCACCTCCGGACAAATAACATCGTTTGAAACCGGCGATTAGAGCTATTCGTGATGCTTACCATCATAATGAAACAGCAGTCGAATCGGTTGATAGCGTCTACGGAGCGAAATCTAAGCAGAGAAAGCGCTGAGGGTAAGTACAGGAGCCTTCATTTTGACTAACATAAGGCTGTTCCAGGGAATCCGCAACGTCAACACCCAGTGTTACAGGGACTGCCATGCTGCGTTCTCGCCTGATAAGCTTTTCGCCATGCTTCAAGTTCTTCTGCCGTTAGGAATCGGATATCGAGCGGATGTGAGCGTGGGTGCCACATGCTCAGGCTTTACGCTTGCAATGTTTCCGCCGTATGGACAGCTAGAATATTTGACTTAAATGCGCAGCAATACATGTTTGAGAGCTTTCCCGCGATTGACGGTGAGGAAGCGAAAGCGATGGCGGAGCTACTGGCTCATGTTTACACCGGAGAGAAACTGCCGTACGTGTGTTGGATTGAGATGCCTACCGCTCTAACCCAAAGGTCAGCCGCTAATCAGTAACAGGGTAATTACCACGTAGATGCCACCCGTAGGCGAGACATCCCCAAAGTGCTAGGCTTCGTCCATGTCTCGTTCAAGCCAACGCGCTAAGTATCAGGCCGACATCAGAGTTGGGCAGTTTGAGCTTAGACTGCTTGCGACGGCTGGGGCCAACAGGGTGGTTGGCAAAGATACTTGATTTAAAGAGTCAGAGCTACCCATTCAGGGCACATCGTGCGGCTGATAGCGAACATGTCAAAGAAATCGCTCAAAAGCTAGCATACGTATACACCGGACACGCGCTGTCAGATGTGGTCTGGGTCGAGATTCCTGCTGGCGAAGCCCAACGTCAAATGCCGTCGTTGTGATGTGGCCACGGTCAGTCAGACTAGTTGCTGGAAGAGAAATTGCGGCGTAATTGCGACACAGACAGGCACTTTGTTAGGCTCTGTCATGGTTCTCTTACCGCCAACGGGTATCAGGCGTACGTGACTATCGGGAGATACAAGCTCAGGCTTCTATCATTTAGAAACGGCGATACGCAGTGGAAAGCTAAGATTCATGACCTGAACAACAAGAGCTATCCGTTCAGGGCATTTCCAGCAAAAGACGCAAAACACGGTAAGGTGATTGCGCTGCAATTGGCTGGTGTCTATGCGGGGCAGCAACCAGCAGAAGTTGTGTGGAAGAAAATTCCCACGATGGCGAACTACAATTAACCGAAAATGAGCCAGCGGTACTGCCAGAAACAGGTTAGTTGGGCTTTTGCGGGAATGCGTAATTACCCGTTTCAACCCATGCAACTCTGACAGTCCTCATCCGCTGCTTGAACTCAATAACCTGTATACGTACTGTTCGTTTTTAGGCTTCGCAGCAACTGAGATGGTCTCTGGCTCACCCATTCCCTAGTGATGCGCTACAAGCCGTTCTGGCGCGATTACAAAGCTTCTGCGCAGTGAGTCACGCGGTGATTATCGTGTAATTGCCGCACCACCAGACACTTTGTTAGGCTTTGTCATGGTTCTGTTACGACCCACTGGGTATCAAGCGTATGTCACTGTCGGGCGATACAGGCTTAAGCTCCTATCATTCAGGAGCGGGGATACACAGTGGAGAGCTAGGGTAGAAGACCTGAATCATCGCATTTATCCATTCCGTATATTTCCTGCGAAAGATGCTCAGCATGGGAAAGAGATAGCTCTAAAGTTGGCTGGAGTGTATACGGGAAGGACACTCCCAACGGTTGTCTGGTAGGAAATATCCAATGAGACAAGTACTGAGTGACCGGATATGGCTAATTGTGTGGAATGGTGCAGGTTAGTAGACCCTCTAACGGACCGCTATCACATGCGTGATTGCTGTATACAGGTTATATGCTGCACCTGACTTGTTCAGTAGTGTTCAGTGCAAACGTTGCATTCGAAGCGGACTGATTTCCGTATTTCGCAGTTCACTGTCCGTTCATTACCACTTAACTTCGACGTATACAAGTTATCCTTTGGCTTGTTTAGTTTCTATATTCAGCAACTTAGCGGTAGTGTTAACCGTGTAGCGGTCTGCTTACTGGGTATCCTCCGTAGTACGAGACTGGTAGCATCTGCTACAGCATGTGCTACCTAGATAAAGACTTAGATCAAAGATTAAGACTAAGAAGGTAACCAAAAGAACAAGAGAATGAGTTATAGCATCTACTTACAATAACCTGTTAACAGTGTTGTGTAGTGCTTTCAATTACGTGTTAACTAAATGCCTATCTCTTCTACTTACAATAACCTGTTAACACGTTACAACCGCTTATATACAGGTAAATGATGGCTAAACTTACGAAATTCGTGACAGCAGTTTCGTTATGAATTATGCACACCCGAATAAAATATGTTGTGACAGCCCTTTCTTAAATTATTTACTTTTTCACGCATCTCCTAATACCTTAATACCATCTACTGAGTAGTTGTTCATATCAGCAATAGTCTGAGTGGATAACTAGATGGAACAAAGAACAGTAAAAACGATGTTTAAAGACGTATGCACCTGCATACCCCACCTGCCAGCAAATGGGCGATGGTGGTCCAAGCCAAGAAGATTCTTCTGTGGGCGAACATCGCAAGACAAAATACGCTTGCAAGGGCCTCCAGTCCTTAAGAACGTCTGAATCTTGCTGCTGTTCTCCAAAATTAAGGAGAACCAGTGCCAATACCAAATCCAAAATGAATGCTCACATGTATCCCTAAGCGGGGTGTACCAGTGACAAACGATAATCAACTGCTAAATGCAGCGTTGGAGTATGCCCAAAGAGGATTTCGCATAATTCCTCTCCATAACCCCACGGCAAATGGATGTAGCTGCAAGCGACCAGAGTGCAGCAGCATCGGTAAACACCCACGCACGCTGAACGGTCACAAAGATGGAACTACGGATGAGCTTATCCTTCGGGATTATTGGAGTCGCTTTCCAGATGCAAACGTTGCAATCGTAACCGGAGCAGTCTCTGGGCTAGTGGTTCTAGATGTGGACGACAAGAAAAGTCCCAAAGGGAGTGAGTCTCTGGCTGCTTTAACAGCCAAATACGGTGACCTGCAAACGATGGAGGTCGCTACCGGAAATGGAAGACATCTCTACTTCCAGCATCCCGGCATGCAGGTTCCAAACAGTGTTGGTCTTCTGGGAAGTGGTTTAGACGTTAGAGGAGAAGGCGGTTATGTGGTAGCACCACCATCACTTCACGCTAACGGAAGCAGATACTGCTTGCTGACAGACCTCACTCCGGCTGCGATGCCCGAATGGTTGTTATCGAGAATCGTGGACCCAAACGTCCACGAATCCAAGACAGAGGCTGTTAGCACGCCCCTTGATGTTGCTCCAGTTATTGAAGAAGGAGTGAGAAACGACACTCTTTACAAGCTAGGCTGTTCGTTACGTGGTCAGCACGCAATGGAAGAGACCGAAATTGCCAATGTCCTGCTGGAGTACAACGAGAAGAAGTGCAAACCACCTTTGCCACGCTCAGAAGTACTAGCAATCGCTGCAGTGCTTCTAAGCATCCTCCAGAACTGAAGGTTGCAAAGTCTGCAAAAAGACAGGATGAGAACCCTCTTTACTGGTTCAAGTTTAACATTCGCGATTGGTTCGGTAATGAAAACCTGAACATAATGAACGACTATCAGACTGGATGGTATATCCGCTTACTGACTTTTACTTGGCAGAAAGGCGGGTTTCTTCCTGCAGACCATAACAAGCTTTGGAAGCTAGCGAAAGCCAAGTCTCTGAAAGCGTTTGAGAAGGACTGTGACTTGGTACTGGCGGAGTTCGAAATGGGAGAGGACCATACCCAGAAACACGTAAAAATGGCAACCGAATACGCAAATACGCTTGAGGAATGGCTAAAGAAGAAGGATGCAGCAGAAAAGAGCGTAGAAGCACGCAAAATGAAGCAAGAAGCTACAGCTTTAACGTTGAAGGACTCTAAAGCTGCCTAACTGGTGACAACGGGGAGGGTGGCGATTGGTAAACAAGGTCGCCGCCTTCCTCAACAAACAGAAACGATAGACGAACAATCTAGGAGAAAAACATGTTTTCAAACACTGAAATGCTCAAGGTTCTTATCTCGTTCCGGCATAGCAAATTACCGAGAAGGGGATTTCAATGGCATACAAAAACACACCCACACGTCTTGAGCAAACATCAGGAACGTCACCCACCATCGTCTTGACCCCGAAGCCCGTTACGAAATTGCTCTACAGCAAGAAAGATGCAGCGTACCTGCTTTCCATCAGCGTCCGCAAGCTTGAATACCTCATTGCAAAGGGCGTCATCAAGGTTAAGCGCATCGGTACGCGTGTCCTCATATCACATTTGAGTTTGCAGAAATTTGCCAGAAGTTAGCTATCTTTGACAATCTGGCGGCGTCATAATAACTTGGCCGGTAAGAATATGACGAAGGAAGACAACGCCGCCAGATGTCTCTGCCTACCTCTCGAAGATTGGAAAACTTGGAGGTGAGGCACGCGCAGAGAAGTACGACGCAAAAACTTTGAGTGAATGGGCTAAAAAAGGTGGGAGACCGCGCGGCAGCGCGAAGCAATCAGCGAAGCACAAGACGAAAGGGGTCAAGTGAAAGAAAAGAAGAGAAACCCGAAGGGGATATATGAAAAAATATCTGGTTCTGATGTGTTCTGGATACGTTACGCGGATGAATCCGGCAAGATTAGGCGCGAGAAGTGTGGAACCAAAAGTTCAGCCGTGAAGCTTTACCAGAAGCGTAAGACTGAAGTGCTGGAAGGCAGGAAACTACCCAAACACTTCGCGCCAAGCGAATCACGTTCAAGCAGCTTGCAGACTACGAACTTGAATACTCCGAATTCATAAGCGCAGCTTTCGTGATGATGAAAGCAGAATGTCCAGACTGGTTGAGGTTCTTGCAGATCGCCCGGCGGAGTCAATCACACCTCAGGACATTGAACGTTTGCTGAATTCTTGGAGCAAAACACTGAAACCTGCGACTCTAAATCGCTATCGTGCTTTGTTGTCTCTGACCTTCAGGCTGGCGATTCAGGACGGGAAGATACACAATAATCCTGCCCGTATGGTTAGGCAAAGACGCGAGAACAACAGTCGCGTGCGACCCTTATCCAGTTCTGAAGAATCAAAGCTCAGGGCGGTGGTGAGTGAGTCTTGGCACCAGCACCTACCAGAGCTTGACATTGCCATCCACACTGGATTGCGGCAGGGGGAGCAATATTCAATGGAATGGAGAAACGTAAACTTCGAGCGGCAGATCGCCACAATACCTGCCACCAAGAACGGTGAGGTGAAGCACGTCTCTCTAAACGCCGTCGCTATCGCCGCCTTACGTACGCTTCAAACGCGAAACGGCAATCAACGCTAGGTCTTCATCAATCGTTATGGCGAGAGGATGAAGTCTCCCCGTGAGTGGTTCGGGAAGGCTTTAAAGAAGGCAAGTGTCGTTGGCTTTCGCTGGCATGACCTGCGCCACACCTTCGCAAGCAATCTGGCAATCGCTGGAGCAAACCCATTGGAGATTCAGAGAGCCTTGGGGCATAGAGGCATCCAGATGACTCTGCGTTATGCGCATCTAAGCTCTGAACATCAGTTAGCCGTGGTGAACAAGCTGTGTGATACTGAAGCTGAGAAAAACGAAGTTGGACAAGCAACTGACACCAAAACGAACACCAGAAGTTTTCCAGTGTTCACAGAGCAAGGTCAACTTGTCAATTAAGTGATTGCAATACCATGACTTATCTCATCTGAGCCGGGATGGCGAAACTGGCAGACGCAGCGGACTTAAAATCCGCAGATCCGAAATGGTCTGTGGGGGTTCAAGTCCCCCTCCCGGCACCAATTCTTTAGTGGCATCAGCCGATCATCCAGGTCAGGAAGAATCTCGGTGCAATTTTCTTCCCGAAGACCATGGCAGCGTCAACCGTACTGATCAGACATTCTGTCCCCCATCCATCGCAAGGTACTCCTGCCGATTCTCATCTTTGAAATAGTCGATGAGCGTCTCTTGCTTCTTGAGCATTGCCTTCCATGCCTTCTGTCGCTTGTCGGCTGCACCGATAAGAGGATTCTCCAGAACGTCCCACCTGAGGGATTGGCTCACGGCACGGGCGGTCGTGTTCCTTTGAAGATGTTTGCTGAACTGTCCGCGTGAAGCCTGATCTATCACTTTCTGGATCTTTTGCTTCAGCAGCCCCCGGTAGTCAGGTCGCATTCGATCCCACATGCCGCGGAACATTTTCTTTCCAAGATCGTCCAGGGCGATACTAGGCACGCCGTTGGACATTTCTTCCAGGACAATGGGGATCGCTTGCTCAGCAAACTCCCAAAGGTCTGAGTCAGCATCCAGTGGGAAAAAGGTAGTTGGCAGAGTTACCCAATTAACCAGCAGCGGACTGAATACACTATTGGTCGGTACGTTACTGAATTCGTTGTAGATAATCTCCATGCCCTGCGATGTTGTTACCATCACCGGAAATTGATATTCGCCTTGTTGCACACCTATAGGCAGCGTCTCTCGATGCTTGTCCCGACCGACGATGGCAACATCGTGGGTCGCACATTTATTGACATGAATGTAGGCTTTCGCTATGAGGTCAAGCGGCGCAATGCGTGAGTATCGCTGCAACTGGTCAGTTTCCGTATTGGCCCCTGATTTCCACTCCAATACCAAGGTGTGATGAATCTGAGCGGAAGCAATGATCAGATCGGGGGAGACATTACGATCCTCGGAATTGCTGAATGTCGTTTCGACTGCCTCCGGGATGTACCCCAAAGCATGAAGGGTTGTTGGTAAACCATGTGTGCCCTTGCACAATCCGAAGAAAAGATTGAGAAGCTGGAGGTTGAAACTTAGAAAAGTGATTTTCCCCGCCGGCTGTCAGGACGACCTGCGAATCGTAGTAATGCTGAAGATTCGTTATTCAAGCGCACGATGGTGTTTCCGCACGTTCCATCTGGCAGGTAGACGCGCACAAACTCCGGCGAGACCTCGAATGTGATTCGATTCGTGACGTGCAAGTCCAAGGCCGTCACCCTAAACTGGTCCTGCCAATCCCACTGGCACACCCCATAGGCGGAAGGGATCTGTGCCGGAAAAGATTGCATTCATGAACTTTTGCAGGTCGGTGATCGGTCGGCTGAAGGTCAGGCTCAACGGCTCACCGTTCATGACCATCCGTCCACCGTTGGCGGCTTGTTCTGCGAATCTCAGGCTGAATCGTTCCTCGAAGCCTCTCACCTTGTCGGCATAAGACCGATATATGCTGTTAACCAAATTGATGTGGCTCTGGAACGAGGTTCCACGGGCGGTGATCTTACCATCCCATTTGACCTCATCGAGCGAGAAAGAATCCTCGCCGACTGTCCGATCAAGATAATGCTTGATCTTCACCTTTGATAGTGTGGTGGCGTTGGCGAACGCATGGGGTTGACGCAGAATGCCGAGTACTTCCCGCGCCCGATTTCCCCAAAGCTGCATCTTTAGGTATTCGACAGGCGCACCAGGAATGTCGAACTTAACGTCCGGCACTTCACGATGGTCATAGTCAAGGTGAAGTCCCTTGAATAGACCCATATCGGCGACACGTTCCAAAAGCTGCATTGGCAGCCAAGCTGAATCCAGATGGCTGTCGTTAGCGATGACACGATACAGAATCTTGTCAGCCTTCTGGCTGTTCGACACAGAGTGAAGAATCCAGAATCGGTGGTCAGAAGCATCAACGTAAAACTCTGCAGTATTGCGTCCCCAAGAGGCAGTGATCCGGTAGAAAAACTCCTCAGCGGTTTCATGGACACTTGCACTCGATTGCTGTCCTAAGGTGTCAGCAGAAAAGGAGGCGGTCAGAAGCCGAAGGATGTCATGATGCTGCGCATTGCCCGAATGAGCCTCGAGCAGATAAGTCTTCAGTAGACTGGTGCCCGCTTCAAGCCTCCGTCGTTCTTCAAGGTCCGTGTAGGCGTGGCTCATCACTTCTTCGAGCCATTCAGCCATTTCCCGTCGAGTCGTGATGGGCATAAAATTGCAGACACAAAGAACGGGTTGATTCTACTCGAAATAGCGAATTGAAGGTAAACGAGTCGGAGACGCTGGGTAGCATACCTGATTCCTCTGCAAAATTCAGTTGTCGGCGACACACCCGGTGCCCCAATCCTAAGCGCGCTCTCCGGGCGAACTGCGGGGTAGTGAAGATGTTTTTGCGAAACTTACAGATGAGCGTGGGCGGGTGGCTCACCCTGTTTTCTAAAAACACACTGGGTGTCCCATCCTGAGCGCGTTGTTTACTCGAAGGGTGGGATAGGGAATATTTCTCCCTCAAACCACGCCCCATCGAAACGTGGTCAACGATACCTCCACACCTACACCTATGACACCTCTGGAACGCAGGCTGCGGTCGACTTGCGAGACCGTCTCCTTCAATCACCGACCATCTCGGCAGCTTGCGACGTCCGTGGGACCCCTCCACTCGCCTGCTCTCTGAGAACCTGTCAAGCCCCCAAACCTGTGGATAACTCGATCGGCCCGCCATTCACGCGGAAAAAAGAAATTTCGAAAATTCAGTATATTTCTGACCCAAATTGTCATACTAGAAATAGGGGACAAATCTGCCTAATTGCCGCCTCCAGTTGTCTCTCAACGCGAACTTACGTGATCTACGGAGATCCTACGGTGATCTTTCGGTGATCTACGGAGACATTGGGGAGGAGGGGTATCCACTCCTGTTGGGCAGCAAGGCTTCCACCTGTGATTGTCATCTCTTTGCAGGGCTTCACAATGCGACACTCTGCTTCGTTGCATCGAACTCCTCAAGGCATATGGAAATTCATAAGAAAGCGAGGCTGCACATGCGCACACTACTGGAGATCGTACTGGTTCAGGATGACGACGCAGTGCGCCAGACCCTTGGGATGGTGTTGCGCAAGGCCGGACACACTGTAAGAACCGCCATAAGCGCCACGCAGGGAATGCATCTAGTGAAGGAGCGTGTTCCCGACGTTCTTATATCCGAAATCATGCTTTCCGGTGAGTTGGACGGCGTGAGTAGTGCGATATTGCTCCGCGGGATGCACCCAGAACTGCGGGTGCTGCTCATGACAGGAAGCGACGAAGCCGCAGAGTTGCTGTCGCGTGCAGCGAATCGGGGTCATCGTTTCGAGGTGCTGCCTATGCCCATCGAACCCGATCGCTTTCTCGGAGTCCTTGAGAACCGTTGCGCTGCTTAGCCCGGCTCTTCTGAGAGTCGGACATCTTCCTCTCGAAGGTTTTCCAGGAACTCCTCCACCGCCAAGTAGTGCGGGTTGATCCGCGTCACATTACCGCGAATGGTCACGGGATGGCACTCAAGACCTCCCCGCATAACGATGTGTCCGGCAAGCGCGCGAATGTCATACATACAGATGACGACGCATGGAAATTGGCGCGCAGCGGTCGTGACCTTCGATTCAAATGTGAGTAGATCGAGTTCGTTGGGCCACTTGGGGCGGTTCCACCCGATGTTGCCCAGAAGGCGAATCAGCGGTGCGCCACTATCAAGTGCTTTCTGAAAAGTCGCGCCAATATTGGCAAGGGTCGCTTCGCCAGTCGTACTCGCAGTCAGGACACTGAGTCTCCCTTGGCTGATGAGTCGGTCCGGCTCAAATCCAAGTGTCCGTAACGCCTGCAGGATTCTGTCATTCGCATCTTCATAACCGAAGATGACGCAATGGTCCCGCCCGCGTAGCCCCACTTCCAGAAATCCCACAGCTTTCTGGAACTCCCTGTCGCTCTCCCAGAAATACGCCACATGATCGCTTTGATTGAGGTACTCGTCGGGCAAGCCCATCCCTAATGGGATTGTTGGGCTCATCCGCCGTTCTTCCATTCCTCTCGGGCCTGGTGTAGAGCGCGTCTTCCAATCGGCTTCATTACCCACAGCGACTCTCAGGGGGCATGAGTTGATAGACCGCCCCAATCAAGGCCTCGCTCGTATCCCCATTCCGTACATGTGCTGCCGCCATCTCAAGCTCCGGCGAGTCTGTATATAGTTCGAGCAGGTTACATTGGGAGTGATGTTGCTTCACAAAGTTACCGATACGCAGCTTCTCAGATGGGGGGATGGTATGACCTATCACAACCAGGTCGCACCTGCCTTCCTGCAGATGTCGCTTTAACTCCTCCAGATTGCTTGCAGTGCACACATCAAACCCTGCTTTCTCTAGAGCCTGGGTCCTTGTTTTAAGCAAGAGGGGATCTTGAAATATGCCAATGATCTTCTTTTTCATAGTTACCGGGCAACTCGCATGTATCTTCGTGCGATGTGATCTCCGCGGCTGGTGTTGCATCGATTCCTGTTTAAGGAAGGTGGCCCGTGAAAACGTCCAACATCGGAGCAGCGGAGGCGCCTCTTCCTGGGCACCCGTAGAGCACGAGAGCTGAGCACACGGTTCGCAAAAGGTTCTCGTGCCTATAGAAGTGTCCCGACGCGTAACCGTGTTTCACAGTAGGACCGGCCACAACCATGGCGACGTGACCCCCTCCATGAGCGAGGTCATTTTTCGCTGACTCATCAAAGACGATGATGAGCAGGCCGCTCTTCTGGAACTGCGGATTCGATAGTACGGGGCCTATGTTGTGTCTGAGCCAATTATCCGCGGTCGCGAGTGAACAATCGTGCGCGTCATTACACCGATTAGGAATAACGAAAGAGAAATTTGGCAAAGAGCCTGACTTAAGATCGCCGGAGAATCTTGAAAAAGGAACCAGATGCTGAAGCGCGACATTACTGCCCAGCACGTCACTAAAGTAAGCGAAGGGATTGTGGTGCTTGAAATATAAGCCCGTGTCGCCGCCGGTGTATCCGGTCTTGGGTAGTCCTTCAGCGTAGGAGTTCCATGTCTTTCCCACCGAATTGAAGTGACGCACGAGATTGTCCGCCGTGATCTTCCCACTAAATCCATCGTTGTTCGTGAGAATTTGCCCCGTCGTCAACTCGAAATAGTTGCCGATTGAAGGATGTGTGTCAGCGTAGTACTGCGTGCCATAGGCATGAGATTTCGCGAGGCCGTTCAGATACGGCATCGACCCATTCCCGATCACGCTGGAATAGCTGTGATTTTCTTCGACGACGACGATAACGTGCTGGGCGGCGGGAACTTGTGCCAATCCGATTCCAACTGAGGAAACCAGGGACAAAAGACAGAGTAGGAGCTTCATAGAGTGCCTATCTAAGCGGATATTATGCCGCTATCTACTCTGTTACAAGTGACGAGGGCGGGTTACCTGCGATCATGCGTCACGCTCCCTTGTAGAGCGGAGAGATGTCTCGCAACCGCTGGATTACATCCGTGAGGACGGATAGAACGTACTCTACATCGTCGCCAGTGTTGTGCTTTCCAAAGGAAAAACGCAGGCTGGCTCGTGCTCGCTCTGGTGATAGGCCCATGGCTGTCAATACGTGCGATGGCTCAATCGCACCCGATGAACATGCAGCGCCGGTTGATACAGCGATGCCTTTGAGGTCGAGGGAGATTACCGCTGGCTCGCCTTCGATGTAATCGAACCACACGTTAGTGGTGTTAGGCACACGGCGTGCTCCGGCGCCGTTTACGCCGCAGTGCGGGACACTGGCGAGAATGCCTTGTTCGAGACGGTCGCGAAGTGCGGCGACCTTTTCCGATCCGCCGTTGGCGAAGTCATATAGCGCGAGTTCTGCCGCAGCGCCGAGAGCAATAATGCCGGGAAGGTTCTCAGTGCCCGCGCGCCGCTGGCGTTCGTGGTTGCCGCCAAAGAAGAGCGGCTCGAGCAGAGTGCCGCGCCGGACGTAGAGCGCGCCAGTACCCTGCGGTGCGTGCATCTTGTGCCCGGAGATGCTGAGTAGGTCGCAGCCGATCTGGTTCACGTCGAGCGGAATCTTCGAAGCTGCCTGGACTGCATCCGTGTGGAAGAGAACGTCTGCGTCTGCGGCGATCTTGCCGATGTCTTCGAGCGGCTGAATCACTCCGGATTCGTTGTTGGCCAGCATGATAGTGACCAGCTTGGTGTTTGGGCGTAATGCGTCGCGGACATCGGCGGGAGCCACAAGACCGCGACCATCCACGGGCAAGTACGTTACCTCGACGCCGCGCTCTTCGAGCTTGTGGCATGCGTTGAGGACAGCATGATGTTCGATAACGGAGGTTATGACATGGTCGCCGGATTTCACGATCCCAAAGATGGCGAGATTGTCGGATTCAGTACCGCCGCTGGTGAACACGATCTCAGCGGGCCGACAGTTAAGGAGCCGTGCAACCGAGGCGCGCGCACGTTCGATGGCGGAGCGCGCGTGCTGCCCAAAATGGTGGATCGACGAGGCGTTACCGAACTCGTCGCGATAGAAGGGCAGCATCGCCTCCAAGACCGGTCCGAGGACCGGTGTAGTCGCGTTACTGTCGAGATAGACGCGTCGAAGAGGCATTGCAGATTCAATGATTTCAGATTTCAGGATTCAATGCTGGGAATTTGCAAGTTATTGCCGGAGGAGTGGAACTCGAGACTCTGTTAGCCTGCAGGGTCATGAGAATCACGGATTGCCACGTACATATCCAACCGGTCGAGATGTTTCGCCCGCAGGCACTCGAAACGATGAAGCGCAAGCGGAAGAATTTCGATCAGGTGATCGAGTTCTGCCGCTCTCCGAAAGCATTTCTGAATCATCTCGATGCGATCGGGATCGAGCGCGCCGTACTGATCAACTACGTTGCTCCTGAGTTGATGGGGTTCACCCCAGAAGTGAACGAGTTTGTAACTGACTATTGCAAAGCTGATCCGAAGCGGCTGATCCCGTGCGGCAGCGTACATCCAAGACATACGAAAGACATTGCGGCGGATATGGAACACATCGTCCGGCTGGGGATTCGGATGCTGAAAGTACATCCACCCCACCAGCTGCTCTATCCAAATGAATACCTGAGCGGGAACAGGGAACTGGAAGTCATCTATCGAGAGGCCGAGAAGCACGGAATCCCTGTAATGTTCCACACGGGAACATCCATCTTCCCCGGCGCGCGCAACAAGTATGGCGACCCCATCTTTGTGGATGACGTAGCAGTCGATTTTCCGAAGTTGAAGATTCTACTTGCCCATGGGGCAGACCGCTATGGATGAATACGGCATTCTTTCTCATACGGCGGCATAAGAACGTGTATCTGGATATCAGTGGAATTCCACCGAAGACGCTACTGCAGTACTTTCCGCGGTTGGAAGAGATCGCGACACAGACTTTGTTCGGCACGGACTGGCCAGGTCCTGGCGTTCCCGAGATTCAACAAAACCTGCAGGACTTCCTCTCATTGTCGTTAAGCGATTCGCAAAAGGAACAGATCTTAGAGAAGACTGCGTTATCGATCTGGCCTATCTGATGTGAAGTTCTAGGCGGTAAGCGGTGGAACTCGGTGCGTAACCGGAGCATTTGGCTTGCTGACGACGGATACGGCTTCAAGATTGCCGGCAGGTTCTTCCATCCAGCCGCGAATCACTGGCAGCATCTTGAGAGCGGCCTCCTCGCCGACGCGTACCAGTTCGCGTGTGCGGGCGAAGTCATCGAAGGCGAATGGCTGAACATCGGGTTCTATCAGGCAGTCGGTGTCTGCGCGCCAAAACGGACTCATGTTGGCCTGGGCAATCGAGAAGCATTGTCCTATGATGTCCAGCACGTGGCGTGGACCTCCGGGACGCACCCAATGCGCACTGAAATAAACCGAGATGACTTTTTCCGCTCCGATGCCTTTCAAGGGAGTGGCCGGAACCGAGTGGGCGAGTAATCCATCCACCATCAGAGTGCCGTCGACCGTGACGGGGGTGAACACTCCCGGATATGCGCAACTGGCGCGAACCCGATCGTTGAGTTCTCCTGACGTGAAGACGACCGATTTGCCCGTGAGGAATTCGGTTGCAGTAACGGCGAGCGGGATCTTTAGCTCTTCAAATGTCCGGACCTTAAGAATGCGGTTGAGCAGAGCGGCAAGGCGGTCGTTGGAACAGAGTCCATAGCGCGATATGGTGTAGCGCGCGAAGTCGCTGAAGCGGATGATGGAACCTATCTCTCCCAATTCACGAGCAGAGATGCCGCTGCAGTAGGCCGCCCCAATAACCGCACCGACGCTTGTACCTGCTACGAAATCGATTGGGATTCCCTCGTCCTCAAAGACTTTCAGGACGCCGATATGGGCCATTCCCCTCGCGAATCCTCCGCCCAAGGCAAGGCCGATCTTAGGTCTCCGCCACCGGGTTTGGGTTGGAAGTGCAACAGATGTTGGGTGGCTCGTGCGCAGTTCACGAGAGATTGCTTGCACCGAGTTCCAGAGCCGATTGAACTTTCGCACAGGCTGCTCCTCTGAACTGCTACTCTCTAGGATGCACTCTGGATGCAAATCCTGTCGCCTTAATTCCAATGGGCACCGGGAACACATGTGAACGCCTACGCGGCTACTTGTGCTGATGCCGCTCAAGCAAATCTGCAGCTAACAACAATAACCCATGTATATACATAGTGTTAGCTGTAGATAATAAAGTGTCTGATTAGCGCGAAATGCAAAGAGGCGAGGATGAATGAGCACCAGCGCCGCCTTTCGCCGGATTGCAGCTTACCCATCCCAGGCACAGACAACAAAGCAACAAGACCGGAATCAGGCTGCGGTATGGGCAGCGGCTTGGCATGGAAGACTCACTATAATGGAATTCTAGGACCGGACTCAGAGATGCCCCAACCCGTTATCGCGGTTGCTATGTCGGGCGGTGTGGATTCTTCCACCGTGGCGGCCATGCTGCGCGCAGAAGGGCATCCGCTGGTCGGCCTTACCATGCAGCTCTGGAACCAGAGAAGACTTGCCGGGCATGAGGGCATGCCGGAGCAGGTCCAGGGCCGCTGCTGTTCGATCGAGGATGTTTACGACGCGCGTCGCGTCGCTGAAGATCTCGATATTCCATATTACGTCGTCAACCATCAGGAGCGCTTCGAGCGCGATGTGGTTCGTCCGTTCGTGGATGAATATCTCTCGGGCCGAACACCCATTCCATGCTCACTCTGCAACAATCACTTGAAGTTTGACCAATTGCTGCTCACGGCACGGCAGATAGGCGCAGAGAAGGTAGCAACGGGGCACTACGCTCGCGTGAACTTCGACCAGCAGACCGGACGATGGCTCTTGCAACGTCCAGTGGATACGGCTAAGGATCAGACCTATTTCCTTTTTGGATTGACTCAGGAGCAATTGGCGCACACGTTGTTCCCGCTGGGAGGAATGACCAAGCCGCACGTCAGAGAGCTCGCGGCGCAATACGGATTGACGCTCGCCCAAAAGCCGGATTCTCAAGAGATATGCTTTATACCCGGCGGAGATTACAAAAAGTTCATTGACGCCTACCTGGAGGAGCAGGGTCAGGCTGTCCCGGCTACTTCGGGCGACCTGGTCACTACCAGCGGCGAGGTAATCGGAACCCATTCAGGGATACACAACTTTACCGTAGGACAACGAAAGGGGCTGGCGGTTTCGAATAGAAATGCGAGCCCAAGTCCTCTGTATGTGATCGAATTGCGCGGTGACAAGCGACAGGTAGTGGTGGGATCCAATGATGATTTGGCATCAAAAACGTTGAAGGCAAAGCGGCTGAACTGGATCTCGGTCGAGACTCTGCAAACGCCTCTCCGAGTGAGTGTGAAGATACGTCATCGTCACGAACCGGCGGAGGCGATGCTTGCAATGACAGGTCCCGATGAGATCACTGCAACCTTTGATGTCCCACAGCGCGCGGTAACTCCCGGGCAGGCGGCTGTGTTTTATGACGGCGATATCGTGGTGGGTGGTGGTTGGATCGTCTAGTAGGCTGTGCGCTCATGCGCTATGATTTTTGTTCGCGGACAAGGAGGATACGTGTCAGAGGAAAATAACAGCAGCAGTATGGGGTGGTTTCTTGCAGGTCTCGGGTTCGGCGCTCTGGTAGGCGTTTTGTTTGCGCCGAAGACGGGAAGCGAGACGCGCGAGTACATCGCCAATCGTGCTAATGAGGGAAAGAGAAGCTTTCCAAGCAAGCGCGCGAATCCATGGGGGATTGGATCGATCGCGGCAAGGAATTCGCCGATCGTCAGAAACAGCAGGTGCAATCAGCATTTGAGGCAGGCCGGCAGGCCTATCGCGAGACGACGGGCGACGACGGCCCGCAGAGCTGATCGAGATTGTGATTTTGAGGTGGCTCCGCAATTGCGGAGCCATTTTGCTGCTTCCAATTTTGTGGAATCAATCCGTAAGATGTTTAAGCTTTCCAATTCCAACAGATGAGGACTACTCTGGGCGCTATGGATAAACTGACCATCTTCATCGCAGTCGTCTCGTTCGCTATTCTTCTCCAAGCGGGCATTCTCTTTGCCTTGTACATGTCGGTCCGACGCGTCCAGACGGCCGTTGAAGACGTCCAGCGCAAGGCATTGCCAATCATCGAGCAAGGGCGCGAGTTGCTGACCGATATTTCCCCAAAGATGCGTAAGATCAGCACGCATGCGCTTGAAACCTCAGCAATTGTGCGGCAGCAGGCGCAGGAGATATCACACACAGTGACTGTGCTCAACAACAAGGCGCGTATCCACATCGAAAGAGCGGATCAGTTGATTACGGACACCGTCAGCAAGGTGGAGCGCACGACAGACAAAGTGCAGAGCAAAGTCCTCACCCCGGTCCGCAAAGTGAACGGAATAATGGCTGCAGTCTCGGCGGCCGTAGATTCGTTGCGGGGGATTGAACGGGCGAATACGCCGCGAGGATATGAGGACGAAGGCTTCATCGGATGAGCAACAGTTAGCTATCCCCCAATAAAAGGAAACCGCAAGAACGGCAAGAGCTCCGTGAAACCCTCGCCGTCCAGCAGTCACGGCATTAATTTTCCTTTGAGCCGGTTTCCCAATGTTCAGCAATATTGCCGTTCACGATCTTGAACAAGTCGAACCCGACCAGTGAGACAGGTTTCCCATCTTCGATGCCAGATATGTGCATTTCGCCGACTACGAGGTCGCCCTCTGCAATTACGCGCACCACCGAGAGCTTCAGGTCCTTGCCCTCTTTCTCGAACCAGTCATGTAGGGCGATCTCGAAGCCCGCCTCGCCAGGTCCTACCCGGACATTATGAGAGTTGTAGTCCACGGACAGATATTTCTTGGCAGCTCCTACGTTCCGCTCGGCAAAGACTTCAGTCATAAACGATTTGACGAGTGTTTTGTTCGATTCGAGGGCGGCATTGCCGGAAGGCTTAGAGGCTGCAAAAGTTGACAGACATGTCAGCCCCATGGCAAACGCCATGAAAATAGTTCGATGAATTCGCATGTAGAGTACTCCTGCAAACACGATACGTCGCGAATCCGGTCGGTGTTCCTCCATTCGTCGACCTATTCCAACCATTTGTCTCTAGTCTCAGGAATGAACAGTGCGGCGCCGGCAGAAAGTGCGAACCCCGCCGCGCAGAGATAGAACGCGGCGCCGAGTCCTCGGGATTCTCCGATGGTGCCGATCACGAATGGCGAGATGGAGCTGAGCGCGCGGGCACCGTTATAGGTGAATCCGAGAGCACGAGCTCGAATCCCGGTGGGAAATATTTCGCTGGCGATGATGCCACTACCCGAAAAAAATCCGGTGCCGAAGAAAGCTAGCAATGTGCCGAGGAGCATTATCGCCCACGGATTGCGGGCAGCCGCATACAAGGGGACGACGATCGCAGCGAGCCCTGTGTACAGAATGAAAGACGGCTTGCGTCCGAGCCGGTCGGCAACAAATCCGTAGCTCAGATATCCCGGAAACATACCAAAAAGGTTCAAGATGATCAGCAGAATGGTTGTTGTGTTGAGCGGAAGCCAGCTTGCGTGAAGTAGCGGCAGGTCGAGTCCGCGGCCGCCCCTCTCCGCCGGGAGTGACATGTATGCGGGCAGCCAAGTGAACATACCCCACCATGCGAACATTCCGAAGAAGTTCATGCCGAGAAGCGCGAACGCGGGAAGCGCGAGAGGGGTGCGGAAGAGATCGCGAAAACTGTCTGCAGCCTGCGCTGTCGGTCGCTGCAGTCTCTCTTTCCGCGCACGCCACATCTGGGATTCAGGGACTTCGTGACGGATCCAAAGAGTGACTAGTGCGGGAGCTACCCCGGCAAAAAAGACATAACGCCAGTTGTGCGTGTAGCGAAGAATGATTCCCGCAACGAGTGCGGCAGCAGCGTATCCAAGCGCCCATGAACTCTGCACGGCCGAGATCGCCCTTGCTCGGAGATGGTTTGGCCAGGTTTCGGCGACGAGGGTCGCGCCCGTGTTCCACTCGCCGCCCATCCCGAGCCCAAGAATAAAACGCACGATGGCGAGCACCAATATTGACTGCGCGAGCCCTGAGAGGAACGAACAAACTGAGTATGTGAGGATGCTGACGATCAGTGCGCGTTTGCGTCCGATCTTGTCGGCGATGAAGCCGAAGAGGATGCCACCGATGCCGGAAGCGAGCAGCGTGAGCGTGTTCAGCAGTCCTGCTGTCGCTTTTGAGATGCCGAGATCGCGCATCACACTCGTAAGAACGATCGCATACAGCATCACGTCAAAAGCATCGAGCGCCCATCCCAATGCGGCCGCAATTAGCGTCTTGCGTTGAGCGCTGGTAGTTTCGGTATAGGCTTCGTGTCTGTAATTGACCGCGGCTGAGTTGATCGGTCTGCTCATCGGTGGGAACCCATCCTATCTGAAGTCACAGCTCTCAAGCATGGTTCCTGGTCGCTCCAGAAGCGTTCCAACTCTCTCGCTGAATGCGTCTGAAGCATTGGAAAAAGCGGCTGCGATGCACTATATTGGGTGGTTACGCTCTCCAGCAAACATCAGAATAACTACCCACACTTTAAGAGGATCTGAGGCAAACATGTCCACTACTCCCACCGCCGTAGGTAAGGGTCTCGAAGGAATTGTCGCAGCGAACTCCGGCGTCTGCTGGATCGATGGCGAACAAGGAGTGCTCGCATATCGTGGCATCGATATCCATCAACTTGCGGAGAAATCGACTTTCGAAGAGACGGCGTACCTGCTGATCAACGGAAAACTGCCAACGAAGCAGGAGATCGACAAGTTTCGCAAAGACTTACAAGCAGCTCGAGAGATTCACCCGGATGTGATCGAGTATATGAAGCGGACTCCGAAGGAGACGAAGCCGATGGAAGTGCTTCGGACTGCTATATCGGCGCTCTCGACCTACGATCCGGATGAGGACGACAACAGCCACGAGGCCAACTTGCGCAAGACCGTCCGTCTGATGTCGCAGATCGCCATGATTGTGGCGATCTGGGACCGTATCCGCAAAGGCAAGGAAATTGTGGCTGCCGACAAATCATTAAGCCACCCTGCCAATTTCCTCCTGATGCTGAATGGCCAGAAGCCGACCGAAACCGCCGAGAAAACGCTGGATATCGCGTTAATCCTTCATGCAGAGCATGAATTGAATGCCTCCACTTTCGCGGCTCGTGTGATCGCTGCGACGCTTGCGGACATGCACTCAGCCATCACCGGTGCGACAG
Organism: Terriglobales bacterium; assembly: GCA_963792225.1. GTDB lineage: Bacteria > Acidobacteriota > Terriglobia > Terriglobales > Acidobacteriaceae > JBDTLH01. The sequence goes on along the minus strand of CAWBVM010000001.1, from coordinate 184,126 downwards.
GCGCGCTCAAAGGTCCGCTCCATGGTGGCGCGAACGAGGCCACTATGAAGATGCTTTATGCCATCGACAAAGAAGGTGCCGATCCAGTCGAATACGTGAAGGACCAGCTCGCAAAGAAGAAGAAGATTATGGGTTTCGGGCACCGCGTCTATCGTACGGAAGACCCGCGCGCCACACACCTTCGCCGGATGTCAGAGGCATTGGGCAAGAGTACGGGAAATTCCAAATTCTTTGACATGTCCAGAAAGATCGAACAGTACATGCTGGACGACAAGAAGATCAATGCAAACGTGGACTTCTACTCGGCCTCCACTTACACGATGTTGGGCATTGACATCGACTTGTTCACACCGATCTTCGCACTGTCGCGAATAGCGGGATGGGCGGCACACGTGATCGAGCAGCACGATGACAACCGGCTGATCCGCCCCCGGGCTGAATATATCGGTGCGGACTACCCAGCGAAATACGTGCCGCTGGAGCAACGTTCGTAAGAAAATACTGCAGATTCGGACGCCCCGAAGGCAGCCATTTAACGGCTGCCTTCTTTCTTGGGTATTGGTTGGAACTGGCAAAGATGAAGGGGACGCTTGCGCGTCCCCTTCGTCTTTTGCCTTGTTAGACCGCTTACTTCTTTTTTGCGGTTTTCTTTGCGGCTTTCTTTGTCGACTTTTTCTTTGCGGCTTTCTTAGTTGCCATTTTTCTATTCTCCCTTTTTACGCAACGATGAAGTTGCGTTGATGGAAGGTATAAGTTCATCGCAATTGCAAGTCAAGAGAAAAATGAAAAGAAGTTGATAGTTCTTCTCCGGTGGGTTTCACTTTCGGGTTGTTCTTCAGCAGTTTTTTGATTCGATTTTCGCTCTTGAGCTTCACTTGCGAATGAGAAGTTGCCGAAAAATTAGACCGCTCATTGCTCTTATGTCGATGTCTTCGGTCTAGCACGACGACATGCACTATGAGCATGGACTGGCTCGCAAAAAATCATTTCGGCACAGGAAGGTACTTGAGGAAGTAGAGCATCGCGCCTGTAAAACTGTCCTGCCACGCGTGAGTGATCATGCCGGGGATCACAGAGCGGCGAAAGTGAGCCATCGTGCCGAAAAGTGCGCCATAACAGCCCAGTACGAGCATCGATTTTGGTCCTTGATATCCATGAGCGAGACCGAAGAGCGCAGCGCTGAGCACGATTCCCGCGACTGCGCTGCGACTGGCGTAAATGAACTGGCGCTGAAGATATCCGCGAAAAATGATCTCCTCGCAAATGCCGGCCGTGATCGCGACGCAGAAGAACAGGGCGAGTTCGTGTCCCGTGCGTGGCGCAATGAAACCCAATTTGCTGAGGCGATCTCGAATACTCTGCTGCGACGCCATCTTGAGTGCCGCCTGCAACGCCAAGAGCACGACATTGCTCGTAAGCCAGAAGCCGGCAGCGATTGCGATATCCAGCAGCGCGTCTTCGAAGGTCTTCCATGTGTGTCCGAGGATCTCGCGCAGTTTACGGCCTCTCAGAAATAGGCCGAACCAGACATAGAGCAACACCAACCACTGCATGATCATCGTCTCGATGTAGCGTGAGGATTTCGTCATGCTGGCCGCAGTGCTTGAGTTGATTCCTCGGGCCGTGCTCCAGGACGTAAAAAGTATCCAAAGGACCAAAAGCAGCGTGTGCCACCAGGGAGCATATGCTGATTTTCGGTGTTCGGGGGAAGGAGTTGTCGTTTCTAGAAAGGGGTTCTGCATCGCGTAACTCAGAACTGAATCTTATAATGGAGAGTTTGCTCCCATCTATTTATTGCGTTAGGAGACGCTGATGCCGTCGCTCGAAGAAGTCGTGATCATTTCGGGAGTTCGCACTCCCGTCGGTAAGTTTCAAGGTTCCTTGTCCGATTTGACTGCTCCACAATTGGGTGCGATTGCTGTGAAAGAAGCGGTGAAGCGCGCTGGGCTCCGTCCCGAGCAGGTGGACGAGTGCATTATGGGCAATGTCATAACAGCGGGGCTAGGGCAGAATCCTGCACGTCAGGCCGCACTCTATGGCGGACTCAAAGATGAAGTCGCCGCGATGACGATCAACAAGGTCTGTGGTTCAGGATTAAAGGCTGTCGGGCTGGCAGCGCAGGCCATCCAGACCGGCAATGCTGAGGTCGTAGTCGCCGGTGGCATGGAATCGATGACCAACGCACCGTATTTGCTTCCGCAGGCTCGTAAAGGCTATCGGCTTGGCAATGGACAAGTCGTGGATTCCATGGTCAACGACGGTCTTTGGGACATCTACAACAACTACCACATGGGCGTCACCGGCGAGAACGTCGCCGAGAAATATGGAATCACCCGCGAAGAGCAGGACGAGTACGCAGTGAATTCGCATCGCAAGGCCGCCGCAGCGTGGAAAGCTGGCTACTTCGATTCACAGATCGTTCCCGTTGAGATTCCCGCCAAGAAGAAGGGCGGAGAACCTACATTGTTCAAAATCGACGAATCCGTCCGGGAAGACACAACGATAGAGGCTCTCCGGGGATTGAAGCCTGCATTCAAGAAGGACGGTACCGTAACAGCAGGGAACGCCCCCGGTGTGAACGATGGTGGGGCTGCCGTGATCGTCACCAGTGCGCGCATGGCGCAGGAACTCGGTGCAAAGCCGATGGTCCGGATCGTCGCGCAAGCGGCGTCCGGGGTGGAGCCCAAGTGGGTGATGATGGCTCCCGTCGCCGCAGTACGAAAGATCTGGCAAAAGACCGGATGGAAGAAGGATGATGTCGATCTTTACGAATTGAATGAAGCGTTTTCGGTGCAGGCGATCGGGGTGTGCCGCGAGCTTGGGCTCGACCTGAACAAGGTCAACGTCAATGGTGGCGCTGTGGCGATCGGACATCCGATCGGCGCAAGTGGAGCGCGCGTCCTGAACACATTGATTTATGAGATGATCCGCCGAGACGTGAAGAGGGGAATCGCAGCGCTTTGCCTCGGCGGCGGCAACGCCGTTGCGATGGCGGTCGAGAGGGCTTAGTGGCGCTGGTAATTATCAATGGAGCGCGGCGCGAAATTGACGCATCCACGGTCGCGGAGCTGGTGAAGGCGCTCGAACTTACGGGCGATCGCGTTGCCGTGGAGCAGAATCTGGAGATCGTCCCCCGCGTTAGATGGGATGCTACGCCTGTAGCCGAGGGCGACCGCTTTGAGGTCGTCCATTTTGTCGGTGGAGGATAGCCTGCCCACTTACAACGGCTTCGACATCTTCACGACATCCATCGGTTGCGTGAAAGTGCCTTCTGGCGCCGGCCCCACGCTGATGGTCCGATAGCCGAATTTCTCGTAGTAGGGGAGAAGATCACGACGCACGCTCCCGGTGCTCAGCGTCATTTCGCTGCAGCCTCGCTCGCGGCAAAATCGTTCGGCAGCTTCGAGCAAAGCCTTTCCGATTCCTGAGCGCTGTAAATTGGGATCTACGGCAAGCATCCCGAAGTATCCCGTAGGTGCGTTCACTCGTACATAGACGGTCCCGGCGATTCGCGTGCCTTCGCGGGCCACAAGAAAGCTCGCCCTCTGCATGAGGCTCGATACCTCCTCAGCCGATGTACGATTCCCGTCACGAAAGCTGCGCTCGACTTCGAATGCCGCATTGATGATCGCGGCGATCTCACCGGCCTCGCTCTCTTTTCCTTCGCAGATCTCCAACATAAGATCGTCGGCTCTCCAGCGCAATCCACTACAACGGTTTCGCCATCCAGATGAAATGCACTGGTTGAGTGAATGGAACTCCGTCTGGCACCGGCTCAGTGCCCGTAATCCGGTATCCAAACTTCTCGTAGTATGGTGGAAGTTCTTCGCGCAGGTCGATGACTCGAAGGGTCATCTTGTTACAGTCCCGCTCAACACAAAATGCTTCGGAAGCCTCGCGCAGTGTGCGCCCTATGCCAGAGCGCTGCTCCGTGGGATCGACGGCAAGTGTTCCGATGTAACCCGTTTTGCCGGTGATCTGGACATAAACAGTTCCCACCAGCCGATCGCCCTGCAACGCTACGAGAAAATGTCCCTTCTGCATCATGCCAGAGATCTCCGGCGGACTGGTGCGATCCCCGTTCTTGAACCTGTGTTCGATGACGAAGGCGGCGTTGATGAGGCTGGCAATAGAAGTCGCTTCTGTGCTCTCAGCCTGTCGAATCCTCAGCATGTTTGATTGGATTCTTGGCCTTCGGCGAGCGATTCAGGGTTAGATATGCGCTACTCTGGACAGAGGGTGGATAATTGCACAGAGCAAAGCTCTCTTTTGGGCTGAAGCTTCGTCGAACCTAAGCAGAATTGATCTGTCGCACAAGTTATGATTCTGGTGCCGCTCAAACTCGACTCACACGATCGAAAGCTCTGGACAGGGATTTCGGTAGTACTTCACTTCGCTGTGATCGCGATGCTGTCCGTGCAGACTGAACCGGTCATTGTGAAGACGTCGTTGCTGATGAAAGGTGATGACGGCAAATCGATGTCACTGGTTTATTTGGCGGCGAAGCAGAACCGTGACAGCGTCGATCCGTCACAAACGACTGAGCCGAGCAAGTTCCACCTTCCCCGTAAGCAGAAGGCGAAAGCAAAACCCCCGCGTCCCGTCTCTGATCGTGATGTGGTTGCAAAGAACGAATCACCGAAGGCTGGTTTGGCCAATGGATCGATGTATGACGGTCTAATGTCTGGCCACGATGTGCGTCCGGCGCTCCCGATCGTTTCGCCGGATCCTCCAGTCACAGGGGACGAATTGCACGGAGCAGAGGGCGATGTGATCGTAGAGGTCACCATCGATGTGCGCGGTGAGGTCATTCAGACCAGGCTCCTGCAGGGTATAGGGCACGGCGTGGAGCAGATAGTGATTGCCGTCGTCCAGCGCTGGAAGTTCAAGCCGGCGACGCAGGATGGTATTCCGATCGCGTCCCGCCAGGACGTCCACTTCCACTATCCTTCGTAGCGTATTGAGAGTTCCAAACAAAAACAGCCCCGGAGATATCCGGGGCCGTCTTGCTTAGGAGGAGACAACGAAGAAACTACATGGGTCTAACACTGCCAGCGGTGGGACGCTTCGCAGCGTCTGAGTCGCCGAGGAGTTTGATCTTTTCTAGCAGCTCAGGAAAAAGATTGTCTTTCTGCAACACGGTTTCGACGTTCTTGCCGCCGTCGATGGGACCATATCCAGTCACAATGATGACCGGAGTACTTGGGCTCTTCTCGCGAATCTTTTGGGCGAGTTCAAGCCCGTTCATGCCCTCCATACGGAAGTCGGTAACCACGATGTCAATGTCCTGCTGGTCGAATTTTGCCAGAGCATCGGCAGCGCTGTAAGCGCTAACCGCCTTATAACCCTGCATTTCCAGGATCTCGCAGCTCAGGCGCGCGAGTACCTCGTGATCATCCACAAACAGGATAGCTTTCATTGCACGGTCTCCAGTCCCACAAGTCGCCGTGTGCAAAGAAGGCGCCTTGTACCTAAGTCTTTGTTTCAGAAAATCCTGTAAAGGATGTCCTGAGGGTGAAAGAGCGCCCACACGAAAGTCGAGCCACTTTGGTGATCAGTTTACATCTTTGTCAATCGCGAGGACGGAAGCAGGATCGTCCTTCGCGGCAATTGTGTGCATGTGCGAAAAGGTCGTCGGGTCCAGCAGAGCCCATAGTGTCGAGGCACCAATAGACCGCGGTTGTCGAAGCGCCCTCCTCCCAAAAATGCGCGCTCCCCAGGAAAGTGCCGTAAGACGTCTTCGTTCTAAGGCGGCGGCATACCCCGGAGCCTTGGTCCATGCTGTTGTTCAAAATATTGAGTTCGCTCATGCGTGGGCCTCCTTCTGCAAGCCGGCGGCGCGGAGGATGGTTCGGCGGATGACAGCCTCGAATACAGGGACCTTGTATCCGTTCTTTGCGAGCGGCGTGGCGCTTGCCATTGCATCGCGAGCCGCTGCTGCGGCGAGCTGCTCTGATACCTGTTGTCCGCGAAGCCGAGCCTCCGCCTGTTTTGCACGATACGGTGTCGGCGCCGCGGCTCCAAGAATCACATTCGCTCGGTTGATGGTGGCACCGCTGAGTTCGAGTACAACGGCGACATCGGCGATCGGCCAATCGAACGATTGCTTCTCCATCTCCTTGTGATACGCCGATCGCACGCTCGAATTCGCAGCCGGCAGCAGCACCGCGGTGATCATTTCACCCGGTTGAAGAACGTTTTCCCTGGTAACGTCCTGTTCGGGGCTGGTGAAGAATTGCTCCAATGGAAGTTGACGCTTGCCCTTCGCTGAGGTGATTTCAAGAGCTGCGCCATAAGCGACAAGCGGCACCGCCGGTCCCGACGGATGGACGATGGCACAAGTCCTGTTGTCGAAAAGAGCGTGGTATTGGTTCTCACCGTCCTGCGCAAAGCAGCGCGTGCCGCCTTTCTTTCGACAATGAAATTCTTCATTGCGGAAGTACCAGCACCGCGGTCGTTGCGCGAGGTTCCCACCGAGTGTGGCCATGTTGCGGATCTGCGGGGTCGCAGCCCACTCCGCTGCTTCGGCAAGTGCGGGATAACGCTGCCGGATGCTCGTCGAATCTCCGATTTGTGCCAGAGTAGCAAGCGGCCCGATAGCTATTCCATCTCTCGATTCGGTGATCTGGTCGAGTCCCCGGATATTCCGGATATTGACCAGAAGTTTAGGCTCGGAGATACCCTCCTTCATCATGTCGAGCAGGTCCACCCCGCCCGCCTTCAGGACTGCGTTTTGCGAAGCCGAAAATTTGATTGCCTGCTCGACGGAGCGGGCGTCAACCCATTCAAACCGGTTCATGCGTTAGCTCCTTTCGCCTTTGCGCGTTCCAGCGCGGCGAGCACGGCAGCCGGACGTATCGGCAGTTCATAGATGCGTGCCCCTATGGCGTTGTAAACGGCGTTTGCAACAGCCGCAGCCGCTGGTACCTTCGCCGGCTCACCGATGCCTCCCGCGTCCGTGGACGAGAGACCCAGATAGTCTTCAATGATGTGGACCTTGATCTCGGGAACGTCTTTTGAACCGAGCACCTTATATTCCTCGAGGTTCGGATTCAGCATGATGCCTTGGTTCGGATCGATGATTCGGTCTTCGAAGAGTGCGTAAGAGACACCCTGGATGACGCCTCCATTGATCTGGCTCTCCAGATAAAGTGGATTCATCGGACGTCCGCAATCTTGTATCGCCCAGAATTTCTCTACCCTGACAACACCGGTCTCCGTGTCAACCGCGACTTGAGCGAAGTGGACGCCTCCGTACGTTATCCGCTTCGCGCGGGTCCTTGAGCCTGCTCCCTCAGCGTCGGCATAATCGCGGGCGCGGTTAGCGCGAGCGGCGACCTCCTCGGTACTCATGCGAGCGGCGGCTGTCTTAAAGGGCATCGTCTTCCCGCCCTTCACCCCCACTTGCCCGTCGGCAAACACGAGATCTTCCGGACGTGCATCGAACAGTGGCGCGATCTGTTTCGCGAACTGCATCTTCGCCTTAAACGCTGCATCACGGGCAGCGGGAGTCATGCTTCCAGTCGTCATGCTGCCGCCCGAAGGTGAGCCTTGCGGATAGTTTGTGTCTCCGATCTTGACCGTCACCTGATGTGGATCGAGTCCGAGTTCCTCCGCAACGACCTGCGAAAGCACCGTGCGGATCCCTCCGCCGATGTCTTGTACGCCTGACAGTATCTCCACATCTCCGTCGCGGCTGATGCGTACCTCGGCTGCGGAGTCCATGTTGACGATCCTGTACCAGACGCCCTGCGCCATGCCCAGACCCCGTTTGATAGGTCCCGTGTCAGAGCCTGCGGCCTTGCGATTAGACCATCCGGCGAGTTGAGCGCCGATGCGACGCTCTTCGCGACGCGCAGGACTCTCATCGTTGCTTTCGCGAAACGTCAGAGGATCCACTCCGGCCTTCTCCGCAAGCTCGTCAATCGCCTGTTCGAGCGCGAATGCGCCCTGCGGATGCCCAGGTGCCCGCATCGCGGCGCCCGGTCCTGTGTTCGTGAAAACGTCATACTCTTCGGTGAGGACGTTATCGCATTTGTAGAGGTTCTGTACCGGACCGCCCGCGCCCGCCCCCGTACCGACACCAGCCGTACCGTAGCTGACGAGATGCATCGCCGTGAGCTTGCCCTCTTTGGTTGCTCCGATCTTGAGGCGCTGCTCGGAATCCGGACGCATGGCGACCAGGTGTTCCTGACGGCGGTCAAGCATCAGTTTCACGGGCTTTCCTGTCTGCTTCGACAGTGCAGTGGCTATAACGCCGCAGTTGCCCGCACCGAACTTTGCGCCGAAGCCTCCGCCCATGAATTCGGTGATGACTCGCACCTTGGATTTTGGGATTTCAAAAAACTCCGCCAACTCCTCGCGCACCGTGGAGGTGCCCTGCGTAGAGGCATATACGGTGAGGATATCGGGCTTCCAATCCGCAACCACACCGTGCGGCTCAAGGGCGCTCTGTGTCTGCACCTGGGTGCGATAAGTAGCCTCCACGACCACCGTGGCTGATTGGAAACCATGCTCGATCGATCCCTTTTCAGATCCATTAGGACCGAGAAAAGGCCCGCGTAGGTTCCCCTTTTGAGGCACATTGTCCGGACCGCCGCCGCCGCCGGCCGATCCCTTGGCAACTGCCGTCCCCGGATAAACCAGAGGAGCGTTCGACCGCTTCGCCTGATCGAGCGTAGCCGAGAAGGGAAGCGCAGCGTAGTCGATTTTGATCAATTTGGCAGCGTCCCGCGCCTGCGCTTGCGTCGTGGCCGCGATGCCGAGAATCGGTTGGCCCGCAAACCGGACTATGGGAAACTTAGACGGCTGCTCCTTGCTCTTGTCTTGGAGTTCAGCTTCGCCACCAGCGAGGTGCTTCAGAATGTAGATGCCCTTCACGCCCGGTGCATTCTGGGCGGAAGAAATGTCGATATTGCGAATGCGCCCGTGCGCTATTCGCGAATCGACCATCACTGCAAAGAGCATTCCGGGGAGATAAACGTCGGCGGTGTACCGCGCCCGTCCGGTCGTCTTGAGCGGACCATCCACGCGCGGAACGCGCTTGCCGATCCACTTGAGTTCAGAATTGAGCGCCAGGGCCCCTGGCTCCCCTTCAGGAACCATGCGCTTCACTGGCGCGATCGTATCCTGCTCAACCTGAGCGCCGAAGATGCCTTGCTGCAATTCTTCAGGGCGCGACGGAACGGAAGGCGATCCTTTCTGCGCGTCCTGCTCCCGCTTCTCTGTTTTCTTTGCGCTCTGGCGGACGGGCTTGGGTTCGCCCTTTGCCCCTTGTGCTGGAGATTTTGCCTGGTTCTCTTGGATTCGCATCGGCTAAGCCTCCTTCGTACCCGCAGCACTCAGCACTGCTTCGAATATCTTCGGATAGGTACCGCAGCGGCAGATGTTTCCGCTGATCGCTTGCTTCACATCGGCCAGGGTCGGCTTCGGATTCGTTTCTAACAAGTGAGTGCAACTCATGATCATGCCTGGCGTGCAGAAGCCGCACTGCGAGCCATCATGTTCGATGAATGCTGCTTGGATCGCGTGCAGCTTCTCACCGTCGGCAATGCCTTCCACGGTGCGGATCTCCCGGTTCTGGGCATCAATCGCGAGCGTCATGCATGAGCAGACCGGAGTCTTGTCCAGCATCACCGTGCATGCGGAGCAGGCCCCTCGATCGCAAACGATCTTCGTACCCGTGAGGTGAAGCCCATCGCGTAGTGTTTCTGCAAGAGTCGCCCGGGGTTCGACCGATAGTTGATGTGCCTGGCCGTTGACTCGCAGCGTGATCGGTACCGGCCCTGGCCCTCTGGAGGCGGGCGTCGCGTCTTGCATTTGCGCCGCGAGGTCCTGGAGAATTCCCGCGCTGGCTGCACCGGCAGACGCGAGTCCCGCCGATTTGAGGAATCCACGCCGCGTGAATCCACTCTTGTTTGTGTAGTCGGGTTTCTTTTTGGGGTCGTCAGACATAGATGCCCTCGTTTGCTTGGGCTTCTATCTTAATCGCATAGGTGGATTTGTGCAGACGCGCAACCGCCCCATGCCGTCCGCCAGAGAAGATGCTGATCAGCGTAAGAGAAAGAGAGTAGATTGAAGCGAACCTGTGCTGCCGTTAACTCTTGAATGCCTCTTTATTTACGACGTAAGGCATCTGGGACGGGTCTCCGTTGTAATTACCTTGAAGCACATCGAGCATGCCTTGAACACAACGTCCAGCCATGCCGATCTTCGGATCGGCCGAGAGGCGCGTCGCTCTGGCTCCGCTCGCAAAGTGGTGGAAGAGCCGGCAACGGTCCGCGATCGCCGGATCGCGGAGAGGAGAATCCGCAGGCAGCGGCTCATTCTCGAAAACATCGAGAGCAGCCCCGGCGATCCAGTTCTCTTTCAGAGCTTTACAGAGGGCAGCCTCGTCGACCACAGGACCGCGTGACGTGTTAATGAGAAATGCGGTCGTTTTCATCTCCCGCAGCGTGGACTCGTTGATCAAGTGATACGTCGGTGTTGAGCCTTCACCCTCGCGCACGAGCGGCACATGCAGGCTCACGAAGTCCGAGAACTCGAGTACGTGATCGAGGTCTGCGTATTCGATCAAGGTCCGATGCGGCTGCAATCTGCTGCGCTCGCGCAAATTCATCAGCTCCTGAATGCTCTCGACAAAATCTTCGTCCCGGTAGGCGGGGTCATAGCACAGGATATTCATGTCGAAACCAGTACATTTCTTGATCATCGCCTGCCCAATGCGTCCGGTGCCGATGATGCCGATCGTCTTGCCTGTGACCTCGTCCCCTAAGAAGGGCAGAAACGGATGCCATGCGCCCCAGCGTTGTTCGCGTACTTCGAGCTCCGATTGCCAAAGCTTGCGGGCCAATGCTCCGAGTATGAAAAAGGCGAACTCAGCCGTCGTCTCTGTGAGCACGTCGGCGGTATTGGTAAAAGGGATTTTGTGCTGGTTTGCATCGGCGCGATTGATATTGTCAAAGCCGACTGCTATTTGGGAAACGACCTTGAGCGTGCCCCTCCCGGCCTCGAAAATCTCCGCATCGATTCGATCGCGGAGCGTGGTGATCAAGCCGGCAACACCAGTTCTCACCTTTTCGACTATGGTCTTTTTGGGTGGAGGCTCCGGCCCTGGATAGACTTCGACGTCATATCCGGCATCGCGAAGTCTGTTGAGTGCGGCGTCTCCGATGTCACACGTGGCATATATGCGATTGGTCTTCGTAGTCATGACGAAACAGATGATTTAATCACAGCGGAAGCGCAAGCATGAAACGATTCTAGAAAGCATCGCCCCACTCCGCTTCGCGTGCCTGTCTGTAATGATTGCCGTGCTTCTTGGTAACCACCATTGGCGTCAGGCCGTTCAAAGTGCAGAGTTGCAGTTTAACGTGACCCTTCAATTTCTCAGGACGGCGCACGATGCGGGCGGATGCTGGATGACCCTGTAACACTGACTTGATTCCGATGACATACGAGAATTTCTCGTCTTCGTAGGGAAGTTCAGCCTCTTTCAATCGCCGGTGGAGAGCTGTTCGCTGAACGCGAGCAGCGAAGTGGCACCAGTCTCCGAGTTCTGCAAGCGGACAGGGCATGTGTCCTGGGCACGGTGCAGCAATGGCACCGTCACCGCTGGCAAGCAACATCTGACGGGCTTTAAGAATGTTGCCAAACCCATCACGCGACCCGGGTTCGATCACCACAAGCGCTTGCCTTGTTGCCGCCCAGGCTCGTTCCAGGATTCCCAAGACTGCGCTGATGGGTAGTTCCTTCAGGGCATACGCACAAATGACGAGATCGGCCTGAGGAAAGTTCGCTTTCATCACGTCATCGGATACAAACTCGCTGCCGGAAGAGTGCAATTTGTGGGCGATCCGGACCATGCGCTCGTCACGCTCGATCAAAGTCGCCGATTGGATTGCCCTAAAATGTTCGCGAGCGGCAAGGGTGGCGGTTCCGGGACCAGCAGCGAGATCGAGCACCGAGACGGGTGAAAAATCCGGGACAGCCTCGCGCAGATGTTGGAACGCACTTTCGGCCGCAGCATAGGTTGCCGGCATCCTCACCGCTAAGTAAGCCGCGCAATGGGCATCCGAAGATGGCAGCCTCGCACCACTACTGCGGCTTCCGCGATATGCGTCGGTCAGTTCCCGGGAGGCACGCGCTAAATCAGAAACGGAGTGTTGCGCGATCTCAGCATCGATCACTTCGACAGCAAAAGAGGGAAGCCGCATCACTGGGCCAATTCAAACCAGCGGCGAGCGCGTGCAATGTCCTTCCCGATTTGTGCCTTGAGCGCTTCGGGGGTTGGCCATCTTCTTTCTTCACGCAAGCGGTGAAGGAATGTCAGCTTGAGAGGAGTCTTTTCGCCCAAGGGCATCTGTTCGAACTCAAGGATGTGCGTTTCCACCGCGAAAGAATCCACGCCGAACGTTGGACGGGTGCCGATATTGGAAACGCTCTTCCAGGAGCGCCCATTTACTTCGAGATCCGTCACATAGACGCCATTGGCTGGCAGCAGTTCAGAGTATGAGGCGAGGTTGATCGTCGGAACGGTGTATTGCATTCCATAGCCACGTCCCGGTGCAGGGTTGCTGCGGATGAAGAACGGACGTCCGAGAAGATGGCGTGCAAGGTTGATTCGCCCCTCAGAAATTAAACCGCGTATCCGGCTCGACGAAACTGGCTCACCGAGAATCCATTGTTCAGGGTAGATCACCACTTGAAAACCGATTTCGCGTCCCAATTCCTGCATCCGGGAGGCGTCCGCCTCGGCTCCACGCCCGAAACGGAAGTTCTTTCCCTCGTGGATCTCCCGGACTCTACCTTTCTCGCAAAGAAGGCGGCAGAACTCGCGCGCCGAGGTCTGGGCGAATTCGGCTGTGAACGGTAACACCAGCGTCGCATCCACCCCCGCCTCCGCGATGAAAGCGAGTTTGTCTTCCAAAGTGGTGATGAGCTTGGGTGTCCTATCGGGGCGCAGGATGCGAGTTGGATGCGGATCAAACGTAATAGCTATGGAGTGCCCATTCATCTCTTTCGCGCGTCGCACGATCTCACGCAACACATACTGGTGCGCGCAATGGACACCGTCGAAATTTCCGATGCTGGCAACCTTCACTCCCGGAAGGCTGCCGATCTCCTCTAACTGGCGGAAGATCTTCATCAGGCGATCTCGAACTGCAGTTTCAGACCGTCGTGTGAGAGCCTGACATGGTCCGGCAGGGTGGCATTCGTCTCTTCATGTTTTAGATCATGCGACATATGTGTAAAGAAGGCGCGCTTCGGTTTGAGCTCTTCTACGATCCGAAGCGAATTGTCGAGATTGGAATGCGTCGGATGGGGCTTGCGGCGTAATGCATCCAGAAAGAGCACATCCAGGTCATGCAATTGATTCATTGAGGCTTCTGGTACCTCGCTGAAGTCGGTCAGATAGGACGCAGCACCGAATCGATAGCCGATCACCTCGTGTTCGCCGTGCTTCAGGGGGATCGTCGAGAACTGCGCGCCAAAGAGTTCGAACCGGGGCTCGAGCCGCCGCAACTGCACGCGGGGGCGTGTCGTATAGGTCGATTCAGAATCGAATGCATATCGGAACACCTCCTCGATCGTCCGCGCTGTCGATTCCGTGGCGTAGAGCGGAAGGGCCCCACCCTTACGTCCATGTGAAAAACTGAGCGGCCGCAGGTCATCCAGTCCGAGAATGTGGTCGGCGTGCCCGTGGGTATACAGCACGGCATCCACATGCTTGATGCGTTCCCGTAGGGCTTGCTCGCGAAAATCGGGCCCAGTGTCGATCAGGACTACCGCCTCGTTGTACTCCAGCATGATGGATGGCCGTGTGCGGCGGTCGTGGGGATCGGAGGAAGTGCAGACCGCGCAATCACAGCCGATGGTGGGTACGCCCATAGACGTCCCACTTCCCAGCACGGTCAGCGTAGCCCGCATGCCGCGGTTATCCTTCCCGCTTCTGAGGTTTGGAAAAGGCGTTCATGATCTCGATGAACATCATCCGCAATTCGAAGAGGGTGTTGTCCAGCATCGATTGCTCTTTGACGTCCAAATTGCCCTTCGTCTTCTCTTTCAAAACCTCGAGCAGGTCGATTTGCTGTCGTGCGCCAACCACGTCCACCCTGGGCTGCTGACCTTCAGGAGCCAGCGCACCCATCAACAGAAGGGCCTGCGTGGAGATCAACGCGACAAGTCGGTCGAAACTGGCGCCCCCGATCTGCCGCGATAAGCCAGGCTCCTGTGCCTCGAGCGCGGAGTCGAGAGTATTCCCGCTTGCCTTGTAGGCAGCAGATTGTGCGAATTGATCGTCTTCACTGGGCGATTCCCAACCCTCTTCGATGCTGGGTGGAATCTCTATTCCCGATTGTGCTTCCACCGGCTGATGCGTCTCCCCTTGCACCGCGCCGTTGGGGCTTCCCGAATGCGATTCAACGATCTCTGGCTCAGTAGTAACGGTTGAGACTTCTTCTGCCGGAGAACTCATTACATCGTCGAAGTTGAACTTGCGTCGATCAGTGACCGTGAATTCTGACTCGCGATTCTTTTGATCAGCCATGATGAGGATTCCTCTTATGCAGTGGTGAAGGGAAGCGAGTGCGGCGTGACGCTTCCACCTTCAAATGTGATTTCGTTCCCGCGGTCGAGGGCGTCGCGGCGGATGTACCCAAGGCAAAATGTGCGTTCTCCCAGTTTTTCGGAAGGGACGCGCTGAACGCTAGTCAAAACGCCGGCTTCGGCCCCGCTGGAATAGATCTTGGTGCCGGCAGCAGGAGTCTCCGAATCGGAGATGAATCCGTGGAATGTGCGACGAACGGCCCCGCGGGAACGAATACGTTCGACGATTTCCTGGCCGATATAGCATCCTTTGGTGAAATTCAGAGCATGGTTCTGGCCGGTTTCCTGTGGCAAATCTCCCACGCGGATGTCCTTACCGTACTTCGGGACTCCGGCCATGACGCGAAACATCTCTAAAGCACGCGAACCGGCAGGGTGGGCGCCGTTCGCAACGAGCGCGTCCCACAATCTCTGGATGTTGTCCGCGCCGCTCCAGAGTTCATACGTCAAGAAGTCTGGACTTTCCATTTGTGTGATTGTGATGCCCACTCCCTGCCATGTGATATCGCTGAAGCGCATGGGGACAGTCTGTGGCACCGCAATACCGGCGGATTCGAGCACGCGCTTTGCATTCGGCCCTTGCACCGCTATCGATGCGACCCGATCGGAAATATCCGTGAGCTCTACGTCATCCATGATGATGAAGTGATTCAACGTTTCGAGCAGCTTTGGCGTCTGCGAACGCTCAGTATCGATCCACAGCGAATCGCCGCGGTTGTAGATATAGAGATCACCGAGAATATGCCCCTTGGCGTTGAGAAGAAAATTGTAGTTCCCATCTCCTGGCTGAAGATCGCGGACGTTATTCGTGACCATGCCATTCATCCAGCGCACCCGGTCGTCGCCGGTGACCGCGATCTTGGCACGCCAACTCAGGTCATAGACAGCAGCGTCGGTAGTGAGGCTCCGGAACTCTTTCTCCGGTCCCGGCGCAAAACGCATTGCTGTCTCGATACCCGCGTACTCGGCGATTTCCGCGCCGCTAGCGACCAGATGACTGTGGAGAGGAGAAATCATGCGAGAGCTAATCCTCGATTATATCTGCGGCGCGACCCGACTGTGGCGCAATGAAAACCGGAGAGCGCAGGCCCTCCGGTTCACAAACACAGGACGCCCGACTACATCGCAGCAAATGCGTGCACACCCGCCTTAGCGGAATCGGTCTGATAGTCGGCATAAGTGCCCTTGAAGTCGATGATCTTGCCATCTTCGAAGTGCCAGATGCGTGTGGCGACTTCGTCGATAAGATCGTGATCGTGGGTGACCAGCAGCACAGTGCCTTCGAATCGCTGCAGTGCGATATTGAGCGCATTGATGGATTCGAGATCAAGGTGGTTGGTGGGCTCGTCGAATACCAGCACATTTGGTTTCAGAAGCATTAGCTTGCAGAACAGCAAGCGGGCGGCCTCTCCGCCGGATAGTGCTTTGGTCGGCTTCAGCCCCTCTTCACCCGTAAAGAGCATCTGGCCGAGCAGTCCGCGAATCTCCTCCTTCGACGCGCGAGGATTCCATTGATGCAGCCAGTCCGCGGCAGTCATACCCGGCTGGATCGACTCCTTATGGTCCTGCGCAAAATAACCCACGCTGGCATTGTGTCCCCACCGGATCGTGCCGGAATCAGGCTTCTCCGTACCTTCATCCACGTTTTCCGCTGCGGAAAGCAACGTCCTCACTAACGTGGTCTTCCCAGCTCCGTTGCGCCCCAACAGACCGATCTTCTCGCCGCGTCCGATCATCGCGGAGAAGCTGTCTATCACCGTAAGGTCTCCGAAATTCTTGGTCAGATCCTCAAACTCGAGGGCCGTCTTTCCAGTGGGCTGTTCGAACCCGAATTTGATGTAAGGCCGCGCAATGTTCGAGCGTTTCAAGTCCTCTGACTGGAGACGCTCCACCTCCTTGCGGCGTGAAGTCGCCTGGGTCGAGCGCGTACCTGCGGCGAACCGCGCGATGAAATCGTTGAGCTGAGCGATTTTCTTTTCCCGCTGCGCCTGTTCGGATTCGAGACGCGAACGGACCGACGTCTTCTGCATGACCATATCGTCATATCCACCGGTGTAAACGATGATGGTTTGGTAATCGATGTCCGCCGTGTGCGTGCAGATGCTGTTGAGAAAGTGACGATCGTGCGAAATGACGATCAGCGTTCCGTCATAACGGTTCAAGAAATTCTGCAGCCAGTGGATCGATTCAAGATCGAGGTGGTTCGTCGGTTCGTCGAGCAGCAGCGCTTGCGGATGTCCAAACAGCGCTTGCGCCAGCAGCACGCGCACTTTTTGTCCGCCCTGCAGCTCGCCCATCTTGCGCTCGTGCAGCTCCTCGGGAATATCGAGTCCATCGAGTAGCACCGCAGCATCGGCTTCCGCGGAGTACCCGTCTTCTTCGCCCACGATTCCTTCGAGTTCCCCCAGACGCATGCCGTCATCGTCCGTCAGTTCTGCTTTGTCGTAGAGATTATTGCGCTCTTCGAGGGCTGCCCATAGAGGCTTATTGCCCATGATTACCGTATCGATGACGCGATACTGGTCAAACGCGAACTGGTCCTGGCTCAACACGCCGACCTTTTTCGGACGCACCACGTTGCCCTTTTGCGGCTCGAGTTCGCTGGTCAGGATCTTCATGAACGTAGACTTACCCGACCCATTAGGACCCGTTAGCCCGTACCGCCGTTCGGCTGTAAACGTGACATTGACGTCCTCGAACAGGACCTTGGCGCCGTAGCGCATGGAGATATTGGAAACAGAAATCATTGCGTCTTTCGTTGGTGTAGTGACAGAGGTCTTCCCGCAAGATCACTCCGCGAACAATCATGAATGGAGCGAAGGAGCCGGCGAGGCGTTCCTTCTATTTTCTCATATCAGCATGCGAATTCAGCATCGTTGACCATTCAGCCGGCGAGTCCACCAGAATGTCCGGAGGCGCATCTTCGAGCGAATGCGGAGCAAGCCCGAAGCTGCAGCCGATCGAATAGGTCCCGCTGTTGCGCGCGGTAAGGATGTCGATCGCCGAATCACCGACCATAACCGCGCATCCAGGCTGCACACCCCCCGCCTCTTTGAGCAAGCAATGAATGCCCTGCGGATCAGGCTTCTTCGAGTGAAAGCTGTTTCCGCCATAAACCTGAAAAAAGAATGGCTTCAGCCCCAGCGCTTCGACGATGGCGCGTGACGGGCCTACCGGTTTGTTTGACAGTACCGCCATCTTCGCGCCCCCCAGGCATTCACGCATTGTCCCGAGGGCCTCCAAGACGCCCTCATACACGTAGGTGTGGTCCAGCTTGTGTACGCGGTAATAGGAGAGAAAGAACTCCAGCGCGTCTTCGACAAAGGCTTCGTCGTCAGGATCGCCCAGCGCCCTCCTGACTAACATGGGGGCTCCATCACCGACATAGGTGGCAATCACTTCATGCGGCAGCTCAGGACGCCCCACGTGCTGCAGCATGGCATTCACCGAATTGGCAAGGTCTTGACGCGAATCTATGAGGGTCCCATCAAGGTCGAAAATGACTAATCGCACATCGTCAAAAGGAATAGACCGGTTTATCTTCACTCTTTAAATGGTAATGGACGCCCTGATTCTCCTGCATTCCCCGCGCTACCCATACCGCACAAAGGATGCATTGTGAAGCAGCGGCTCTGGGCCATAGATGCTGTGCTATTATCGGTGCGCCAGATCGCAAGGTCCACGGCGTTCAGTGTTCTTCCGGCCCCTCGCTTTTTCACGATTTCGCTGTATAAACCAAAGGCGGCAGGGAATGAGACGCGAAACCACCCATTCTGATCAAAAAGTGACCGCCGCCGAGTTTCCTAACCTTCATCTCAAACTACAGCCGCCGTTCCCTCCGATGGAGGCGAAAGCGGTTCCCGAGATCCCAACCCCTGGGGCCTGGCAATACGAGCCCAAATGGGACGGATTTCGCGGCCTAGTCTTTCGCGACTCCAAACGCGTAGTCATCCAGTCGAAATCGGGTCAACCGCTCGATCGCTACTTCCCCGAACTCGTCGCCGCCATTCTGAACCTCAGTGACACAGCTTTCGTGCTCGATGCTGAAATCATTATCGAGAAAGATGGCATCCTCGACTTTGACGCCCTCTTACAGCGGATTCATCCGGCACCCAGTCGCATCGAGCGCCTCTCCCGCGAGACCCCGGCGAAGCTCCTGGTCTTCGATATGCTTGAGGATGGTAGTCAGTTATTCACGAACGCGCCTCTACGTCTCCGGCGCGAGGTCCTTGAGAACTGGGCCCGCTTTCACCTCGAAGGAAACGGCGTGATTCAGCTTTCCCCGGCATCGACAGATCCTGCAGAAGCCGCGCGCTGGCTGCGCGATTTCGCAGGCATCGGATGCGATGGCGTCGTCGCAAAGATGCTCGATGAGCCCTATCACTCCGGCGATCGCAGGGCTATGCAGAAGATAAAACGCATTCGCACCGCAGATTGCGTGGTCGGCGGCTTCCGCTACGCTTCAAAAGGCGATCAGATCGGATCTCTCTTACTTGGTCTCTACAACAGCGAAGGCAGATTGGACCACGTAGGCTTCACATCAAGCTTCACCGCTGCGTCGCGCCGAGCACTCAAAGAAAAGATCGAAGTGGCAATGCCCGTCGCAGGCGGTGACAAAGAGTTAGGGTTCAGCGGGTCCGCTCCGGGTGGGCCATCTCGCTGGAATTCGGGCAATCCGGACGCATCCAAATGGGTGCCGCTGCTCCCCACGCTCGTCGTCGAAGTCAGTTACGATCACTACTCTGGAGACCGTTTCCGGCACGGCACAAAGCTGCTCCGATGGCGTCCCGACAAGTCGCCCACGCAATGTACCAAAGAGCAAGTGATGTCGGCGCGTAGCAAAGCCGCGTGATGGGATTGGGTAAGACCCCGGCTTCAGCCCCGGAGGAGCTGCCTCGCACCGCCCCGAGTAGACCCCCGGCTTCAGCCGGGGGATTCGCACGCAATTCATGATTGTCATTGCGAGGAGCGCAGCGACGAAGCAACCCTGCATTTGCCTTGAACGCGCGCTAGCGCGTGGCTTCAGCCCCGGAGGAGCTGCCTCGCACCGCCCCGGGGTAGACCCCCGACCTCAGCCGGGGGAATGAAGCCGCTCACGCTCCGGGGCTTCAGCCCCGACGTTGCTGTTAGCCTGAAGTGTGAAGACCATGACCTGTTCCGCCATCCTGTTCGACATGGATGGCGTTCTGCTTTCCTCCACACCTGCCGTGGAGCGTGTGTGGCGCACCTGGGCGATCGAGCACCAACTCGATCCTGACTACGTCGCGCACATCTCTCATGGGCGAAGGTCGATTGAGACCATCCGCGAATTGCTGCCGGAAGCAGATCATGAGATTGAGAATGCTGAAGTGGAACGCCGCGAGATGGAGGACTACGACGGCATCGTTGCGATTGACGGTGCTTGCGAATTGTTGACGGCGCTGCCTCCGGAATGCTGGGCCGTGGTGACGTCGGCAACGCGTCCGCTCGCTGAGGTGCGATTGCGGGTCGCCGGGCTTCCAGTTCCTGGAAATTTCGTGACCGCTGAAGATGTGGTGAATGGCAAGCCGCACCCTGAACCGTATCTGCGTGGAGCGGAGTTACTGGGCGTGGCGCCCTCCGATTGCGTCGTCTTCGAAGACGTCGCGCCGGGGGTGCATGCAGCAAAGTCGGCGGGAATGAGGGTCATCGCTGTGACGACGACTGTCGCTGCCGACAAGCTTCAAGAGGCCGACGCAGTTGTGAAGAACCCCGCGGCTGTGTGCGTCACGGTAGAAGGCAGAAGGTTGATGTTGAGCCTGAAGTGAGTCGTTAAGTTCATCTTCGTTTCATCAGCGCTCAATTACACTATGTGGCGCATGAAGATCCGACTCATTCCAACTATGTTCGTGCTGCTGTCAGTGTCAGCATTCGCGCAGAGCAACAACAAGACGTGGACGTTCGCTGTCTCCGGCGATTCCCGCAATTGCGGAGACATCGTTATGCCCGCCATCGCTGCCGGCGCGAAAGCAGCCCGGGCACAGTTCTATTGGCATCTCGGCGACTTCCGTCTCGGCAGCGGTCCCGATGAGGATCTCAACGACGCCTACAGGTTGCGGAACAATCGGGACATGACCAAAGAGGAGTACAGCCAGGAAATATGGAAAGACTTCCTGGGCAATCAAGTCGCACCGTTCAAGCGCCTTGGCATCCCCGTTTACCTTTCGACCGGCAATCACGAGTTCGTAATTAAGACGCGGCAGGAGTATGACGAGACCTTCGCTTCGTTCTTGTCAGGCCGTGATATTCTCCCCGCGCCTGAACATCGGGAGCGCAGTTACTATCATTGGCGCCGCAGAGGCTTGGACTTCATCACTCTCGATAACGGCACTCCAGATGAATTCGATGCCGACCAGCTCCAGTGGTTCGAAGCAGTCCTTAAGGAGGACGAAGCCGATCCGAAAATTAAGAGCGTGGTGGTGGGCATGCACAAAGCGCTGCCTGACTCCGTGGGATGCGATCACTCCATGAACGAGGAAGAGAAGGGGGATCTGGCCGCACGCGCCGTCACCTCCGGACGCCAGGCTTACAGCGACCTGCTCTCATTCCGCTCTCGTAGTCACAAGAAGGTCTATCTGCTTGCCAGCCATTCGCACTTCTACATGTCCGATATCTTCGGGGATTTGCCCCCCGAACAGCGCATCCCGGGTTGGATCGTAGGCACGGCGGGAGCGCGCCGTTACCCGCTGCCCGCGAATGATCTCAAAGCCGGTAACGCCGTGGAGTGGACCTACGGCTACCTGTTGGGTACCGTTCTACAGGACGGCAGCATTCAATTCCGCTTCCATCAGGTCTTTCCATCGGACTACGCCGCAGCAGATGCTAGACGGATCGAACACGACTACACCCCACCCCTCCGCGAGGCATGCTGGACAGACAACCGCAGCAACGCTCCCCGTCCAAATATCGTGTGTCAGGCGCCCGCAACGATCCCGTAGTGCCGGCTGCCACCCGGTGGTTTGGGCGGGCAGCCGCTGCCCGTCAATTCGTCACTCACCCGACCGTGCCTGGTGCTGCGGACGAACACGACCCAGCGCCGTATACTGTCCTCCCGCCAAGGAGGAGTCCCCTTTGTCAAACTTCATCCAAATCACGCCTTTCATGTATATCGCCGACCTCGACACGGCATTAACCTTCTTCACCGAAACGTTGGGGTTCAAGACACTCGTTCATGCCGAAAACTATGCCTACGTGCAACGCGAGACAGTGGCCTTTCGCCTGTTGCGGCAGACCGGCGAGGACGGCGCCCCTCCCGGCAATCGCCGCTTCGCGTACTACATCGACGTTCACGATGTTGAACTCATCTACTCAGAACTCAAGCCGAAACTCGATGCCTTGCCCAAGGCTGATGTCCACGGACCGATGGACAAGCCCTACGGACAACGGGAACTGCTTGTACTCGCTCCCGACGGAAACCTGATCGCCTTCGGACAAGCGATTAGGAGCTAGAGGCTAGGTTTAGGTTCTAGGTGTAAGGGAACAAGGGACCAAGATACGAGGGAGGCTGGTTTCAACCTGGGGTGACAGGTAGACCCCTGCTTCAGTCGAGGAGCACACCTCTTGACTTGTCATTGCGAGCGCAGCGAAGCAACCTTGGGTTCGTATTGAACGCGCTAGAGCGTGGCTTCAGCCCGGCGGAGCTGCTTTCGTTCCACCACCTTCTCTTCCCTTATCCCTCTTCCCTTATCCCTTCCCAATCGTTTGGTGTGCATTCAAACCGTGGACCGAACCCGTGAACCTACTAAACTGGCAACTGGCACCCCTGTTTGCCGCGTCGTGTCGTGCCGTGCTACTCTTTTGAGAGTAACTTAGTGATTTGAAAAGACTAGGAGTACACCAGTTTCAGTGTTGGCCCGCGAGCAAAAAGAAAACGTAATCAGCCAGTACCGCACGCATGAGAGCGATACGGGTTCGCCCGAAGTTCAGATCGCAATTCTCAGCGAGCGCATCGGCCAGCTGACCGAACATTTCAAGACCCACAAGAAGGACCACGGCTCACGCCGCGGCCTGTTGATGATGGTCAGCAAGCGCCGCCGTCTGTTGGATTACCTGAAGGTGAACGACACGGATCGTTATCAGCAGGTCATTGGCAGGCTCGGTATCCGCAAATAGGTCGTTTCCGGTCAGAATTGCAAAAGATCACAAAAGGCGGCACACGTGTATCTGCTATGCAGAGATAGCGTTAGTGCCGCCTTTTTTGCTGCCCGTTTAGACTTGCCCGCGTTCTCCTGAAACGGCGAGGTACCCTGTAGAAAGAAGGATCCATGAAGCACGAAGTGACCGTCGAACTAGCCGGCGGCAAAACCCTTACATTTGAGACCGGACGCCTTGCCAAGCAGGCACATGGCGCGGTCGTCGTCCGCACCGGAGATTCCGTCGTACTGACCACCGCAGTTTCGGCTCCTGATCCGCGTGAAGGTATCGACTTCTTTCCCCTCACCGTCGATTACCGCGAATACACCTATGCCGGCGGACGCATCCCCGGCGGATTCATCAAGCGCGAAGGCCGTCCCAGCGAGCGCGAAGTACTCATCAGCCGCCAGATCGACCGCCCGTGCCGTCCCCTCTTCCCCGAAGGCTATCGCAACGAAACCCAGATCATCTCGCTCGTACTTTCCGCGGACGCCGAGAACGATCCGGACGTGTGCGCGATCAACGGAGCTTCCGCCGCGCTCGCCATATCCGATATCCCCCACATGGGGCCGGTCGGCGCTGTGCGTGTGGGACTGATCGATGGCAAGATGGTCGTCAATCCTTCGTACTCTGAGATGAAGGAATCGAAGTTGAACATCATGGTCGTCGGTACCGAAGCCGGAATCGTGATGATCGAGTCGGGCGCAAAAGAAGTAACCGAAGAGCAAGTGGTGCAGGCCATTGAATTCGGACACGAACGAGATCAAAGTAATCGTTGGCAAGATCAAGGAGCTTGTTGCCATCGCCGGAAAGCCGAAGCGGCAGGTCAAGGCTCCCGAGTTCGATCAGGCGTACTTCGACGAACTCACTTCGAAGATTGGCGCTCGCTTGGTGGACGCGCTCGACACACGTAAACATCCGAAGCTCGAGAGCTATGCGCTCGTAAAAGAGATCAAGGACGAGTTGAAGGCACAGCTTCCTGCTGACGATGCCGACGCGCCAAAGAAGTTGAACCGCTACTACGAAGCTCTGCGCGAGAACATCTTCCGCGAGCAGGTCACCAAGAAGAAAATCCGCCCCGACCATCGCGCATTCGACGAGATACGCGCCATCGACATCGAAGTCGGAGTGCTGCCGCGTACCCACGGATCTGCCGTCTTCCAGCGCGGAGAGACGCAGGCTCTCGTCACTACCACTCTAGGCACCAGCGATGATGTACAGCGCGTTGAGAATTACCTCGGCGACCTGAAGAAGAGCTTCATGCTGCACTACAACTTCCCGCCGTTCTCGGTCGGTGAAGTCGGCCGCATGACCGGCGTGGGCCGTCGCGAGATAGGACACGGCGCTCTTGCCGACCGTGCCATCTCCGCCGTACTGCCGGATGCTGACAAGTTCCCGTACACGCTGCGGGTCGTCTCCGACATCCTCGAATCGAACGGATCGTCCTCAATGGCTACCGTCTGCGGTGCGTCTTTGTCGTTGATGGATGCTGGCGTACCGATCAAGGCTCCGGTTGCCGGGGTCGCTATGGGACTCGTCAAGGAAGGCGACGATTACGCCATCCTGACTGATATCGCAGGCGCCGAAGACCACTATGGCGACATGGATTTCAAGGTCGCAGGCACGCGCGAAGGTATCACCGCGCTGCAAATGGACATCAAGATCAGCGGAATCACGGGCCAGATCATGCGCGAGGCGCTTGAGCAGGCACGCCACGGCCGTCTGTTCATCCTCGACAAGATGCAGGCCACGATCGGCGAGGCGCGTACCGCGACCTCGAAGTTTGCGCCCCGCATCCACACGATCCAGATTCCTCCCGACAAGATCCGCGACCTCATCGGACCGGGCGGCAAGATGATCCGCTCGATCGTCGATGCTACCGGCGTCAAGATCGATGTGGACGACACCGGCAAGGTGAACGTTGCATCGGCGGATGAAACCGCGATGGCACGCGCGATCCAGATGATCAGTGACGTCACTGCCGTCCCCGAGATCGGCAAGACCTATCTCGGTAAGGTCGTACGCCTGGCAGAGTTCGGAGCGTTCGTCGAAATCTTCCCCGGTACGGATG
The DNA here is from genome assembly GCA_963792225.1 of Terriglobales bacterium. Classification (GTDB taxonomy): domain Bacteria; phylum Acidobacteriota; class Terriglobia; order Terriglobales; family Acidobacteriaceae; genus JBDTLH01. The sequence continues at coordinate 159,297 of CAWBVM010000001.1, read as the reverse complement.
GACTGCTGCACATCAGCGAGATCGCGGAACATCGTGTCAAAGAAGTGAAGGACGAACTCAAAGAAGGCGATCAGGTCCTGGTGAAGGTGCTGGGCATCGAAGGCAACCGCATCAAGTTATCGCGGAAGGCGGTCATCAAAGAGCAGCGCGCCAAGATGGGCGCGGACGCACCACCGCAGGAAGAGGAGCCGCAGCAGCGTCAGGCGGCGCCCCCTCGTGCGCGGCGTCCCGAGCCTGGTCCTGATGCCTTCGTTCTTGAAGGCGGCGATGACTTCGAAGAAGAAGGCGAAGAATCAGACGCCGACTCGAACGAAGAGGGCTTCGAAGAGGAAGAGGGTGTAGACGGCGACGAGCCGAACTTCAATCGTGCCGACGCTCCGAACGTGCCGGTGACACAGGCGGCGGGACAATCGCGTCCCGGCGGTAGCGCACCCGGTCGCGGACGCCGCCGTCGTCGCGGCGGACGTGGTCCTCGTCCCGGCGGTGGTCAGGGCGGGAGTCGCACCTAGCGCATAAAGCGTTGAAGGCGGAGCCAACCGGCTCCGCCTTCTTGTTTCTATGAACATTGCCGAAACAACTGAAAAAAAGCAGTCCCATTAGCTCTTTTGTAGCCGCATAAGGATCGGAGCTGTTGTTCCCCTGGTTCAATGACAGATCCGGCCCTTATGCGACCGTCCAGTTGCTTCGGCAGACACTGTGATGCTGCACACCTTCAAAGTGTCCGCCCATGCATGATCTGACTCGTAGATATTTCAGGTGGAACTCCTGAGTCACAGAACGAGTTCCAGACTTGCGCGCCTGGTTGCGATCGAAGCGCAATCGTGAATGTCAAGATTAAAGACCGCTCTCTGAGCGGGTACAATCGAGAGAGCAGAATGAGCAGGTAGGCGACGCACCAAAGCCTGCGGAACGCTTCATTCGCCTGGTCTAGTTTACGTGGCAGGAATCTTCGACATATTCAAGAAGGGCGCGGTCCGCGAATCTACCGCGCGCATTCAGCGCACATCGAGCGGACTGGCAGAGCTCACGAAAGCGACCGCCGGCGTCGAGAGCATGACCGTACTCAATCTTGGCCCCACCTCCGCCAGCAACATCTCGTATTTCACCAACCTCGGACACGGCATTTACGGCGAAGATGTCATTGCCACAGCCGCCGAACCGCAGTACACGATCGAGGATTCCGAGGGGAAGCGCTTCGACGTCGCCAAGTTCCTGGATGAGACTCTGGTTCCTACCGGACGGCGCTTCGACATCGCACTCTGCTGGGACGTCTTTGACTACGTTGACGACGCTCTCGTAGAGCCGCTCGCGAAACGAATCTTTACCCTGACTAAACCCGAAGGACACTTGCTGGCGTTCTTCCACTCCAAGACAGGCGGCGCTCCTCCGCCCTATTACCGTTATCACATCACAGGTCCGGGAACACTCGACCTTCAGCCCGGTCCATCGATCGCGTTGCGGCGCACTTTGAACAATCGAAAGATCGAAGAGATCTTCCGCGATTTTTCCGCAGTGAAGTTCCTGTTGGCTAAAGACAACGTTCGCGAAGTACTTGCGCGACGATGACTCCTGCCCGCCTCTTCTGCTACTCTGGCTGACGACTCATTCAATACAACGCAACAAGGAGTTCTCTCAATGTTTCTTGCTCATCGAGCCGCTGCTCTGGCCTGTGTGTCATTGCTGGCTCTTTCGCTTCCACTCACCGCCGCAGATCAAAAAGTCAAGAAAGACAAGAACGCTAATGCGGAGGCCGCAAAGCCGTCCTATGAGCTTCCGCAGCCCGCGAAGGAAAATCTCGATCTCACGATGTATCAGCGCATTCGGAATGAGGGCATCGCCCATTCGCACGTCATGGAGTATGCCTCCGGACTGATGGACGGCATCGGGCCCCGGCTGACCGGCTCTCCTAATATGAAGCGAGCCAACGAGTGGACACGCGACCAGTTCACCGCGATGGGCTGCACCAATGCTCATCTTGAGGATTGGGGCGAGTTCGGCATGGGATGGCAGCAGTTGAACACCTGGGTGCGTATGACCACACCCGACACAGCGGTATTCATCGCCCAGGCCGCGCCCTGGTCTCCCTCCACGGAAGGTGCCATCACCGCTCCCGCTGGTTTTGGTCGATATGAAGAAGGAAAAGGACCTCTCCAAGTACAAGGGCAAACTCGCGGGCAAGATCGTCCTCCTCGGCGACATGCGGGAAGTGAAGCCCCTGGAGAAGCCCCTCTTCGAACGCCTCGACGACGAAGACCTGAAGAAGCTCTCCGCCTATCCGCGAAGTCGAACCGGACATCAGGATTTCCTCCGCGAATTCATCAAGCGCCTCGAACTTCGCACGAAGATCAGCAAATTCGCTGCGTGAGGAGAAAGCGCTTGCCATTATCAATCCGAGTCGTGATGGCCGCGGGCGGCGGCTCCGGCGGCACCATCTTTGACGACAGCGGAGCCAACACAGGCTGGTTCGCCTATAAGCGCGACGACGCCAACCCCTTTCCCGGAGTGGTGATGGCTATCGAAAACTATGGCCGCGTCTACCGCCTGCTGAAAGCCAACGTCCCCGTCACCGTCGAGATGAACGTGAAGCCAAATTCACCGGAGACCACGAGCACGGCTTCGACACCGTCGCAGAAATTACCGGCACCGATCCAAAGCTGAAAGATGAGGTCGTGATGGTCGGCGGACACCTCGATTCCTGGGCTTCAGCCACAGGCGCCACCGATAACGGCGCAGGCACCATCGTCGCCATGGAAGTCATGCGCATCCTGAACTCGCTGCAAGTGAAACCCCGCCGCACTATCCGGATCGCTTTGTGGACCGGAGAAGAGCAAGGTCTTCTCGGATCGTTCGGTTACGTCCGCAATCACTTCGGATCAGCGCCGCTCGCGACGACTCCCGAACAACTGAAGATGCCCGATTTCGTGCGCAAGGTGGTTGGGCCCCTGCAACTCAAACCCGAACAGCAAAAACTCTCCGGATATTTCAATCTCGACAACGGAAGCGGAAAAATGCGCGGCGTCTATCTTCAGGAGAACGCAGCCATGACGCCCATCTTCCAACAGTGGATCGAACCTCTAAAAGACCTTGGTGTCACGACTCTCTCTATGCGGGATACCGGTGGCACCGATCACCTCTCGTTTGATGCAGTGGGCATACCAGGCTTCCAGTTCATACAGGACCCCCTCGACTACGGCTCTCGCACCCATCACTCCAACATGGATACGTATGAGCGCCTGCAAGCAGAAGATCTTGCACAAGCCGCAATCAGTCGAGGCGACTTTTGTATACAACGCGGCGATGCGCGATCAGATGCTGCCGCGCAAGCCGCTGCCGCGTCCTGAGATGGAAGAACAGTACAAGTCTCCGCTGAAGGGCGTCATGCCCGGTGCGGTCGAGGCCTTGGAGAAGGATGCCAAGGCTCAGGCTGAGCAGTCTGGAACTCCGTCGCAGCCGAAGTCAGACGATCAGCCTAAACAAGACGAAACAAACCACCAAAGCAAGACCAACCGAAAGCGAAGTAACGCGCTCTTGCACCCTGAATCCGCCGCGAGTAGTCGCGGCGGATTTCCTTTGTCGGGCGGTTGCTTTATTGCCATTTATAATCGTTCATTCTGCATGAGTCTCATAAACACCATTAGTGACGCGGCGGGAGCCGCGATCTTTGTCGACAAGCAACAGCGACGCGCTCAGCATTCCTCCCATTTTGAAAACAGGAGATATATGACCCAGATCCTAGCCATCAAAGCGCGTGAGATCCTCGATTCCCGCGGAAATCCAACTGTAGAAGCCGATGTACTCCTCGAAGGTGGAGCCATCGGGCGCGCTGCCGTCCCTAGCGGCGCCTCTACCGGAGAACACGAGGCCGTTGAGCTGCGCGATGGCGATAAGGAGTACTACCTCGGCAAGGGAGTCATGAAGGCGGTTGAAAACGTCGAAAGCGTCATCGGTCCGGCACTGGCTGGCATGGACGCCACCGACCAGCGCATGATCGACGGAACCATGATCGGACTTGATGGCACCGAGAACAAGTCCCGCCTTGGGGCGAATGCCATTCTGGCCGTCTCTATGGCGACCTCCCGTGCCGCCGCGAACGCGCTGAAGCTGCCCCTTTACCGCTACCTGGGCGGAGTCAACGCCAACGTGCTGCCATGTCCGATGATGAACATCCTCAACGGCGGCGCGCATGCCGACAATAACGTGGATTTTCAGGAGTTCATGGTCATGCCCGTTGGCGCAGAGACCTTCTCCGACGCGCTTCGCTGCGGCACCGAGATATTTCACACGCTTAAGGGTGTACTCAAAAAACGCGGATACAACACCTCTGTAGGCGATGAAGGCGGATTCGCTCCCTCCCTCAAGTCGAATGAAGAGGCGATCGAGTTGATCCTCGAAGCCATCGAGCAAGCCGGCTACGGCGCTGGCAAGGATGTAGGGATCGCACTCGATCCCGCCGCGAGCGAGTTCTATGACAACGCTCGCAAGCTCTATATCTTCAAGAAGTCTGACAAGAAGGAACTCACCTCCCAGCAGATGGCGGAGTACTGGGCGGAATGGACGCGGAAGTACCCCATCCTGTCGATCGAAGATGGATTGGCTGAAGACGATTGGGAGGGCTGGCGCAATCTAACGGCGCTGGTAGGAGAGCACGTCCAGCTTGTCGGCGACGATCTCTTCGTCACCAACACTGACCGGCTCGCACGCGGCATCGAAGAGGGCTGTGCAAATGCCATCCTCATCAAGGTGAACCAGATCGGGACTGTGAGCGAAACCCTCGATTGCATCGACATGGCTCTGCGCAACGGTATACTCGGCAGTCGCAAGCCATCGCTCCGGCGAGACCGAAGACACCTTCATCGCCGACCTTGCGGTAGCAACCGGCGTGGGACAGATCAAGACCGGCTCCGCCTGCCGCACCGATCGCGTCGCCAAGTACAACCAGTTGCTGCGCATTGAAGAAGAGCTGGGGCAGACCAGTCAGTTTCTGGGTGTCGATGCTCTGAACTACATCGGTCCCATCGGCGCCTAGAGGACGAACAGTGTCAGGACAGGGGCTCCGAGCCCCTTGTCACGCCTCTCACAGACCCTGCCCGGGTTGCTGGTCCTGTGTGGAATGCGGTTGCGCGATCGGGCCCTCTGGCCCATGGACAGCGTTCGAATATTGAAACTGCACCGGAACTTTTCCATTTCTCGAAGTAAGCAGCACCTCTTGAAAGACCAGCGAGAGGTTGTTGCTCGATTCAAAGACGGGATAGTCTCCGCACTCTTCACCCTGCGGGGACGTCCATCCCAGAAAGCTATTGGCGCTCGGATCGTTGCCCGCCCGGATGGCATCTTCTACGTTGGCATCCGTCCGCGCTTCGTTCAACTCGTGATAGAAGGTCGCCACCACGTTTTTCCAAGGCTGGTCGAATACCGGGATGCCGTTCTGCGTGCCGTCCGCTCGCGTCTCAGAATAGACACCGATGGCGTAGTAGATGGTCTGTCCTGATTGCGGATGGATAGAGCCGTGGTAGCCACCGAGTCCGTGTAGCGAGTCCGCTTCATTGTCGAGGGAGAGAGTGGTTTGGTGGCTCGTCGTCGCATCGTCCGTCAGCACTGTGCCCGATGGCAGCATGAAATTGAACACCGTTGAGGCGAGGTCGCGATTTGTGAACTTTCCCTGTTGAGCGAGATTCGCTAACAGTGCTTCCACGTCTCCTTGTGTGAAGGTCGCTGGCGCTCCGCCCGACAAAGATTCCGATCCATCAAAGGTTGTTGTGATCGGTCCCGAAAAGTACTGCTGCATTACATTGTTCAGGTTCTGGTCGGACATCGCGGCAGAGAGTGACTGATCGATGTTCGTGACGTCCCCAGCTTGCCACGCATCGCCGCCCACATAAAAATTGTAAAAGTGCAGACTCTGGATGGTCTTGCCGCCATTGAAGACAAGATCGTGCGAGGGCGATGGCGGGATCCCGGGGGCAATGACCTCGGGCCGCGAAAGACGCGATCCATAATGCCGCTCCGCAGGGGATCCTCGGCGCAGCACCACGTTCAACGGACGGCGATAGGATTTGTTCGGCATAGACGGCACCCACCTGCAAGAGTTGGATGCCGTTGGCTATCGCCGAGCGTAGAAGCCACTAGGGCTAGAAGGGAATGTCTTCGTCCGAGATCTCGGTCGAGTGGGCGTAGTCGTCGGCCGGAGCGTTGTTGCCGCCGCCCTGGTTGCTGCTAGTGCCGCGAGTGTATCCACTGCGCTGCTGGTAGCCCCCCTCTTCGCCCGAGCCGGAGGAAGACCCGCCGCCTTCGCCGCGTCCCCCGAGCAGAGAGATGTCGCTGGCGACGATCTCAGTGCGGTACTTCTTCTCGCCACTCGTCTTGTCGTCCCAGGAGCGGGTCTGCAAACGGCCCTCGAGGTAGAGCTTGCTGCCTTTTTTCACGTATTGGCCGATGATTTCCGCGAGTTTGTCCCAGGCGACGATGTTGTGCCATTCGGTACGCTCTTGCCACTGCCCCTCTTTGTCCTTGAAGCGCTCTCCGGTGGCGATTGAGAAGTTCGCCACGGCAGTGCCGCTGGGCGTGTACTTGAGTTCAGGATCTTTGCCGATGTTACCGAGAAGGATGACTTTATTGACGCTCTTTGCCACGTTGCACTCCGATGATTAGAGGGGATTGGGACACTATAAATGATGAGCTAGGCGCGTGCGAGTGGCTGTCAGCTAGTTCACAGTTGAACGCGCCCGGCGAAGCGAGCTGTAGCGCCGGCTGCCAGCCGGTGGTCGGGCGGGCGGCCCCGCCCATGATTTCAAAAGAATCCTCTTGCACACAAACCAACAATCCTGCTACTCTGCTTCTCCCACGGCGTGTCTTCGGACGCGCCGTTGCTCTTTCACAATCGATAAACACTACATCTTGGGCTAATCGAAAGGTAAACACTATTACTTGGATCTACGGTGATCCTACGGTGATCTCCCCCTCTATCTCACTCATTTCACGATGTGCCTGGGGGAGGGGTATACCTCAACGGTCCAGGTGATAGAGCATGAGATAGACGATCACTCCCGTGACAGAGACGTACATCCATACCGGCCATGTCCAGCGGGCGATGTGTCTGTGGAGTGCAAATTTCGCCTTGAGTGCGCGGGAGAGGGTGACGAGCACCATGGGGACGAGCACAACCGCAAGCACTGTGTGCGTGAGCAGGATGGTGAAGTAGGTAGTACGCAGGACGCCGTGGTGCTGGAAGTGAACGCTGCCGACGTGAGCGTGATAGTAGAGGTAGCAGATAAGGAAAAACGACGACGTCGCGAAGGCGGAAAGCATGACGACCCGGTGGGCCGCTATCCGTTTTTGCGCAATCTGCCACCGTCCGATACCGAGCAAGATCGCAGAGATCCCGTTGAGGGTTGCATTGACAGTGGGCAGTGCCGAGAGGTCCATCATCGTTTATGCTGCCGGTCTGGTGCTGCGCTTGGCAACACTCATCATGGCCGCAACAAAGACGAGTGCACAGAAACCGCCAAGAATCAGCAAGGAGGGTCCCGGACCAAACTGCGCCATGCCGCGCGCTTCGGGATAAAGCCCAGTGCGCAATGCATCCATGCCATACGTGAGCGGATTGATCAGCATGATCGCCCGCAGCCACCCCGACGCGGACGAGACCGGGAAGAGCGCCCCCGAAAGCAGCCACAAAGGCAGCAGGAACAAGTTGATGACGGCATGAAATGCCTGCGCAGAGTCCATCTTCCACGCGATAGCGAACCCGAGAGAGGTAAGCGCAAACGCAGTCAGAACCGTGGAGAGCACAGCGGTGCCGAAACCCGCCGCAGTGAGATGCACCCCGATGAAGGGTGCGAAGACCAGGAACAGCAGTCCCTGAATGGTGGCGAGGGTCGTACCGCCGAGCACCTTGCCGAGGACGATGGCAGCCCGGTTAACCGGAGCTGGCAGCACAGAGAGTAGAAAGCCTTCATTCCGGTCCTGTATCAACGACATCATGCTGAAGATGGAAGTAAACAGCACGATCATGACGAGAGCGCCAGGGAAGAAGAAGTGCAAATATCCTTCGCCAGCTCCACCCGCAGGGGAGCGGAAGCTCTTACCAAAGCCGGAACCGATGACGATCCAGAAGAGTAGTGGTGAGGCGATGACGCCCACGACCCGCGCCTTCTGGCGGTAGAAGCGAACCAGTTCGCGCAGCCATAGAGTATAGGCGGCTGTCCAGAGAACCGACGATTGTTCCTGCGGCTTACGATCAACCCGGACGGGAGTGCTAGCGGCTGTGCTTGCCATTTGTCCCTTCCTGCTGATTGGATTCGGAGCCCTCCGGCTCCTCATTCCAGAAGCGGTGTCCGGTACGGCGTATGAACACGTCTTCGAGCGACGGTTTACTCACCATCACAGACTGTATCTCTCCTGGAAACGATTCCATGAGCGTGGGGATGAAGCGGTGCGCTTCCTCCATCTCAAACCGCACTTTGTGGTTCAGCACCTGGGTCGTAACTGCAAATCTCTGCTGGATACTCGACGCCAGATCATGCGGGTTACGTACTGCTTCCAACTCAACGATGTCGTTGCCGATCTCGCTTCGCAGTTCACCGGGCGTGCCGAGCGCGACCAGATTTCCGGCGCTTAGGATGGCCAGTCGGTCGCAATGCTCTGCCTCTTCCATGAGGTGAGTCGTGGCGACAACGGTGACGCCTTCCTGGTCGCGCAGTTCGGCGAGATATTGCCACAGATCGCGGCGCGCCCCCGGATCAAGCCCGGTGGTAGGTTCGTCGAGAAGGAGAACGCGGGGATGGTGCAGCAGTCCTTTCGCGACTTCGACGCGGCGCTGCATTCCCCCGGAGAGCGTTTCGACCAGATCGTTGGCGCGGTCTCGGAGGCGCACACGATCGAGCATCTCATCGATACGCCGATTGAGAGGGGCACCCCAGAGTCCATAGAGGTGTCCCTGATGCTTCAGGTTTTCGCGGACGGTGAGCTTCACGTCCACCGACTTTGCCTGATAGACGATGCCGATGTTGCGGCGTACGAGGTTGGGTTCTGCGACGGGATCGGCGCCAGCGATGATAGCGCGTCCGGCGGTGGGCAGCATCAGCGTGGTCAGGATGCGGAAGAGGGTGGTCTTGCCGCTGCCGTTAGGGCCGAGAAGCCCGAAAAGTTCAGCTTCGCGAATGGAAAAGGTGACGCCGTTCAGCGCGCTACGGTCTCCGTAGCGGTGGACGATGTTTTCCACGGAGACGATCGCGGTGACTGCGGTGGTATTCGGAGAATTGCTTGCCATGTTGAGAACTTGTTGGACAGACATCTACGGCTTCTCCAAAAACACAACCGGCTGGATCGCGTTCCACATCATGACGCCGTAGACGACGGGCAAGTAGATGATGGACATCCGCAAAAGCTGGCGCGCGTACTTCTTAGTGATGGGAGCTTCAGGAGCATCTACGATGCGCGTGAACCGGAGAGCGTACCAGAGAGATGCAATCCCCAGGAAGAGGGCGGTGATGAAGTACGCCGTACCCGCCATATGCATGAGGGTGGGAGCGAGACTCACGGGAACAAGCAATGCGGCGTAGACCATAACTTCGCGCGCCACGGCGCGTCCGTCAGGAGAAGCGACGGGGAGCATCATGATGCCGGCGCGCGCATAGTCTTCCCGATAGAGCCAGGCGATCGCCTGAAAGTGTGGGAACTGCCAGACGAAGAGGATGGCGAAGAGGATGACTGCCTGCCCCTCAATGCGGCCGCGCGCGGCGACCCATCCGAGCAACGGAGGCATCGCTCCTGGGATGGCGCCAATGAAGGTCGCCCAAGGCGAGCGTGTTTTCATTGGTGTGTACACGAGCACATAACTTGCGGCGGTCAAAAGTGTGAGCACGGCCGTGAGCACGTTGGTGAAATAGGCGAGATAAACGCATGCGCCGATGATTAGCGCGCCTCCAATGATGGAACCCTGCATCGACGACATCGCGCCGCTAGGAATCGGGCGTCTGCGTGTGCGCAGCATCAGTGAGTCTGCATGCTTTTCGAGTACCTGATTCAGTGCGGCGGCCCCACCAGATGCGAGACCGATGCCGAGCATAGCGTGAAAGCCGCTCCAGGTAAGGGCCTGCGAAACATTACGAACGCAGCCGAGATAATAGCCCGCCCATGCTGTCGCCACCACCATAATGGTGACACGCAGCTTCAGAAGGTCTGTGTACGTCCGAAAGGACTGGTGCGGGACGGATTGCCCGATGGGCGTCCCTGAGGTCACTTCCGATCGCTGCGCAACGAGATTCATACGTTCACGGCTTCATTGCGAAATTCGAGGACGTCTGCCGATTTGCCAGCGAGCACATGCGATATCTGCGCAGCGAGCCACCAGGTGATCGCTAGCAGGACTGCTCCACCGGAGACGTGAGAGACGGTGCTGAGGACCATACTGGTGAGCGGTTGCACTGCGTCTTTACTCCATACGACGCGGGTCATATATGCGGCGAATCCAAGAAGAAGTTGCAGGATGAGCACGGAGATGAGTGCGACTGAGGGCTTCCGCAACTCCCCATTCTTGCCGTATTCGACGAGAATACGGAACCCTGTGGCGAGTAGAAGGACGGTGACTCCGAGAGCCCAAAAGATGTGCCATTTGATGCTGATGCCGTTGTGCCGGAACGCTGCACCAAGCATGAGTTGCAGGTAGACCGCGGCCATCGACGCATAGGCGTGCATGCGAATCACTTTGTCCTTACGTCCCGGCACGGTAAGAGGTCTCGCAGCCTTCCATTCGGCGCTGGTGACGATGGCGAGGAGCACAGTAATGCAGAAGAAGGTCTGCGCCACTGTCGCATGCAGAGTGGAGATATACCAGGGGAGATACAGCAGAACCGTAAGTCCGCCGAAGACGCCTTGCAGCATCACCGTCGGCATCGCAATGATCGCAACCTTTGCTTCTACAGGCCAGTGCTGGGCGAAGGCGCGTCCGACGAGAATGAGCGCTGTGCCCAAGGCGCCGATACCGAAGATAGCGGTGAGTCCGAGTGCGGTCGCGGTGGCGATTAGGGCCGGGTGGGTTGGCGTCTGGTGCCCGAGGGCCACGGAGACGATAGCGCCGATAAAGAGAGCCGTCATGGCGACCGCCTGCGCGGCAGCTTTGAAGAGCTGAGCCCCGCGAAGTATAAGGAAGCCAAGTATCACGGTGAGCATTCCTATGGCTTCCGCGATCATGCGGTGTCCGTGTTCATACTTGATGCCGCCGACCATAGGAGGCATCTTGTAGAACGAGCCGAAGCTGGTGGGCCAGTCGGGAACGGCGAGTCCGGCGTCGTTGCTCGTCACGAATGCTCCCGCAATGACAAGCAATAGAGTTGCGAAGGCGAGCAGCACCGCGAACCGGTGAATTCCCCGCGAAAACGGCATCGATACTGGATTTTCCATGGGATGCGGCAACGATTGATTTTAACAGAGCGCGCAGCCCCGGGCTGCTACTCGGCCTTCTCGCCGGTATCGAACTTTTCGCCCGTATCCATTGGGCGAAGTTCGTTTCCGTCATCGACCCACTCGAGGACAGTCAGGCAGTGGCGACAAAAGCTCGGAGCCCCTACCCCACCTTTCAATTTTTCTAAGAGCGGCTGCGCGCATACCGGACAAGGCTTGTTATAAAGTCTTCTTCGCCGCACCTCAAACAGGACGACTCCACCGATAATCCAAAAGGGAATGAGCACCAGAGGCAGTGTTCCGGATGTAGTGAGGAGCGCGAACAGCCCCGCACCTCCGAGTAGAAGTGCGGCGAACAGTGCTGTATCTCTCCACATGGAATATGGTTGGGCTATTGCGCCTGATAAGTGAAGGTTACGTCCTGTGTCTGTTTCGGCGCCAAGGTGGACGCTGATATCTTTCTCTCCATATTTTTCGTGGACGGCGGCGAGGACGTAGTCTCCCGGCGGCAGGTCTGGTATCACGAACATCCCGTTCTCACCGGTCACTGCAAAGTAGGGGCTGCTGGCGATGTTGAGGTACATCTTCATCCATGGGTGCTGGTTGCATTTTATCGGCATCATGACTTCGGGTGTGGCGAAGGAACGCTCTATCGGAACACCCTTGGGCATCTGCGATATGTTCCATTCGCGATTTCCGGAGGCGGTCGGGGAGGGGTGGATGTTGTGCATCGCGGGATCATCGTTGACTAAGCGGATAGTTTGTCCGGCGAGCGCGACGGCGAGGTGAGGGATGTACCGACATCCTCGTTGCGTGATCGTCACCGGCTGCGACGGCGCAGGGTATCTGTGTGCCGCTAGTCCGGACTTCACGTAGACGAAAACATTCGCGAGTTTGCCTTGATCAACTAAGACCTGCTCGCTGTGATTCTGCTGCGCGGACATGTTGCAGGCAGGATCGAGTCCCATGTCGATCCTTACTGGCCGGGGTGGGGCACCTTGAAAATTGACGACGCCAGAAATCGAAGCGGCAGTGCCGGGATCGACTGCTGGAGCTGCGGTCGTTGGAGCGGGAGAAGAGGTGTGCTGGTTGCATCCGGCGAGGGCTATCGCAGAGGCAAGGAAGAGTGCAGAGTAGGCGCGCATGAACTCTCTATTATTGCAGCTTGAGCGTGAGTTGCGTGTGATCTGGAGCGGGCGGATGCATCTCGCGATCGTTCGTGGCGTTCACTGCGAGCATGCGCATTGCGTCCACCGGATACGGCTTAAGCAGGCCATCGAGAGATCCCAAGGCCGAATTTGAATCAAGCCAGCGCGAGTAGTTTGCGGGCGAGAGGATCACCGGCATCCGATCGTGGATAGGTCTCAACAGATCATTGCAATCGGTCGTGAGCACACAGCAGCGGGCAGTGCCTCCATGCTGTTCCCAAATGCCAGCGAGAGCAAAAGGACGGCTGTCCGGCATTTCAAAGAGGAATGGTTCGCGCACTTTACCAGCTTGCGTCCATTCGTAGAACGCATCTACGGCGATGAGGCAGCGCCGTTGGAGGTAGGCGTCACGAAACATCTTCTTCCGCGTCACAGATTCGGAGCGGGCATTGATGAATAGGCCCGCTGCGGAAGGGAATCCCCACGTCATCGGCTTGAGCAGGCGCTGCTTGCCCGCCTGGATCACAACCGGAAGAATGTCAGTGGGTGCTAGATTGTAGCGGGGAGCGAAATCCTCCACGGCTTCTGCATCGAACGCTTCTTCCAGCATGCGCTCTGGTGGCGCGAATGGTAATTCTTCCGCACATGTTGTTATTCGATGTTTCCGGAAGATTCCGGGATCCGATCGCCGGTTGTGGAAGCGCCTGATCTTCGCCGCTCGCGGAAGAACTCGCGCAGCAGTTCTGAACATTCGTCTGCCAGTAAGCCTGATTCGATCGTCATGTGATGGTTGAGTTGAGGATGGTTGAGCACCGACAACACGGACCCTGCTGCTCCGGCTTTAGGGTCTGGGGTGGCGTAAACCAGACGCGAGATGCGAGCGTGGATCAACGCTCCGGCACACATCGAGCAGGGTTCCAGCGTGGCGAAGACCTCACATCCGGAGAGGCGGTAATTGTCTAGGTATCGGGAGGCCTGACGCAACGCGAGTACTTCCGCATGCGAAGTCGGATCATGGGAGGCGAGGGTGCAGTTCGCCCCGCGTCCGATGATAGCCCCTTGAAACACTACGACCGCGCCCACGGGAACCTCTCCGTTCGCAGCCGCTGAGCGGGCGAGCGACAACGCTTGTTGCATCCATTGTGAGTCAGTTGTGCTCACGTCCATAGAAGTGCACCGATTGTGGTGGTCTCCATTCTAAATGCGCAGCTCTCGATTTATACCAACCTGTCAACCTTAATGCGGCTCTAAGTATCCAGTAACGGGGACTCGCAGGACGCGAGCATTTGTTCTCAAACGGACAAGACATAAGGAGCACGGACAACATGAAGAAAACAATTTTAACGATGGGCACACTGGTGCTGATGGCAGGTTTGTCGATGGGCCAAACCTCAACAAACAGCACAAATGCAGATCCGAATGCACCGGCGGCGGGTCAGTCGAGCCAAACGACGACCGCGCCTGCACAGAGCAGCACAACTGCCAATCCATCGGCAGCGGGACAGTACGGTACAGCGGGTGATTCTGCCGTCCCGGCGCAAAGCTCCACTTCGACGAGTGGCAGCGCTACGGGCACGATGGGACAAAGCAGTGCCAGCTCCACCAGCACCGCCAATCCGAGCGCAACCAGCCCAAGCGCAACCAGCCCAAGCACAGCGACACCGGATGCGACGGCCGCTCAAAATCCATCCTCTGCCACTCCATCTGCGTCGGGTGCGAGCGCAACCAATCCGAACGGCGCACCGGCCGGTGACACAGGTGCCCCAGCGAATGCAACCAGCGGAAGCGCAGTATCTCCGGACCAGAATGCAAACCCGAGCGCAACACCGGCTCCAACTCCGAAAGACAACTCGGCGGCTGCCACTTCGAGCAGCTCTGACATGAACAGCCAGAGCAGCCCGAGCGCAACACCGGCGACGACTACCACTACGACAACGACGACACCCGCCGCTGTTGCTCCTGTGGCTCCGGTCTCGAGCAGCTCTGACGTAAGCAGCCAGAGCAGCCAGAGTGCTGCACCAGCCGCTAGCGCCGCACCAGCAGCCGTCCCGTCAGCATCCGCTGATCAGAACGCCGCTGCCAGCAGCAGCGCCTCTTCCAACGATAAGTCGGGCGCAGCCCTGCCACAGACGGCATCGCCGCTTCCACTGCTTGGACTGCTTGGTCTCGGCTCGGTCGTTGCAGGCGTAGCATCGCGCCGCCGCAAGTAACCGTATCCCGGGCTCCATCAGCTAATTAACAGCTAAATAACAAGTAAAGGCCATCCCGAAAGGGGTGGCTTTTTTGTGGAAATGTACGTCTGTTGTCAACTTGCATGTGAGTAGATCCATCGGTAGGGTGTGTGGAACGACTCATGCGAAAAACAGTTCTTCTACTCACAACTTCTGTGTTGGCGGGAGCTTTGTCTCTTCAAGCTCAAGCTCCTCCTGCCGCTCCTGCAAACAAGGCCGGTGCGGCGGCAAAGTCAAACACTGCCCCGGGCAAGAAAGCTCACTGCTCAGCAGCAATTTGTTCTAGATGTGGTCCAGAGCGCGGTAGGACGGATGATCCCAGCTCCGCAGGACCGGCTGCGCGTGCTCGCAACAGCGATCAGCGTGGTGAACCCTGTGTCCCCTAAACTGGCGAAGCAATATGCGGCAGAGGGCGTGCGGCTGGAAGGCCAGATGATTGGTTCCGGGGAGGTTCCATCCGCGTCGATGATGGAGACCGGGCTCGTGGACTGCCGGACCGCCACTGAATTTGTCGATCAACTGCCCGCGCCGAAGGTGACCGATGCGGAGCAAAGCATTATCGGCGCCGTGAATATCTGTCCGCAAGCGGTGCAGGCCGCGCAGGCTAAGCTTGATGTGGGAGCGTCCCAGGGACAGGTCGCACCGCGTGCGTTTATGGCGACGGCGCAGCACGCAGGGATGAAGTCTCCGTGGTCGCAATCCCGGTTTGAGAAGTTGATGGCCGCGCTTCCGGACCCGAAGAGTGCTGTGAAAGAGGCACCTAACTTTGCTGCAATGTACTCCACCATGGCGCCGCAGGTGGACAAGGCAGTCGCCCAGAAATCGGGCATCAGCCTGCTCGATTGGCTTGCGAAATTGAATGACGTGCCCGAACGAAATCTCGCCATCCGCATCACGACCGATGGAATGAAGAAGGCGCTCGGTGCGGACGCCTACGAGGAAGCGCTGCGGAATGATGTTGTCGCGCAACAAACATCGCGTCTTACGGGTTCTATGGAGCTAGCGCGTCCTGAAGAGGAGAACGTATCGGTGTTACAAGCGATGTCCCAAAAGGGCCAGGACCAGACGGAGGCGATCAAGGGCATGCCTTCGACGCTGAGGGCAAAAGAGGCCGCAGCAGCAGGATTTGCCGAGGGTACTTCAGGGAACAAGGTGCAATCTGCTAAGTATTTCGACATCGCGTTTTCAGCGCTCGACGAGTCGTGGCAATCGCACCCGAAGGGAAGAATCTCGCCGGCACAGTCGAAGAGGTCTGTGAGGCAGCCTCGCAAGTGAATTATGTGGATGCATTGAAGCGCGCGGAGCAACTAGGCGCCCCCGCAGAGCAAGCCATTGGCATGCTCGCAGTGGCCAGAACCGTTCTGCGAAGTCGCCTTTGAGCCGGGAATGGAAGAGCTCGATCTGAATGGAGAAGAATGATGCCCCCAAGGTCTCAGAGCGGTATCGCGATTGTGACGCTGCATTGCCCACTCTGTCCCAGGCACTTTCGGACGATCGCCTGGATCGCACATGCGAAAGAACCCCGATGCCCATCTTGCGACCTAAAGATGGACGTTTCAGAGGTGCAGGACGTGAGCATCCTCTCTCAGCCCATCGAGAGGCGAAAACGCGCGTGACGTATCCCGGGCCGTCCTTGACTGGGCGGCCTTCGAGTTTTATGTCACTCTTGTAAAGGGTTGCATCGCGGTGGATGACTGCGAGATGACGTACCTTGTACCTTACTGGCAATACGGTCGTTGTCGGGAGAGCTCAGGAAGAGGAGAGCGTTGATGAGAGTGATTGTGACTGGCGGCGCTGGGTATATCGGTTCTACGACCGTCCGTTCTTTGCTGAAGAGCGGGCATGAGGTATTGGTCTTCGATGACCTGAGCAACGGGAGGCGGTCCGCCGTGCCCGCAGACGCCATGTTCGTGCGCGGAGACGTCGCAAACCGGTCGCTGCTAGATTCCACGATGAAGGATTTCCTGCCCCAGGCCGTGTTTCATTTCGCTGCGTCCATTGAGGCCGGCGAATCGATGAAGCAGCCGGTAAAGTACTTCCGCAACAACACTGCTTCTACGCTGACCGTGCTTGAAGCCATGCGCTCGAACGGTGTGAACAAGCTGGTCTTCTCCTCCACGGCAGCACTCTATGGGAACCCGGAACGCATCCCCATCGAAGAGTCGGATGCGCTCAAACCCACGAATGTGTATGGAGAGTCGAAGCTGTTAGTGGAACAGATGCTTGCCTGGGTCCATCGCATCCACGGGTTTCGCTATGCCAGTCTTCGGTACTTTAATGCAGCCGGATCGGACGGAGAATCGGGAGAGACGCATGAACCGGAATCCCATCTTATTCCATTGATTTTGCAGACCGCCGCGGGCAAGCGTGAGTCAATCTCAATCTTTGGAACCGACTATGCGACTCCAGACGGAACATGTATCCGCGACTTTGTTCATGTAGCCGACTTGGCAGACGCTCACGTACGCGCTCTCGATGCACTCGATTCGCGGGAGAGATTGATCTACAACCTCGGCAGTGGCAGAGGATTCAGCGTGCGGCAGGTGATCGAGAGCGCACGACGCATCACTGGACAGCCGATCAAGGTAGTTGAGCGCCCGCGCCGTCCCGGCGATCCGGCAGTGCTGGTCGCAAGCTCTGCGAAGATCCGCAGCGAATTAGGCTGGGTGCCCCAGCATCCTCACCTGGACGGCATCATTGCCAGCGCCTGGAACTGGATGCAGAAAGTTTCTCAAGCAAGTCCTCACCCTACGGTTGTAGAGCACTCCGGAACTCCAGTTCTCGGGTAGTCTGAAGAGTCAAAAAATCACGCGGTGGAGAGAACATGCGCATTGCATTTCTGGGATTGGGCATCATGGGCGCGCCTATGGCAGCGAACCTCGTGAAGGCAGGACACGAAGTAACGACCTGGAATCGCTCCGCGGGAAAGACAGTAACTGGCGCCCGTTCAGCGGCGAAAGCTGCTGACGCCGTGCATGACGCCGAAGTGGTATGGATTTGCATCTCCGACACCAAAGCGGTCGAAGACGTGCTTTTTGGAAGTGGCAGCGTAGCTAATGCGGTAAAACCAGGCGCTATTATTGCCGACTCCTCCACGATTTCTCCGTTCGCAAGCCAGCGCTTTGCACAACAGATGAAGGCCAAGAACGTGGAATTCGTCGATGTTCCGGTAACTGGCTCAAAGACCGGTGCCGAGGCCGGTCAACTGATCTTTATCGCTGGCGGGGACGAGGCAGCATTGGCGAAGTTGCAGCCATTGTTCGATGCCATGGGCAAGACGATGATCCGCGCCGGGGACCAAGGAAAAGGGCTGGCAGCAAAGCTTGCGATGAACCTGAACATCGGGCTCATCTACGAGGGACTCGCGGAGGGTATGGTGCTAGCGCGGAAGCTCGGGGTCGAACCACAAAAGCTGGGAGAATTGATCATGGCTTCTATGCTTCGCTCCGGAGTCGCGGAGTATAAGCTGCCGGCAATCTACAGTCACGACTTCAAAGCCAATTTTCCGTTGAGGCTGATGCACAAAGACATCCATCTTATGCTGGATGCCGCGAAGGAATCGGGTGTACGGCTTCCGGGTACGGAGACGATCGCCAAGATCTACGAGGAGTGCGCCAATAGCGGCCACGCGGATGACGATTATTCGGCGACGATCACTGTTCTTGAAAAGATGGCGGGGCTCAGTAGCTGAGGCCGTGGTAGCTGGATGCTTCGACGGCGAGTTCACGGATCGTAGTAGCGAGCGCCAGGCGCGTGTCGGAGTGTGGTGAGATCGCACAAAGCGGAAGCTTGACACTGTAGTGGGGCGACTTGTTTGCGAACTGCAGATCGAGGAAGTCTTTCTCTTTGAGCTGAAGCAGGGCTGAGATGACTCCGGTGATCTCGCGTTGCCACTCATTTCGCGTGGTCATGATGAGCGGAGTGGATTGTTCGAACTGCCATCCGTTGCCGGTCGGCTTAAGTTCGCGGCGAGTCCGGGCGAAGAGCTTCACGTTATGCAGGTTCAGGTTAAAGTGTGGTGCGACGTCGAAATCTGCCTCAAAGGTGACTGTTTCTCCTTCGCCACGCAGGGCGGAGCGTGCCCAGCGATTAGGCAGTTCCCGGGGAGCAAGTTCAACGAGCACAGCGGCACGGCGGAAGACGGTTTTCGAGCCCATCCGAAGAACGATTCGGAATTGGGAAGGTCCGAGCCAGACGACAGAATCCGTATCTCCATGGGACCCTAGGGTGCTCTCAATCCAGCCTAATATCTCGCCGGCCCTGGCGCGATTGTTGCGCTTGCACCACATGTACCAACATGCGGTGGCAGCGAAAAGGATCACCACAGAGAGAATGAGCGGCAACATGGCGAACGGAACCTTTCGACATTTTATGATGCGCCGAGGTATGAAGAAGATGCGTTCAGCTCGCCAGGCGGGGAAAAATCATTAGGTGCGGCTAAAGGCTGCAAAAACCTGCGAAATGGACATGAAGACCGTGGCCAGATGAGCACTGCCAGCAGCGGTTTGCCTTGACGTTCAAAGGGTGTCTTCCTAGAATCTAGAAGAGCTACTCTCAATGCACGGAATGGCCGGCGCTTCCAAGTAGAAGCATCCATCGCAGGCTGGTCGAATCTAAGTGAGGTAGTGTCAGATTTCCGTCCGCTAGCGAAGACGGCCCAGAAGCATGACTTGCCCACCCCATTTCGGAACGCGAGAACGCGAAATTCTTACTGCCATCGTGCGCACCTACATCGAGACAGGTGAGCCCGTTGGGTCTCGCACGGTGTCGCGTATGAGCAAAGACGGCCTTAGTCCGGCGACTATTCGCAACGTAATGGCGGACCTGGTTGACGTCGGAATGCTTGAGCAACCGCATACCTCTGCCGGGCGCATCCCTACACCGCAGGCTTACCGTTACTTTGTAGACCAGATCTCGGGACGCGGCGACCTCAAACCCGCAAGCCAGGAAATGATCACAGATTCATATGCGGGCGTGCATGATCCGCAGGAGTTCCTGGAGCGCACATCGAAGGTGCTCTCCATCATCTCGACTGGCGTGGGTGTTGTCGTGGCGCATAGCCCGGCAGGACGCCATTCGCTGGAGCACGTTTATTTCTCCCGGCTGGCGCCGTGCAAGGTGCTGGCAGTGGTGGTCACCAAGGCTGGAATCGTCCGTGACCGGATCTTGCGCCTGCAGCGGGAGATTCCGCAAAGCGACCTCGACCAGGCCGCCAGGTACATCAACGACAATTTTCAGGGTTGGACGATCGAAACCCTGCGCGTCGAACTTGCAAGGCGTTTGGAAGAGGAGCGGAGTGAATACGACAGCCTGATGCGTTCGATCGAAGACCTATACCGCGGCGGGGCGCTGCATGGTAGCGATCCGCATCCCGGTTCGGGTGTTTATGTCGAGGGTGTCGCGAATTTGCTTGCAAGCGAAGAGGATCGTGAGCGGCTTCGCGAAATGATGCGTATCCTAGAAGAGAAGCAACGTATCGCCGACTTGTTATCAGCCTACGTCGATGCCAGGCAGGAGGCCGTCCGCGTCGTCGTCGGACTCGAAGAGACGATGCCCGAAATGCGGAATTTCGTCCTGATCGGTGCCCCGGCGCGATTGGGCAACGAGATGATCGGATCGCTTGCCGTGATCGGTCCCACGCGCATTGACTACGAGCACACAATGACGGCGGTGCGTTATATCGCTGGACTTTTTGACAAAATTCTTAATGACTAAGTTCAAGGTTATGGCAGAACAGGAACGTAATACCCACGCGGCCGAAGCGGTCGCCGAACAGGACGCACCCGAGCAGGAGCAAAGTTCGGGCCCACAGCAGACCCCTGCGTCCATTGTGCAGCAGGAGGAGTACAACAAACTCAAGCGGGAGAGGGATGAACTCTTCGATCGCTTGGCACGGCTGCAGGCGGAGTTCGACAACTTCCGCAAGCGCACGCAGCGGGAGCAGGAAGAGTTCCGCCAATATGCCGTCTCTGAGGCGGTCAAATCGCTATTGCCGATTCTCGACAACTTTGATCTTGCACTAAAGCATGAGACCGGCTCCGTCGAAGACCTGCGCAAGGGCGTCGAATTGATCCGCAAACAGATGGAAGATGCACTTTCCCGGCTGGGAGTGCAGGCGATCCAGGCGCATGGGGCGGAGTTCGACCCCCACCATCATGAAGCTATCGAGATGGTGCACAGCGATGCACACGACGACAATCAGGTAATCGCCGAACTGCAACGCGGCTACAAGATGCGGGACAAACTGCTGCGCCCGTCGATGGTTCGCGTGGCGCGCAACAAATGACAGAAAGAGATTTCAAGAAGAAATGAGCGTAGCAGACACTGTGAAGCGAGACTACTACGAGGTGCTTGGCGTCAGCCGCACAGCGACCGATCAGGAGATCAAGAGCGCGTATCGAAAGGTCGCGATGCAGTTTCATCCGGATCGAACGTCGCATCTGGAGGACGGCGAGCGCAAAACGTCGGAAGAAAAATTCAAAGAGGCGAGCGAAGCCTATAGCGTTCTTTCGGACGCAGACAAGCGAGCGAACTTCGATCGTTTCGGCCACGCTGCCAGCAACATGGGCAGTGGATTCGGCGGGGGCTTCGGCAACGCCGACTTTGGCAACTTTAACGACATATTCTCAAGTATCTTCGAACAGGCATTCGGCGGGGATTTTGGCGGAAGCGGCAGCGGTTCTCGTGCACGGCGCGGCTCCGACCTTCGCTACGAACTCAAGCTTGAATTTGAAGAATCGGTGTTCGGCAAAGAGACGGAAATCAAACTTCGCCGTGGAGAATCCTGCGAAGAGTGCAAGGGATCAGGGGCGGCTGCGGGCAAGAAACCCACGTCCTGTCCGACCTGCGCCGGACGCGGACAGGTGCGCTATCAGCAAGGCTTCTTCACCATGGCGCGAACGTGTCCCAAATGCTCGGGCACGGGGCATATCATCTCCGATCCGTGCGCGAAGTGTGATGGCCACGGCGTGGTCCGGCGGGAAAGATCGCTGACAGTCAACATCCCTGGTGGTGTCGAGGACGGCACCCAGATTCGCTACAAAGGGCAAGGCGAGGCCGGGCAATTTGGCGGTCCCTCAGGCGATCTCTTCGTAGTGCTGCGTGTGGCGGAGCATCCGGTCTTCGAGCGGGAAGGGAATGATCTTTATTGCAGCGTGCCACTTAGCTTTCCGCAGGCGGCACTTGGCGTGGAGATCGACGTGCCATTACTCAGAGGAAGCGAGCACACGTTAAAATTTCCGGCGGGCACCCAGACTGGGCAGGAATTCCGCATCAAGCATCAAGGAGTCCCGGTACTCAACGGCCGCGGACGCGGGGATGTCGTGGTGACTGCTGTCGTGAAAACTCCCAACAAACTCAATAAGCGCCAGCGGGAACTTCTGGAGCAGCTCTCGGAAACCATGGAACAGGACAATCAGCCCCACGCTGGCAACTTGTTCAGTAAAGTTAAAGACATCTTCCAGTGATGGCGTAGCTAACGCAGGCGAGCTCTCCAGCGAATCTTCTTCTGTTCGTCTTATGCGAAAAGCCACGCTTTTTGGGCCTGGCTTTTTAGTTCCGGATTGGGCGGCTTATCGCATTGCTCGGGTTAGGGAGTCTTGAGAAATCTACGCTCGACCATTATCTCTTGCGGTTATTTCCGCCGGAGTGCTCTTCGCGGGCGCCGGGCTCAGGAAAATCACTGTCCGCACCGTTCAAATCCTCGCCGTGGCGGTGTGGCAACTGCTCTGCCATCGAGTTGTCACTCCGGTCGCGCGGCGATTCACTGACCACCGCGCCCTTTCCGATATCGGCGTCGGGCGTCTCTGGTTTGGGCATTCTGTTCCTCCGGTGAATGCTGGAGAGATGACTTTCAGCGTCGCGGCGTTGCTAGCTGCTTACTTGCTGTTCGCCGGGCCGTGGCGGAGTTTGCTGTTTGGCTGCTGCCTGGGTTCCGGATCCGCTTTCATCGCTGCCTCGATCTCGTCTGCGGTGTGTGGCAGGCTGGCGGTTAGGTTTACCAGCTTTCCGTTCTCGTCCACATAGAGGATATCTTCGATTCGCACGCCCAGTTTCTCTTCCGGAATGTAGATTCCGGGCTCATCGGTGAAGACCGCGCCGGGGCCAAGTGGGCGGGCTGGGTCGTTCGCGTCATGCACGTTCAGCCCGACATGATGTCCGAGACCATGGATGAAATACTTGCCGAGCGGTTCGCCATGGGAATCCTTCCCGTGCGCGTTGATGTAGTCCAGGGCAACCTTCCGCAGCGATTCAGGTCCATGATCGAGTGTAGATTTGCCACTTTGAAATGCATCGATGACCGCGCGCTGAGCACCCAGCACAATCTCGTAGATCTCTCGTTGGCGCTGAGTGAAGTGCCCGTTCACGGGGGCCGTACGGGTGATGTCGGAGGCGTACATCGAATATTCACCCGCCACGTCCATGACAACGACGTCGCCATCTTTCAAGGTGTTCTTATTTTCGGAGTAGTGCAGAGTAGTCGAGTTGAACCCGGACCCGACAATGGGAGCATAGGCAGCGCGCTCGCATCCCGCGGAGAGGTACTTGTATTGCATTAACGCGGAAATCTGCTGTTCGCTGACGCCGGGATGGATTGCGCGGAGAGCGGCGCGGTGTCCTTCGATCGAAGCGTCTGTTGCCTTGCGTATCAGGCCGATCTCGCCGCTGTCCTTATGCTGGCGCAACCGGGCAATGAGCGTCGATGCATCGCTAATATGAGGCGCTCGGAGCACGCTGTCGCGAGTGAGCCATGTAAGTGCCGCATGGGAGGAAGACGGCGTTCCCGGTTCCGCAGGAATCCCCCAGATAGGTGGAGCACCGTGTCCTAGCGTGAGAAGCTTACGGACTTCCCCAGGCATCGCGTCTTGTGAGAGAACGTGCTCGAAGCCGGTTTGCTGTGCGGCGTCCGGCGTCTCCGGATTCAGCTTAGGCCCCGTCCATCGCTCCTGGACCGGATTCCGTGCTGGCAGAAAAAGGATCTCGGTATAGCTGCGACCTTTAGCCCCGTCCGGAAGGTTGAGATTGTCGGCTTCGGAAGTGATAACGAGCGCCGCGCCCGGATCTGTGAGCCCGGTCAGATAGTAAAAATTGTCATCCTGGCGGAATCCGAATTCGTCATTCGGTCCCTCGTTCTCCAATGGAGCAAACAGAATGAAGACGCCGCCGTTGAGTTCCTTCGCCAGCGCCTGCCGGCGGGCGCGATAAACATCATTCGGTTGGCGTTCGAGGGCGTACAGGGCCGAAGAGAAGCATAGCAAGAGTACAAGAGCTGCGAATTTGCGCATACGTCGAATTATATGAGCAGAACGGGTCCGTCTAAACTCCCACGGGCACCGGCTTCACATGTTCGGAGCTGGTGGTTGAGACGTTCTTGTCGAAGCGTCCCTGCAGCAGTGACATAAATCCCGTGTAGTAATAGCCGAGCACAAACAAAACCATGAACGGGACAGTAATGTAATTCATGCTGATGATCGCGTAATAAACCATGAACACGAACCACGTGCCGATGACAAGCTCGATCCATGGGATGATGCCGAGGCGCTTACGGTATTTCGACGCGTTGGTCTTCTCTCCCTTGGCCTGAACGCGATACTTCGGAGTACGCGCAAACGCCGTCTGTTTGCCGATCAGCGCCTCCCAGACGGCCTTTGTGTTTGTCACCGTTAAGCCGATGCCAAGCGACATAAGGAATGGCAAGTAAAGGAACGTGCGGTGCCATCGCGTTGGAAAGAGTTCCTTTTGAGAGACGAGATAGAAGCTCGACACAGAGAAGGTCGACGCTACGAATAGAGGAAGATCGATAAGCAGCATCTGAAACCAACCACCGAACGAACGGATTATCATCGCCGGCAAAAGCAGCGCCGACAGCAACACCATGAACGGATAGCTAATGTTCGCCGTCAGATGGAACCATGCTTCGACCTTGTTGTGCCACGGGATGTCGCTCTTCATTATGCGTGGCAGTATCTTTTTGCCAACTTGAATCAGCCCCTTCGCCCATCTCGCCTGCTGTGTCTTGAAAGCAGTCATCTCGATGGGAAGCTCAGCAGGGCACTCGACATCCTGCAGATATTTGAACCGCCAGCCCTTGAGCTGCGCGCGGTAGCTTAAGTCAGTGTCTTCCGTTAAGGTGTCATGCTCCCATCCGCCCGCATCGAGGATCGTCTGGCGGCGCCAAGCGCCCGCAGTTCCATTGAAGTTGAAAAAAACGTCTGCTCGGGAGCGGCCGCCATGTTCGAGGACAAAATGCCCATCGAGCAGAATGGCCTCAACGTTAGTGAGAAAGCTGTAATCGCGATTCAGATGGGTCCAGCGGGTCTGCACCATGCCGATCTTCGGGTCAGTGAACTGGTGCACGACCTTCATCAGCCAGTCTTCTGGCGGAACAAAGTCGGCGTCGAAGATGGCAATCAATTCGCCGTTCGAGAGCTTCATCCCATTGTCAAGAGCCCCTGCCTTGTATCCCGAACGGTTCGTACGATGGATATGAGTGACGGGGTGTCCAAGCGCCGCATACCGCTGAACGATGGCGCTGGCTACGGTCACTGTTTCGTCGGTAGAGTCATCGAGCAGTTGGATATCAAGTTTCTCCCGGGGATAGTCGAGCTTGCAGATCGATTCGATAAGACGGTCCACAACGAACTGTTCGTTGAAGATCGGCAGCTGAATGGTTACCGTGGGAAGTTCATCCGGTGCAAAGAAGCGTGGAGGTGTGGACGAATCCGCTCTGTTCTTACGGTTCTTGTAGTAGAGGTAGACCAAAACATAGCGATGCACCCCGTAAGACGCAAGCACCACGAGAACGAAGAAATAAGGAATCAGGAGAAGCAGGTCGAAGCCGTTTGGATGGTAGAGTCCGCGAAAGGTCTGATCGATGAACTGGCGCTTTAAAAAGGGTATGAGTCCCCTTTGCGAGGCGACAAACAGTGCCAGGACTATATATGAAAGCAAAGCGGAATGGCTCCTGCGGGCTGAAAACCTGATTGTAAACGACGCTTGCGTGCCCAGTACTGCCTCGAGCTAAGAAGAATCTCATCTGTTGGCAGTGCTGAGCGGCACGTGACCTGCAACTACTCAGCGCGTATGGATAGCGGATACTACGCAGCGGTGACTGCGCTCGTTGGCAGGATGCAAGCACTCGACCTCACGGCCAACAACCTTGCAAACGCAAATACAACCGGTTTTCGGGCTCAGCGCGAACACTTTCACTCGATCATGACCGCCATGCAATCGAACGATCCGCTCTCGCAGGCGGTCGGGCAGTACGGCATGTTGAGTGGGTCCGACGTGGACCTATCTCAGGGACAGATTGAGAAGACGGGAGGGGAACTCGACCTCGCGATTCAGGGAAATGGTTTTTTTGCAATGCAAACGCCGAGCGGCGTCCGCTACACCCGCGATGGCAGCTTTCATGCGGATGTGTCGGGCGTTATGGTCGATCAGGCTGGCAATAAGGTCCTGGGCGAAGCGGGAGAGATTCGATTGCCCGCCGGGCCCATTACTATCGGCGAGGACGGCGTGGTTGCCGTGAACAATGCGGTCGTGGGAAAACTCAAAATCCTCGAACCTTCGGAGCCAGGTGTGCTCACGCCGGCCGCAGGTAGCCAATTCACAGCGAGCGCCTCGGACATGAAATCTGTCAAAGATGTTCACGTACAGCAAGGGGCGCTTGAGAGCGCTAATGTGACTCCGGTGGATGGGGCGGTTGCGCTGGTAAATCTACAGCGTCAGGCGGAGATGATGGAACGCGTCCTCGCTGTCTTCCATTCCGAGTTCAACCGAACTGCGATCGAAGAGATCGCAAAGAGCTAGGAGAGAACAATGATTCGAGCCTTGTACACGGCAGCGACCGGCATGCAGGCGCAGCAGATGAACCTTGATAACGTGTCGAACAATCTTGCAAACGCAAGCACGGCAGGCTTTCGCAAGCGCAGGCTTCAATTTCAGGACCTCATGTACCAGAACATGATCACGCCCGGGTCGGCTGCCTCCCAGCAAACGACCAATGTCGCCGGATTGCAGATCGGGCTGGGTACGCGGACTGTAGCGACTGAGATCATCCAGACTCAGGGCGATTTTCAACAGACTGGCAATCCGCTGGATCTCACGATTCAGGGGCAAGGATTCTTCCAGATCAAGCGGGCGAACGGTGAAACGGCTTATACGCGCGCAGGGTCTTTTCACATGGACGGGCAAGGCAATCTGGTTACATCCGATGGCGACGCGCTTGATCCCGCGATTACCATCCCTCCGAATGCACACAGCATATCCATCGGCGCTGATGGTGTAGTAACGGCGACGCTCCCAGGGCAGTCGCAGGCGCAGCAGCTCGGACAAATTCAATTGGCGACCTTTGCGAACCCCGGAGGATTAAACAGCCTGGGCGGCAATCTTTTCACTGCGACTGCCGCATCCGGGCAGCCGATTACCGGCAACCCTGGCGGCGCTGAAGGGATGGGGTCGATCCTGCAAAGCTCCCTTGAAGGCTCCAACGTAAACATGGTTGAGGAGTTCGTGCAGATGATCACCGCCCAACGTTCGTATGAGGCGAATTCACGTGTCGTGCAGGCTGCCGATCAGATGCTGCAGCAGGTGAATTCGATGAGTCGATGATCCGCAAGTTCATGATCGGCCGCCTGCTCATTCTCGGTTTCACCCTTGGGCCGTGTGCTGTTGGGCAGAGCAGTGGAGCAAGCTGGCGCGATTCTGTCAGGCGAGCGGTCGAGAATGCCCGCGTCTTGGGCGGCGTGCCGATTCAAAAGGAGGCGCTTAATACCTCAACCACAATTGGCCCGGACGGGTCGCTAAGGTTGGAGAGCATCCGGTGGGACCCCTTGCACCGTCTCTCTGTTCTCGCACTCCGTTCCGAGGGCAAACACCCCCTGATTGTTACTACGACGCAGCAGCTTTCGATAGCAGCGAAGAGCGGACGAGTGACGAAGCAGCATGCGCCCCTGCTGCTTACCGCAGGGTCGAGTTGTAAGGTGACCGTGAATGACGGTCTGCTGCACATGAGTCTTGAGGGCAAGGCGCTCAGTTCCGCAATTGTGGGCCAGATCGCGCGCGTACGACTTGTGGCCGGGAATCAGCGGATTTTGCGCGTGGTTCCCACGGCTTTAGGCGAGGTTGAGGTGCTTCCATGAGGCGCTCATCCTGCACCGTCGTTTGCCTCTTCGTCTCGGCGTTTCTTTTTTCGGCAGAGAAGGGCCAGTCTTCCAATGCGGCTCGACAGCGCTTTCTAGAGCGGGTCAGATCGATGCAGCAAGCGGAGCCAGCCAGTGTGGGGAGTCTCTGGCGCTTCGACGGCCCTTATGCAAACCTGGCGACCGATGCCAAGGCGCGGAGATCCGGAGATGTCATTACAATCGGCATCGCAGAGAGTACGACCGCCCAATCGAGTGGCAATCTAACGGGATCACGGAAGGGGTCAGCCTCGGCGCAGATATCGAACCTCGGAGGACGGCTCAAACCATCGAACGCGCTCAACAGTCTCTACTCTGCAAACACAACTTCTGACTTGCAGAGTCAAGGCGCCTCCACATCTTCGAGCGAGTTGCAGACGGTGATGACGGGATACGTCCTTGAGGCCCTTCCGAATGGCCTTTTGGCAATCGAGGGAACTCGTAACCTCGACATTGACCACCAGAAACAGACGGTCACAGTACGAGGTCTGGTGCGTTCGATCGACATTACGCCGGCCAACACGATCTCTTCGGTCGCAATCGCCAATATGGAAATCGAAGTGAAGGGCAGGGGAGTTGTGAGCGATTTCACCCATCCATTGAATCCAGTTGTTCGCTATGTATTGCGGTGGTTAGGGATATGAAGAGACTTTCGATTCTTCTGATGGGCGCGCTGTTGACCAGTTGCTTTGCCGCGCAGCGAGACGCTCGCATTGGAGATATTAGTCAGATCGAGGGCATACGCGACAATCCTCTCATCGGTTATGGACTGGTTGTCGGCCTGAACGGCACCGGCGACCGCAAGCAAAGCGTTGTGTCGTTGCAGACACTCGCTTCCACGCTGAAGAAGATGGGAGTTCAAGTCCCTACAAACGCGATGACTGTTAGCAACGTGGCAGCGGTGTTCGTTACTGCCACGCTGCCGCCCTTCGCGCGTCCGGGCGCGCATATGGATGCTACCGTCTCTTCGACGGGCGACGCGAAGAGCCTGGAAGGAGGCATGCTTTTATTGACTCCGCTCTATGGCGCCGACGGACAAGTCTATGCAGCAGCCCAGGGTCCGCTCGCCGTGGGAGGTTATTCCGTAGCAGCAGGTGGCGCCGCCAAGCAGTCGAACCACCCAACGGTCGGACGAATCCCCGAAGGCGCCATCATCGAGCGCGATACTGCTATCGATCTCAAGACCATTAAAGATCTCACGCTGGTGCTCAGGGAACCGGATTTCGGCACCGCCAAACGAGTCACGGATAAGATCAATGCCGAGTGGAGGCAGACCATCGCAACACTGGTCGACAGCCGCACGGTCGTCCTCCAGCCGGGGATGGTAAGCGGAAGGTCTGTCCCCGAACTGCTGGCTGGCATCGAGGCGCTTCGCATACCTGTCACATCTCGCGCAAAGATCGTTGTCAACGAGCGGACGGGCACGGTGGTGATGGGTAACGAGGTGACTCTATCGCCCGTATCGATCCTTCACGGAGGGTTCACGATAGAGGTCAAGACAGAATACTTGGTTTCACAACCGGCTCCGTTCTCCAAGAACGGAAGTACTGAGGTGGTACCGCAAACCACTTTGCAAGCTGCCGATAAGCCAGCCAACAGGATCGAACTGAAGGATGGCGCCACGGTAGAAGATCTCGTCCGCGGATTGCAAGTGATCGGCGCCACAGGAAGGGATGTAATCTCCATCCTTCAGGCGATGAAGGCGGCTGGCGGATTGCAGGCCGAGATTGAGGTGTTATGAAGATCGACAACCATGTCGTGTTCGCTGGCTCTGGCCACCAGACAAGATTTGAGCGAGCGGCCGAACAATTTGAATCGCTGCTCATCAACGAACTACTCGCTCCTTTGGCAAAACAGGAGGACGACACTCAGGACGGTGCTGGCAGTCAAGTAAAGCAAACTGCCCTGCAGGCACTCTCGACAGCTATGAGCAAATCCGGTGGCATCGGAATTGCACGAATGATGGAACGAAAATTGCTATCGAAATAGCAAACTCTACTCCACGAAGTCCACACATTAAAGCATTCTAAGGAATACACGATAAGTAATACAGATTGGAGTTAACGATGAGAATCAATGGTCCCATCGCTTCACCCGTCATGTTGGACAAGGAAACATCGCGGGCATCGCGGATCCACGACGCCAGCTCTGAGGCGGCTAAACCGGATGACGTGGTCAGGATCTCACAAGCAGCACAAGATCTCTCCACACAGGAAAACATCGCAGAAGAGGCGACCCGCCAGCAAAAAATCACGGCGCTCAAGCGCGCCGTCGAAAGCGGTACATACCGCGTTGAGCCGGAGAAGGTCGCCACGGCGATGATCTCCGACCTTGCACACGGCAACGATCCGGAGAAGTCGTGAGAACTTTATTGGAAAAGGCTGAGGAAAGTTTTTTGCTTGGTGATCTCGTAGAAGCGCGGCGTCTCCTGGATGTGGTCGCAGGACTACTTCCTCTGGGCTATCGCGACGCAGAGTTAACCGGCGTGTTCCGGCGTTTCAGAGCTGTCGTTAACAAGTGCCATCAGCGTGACCGTATGCTCTCTGCCATTCATTTCATTCCTTGTAATAGCGGAGCGCCCAATGCCTGAGCTGAATACAAGCCTGTGGAATGCAATGAGCGCTCTAACCGCTGACCAAGCTTTGATCGACGTTGCAGGCAATAACATCGCTAACGTCGACAACCCTTCTTTTGCGCGCGAGCAGGCTCAGATCCTCGAAAACGATCCGGTGCGCTTCGGAAATGTAGTGTATGGCGCTGGCGTACGGGTTGCTGGGGTCGAGAGTATCCGCGATACTGCTCTAAACCTTCGCATCTCCTCTGAGCAGAGCCATGGAGCGGCGACCGCAGAATTCCTGGGCGCGATGCAACAGGTCGAACCGCAATTTGCCAATGGAAACGCAGGAGGAATCGACACACGCCTCAATGTGTTTTGGGCTTCTTGGAGCCAACTGTCCTCCGATCCCTCCAACGTGAGCCTTCGACAGAAGGTTCTCAGCGCAGGGCAGAACTTAGCGTCAGCCTTCCAGCAAAGTTCAAGGAACATCTCCGATCTTCGAAACAGCCTCGATCAAAGCGCTCAGGATTCTGTCGGTCAAGTCAAGACGCTCCTGCAGCAGCTTGCCAAGCTGAATATCGCTGCGTCACAGTTACCCGGCGGTTCCGGCAGTATTCAAGATGAGCAAGACAGTGCGCTCGGTAGCCTCTCAAAACTCATCGACGTTTCGGTTATTCGCAATGGCTCGATGGTGGAAGTGACGACCAAATCCGGGGACACCCTCGTGTCAGCGGGGCAAGCCTTCGCCTTGCAACTCGTCTCGAATGCAACGGCCGATCAGGTCATGCTGAACGGGAAGGACGTGACTTTACAAGTCGATGGAGGAAAGATCGGTGGCACGCTGCAGGCTCGGGATACGGCCCTTCCAGCACTGCAAACACGCCTGGATACACTAGCAAATGCAGTTGTTGCCTCCGTCAACGCTGCGTACGGGGCAAACTTCTTCACGCCTCTTGGTGGTATACCGGGTTCAGCGGCGACCATCTCCGTCGCGCTCACAGATCCCACCGTGATGCAGACAGGGGCGAGTGGAAATAGTGGCGATAACTCCATTGTGAACGCCGTGGCCGCGCTCGCTTCGCAACCCGTCGTAGGTGGGTCGAGCGCCTCTGAATATCAGGCGCAGACGGTGTTTCAGCTAGGCAATGAGATCGCGAACGCCCAAGCCGATTCCGACGCGAGCAAATCTTTGATAGCACAGATGAACAATCAACGCGCCGCCATCTCCGGCGTCTCTTTAGACCAGGAGGCAGCCGGGATCATGCAATATGAACGCGCCTACCAGGCGGCTGCACGAGTGATTACCACGATGGACCAATTGTTGCAGACAGCGATTGGATTAGGAGTGCACAACTGATGAGGGCGGACTTTTCAATCACGAACAATCTGCTTGAGGCGCTCGAAGAGACAAAATCCACTCAATCGCGTGCGATTAGCGAGATTTCGAGCGGAAGGCGGGTAAGCAAACCCTCCGATGATCCAAGCGCCTCGGGAGCCCTGGTGCTGAACGCCACAGCCCAGGCGGCGGTGGACGGGTACACCGCCGGAGACGCCGGCCTTCGCAGCCGCTTCGCGTATGCGGACAACGCTCTCTCGAATGCCGTCCAGCAGATGACCCGGGCGATAACCCTTGGTGTTCAGGGATCCAGTGGATCGAACTCCACTTCGGACCGGGCGGCGATAGCCGGGGAACTGACCGGCATACGCAAGCAAATGCTTTCGCTCGCAAACTCAACGTTTCAGGGAAAGTATCTCTTCAGCGGTGAGAAAGACAACACTCCGGCGTTCGCCGCTGATCTAAACGACGTTATCCACTATGGAGGCGCCTCCACGACCGCGTCTGTCGTAATCGACCATGGCATCTCAACGCCTGCCGGCATAACGGGAGATAAGCTGTTCGGGAGCGACGGCAGCAATGTCTTCGATGCACTTTCGGCCGTGATCACCGCGCTAAACGGTGGCGGAAGCGTGAGCGGCGCTGCGGCTGCGCTGCAGACTTCGCTCACAAACTTGACTTCGCAAAGGGTCTTCTACGGAAACGCGATGAATGCGATCGATGGCGCAACTCAGTCGATAGCATGGGAAAAACAGCAGTTGTCTCAGACTGCCGACCAGCTCGGAGGCGCAGACATATCACAAGCGATCACCGAGCTTACTCAGGCCGAGACCGCCCAGGGCGCTGTCAGCGCTGCGTTCGCGAAGGTTTCTCAGATGAGTCTGCTGAACTACTTGAATTCAAGTAGCGGATAGTTGAGAGGAACGCGAAAAGCGATTCTCGCCAGCACCATGTGTTGGGCTGAGTCACAGATAACAGAACTAGATGAGAGAAGCAGAGCGTCGCGATTAGGCGACGCTCTGCTTCTCAGGTCAGTTGTTATTGGCCGATCTTCGCCGCTTCCTTATGTTCCACTTCGCGCCACGCCTCTGCAATGGATGCAGTGTGATTGATCAGCTTCTCAATCCGCTCGCAGTCGGACAACGCACTGGCACGGACAATCTCTGTTGTAACCATCGCATAAAAGCCGTCGAGGCTCTTCGCGACTTCGCCGCCCAACTCATGATCCAGAGTGGATTGGAGATGCCCAAGAATGCGCATTGCATGATCGAAGTCCTTGGTCCTGCGTTCGATGTCGTTTTCTTTCATCGCACGAAGCCCCGAGAACATGGAAGCGATAACGGCGTCATAGAGCAGCACCACAAGCCCGGTGTTGCTCTTTCCGCCAACGGAGTTTCTCCTATATTGAGAAGCTATGTTCATGCCGTCTTTATCCCGAGCGCCGATTGGATCTGTGCGAGCTGAGAGGGCTCCTGCTGCATCATGACGCTGATCTTGGTGTATTCTGCCGTCCATGCCGTGCGTTGTGAGGCAAGATAGTCATTGAAGCTTTGTATCTGGTCGGCAACGTTCTTTAATTGGCTGTTGATTCCATTGTTGTCGGCGTTCAGCAGCCCAACCGCTGGGTCATTTAACTGAGTGAGGTCAGCGTTCAGCTTTTGGCCGTAGCCTCCTGTTCCCTGAAACATCGACTTCACGTCAGTGAAATGGTTGGTCAAGGCGTCGGTAAGCGTGGACTGATTGATCTTTAGTGTGCCGTCGTCTTGCATCTCTAATCCTATGTCACGCAATGTGGCGAACGAAGATCCGCTTCCGGACATCGCCACCTCCGATAACATCTGTTGCTGCACCTGACGAAGACTGATATCTCCGCTCAATATCCCCGCTTTCTCGGTGGTCGAATCCACCGAGAACTGTGCATTGATGGATTTCGTTAAAGAATTGTACGAGCTAACGAAATTCTGCAATGCGTTCTGTGTCGCTTGCGTGTCCGGGGCTACGCTGATCGAGATGCTTTGGCCCGGCGCCGCGGACAAGAGTGTGAACGTAACACCAGGCAGCACATTTGCGGCGTTGTTCGTGGCAGATTTCAGAGGCACGCCATCGACGCTGAAGGATGCATCGCTTCCAGTCGAAGATTTAGTCCATCCCAGCCCTATCGTATCGTTCGAAATCGTGAAATCAGTGTTTGCTCCGGTGCTCGTCCCCGCCAGAGCAAGACGCGCACCTCCTGAGTCCTGTACCACCGTCGCTTGTATGCCAAGATTCATCCCATTCACGATCCCTGCGATACCACTCAGGGTGTCGCTTCCCGCAGGTACGATGATGGGAGTAGGGCTACCGGGTCCAATTTGTATTGAGAAACTCCCTGCCCCCAGGGTGGCAGTCGCAGAAGTCTCCTCCTTGGTATAGGAGGAAGATCCGGTGGCAAGGGAGGTGACTATTAGTGTGTGCTTGCCAGCCTGCGCCGTCGTGTCGGCAGAGGCGGTCACGACAGATGGATTGCTGGATGTTGTTGTCATACCCGACAATGCGCCACTGATATCGCTTAGGCTGTTTGCTTTCGTCTGGATGTCTGAAAGTATGCTTGCAAGGCTGCTGATGGTCGAACCCTCCGCTTGCAACAGTTGCTGTTGATTTTGCATGAGGCTCAGGGGGCCGCTGGCGCCCTGGATCAGCAAGTCGACGGTGGAGGTCACATCGAGTCCATTGCCGAGACCGGTGGAGACATTGATTCCTGAGACTGACATTGCATCCTCTCATGCAAAAATGTTGCCGTTTGCGATTCTGTGGATGAAATCTTTCTTACAAAAGACTTGCGAGCCGGCGTTTAACCGGCTCGCTTCGTCATCCTGAATTATTGCAACAACTTGAGCACTGCTTGCTGCGACTGGTTTGCCTGCGAGAGCGCGGACATACCGGTCTGCATGAGGATGTTGAACTTCGTCATGTTCGCCACCTCCTGCGAGATGTCGGCGGAACGAATACCATCTTCCGCCGAAGCAAGGTTCTGCGACTGGCTGGACATGACCTGCACGGCGGTTTGCAGACGGTTGATGCCCGCCCCGATGCCGCCCCGCAGGGACGCAACGTTCTGAATCGCCTGGTTGAGCTTCGCCAACGCAGTCGAAGCGCCTCCCTGCGTTGCCAGCGTATCGGCTGAAATGTTGATAGTGGATGCGCCGGCGTTGAGGTTTGCACTTCCAAGAGCCCCGATTCCCACTGAGATCGTGCTTGCACCGGCAGCGGAGGAGTCACTCAAAAAGACGTCCAGGGTAGACGCGCCGGGGGTATTCGGTTGGGTAAGGCTTGAACCGAGCGCAGCGTCAGTCGTTGCGACCGTGAGTGTTCCCTTCTTCAAGGGATCCGAAATCACGAGGTTGCCGGCGCCATTGAGATATGCGTCCGCGCTTATGCCATTGGCAGTGTGGGATTGTGCGGTGATCGCATTGATTAGGTCGCTGACCTTGCTGGTCGCACCGGCAGTGAATACAAAATTCGGATTCACACCGTCGCCGATGGTTACTGTAGCGGTGTTGGTGAGGGCGGTAGCTGCGGTGAGGCCGGCAGTAGTGGAATTGAATGTATTCGGGTCCGGCCCGACTGCGGCCTGAAAGATCGCCTGTCCGTTGAACGTTGTCTTCTGTCCAATACGGTCGATCTCAGCTTTGATCGCTGTGAATTCGGCATCGATGTTGGAGCGTTGCGCGTTAGTCACCGTGCCCGAGGTGGCAGATTCGGTCGCCAGCGTCACGGCGCGATTCAATAAGTTCGTGACCTGCGCCAGCGCGCCGTCGGCGACCTGCAACTTGCCCACGCCATCATTTGCGTTACGAGAGGACTGGTTGAGGGCTGTGATGTTTGCATGCAGACCGTCCGCGATGGCTAGGCCCGCAGCGTCGTCCGCGCCACTGTTGATGCGCGAACCCGAAGAAAGGTGGAAGAGGGTCTTTTGCAGATTCATCGATGTCAGGTTCAACTGGTTCTGAGCGGCCATCGAAGACACGTTATTTAGCACACTAAATGCCATTGTTCATTGCTCCATTCGGTTCCGCTTTGGATTTGCTTTGGCTCGGGGCCTCCGCCTTGGAACCTTTGTGACTCCCCCACTTCATCGGCGCACGCGGTTCCCACTTGAGGAATCCTCGAGATTAGAAATTCCTGTGCTTTGGCGGACGCGTTCGGAATTCCACGTGCCTAATTCAGGACTATGATCCTGCTCACACGCTTAAATGGGTTGAAGTTCCTCTTGAATGCTGAACTGGTCAAAACCGTGGAGTGCTCTCCTGACACCACGATCACACTTATAGGTGGAGAGAAACTCATCGTCCTCGAATCGCTGGATGAGGTGATCAATTCCGTTGTCACTTATAGGAGAGCCGTCAGCGCCATTGGCGAAGAACTCAAGTTGCCGTCGCAAGCACCCGATTAAACCAATAGGTCTCACAATGGATAAGGGAAGCTTTGCTGGTATAGGCCTGGCGGCGGCAGGAATCGTAGGTGGTTTGATGCTGGAGGGAGGTAACCTCGGGCAGATATTGCAACCCACGGCGGCGATCATCGTTCTCGGTGGAACCATCGGCGCCATATTAGTCCAGTTCCCGCTACCGACAGTGATCAAGGCCGCCAAGCGGTTCGCTCATGTCTTCTTCGAGCCTCGGGGAGAGGCGGCAGATATGATCAAAGCGCTCGTCGGGTTCGCCCACAAGGCCCGCAAAGAAGGTATTGTCACCCTCGACAAAGATCTTGGATCGGTACAGAACATCATTTTGAAGAAATCACTGATGATGGCCGTCGATGGCACCGAACCCGAAGAACTCCGTAAGATCATCGAATTCGAAATTGCGAACCACGCAACGCATGACGAGAAGATTCCGCAGGTCTTCGAATCAGCAGGCGGATTTGCCCCTACCGTTGGCATTATCGGTGCCGTCCTAGGCCTAATTCAGGTGATGCAGCATCTCGACAACATCGACGAGGTCGGACATGGAATAGCTGTTGCTTTCGTCGCCACCATCTATGGAGTTGCCGCCGCCAATCTTCTCTTCCTGCCGGCTGCGGGCAAGCTCAAGATTCGCCTACATGATGAAGCCGTGGTGCGCGAGATGATCGTCGAAGGCGTGATCTCAATCATCGAAGGGATCAATCCGCGAATGCTGGAAACCAAACTGCTCAGCTTTATCGGGCAAGAGCGCAACGACGACAAGGGCTAACTGTGGCGAAGCAAAAGAAA
Organism: Terriglobales bacterium; assembly: GCA_963792225.1. Lineage (GTDB taxonomy): Bacteria > Acidobacteriota > Terriglobia > Terriglobales > Acidobacteriaceae > JBDTLH01. The sequence continues at coordinate 122,211 of CAWBVM010000001.1, read as the reverse complement.
CACGCCGAGGCAGTGAACCATGAGCGCTGGCTGATCTCTTACGCCGATTTCATCACGCTGTTGTTTGCCTTCTTCGTGGTTCTCTATGCCTCCTCTCAAGTCGACCAGCACAAGGCGAGCAATCTCGCCAAAGCCATAGAGCATGCGTTTCAAGACCTCGGAATGTTTCAGGTTTCCTCCCCGCAGCCCCCACTCACCCAAACGTACGGAGCTACTACCCAGCCCCAATCCCCACAGGTCGTCAACAGCAGCCATGTGGCGGCAGGCGTCAACAAACTCGCGGATGAACTCGCAGCCGCTTTCGCGCCAGAAATCAAGGCTCGCAGGATCGCCGTTCGTGCCACCCCTGAGGGGACCGTCATCAGCCTGCGAGAACTCGGCTTTTTCCCGAGCGGATCAGCCAATCTGATTCCGGACTCAACGCATTTGCTGCTGCGTATCACGGCCAATATAAAGACGAAATATTTTCCCGTGCGCGTCGAAGGCCACACCGACGACGTTCCCATTCACAACGATCGTTTCGCTTCAAACTGGGAGCTCTCTTCCACGCGCGCCGTGGCCGTTGTGGAACAGATCGCCGCTTACGGTCTGGCTCCAGAGCGCCTGTCTGCAGCCGGTTATGCGCAATTTCGTCCTCTTGTACCTAACACTTCATGGAAAGCACGGGCCTTGAATCGCCGGGTAGATATCGTCGTACTGAATGGCTTGACTCCGATTGCCGAATACTCTGACGCTACTGCCCCCAATATCCTCCCGTCACCACCGAAAGTCATCACTCCCCGATGATCTTGATGATGACGCGCTTGCGCCGGCGGCCATCGAACTCCGCATAAAACACCTGCTGCCATGTCCCGAGATCCAGCTTTCCCTCGGTGATCGGCAGCGTCACGGACTGATGTAGCAGCAGCGATTTCAGGTGTGAGTCACCGTTGCTCTCTCCCGTTTGATGGTGCTGGTAGTCGTATCGGAACGGAGCCAATCGCTCCAGCCAAACATCGATGTCCTGAATCAATCCTTGCTCGTGGTCGTTCACATACACTGCTGCTGTGATGTGCATGGCAGATACGAAGCAGAGTCCCTCCTGCACACCGCTCTTGTCCACAGCATTCTCGATCTGCGGAGTGATGTGAATGTACTCGCGATGTTTTTTTGTCTCAAACCAGAGGTATTCGGTATGCGATTTCATGACATCCAAATCATACGAGGACGCTCCGATGCCCGCACATAAACTTGCAACCAGCGCTGCTGATTTTCCTCCTGCAGACCGGACACTCCGTTGCTGTTTTCCGCCGCTCGAAAGTGCAGAGGTTGCCCCCTCTATCTCAAAGTGGCACAGACGGTCTTCGGAGAAGGCAAATCCTCCTCGCGCGTAGTCCTTATCGGATCCACGGACGAACCCTGTCTTCACCTATCGACACATGGGTGGTTGCCACCGTCCATCCATCTGCCATTCTTCGAGCACGGGATGACGCGAGCCGCCACCGTGAATACGCACCGTTTTTTCGCCGACTTGCAGGCGATAGCGCACCGGTTACCGCACAAAGGAGCGGCCTAGCTATTCGCCACAGACAATTGAAGTAATCTTCTGACGTCTTCGTCAGAGGTTTGCTCGAAGTTTTGATACCACTGTCCTACTGACTCGAAAGGAGCTGGTGTGGACGCGCACACAACCGCATCTGCCTCGTACGTCATTCGCTTGCAAGTCTCCTCCGGTGCCACCGGCACTGCCACGACGATCCTCCTCGGCTGACCCGTCCGCAGAGCCTGCACAGCAACGCTCATGCTTGCGCCCGTGGCGATGCCGTCATCTACCACGATCACCGTCTTCCCCCGCGCATTTATCGGCTCCCGCGGTCCTCGATACAGCTCTTCGCGGCGCGCTAGTTCCATTGCTTCTCGAGCTGCAATCGGATCGATCTCGCGCTCCGTCAATCCGAGTGCAGCCACTATGTCTTCATTCAAGACGCGGATCCCACCGCTCGCGATCGCGCCGATTGCCAACTCCGGCTGTCCCGGAGCTCCTAGTTTCCTTACTAGGAATACGTCCAGCGGAGCCCGCAATGCTTTCGCTACCTCGAAGGCGACCGGAACTCCTCCGCGCGGAAGTCCCAATACGAGCACCTCTGACTGGTCTACATACTTGCTAAGGCGCTGAGCCAACGCTTGACCTGCAGCATGCCGGTCCATGAATCTCATAACTGATAGGATGCCGCCTGTTTCCGCTCCGAAACTGTGATGTCCAGCTCGCGGATGTCGTTTATCATGAACACAATGGCTGAGGTCGAAGAACACCCGCGCAAGGTCCGGAAGCATGTTGAAACCTTTCTGCTCGAACTCGCCGACGCCCTAAACTCGACCCTAGAACTCGACGTGCTGCTACAAAGGGTTGCAGCTCTAGTCCGTGAGGTCATCGACTACAAGATCTTCGCGATACTGCTCTTAAACGAGCAGCGACAAGACCTCTTTTTTCGTTTTCAGATCGGACATGCCCCAGAGATCGAGCGGCTGCGTGTGAAGGTCGGTAACGGAGTCGTGGGGATAGCGGCCCAAGAGCGTCGCACAGTCCTGGTCCCCGACGTCTCTAAGTTCAAGACCTACATCTCAGCCCGGGAAGACGTGAAGAGCGAACTCGCCGTTCCACTCATCATCAAAGACCGCATCGTCGGCGTCATCGACATTCAGTCGGACCAGCTCGACTACTTCAACGAAGAACATGCACGCCTGCTCTCACTTGTCGCTTCACGCGTCGCGGTCACGATTGAAAACGCGCGGCTCTACACGCGTCTCTCGCGGCAGGCGCAGACCCTGATGGTGCTGAGCGAGATCAGCCGTGAACTGACCTCGATCCTGAATCTGGACCAGCTTCTCCGCCGCATCGCCGACCTGCTCGTCCGCGTCGTGGACTACCACATGTTTTCGATCCTCTTACTCGAAGAGAAGGAAAACAAACTCGTCCACCGGTTTTCATTGCGGTTCAATGAAAACGTGCAGCTCAAGCACGACATCCCGGTGGGACGCGGTCTCGTGGGGTACGCAGCGGAAAAAGGACAAGCTGCGCTTGCCCCCGATGTCTCCAAAGATCCGAGATACATCGAGGTGAATCCCGAGACCCGGTCGGAGTTGTGCGTCCCACTTATTTACAAGGACCGAGTCATCGGCGTTCTCGATCTGGAACACACACGCCGCAGTTATTTCAACGAAGACCATCAACGCACCATCACCACGCTCGCCGGACAAATTGCTATTGCCATCGAGAATGCGCGGCTCTATGAGCGGGTTGCCGAGCAGGAAGCCCGCCTGGAGCGCGACCTCGCCATGGCGCGCGAGGTGCAGGTGAGCCTGCTGCCCCCCAATCTGCCGAACATCCAGGGTGCAGAACTCGGAGTTCGTTTTCAGTCCGCCCTTGCGATCGGCGGAGACATGTACGACTTCGTCGAGTACTCCAAGCGGCAGACCGCGATCGCCGTGGGAGACGTAAGCGGTAAAGGCGCTCCCGCTGCGCTCTACGCCGCACTCGTCAGCGGATTGCTTCGCTCCGCAGCCAAAGAGAAGCTCTCGCCCGCGAAGATGCTGCAAACACTGAACGCGTCTTTGCATGAGCGCAAACTCGAAACCCAGTTCTGCTCCATGGTGTACGTCGTTTGGGACGCTCAGAAGCGGGAGATGCGTTTTGCCAACTCGGGCTCTCCCCGCCCCATCTTCTGCCGGCAGGGAAAGACCGAGATCGTCCAAGCCACCGGCATTCCCATGGGGATGTTCGACTTCGCCACATACGACGAGATCACGCTGTCCTTTGAACCGGGTGATTTGGTCGTGCTTTTCAGCGACGGCATGGTGGACGCCCTGAACTCCTCAGAGGAGCTCTTTACCCGCCGCCACCTGGAAGAGGTCGTCATCGCCAACTTCCAGCTTCCGGCGGCCGAGATCGTCGCCGCCCTCTTCAATGCCGTCCAGCAGCACTCAGGAGATGTCGCCGCCTTCGACGACGAAACCGTCATCGTCTTCAAGGCACTGTGAACGGCAGCCTGCCAAGCCAAGACTTATAATGGAACCACCCCATGGCGTATCAAGTCCTCGCGCGGAAGTACCGCCCCCAGCTCTTCTCAGACGTGATCGGACAAGACCACGTCACCCGCACCCTGAAGAACGCAATCGCCCAACACCGCATCGCCCACGGCTACATCTTCTCGGGGCACCGCGGGATCGGTAAGACGACCATCGCCCGCATACTGGCTATGGCGCTCAACTGCCAGGGTCCAGACCCTGCTCACCCCGCGACCGGTCCTCAGACGGAACCGTGCGGTGTGTGCGACTCCTGCAAGGAGATACGGGCAGGGAACTCCGTGGACGTTATCGAGATCGACGCGGCGACCAATCGCGGTATCGACGAGATCCGCGAACTGCGCGACGCTGCCCGCTACCGGCCTGCCCGCGACCGCTTCAAGATATATATCCTCGACGAAGCGCACCAGATTACGGACGCCGCCTTCAACGCTCTGCTCAAGACCCTCGAAGAGCCGCCGTCGCACATCGTCTTCATGATGGCGACGACAGCACCCGAAGACATCCCGCAGACGATCCGTTCGCGCTGCCAGCACTACAGCTTCCACGCCGTCAAGTTCAACGATATCGTCGGACAACTGAAGGCCATCTCCCAGCACGAGGGCATCGACGCCGAAGAGGAAGCAGTCTCCATGGTTGCCGAAGCCGGCGATGGATCGATGCGCGACGCGCTCTCGATCATGGACCAGGCCATCGCCAGCGGCGACTTCTCCAGCGAGGCAGGGCGCATTCGCCTTACCGCAGACCAGATTCGGGGACTTGTCGGCAACGTCTCTTCTGAGGTGCTCGAGCACTTCATGGAGTCGGTGTCGAAGGGATCGAGTGTCGAAGTCCTAACGTTGCTCGACAAGCTCATGACCGAAGGACAAAGCCCGACGCATTTCGCGCGCCAGTTCGTCCGCTATCTGCGCAATGTGCTTGTCGCAAAGATTGCTGGTGCATCATCGGATGTGTTGCAGATCTCATCGGACGAGCGCGCGCGTGCGGGCCGAACAGCCGCGCTTTTCACCGAAGAAGACCTCACGCGTTACTTGAACATAATGCTGCGGACGTTTGACGATATTGGCTATAAGCAAGAGCAACGCTTCCACCTCGAACTTGGTCTTTTGAAGCTTGTCCATGCGCAACGCATGATCCCGCTCGAACAATTTTTGTCGTCCCAACCGGCCCCCAGCCGTGGCGCCGGCAGTTTGCCGGTAGTTCCGTCCACCGGCCAACCGGACACGCGCCGTCCATCCGGAACAAGTCCCTCGTCACTCGGAACAGACGCGCGCACGATGGCGGTAGACCCGCGCACGGCAGGGGTTGACCCCCGCATTCAGGCGGGGGAGACCGGCCCCGGCACCCGAGGGGCTTCAGCCCCTGCGGTAACCCGTCCCTCACCCTTCGAGTCGGATACGTCGCGCAAGTCCGCAGCGCCCGCTGTGAACCCTGCCACGAATCCCTTCGATCGTAAGAAGTCAGAGATGTCTGCGCCATCCCAGTTCGGTTCGATGACGTCGGGTTTCGCCACCGGCACAGCGGTAGCGCTGGCCGAAGAATCAGAAGAGATCGGTGCTGAACCAGTGGTGTCGCCCACGCCGGAGATCCTGCGAGAAGAAATCACACAACACCTCACGTCCAGCGGACAACAAGGGTTGGCCGAAACTCTCTCCGAGGGCGAATGGTCCATCGTTGATGGAGAACTCCGCGTTCAGGTCGCACTCCCCGCCTCAGCGGTCAACGTCATCCTCACCCCCGAGATCAAGCGTGGTCTGACGCAGTCCCTCGCCGGATTTGCGAACGGCGGACGCGCCCTCAAATTCAACGTCGTCTCCGGGCTCTCCGCGCCGGTGAAGAACGCCCCCGCACTCGCTGGCTCAGCCAAGAGCCGCGCTGCAGACGATCCGCTAGTCCAATACTTTCAGCAGAAGTTCAACGCCGAGATCCGCACGGTTCTCGATCAGACCAAGTCGTAGGCTGTCAGCGTGTTGAGGTAAATCCCCGGCTTCGCTCGAGAAGGGACGAGGGATAAGGGAAGAGGGAGGTAGACCCCCGGCTTCAGCCCCGGCGGAGCTGCATCGTTACACCACTCCCCTCCACTTGTCATGCTGAGGTAGACCCCCGGCTTCGCTCGATAAGGGATAAGGGAGTAGGGAGGTAGGCAGCGCCGGCTTCAGCCCCGGCGGAGCTGCTTCGTTCCGCCCGGGTAGACCCCCGGCTTTAGCCGGGGGAATCAGCCGCCCCTTGACCGCGCCTTTAGGCGCTGAGGTCCACGCAGCGGACACTTTTCCACACCCCAAAACACCACCCCTGTGGAAACTTCTCTTCCCCCTGTGCAAATCCGCCCAAAACCCTGTCAATACCCCCACTTTGTGGAAATCTCCCTAATTTCCACAATCGAAAGTAGATATAAACTTCCCCTAATTCAGTACGAAACTACCCCCAACTTGCTACAATTGTAAGTAGAAGGTATCTAGAAAAGAAAGCACGCCAAAACGGCGTGCTTTTTCATTTCCAGCACACTCTATCGTCGTGTCATCCCGACGCAGGAGGGAAACAGGCATTCACTGAAAACAAAGCACTTACTCAGGGATCTCAGGGATTAGCCGGGATCACCCCAACCTAAGTCACTGATTCTAAAGATTCACCACCACCGGGGGATACCCACCCTGTGGAAAACCATGTCCGCCCCGCGGACAAAACCAGCAAACGCGAGGTTGCTTCGTCGCTGCGCTCCTCGCAATGACAATTCATGGAATATGCTGATCCCCCGGCTGAAGCCGGGGGTCTACTCCGCTGCTACCACTTCGCCAGCGACTCCATCGCCTTGTAGAGGTCTTCGGCTTGCGGGAGGATGACGTCTTCGAGAAGTGGTTGATAGGCGACGAAGGTGTCCATGGCAGCGACTCGCTTCACTGGGGCGTCGAGGTCGTCGAAGAGTTCGTCTGCGACGCGTGCTGCAAGTTCGGCGCCGTAACCGAAGCTGAGGACATCTTCGTGGGCGATGATTACGCGGTTCGTCTTGCGGACAGATTCTGCAATCGCCTCCCAGTCGTAAGGAGCGAGCGTGCGCAAGTCGATGAGCTCGACCGATATCCCTTGTTCGCGCTCGATACGCTGCGCGGCTTGCAATGCGCGGGGAATGATCGCCCCGTACGTGACGACGGTGAGGTCTGTACCTTCTTTCCACACACGCGCCTTGCCGAAGGGAATCGTATGCTCCGGTCCCGGATACGGAGAGCGTCCGAAGGGTTCGCGGTAGAGCCGCTTGTGCTCAAGGAAGAGCACCGGGTCATCGCAACGGATGGCGGTGCGCAAGAGTCCATTGGCGTCGATCGCGTTCGAGGGGAAGACGACGCGCAGGCCGGGAATGTGGGTGAAGATGCTCTCACCGCATTGGGAGTGATAGACGGCACCCCCCGTGAGGTATCCGCCGATCGCGACACGGATGACGGCAGGACTCGAGAAATTGCCGTCAGAGCGCCAACGCATGTTGGAGAGCTCGTTGCGAAGCTGCTGCATTGCGGGCCAAATGTAATCGAAGAACTGGATCTCGACGACTGGCTTCAACCCACGGGTGGACATGCCCACAGCACGTCCGACGATGTTGGCTTCGGCGAGCGGTGAGTTGAAGACGCGGTCGGACCCGAACTCGAGTTGCAGCCCGGCTGTGAGCTTGAAGACGCCACCCTTGCCCTTCACCTCTTTTTTCTTCAGATACTCTTCGCGAGAGCAGTCGGCGACGTCCTCGCCAAACATGACGATGCGTGAATCACGACGCATCTCGTCGCGCAGACAAGCGTTGATGAGGTCAGCCATGGTCTTGTCTGCCCCCTCAGGCTTGGGAGCGTTGTCGAAAGCCTTGCTCGAAGGATCGAGGTTCTCGGAATACACGTGCCTGAGGATGCTAGAAATCTCCGGCGGAGCAGCCACGAGAGCGCGGTCAGTCGCCTCTTGGATCGCATCTTCTACTTCCTGTTCCAGCTTCTTGATGCCGGCTTCGTCGAGGATTCCTTCGCGGAGGAGTAACTGCTGCCCACGCACAATGGGATCGAGCTTCGCGTCTGCGCTGCGTTCGGACTCCGGACGGTATGCCTTCTCGTCGTCGGAGAGCGAGTGCGAGTAGGGACGAATGACGTGCCCGTGGATAAATGCCGGACCTTTCCCGGAGCGGCAGTAATCGACGGCCTTCTTCATCGCGGCGTAGCTCTCAAGGAGGTCTGTGCCGTCACACTCGATGACGAGAAGGTTAGGGAAATCCTTGATCAGCTTAGAGACGCTACCGCCTGCTGTATTCACCTCAACGGGGACAGATATTGCGTACTTATTGTCCTCGCAGACGTACAGCACGGGCAGCTTGAGGTTGCAGGCGGAGTTGAGCGATTCCCAGAATTCTCCCTGGCTGGTAGTGCCGTCTCCGGTAGAGACGTAGGTCACCTCATCGCCGTGAAAGATAACATCTTTCCAGGCGCGGTATTCGTAGGGATTGTCGCTCTTCCGCGCGGCGTCGGGATATTTGGAGAAGTAGCTTCCGGCCTCGGCGCAGCCGACCGCTTGCAGAAACTGAGTGCCAGTCGGCGAAGATTGGGAGACGATGTTGAGTTTCTTGTGTCCCCAATGCGAAGGCATCTGTCTGCCACCGGAGTTTGGATCGTCGGCAGCCCCAACAGCTTCGAGCAGTTGTTCGTAGGGCGTCATGCCGATGGCCAGGCAGAGGGCGCGGTCGCGATAGTAGGGATAAAACCAGTCGTAACCAGCCTTGAGGGCGAATCCAGCCGCAGTGAGAAGAGCTTCATGCCCCGCGCCGGAGATCTGAAAGTAGATCTTCTGCTGTCGCTTGAGAGTGATCTCGCGGTCATCGACCCTGCGTGAGGTGTACATGACGCGGTACATCTCGATCAGTTGCTGCGCGGTGAGTCCATGGTACGACTTGCTGTCACGTTTGGACACGGCAGATTCGGTAACGGCCATAGGGCTCCATTGCTGGATCTAGGATGGTCGAACTTTTTATTGTAAATGGAGTGGGTACTTTCAGATTTCTTGAGTTCAGATTCCAAAACTGCAGGATCTCGGAGGAGTCACTCAGGGTCGACGTTCTACCGGATCGGGGTCGTAGAAGCGGACGTATGCGATGTAGAGGACGATTCCGATATTGATGAGGAGAACAATCCATTTGAGAGGGTTGGGATGGTGCGCGATCTCGAAGATTTCAAATGGAATATAGGCTGCGCCGGAGATGAGTGCGAACCACTCCGCCCATACGCGTTCGTGCCAGAGCCCGTAGCCCTCAAGGAAGCGCACACCAGCATAGAAGAAGACTATGACGATGATCAGCCACAGATTCTTGTTCTTCACGTCGTAAGCTTTATCGATGATGAACCAGGGAAGCTTTGATGTGGGGTTCAAGTGCAGCTTGAAGATAATATCTTCGGCAACATCTCCGAGATCGCTGCGATGCATGAGGAACAGGAGCCCGATAACGGCCAGGATAGCCGCGATGCCTTTGAGTATCTCAAGGTAAGCGACTGTACGAATACCGCGGCGATGCGAATGAGGGACGTTGGACACAGGTCTTAATTGTACGAACGGGACGAGAATCCAGTTTACTGTTTCTGCTGGGTCTTGGGCGCAACCTTCGCAGCGTCGTCATCGTCACTGCTGCTGTCGTCGGGGCGCATGGAGAACGGTTTAAGGATCACAAGTTTAGATTTGCCTTCACGTCCGCCAGGCAAGTACAAGAGATGGCTCTGCGGATCGACTGCAAAGCAATGTCCTTTGACGTCGGTGCGTAGTTCATTCTGCAATAAAAGAGTGCCCTTGTTGGCGGCAATGGTTGTGACCGTGCCGTCGGTAGAGCCAGCATAGAGGACCTGATCAGACGGCTCGAAGCGCAGAGTATCGGTGCCGGCAGAGGTGGGAACCCGCGAGATCTCTTGTCCGGTGTTGGCATTGAGGGAGAGCACGGCGTAGCGTACTGCTACGAAGAGCCTGCCGACCTGCGAATCGAAGACAAGTCCCGTCGGTTGCGAAGCGTTGAGTTTCCAGTGGTCGGCGATCTTGGTTTGCGCTCCTGAGCCCTCGAGCACTGCGATCTCATCAAGATTGTTAACCGCTGCAAAGATGCGGCTCGTTTGTGGATCGTATGCCATGCCTTCTACCCTTCCGCCCACATCGATCACTGTTGGAGCGGTTCCGTCCAGCGGAACGAACAGGAGGCTGGGGGAGATGACGGCGCTAACGTAGAGCGCGTTCTGCTTCGGGACGAAGACCAGGTCTTGCGGCGCGATATCCAGATGGAGCGTCTTTTTCAGGCTCCAGTCGGAGGAGGAAACAACAGCGATCTGCTGCTTGGCTGAGTCGGCGATGAACACAGTCTTGCTGGCGTCATCGACGGCGATGCCGCGAGCGGCGGAGATCCCCTGAACATGGGCCACAATGCGGCGTTTGAGTGGATTGAAAATATCCACGGACTGCGCGCCGGGGTGAGAGATGACGATATTGCCATTGGCCATGGCGACGCCGTCGAACCCGGGCTGCCCGGGCAACTGGACAAGGGCTATCTGTCGAAGGCGTTCAGAGGACTGAATCGGGCGCTGGGTCGCCACCTGACCAGCCGATGACCCGATCAAAGAAACGGAGAGCAACAAATAAAGGGGGATGAGCGGGCGCATGCAATGGTGTTCGATGCTACTTACCTCAGTACTGCTGCCTTGGGTTCGCACCTCATTGGGTGAAATGAGGCAGGCGAAAGGTTATGCTTGAAACAGACGGAACAGCTATTCTGCATCTAAGCTAGTACAAGCATGGCCTCAGAGAAAGTCTTAATTGTAGAAGATGAAGAGAATGCCCGGACTGGGCTGGCAGAGTTGATCTCCGCCTGGGGGTATCGCGCGGAGACGGCGCGCGATGGCATGGAGGGCCTTGAGAAGATCCTCTCGTGGTCTCCGCAGATAGTGATCAGCGACCTGAAGATGCCACGCATGGATGGTATCGAGATGCTGGAGAGGATCGCCGACCAGCAGCAATCGATGGCCGTCATCATGCTCACCGCGCAGGGAAGCATCGACTCCGCCGTAGAAGCGATGAAACTCGGCGCCTATGATTTCTTGTCGAAGCCGGTCGATCCGAACCGTCTGAAGACGATCCTTGTGAATGCCTCCAAATTGCTTTGGGAGAAGCAAGAGGTTGCAGTGCAGCGCCGCAACCTGCGAAACGCAGGGCTGCTCGGTTCGCTGGTGGGCACCTCGAAGATCATGCAGGAGATCTTTGTGCTGGTGGAGCAAGTCGCTCCGAGCACAGCTTCCATATTGATCACAGGCGAGAGTGGGAGCGGCAAAGAAGTCGTGGCACGCACCCTGCACGAGCTTTCTCCGCGTAAGTCAAAGCCATTTGTCGCAATCAACTGCGCCGCGATTCCTGAGACACTGATCGAGAGCGAGATATTCGGACACGAAAAGGGCGCTTTCACGGGTGCAGTAGAACGGCGCGCAGGCTGCTTCGAACTCGCGGAGGGTGGAACATTGCTGCTCGATGAGATCGGCGAGATGCCTGCTGGCACCCAGGCAAAGCTGCTGCGGGTGCTTGAAGACCGCAAGCTGCGCAGGCTTGGCAGCAAGAGCGAGCAGGAGTTCGATGTACGTGTGCTGGCAGCGACGAACAAAAATCCGGAAGAGGCGGTAGCGAATGGAGAGCTGCGGCAGGACCTCTATTACCGGCTGAATGTGTTCCACATCCAGATGCCCGCGCTACGCGACCATAAAGAGGACCTCACGCCACTTGTGGATTCTCTGCTCAACGATCTCAACGCCAAACATGGACGTGGAGTAGCAGGGGTGAGTCCTGAGGTCATGCAGATATTTCAGCAGTATCACTGGCCGGGCAACGTGCGTGAGCTTCGGAACACGATGGAACGCGCTGTGATTCTCTGTGGAACGGGAATGATCGAGCGCAAGCACTTGACCTCCAATTTCGGGCATGCCGCTCCAGTGCGTAGTACATCAGCGGCTCCATCCGGAAATGCGATTCATGTTCAAGTGGGTACAACCGTCGAAGATGCGGAGCGGCAGCTCATCATGAAGACGCTTGAATCCACGAACAACAACAAGACACGCGCTGCGGAAGTGCTCGGCATCAGCCTCAAGACACTGCACAATAAATTGAAAGAGTATAGCCAGGCCGGCGTCACGACGACTTAGGTGCTCACCATGCGGATTCGGCTCAAGACGAAGCTCGTACTGGCGATTACAGCGCTTGTGTGTGCGGTCGTGGTGACTCTTTCTACGATATTCATCACGCAGTTCGTGCACCAACAGGTTGAAGAGGTCTATCGGACTGGAGATTTTGTAGCACACGAGATCTTCAGTGCAGCTCGTCAAACCATGGAGCAGGATTTCGCGTTGCCGAATGTAGACCGGAGCGACCCTGCGGATGTGCGCTCCACGGCACTCGATAGTCTCAGGACTGATCCTGGATTGAATGCGTTGTTGGACTCGATCGTGGGATACTCGCCGGTTATCTCTTCGGCTTACATAGTCGATGCGAACAATATTGTGTTGCTGCATAGCGACGCGAGCCGGATCAAAAGCAGTGAAGAGCCGCGGGTGGATTTTGCGCGCGTCCGGAGCGGCAGCTTTTTGACTCAGCTCCATGTGATCTTCGGCACGTCACATGAGTACACGCTGAGCATACCGATCCTGCTGGACAATACTCAGATAGCGAACGTCCGGGTCAATGTAAATACGCTTTTCATTCGCGAGGAACTGAGACCGCAACTCGGGCGCGCGTTGTCGTTTTCTGCGCTGGCTATCCTGGTCTCGATGATCCTTGCGGCGGCCCTGTCGAATCTTGCGCTGCGGCCACTCGAACTGATCGGCGAACAACTCGACCGCATGACGCTCGGTGAAGCTGATGCGGAGGCAGAGGAAGAATCCGGTTCACGAAGTGAGGATGAGTACGGTGTGGTTTCCAGCAAGGTGAATCGCATCGGAAGGCAAATGCGCGATGTGCGCGAAGTGTTCACCGCGCTCAAAGACAATCTCGATCAGATCATGGCCAACCTGCAGGACGGCATTATGCTCTTCACCCGTGAGGCCAAGGCCGTGCTGGTGAGCGCATCCGTCGAGAGCTTTCTAGGCAGACAGCGGCGTGATCTGTTGGGTTATAGCGTGAGCGAGATATTCCGCGACGGTCACGGCGGTTCTCCGCTGGATTCGCTGGTCAGCAATGCCTTTCATGATCATCATGCTTTTCAAAATCTCGAAGTGAAGAACCGGGCGGGAAAGCCGGTGGTCGCATCACTCGATTTCATCGAGGAAAACGGCGAGCGGCTGGGTGCGCTGCTCACCTTGCGGGATGCAGAAACGGTGCGCAAGATCGAGGACGAACTGGAAGTATCGCGAAGGCTTGCGGCGATCGGCAGGCTTACGTCCGGTGTGGCACACGAGGTGAAGAATCCAATCAACGCGATCGTGGTCCATCTCGAGGTCCTGCGGCAGAAGCTGCAAGAGCTGCCTCCAGACACGAAGCGCCACATGGACATCATCACCAACGAGATAAGGCGCCTGGATCGTGTAGTTCAGACTCTCGTCGAATTTTATCGTCCGGTGGAACTGCACCGCGCGGAGTTCGATCTCAACCGCTTGGTAGATGATGTGGTGATGCTGGCGAGACTCGAGGCGGCATCGCATGGGCACAAAGTAGATATCAAACTTGCGCCGCGCCCGGTCACGGTCCGTGCGGACTACGACATGTTGAAGCAGGCGCTGCTCAACATCGTGATCAATGGTCTGCAGGCGATGCAGGACCAGCCGAGCGGCTCGCTGACGATCAGCACCGCCGCCACGCATGACAGGATGGGCGTGATTCGGGTGCGCGACGAGGGGCAGGGAATTCCACCTGAGATACAGGATAAGATTTACAATCTTTACTTCACGACTAAACCTACTGGTAGCGGCATCGGACTCGCCATGACATATCGCATCCTGCAACTGCACAGTGGTTCATTGCATTTCAAGACGAGCGAGCGCGGGACCGAATTCACGATGGAATTGCCGCTTGCCGACCCGGTTTCTGTCACACAGGAGAGCGCGAAGCAAGAGACAGCATGAAACGCAAACGCTACGGCATTCTTCTGTCGCTATTTGCTATCCTCCTCGCCGGCTGTCACAAGCAGAAGCCGGTCACGCCCATTCCAGCGGTGCAGGCGCCGACCATCACACCGCAGCCCTTACCTCCTCTTCCGGAGATTGCCACGGCAGTTCCGGCCCGCTCGCAGCCAACTAAGGGTGATTCGGGGGCGAGGACGACCCAGAGCAACGCAAAGCCGCCGCATCATTTTCACAGCAAACCGAAGCCGTCGGCTGGCACTCCCAGCGGCGTGATCGCGGAGAATCGTGCCGCCAACAGCAGTCCTCCCAAGGTCAGTCCTGAGCCGGTAATCAGCACGTCCCCGGGACAGGGCGACGATCACGACCGCCTGACGACGCAACAGTTGCTGGATGCGACCGACCGCAGCCTGCTTGCGCTCCGGCGCCAGCTCTCGCAGGATGAGACCAACACGGTACAACAGATCCGCAGCTACCAAAAGGATGCGCGAGAAGCTTTGAAGGCAGAAGACCTTACTCGTGCACACAATCTGGCACTGAAGGCACACCTGCTCTCCGACGCCCTTGCGCGCGCGCAGTGAGCGGGCAGACACCAGATTGCCTCTTCTGCCAGGTTGCGCGGGCTGAGGTCCCGGCGGAGGTGGTTTACTCTGACCTGGATAGCGTGGCGTTCCTCGATCATCGTCCGGTGTTCAAAGGCCATGTCCTGCTGGTGCCGCGAATGCACTATCCGACACTGGCGGATGTTCCGAAGGAAGCACTATCTCCACTGATGATTGCGGCGCAGCGGATCGCCTTGGCCGTGGAGCAGGGACTGGATGCGCAGGGCACCTTTGTGGCGATGAACAACCGTATCAGCCAAAGCGTTCCCCATCTGCACGTCCACATCGTGCCAAGGAGAAAAGGGGACGGCCTGCGCGGATTTTTCTGGCCACGCACCAAGTATGCTTCCGCCGAGGAACTGAAAGAGTTCGCCGACAGAATTGTGAAGGCGTTACGCACAGCCAACGATTAGATCACGACGTCCGCAAGCGCTCCGACCGAACCACTCGCTCGATCGCGAGACAATAGGCAGCCTCCCGCAGATTGATCTGGTCTGCTCGCGATTTCTGTACGACTTTTTGATAGGCGCGCAAGATCTGGTGTTCGATCTCGGCAAAGACCCAATGCTTGGCGCGCTGCGTCTGATGCAGGTTCTGTGCCCACTCAATATATGCCGCAAGCACGCCTCCTGCGTTGGCAAGCACATCGGGGACGACGGGGATACGGCTTTCCGCAAAGACGGAACACGCCTCGGGGGTACATGGCAAGTTCGCGGCTTCGACGATCAGCCTGGCGCTCACCTGCTGCGCATTGCGCGCGTGCAAGACGCATTCCGCAGCTGCAGGGATCAGGACGTCGCAATCGAGGCTGAGCAAGTCATCGTTACTGATGTGAACGCCTCCCTCGCAAGTAAGCTCCTTCCAGTCGAAGGCAGCCATGGGGATGCCGTACTGGCAATACACTCCGTGCTTGCTGTTTGAGACGGCAACGATGCTGCAGCCGAACCCATGAAGTTTCGCCGCCACTGCACGACCGACGGTGCCCGCGCCCTGGATGGCCACCCTTAGACCTGGCCATGGAAGCCCAGCGTCCTGCGCCGCCTGGCGCGTGATGTTGGCGACCCCGTGGCCGACGGCCGTATCGGATCCAGCGAGTCCACCTGACGCCGCTGGTTTACCGACCACGCATGCGGGAGAGTTACCAAAGTTATCCGCATACGCAGCGCCGATCCATTGCATTGATTCCGGCCGGGTATTGAGGTCAGGCGCGGTCACGTCGCAAAACGGACCGATGATGGCGTTTACGCGTGAGACATAGGCGCGTAACAGGCGTTCCTGCTCCGCCGAAGACAGGGCCTGTGTCTCACAGGCGATTCCTGCCATGGCGCCCCCAAAAGGCGCATTCACCAGCGCGGACTTCCACGTCATGTTCTCTGCAAGCGCTCGTACCTCTTCCATCTCCAGTCCTGCCTTCAAGCGGAGACCTGCGAGCATCGGGCCGCGGGTGGCATTGTGCTGTACGCGATAGGCGGAACAGTTCATGGAAGTGCCATCGTCCAAGGGGATGGGTAGAGATGACCTTGATCTCACGAAAGGGCGTGAGAAGCTGGGTCCTTAGCGATTCTTTAAGGCCGAGCTTATGGACTGCTCCGTTGAAGTGGAAGCGAGCAGTATCTAGGGCGGCTTCGGACTGTTTCCATGCTGGTGCCGTTGCGGGAGCCAAGAGAGTGCCTCCTGTGTCAGCCGCCGTAATTCTTAAGGATTACGTAACAGAGGCGAACTGCACTGAAGCACCTTAACACCAAAGTAGAGTTCAGAGTAGCAGATTTACAAACGGCCCGCCCGCTTTTGTCCGATAACGAGTCCCCGGGGAGTCGAGAGCAGCACAGCCGAGATCAAGCCCTCTTGCTCCATTTTCAGGGCAGCCTCCCGGACGGTCTTCATATGAGAGCTGGAATCATGCATCAGAATGATGCCGTTCGGCTTGATTTGGGGAAGAAAACGCCGGACTTCGCGCTCCCGAAGGGGCGGGTCACTGTCGCTGAAAAATAGATCGATTTCTCCACGGACAGTCATTTCCAGACTCGACTCATTGCGCAACTCTATCCATGGCGAGAGCCCTGAGGCAGCGACGCGCTGTTGCGCACGTGCAAAGACTTTGGGATCGTATTCACAACTGACGATCTTGCCGGAGCCATTTTCTTTGAGCGCTTCGGCGATCCATAGTGTGGACACGGCGCTGAAGGTCCCGGTTTCAACGATGAGTTCAGGCTTCAGGGTAGTGACCAGCGTCTTGAGGAACTGCAATACTTCGTATTCGGCGGTCATCGAGTCGTACATTCGCCACCGTTCCGGTCGAGGACACTCCGGCGTTGCGCGGTGATACTCGGGCTGAAGCACATCACCCCGCTCGGACTGATGCATCAGGATCCTGTGCTCGCCCTTGAGGTGGCGAAATCGACGACGGATGACCACCAACATCCCTACACCGACAATGACCGAGAGCAGCGCAGCAGTCTGCGCGTTCGACATGCCGAAGATGATTCGCGGATTGATGCGAATGAACTCGACGAGGAAGCGCTCGAGTCCCATGAGAATGAGATAGAGGGCGAGAACCTCGCCCATCGGACGCGGCCCCCTCGTCGACTTACCACCCTGCTTCCACAGATACCAACCGATGAGCGCCGCCACGATGGACTCGTAGATCGGCGTTGGGTGAACGCGAGCTGTAGTCGGAACGATGCCGTTCGGGAATGACATGCCCCACGGAAGATCGGTCGGGCGTCCATAGTCGCCATCACCGGAGATGAGGCAACCGATGCGTCCGACAGCGTAGCCGAAGGCGGCAGCGGGACTGCAGGCATCGAGAAAGCGCAGCAACGGGATCTTGTAATGACGGGCGAGCAAGAAAAGCGCTGTGATGCCTCCGAGGAAGCCGCCAAACCACGCGAACCCGGTGCGGCTGAAGATCATCCCCAGCGGATGCGCAAGAAGTTCGCCCGGAGATTCGAACGAGTTCCACAGCTTCGCGCCCACGACTCCGGCGATCGCAGTGAACGCGACGACGCTTTGCACGTCGGCGGTGAAACGCCGGCGCCGAAAGTCTGCCGAAAGAACCATGTATGCAGCTAGAAATGCGAGCGCTACGAACAGACCGAAGGTGCCGAGTTCAAAAAAACCGATGCGAATGTATGGATACATGCTTTGAAAGACGAGTATAGCGCTCACAGCTATAAGCACAGAATTTACACTTGAAGTGTCGTGCAGTTCTCATCTCATTCCCGCGGACTCAAGCTCATCTTTCTGGCGAACATCATCTCCATGATAGGGAGCGGAATGAACCAGGCTGCGGTCATCTGGTTCATCCTGCAAGCGACCCATTCAGAGTCCGCGTTGGGACTGCTCATGATGTTGCAGAGTCTTCCCGCCCTGTTGATGCTGCCTTTTAGCGGAGTCGTGATCGATCGTAATGACCGCCGGATGCTTGTGATGGTGCTCGATGCTGCACGCTTTGTGGTGATCGCGATCGTCGCCGCACTTGCACTGCAACATCGCGCCCATATCTGGCAGGTGTATGCGATGTACGTTCTGGTGGCAGCCGGATTCTGGATGTTCTGGCCCACGATCAATGCGCTGATTCAGGAGCTGAGTCCGGAAGACAGATTTGTGCACTCGAACACCTTTATCATGGCGGGCGTGCAGGGCGGGTTCCTGATCGCGGGCGCCATCGTCGGGTTCATCTACAACAAGATCGGACTGGGCGGGGTGCTCGTCATCGACGCGCTGACCTACGTCCTCAGCTTCTCGTGTTACCTGTTCGTGAGGCGCGGCAAACAAGTTGTTGCAACAAGGGAGACGGCGCACATGGGGGGCGCCACTGCGCTGCGCCGCTTCTGGATCGAGATGCGGATGGGGACCACGTATGTGCGTGAGCATCCGGCATTTCTCGGCGTTGGGTTGTGCTGGTCTTTGTTTCTCGCCGCTATGATGTCGCAGGGCGTCATTACCGCCCCGGTCAGCGATCGCATCCTGCACGCCGGGGCAGTCGGTTATGGATGGCTCAATGCGGGTTGGGGCATTGGCGCGTTTGCGAGTGCGGTGTTCGCGATCCGGTTCATTCTCAAGACGGGACCGCAGCGTGTGACCCGCTGGGCTATGGCGATGCTGGCGCTCGCAATGATCACGGCTCCGTTCTCACATTGGCTTGCGCTTGCAGTGATCGTATTTTTCGTCGCAGGATGCGGACGCGGCATAGGTGGCATCGCTCTGAACAGCGAATTCATGGAGCAAGTTCCGAAGCACTTGATGGGACGCGTCCAGAACATCTTTTACTTTCTAGGGACGGCCTTGCAGGTAACGCTGAGCCTGGGCATCGGCGCAATCGCGCACCGCTTCTCCCTGACGCTTGCATGCGCTGTTGTGGGAATGATCTATGCGGCGGCATTTGGGACTGCGCTAATGCCCCAAAGCGCGCCGAGACAGCGCGAGATCGGCGCAGCCACTACCCTTTGATGTGGGATGTGGTCCCCGGCCTGATTGTTTCACTTGACCGCCTTCGTGCCGAGGGGTAGCCTTGCATTCCGGGGGCGAATAGATGGCGAAAGTAAAGGAGGGTCAAGCCCGGCTAGCGGGAGAGCCAGAACCACTGCGTCTCGTCGGCATCGCCCGTCTAGCGAACATGGGAGAGGCGGTGGAATCGGGCCATCATGTCGAGTTTTCAACGATTCCTACGCGCTCTTTGCTCAACCGCACGAACTCGAAGAGGTTTCTGCCCTTCGCTTGGTCCATCAATCCTTATCGCGGCTGCGAATTCGCCTGCAAGTATTGCTACGCACGTTACGCGCACACCTATATGGAGAAAGACCCTGTCGAATTCGAGCGCAAGATCTATATCAAAGAACACGCGGCTTGGCTGCTGACGCAAGAGCTCAAGCAAGTGCGCACGGGCGAGGGAATCGCAATCGGCACTGCCACCGATCCGTATCAGCCGATCGAGAAACGGCAGTGTTTGACGCGAAGCATTCTCGAAGTCCTGAGTCGTACAAGGGGGCACAGCATTGGATTGGTCACAAAATCCAACCTGGTGCTCCGCGACACCGACCTGCTAAAACGGATAGCGGAGCGGAACAAGCTACGCCTGCATCTTACGGTCACCACAACCGACGATCAGCTCGCACGCAAGCTTGAACCCCGCGCTCCGCGCCCCGATCTGCGGCTTGAGGCGGTCCGTCGCTTGCGTCAAGAGGGACTCGATTGCGGAGTATTGTGCGCCCCTGTCCTTCCGCGCATCACGGACAGCATCCCGAATCTCGACGGGGTTGTGCGTGGCGCCAAGGGAGCGGATGCCACCTTTGTTGCTGTCAATCCTGTCTATTTCAGCGCTTCCTCGCTGGCGGTGTACATGCCCTTCATCCGCGAACACCTTCCTCACCTCGCGAGTTATTACGAGCAAACCTTCAGCGCCGCGCACCCTTATGTCACCAAGATGTATGCCGAGCAGTTACGCGCGAAGGTGCAAACGCTATGCCGCAAACACGGTATCCGGCGCAGAGACGAGATGGAAAGCTTCGGCGAGAGCGCTACCGCGCCGCAACTGCGCCTCTTTGCATAGGTGGCACTAACGCTTGAGTATGGGGTTGTATCCGTCGCTCGCAAGGCGGTCCTTCGCGGACATCGCGTCTTTCACATCAGAATAAGGACCCACCTGCACATGGAACAGATTGTCCGGGCTGGCTCCGTTGTTGGCGAGAAAAACGCGGTAATTCCTGCGGCGTAAGGCATTGACGAGAATATCGGCGTCCTCTCGCTTACTCACGGCGGCGACCTGAACGATCACTCCTGCAGAGGCCAGTTCCGGAGCTACTTTTGCCTTGGCCTGCAGTAACTGTGGTTTGGGAGCCGGCGGTGCCGCGTCCGGCTGGGCTTGTGGCTGAGCTGCCGGCTCGCTCGCGGTTCCGGTGCCAAAGCTGGTATTGGTGGGCTGGCTGGCTGAGTCCGCCGAGGAGCAGGCCGCACCATCAGCGCAATCGGAGACAGCGGCTGTCGAGACCGCCTGTGCGGTCGCTCCGGCTCCGGGCTTCGCGCCGGGAGTGACGCCGGGTTGCAGGGTCGCGGGCGCCTCCGTCATCTGCGGCTGAATAGTGCCGGAGTTCTTGCCGAGCGCGTATCCGAGGCTGAAGAAGATAGAGCATATGACCACCAGGCCGAGGAACAGACCGAGCAGTTTGCCTGTGCCAAGGGTGATGTCGGTAGAGTCTAATTCTTCTTCAAGCTGTCTCAATGACGGAACCTTTCAACTACTCACCTATTTTTGCTGCAAGTGAGCTGAAGTTTCAAGGTACTTATTAAGGTTCGCCAGAAGATCGATCGGCAGAGGGAACACGATGGTGGTGTTTTTCTCGACCCCGATGTCCGTAAGTGTCTGCAGATAGCGCAATTGCAGGGTGATCGGCTGGGTGGCAAGCAGAGCGGCAGCGTCCACGAGGCGCTGGGCGGCTGAGTATTCGCCTTCGGCGTTGATGATCTTGGAACGCTTCTCGCGCTCGGCTTCCGCCTGACGCGCCATGGCGCGCAGCATCGATTCCGGCAGGTCCACCTGCTTCACCTCTACGTTAGTGACCTTTACGCCCCACGGAGAAGTGTGAGAGTCGATGATCGTCTGGATCCGGACGTTGAGTTTTTCGCGATGAGCCAGCAGTTCATCCAATTCGACCTCACCTAGAACGGAGCGAAGCGTCGTCTGCGCGAACTGAGACGTCTGATAGCGGTAATTCGTGACTTCGATTGTGGCGCTTCGGGGGTCCATCACCCGCATCGAGATGACGGCGTTCACTTTCAGGGTGACGTTGTCGCGGGTGATGATGTCCTGTGGAGGGACCTCAAAGGCTTCCTGACGCAGATCCACTCGCGTCAGCAGATCAAATGGCGCGGAAGACGAGGATGATACCCGGGCCCTTTGGCACCATGAGGGCGCGGCCCAGACGGAAGATGACGCCGCGCTCGTACTCACGCAAAACGACGATGGACGACAGCAGGTATATACCTACGATGATGATGACGGGGAGAGACAGGAATCCCATATTGTGCCTCGGATGGTCAGGTTCAGGTTAATTCGTGAGTGACTGGCGGTAAAGGAGAATCGCAGGAGGCTGCTGCCGCCCGAACTATTCCCGCGCTTCCACCTTCAGCAGCAGACCGTCCACGTCCGTAACGCGAACAGTTGCGCCTTGTGGAAGTGAAGTGGGCGCGACAGCATCCCAGAGGGATCCATGCACCCATACTTTTCCCATCGGCAAGAGGGCAGAATGTGCTGTGCCGATTTCGCCGATCATCCCCTGTATGCCGGTTGTCACCTTATTGCGGCGGGCACGCAAGGCGACGGACATCAGAAATGCGGTGATGATCCCGAGGGGAATGGCGACCGAAAGCGCGGTAGCAAGCTTTACTCGCAGCTCCGGGATCGGCCCGTCGATGAGGAGCAATCCTCCGACGGTGAGAAGAACGATGCCGCCGACGGTGAGCACTCCGTGCGATACGAACTTTGCCTCGAGGGCGAAGAGCAGGAATGCCGACAAGATGAGCGCGAGCGCCGCGAACCGCATGGGGAGCAGGTTCATCGCAAAGACCGCGAGCACGACAGCGACGAATCCGATGACCCCGGGCAGGATCGCTCCGGGATGATTGAATTCGACGTAGATGCAGAGCAATCCGATCGTGAAGATGATGTAGGAGATATTTGGATTCACCAGCCAATCCAGAACGCGAAGGCGCGTGGTCATCTCGAACTGTACGACTGGCTGGTGTGCGAGATGCAGCACTTGTTTTGAGCCGTCGAAGCGGCTGATGGTGCGTCCATCGAGTTGGCGGAGCAGGTCGGCGTCATCCTTGGCGATGAGGTCGATAAGGTGTTGGTCGAGAGCCTCCTGATCGGACCACGCAACAGACTTGTGGACGGCGGTCTCTGCGAGCGCAGCGTTTCGCCCTCTGCGGGCAACGTATGAGCGCATGAAAGCGGCAGCGTCGTTGGCGATTTTTTCGCTCATAACGGGATCGATAGGCTGCCCGTTGCCGGCGACTGGATGCGCCGCGCCGGCATTGGTGCCAGGCGCCATCGCAGCAACGTCAGCGGATTCGAGCATGAAGAAACCGGCCGACGCAGCGCGGCTCCCTGGCGACACATAAATAATGACCGGCACCTTTGAGGAATTGATCTTGCTCACGATATCGCGTGTTGCATCGAGCGTTCCTCCGGGCGTACTCAGCTCGATCAGCACTGCCGAAGCATTCGACGCGGCAGCGCGATCGATGGCGCGGGCGATGTACTCGGCAGAAACAGGCTGGATCGTATCGGCAACAACGATCTTGAGAACGTCCGCGCGCGCACAGCCAATGACCGCCAGGATTGCAAGCAAGAATTTGAGAGTGCCACGCATAAGACTATTGTCGGACACTGGAGGGGAGTTTGTCGCTACCTCCGCTTCAGCCGGGATTTTGGTCAGGGATTGGCTAGTTTAGGTCGCTGATGGCCTGCTTGGCGGGCGGGCGGGCGCTGATGTCACGTTTCAAAGTCAGCGCTTCGGCGTTCTTCGGATCGAGGGCGAGTGCTGTATTGATCTCAGAGAGCGCTGTGGCGACATCGTTCTTGCGAAGATCGACCTGCGCCAGTATGACGTGCGCCAGTGCATTGTTCTTGATCTTCAGGGAGGCGTTCGCTTCCGCCGCTGCCTGCGCGTCGCTCTTCTGGAGCTCGGCTGTACGGGCGAGTCCGAGATGGGCGTCTGCCAGTTGCGGATCGACGGTGAGTGCTTCGCGGAACTCCCGCTCGGCTTCCTGTGCGAAGCCACTGGCGAGCATCTCATTGCCGCGGTCGATGTGCGCCTTGGCGTGGCCTTCTGATCCCTTTGAGGCGAGTGTCGCCTCTTCGAGATTGCGCATCTCGAGTTCAGCCTGACGGAAGGCCGTTTCGTCGTAGTTCCGCTTGAGACGGGGAACGAGATTGCGCGTCACCGGAGTGGATACGCCGGCTGTCTGCGGTGCTTGCGGGATGGACGTGGGGGTTGCGGCTGGAGGAGTCCGCGAAATCTGATCGAGCAGGGCCCTCGCTTCGGCGTCTCCGGGACGTATCGCGAGCCCCTCTTTTGCCTGACGAATGGCTTCGGCTGGGTCTCCCGAGTGCTCCAGAGCCACGGCGAGATTGAACCGATAATCCGCATCACGTGGGTCGGTCTGTACGGCTCGCCGAAAATACTCGATGGCGGAAGTCTTGTTCTTCCGCGCAAGCACTACGCCGAGGTTGTTCTCCACCTCAATGAGCGGCAGCTTGGCGGCGACAAACTGAAATGCATCTTGCGCTTTGCCCAGGTCGCCGAGCTGATACTCGCAGATGCCGTAGAAGAAGCTAGCTTCCAGCGATTGCGGAGAATTTCTCGAAATCTTTGCAAACCACGATGCAGACTGCTCGTAGTCGCGTTCAGCGAAATAAGTGCGCGCGAGTTGCAGCTTGGCGTAGGTATAGTCGGGCGAAATATTAACGGCTTCCTTAAAGCGGCGAATCTTCTCTGGTTGAGAGGGGGCGAGCACGCCCCGTACATAGTTCTCGAGTGAATCAAGCCGCACCTGGGGTTGTCCCGCGATGAATTGGGGGCGGGGCTGCAATTGGCCCACATCGAGCTGGCTCAACAGGTCATAGGCGAGCGCCGTCTGGATACTGATCAGGCCCGTAAGCGGCCCCGACTCGGTCACCGCCTTGGAGAGGTGCAAGTTATTCATGTCGAGAACTTGGGCCGTCGCGGAGAAATTACGCCCGTCGTAGTTGTAGCTGCCGAGGATGGCGTAGTCGACGTCCATCGCCTGAGCGAGTGTGTAGATTGTGGCGCGTGACGGGTTCGAGGTTGCGGGTACGCCCATGCGGTCGAAGGCAAAGAGCCGGTCTTCGCGCTTGATGATGAAGAGCGCGGGATACGCCATCCGCTGATTAAGAACCTCGGGAAACGATTCACCGATCCACTCAAGGCCGGGAGCGGTGGATTTGTTCTCGAATGGCAGTACCAGGAGAAGTTGTCCGGCGGGGCGAGGCTCTGTCTGTTCCTGAGCAACTACGTTCGGAGCAAAGGCGAACAGGGCAGCGAGCGCGATGAGAATGACGATGCAACGCTTCAAGGTGCCTTGATTATAGGTTGGCACTCGCCGTCCTCAAAGAATAGAACAACGCAGGCGCCGGATTGTTGGCGGCATTCACCTGATTGTCTGAAATATGGTCGGGATCGATGGGTAGGTCCTGGTCCTTAGTACTTGCGATGGCGCAGAAGCCATTACAATAAGAGATTCTGCCTATGTCCACGCAGCCCCCTACCGACACGGCCATCGCCTTTGTGCCGCCCGCCGTCCCGGCGACAGTTGACGCGGTGATAGTGCGTGGGGCACGCACGCACAACCTCAAGAATATTGATGTGGATATCCCCCACAATCAGCTCTCGGTCGTGACCGGCGTGAGCGGATCGGGAAAGTCGTCGCTTGCCTTCGACACCATCTATGCCGAAGGACAGCGGCGTTACGTGGAGTCATTATCGGCGTACGCGCGACAGTTCCTCGAGCGTATCGAGAAGCCGGACGTCGACCTGATCGATGGAATAGCTCCGGCGATCGCAATCAGGCAGAAGAATTCGACCCGTAACCCAAGATCGACGGTGGCGACGGCCACTGAGATCTACGACTACCTTCGTCTTCTTTACGCCCGCATCGGTCATACGTTCTGTCTCGTCTGCGGAAACCAGGTGAAGCGCGATTCGGTGGACGAAGTCGCCGCTACTCTGCTTGCTCTCGGCGAGGACACACGTCTGCATGTGACCTTCCCGCTGCTCGTCCATCATCAGCCTGTCGTTGCAGAACAAAAGAAAGCGTCGAAGAAACGAGTCAGCGCGAAGTCAAAGAGCGCGAAGGCCGCCACCGATGATGAGCGCTACCAGCAGCTTCTGCGGGACAAGTTGTTCGAACTGCGTAAGCGCGGTTTCAATCGTCTCGTTCAACATGGAAACATCTTTGAGTTTTCTACGCCGGAGTCGCTGCTGGACATCGATTTCTCGCAGCCGGTCAGCGTCCTGGTCGATCGAATCGTAGTTTCGGCGGATGCTCGCGCCCGCATTGTGGACGCCGCCGAGATCGGCTATCGCGAGGCGGGCGAAGTCATATTCGAGACCGTCGTCCGAGCCAATGGCCAAGGAGAGGCTCCTGAGCCAGTGCGACTGCGCTTTTCGGGGCGGTTCGAGTGCAAGCAGTGCCACATACGTTACGAGGACCCCGAACCAAGGCTCTTCAGTTTCAATAATCCATACGGCGCTTGTCCGAAGTGTCAGGGCTTCGGGAACACGATCGATTTCGACATGAATCTCGTCGTGCCCGATCCGTTACTGACATTGGAGGAAGGGGCGGTCGACCCTTGGACGAAGCCGAAGTATAGGGCCTATCAGACAGAGCTGAAGCGCTGGGCAAAGTCGCGCGGGGTGCCGATGGATGTCCCATGGTGTGAGCTGAAATCCCAGCACCAGCAGCTTGTCATGCAAGGAGAAGCGCGGTATACCGGCATTCATGGCTTCTTTGATTACCTTGAGCGCAAGAAATACAAGTTGCACGTGCGAGTATTTCTCTCGCGCTATCGCGGATATGCTATTTGCCCCGAGTGTTACGGGCAGCGCCTTCGCCCCGAAGCGCGGACGGTGCGCATCGCGGGAAAAAACATCTGCGAAGTCTCTGCGCTCACTGTGGAAGA
Source organism: Terriglobales bacterium (assembly GCA_963792225.1). Lineage (GTDB taxonomy): Bacteria > Acidobacteriota > Terriglobia > Terriglobales > Acidobacteriaceae > JBDTLH01. The sequence goes on along the minus strand of CAWBVM010000001.1, from coordinate 95,758 downwards.
GGCGACCCAGTTCTTCGCAGAATTGCAATTGAGCCCCTTCGAGACCGAGATCGCAGACAAAGTACTGCAGGAAGTGCGCGACCGGTTGAAGTTTCTCAACGATGTCGGACTCGACTACCTCACACTGGATCGCCTCTCTTCCACGCTCTCCGGTGGAGAATCGCAGCGCATCCAGCTCGCGACGTCTCTGGGCTCCCGGCTCGTCGGCGCGCTGTATGTGCTGGACGAGCCATCGATCGGTTTGCATCCCCGGGATACGGGCCGTCTCATCCACATCCTGGAAGAGCTGCGCGACCTTGGGAACACCATCATCGTGGTCGAGCACGACCCTGACGTAATGCGCGCGGCGGACCGGATCTTCGATCTCGGACCTGGAGCCGGGGAACACGGCGGCAAACTGATGGCTGAGGGAAGTTTTGACGAGATCCTGACGAACTCGCATTCGCTTACCGGCCGCTATCTGAGCGGACATCTCGCGATCCAAATGCCCGCCCACCGCCGAACACCAAATGCGCGTCGGATCACTCTGCGCGGAGTCCGGGCGAACAACATCAAAGGGATCGACGTCAGCATTCCACTCGGCATGCTCGTGGCAATCTCAGGCGTCTCAGGATCGGGCAAGAGCACGCTGATCCACGACGTGCTCTACAAGGCGCTTCTGCAGGCAAAGGGTGAAGGCGCCGAGGGTGCGAACTCTTGTGCCGGACTATTCAAAAGGCTCGAAGGCGACCAGCACATCACCGATGTCGTACTCGTCGATCAGTCGCCCATAGGACGCACGCCGCGGTCGAATCCAGTGACGTATATCAAAGCGTTCGACGCGATCCGCGAGCTTTACGCTACACAACCGGAAGCGAAGAAGCGAGGCTTTGCCGCCGGACACTTCTCCTTCAACGTTCCCGGTGGACGCTGCGAAGTCTGCGAGGGCGACGGAACAGTCACTGTCGAAATGCAGTTCCTTGCCGACGTCGAACTCATCTGCGAGGAGTGCCATGGCACTCGCTACAAGGCCTCGGTACTCGAAGTGAAATACAAGGGCAAGAGCATCCACGACGCGCTGAACCTGACGGTGCGGGAAGCACTGCAATTCTTTCACGGCGTGCCCAAGATTCAGGACAAGCTGCGCACACTCGAAGAAGTGGGTCTCGGCTATCTGCGCCTCGGGCAATCAGCCAACACCCTGAGCGGAGGCGAGGCGCAACGCATGAAACTAGCTGCGCATCTCGGCACGCGCCGTAGCGAGACTGCAAGGGTGAATGCCATCCAACGCGAAGACGAAGAGGACGATAATCCGGAGCCGCACGAAGCGAGACGCCGGTACGCGAGCCGTCCGCTATATATCTTCGATGAACCGACGACAGGACTGCACTTCGACGATGTGAGTAAATTGCTGGCTGCATTCCGCCGCCTCATCGAAGCCGGAGGAAGCGTAGTAGTTATCGAGCACAATCTCGACGTCATCAAAGTCGCCGATTGGATCATCGATATGGGTCCCGAAGGCGGAAATCGCGGGGGAAGGATTGTGGCGGAGGGAACGCCAGAAGCTATCGCCCACGTGCCGGAATCGCACACCGGAAGGTGGTTAACGCGCGTCCTGAAGACGTCTTAGGTACTCTATCTACATATGCGCCTGGCTCTCATAACAGTGCTCGCAGTCTCGACCCTCGTCTCTGCGCAGACGCATACGACTGTCCGCCACCATCACGAGCAGGTTACAGACGAGAGCACCGCTGACCTAAGCCGTGCGCAGGATGCCATCGGCAGAAGAGATTTTGAGACTGCCCGCAAGATCATGCAGCAGTTCACCGCAAAGAATCCGGACGACTACCGTGGGTGGTACACACTCGGCTACGCAGAATCGAGCGCAGGCGATAAGACAACGGCGATCGCCGACTACAAAAAGACGCTCGAACTCAAATCCGATTTCTTCGAGGCGAACCTCAATCTTGGCCTTCTCTTAGCGCAAGCCGGGGACAAAACCGCTGCTGTGACCTATATACGCAAAGCCACCACAGAGACACCCAGCGGCGCTGGTTCCGCACAGAGGAACAAAGCGCTCGCAAGTGCGTGGGACGCTCTAGGAAGTCTAAGCAGTGGCGCCGAAGCAGCCAAGGCTTTTCAAACCGCAATCTCTCTGGATCCTGAAGATGTGAGTGCCAAGCAGTCACTCGCGAACGCATCCGTCTGCCCTGCGGGGCAGATTCAGTCCCAAGGAGCCTGTGTTGCGCCCTCGACAACGGACCTTGAAAAGACAGTAGCCAACGCTCCGAATGACGCCGTCGCCGCCTCACTACTCGCACACAAATACATCGAATCCAAAGAGTACGTGAAGGCCGAACCACTGCTGAAGCAGATCGTCGCCAATAAGCCCGGTGATGCTGATTCCAATTACAACTACGGCTTCGTCCTCATGCACCTGCAGCGCATGCATGAGGCTCAAAACTATCTTCTGAAAGCGCTCCAACTCAATCCCCGGTTGACCGAAGCGTATGGGGATCTCGCGATCGCCGCCGCCGCCAATAAGGAATATGTACTCAGCATGCGTGTGCTCGACGCTCGCGCCAAGCTGCTGCCGGAAAACTCCGGTACATACTATCTCCGCGCTACGAACCTTGACCATTTGCAACTTGTGAAGCCCGCATCCATCATGTATCGCAAGTACCTGGCTGCAGCGCATGGGGAATCGCCGGACGATGAATGGAGGGCAAAGCACCGCCTCATCGCCCTCGATCCCAATAACGAAACGAAGGGCAAAGAGAAATGAGGTATCGCGTCGCATTGTCGCTGGTGTTTGCACTCTCCGCGCTGGTCTTGCGGGCGGACAATCCTGTGCAGGATTCCGTGCAGCGCGCGCGGGAGCATGCCCAGCACGCCAGCCCCAAAGGACAGGCCAAGGCGTACATCGAATATGTTCGTGCTCTCGTGGATCGCGCCGGGGAACTCTACGCTGCCAGGCAGTATGATGGTTCCGCAAAGGCTCTGGACGAGGCCAACGAAGCGCTCACGAAGGCGAGCGCGAGCGCAGAAAAGTATAAGCATGACGTCAAAGACTGTGACCTCATTCTGAATAAGGTCGAGCGCAGATTGAAGGACGATGCAAAATCATTCTCGAGTCAGGACCGTCCACGCGTGCATGCATTGATCAAACAAGTGCAGGCGACGCGCGACCGGCTGCTGCAGATCCTCTTTGAGACACGCTGATGAAAAAATCTTCAGTCGTATTATTTACCCTGCTGCTTCTTGTCGTTAACGTCTTCGCACAGCGGGGAAGAGTGCGGCGTGATCCGATGACCGACAAAGAAGCGGATGCGATGCGCGAATATCGCGATCAGCCTGATAAGCGGATCCATCTGATGGTCACCATCCTGCAAAAGCGCGGAGCGGACCTTGAAAAGATCGAGAAGGACCCGAAAGCCGTGCCGCCCTCTGAGCGCGGTGCGAAGACCCACGACCTCCTCGAAGACATCACCAATCTCGTGGATGAGTTTGATGACAATGTCGACACCTTCCTGAAAGAGGGTGCCGACATCCGTAAGCCACTCAGCGACGCAGTGACTGCCGAGACGGCGTTGCAGAGCCAGCTCACAGCGCTGAAGACCGGTGATGCGGATAAGCCATGGTTCCAGGAGTTCAGCTTCCAACTGGCGGACGCCTCCGAGGCAGTCGATCAGAGTCTCAAATCGACACGTGATGCCATCACGGAAGACGCCGCGATCGTGAAGGAGGCGAAAGAGAAGGCGAAGCAGAAGAGGTGACCCTGCTTCGTGATATCTTGCCTTCAGTGACTGTCGCCACACCGGCTAATCTCTTGATACAGCTCTTCGAGCGCACCTATCGTGAACTGCGGCCACGTGCGCCGATGCCCGAGTTTGACGCCCGCTTCTACCGCTTCACGCATATAAACAACACCATCCGACTGCGGGAAGGGAAGATATACGCCCGCCTCTCAGACTTGCTCGAAGGCGCGCCCGAAGATGTGCTGCATGCGATAGCGCACATCCTGCTGGCAAAGCTCTATCGCAAGCCGATCGAGCCGCTGCTGAATTCCCGCTATCGTCGATTTGTGGCGCGCAATGAGATCACAGAGAAGGCACACCTCATCCGCCAGATGCGCGGACGAAAAGTTCTCACCAGCGCGCAAGGCGCCGTCTACAACCTCGAAGAGATCTTCGAATCGCTCAATACACGCTTCTTTCACGGACTGCTTGGACGGCCGCAGCTGACTTGGAGCAACCACCACGCCCGTCGGCTCCTGGGACACTACGACCCTGCGCACAACACCATCATGGTAAGCAAAGTATTCGACCGTCTGCAGGTGCCTCGCTATGCGGTCGAATATCTGGTTTATCACGAGATGCTGCACCTGAAGCATCCCGTAAAGACCCGCGGCGGAAGGCGTTGCGTTCATTCACGCGAGTTTGCAGCAGAGGAGCGGCTGTTCCCCGAGATACACAAAGCCCTGGCATTTCTGAAACGCTTGTAGGTTGCTATCTCGCTAATCCGATGACGGCGAAGATTCCAAGCCATACGATCGCCATCCCGTGCCAATACCATGCCGTCGCATCGATCAGGATCTGGCGGTTCTCCAGCTGCGCCTTTCGCAACGTTGCGTACAGTGCGATCAACAAGATCACAATGCCGACCAGCAGATGCAGAGCGTGCGCCGCGGTGAATAGATAGAAAAAATGCGCACTGATCCCGTAGTAAACGCCCTGCCCCTCGAGAGCGCGCCACGCTTTATATTGTCCGAAGAGAAAGCCGCTGCCGAAGACGAGTCCAGCGATCAGCCACGGGAGCGTCCGCTTGCCTGTCAGATAGCCTAGCCCCAGCCACTCCTCGACCGTCTCGATCGAATGGAACACGCCGCGCCGTGCGGCTTCCATGGCGCCGCTCGCGATCAGCAGCAGCGCGGTGTTCAACCAGAGGATTCTCGGCAGCACCAAGGGCCTCCAATCCTGCACCCATTGTCCAGAGAGGGAATCGATGTGTCCGCTGCCCTGACGCACGAAGTAAGTACTGGCAAGCGCGATGAAGAACATGAAAATCGCGACCAGTGCTAGAAAGACCGCGGTCCGGTACTTGACGAGACGTTCCCGCGGACCGCGGTGGCCTTGCGGTTGCCGCTCCCATCTCTCGTCATCTCCGCCGCCTCCGGTAGGCAGTCTGTGGTGCGGACCGCGTCCTCCACTGCCCGGCTCGATCCGGTCAATGCCAGGGGCCGTTGCGTGGGGAGACTTCGTGATCGGCATCTCAGGCTCGATTCCGCTATCAGTTCGGATGCGGCTGGCCATTCGAGTGTAGACCTTCCGCGCCAGAATGTCTGGATCGAAATACTAATGAGCCGGGGCGCTCTTCTGCTTCCTTACGGCCTTTAAAAATTCAAGATGAATGCGGTCGTCCCCATCTTGCGATAGCTCGGGATGGAATGTGGCGGCCATGATTTGTCCGTCCGCACTGCGCACCAGCACCGGGTCGCCATCCCACTCTGCCAATACCTCGACGCCCTTGCCAACCCGGGTGATCTTCGGGGCGCGGATATACACCATCTCGATCGGCCCACCAGGGAGCTTTGTCTCCGCCGTCTTTATCGAGGAATCGATCTGGCGTCCGTAGGCATTGCGCACAACCGTGATATCCAGTGCGCCGAGCGATGTCTGCGGAGGCTGCTCCACATCTTTCGCAAGCAGTATCGCCCCCGCACAGGTGCCGAACGCAGGATGCGAGTTCACATAGGTCTTCAGCGCATCGAGGAACCCGTTGCGTTGCAGGAAGTTGAGAAATGTAGATGACTCACCGCCGGGGATGACGATCGCGTCAATGCCTTCGAGCTCATTGCTATGGCGGACAAGCCGGGTCTTCGCGCCGAGCCGTTCGAGTACGGTCCGGTGCGCGTCAAAATCGCCCTGCAAGGCGAGCACGCCGATGGTGAGGTCTGAGAACAATTTGTGATCCACTGATTTCTGATTTGCGACTTAAGACCGGTAGTCCTCGGATTCGATGAGTTATCCAATCGCCAATCATCAAATCCACAAATCACAAATTCTTTACCACCCTCGGGTCTGAAGCATCTGCGACTGATCGAGCGCTGCGACCGCAAGGCCCTTCATCGCACCCGTGCATTCCTCGCTGGTTTCGAGCAGCACCTTCGGATCATCGAAGTGCGTCGTTGCCCGAACAATAGCGCGAGCGCGAGTCTCGGCTTCGGCAGGATCGGCGAAGGTGTACGAATCCTTCATGAAGATGCCCGAGCCGACGAATACCGCTTCGGCGCCCAGTTGACGCACAAGGGCCGCGTCCGCGGGAGTTGCGATACCGCCCGCCGAGAAGTTCGGGACAGGCAGTTTGCCGCTCTTTGCCACCATGCGAATCAGTTCGTAGGGCGCACGGAATTCCTTTGCGGCAGCGTAGAGTTCTTCTTCTCCCAGTACCGTGAGCGAGCGCATGTCCTTGACGATCTGGCGCATATGTTTGACCGCGTGGACGACATCGCCGGTTCCGGCCTCGCCCTTGGTACGGATCATCGCCGCGCCTTCCGCGATCCGTCTGAGCGCTTCACCTAGGTCGCGCGCGCCGCACACGAATGGCACCGTGAAGGCGTGCTTGTCGATGTGGTGCAATTCGTCCGCTGGTGTCAGCACCTCGGACTCGTCGATGTAATCGACGCCGAGTTCCTGCAGGACCTGCGCTTCCGCGAAGTGTCCGATACGCGCTTTGGCCATGACCGGGATCGAGGTGGACTCATGATCTCGCGGATTTTTGAGATCGAAGCCATACGCGCCACCCCGCCCTCGGCACGGATCTGGGCCGGTACACGCTCAAGCGCCATCACTGCGACGGCACCGGATTTCTCGGCGATCTCGGCCTGTTTTGCGTCGGTCACGTCCATGATGACGCCGCCCTTGAGCATCTCGGCAAGGCCGGTCTTCAAGCGTAATCCGGTAGTATGAAATCCGTTCTTCTCTGACATTGTGAGTCTCCCGTACAGCCGAGGCTGGAACTCTCTATCTTAACTCGTTTTGAGGGGCCAGGTCTTAGGTGCTACGACGAGGGATGGTAGCTTTCGGCGCCGAGGCTCGGGGCTAGGTTTTAGGTGCTAGGTGCTAGGGAAAAGGGATGTCAGCTTTCATCTCGCATACTTCACGCTTCACGTAAGGGACTAGGGACAAGGCAGACCCCGGCTTTAGCCGGGGGATCAGCACGCCTCTTCAACTTGTCATTGCGAGGAGCGCAGCGACGAAGCAACCTTGTGTTTGCCTTTGAACGCGCGCCAGCGCGTGGCTTCAGCCCCGGCGGAGCTGCTTCGATCCCCACTGCTTAATGAATTGTCATTGTGAGGAGCGCAGCGACGAAGCAACCTTAGTGTTTGCCTTTGAACGCGCGCCAGCGCGTGGCTTCAGCCCCGGCGGAGCTGCTTCGATCCCGTCACGGCGCCTTTAGGCGCTGGGGTCCGTGCAGCGGACACTTTTCCACACCCCAAATCACCATTCCTGTGGAAACCATCTTCCCCCTGTGCAAATCCACCATTTTGAGCAGCAAAAAACCTGTCAATACCCCCACTTTGTGGAAATCTCCCCAATTTCCACAATCGAAAGTAGATATAAAGTTCCCCTAATTCAGTATGAAACTACCTCGAAGTTGCTACAATTGTAAGTAGAAGATATCTAGAAATGAAGCACGCCAACCCGGCGTGCTTTTCCTATTTGCGCCACGATTGTATCGTCCTGTCATCCCGACGCAGGAGGGATTCGCACCTACAGTCAAACAGGCACTCACTCAAAACAAAGCACTTACTCAGAGATCTCAGGGATCTCCCGGGATCACCATGACCTAAGTCACTGATTCCAAAGATTCACACCCACCGGGGATACCACCCCGTGTGGAAAACCACTTTCGCGGACACTCCACCTACACCTGCATCATTGAGAGGAAGAACGCACCGAACTTTGCGGCCTTTGTGGCGCCGACTCCCTTGATTGCGGCGAGGGCGTCGGTCGAGGCGGGAGCGACGCGCGCCACCTCGCGCAAGGTCTTGTCCTGCATGATGCAGAATGCCGGCCAGTTGTTTTCGGTGGCGAGTTGCATGCGCACTTTCTTCAACCGCGCAAAGCGCTGTTCGGCGGCAGAGTCGAGGGGCAGAGGATCATCGAAAGAAATTGTCGCTTGCTTTTCCGGACGGCGACTCTTCGCTACCTTGAACGACGGGGGTGCGGCGTGGGTCTCCGGTTTCGTCCAGCGGGTGCTCAACGAACTCCCACCCTGTCGCACGCAGATATCGCATGAACAATTTGCAACGGCCGCCGATTCGCCGAAGTAATCAAGAATTTGGCGTCTTCGGCAACGCGTCGTCGATGCGTAGGAGAACATACGGTCGAGCTTCAACTGTGCTTGTTGACGCAGGCGTTCGATGTCAGCCTTGGTGAGGTCGGCGTTGTTGTCGCCGATGTTTCCGATGAAGAACTGCTGAGTGCGCAAGTCGCGATTGCCGTATAGCAATAGGCAAGCGGCGGGTTCGCCGTCGCGTCCGGCCCTTCCTGCTTCCTGATAGTAGGCTTCCACGCTCCCCGGCAGATTGTAGTGGACGACGAAGCGCGTGTTCGGCTTGTTGATACCCATCCCAAATGCGTTGGTGGCGACGGCGATAGCATCTGCTACACGAATGAAGCGGTCAAGGCTGCGGTTGCGTGAGGTCTGGTTCATGCCCGCGTGATAGGAGCAGATTGTGCGTCCGGGAAGGTGCTCCTCAAGCCAGGATGAGAGCTGCTCGACGGCCTTGCGAGTGGAGCAGTAGATGATGCCGCTGCCCTGTTGTCCGGAGAGGAAGCGAAGGAGGACCGCGTCCTTCTCGCCCTCGGTTTCGAGGCGGCGGCTGGTGTAAGAGAGGTTCGGACGGTCGAATCCGGTGACGTGCAACTTAGGCGAGCGCAGACCAAGCATGGCGACGATATCCAGCCGCACCTGTGGGGTGGCGGTCGCAGTCAGCGCAATGGTGTTTGGAGTACCCAGCTGACGGCGCAGTTCAGCGATGCGCATGTATTCGGGTCGAAAGTCATGGCCCCAGTGGCTTACACAGTGGGCCTCGTCGATCACCAGCAACTTGGGGCGCAGCAGGGGGAGAACACGCTGAAAGGACTGTGCAGTCAATCGTTCGGGGGCGATATACAGAAGACCCTCGAAACCTGCTTGTAATTGCGAGAGGATCGGGCGCTGCGCCTCCCAGGATTGCGAGCTGTTCAGGAAGTGGACGGGAACCTTGAGAGTGCGCAGTTGACGTGCCTGGTCCGCCATAAGCGAGATCAGCGGCGAAATGACGACAGTAAGTCCTCCAAGCGCGACTGCGGGGAGTTGGAAGCAGAGGGACTTTCCCGCACCGGTGGGCATGATACAGACTGCATCGTGCCCGGCGAGCACGTCTTCGATGATCTCGCGCTGGTGCGGACGGAAGTCTTGCAGTCTGAAGACAGACTGGAGGAGATGATCGATGGAATGCATGCGCCGGAGATTTCACTGTAGCGGATTCGCGGGAGGAGAGGAAGAGGAATGTACTGCCCTCCCGCTAACCGAATAGGTTAGCCCGGCGCGGAAACACCGAGCCATGATGCGTGCGATTCAGGGCTGTGTGATCAGAGACGCTTATCGGCGAAGGCGCCGATACGGTCGAGAGCTTTTTGGATGTTTTCAATGGAGTTTGCAACGGAGAAGCGGAGGTACCCTTCGCCGAATTTGCCGAACGAGGTGCCGGAGAGACAGGCGACGCCTGCTTCTTCAAGGATCGCGTCGGCCAGCTTCTTAGACTGCCATCCGGTTGCCTTGATGCTGGGGAAGACATAGAACGCGCCCTTTGGTTTGAGACAGTGAAAGCCTTTGATGTGGTTAAGACCCGCCACCATGAGGTCGCGACGGCGCTGGAATTCGGCGGTCATCTCTTCGACAGATTTCTGCGATCCGCGCAGAGCTTCTATGCCTGCCATTTGGGTAAAACTTGCGGTGCAGGAGTTGGAGTTGGTCATGAGGCGCGCGATGTGTTCGGCGAGGTCAGCTCGCATGATGCCATAACCGAGACGCCATCCGGTCATCGCGTAGGTCTTCGAGAACCCGTCGAGGAGGACAACTCGGTCGCGCATCTCCGGGATGCTCATGATGGAGTGGTGCTGGCCTTCGAAGATAAGACGCGAGTAGATCTCGTCGGACAAGACCATGATGTCGCGATCACCGATTGCGGCGGCGAGGTCTTCGACGTCCTCTTTTTCCATCATGCCGCCAGTGGGGTTCTGGGGCGAATTGATGATGATCAGCTTTGTGCGATCGGTGATCTTCTCCTTGATCTCGTTCACATCGAGGCGGAAGGCCCGCTCTTCGCGCAAGTGCACCGGAACCGCTTTCGCTCCCATGAATTCGATCATCGATTCGTAGATGGGGAAACCGGGGTTAGGGTAGATGACCTCATCGCCTTCATCGACGAGCGCCTGAATCGTGAAGAAGATGATCGGTTTGCCGCCAGGGACGACGACGACCTCTTCGGGCGCAATCTTGATGCCGCGTCGCGAGCCGGCATCTTCGGCGATCATCTGGCGTAGTTGCGGTAATCCGTTCGATGGGCCGTAATGGGTCCAGTGATTGTTGAGCGCGTCGATCCCTGCGTCGATGACATTGCGGGGCGTATCCATGTCGGGTTCGCCAATCTCGAGATGTACGATGTCCTTGCCCTTGGCTTCGAGGGCGCGCGCGCGTACCAGAACCTCAAATGCGGTTTCGGTGCCCAGGCGGGACATGCGCTTCGCGAGTCTCAGTTGCATAGGTTGACGCAAGGTGGTGGTTGGCATTCCGATTTTCGCCTCGTACTTATTTTGATTACAAGCAAACGAACAATTCTACGCGGGCAGAATATGCGCAGCAACCAAGTGTTCATGTCCGTGAGCAAAAAAACCGGCCCAGAGGGACCGGCGCTCGTTGCAAGTGCGCGGGCTACTCCGCCATTTGCTGTTCGTTCTCGGGAGTGTTCTTGATGACGCGTCCGACGGTATAAGGCGCACGCTTCGAGGGCTCGTAATAGTGTCGGACCTGCATTTCGGCGATCAAGCCGAAGGCGAGCAGGTTGATGCCGGCGACGATCAACACCGAGGCCAGAATCAACAGCGGGCCATGTTGGTCCAGCACATTCTGGTGGGTAACGACCTTGAGCAGCATCGTGTAGAAGGCGATCAGGGAGCCTGCGAGGATGCCGAGCGCGCCATAGCGTCCGAAAAAGTGGAGCGGCCGAGAGAGGTACTTGAGCAGGAAGCGGATCGTCAAGAGATCAAACATGACGCGAAAGGTTCGGCCGATACCGTAGTGACTCACTCCGCGTTCACGGTTCACGTTCTTGATGGGGATCTCGATGATGGAAGCGCCATATCCGCTGGCGACCGCGGGGATGAAGCGATGCAGTTCACCGTATAGCGGAACGTCGCGAATGACTTGTGCGCGGTACGCCTTGAAGGTCGTGCCAAAGTCGTGGATGTCCACGCCGCTCAGGCGCGCCATCAGCCGGTTGGCGATCTTCGAGGGGATGCGGCGTATGAGGAAGTTATCGATGCGTTGCTTACGCCATCCGCTGACGATGTCATAACCCTCGTCGAGTTTTTCGATGAAACTCGGTATGTCGTTGGGATCGTGCTGCAGGTCGCCATCCATGGCAATTACGAATTCGCCGGATGCGTGGTCGAAACCGGCTGCCAAGGCGGCTGTCTGTCCGAAGTTGCGGCGGAGCCTGACCACCATCACGCGGGAATCGATGGCGGCGATCTCCTGCAGGATACGGTAGGTGTTGTCGTTCGAACCGTCGTCCACGAACACGAGTTCGAAGGAGTCGCCGACGTTCTCCATGACGGCTTTGAGGCGGTCATAGAGGAGGGTCAGGTTCTCCTGCTCATTATGGAAGGGAACAACGATGGAATACTTGGGCATCATGAACTTCCAGTATAGAAGAGTTGAGGGTCTGCTTACAGCAGCAAGCGATTGGATGAACCAGCTCTGCCAAGGTCGCACTGTTCTCAGAACTAAGGAGAGGAATGCAGCAGTAGGTCGATTGCCTGCGGAACCGTAAGGTCCTGGGGGACGGGGCGGAAGTCGCTGGCCGACTCTTCCACGGACAGGTCGAGGCGGCGGAAGAGGGCGCGCCCTCGTACTTTGAGAACGAGGTGCTTGATCTCCCAAGAACCTGGAGCGATCTGGGTCTGTTCGAGATCCAGGGTGCCACCCTTTGCGATTTTTCCGGCGATCCCCAATCCAATGTTGACGTCGGAGATCAGGGTTCCCTCCATATGGACCAGCCGCAGTTGCTGTCTAGCTATGGTGAGAGTTCCTGACATAGCCTTTAGCAGATTGGCTTCCAAAGAATCTGGAACATACCGCGGGTTCGGCGTGAAGCGCAGATGGACGTCTTCTCCAGTTTCGGTGTCGGTGCGCTCGTAGGTGTAAAGAAACGCGTCGGGAAGTGCGCGGACGATCTTCAAGACGCGGTCGCGGTCGCGCTCCTGCCGGGCGAGTTTCTGCTTCAGCTGCTTCGGATCGTGAGTGAGCAGCTGTAAGCGGTGCTGTTCGTTGAGCTCAGTTTGTGGGTCGAGTGGGCGTCCGTTGATTGCGAGGAGGCGTCCTACCAGTCCCTCGGGGGTTTCGGCGATTGCGGTCAGTTTGGTACCGGAGGCGTTGGTCTTTTCCAGACGATACATCCAGCGTGGCTGCGGATGCGTCTGCGCCTGCAATTCAACGGCGACTACCTGTCTCACCAGCGTTGCAGGATCGCGTGCCTGATCGTTTTGTGCCACGCACACCGTGCAAGCGAAGATGATGATCAGCAATAAAGTGCGAATGAAATCCACTCCGTTTAGACGAGACACTCAGCTTTCAGGATGCAATAGCGCGATAGAGTGTGCAACAAGATGCTATACAACCAATTGAGCTACCTGGATTGCTTGCAACCAACCTTGCAAATGTTACCCGGTCCTTCTTTGGATCGAAAGCTAAATTGTTGCAATCAAAAGAGGAGAATTGGTATCTTGCTTGCTCTTTGGAAAGGCATGAGTGAAGGTGCGGAGCAGCACGAATCAAAAGTGAAACACCTGGAAGAACGCGTGATGTTTCTCACTGCGAGGTTCATGTCGGAGACCGACGACGCCAGCAGGCATTCGATCCAGCGCGAGTTGAACGCTGTCGAGATGGCACTCGAACATCATCGATCCACATTAAAAGACCAACGAGCGGAGCAGAAGTAACAGAAGAGACGGCGACAAGCAGGGTATATATTCGTCGCTATGAAACGTATTGCTATCGTCCGGTTCTCTTTGTTATTGCTTTGTGTCTCCGCGCCCCTGGTCGCGCAAGAGTGGACCAAGACATTTGAGGTGAACGGCCCCCTGACGCTGCATGTGACCGGTGACGATGCGGAGGTTCGCATACGAAGCTGCGAGTGCAAACAGGTACGGGCGCGCGTGACATGGCAAGGTTACAAAGCGGAGAGGGTGAAAATCACGCCAGAGCAATCGGGCGATCACATCAGCCTCGACGTACGCACGCACATGGCACACCTCAATTTCGGCATCAGCTTCGGACCTATGGCGCGATGGCTGACCATCGAAATGAATGTCCCTAAAGAATTGGCTCTGGAAGTCGAGACGAAGGATGGGCGGGTAGACGCGTCCGACTTGAAGGGGCGGCTTCGTTTTAAGACTGGGGATGGGGGAATCGAGCTTTCGGGAATCGATGGCACGCTCGAAGCGAGATCAGGTGACGGGCACGTTCGAGTGAGCGGCCGCTTCGATGATCTGCACGTGCAGACGAGCGATGGTCCGGTGCAGATCGAAGCGATAAAGGGCTCAGTGGTTAACGGAGCCTGGGGCATACAGACCGGAGATGGCAGCGTGCGATTGCGGCTGTCGCGTGATATCCACGCGACATTTTCGGCGAAGACGGGCGATGGCGAGATACATTCCGATTTTCCGATCACTGTAACCGGGGATCTCGCCAAACGGCACCATCTCGAAGGAGAGATCAACGGTGGTGGAGGGATGGTGACGATCCGCACCGGTGACGGCAGCGTATTTGTGGAGAAGCTGTAGTTAACTACGGACTACTTCAGACCGTTCAGCGCTTTCATCGCGGGGGTATAGTCGGCGATCTGGCTGGACTGCCGGAATTGATTTGCAGCCGCGGTCGGGTCACCCTGCTTCTTGTAGGCGAGGCCGAGCTGGTAGTAAGCCTGATAGACGGGAGCGTCTTCGGTGCCGCCGGCGGCGATATGGCGTTTAAGCAAGGTTATCGCCAGAGGCAAGTCGCGTCCTGTACGCACAAGCATGGCTGCTGAATCGAAGAGCGCAGTTCCGGGGCTGTGTTCTTTGGCGATCCGGTCCACGGCCGCTTGCATTCGGTCGAGATCGCCGACGCGGCGATAGAAGCCTGCAAGTTCCGCGAGCTTTTCGCTGGGCGAACTGCTCGCGGCCACAGACTGGCGATATAGTTCTTCTGCTTTAGCGTTGTCTTTGTCGGATTCGGCGATGCGGGCACGGATATAAAGTGCGTCGGCACGACTCGTTGCATCAAGAGTCGAAGCCTCGGCTTCAGCTTTCTGTTTTCCTCCGCCGAGAAACACGGGAGCTTCTATGTAGAACTCGGCGAGGTCGCGGCGGGCGATCGTATCGTTTGGATCGGCCATTACAGCCTTTTCAAATTCAGCGCGCACTTTCTTGGCGAGGGGCACTGCCTGAAGCCACGAAGAGTGCTCGGCCTTGGCGCCATAAGCGCGTCCGAGCCAATCGTGGTGGGCACTGCCGGGACTAATCTGCACCGCCTGTTCGCATTGCTCGATGGCACTCTCCCAATTCTCAAGCTGGTAATAGGTACGGCAGAGCGCGAAGTGGGCGGCTGCATCGGCACTGTTCGCGCGGACCCGCGCCTCGAGATCGGCCTGCGATTGGCGATTCGCACCGGGGGACAATACCAGAGCTAAAACAAGGAAGAGCATGGTGTTCTTGTTTGACAGCCCCTGCTCCACAAAAGTTTCGGAAAGTTTGCGATGTATTCCGCAAGGCGGCCCGCAAAGCAAGAATCACGACTTAAGCACAGGAGCACAGGCTGTGAGCAGGTTGACCGGGAAGCAGAGCGCATCGTAATATCAGTTTGCGGATTGGTTGTTCCGCTTGCGCTCCATCCCATCCTCATTTTGCGCACAATTGCCCCCTCGTTCAATGGTAGGACAGTCGGCTCTGAACCGATCAATCGGGGTTCGAATCCCTGGGGGGCAACCAATCTCAGTCGGCAAAAAAAATTGCGGGCCGCCGAAGCAGCCCGCAGAGTTAGCGCTACTGAACCCCTAGAACAGGAGTTTCAGAGCGAGTTGAAGGATGCGCGGATCGCGGGTGCTGATCACCTGGCCGAACGTGCTGCTATTGAGGGTGGTTCTCACGCCGTCAAAGTTCGTATGGTTCAACACATTGAATGCTTCCGCACGGAACTGCAGGCTTGAGCCCTCCGTGATCCTGAAGTTCTTGAAGAGCGACTGGTCCCAACGGATGAGACCCGGTCCGCGCACAGAGCCGCGGGGGGCATTGCCGGCACGGATTGAGCCGGTGGGGACATTCGCGAAGGCGGCGGTGTTGAACCACTGCGTGAAGGTGCGCGGAGCTCCAGAGTTTGGATCTCCAATCTGATCCGGGCGGCGGCCTGAAAAGCTGTTGGCATCGAGCAATCCAAGTCCGGCGGGGTCGCGGCGCTTGCCTCCGGTTACGGTCAGGGGCAGTCCAGAGTTACCTGTTACGATCCCCGAGAACTCCCATCCGCCGAGAGCATGTCCGAGGAAGCCCTTCTCATCTCTCAAGAATGGCAAGGTGTATACGAAGTCCGCCGTCAGGATATGCCTGCGATCGAACTGCGCGCCTCCATATTCGGAGCGAAGATCGTAGGTATTCTGCGGAGTGCGGAAGTCATTCTGGCCGTTGGTGAGCGCGTGCGACCATGTGTAGTTCACGACCACCAGCGAATTTCCTGTAAGCCTCTTCTGTATCTGTGCCTGCAGGGAGTTGTAGTTCGACTTGAAGATCGGTTCGAACAGGTTGATCGCGTCAAATCCCTTGTACGGCCGAACGAAGTTCAGCAAGGGGGTGGTTGCATCGGTGATGTACGGAGTCGTCACCAGCCCAGCTGTGGCATAAGCACCAGGGAGCGGCTGATTGATGTCGACAACTCCGATGAGATGTTTACCGGCGCTTCCGTAATAGCCAATGTCGGCAATGAAGCTGTGTCCGAGGTCCTGTTGAATGTCAAGACTCCACTGCTCGGTATAAGGCTGCTTCCACCGAGTTTCCGGACCGCCGAGAAAGTTGGGGGTAGAGGCGAGCGATGGATCGATGCTGCCTGCGGATGGATTGTCGAGGACCGTAGTCGTGATGCTGATGGGCTGAACGAATGGCGGATTGCTGAACTGGAACTGCTCGACATTGTCGACGGCCGGCGAATCGAAAAAGATGCCGTAACCGCCCCGAATCGAGGTCTTGCCCAGATTAGCTGGATCCCAGGCAAAGCCCACACGGGGAGCAAAGTCCAGTTTTGGAGTACGTTGAACAGAATTGCCGTAGGGCGAGCCCTTACCTGCGATTACCACACCGTTCAAGTATGGATTCGATGGGGTGATGAACTGACCTGTGGTGGGATCGATCGGGTTCGTCGCGGGTTGTTGATAACGCGACGGATCGAACGAGATTAGCTGGTTTGCAGCGTCACGGGGTGCGTGGAAATACGAGTAGCGAACGCCATAGTTCAGAGTGAAGTTAGGCTTCCAGCGAAATTCGTCTTGTCCATAGACCTCGAACTGCTGCTGACGGATCCTTGCGTGAAAGTCCTGGTTAGTCTGGAAGAAGTTGCTCACATTACCGGACAGGAAATTCGCGAACTCCTGCTGGAATGTGCCGTTGCCGCTGGGGTCGGCATCCGAGAATGTGTAACGGCCATTATTAGCTCCGCCGTTCAAACCAGCGTCATTTTCATTCTTCTGATAAAAGTTGTAGGTCGCGCCAAGCTTGATGCTATGGCGGCCAAGGACCTTCGTGAGGTTGTCAAAAATATTGTGGTTTTTGTTGTAGTCACGATATGGGCCAGCGCCAAGGAGTTGTTCGCCATCGTTGAAGGCGAGACTGGGAACATGGTCCAGGAGATTCGCGAAGGGAAGCGTGGGATTGACGTCGGGCGATTGCTTTTTCGAAGCCAGCCCGGTGGCATCACTGACCACCGCTCCGGAAGAATATGCGTAGCCGATGTCATTCAATAGTGTGGGGCTAAATGCGATCGTTCCCCGCGCGACCAGTGTGTGGCCGGGAGAATTGGTGTTCGTCGTCGCTACTCCCGGGAGTGAGGAACCTGTGAACAAGCCACCCTGCTCCACAGTGGGAATGCTGTCATTCTCATACTTGACGTTGACGCTGAGCGCCTGGCTGAACACGTGGTCAACCTTGTAGATCTCCTGCCGCGAGTTGAAGATGTTGCGACCTGTGAACTGATACTGCGGGTGCAGCGGATCGCCGAAGGTCGGTGCCGGTAACCGTGAATAGATGTCCTTTATGTACGCCTGGGCAACGGGGTTGATCGCTGTCACTTGTGTGCCGGTGGCGGTGCAAGCGGCGTTCAAGCACTGCGGCCCGTAGGCGCCGAAGTTACCTGCCAGTTCAGCAGCGGTCGGCACCTCGCCGCTCAAGAAAGGACTGTAGGTGATGACGCGGCGAGCTTCTTCAGAGAAGAAGAAGAAAGTCTTGTTTCGGTTCGAGTTGTAAACACCGGGAATGAATACCGGGCCACCAAATGTCCCGCCGAAATCGTGGTAGCGCAGTTTCGGGACCTTCGAGTTATTGATCGGGTCGGCGTTGTGTTTGTTGAGATAGGAATTTGCATTGAAGATATCGTTGCGGAAGAACTCATAGAGCGAGCCGTGGAACTTGCTCTCGCCGGAACGAGTGATCACATTGACTTGTCCGCTGGAGCTGCGACCGTACTCCGCGTTATATTGTCCGCGAAGGATCTTGAATTCAGAGATCGAATCCACGCTGGGATAGGTGAGCAAAGTCAGGTTTGCGCCACGATCCACGTTATCGGCGCCGTCGACTGTCCAATTGTTCTGCGTAGGGCGGCTGCCGTTTACCGAGAAATTGATCTGGTTTGAAAACCCACTCGGGTTCGTCACGCCAATATAGATCTGGTCTGAGACGCCGGACGACACTCCCGGAGTCAGAGCGACGAGCTGCTCGTAATTTCTATTGTTGATCGAGAGCTCGCGGATCTGCGTGCCGGTGATGAGACCTTGGGCCGTTGCATCTTGTGTGTCCACCTGAAGAGCATCCGCTTCGACGTTTACCGATTCCGATGCGGAGCCTGGTTGTAGAGCTGCGTCGATGGTCAGACGGTCGGTGACATTCAGTGGAATCCCGCTCTTGACAGATGTCTTGAAACCCTGCGCCTCTACCGTAACGGAGTAGTGAGCTACTGGAAGCAAGGGCGCCGTGTATTGTCCACTGCTGTTGGTTGTCTCCACGCGGGTGACTTGATTGGTATCGGTGTTGGTGACCGTAACTTTAGCGCCAGTGACGATCGCGCCTGTAGCATCTTTTACCGTGCCTCGTATGTCTCCGGTGGTTACCTGTGCAGAAAGGAGCCCTGCGCAGAGCAACAGCAGAAACAACACGAAGGCCTTGGGACGGGAAATCATAGAGCCTCCATTGAAATGTTAAACAAAACGGACTCTTAATAATTTACTCCGGCAACCCTGTTTAAATCGAATTAATTACAGTTTTTATCAAAATTCGCGGGCGACTGCGGTGGAATCGCGGAGCACGAGTTCAGGCGTGAGGACCTGATGGAAGGTGGAGGCGGTGTTTCCTTCTTCATAGCTTTCGATGCTCTCAAGAATCACCGAGACAGCAGTCGCACCCATCTTCTCAAGTGGTTGATGGACGGTCGTCAAGGAAGGGGTCATCATGGCGGCATGTGCCACATCGTCGAATCCGGTGACGGAGCATTGAGAGGGCACGCGTATTCCCGCTCGACTGAGGGTGCGAAGAGCACCCAGGGCGGTAATGTCGTCGAACGCTTGCAGTGCGGTGAATTTGTGTGCATGATTCAAGAGCTGCTGCGTGAGGCGCCTTCCGTTCTCGAAACCCGAACGAAAATCAATCGCTGGAGGAAGGTCGACCACGAGTTCTGGATCGATGGCGATGCCGCTCTGGGCGGCGAACGCCTCAATGCCGGTCCACCGCTCTTGAGTGTCCTGCAGGTCTTGAGGGCCGCGTATGAATGCAATGTGCCGGTGACCGAGCGCATAGAGATGCTCGATAGCGGCGTACGCCCCAGATTGATTGTCGATCGTGACGGAGCTGACGGTATGGCCGGCCAGTTTACGTCCGATGAGTACGGCAGGCACCCGCTGGCGCGCAAGATCGGCAAGCATGTCGATATTCACAAACAACCAGTTGGCAACAATAATGATGCCTTCGACGTGACGGTCGAGCAGCATCTCCAGGCAACGCTCGAAGCGAACCCGCTCGTTGTGGACGTCGGTGATGATGCTGAGGTATCCGGCCTGGTGCAGTGAGTCTTCGACCCCGCGCAGGATCGGCGTGCAATAAGGGTCGGCGATGTCGAAGACCATCAGTCCGATAGTGTGCTGCTTGCGCATGCGCAGTGAACGGGCATGAAAGTTCGGGCGATAGCCAAGATCTTGCGCCGCCTGCTCGATCGTCTTCTTCGTAGTGTCCAGAATGTATCGCGATAATGGCGCGTTGTTCAGTACGATCGAAACCGTGCTGGGCGAGAATCCACTGCGCTGTGCCACGTCGCGAATTGTGATGGGCTTTCCGTTCTTGCGCATGGTGGTGGACCGTTTCTGTCGACTAATGCTTTTGGCGTGATGATATAACGCTCGTACGGGAGGGGCCCTTGTTTTTTTGGCAAAGAGTTTACGTGACGGTGCTATGCGTAGTGTTCGCCGGAATGGTTTTTGCGGAGGCAAGTCCAGTTGGAACAACGGCAGTGGAACTGCGCAAGGGGTGGTTCTTGCAGAGTTCGTGCAAGCTCAAGCCGGGTATCACTGGTGCTGTAGCGTCCTCTCCCGGCTTTGAGAACCGAGGATGGATCGCCACGGAAGTGCCCTCCACAGTGCTTGCCGCGCAGATACATGCGAAGCAGTTCGATTTCGATCCGTTTTATGGGGAAAACATGCGGAAGATTCCAGGAACGGACTATCCGATCGGAAAGATATATGCGAACCTGCCGATGACCGAGGGAAGTCCGTACCGTTGCTCGTGGTGGTATCGCACCCGGTTTGAAGGCCCGGCAGGAAATCGCCGGGTGTGGCTCCGCTTCAACGGAATCAATTACCGCGCGAATATCTGGGTCAACGGACGACAGATCGCGGATAAGGACCATATCGCAGGCGCTTACCGAAGTTATGAGTTCGACGTGACGCAGCTTGTACGGCGAGGGAAACCCAATGCGATCGCGGTCGAGACGTTCGCCCAGACCGAGAACGACCTGGGAATCAACTTTGTGGATTGGAACCCGGCGCCGGCGGACAAGAGTATGGGGCTGTGGCGTAATGTCGTGCTGAGCACGAGCGGCGCCGTCAGGATCCGGTATCCGGCAGTGTTGACTCACTTCAGCGATCCTTCGCTCAAGATGGCGGAGCTGACGGTGGTGGCAGACGTGACCAACGCCACAGACCGTCCGGTGGCAGGCACGATCACCGCCCAATTGGGACGCACTCAAGTGCACCAAATCGTGGCGTTGAATGCGAACGAGACGAAGAGTGTCCGGTTTGAGCCAGGTCAGTACGCGCCATTGAAGATCGTGAACCCGCGGGTGTGGTGGCCGCATACGGTGGGGGCACAACCGCTCGAAACTCTGCGCGTCACCTTCACGGCCCACGGCGTGATGAGCGATGAGCAGAGCGTCCGGTTCGGAATTCGCGAAGTGACGGCAAAGCTTAACGACAAGGGCTACGAGCAGTTTCAAATCAATGGCCGCAACATTCTGATCCGCGGGGCTGGATGGGCCCCCGACATGTTCTATCGTGAACCGCGCGAGAGGCTGGTGCACGAGCTTACCTATGTCAAGGATCTCGGACTGAATGCGATTCGGCTTGAGGGCAAGATGGGCAGCGATGAACTCTTCGATCTCGCTGACCAGATGGGCGTGTTGGTGATGGCAGGCTGGTGCTGCTGTGACCATTGGGAGCACTGGAGCAAGTGGACGACCGCCGATTATGAAATAGCGCACGAATCCCTGATCTCGCAGATCTCACGGTTACGCCAGCATCCGAGCGTATTAGTCTGGTTGAATGGCAGTGATAATCCACCACCAGAGCCGGTCGAGACGGACTACATCAGTGTCCTGAAGGAGCGTAACTGGCAGAATCCGTTTATTTCATCCGCCTCGGCGGCGAAGACGGCGGTGACCGGCGCGAGCGGCGTGAAGATGAGCGGACCCTATGACTATGTGCCGCCCGAGTACTGGTACCTCGACAAAGCCAAGGTTGGCGGGGCGTATGGGTTCAATACCGAGACGAGTCCGGGGCCAGCCGTACCGGAGAAGGCATGCATCGAGAGGGTGATACCGAAGCAGGACTTGTGGCCGATCAATGATATGTGGAATTTTCATGCGGCAGAAGGCAAGTTTGCCCAATACGACCTGATCACGGCGGCGATGTCCGCGATGTATGGGCCCGCCGATTCTCTCGCCGACTACGCGCGCAAATCGCAGTTGATGAACTATGAGGGTGAGCGCGCCATGTTCGAGGCATATGGACGCAACAAGTACACAGCGACCGGCGTGATCCAGTGGATGTTGAACAATGCGTGGCCCGCATTTGTCTGGCACCTCTATGACTACTCTCTCGTCCCCGCAGGCGGATACTACGGCACAAAGAAGGCAAACGAGCCGTTGCATATCCAGTACTCGTACGATGATCGCTCTGTCATGGTCGTCAACTCGCTTTACGAACCATTTGCGAACCTGCGGGCAACGGTCCGCCTGATCGATGTGGCGGGGAAAGAACGCTTCCGCAAAGAGGAAGTGGTCGATGTTGCCTCGGACGGCGTCAAGCAAGTCCTGACAATTCCCGAGACAGCAGGCTATGACGGAACTTCGTTCGTCAAGCTCGAGCTGCGCAACGCGCAAGAGAATCTAGTGAGCGGCAACTTTTATTGGATCCCGAAGACCCTGAGCAATCTGGATTGGAGCAAGAGCAATTATTTTTACACTCCCGCTGCACCGTACTCAAACATGCAGGACCTGGCGCGGATGCCGGCTGCTCATCTCTCCGTAATCCACCAAACCTCGCACTTTAATGGAGGGGACGTGATGCGCGTCGAGTTGCGAAACAGCGGTAATGCCGTGGCCCTGATGGTGCATGCGAAGGCGGTGAAGCGTGGCACTGACCAGGAGATCGCTCCCGTGCTATGGGACGACAACTACGTCTCTCTGCTGCCCGGAGAGTCGCGCGTGCTGACAGCGCACTTCACGGCGGAGAATGCAGAGTTGGAAATCGATGGTTGGAACGTTAAGGCGCAATAGCTATTCGTCTGCCTTGGGGAGATGATCCGCAAACATGGAACGCGCGTCCACGGCGATGAATACGCCGCGGCTGCGGGCAAGAACATCGCCATTGGCGTTCCGGATTTCGGCAGCATTGATGTGGGCACGCCCTTTGACGCTCTCTTCCCATCCCACCGCGCGGAGATCCTGCAAGAGCGGAACCGGACGCAGATACTCGATATCCATCGATTTCGTGAGTGCGATCACATGGCGCAACTTGTTCACCTTGCCCATCGCCTCATCGAGGATGGTTGCGATGATGCCACCGTGGCAGTGTCCTGGGGGCCCCTGATAGCGTTTGGGGAGGTTGAAATCGCATATCGCTTGTTGCCCTTCAAAGAAGAAAGCGAGCAGCATACCGTCAGGATTTTGTTTCCCGCAGCCGAAGCATTCATTGATCTGGATAGCGGATTGGGTGCTGGCGTGGCCTTCGTCGGGCGAGGTCTTCTCCATAAGAGAAGAATAGCAGCGAGGAGGAAGGCTTAGCGGCGACGGCGGGGAACGGTCGCCGAGGCCGCCGGAACGGCCCCGAGACGACGCAAACGGTCTTTCGCTTGTTGCGCTTCAATCGATCGCGGATAGCGCACGGTCAACGCCCGCAACTCGCGGACGCCCGCATCTTTCTGACCGGTCTCGAGAAGTGCGTAGCCCTTCTTGAGTTGCGCCGCAGCCGCCTTGTTTCCGCCCGGATACTGTTCGAGCACACGGTCGTACTGCTTCACTGCGCCAGCGTAATCTCCGTTGTGGTACAGGATTTCCGCGAGATAGAACTGCGCATTGCCGGCAAGGTCAGTAGTCGGATAGAAGCGCAGATAGTCGTTAAACTCTTGCGTTGCCAGATCCATCTTGCCGCCGTTATAGTCGCGCAGCGCGTTGTTATAAAGCACGTCGGGCGGAGGAGCAGTGGCTGCACTTCCAGTGTTGCCACCGAAGCCGGAGGGCGGTGGCGGAAAGCCCGCCGTACCCGCCGCTCCGATGGGGGAACCTGGTGTAGCTGTGCCGGGTTGAGTGCCAGGAGCGGCACCTGCGGGATTTCCTGGTTGCAGGTTCTGCTGCTGCGCTTGGAAATCTTCGAGCTGTTTGCTGACCTTTGCGATGCGCGCCTTCAACTCGTCCACAGAATCGTGCATCTGCTGGATCTGAGCTGAGACCTGCTCGGTCCCTTGTCCAGTCTGTTGCTGTTGTGTCTGGACGGTCTTGCTGAGTGTATCCACCGATGCATTCATTTTGTTCATGTTGTCGGTGGTCTGGTCGATGAGGTTTTTCATCACGCCCATGCGCTCGTCGAACGACTGCTGCATTCGCTGCATCTGGGCCTGAAGGTTGTCCATCGAGGTCTGGAGTTGTATCAATTGCTCTTTGGTGCCGGCGTGTGCGGGCACACAGAAGGCGGCAGCCAAGAGAGCGAGGGAGAATACGCGACTGATTGTGTGGCTGGGCATTGCTGTTACCTCAGCGGCAGACGCCGCTCTAGAAGGCTGCTTTCTTGCAGGATTGGAGGCCTGCACCACCTTGGGTTGACTAACCGTTTGACGAAATCAAATCGTAAATAGGGACAGGCCAGGGCCCGTCCCTACGGTGCTGTTTTCAGGATTTAGCGCCCCTGCAAGCGGAAGTGATCACGACGGTTTGATTGCCAGCAAGCTTCTGTCTGCTCGGTGCAGACCGGCTTTTCTTTGCCGAAGCTGATGGTCTGGATGCGGTTTGCACTCAGTCCAGCGCTGACCAAAGCCTGTTTCGCGGCATTGGCGCGATTGTCGCCAAGCGCCAGGTTGTATTCGGTCGATCCACGCTCGTCAGCGTTGCCTTCGATCACGATGTTCCAGGTCGGCTTCTGTGTGTTGAGGAACTGCGCTGCCGCTTGCACCTTCGCCTGGTCCTCGGCACGGAGCTCGTAGCTGTCGTAATCGAAGAATATGTCCTGGACCTTTTGAGCGAGCAATTGCTCATCGGTCAATGTCGTATTCGTCGGCGCGGCTTCCCGGACCGGAGCGGGCGGAGCTGCGACGGTTACGCGAGCGGTGTCGTCCGCTGTACCGCCCGGACCCTTGGCGATCAGACGATAGTTAGTCGATTCCGTCGGACGCACCGTTTGCGATCCGCTGGTTGAAACCTGGCCTACGCCTTCGATGCTGACGGTATCAGCGTTGGTTGTGGTCCACGATAGTTGGACGCCCTGACCGGCATTGATCGATGTCGGTTCAGCCGTAATGTGCGCAGTGGGGGCCGCAGTCGGTGGTGGGGGCGGGGGTGGGGTGGTGACGGTCTTCTTCTTCGCGCATCCGCCGAGCGCGAGGGTGACGGCAAAAACGAATGCGGCAGCAAGTTTCAGGTGGGGCTGCGCTTGGTGCATGTTATTGATCTCCTCCAATTCCAAGTAAAGAAACAGAATAGCTGATTGCGAAAGTTAATCTCAGTGCCAGCTCCAGTTGGGCTGGTGGTCCTTTCCGGACGAGGTCAGAGCGTGCGCTTGCGTGCCGTCGGCGAGCATCGTCCAGATCTGCCCGCTGCGCTCAAAGACGATGTGACGCCCATCGGGCGACCAGGAAGGGAAATCGTTGCGTCCGGCACCGTGAGTGAGTTGGACCCACTGGCGGCTGGCCACATCCATGATGTAAATGTCTTCTCCACCGGGCGCTCCGGGCCCGTAATGACGGATCCATGAAAACGCAAGAAACTGTCCGTTCGGCGACCATGAAGGAGAGACTGCATATCCGCCCTCTGATATCTGCTGCGGGTTCGTTCCGTCCGCGTCCATGATCGAGATCTGCGGAAGCTTCGACTTGCCGGAGACCCATGCGATCTGCCCGCCGGTCTTAGGGTTGAATACTGGTGCAACGTCGGGCCCTTTAAATGCGGTGAGGCGTTTGGGAGAGGCGCCCGAAGAAGACATCAGGAATATCTCGGGATCACCGCGCATAGATGAAGAAAATGCGATTTGAGAGCCATCCGGAGACCACGCCGGCGAAGAGTTTGTTCCGCCGAACTTGGGCATACTCAAGACGCGATTGAGATCGAGTGAATACACCTCGATCTGCGCCCCGTTATTGCCCAGATGTGTAAAGGCGACTTTCGTTCCGTCGGGAGAGATACGGGGCGAGAGCGCAATCGCGCCAAGGTGCGTGAGCTGGTGCTGGTTCGAGCCGTCGTAGTCCATCAGCCAGACTTCTTTGGCGCCGGAGCGCGAGCTGATGAAAGCGATCTTGCTCTCGAAGATGCCCTGAATGCCTCCGCCAAGCCGGAAAACTATCTCGTCAGCGAATTTATGGGCGATGAGCCGGGCGTTATCGTCGCTCGCACTTTCGCGATACTGCTTGCCGAGTACCTGCGGATTCTGCGGGTTTTTGGTATCGAAGAGATATCCCTGTACGTTGAATTGATCTGCCTGCACGCTCATGTTTCCGAATGCCAGCATTGAGGCGTTGACCGGAGCATTCGACCACGAAGCCAACTGCACCTCAGCGGGAGACCCCGGCGTCTCTATGGGATTGAAGCTCTTCGACACCACATCGAAGATTCCTGCGTTGTTGAGATCTCTGAAAAGCGTGTCGTCAAAGGTCTTTTTGTACGCTTCCGCCTGTCCGTTATCTTTAAAATCGGCAACTGCGATGCGCACACGCTCGACGCCAAGTCCTGTGCCGGTCTTTACCCAGTCCTGCGCAAAGCTGGTCGCGGTGATGAGTAGAAGGGCGGTGATAAGCCGGAAAAACTGCATGACTCCTCGAATTTCTAGTTTCGAACGAATGATTTCTGACTTGTTCGCGCAGGTCTCGATTTCGGGTCTGGCATTAGAAATTCGGGATTGCAAAATCTGAACTCTCCTATTGTTTGTAATCGAAGTAGAACTGAACTGACACGCGACTTCCGCGATAATCCGGGGGCAGCGGACCAAATGTGTCAATGCGGCGCAAGGCGTTAACCGCGGAGTAGTCGAGCGATGGTACCCCGCTTGGCTGCGCGATCTGGATGTTGGAGGGGTTTCCGTCCCGGCTGATGTCGAAAGTCAGGTATACGCGGCGTCCCGGGACGGTGTGCGGATCGACCTCGTACTTCATCCAATTGTCGCTTACCTTGCGTCGGATATTGTCCACATACCAGGAGAATCGCGACCCGAAGTCGCCACCTCCGGCGATGGCAATGCCGCCGGTTCCCGCTGTCGTGTTTACAGCCATCGGGATATTGACGCGACCGCCCTCACCATACGGGACGACGTTTGCAGGCTGTGGTTTCGTAGGCTTGATGGTGCTGGCGCTCGGACGCGGAGCCTCGGCTGCCTTGGGAACGTTCTTCGGCGGAGCTTCTATAGCGTGGGGCGATGGTTTGAGCTTCGCCGCTTTGTCTGGGATCTCGACTGCTTTCGGTTCCGGTGGAGGAGGAGGCGCCTTCTTCTCAGGTTCAGGCTGCGCGACGCCCTTGTTCTCGGTGGCTACGACATTCTCGGTCGGCTGTTTGGGAGAGGGAAGGGGAATCGCAGGCGCCGAGGAGACAAGTGTGGCGTTGATCGCGCCCTCACCGGCAGTGGGTCCGCCCCAATTGTTGCCGGATTGGCCAAGACGCGCAATGCTGATCGCTATGATCGCCACTCCGATACAGCTGTGCAGCAGGAGTGAGAACGCTATGTCGCGCTTCCAGTCTGTCCGTTCATCGAACATCGTCGTCATCGTTGGGTTCAGCGACGGGATGCGCGACCTCCTGCGTTGATCGGCTGAGTAACGATACTGACATTGGTAATGCCAGCTTGCTTGACCGAATCCATGACGGCTGCGAATGCACCGAAAGGTACATCTTCGTCGGCGCGCAGATAGATGACTTTCTGCGCGTCCGGCGTGTTCGCCAACTTCGATTGCAGCGTTGACGCGATCTGGTTGATGTTGATCGCATCACTGTTGAGAAAAACCTGCTGTTGTTTGTTGATCGAGAGTACGAATCGCTGCTGAGTGATCTCTTTTACGGTCCGGGTCTTCGGAACAGCGACCTCGATGCCCGACTGGATCACAGGGGCCGTCAGCATGAAGATGATGAGCAATACGAGCACGACGTCAACCAGCGGGGTGATGTTGATATCGGCCAGTGCGGTCTGCGTGCGTCCGTTTGAGGCAGTGAATGCCATGAATAGCTACTCCCGGTAGTCGCGAGAGCGGCTGCCAACGGGCATCTGCGCTTCGACGATTGGGGTGCGTTCCACCGCGTTGAGAAACTCGAGGGCAAAGTCGTCCATCCGCGCGCCGAATTCGCGCAGCTGCTGCGTGAACTGGTTATATGCGATGACGGCGGGAATGGCGGCGACGAGTCCGGCGGCGGTGGTGATCAGCGCCTCAGATATGCCGGGAGCGACGGCGCGTAAGGTCGCAGCACCTTCGGTGCCGAGTCCGGAGAAGGCGTCGATGATCCCCCATACGGTGCCAAACAATCCGATGAACGGACTGGTCGCGCCGACGGTAGCGAGCCAAGGCAGGCGTTGCTCAAAGCGAGTCAACTCTTCAGAGGAAGCGATCTGCATGGCGCGCTGAATGGCGACGATATTGTGTGGTGCGCCATATCCGCTGGTCTGCAGACGGTACTCTTCATATCCAGCCTCGAAGACCGAGACAAGAGGGCTCGGCTTGAATTGCTCAGCGACGGCGGCGACGTCTTGCAGGCGGTGCGCCTTGCGGAAGGCGCGCAGGAAGCGTCCTGATTGTGCGCGCGCACGTTTGAGAGCGCCGAGTTTCCGCAGGATGATCGACCACGAGAAGACACTCAATGCGATCAGGATCAGCAGAACGATTTTGGCGACGATGCCGCTCTGGGCGACGAGGTTGACGATTTCTCCGCCGACGAAGAGACCAAGAGGGGATGCGCTGGTCATGTATTAACAAGTTAGCAAATCAGCAGCTTGCAGTGTAAATAAGTTGCAGTGTTAAGGGTTGTGGATTTGGTGCCCCTTACCTCTGTGGCTTTCGCCTTAGCCATGCTATTCTGCGCATAATTCCAGCAAGCGAACTGAGGGTCCAGCTTTGCTCACGCAACTGCGTGTTGAGAACTATGCGGTTATCGACCAACTGGCCGTCGAATTTGGCGCCGGTTTGAATTTGCTTACTGGCGAAACGGGGGCCGGTAAGTCGATACTGATCGACGCACTTTCGCTGCTGCTCGGGGAAAAGGCCTCTAGCGACATGGTTCGCCACGGAACAGAAAAAGCGCTTGTTTCCGCCGTATTCACTCTGGAGGGCAGCGCAAAGCGAGTCGCGGCGGTGCTGGAAGCGAATGGGATCGACGCGGACGATCCCGAACACCTGATCGTTCGCCGTGAGTTACTCGCGAACGGCAAAGGACGCGTCTTCGTCAACAACCGGCCTGCAACCGTCACGGTGTTGCGTCAGCTCGCGCCCGAGATCGCTTTCATTCATGCCCAGCATGAGACACTCGCCCACTTTGACCGAAATGAACGGCGTAAACTACTGGACGGTTTTGCGCGGGTGGACACCTCTCGTTGTGCGCGGCTCTTCGAGAGTTGGAAGAGCTTGCAAATTCGCATCGCTGAGTTGGAACAAGGGGAGCAGGAGCGGTTGCGAATGGTCGATCTCTGGACCTTTCAGCGCAACGAGATCGAGTCGGCGAAACTAGAAGATGGCGAAGAGGAGCGGCTGCAGGCGGAGCGGCGCATTCTGCAGAACTCAGAGAAGTTATACGCGGCGGCGATATCCGCTTACGACACGCTCTATGAAGACGACCATTCGGCAGCTTCGTCGGTACGGTCGGCGCTCAAGCACGTGGAGGAGTTGGCCCGTTTTGACGATCGCTTCACCGAAGCGGTGCAGTCGCTTGCGGGAGCACGCGCCGCGATCGAGGACGTATCGGTATCCGCGCGTGAGTATGCCGAGCGGATTAATGCGAGTCCAGAGCGGCTAGCTGAGGTGGAAGACAGGCTCGCGGCGCTCCACCTGCTGAAACGTAAGTATGGTCAAGTGGTTGCAGATGTAATCACTTACGGAGAAGAATTAAACCGAAAACTGAATGAGATCGAAAACCGCGACGAGATCCTGTCGCGGCTGCGGATTGAGTTGTCAGCAGCGGCATCGGCCTTTCTGTCGGAAGCGGAAGCGCTTTCGAAATTGCGAATGGATGGTGCAAAGAGGCTGTCGGGATTGGTCGAGCGCCACATCAACGATCTGGCGATGAAGGTAAAGTTTGAGCTTCTTGTGTCTTCGGACGAATCTCAGCAGGCATGGCATCCGTACGGGATCGACGAAGTGGAATACCTGATCGCCACCAACGCAGGCGAACCACTCTTGCCGCTTGAGGAGATCGCTTCCGGCGGAGAACTGTCACGCGTGATGCTGGCGCTCAAGACGAGCGTATTTGAATCTACAAGGGCGAAGGGCCGTGGTTCCCTCAGGTCACTGGTCTTCGACGAGATCGACACAGGCATCGGCGGCAGGGCAGCCGAGGCCGTAGGCCTGAAGTTGAAGCAGCTCTCCCAATCGCACCAGGTGTTGTGTATCACGCACCTGCCGCAGATCGCGTCGTTTGCTGATCATCACTATGTAATTGAGAAGAGCGAAACCGCTGGACGGGCGCGCGCTACGGTCCGTCCGATCGGTGGACGCGAGCGCACCGAGGAGATCGCGCGAATGCTCAGCGGCGCAAAGTTGACGGACGCCTCCATTAAGAACGCAGAGCAGATGTTGAAGGCGAACGCTTAGCGGCTTCCGCTATCTCCCGGCTATCTCGCGCAAGATGCGCTCCGCTGCAGTTTTAGGATCGGGCGCGGCCGTGATGGGACGCCCGATGACAAGATAATCTGCACCTCGCCTAAGGGCGTCGCCTGGAGTCGCGATACGCGCCTGATCGTCCTTCGCCGAGCCAGCAGGACGGATGCCGGGTACTACGATCTTCATTCCTGTACCGACGATGTCACGTACTGGCTCGATCTCTTCAGGGGAACAGACAATTCCGCCGCATCCTGCTTCGCGTGCAAGTTTCGCGAGTTGCTGCACCTGTTCTGCTGGCGGTACCTGCACGTTGGTGGCACGCAGCACGGCCACATCGCTGCTGGTGAGAACGGTCACTGCTAGCACAAGTGGGGGAGGTGAAGCGAGGGATGCGGCTTCCACAGCCGCAACCATCATGGCCGACCCACCACTCGCGTGAACCGTGAGCATGTCGATCCCTAGCGTGGAAACGGAGCGCACCGCGCCCGCCACAGTGTTCGGGATGTCGTGAAATTTAAGATCGAGAAAGACGCGCTTGCCGCGGGATTTGAGCTCACGCACGCATTCCGAGCCGGCTGCAGTAAAGAGCTGCAATCCAACCTTGTAAAACGAGATGCTCTCGCCCAACCCATCCACGAGCGCGAGCGCGGATTGCGCATCGGGATAATCGAGTGCGACGATGACTCGCTCGCGCGCCTGCATCAGCTTCTGCCTCCTGGTACGAATGTGAGTTCGTGTTGCTTTGATCCCGCCACGGCGGCCTCGGAGAAGGGGAGATCGAAGCTAGTGCCGTGGTACCAGGCGCTCCACTGGTCCATGAAATAGGGAGAGAGGAAATTGCCCGACTGACCGGTGACTATGTTCAAGCGCGAGTGATCCCAATCCGAAAGATCGGCGGTGAAGCGTTCAGATGGGCCAAAGTCCGAGCCGACTTGTTTGACAGTCGTACCGTTTCCGGATTGTGGCAGCTTTCCAGGGCCGGCATATTTTTTTAAAAAAGGGGCGGCGGCGATCACAGGATTCTGTACCGTAACTTCGTTCTTCGTGCCATATGCCCAATGGGTAAGGTCTTTGGGAGCTTCGGCCAGGGCGGCGTTCACCTGCGAGGATAAGAATTCATTCCAATCGGAATAGCCCTTGGGCAGCCAACGCGACGGTTGGCGATTGACGATGTTTTCGAGCACCGCGGTCGAACCCCAATTATGGTAGAGCTTCGCATCGTCGCCAAGCTTCGACCGCAGCAAGGTTTCTAGAAGGTGCCCACGCGTCGTGGTCTCAATACGGGCGGCAGACGAATCGGTGCTGAGCCGCCCGTCCCACTGCCGGAGAATGTCAGCAGCTTGACGCAGCCTGGCATCTGGCTTCGCAGTGTGGTCGATTGAGTAAGCGAAGCGGTCCGCGAAAAACTTGTCCACATTGGAAAAAATGTCCGTCTGCAGCGCCAGCATGTCGTCGGGCGAGAGCTTTGGCTTTGAATCGAGGACTTGGCAGATTCGTTCCACTCGATACGGGGAAGCCCATTCCTTTGTGATCAGGTACGGGTAGCCGTCCGGCGCGATGCGGTCATTTGCGGTCGCCAGAATGCCATTCGCCGGATCAAATGATGAAGGAAGTTTATCGAACGGTATATATCCGTTCCAGTCGTTAGATTCGCCCGTCCCGGAGCCAACGACAGGAAGACTGCCATCGCCAGAGGAGCGGATGGGGATCACCCCGGTCGCATGGTATCCGATGTGGCCGTCAACATCGGCGAAAACGACGTTCTGTCCCGGACCGGGATATTTCGAAAACGCCGAAGTGAATTCGTTCCAGTTGGTAGCGCGATTGATCTCGGCAAAGGGGAATTGAAAAGAGTGCTCCTTGTCATAGATCGTCCACTTGAGCGCCAACTGTCGCGATTCGCCAGGCAAAACTGGAGTAATGATTGGGCCATGCCGCGTTACGTCCACGTCGAAGGAGAGGTTTCGCCCGCGGGCTACATGAATGACCTCATGGCGGCGTTCTATTGGAGTAACGTCCTGAGGTTCGACATAAAGATCTTGCACGTCAGGCCCGAGGTTCGTGAAACCCCATGCTATGCGATCGTTGTGGCCTACGATCACAAGCGGCAAACCGGGAAGCGTGACTCCGATCACGTTGAGTGATCCATCCGCCAGCTTCAGGTGCGCTTCATACCAGATGCCGGGGACGGAGTGTTCTAGATGCATATCGTTCGATAGCAACGGCCTCCCGGTAGTCGAATGGGCCCCTGACACCACCCAATTGTTTGATCCGGGCAGGCATTCTTCGCATGTGCTTGCACTTGCCGACAGCCCGACGTGGCGAATCCAGCCGTCGGGATCCAGGTTCGATTCTTCCGGCACAACTGGAGGCGGAATCTCATCCTTTATCTCACTGGGTTCTGAACCGGGTGGGTGGTCCCGCCAGAACGAAGTTGGATACAGATCGCTATAGATTTCCGGCGTGACTCTCGCCCCGATCTTCTCGCGATGCAGGTCATCTGGATACGACGTATTGAGCATCTGCGCCATGTTGAGGCCGGACAATACAGAATCGGTCGTCGTCCACGGACGCGGTCTGTAGCGCAGCAACTTGAATTCAAGCGGAAGGCGAGCGCCCGGCACTGCGTCATGGATGAACGCGTTCACGCCGCGCGAATAAGCCTCCAGCAAAGATCGTGTCGGCGCATCCAGATTTTTGGCTGCGGTTTCTGCGGTGTGACGAATTTGCAGGTAGCGCTGGCGCTTATCAAGCGCAACGTATTTAGCTCCGAGTATCTCAGCGAGCTCTCCGGCGGCGATGCGGCGGATCATGTCCATCTGCCAGAGGCGGTCCTGTGCTGTGACATAGCCTTGCGCGAAGGCGAGGTCCTCGATGGAATGTGCGGTTACGTGCGGCACTCCGTGCTGATCGCGCACCACCGACACAGGGGCCTGTACTCCTGCGACAACGATGTTGCCGTCGAGCTGCGGTAGAGAGGCTTGCTCCGCATGAAGGAAGTACCAGCGCACGGTGAGCGCCGAAGCGATGATCAGAACGGCAAAGACGCCGCAGGCAACAACGACCTTTGTCCACACAGAGGTCGAGGCACGAGGTTTAAACACAGGGGATAAGGTCGCCATGAATAATTGCAGGGTCTTTGTGGAAACGTTCGATTCTAAATGCATCGAGCCTCGTCCCAAGCGTATTTCTTAACACAGCGTCTGGGAGAGTGCGCGTCCATTCACCTCTATAATGTTCTGTTGTCTTTATGCCCTTGTTTTGGTTGAGAGTTGCAACAGCATTCTACGGCGCAGGCTTAGGATATGCGCTGATTGCGCTATTGCTGCGTCGCGATGCCCTTTCACCGAAAGTGATGCCTGTACTGGCGCCGGGGTGGGTGTTGCACGGGGTTGCTCTTGTCGAAACGATCGTTCTGTTCGGGCGCGGCAGTCTGTTTAGTATCCATCAATCTGAGAGTCTGCTCGGATGGATACTGATGGGCTTTTTTCTCTCCATGTATTTGCGGTATCGAACCACCTCTCCGGGCCTGTTCGTCATTCCGGTCGTCTTTTTGCTGAGCCTCTCCGCGGCGCTTGCACAGGCGCCCCCGGTCTTCACCTCTCCCATTGCGAAGAACTGGTGGATCATAGGCCATATTGCGCTGATCTTTACCGGATATTCGGCGCTCTTCCTCAGCTTCGTATCGAGCTTGCTCTATCTTGTGCAGGAACGGTCACTCAAATCGAAGCAGATATCAAGCGTTCTCAACAAGCTGCCTTCCTTGCAGACCATCGACGATATGGGTTACAAGACCCTGTTGCTCGGTTTCCCATTCATCACCGTTGGGCTAATCATGGGCAGCGTACTCGCGGAAGCGAGTTTCGGGCCAACCTACTTCCGCGATCCGAAGATTTTGTTGTCGTTCATCATGTGGGTGCTCTACATGGGACTGCTGTACTCGCGTTGGAACTCGGGCTGGCGCGGACGCAAGGCGGCCTACTTCGCTACTTTCGCCTTCATGGCCGCGATCTGCGCATGGGCAGCTAACTTCGTGAGCGGAGTGCACAGGTTCGCTGCGCCATGAATATGCCTTATGTACTCGTTGGGGTGAACCATCGCTCGGCTCCAGTCGAGATGCGCGAGAGGCTTTCGTTTTCTACTGCTGACCTGGCGCAGGCGCTCGCAGATCTGCGGTGCATACCGCATGTTGCGGAGGGCATGATCCTCTCGACCTGCAATCGTGTCGAGTTGCTTGCAAGGTCGAATGGCGCTGCGCCTGATCTTGTGCCATTCCTGGCAGAGCGAGCGAAGATGCCGATAGAGGACCTCCGCCAACACATCTACGAATGGCGCGGCGATGATGCCGTCAAACACATCTTTCGTGTCGCCGCCAGTCTGGATTCCATGGTCGTGGGCGAACCGCAAATCCTGGGGCAGCTGAAAGAAGCCTACGCGATCGGACGGGCGCAGGGATGCGTGGAGTCGTATCTCGACGCATTGTTGACCCGGGCGTTCTCGGTCGCAAAGCGGGTCCGGAACGAGACTGCGGTCGGCAGTTCGACAGTTTCCATCGCCAGTGTCGCTGTCGATCTTGCGCGAAAGATCTTCGGTTCACTCGAGGGACGCACCGTGTATCTGGTCGGTGCCGGGAAGATGATCGACCTCGCCATGCGCCACCTGCAGGCAGGAGGGGTCGGCACGATCATAGTTTCAAACCGCACCTTCGAGCGTGCCCGGGAGCTGGCCGAGAAACTCGGGGGAGAGGCAGTCCCATTTGAGCTGCTGCACGAGACCGTGCCCCACGCCGATATCGTGATCACCTCTACAGGGTCATCGCGACCGATTTTCTGGCGCGAGCACGGGGAGGCGTTCATGCAAAAGCGCCGCAATCGCCCGATGTTCTTCATCGATATTGCAGTGCCGCGCGACGTTTCGCCAGAAATGAATGAGGTCGACGGTCTGTTCGTCTATGACATCGACGATCTTCAGCAGGTCATTGTCTCAAATCGCGCGGACCGCACCCGCGAGGCGCAGCGGGCGGAAGAAATAGTTGCAGGCGAAGTGAAACGCTTCGGCGAACGCTTGCGCGAAATGGATGTAGTGCCTACCATCGTCAACCTGCAGGATTCGATGGAGATGCTACGGCAAGCGGAGTTTGAGCGCGTACGCGGAAAATTGGGGACGCTCACCGCGGAGCAAGAGCAGGCCATAGACGCGCTTACTCGAGGCATTGTCAATAAGGTGCTGCATACGCCGATCACGGCCTTGAAGACTGCGGCGAAGACGCAGAAATCAGAGTCGCTGATCGAGGTCATCGGCGACCTCTTCAATCTTCGTCGCGACCGGAGATCCAGAGACAACGATGATGAAGGCCCTGCAAAATGAGCAGATTGAGGATCGGGTCGCGGGGCTCAAAGCTCGCACTCTGGCAGGCTAATCACGTCGCTTCGTTGTTGCTTCCTATGGGACACGAGGTCGAGATAAAGATCATCAAGACCACTGGGGACAAGATTCTTGACGTCGCTCTTGGCGCAAGTTGGGACAAAGGGGATGTTCACCAAGGAGATCGAAGAGGCACTGGCGGATGGGAGCATCGATCTGGCAGTGCACAGCATGAAGGACGTCCCGACGGAAATTATGCCAGAGTTTGTTCTTGTGGCAACGATGGAGCGAGAAGACCCGCGCGACGCATTTTTGTCTGTCCGGTACAAGCGCTTGGCGGAGCTGCCGCAGGGTGCTCATGTCGGGACGAGCAGCTTAAGGCGGCAAGCACAGCTGAAGGCGCTCCGGCCGGACCTGAAGATATCGCCGTTGCGTGGGAACGTCGATACCCGGATTCGGAAGCTCGAGTCAGGTGATTACGATGCGATCATGCTGGCGGCGGCGGGAGTGAAGAGGCTAGGCCTCGAACGTTTCGTAAGAGAGACCTTTTCGCCCGACGAGATGGTTCCCGCCGTAGGACAGGGAGCACTGGCGATCGAGATAACGCGCGCAAACAAGTCGCTGCACGGCACCGTGCGACCCCTGAATCATGAAGTCACGGAGAATCGCGTCGCCTGTGAGCGCGCGCTGTTGAAGGCGTTAGGAGGAGGTTGCCAGGTACCGATCGCTGCTCATGCAGTCCAAAGCCCTGCAAACGAGCTTCGTCTGACCGCATTGGTAGCGCGCCCGGACGGCACCGAGATCGTACGCGAAGAGCAGAGCGGTGTATCCGCTCAGACGCTCGGTGAGTCCGTTGCAAAGTCGCTGCTGGATCGCGGGGCACGAAAAATTCTGGATGACGTCGATTCCGGCAGCGCCGTAGTCCCGGGGCAGCCATGAAGAAAGACTTGAGTTTGAAGGGGAAGCGGGTGCTTGTCACTCGTGCGCAGAAACAGGCGGACTCTCTCGCGAACCTGCTCGCAAAGCGAGGTGCCGAGGTCACCGAAGTGCCGTTCATCGATATCCTTCCCCCAGAGAGGTGGGGACCTCTTGACGAGTCGCTGGGTGAAATCATGGAATACGATTGGCTCGTCCTGACCAGCGTGAATGGCGTTACGGCATTCTTCGAACGCGTGCGTCACCTCGACATGCTTATCGACCAGCTGCAGCACCTTAAAATTGCGGCGATCGGCCCGGCGACGGCGCAAGCGATCGAAGATTACGGTCTTGTGGTCGATGTCGTTCCAGAGCGATATGTAGCGGAAGAAGTCGTACGGGCATTACGTGGAAAGGTGCAGAAAAAGGAGCGGGTGCTGCTCGTCCGCGCGAAGGTCGCGCGCGACATCATTCCGGTCCAACTTCAGGAAGCGGGAGCGACCGTTGATGTGCGTGAGGCGTACGAGACAGTCCTCCCTGAGGGATCGCAAGAGCGGTTGCTGGCGGTTTTGACCAGCAAGAAGCGTCCGGACGTGATCGCCCTTACGAGTTCCTCAACCGTGCACAACATGATGAAGATGGCAGTAGGATCTCCCATTGCAAAGCATCTTGCAGGGATCAAGTTCGCCGCTATCGGACCGGTGACCGCGCTCACGCTAAAGTCCTACGGGCTTCCCGTCCACATCGAGGCAGATGAGTACACGATGACCGGACTTGTCCAGGCGATCGAGAAGTTCTATTCGGGGTCGACCGGTAAATCCGGCTAAGCAGCTCGCGTCCTGGCAAGCGCTGCCTGGGCGACGAACGGCATACGTAGGGCGGTGATGCCAAGCGACTGCATCCAATCTGGCGCAAAAGCAAAGCGGCGCAGGTGTGCAGCCGACCGGAATGCACGGCTGTAGCGCTTCAGATACTCGCCTTCGTAAACAGCAGTGACGGGAACGGCCAACTCTCCGGTCATATGATCCGCCGCTAGCTCGCCCGCAAGCGCACCGGAGTGCAGAGCGAGCGACATTCCGTCTCCAGCAAACGGATCGATAAACGCAGCCGCGTCTCCGCAATTGAGTACACCGCCCGACACTGGGGACGGCGCAGCAAAACGAACCGGCGGACACGTGAGCGGAGTGAACAACGGCTCCCAGCGGCGAGTCGCTTCCCGTAGCCCAGCAGCAAGCAGCACAGATTCCATGTCGCGATACCGCGTCGCATCCACGAGTGCCGAAGCATTCACCGCGGTGTGTGTGATCGGTTGAAGTCCGAGGTATCCACCGGGAAAGAAATGCAAGTCGCAAGTGCGGGGGACGGGAATCCCGGTCTCGAAATGCGCCTTGATGCCGATTAAGCTTGTACGTCCTTCTATGCCGCTGCTGAGTTCGGACCAACGGCCCGTAGCATTGATCACATACGTGGAGCGGTGCTGCCCGATGTTCGTTGTGACGTCGAAATGCGAACGGCGCAGAGACACGTCGATAACACGTGTCCTTTGCACGCACTGTACGCCGAGACGAGCGGCGCGATCCCAAAGCGCGACATCGAGTTCACGGCGAGTCAAGCTAAGCGCAGGAGTTTTTAGTGCGAATGAAGTGCTGGCGGTTGCCGTGTGCAGCCCAACCCGCTCGATGGGTACCGCCGAGGAGAGCAAAGAGGATTCCGTACCGAGCAGTTCGCTCAGAAGTCCCACCGCCTCGGGAGAGAAGAACTCACCGCACACTTTATGTCGTGGGAAACTGCCTGCCTCGATCATCAGTACACGGATGCCCGGCGACTTGCGAACCGCCGCGATCGCAGCCGTGCTTCCGGCGGGGCCTCCCCCACAGACGATCAGATCGAATTCACGGGCAGCTTCCATGCGATCACTCCAAGGCGGAAGAGGTAGTGCTTAGACGATTCGATGCAGGCGATCGGTGCTCCGCTTCGTTGCAACATCTCCTTGGTCTCTGCCGGAGTGTAAGCGCGCCTCACTGAGGCAACGGAATCGTGCCGCGTGAGGCGGCTGAATGCCGGAAACGCAAGACAGGTGAGGGCCAGATGCAACGGCGACCGGATGAGGTCGTTGATCACGAACGCTATCCGCGCCACACGCAGCGCCTCCCGGCTGAATACCGCGACTTGCACTGGGGTAAGGTGATGCATGAAAAGGGAACAGGTCACCACATCGAAGCTGTCTCCGGCAAAGGGTAACGAGAGAGCATCGCCCGCGATCCGTCTGCCGCCAGGGGTGTTAGAGAGGTGCTCCGCCGAATGATCGAGAAACGTGGGAAGCAGTTGGATGCCCTGACGCCCGAGCTGCCGAGAGACCTCGCTCATAACATCTCCCGAGCCCGCGGCCACATCGAGCACTGTCAATTCCTTGCGCTGGGAGTGCTCAGCCACGCGTTTCATCAGGATACGACTGGTCCGGGTGCCTCCGAGAAAGCGATTGATGCGACGGAGATCGAGCAGCGAGTGTTGAATCTCTTCCGAGGTCCCGGAGCCCGAGTCCAGGAGTTCCGGCTTGTCTACGCGGCGCACTGGGGTCAGACGCTCGCGAGTTCTTCTTCGAGTAATTGTTTGTTGAACAGATCGGTGTAGTATCCGTTCTTTTCGAGCAGTTCATCGTGAGTGCCAAGCTCGACTATGCGTCCCTCGTGCAGCACCGCGATACGGTCGGCACTCTTCACCGTGGATACACGATGCGATATGAAGATGGTCGTTCGTCCCTGCATCAACTCACGCAATTCGTTGAGTATCCGCTCTTCCGTGTAGGTATCTACGCTGGCGAGTGCGTCATCCAGGATGAGGATGCGTGGGTCGCGAATGATCGCGCGCGCGATGGCGGTGCGCTGCTTCTGCCCACCGGAAAGGGTGATGCCGCGTTCACCGACCAGCGTGTTGTACTTGAGAGGGAAGCCCTCGATGTCTTCAGCGATGTGGGCGATCTCTGCAGCGCGGCGGACCTGTTCGTCTGTGGCGCTATCTATGCCGAATGCGATGTTCTCCCGGACCGTCTCGCTAAACAGGAATGTCTCTTGCGGAACAAACCCGATATTCCGCCGAAGCGCAGCCAGCGGATACTCTGCAACGGGACGGCCGTCAATCAAAACCTCTCCCGCGGTCGCGTCGTAG
This sequence comes from Terriglobales bacterium, assembly GCA_963792225.1. Lineage (GTDB taxonomy): Bacteria > Acidobacteriota > Terriglobia > Terriglobales > Acidobacteriaceae > JBDTLH01. Next base: position 56,018 of record CAWBVM010000001.1, on the reverse strand, counting down.
ATGCGAGGGACAAGATTCACCAGCGTCGTCTTGCCCGATCCCGTAGGCCCAACGATTGCGAGACTGGTCCCGGCAGGGATACGCAGAGTGACACCTCGCAACACCTCCGAATCACCGAAGCTGAAACTCAGGTTCCGCAATTCGATTTCGCCAATCAGCTTCACATCGTTTGTCACGAGGTCGGGCGCGACACCTGCGTCGGTGATGGCCGGTCGTTCAATCAAAATCTGATTGATTCGTTCCATAGATGCGGTGCCGCGCATGAACAGGTTGATTACCCACCCCAGAGCGATCACCGGCCAGGTGAGCTGCACCATATAAGTGTTGTACGCAATGAACTGTCCGACGGTGATTTGGTGTTGGATGACCTCGCGTCCGCCGAGCCACAACACAATCACGACCGCGAGCCCGAGCAGTGTTTCCAGGGTCGGCCACAGCATCCCCATCAACCGCACCAGCTTGAGGCTGCGATTTATGTACTCGATGTTGGCCTCCTCAAAGTGCGCGATCTCCGCTTCCTCTTGAACATAGGCTCGGATCAAGCGCGCCCCGGAAAAATTCTCCTGCGCGCGCGCTGAGATGTCGGAGAACATCGCCTGGATGCGCTCGAAGCGCTCATGGATCTTGCGTCCGAAATACTGCACCAGTGTCGTCGCTACCGGCAGCGGAAGGAAGGCGAACAGTGTAAGCCGCGGAGAGATGCGCAACATGAAATACAGCGCGCCCGCGGTGAAGACCAGCGTATTCGCCGAATACATGATGGCCGGCCCGAGCAGCATGCGCACAGCATTCAGGTCATTTGTCGCGCGCGCCATGATGTCGCCCGTGCGCGTACGTTGGTAGTAATCGTAGGAGAGTTCCTCAAGGTGGCGAAATAGGTCGTTCCGCAGATCGAACTCGATCTCGCGTGATACGCCAATGAGAACCCAGCGCGTGAGGTACTGGAAGAGGCCTTTTGCAAGCGCGATCAGGAGTAGGAGCGCTGCATACGTGATGATCTTTTGATGTGTAACGCCGGTGTTGAGGTCATCCATCGCGCGCCGGATAACCTGCGGAAACAGTATCCAGATACCGTTATTGAGCAGTACTGCGAGCGCGCCAAAGAAGAAGTCACGGCGATACTTCCAGAGATACGGACGCAGAGGTGCAAGCTTACGGAACATAATTAGGTCGGCACCCTCAGGATAAGGTATCCGCCGATCAGCGCAAAGATCAGGTCAGGGAACCATGCCGCGAGCACCGGCGGCATGTAGTGGACGTTGCCCATCGCTTCAAAAAGTCCGCTCACAAGTGTGTACACGACAGCGATGCCCACCGCCGTCGCAATGCCGGTAAGCACGACCTTCCGGCTACCCGTGATCGAGAACGGAATCGCAAGCACAGCCATGACGAACGTGATCGCCGGATACGCCAGTTTGCGGTAGAGTTGCACGCGCAATTTGATGACTTCAAATCCACTTTGCTGCAGATCGGCAATGTAGCGGCTCAATTCGTTGAAGTTCATCTCCGACGATTGCTTGACTTCCTTCTTGAAGTAGGAGGGCTGTTCGCGCAACTCATCGAAGCTCCCAACTTCGTAGGTGTGAAAGTCGGCGATTGCGTCTTCGCGTCCGTTTGCGAGCGCAAAGGAACGGGCCCATCCATCCTCAAGGACCCAGGTGGGATGCCTCAATGCTTCTTCGTAATGCGCACGCCCGGCGTGGATCCGCTTCGTGATCTCGAAACTCGTGCCATCGATCTCGAAAACGTTCAGGTTCGCAAACTGGTCACGGTCGGGATCGAAAAAGTCGTAGTAGTAGATGTTGTAGGTTCCGGTTTTGTTCTCCTGACCGAAGATCCAGCGGTGGTCGGCACGAAGCACGGTCTGCGCCGGCTTTCCCTTGATTTGGTTTCGCAATGCTTCTTGCCGGCGGTTTGCTCCAGGAAGGTAGAACTGGTCGAACGCGAACAGTGAGACCGCTAGAATCAGCGCTATCACCAGTACTGGAACGATCGCGCGATAGATACTGATTCCTGTAGCCTTCATGGCTGTCAACTCGTTCGAGCGCTGCAGAACGGTGAACGTTACCAGTACCGCCAGAAGGACACTCAGCCACAGAAGCTGGTAGAGCATATACGGAATCACATTCACGAGATACGCAGCGACTACGATGAACGCGATCTTATTGCGGAAGATGTCGCCAAGAAGCTCGAAAAATGTGAACACGAGCATCAGTACGAGGAAGCTCGTAATAATAAGTGTGAGGTACCCGAGGAAGGACCGGAGGATGTAGTCGTCGATGATCTGCGGAAACTTCGAGGTGTAACGGCGCCGCCGGTTCATCCTCCTCTCGAAGAGGTTCGTGCGTGGTTGATATTGCTGCCGGTTCCACCATGCCTTCAACCGCTCCCCGAGCACGACGATCGAAAATGCCTCGAGGCTGGCACGGTTCGCTCGGTATAACAGCCAGAAGCCGCACAGCGCGAAGATGATGTCCGCCGACCAGACACCCAGCAGAGCAGGCACCTTGCCCTGGCGTGAGAGAGCGATTCCCACCAGATAGATAACGTAATAAAGAAAGACGAGGACGATGGTTGTCACGAATCCGCTCGACTTGCCTCCTCTTTTCGAAGACATACCCAGTGGGATACCGACCAGAGCGAACACAATACAAGCCATTGTTGGGGCAAAGCGGCGGTGGAATTCCGTGGAGTACCAGCGCGCCCTGAAGTCTTCCTGCGAGTGCGCTAGCTGCCAGAGCTGAGAGGTCGTGAGTTGGCTGACTGGCACAAGCTCAGTAGCAACCCTTGGCTCCGCCTGCGGTAGCGCTATGGGGATGTCTGTCTCATGGAACGTTGAGATCTGATACTGCTGTGGGTCTTTCGGGTTCGTCTCGTGCTGTTCTCCGTCAATGAGGTGTATACGCAAAGTGCTCTGGGTCTCGTTGAGTACGATTGCTTCCTTGGCGAGCGTGACCTTGGGCGACTGTGCGTCAGAGAGGTCGGCAAGCAGCACGTTCTTCCAGACGGCATGTCCGCCGGAAGCCTGAACGTCCTGCACGTACAGAACGTAATTCTTGAAGTCCTCATAGAACACGCGCGGTTGGATTTCGAACGATGCTTGCGAACTCTTGAGCGAGTTCTGTAGCCGGTCCAGTGCGGCGGCGGAGCGTGGTGCGAGCCACAGGTTGTTGTAGATCGAAAGGCCAAGCGCGACAACCGCGAAGAGCATTACGATGCGTACGAAGGCAGAGACTCCGATGCCGCTGGCTCGCATTGCGGTGATTTCCGAATCGGCAGCGAGCCGGCTGAGTCCGATGAGGATGCCGACCAGCACCGCCATCGGAATCGTGATGGTGAAGGCCGTCGGCAGCGTAAGGAAAAACACCTCCGCAATGCCGGGCAGGGGCGCGCTGTTGCGCACCACAAGTTCCAGAATGTGCCCCACCTCTCGCATGAAGATGACAAACGTAAACACCGCCAGCCCGAGAGCGGCGTGCGAGACCACTTCACGCAAGATATAGCGGGTCAGGATGCGCACAACGTAGAGTTCAGGATAGCAAAGGCGCGCCCACATCATATCGCCGCCTGCCCGGAATCTGACACCTTACAATCGAAACAGTCATGCCGGTCATCAGAGTCTGCTTTCTTTGGCACATGCACCAGCCCTTTTACAAAGATCTCGTCACGGGCGAATACCGCCTGCCTTGGGTACGCATGCACGCACTCAAGGACTATTACGGAATGGTCAAGCTGCTCGACGAGTTCCCCAACGTGCGGCAAACCTTTAACTTGGTGCCGTCACTCGTGACCCAGATACAGGATTACGTCGGGGGAACAGCACGAGATCCCTTCTACGACGTTATCGCCAAGCCGGCTGAGGATCTCTCGCATGTGGAACGCCAGTTTGCCGTTCAATACTTGTTTCAGATCAATGAAACCAACCTCGTGCAGCGCCATCCGCGTTACGCGCAGTTGTTAGAAGACGTCCGTGCGGCAACTCCGGGCAATCAATGGCGTGTTGCGACCCGATGGAGCACCAGCGACTTTGCCGATCTGCAGGTACTTTCGCAGCTCGCATGGTTTGACGAATATTGGCTGGACGATCCGGAGGTGGCCGCACTCGTCAGGAAAGGCAAAGCCTTCGACCGCTCCGACCAGCAGCTCATGCTAAGCAAGCAGCGCGAGGTTCTTGCTTCCGTACTTCCGGCGTACCGTGACGCAGCACAGAAGGGATCAGTCGAGATATCGACTACACCTTTCTACCATCCGATCCTTCCGCTCTTGTGCGACACCAACATCGGTCGCGTGTCCTCCCCTGAGATCGCGTTGCCGCGCTCGCGTTTCCGCCATCCGGAAGATGCTGCTGAGCAGGTTAAGCGCGCACTTGATTTCATGGATCAAACATTCGCAACGCGTCCCGCCGGCCTGTGGCCCTCCGAGGGCAGTGTCTCGAACGAGGCGTTATCCATGGCGCGACAGCTTGGCATCGAATGGATGGCGAGTGACGAGGGTGTTCTAGGGCGCTCGATCAACTCCTATTTCGAGCGGAGCGGCGACGGACAATTGTCGCCCCATAGCGCTTCCGATCTCTATCGGATCTATAAGTACAATGGGGAAGAGGCGGAGATGAACCTTGTCTTCCGCGACCACAGCTTGTCCGATCTGATCGGCTTCGTCTATGCCGGGGCCGACGCAAAGGCGGCAGCGGAACACTTCGTCCGCCAGATCCGATCCTCGGCCGAGCCGGTGCTGGCAAGCGGCCGCGATGCGGTCGTCTCCGTAATACTTGACGGAGAGAACGCATGGGAACACTTTCCCGGAAACGGACGCGAGTTCTTACGCCGTCTCTATAGTCTCCTCAACGAAGAAAACAGGATTGAAGCGGACACCATCAGTGGCGCGATCCGCAAAACGGCACAACAAGATTTCGGGCACCTCAACCACATCACACCCGGATCCTGGATAAACGCGAATTTCAACGTCTGGATTGGTGCGCCAGAAGATAATCGCTCCTGGGAATTGCTGACCGCTGCACGCACCTTCTACGAGCAGAATTGCGCAAATGCCTCTGAGGCACAGAGAAGCCTTGCTTATGAAGAGTTGCTGATCTCTGAGGGCAGCGATTGGAACTGGTGGTATGGCCCTGAACACCACACGGCAAATGACAGCGACTTCGACGAACTCTATCGCAAGCATTTGGCGAACGTTTATCGTGCGCTCGGCGCAGACCCTCCGCAAGAGCTGTCGGTTCGAATTGGGGCTCTTGAGAAGGCGCCTCAAGTGACTCCGCAAACGCAATTCATAAGCCCGCGTATGAAAGGGCGGGGCGTCAGCTATTTCGATTGGCTCGGGGCAGCTTCTTACATAGCTCCTCTGCAGGGCGCCATGCACGGCGGCACGCAGTGCTTCGCCGCAATGCAAGCTGGATTCGATGAACGGTTCTTCTACGCGCGCCTGGACTTCGCGAACGGCGGCATTCCGCAAGCAGGAGAGATCTTACTGGAGATCAATAGTGTCGATGCCGAGCGTCAATCGAAATCCATTACGCGAGTGCATGTCGTTGTAGAAGCAGCGGCAGTCAGCAGGTTTTGGTTGTCCCGCGCAAAAGGTTCAGGTGAGGAAGCTCCGCTGACTCCGGACCAATTTCAAGAGAGTGCGGCGCGTCTGACTCATGTGCTCGAGGTGCGCGTACAGCAGGCGGCTGTCGGTGTAGTCTCCGACGGCATGCTGCGTCTGCGCTTCAACCTCTATGAGAATGGACTTGCGGTAGACGCTCTGCCACGCGAGACCTGGATGAGTCTTCGGGTACTCAACAAGGAAGATCTGCAAGAACTCGTGAACAAGCAATGGTAAACAGGAAAGCCGGGCAGGTTCTCCCGGCTTCCCCAACAGGCCGAAGTTAATTGCCGCCCTGTTTTGAAGTCTGCACTGCGGCCTGCTCGCTATTCAAGCGAGCGGGACGTGTGATCTGGAACCAATATGAAGTCCCGGCGTCTAGGACAACAGGATCGTTCTTGGTTGCCCATCGACCCGCCGGTACGGCAGCTCCGATCCCGCTGCCTGCAACTGCTCCTACCGGGCCTCCCACTACAAATCCGGCGACGCCGCCTACACCGCTTCCAATCGCCGCCATGCGTCCGTAGTGTCCGGCGCCGTGGCTGATCGCACCTTCTTCGTCCACTTTGAGAAATTTGCGGTCGTATGTGTCGATCAATTCACCGTTGATGTCGATCTGCCTTCCATCCGCCAGGATGATCGTCTCCGGTCTCAGCGTGAGCGTGTTCTTTCCACGAAAACGGGGACCACTGTTCGTTACGTCGCTGACGCGGCCCTTGAAAGTCACGCCAGCGGGTATCAACGTCGTTCCGTTGACAACCACCGGATCGATGAGGTGTGCCGTGAAAAGCTGCTTGAGCCTGGCCGTCTCTGAGGAGAGCTCTTCGTCCAACTTCACGTGCAGGGCCGTTCCGGTCGGCAGCTCGTTCATCGAAATGCTGTTGCCGATGTTCACGGTCTCTGACGGACGTTGTCTCAGAGTTGGCGACGTCTGTTGCGCAGAGCCAGTACCGAGCGCGAAAGCTAACGCCCCAAGGAGGGTTACGATGTATCTCGAATTCATGATAGCGTCTCTCCTTAATAGAGATCTTTATGGTTGTGTTTAAAGGAGCTGGAAAGCGTGAATCGGATCTCGAATCAGCAACACTCCCAGCAATAGCGTATGCAGCTTCTGTGCAGCGCACAATCGAGTCGCATGCCGGAGTGCCAAAGTGGTAACGGTTTTGCCGGTGCGAAACATCCCAATCACTAACGAAACGGAATATGACAGACACCGGTCCAGCATCAGTGCCCACCAATAATGAAAGTCAGCATCGATTCGAACTCGTGCGGGACGGCCACCTGGGGGTTTTGCGGTACAGGATCTCGGGCAACAAGATGACTTTGATTCACACCGAGGTGCCCCCCGAGTTGGAGGGCAAAGGGGTCGGCTCTACGTTGGTGAAAGCCGCACTCGATTTTGCACGTGAGCGACATATGATTGTCGAGGCCATATGTCCGTTTGTAAGAATCTACCTGCGGCGGCATCCCGAGCATCACGCGTGATTAAGCGGTTTCTTCCTAAATTTAACGTTGCGATAAAATTACAAGTTCACCTCTTCATCTAGGGGAGTGATTTTCGCGTGCGCAAAAGCGCATGACAGGAGAAGTTTTGTTGAACAAGGCAGAGATCGGGATCATCGGTGGAAGCGGGCTTTATTCCATGCCGGGCTTCACCGACGTCCACGAGGAGCAGATCGAGACCCCATTCGGCGCCCCCTCGGATTCATTCGTGCTCGGGACCCTGGCCGGACGCAAGGTGGCGTTCCTGGCACGCCACGGACGCAAGCACAGCATTCTTCCGGGCGAGTTGAATTTCCGCGCCAACATCTATGGCATGAAGATGCTTGGCGTTGAACGGATACTCTCCGTCTCCGCCGTCGGATCACTGAAAGAGGAGCATAAGCCGACCGATTTCGTCGTCCCTGACCAATTCGTGGACCGAACCCGGCATCGCGTCGATACTTTTTTCGGAAATGGCATAGTCGCGCATGTCGGGTTCGGCGAACCAATCTGCCCCGAACTGCGCAAGAGTATCGTCGCCGCCTGTCAGACTGCAGGAGTCGTCGGCAAGGATGGTGGCACGTATCTCTGCATGGAAGGTCCGCAATTTTCCACCAAAGCGGAATCCGAACTCTACCGCCAGTGGGGCATGGACGTCATCGGTATGACTAATCTCCAGGAGGCGAAGCTCGCACGCGAAGCTGAAATTTGCTACTCCACGATAGCGATGGTCACCGACTACGACTGTTGGCACTCCGGACACGACGCGGTCACCGTCGACTCCATCATTGCCGTCTTAAACCAAAATGTGGAGAACGTGCCAAAGGTGTTAAAGGCCGCTATCTCTGCGCTGCCGACGGAACGCGCATGCAAGTGCGGCAATGCTCTCAAGAATGCGATCATGACCGCTCCGGCGAACATCCCCGCCGACACGCGCAGGAAGCTGGCGTTGATCCTCGACAAATACATCAGCACGAAAGCTGGAGCGTAAAGGCAGGCATGGCGATTCTTGTAGTAGGTTCTGTAGCATTCGATTCCATCGAGAGCCCCTCTGGCAAAGCGGAGAATGTGCTCGGGGGCGCGGCGACTTATTTCGCCCTGGCGGCAAGTTTCTTTACCAAGGTTCAAACGATTGCCGTCGTCGGAGACGATTTCACTGTCAAGGAAGAGGCCGTCCTCAAGGCGCATGACGTGGATACGCTCGGTATCGAGCGCATCAAAGGCGGCAAGACGTTTCACTGGGCTGGCGAATATCAGTCCGAGAACCTGAACGAAGCGAAGACGCGCAGGACTGACCTGAATGTCTTCGAGGGATTCGACCCGAAGATTCCGTCCGCCTATGCCGAGACCGAATTCCTCTTTCTCGCCAACATCGATCCTGTGCTGCAATCCAACGTGCGCCGCCAGATGCCAAAGGTGAAATTGGTAGGCGGGGATACGATGAATTTCTGGATCACGGGCGCCCGCTCCGCGCTTTCAGAGGTTTTGAAGGGACTCGACCTGTTGTTGATCAATGACAACGAAGCGCGCATGCTCGCCGATGACAAGAGCCTTGCGCGTGCTGCGAAAAAGGTCTTGGCCATGGGTCCAAAGGGGCTGGTGATCAAGCACGGAGAATATGGCGCGACGATCTTCTTCGCTGATGGAGCATTCGAAGGCGTTACCCATCCCTTCCGTGCGCCCGCGCTACCGATCGAAGAAGTCGTCGATCCGACCGGAGCAGGAGATTCCTTCGCAGGTGGGTTCATGGGCTATCTAGCTTCTGCCTCGGCAGGCAAGCGCCCGGTGACCCGCGAAACCCTGAAGAAAGCGATGTTCTATGGCGGCGTGATGGGATCCTTCGCCGTCGAAGAGTTTGGCACCGAACGCTTGCAAAAACTAACTCGTAGCGAGATCGACGCACGCTTCGACCTCTTCCGCCAGTTATCGCACCTGGATTAACGATGGCAAACGTAACGGTTCCCCAGCTTCACTCAGAGGAGTACCGTCATCAATTGGCGAAGGACCTGCGCGCGGTCGCCGGCCTTGCTCTCTTGATATCCTTCTCTTCGTTTCTCTACTACTTCCACACTCGACAGCTCCTGCTTTACGGAGATGCAGTCGCCCATATCCATATCGCGAGGCGCATCTTCGATTCGCTGACCCCCGGCATCAGCAATTTGGGTTCCGTATGGCTTCCCGCGCCTCACCTGCTAACTGCTCCTTTTGTCATCAACGACTGGATGTGGCGCACAGGTGTGGGTGGCTCGATCGTCTCCATGCTGAGCTACATTGCTGCGTGCGTTGGGATGTTCCGTCTCGTTCGCCAATTCGGACGTCGCAGCGGCGCCTGGGTCGCCACCGCCTTCTTCGGACTGAATGCGAACGTGCTCTACATGCAGTCCACCGCGATGACGGAACTCTTGTACCTGATGGCATTGATCTGGTCCGCGGTCTATTCTGCAGAGTTCCTCAATCAGATCTGGACGCTTCCGCTCGACAATCGCAGATTGCGGAACATCGGGCTCAATGGCGCGCTCGCACTCTCCATCGCCATGTGGACGCGATATGACGGATGGTTCCAGACCGCGGCAACTGTCATCGTCGTCGCGCTCCTCGTCATCACCGGCAGCGGACGCGTTGCCATCGGTCTTACTCTGCGAAAGACGCTGCGTGCCACCTGGCCCGCATTGCTGCTACTTGGCGTCGCTCCCGCCCTCTGGATAGGCTATAACGCAAAGCTCTTCCATAATCCGCTTGAGTTTTGGAACGGTCCGTACTCGGCGCGCGCGATAGAAAAGCGTTCGGCGAAGCCGGGCGACATACATCCCGGCGATCACAACCCGCACGACGCTTTCATCTACTTCGAGAAATCCGCCAAGCAGGATCTGTCCCAAGGTCACGCCGGAGGGGTCCTTCTTTGGATCTCAGTGTTCGGGCTGGCCATGGCGCTATTCCGCGGACGTGCATCTTGGGCGATGCTGTTGTTGTGGGTTCCGCTCGTCTTCTACACGCTCTCCATCGCCTATGGAGGGGTGCCGATATTCATGCCGTTCTGGCGTCCGTGGGGCTACTATAACGTTCGCTATGGCATGCATCTTCTTCCCGCTTTTTGCGTTGGGGTAGGGATAGTCGCACAGTGGGCAAGCTTCCTCTTCGCACAACCTGCCCGCCGAATGTTCATCTACGCCGTGATCGCTGTTGTGGCATTGTTGACTCTACGCGAATGGAGGTTGGTGCCGTTCACACTGCAAGAGGCCCGGCACAATGCGCGCACTCGCATGATGTTTGAGTCCAAGCTCGCGCGCGCCCTCCAGCCTTGGAAGGGCAAGCGCATGTTGATGTACACCTCCGACTATGCCGGGGCCTTACAAGACAGCGGTATCCACGAGCGCGATGTGGTCAATGAGAGCAATTGGGGATGGTGGCAGCATGCGCTTTCATCCCCGGCACAGAATGCGGATATCGTGATCGCCAGCGGCCATGATCCCGTGGCGTTGGCGGTGCAGGAGCATCCTTTCGGATTGCGCGAGATCGCGGTAATAGACAGCGAAGAAAAGCCGCGGACCGTCGTCTACGCCTCGGAGATGAGAAGATGATCCCGTTTCACAAAGCGTCTGCGTATGGCAACGACTTTCTCATCATCGAAGCGGAAACATGCGCAGAAGATCGTCATGCGATCACCGTCAAGCTTTGTGATCGCACCCGGGGCGTCGGCGCAGATGGCGTCGAATGGATCGCTCCCGGCGGCCCGGGGCAGGCGGACGTGACCGCCACCCTCATCAACGCTGATGGCTCCGACGCTGAGATCAGCGGCAATGGAACGCGTTGCGTCGCTGCGTACATCGCATCGCAAGATCCGGGCAAGCGCCGGATACGGATCAACACCGGAGCCGGAGTAAAGACGTGCGAACTCGCAGCAATCTCCGGTAACAGCTACACCTTTGCCATGCGAATGGGTGCGGTACGCGAGCAGCGCACGAGCTCTATCCTTCTTGAGGATGGAATGCAGGTCGAGGGCACTTACGTGGATCTCGGGAATCCACATTTCGTCATCAATATCGGCTCGCTTCCCGACGACTGGCGTGAGATCGCTCGCCGCGTTCAGGCGCTCCGCTCAGAGTTTCCGCACGGAGTGAACGTAGAGTTTGTCGCCGTGCACTCCCGGCAGCACATCCGATCGTGGTTCTACGAAAGGGGAGCGGGCGAGACCCATTCTTCCGGTACCGGCAGCTGTGCCTCTGCTGCCGCCTGTCATTTTGGGGGATGGATTGACTCGACTGTCGATGTAGAATCCCCCGGCGGAACGCAGACGGTAGAATTCCTAGGCGACGGTCTTTTGTTGCGTGGTAGCGCCGAACTGATCTGTCGAGGAGAAGCGTGGTGCTGACGACGATGCCCAAACCCAAGCCGTTGGCAAAGCACTCGCGGATCGGTGTCGTTGCACCTGCGGGACCTATGAAACCTGAGCGGCTCGAGCGTGGGTGTGAAGCGCTGCGCGCACAAGGTTATGAGGTTGTCGTCGGCGACGCTGTTTTAGAGCGTGACCGCTACTTCGCTGGCACTGCCGAGCGCCGTGCATGCGACTTGAACCGCATGTTGCGCCGCGAGGACGTCGATGCGGTACTCTGCGCACGCGGCGGATACGGCACAAATTATCTTCTCTCGCGCATCGAGGTTGGCATTCTGCGTCGCACCCCGAAGCTGTTCGGCGGATACAGCGATGTCACCGTGCTGCTCACCCAGATCCACGACCGCGCAGGCATCCCGGTCTTGCATGCTCCGTTAGTCGCTGGTGATTGGGACCGCGAAAACGGCGTCGATCTTGAATCATGGCACGCCGTCGTCGGCGGCAAGAAGCATACCTTTCAAATCCCAGCGACATTGCGCGAAGGGGAAACCGAGGGCAAGTTGTACGGGGGCTGCCTGTCGCTGCTCGCCGCCTCGTGTGGCACCCCCTACGGGCCGCACACGGAAGACACAGTGCTCTTCCTCGAAGACCTCAATGAACCTGCTTACAAGCTCGACCGAATGCTCCGGCAACTCGAGCTCGCCGGGCATCTGAAGCACGTGAATGGAATCGTCTTTGGCAACATGACCCAGTGTGGCGAAGGTCTAGCGCAAGATCTGTCGCAGATGTTGCGATGGTTTCACCACCCTATTGCCTTCGGGCTGCCGTCGGGTCATGCGACCGGTCCCCACCAGACACTGGCATTCGGAGTCAGGGTAAAGTTGAGTGCTAGCGCCAGCGGTGCAACTCTCCAGATGCTTGAACCGGCAACAGAATAAGAGACGAACGGATGAAATCGGTTTATCTGATCGGGATCTGTGGCACAGCTATGGCATCCCTCGCCGGGCTACTGAGAGCGAGAGGATACGAGGTGCGCGGCTCAGACACCGCCGCCTATCCGCCCATGTCGACGCAGTTGGCTGAGATGGGGGTTGCGGTCGCGCAGCCCTATGCCGCCGGCAATCTCGATCCCCGTCCTGATCTGGTTATCGTCGGCAACGCGATCTCGCGCGGCAATGTCGAACTCGAGCGTGTGCTCAACGAACACATACCATTCACCTCGATGGCAGACATTCTGCATCGTGAGTTTCTCGGTGAGAAATCGGCATTGGTCGTCGCCGGAACCCACGGTAAGACCACTACGACATCCATGCTCTCCTGGATATTCGAAAGCGCCGGACGTAAGCCCTCCTTCCTGATCGGAGGTGTCGCAGAGAACTTCGGGGGCAGCTATGCGTGGCATTCCGGTAGCGACGAGTTCATCATCGAAGGAGACGAGTACGACACCGCCTTCTTCGACAAGGGCCCGAAGTTCCTGCACTACTTTCCGGATGCGGTGATCCTGACTTCGGTCGAGTTCGATCACGCTGACATCTATCGCGACCTTGACTCAGTCAAGACGGCATTCAAGCGCCTTGTGAACCTTGTCCCGCAACGCGGACGCATCGTCGCCCACGATGCCAACGAGAATGTCTCAGAGTGTGTCGCGAAGGCCTTTTGCCCGGTCGAGCTATATGGCTTCAGCGCGGAGGCGCATTGGCGCATCCGCGATATTGTGTATGGGCCGTCCCAAACCGATTGGGTGGTCGAGCGCGAAGGCAAGAGGTGGGCAGAATTTCAGATGTCGCTCGCCGGTGAATACAACGTGCTGAATGCCACAGCGGCTGCAGCCATGGCTGCGGGGCAGGGCATCGACGCTTCTGCCATTCAAAAAGCACTCTCGACCTTTAAGAGCGTCAAGCGCAGGCTCGAAGTCCGGGGTGTAGTGAACGGAGTCACCATCATCGACGACTTCGCCCACCATCCCACGGCTATCGCAGAGACATTGAAGGCCTTGCGCACCCGCTACAAGGACGCTCGCCTCTGGGCGATACTTGAGCCGCGTTCGAACACCCTGCGTCGCAATGTTTTCGAGAATGAGCTCGTGAATGCCCTGGCCATTGCAGATCAGGTAGTGATCGCCGGGATCTTCAAGTCCGAGGCGATACCGGAGTTGGAGCGCTTGTCGCCGGAGATCGTCACGCTGCGCCTCAGGGAGCGAGGAAGGCCCGCCGTCCAACTTCACGACGCTGACGCGATCGTCGCCGAGATCACACCACAGTTGCGACCCGGAGATGTCGTAGCGATCCTCTCGAACGGCGGCTTCGGCGGAATCTACGAAAAACTTCCGCAGGCGTTAGCGAGGGGCTAGGTGTTAGGTTCTAGGTTTTAGGGATAAGGGATAAGGGACGAGGGATTGGTAGACCCCGGCATTTATGCCGGGGGATCGTGACGTTCCCGACTACGCCTTTAGGCGCTGAGGTTTGGCACTCCTCTCGACTTGTCATTGCGAGCGTAGCGAAGCAACCTTGCGGTTGCTAGTGTGTCCCGGAGGACGGTTATCCACAGGGTGGGTATCCCCCGGTGGTGGTGAATCTTTGGAATCAGTGACTTAGGTTGTGGTGATCCCGGGAGATCCCTGAGATCCCTGAGTAAGTGCTTTGTTTTGAGTAAGTGCTTTCGACGGGGGGTGCAGATCCCTCCTGCGTCGGGATGACAGGACGATAGATTGAGCCGGAAATGAGAAAGCACGCCGAGTGGGCGTGCTTTATTTTCTAGATATCTTCTACTTACAATTCTAGCAACTTCGGGGTAGTTTCATACTGAATTACGGGAGATTTATATCTACTTTCGATTGTGGAAATTGGGGAGATTTCCACAAAGTGGGGGTATTGACAGGTTTCTTGATACCCAAAAGGGTAGATTTGCACAGGGGTGAGGAAGTTTCCACAGGGGTGGCGATTTGGGGTGTGGAAAACTGTCTGCTGTGCGGACATAAAAAGCAAACGCAAGGTTGCTTCGTCGCTTCGCTCCTCTCAATGACAAATTTGTTATTAGAGAGTGCCCACTTCACTCCAGCGCCTAAAGGCGTCGTGATGATGTCGCGAGATCCCCCTGGCTGAAGCCGGGGGACCTGCCTTGTCCCTAGCCTAGCCCCTTGAACCTAACACCTAGCTCCTACAACCCAGCTCCAAAAGCTACAATCCTGCTATGTCTCTTGTGCAGCGCGTTGCGGCGCTACTGTTCGTCATTGCATGGCTCAACGTTTTAGGGGTAGCGGCGGACGGGTCCGCACTTTCTTACGAAATATCTCTCAAGGATGCAATCGGGCACCATGCGGACATCCAAATCACGCTCACTGCGCCACCGAGTTTTGATCTTCAGATGCCAGTCTGGAATGCTCTTTACCAGGTAAGAGACTTCGCCGAGCATGTGAGTGATCTTCGCAGCTCCCCATGTATTGGCAGCGGTGTGGAGGATGTCCGCAAGCGCAATAAGGACACCTGGCAAGTGACCCCTTCTGCTATCGCCCCGGGTTCCATCGATCCTGGGAGTGGGCCCGTCTGTCACAAAGTTACGTACAGGATCGAACTCGCTGATGCCGGCCCGTTCGGGGCTGAAGTCGGTTCTGACATAGCATTCTTCAATTTCGCCGAGGTGCTGCCATATCTCGCCGGTGAGGAGCACAAGAACGCTCCTATCACGGTAAGAGTGGTGGATGTCCCGCAGGACTGGAAGATCGCGACCGGGCTTGCAAGTGAACGCTATGGCAACGGATACACCCTGCACGCTTCGAATTACGACGAGCTCGTCGATTCGCCCACCGAGCTCGGCAAGTTCTACGAACGCGACTTCGACGAGGCGGGCAAGCATTACCGCGTCGTCGTCCACGGAGACCCCAAGGACTACGACATCGACCGCATGGCCGCCGACGCGCACAAGATCGTGCGGGCAGAGACTGAGTTCATGCACGAGGCGCCCTTCGAAACGTACACGTTCCTCTACTTGGTCAGCCCAAACGGCGGCGGAGGCATGGAGCACAAGTATTCGACCGCCATCGGCCTGCCACCGCTCAAGTCAGATCAGTCGTGGCGGGCCTTCGATGGCGTCACGGCGCATGAGTTCTTTCACCTCTGGAATGTCAAACGCATCCGCCCCCAATCTCTGGAGCCGGTCGATTATGCCAAGGAGCAATACACGCGCGACCTGTGGTTCAGCGAAGGCTTCACCAGCACGGTAGGGGAGTACGCCTTGCTCCGCGCTGGCCTCGAGACGCCTGCTATGTTTGAAACCCATATTGCGCAAGCTGTGGAATCGTTCCGCTCTCGCCCGGCGCACCTCTGGCAATCGCCTGAAGAATCGAGCCTGGACACCTGGTACGACAAATATCCCTACTACGGCACCCCGGAGCGCAGTGTCAGCTATTACACGAGTGGTGAACTCATTGGATACACTCTCGATCTCCTCCTCCGCGATAGGACAGCAGGGAAGAAGAGCCTGCGCGATGTCTTTCTCTGGATGAACGAACACTACGCGCATCAAGAGAGGTTTTTCGCGGAAGACGAGGGCGAACGCACTGCGATCGAAACAGTGAGTGGCGCTGACTTCAAGGACTTTTTCGCAGGTAACGTCCAACACGCGAGCAAGCTTCCGCTCGAAGAGGCGCTGACAACGATTGGCCTTCGTCTCGAAAAGGCGGACGTTGTCGTCGGTGACCCGGGTTTTTCTGTAGCCCGCAATGCAGACGGCGATTTCGTTGTCTCGGACATCCCGAGCCAATCGGCAAAATCCAAGAGGCTACAGATCGGCGATCAGATCACGACACTTGAGGGCGACCCTCCAGGACGTAGCTTCGAGCGACGACTGGGTTCACTTGCCCCCGGAAGTCAATTACACCTCACCGTCCGCCGCTCCGGCTCAGTAATCACGCTGGTGCTGCCGGTCGCGGGCAGGCACACACAGGAATGGCAGGTGACGGAACGGGCGAACGCGACGCCGCAACAGCTATCCCGGCGCAAAGCGTGGTTGAACTCAGAGGATGAGCCATAGTGCTGCGTGCTCTCATCATGGTGCTCTTCTACGTCATCATGGCGCCCCTGTGCGCCTTGGTGATGTTTCCCCATCTTTGGATCACCGGGGATGCCGGACCACTCTTTCGCGTAGGCACCTGGATTGCTATCACCGGTGTACGACTCGCCGGGGTCCGCATCCGGCTGGTCGGGGTCGATGGCTTCGACCACAACTCGGCGTATATCTTCATGTCAAACCATGTCTCGAATCTCGATCCCCCGGTGCTGATACCGAGCCTCCCGCAGCGTACATCGGTGCTGGCGAAAGCATCACTGTTCCGGATCCCGATCCTGGGATATGCGATGCGCAAAGCCAGGCTCGTACCGGTGCACAGAGAGAACCGAGAGGCCGCAATACAGAGCATTCATGAGGCGGCGGCGGTCTTGCGCGACGGACTGAGCATCACGGTTTTCCCCGAGGGTACCCGCTCCAGATCCGGCGAATTGCTGCCCTTCAAGAAGGGTCCCTTCTACATGGCGGAGGAATCCGGGGTGCCGATTGTCCCAGTGACAATCCTTAACACTGCTGCGCTCATGCCGAAGGGCAAGTTTGAGCTCCGGAGGGGGGAAGTGACCGTAGTCTTCCATCCGCCGTTGCCTCCGGCCGATTTCGGTAGCAGAGATGCCTTGATGGAAGCGGTAAGGCGCTCCATTTCGAGTGCTCTTCCCGTGCCCAAAGCCTAAGGCTCTGGAGCGTAATCTTACCTTAGTACTAAACGCTGCAAATTTATCTTGACCATCCTGCCTTAACCATTTACTTTTCGATGGTTCCGCTGGTGAATCGCAGGCTTCCGCCGCCTTGTGCAACCAGCGCAAGGTAGTACGAATACCTACTTGAACCAACCTGATCTCGCCACACAGCATCACTGAGGATTGCCATAAGCCATTTCAACATTTTGTGAAACCCTAGAGAGGTTCCTGCGTCAAATGGCGTGAGGCTTGCAACAGGGGTCTATTCATATCGGACTGGAAGCGGATTTCCCGCTCCGGTACCAACTATAAAAGGAGAACTACATGCGTTCCGATCTTATTTACGATGCACTTACGACTGTGCCCAATCGCTATCTTCTCTGCCAACTGGCCTCCAAGGCCACGCGGAAGTTCCATAAACCGAATACTCGTATCCAGGAGACCACCAACGAAGTACTCTCCCGCTTCGGCGGCGTCAATGGTAAGACTGAACGTCTCCTCGATCCTTCTGTTCTTGAAGGGTTTGAGCCTCTCTTGGAACGTCGTGCAGCTTAGCTTTTAGTACGTGCCCGGTTCGCCGATGGGGTGGACCGGGGTAAGTTTCCCATTGCAGTTTTCCCGCCCCGAGTTACAATACCTTAAAGACCAGTAACACCCCCTTCTGCACTCACTTTCCCAGAACAACCCATTCCTCCCGTGACAACCAGAGCGTTGTCCTTCCAGGTGACCATGACCATCTCAGAACTAAAAGAAAAGAACATCACGGAGCTGACTAAGATCGCCCGTTCCCTCGATCTGCCCGGCGCCAGTGGACTCCGTAAGCAAGACCTCATCTTCAAGATCCTGCAAGCTCAAAGCGAAAAGGAAGGGCACATCTTCGCTGAAGGCGTCCTTGAGATACTGCCGGACGGCTACGGATTTCTGCGGTCACCTGATTACAACTACCTCCCGGGTCCGGATGACATCTACGTTTCGCCCTCGCAGATCCGTAAGTTCGATCTGAAGACCGGTGATACGGTCAGCGGACAAGTCCGCCCGCCGCATGAAGGCGAGAAATACTTCGCGCTGGTGAAGATTGAAGCGGTGAACTTTGAGTCACCGGACGAAGCCCGCAACAAAATACTCTTCGATAACCTGACGCCGCTCTATCCGCAGGAGCGGATGAAGATGGAAACCTCGCGCGAGCTTATCAGCGGGCGCGTCATGGACCTGCTGACTCCGGTCGGCAAGGGACAACGCGGCCTTATCGTCGCCCCGCCGCGTACCGGCAAGACGATGTTGCTGCAATCGATCGCGAACTCGATCACGACGAACCACCCGGAGGTTGTACTGATCGTTCTGCTCATCGATGAGCGTCCGGAAGAAGTCACGGACATGCAGCGTTCGGTCAAGGGCGAAGTCATCAGCTCCACCTTCGACGAGCCTGCAGCGCGGCACGTGCAGGTGGCCGAGATGGTGATCGAAAAGGCGAAGCGGTTGGTAGAGCACAAGCGTGATGTTGTGATCCTGCTTGATTCGGTCACTCGTCTGGCGCGAGCCTACAACACGATCGTTCCACCCTCCGGCAAAGTGCTGTCTGGCGGTGTGGATTCAAACGCCCTGCAGCGGCCGAAGCGATTCTTCGGCGCGGCGCGCAACATCGAAGAGGGCGGCTCACTGACGATCATCGCGACGGCGCTGGTCGAAACCGGTTCCCGCATGGACGAAGTCATCTTCGAAGAATTCAAGGGTACCGGAAACATGGAAATCGTCCTTGATCGCAAGCTCAGCGATAAGCGTGTGTTCCCGGCGATCGACATTCAGAAATCCGGTACACGTAAGGAAGAGCTGCTCATCTCGAAAGATGAGCTGCAGCGCATCTGGATCCTGCGGCGAGTGCTCAATCCACTTTCTCCCACGGAGTCGATGGAGTTGCTGACTGAAAGACTGGCAAAGACGCGCGTCAACACCGAGTTCCTTGCGAACATGAATGCGATGTAGCGTGAGCTGTTATTGCGAAGACCGGGGCCATTGTCCTGGTCTTTGCTTTGTGCCCGGTTTGGGACCCCGAGAAATGCATACGAAGTCAGCGTAGAATCGCATGGTGATCGAACGTATTCCATTGTTTCCGCTGGAATTGGTATTGTTTCCGGGGGCGGCCCTCCCGCTGCACATCTTCGAGCCGCGATATCAGGACATGGTTGGTGCATGTCTGGCCCATGACCGCGAATTCGGTATGGTATGTACTTTTCCCGGCACCGGAGGCAGCATGGCGAGGGTTGGCTGCACCGCACGAATCAGCACTGTTCTCAACGTATACGATGACGGACGGCTGGATATTCTGACATACGGCGCCCGCCGCTTTCGAGTGCGGCATACGGTCGATGAGAAGAGCTACAGAGAGGCAGACGTCGAGTGGCTCGAAGATACCGATTCAACAGACACCGAGCCTTCCGATCGCCGGCGTGTTACCGACCTACATCATCAACTTATACTTCTTGCATTCGAAGAGGGGAGCACCGTTGACCTGCGTGTCCCGGCAGGGGACGAACCTCTCGCGTTCGCGCTCGCGAACATGTTGCCATTCGATCTGGGCGTAAAGCAAGCTGTCCTTGAGGCCCATTCGGAGAAGCGTCGACTTGAAATCTTGTCGGTCGCATATGAAGCCCTGTTGCAGCGCGCCCACGAGATCGTTGATCAGGTCGAAAACACATCCAAGCATGTGATGTAACCATCGCGCGTGGGCAGCATGCCAGTTTTCACGGCGTATAATCCGCCTCAGTAGCACTGAGAACGGAGTATTCGCGGCCCATGCACTATCCTCTTACGCTCGGAGAACTGAAGAGCAGCACGTTCACCCCCGTACGAATCGCAAAGCGCAGCGTGAAAGACGAAATGCGCGAGAACCTCATTCAGAAATTGGCGTCATCGCGGCAGTCTGGAGCGATTTTTCCCGGCATCATCGGATTCGAAGACACGGTTGTTCCCCAAATCGTGAATGCAGTGCTCTCCAGGCATAACTTCATCCTGCTCGGCCTTCGCGGTCAAGCAAAATCCCGGATCCTGCGTGCGCTGACCACGTTACTCGATCCGCAATTGCCGTATGTGGCGGGATGCGAGATACACGACAATCCTTATGCGCCTCTGTGCAAAAGATGCCGCGACCTGATCTCAGAAAAAGGAGACGCAGCACCGATCGCGTGGCTTACCCCCGAGCAGCGCTACGTCGAGAAACTCGCAACCCCGGATGTCACCGTAGCAGATCTAATTGGCGATATTGATCCCATCAAAGCCGCACGTTCCGGTACTGAACTCTCGAGCGAATTGACGGTCCACTACGGACTGCTGCCCCGGGCCAACCGCAGCATCTTCGCGATCAATGAACTGCCCGACCTGGCAGGAAAGATACAGGTTGCGTTGTTCAACATCATGCAAGAGGGAGACGTCCAGATAAAGGGATATCCGGTGCGCCTCAACCTCGATGTGGCGCTCGTCTTTTCCGCCAATCCGGAGGACTACACTGCGCGCGGCAAGATCGTCACGCCGTTAAAGGACCGTATAGGTTCCGAAATTCGAACGCATTACGCGAGTTCGGTCGAAGAGGCGATGGCGATCACCTCGCAGGAGGCATGGTCCGATCGCGGCGGTGAGTTAAAGGTTCCGGAATATGTGCGCGAGATCGTGGAGCAGATCGCTTTTATCGCGCGCGAAGATAAGCGTGTGGACAAACGTTCAGGGGTCAGCCAACGCCTTTCCATCTCATGCATGGAGAACGTGATCTCTTCCGCGGAACAGCGGGCCATTCTCAACGATGAGAAACTCATTGTCCCGCGAGTGGGCGACATTTACGCAGCCATGCCGGCGATCACTGGCAAGATCGAACTTGAGTACGAGGGTGAGATGAAGGGAGCTGATACGGTGGCTCGCGAGATCATCCGGCAGGCGATCGCACGTACGTATGACCGCTATTTTTTCGACACGAATACGCAACAGATCCAGCAATGGTTCGATCTGGGCGGAGAGATCAAGTTCTCCGACACCATGCCCTCAGCGCAACAACTATCAAGGTTGAAAGAGATTCAGGGCCTCTGGGAGCGGTTGAGTCCGGTGGGACTGAAAGTGAAGACTGCTGCAGCGGAAGAGATCGTGTCCGCCGCGGAGTTCCTGCTGGAGGGCCTTTATGCTCACCGCAAAATCGGACGCAACGAAGAACGAGGATTCACCGCAACTGAAAAGCAGAAACGTGCCGCCGCGACAGAGCGGGAAGAAGCTACTCAGTTTCGGGGTGGTGGGCGCGGGGGATTCAACTAAACTTCGCGAATTAACACGACGATGAAGAGCCACAAATACACAAAATACGTACCCGATCCTGCCGGCGAGATGAGCATGGAAGATCTGCTTGGTGCGCTGAGCGACTATCTGCTTGGCAGTGGATTCGAGGACCAATGGATGCAGTTCTCAGAGCTTCCGTCGTTGGACCAAACCATGGATGCGCTCAAGAACGCCATAGCCGAGGCGCTCGAAGCAAACAATATGCTCGATGATGCCATGCGCGAAAAGCTTGAGGAACTGAGGGAACAAGGCAAGTTCGATGACGTGCTTGAGCAGATCATCCAGCGAATGGAGCAGGAAGGCTTCATCAAGATTGATAAGCCTTTTCAGAGCACACAACCCACTACTCTCCCGGGAGCGGCCGGGGAACAGCAAGGCAGTGCACGCTTCGAGTTGACCGAGAAGGGAATCGACTTTCTCGGCTACAAATCTCTGCGCGATCTCATGGGGTCGCTGGGCAGGTCAAACTTCGGACGCCACGATACGCGTGATATGGCGACCGGCATCGAGGCAAGCGGCGCCTCTAAGCAATACGAGTTCGGGGACCTGCTAAACCTCGATATACAGACGACCTTGTCGTCGGCGATCCAGCGCGAAGGCCTGGGAACTCCTCTGAATCTTGAATACAGCGATCTACACGTTAACCAGTGCGAGTATCAATCCTCGTGCGCGACCGTGGTGCTGCTCGATTGTTCGCACTCGATGATCCTGTACGGGGAAGATCGCTTCACGCCGGCGAAGAAAGTAGCCATGGCACTTTCGCAGTTGATACGGACGCAATACCCGGGCGACGCGCTCTCGCTTGTGCTCTTTCACGATTCAGCGGAAGAGGTGCCAATGAGCCAGTTGGCGCGGGTACAGGTCGGGCCGTATTACACAAATACCCGCGAAGGGCTGCGTCAGGCGCACCGCATCCTGCAGCGCCAGCGCAAAGACATGAAGCAGATCATCATGATCACCGATGGCAAGCCCTCAGCTCTCACCCTCGAAGATGGAAGAATCTACAAGAATGCCTTCGGTCTCGATCCGCTGGTGATCAGCAAGACACTCGAAGAGGTGGGGCGCTGCAAGCGTTCGGGCATCATGATCAATACATTCATGCTCGCCACCGACTTCGGACTGGTTCAGTTTGTGCAGAAGATCACTGAGATGTGCAAGGGCAAGGCCTATTTCACGACTCCTCATACGCTGGGGCAGTACTTGCTCATGGACTATATGTCGAACAAGTCCAAGATGGTGCATTAGGGCGCCCACACCATCTGCATAGGGGTGCCTGGCGATGCTTCCGATACAATCAATTCCATCAACGCGTCTTCCTATATTCGTGTCTTCCGAATACAGCTTCGGTGGATGTTCCTGCTTTGTGCTCTCGGCGTCGTTCGCGCTGAGACCGTGCAGCAACTCGTCCCGACCAATTATGTGGACGATTTCGCGCACGTGTTGGACGCCCAGACCCAGCAGCGGCTCAACGAGATGGGTCGTGAGATAGACCATCGAGCTAACGCGCAGATCGCGGTCGTGACCGTTAAATCACTCGAAGGCACTCCGATTGAGGATTTCGCCAGCCAGCTCTTCAAGAAATGGGGAATCGGCGGCAAGAAGACTGACCGCGGAGTCCTCATCTTGTTTGCGGTAGAAGACCGTCACTATCGCGTCGAAGTCGGATACGGACTTGAAGGAATTCTCAACGATGCGAAGGTCGGCACTTTCGCCCGGGAGATGATACCGCAGCTAAGAGCGGGCGATTACAGCGGTGCTGCTACTGCCTTGACCGGGCGCATCGCGGATGTGATTGCAGAAGACGCGAAGATCGAGCCGGTTTCAGGACTGCCCGCTCCCCGTGCTCCCGACACTGGCACCAGGGTCCAGACGGGCTCGAGCGGGCCGAGTCTGCTGACGATTGTGGTTGGCATTGTGGTGGTGCTCTTTCTCCTTCTCCTGCCGGGCGGACGCACTCTGCTGTGGCTGCTCTTCTCCATGTTGATCGGAGGCGGCGGAGGCGGTGGGCGTGACGACGATCGGGGCGGAGGGTTCGGCGGTTTTGGGGGCGGCAGCTCTGGCGGGGGCGGCGCCAGCGGAGAGTGGTAGGGGTATAAGTTCAGCGTCAAATGGAGGAAAGACTTTGAAGAAGGCACTGATTCCGATCATCCTGATTGTGGTGGTCTTGTTGTTCTTCGTTGGCACGTACGCCAGCCATAAGAACGAAATGGTCGCCAAGAACGAGACCGTGAAAGAGTCCTGGTCGCAGGTGGATGTAGTGTTACAGCGACGCGCGGACTTGATCCCCAACCTCGTAAACACGGTAAAGGGCTTTGCCACGCAAGAGCAGACCGTCTTCGACGACATTGCGAAGGCGCGTTCCGCGCTGCTGGGAGCAGGCAATCCGCAACAGAAGATCCAGGCCAACGGGCAACTCGACGGGGCCCTTGGCAGATTGCTCGTGCTCACCGAGAACTACCCGCAGCTTCGTTCGAGTGACCAATTCATGCGTCTGCAGGATGAGCTGGCAGGCACTGAGAACCGTATCGCTGTAGAGCGCCGCCGCTACAATGAGGCGCTGAAGGACTACAACACCTACATCGGACAGTTCCCAAACAGCATCTACGCCGGATTCGCCGGTTTTCAACGCAATGACGCCTATTTCAATGCGTCGGAATCGTCCCGGACGGCACCGAAAGTTGAATTCGGAGGGGCTCCCCAGACGACACCCACCCCTGCACCAGCTAAGTAGCATTCGATCCCTCCAAGGGTCAGCCCGGGCATGCTGCCCGGGCTTTTCTTCATCCTGGCGGTTTATGCTACTAGCGTTGTAAGGTCCTGAAACTCGACGCGAAATACGGTAATCTAATATGGACAAGCGGGAAAAAGCTTCGAAGCTTCCTTTATACTTAATACTTCGAAGCTCCACCATCCTCTGAAGGAGTCTTCATGCCTACCAGTCGCACTACCTATACAAAGCGCCAAAAAGAGCGCGCAAGACAGGAAAAACAAGCCGAAAAGGCTCAAAAGAGAGCGGAACGCAAGCTCCAGCCGGCTGGCTCTGCTGAGTCAGAAGAGCCGAACCCAAATGCCGGGGGCGAGCTGAAGATCCAATACGACGAAGAGGGACAGCCTCTCGAACTCGACTTTCACGATTTCCAGTAATGCGTGTGCAAGAAAAAGATTCATGCCGCCCGAAAGGGCGGCATTTCTTCTGGAGTTTACAGTGCACGATTTAGGAGTTACCAGATTTCTTAGAGCTTTAGTAAAGGCAGTGCGTATAGCTGGCAATTCAGGAGCTTCATTCGAAATTTGAGCGCAGCCCAGATGTAATTGTGAACCTAAACTGTGAATTGCGCGGCACGCGAGTTTCTTAACTCACATCGGCGTAATGTCGCCAGCATCCATGTCGCCTGATTCCTGATAATTGCTGTGCCACTCGGCGTCGCCGCGGCTTTGAAGAACGCGAACACAACTGTTCCAGTGCAGGATGGCATCGTCATTGGCTGGCGGGCTGATGGCCTGCGCTTCCTGAAAACAGCGGAGGGCTTGTTCGAAGATCACGAGAAGCGCGTGCGGCATCTGTCCGGCTTGCAACTGCGACTTGGCGCGGCGCTCGTGCATGATGCCCGAGTAGTAATGGCGCTCGTAGGGGTCGCGTAGCTTTTCGAGGGCGCGTTCCGCGTCGGCGTACCGGTCGGAGGGCTTGCCCACAAACTGGTCAGTGATGGCAAGACCAAGATTTCGGAGTGCCAGTTGGTTGTCAGGATCAGCAGCAAGCACATCCAGGCAGATCGATTCGGCTTCGTGAGGCTGGTTGAGGAAACGATAGCGTTCGGCTTTAGCGTTGGCGACTGCGAGGCTGGCCAGTGAGATGGTCTTGATTGCGAATGGCATGGAAACTCCTATTTGCCCGGAACTACCATTTTCATGATCTTGCGCACGATCTTCAACACAGGATCGTAATATTCGTCCACCACGCGCTCTTTGAGCGGAATGATCGCGTTGTCAGTGATGTGGATCTCTTCAGGACAGACTTCGGTGCAACACTTTGTGATGTTGCAGTAGCCGAGACCCAGCTCATCCTTGAGTAGCGCAGTACGGGAGGCGCCGTCCAGCGGATGCATCTCGAGCGCTGCCACGCGTACGAAGAAACGTGGACCCGCGAAATGCTCCTTTTTGTCATGGTCGCGCAGCACGTGACAGACGTCCTGACAGAGGAAACACTCGATGCACTTGCGGAATTCCTGCACACGGTCGATGTCGCGCTGATACATCTTCCATTCTGTCCCAGCCTTTGGTTGAAAAGGCGGAATCTTTTTGTTCACCTTGTAGTTCCAGGAGACGTCCGTCACCAGGTCTTTGATCACCGGGAAGGCCTTCAAGGGGTTCACAGTGATGGGTTCGTTCAACGGAAGAGCATCCATCCGGGTCTTACACGTCAGGCGAGGCCGCCCGTTTACTTCGGCAGAGCATGAGCCGCATTTGGCAGCTTTGCAGTTCCAACGTACGGCAAGGTCCGGTGCTTGATGCCCTTGAATGTAATGCAGCGCGTCGAGGACGACCATGCCGGGTGCGATTGGAACGTTGTAATCCACATGGTTCCCGCCTTGGTTGTCACCGCGAAACACTTTCAAGACCGCATCCGGCATCTTTGTCTCTCCAGAGTTACTTGTCTTCGTTCAATAATTCCCTGAGCTCCGGCGGCATCTCCGGGACCGGAACCTGCTGCACGCGCATCGCTTCTCCAAATTGCGAAACAATGTTGTTCTGCTTTTCCCAGACGGGATCATAGTCCGGATAATCGATGCGACTATGTGCGCCGCGGCTCTCGCGGCGTAGAAGGGCACTGCGAGTGACTGCTTCGGTGACGCGCAGCATCGATCTCAGGTCCCACGCCAAGTGCCATCCGGGATTGAACATCCGTGAGCCTTCGACGCGCACTTGAGCAAGGCGGCCAGTGAGGGCGTCGATCTCGCTCAACGCCTGCTTCAAGTCTTCTTCCACACGGAAGATCCCGACCAGCTTTTGCATCGCCTGCTGGAGGTCGCGATGGATCTCGTACGGACTCTCTCCCTGATTTCGTTCGAACGGCGCCAGCAGGTCACGCTCCGCAGCTTCGATCTGTGCGGACTCGATCGCGGGTGCGGGGGCTGACTTCGCATACTGTGCGGCAGCCGATCCCGCGCGGCGTCCGAAGACGAGCAGATCGGAGAGAGAATTACCGCCCAGCCGATTCGCGCCGTGCAATCCAGCGGCGGCTTCGCCAGCGGCAAAGAGGCCGGGCACGGTAGCGGCAGCGGTTTCCGCATCGACACGGATACCACCCATCATGTAGTGGCAGGTCGGCCCGACCTCCATCGGCCCTTTCGTGATGTCGACGTCCGCCAGTTCCTTGAACTGGTGATACATGCTTGGCAGTTTCCGTTTGACGTACTCTGCGGGCTTGTGGGAGATGTCGAGGAATGCGCCTCCGTGCTCGGTGCCGCGTCCTTCTCGGACTTCGGTGTAGATCGAACGCGCCACGACGTCGCGCGTGGAAAGCTCCATGCGCTTCGGATCGTACTTCTCCATGAAGCGCTCGCCCAGACGATTGCGCAGAATTCCGCCTTCGCCGCGCACCGCTTCGGTGACGAGCAATCCCTGCACGCCCGGCGGCCAAACCATACCGGTGGGATGGAACTGCACGAACTCCATATCCATCAGCTCGGCGCCAGCGTTGTATGCCAGCGACATTCCATCGCCCGTGTATTCCCAGGAATTTGAGGTGATCGGCCACGCCTTCCCAATGCCACCTGTGGCGATGACAACGGACTTTGCCTTGAAGACAACGAAGCGCCCTTGTTCGCGCCAGTAACCGAACGCTCCGGCGATGCGATCTCCGTCTTTCAGCAGGCGCGTGATCGCGCATTCCATGTACACGTCGAAACCAAGAGACACGCCGCGGTCCTGCAGCGTGCGGATCATCTCGAGTCCGGTGCGGTCGCCCACGTGACAAAGGCGTTTGAAGGTGTGGCCGCCGAATGCGCGCTGCAGTATCTTTCCGTCGGAGGTGCGATCGAAGAGGGCGCCCCACTCTTCAAGTTCGCGGACGCGCTCGGGCGCCTCCTGGGCATGAAGTTGCGCCATGCGCCAGTTGTTAAGGAACTTGCCTCCGCGCATGGTGTCGCGGAAGTGGGTGCGCCAGTCGTCCTCGGTGTCCACGTTCGACATGGCAGCGGCGATGCCACCTTCGGCCATGACGGTATGGGCCTTACCGAGAAGAGATTTGCAGACCACTCCGACGCTTGCGCCTTGCGCCAGCGCCTCAATGGCGGCGCGCAGTCCTGCGCCCCCGGCACCGATGATCAGAACATCATGCTCATGTGTCTCGAAGCGGTCGGTCATAGGATGCGCACATCCTGTATCGCTCCTGTTGCGACCAAGCGTATATAGAGGTCAGTCAGGCCCACCGAACACAAGCTCAACCATGCGAATAGCATGTGCCGCTCATTCATCCAGGAAGACTTTTTCCAGATTGCGTGTCGCGGGCCACCCATAGACATGCACGAAAAACAATCCACGTTGCCACCCAGCATGTGCCGCAAGGAATGACACGAAAGGCTGTAACAAGAGAGCAGCACGACATTGACGAGCATGATCACGGTACCGATACCGACGCCAAAGTGCCCGTTCCAATCAAATGCGTAGATTGCGTCCTTCCAAAGAAATGCCAGAAAGATCAAGGTCAGGAAAAAGAAGTAGCGGTGCACATTCTGGAGTATGAACGGAAACGCGGTCTCTCCTTTGTATTTGTGCCGACTGCCTTCATCGACTGCGCAGGCCGGCGGATCGAGAAAAAAAGCCCGGTAATATGCCTTTCGGTAGTAGTAACAGGTGGCACGAAATCCTAACGGAGCGCCGAGTATGAGCAGAGCAGGGGAGTAATGCCACCAATGGTGGCTGGCATCGATCAACGGTGAGTAAAAGGGAGAGAGATAAGGGCCCCATTCGTAAAAGCTTCCTTCAAATGCGCGGAGGGTGGCGTAGATGCCGAATCCTCCAAGGACCAGAATGACAGGCACGATTTCGAGCCACCAATTGTCGCGCCGCTGTGTGCCAAATCGTACGAACGTTCGCGAATCAGCCACTCAACCTCCGAGTCGAAGCGGCATCATCCGCCGCAAATCTCTGACTGGCTGGAAAGGGTAACAGAAAATTCATCGGGCGACACCGGGAAGTGTCCGGTGTTTCAGTGGACTAGGCTACACCTTGCCCATGGTTGTAACGATTTGCCGCGTTGCCCGCGGCTGCCGGGATGCGATGGTTGCCACACCTCTCGAACCATTCACGCGCTTTCTGGGGATCTTGTGGGACGCCTTGACCATTCCGATACAGGACGCTGAGACTAGCCATCGCTTCGTGACTGCCGAGGGCTGCCGCCTTCTCATAGAGCGCTTTTGCTTTGGCGTAATCCTGCGCCACACCTCGTCCATCGCGATATTGATCGGCGAGTTCGTTGATCGTTGACGGGTCGGGAAGGGAGGCAGACTTCTTCTCATACCATTGCTGCACTTTTTGGTAGACGTCGCCGAGGTTGTTTGTGGGCGCAGTGTCTCTGTGGCATGCGGACTTTTCGTACCATTCCCTTGCTTTCTCGTCGTCCTGCGGAACTCCCTGGCCATTTGCGTATAGGTCGCCGAGGTTGTCCATCGCGGCCGGCAGCCGTAGCGCAGCGGCCCAGAGGTAGAGCTCTCTGGCTTTTTGGTAATCCTGCGCGACGCCTAGTCCATCCCGGTAGAGATCGCCAAGGTTGCTCATGGCCGCAGCTTCTCCGAGGTATGCAGCCTTTTCGTACCACTCCCGAGCTTTCTTAAAATCCTGCTCAAGGCCTTGTCCGTGCCAGTAGAGATTGCCGAGGTTATTCATCGCAGCTCGATTGCCGAGCGCGGCGGTCTTCAGGTAAAGATCAACTAATGCTGCAGAAGAAAAGCCATCACCGTGAGACTCGATGCATTGGTCCTCAATGCATTGCGTGAGCTCACTCATATCATTGGGCGTTTTTTCCTCAAGATACATGGTGGTGCCTTCCTGTGGGATCGTCACTGCGAAGCTTGCAAAAGAAACTTAAGCGAAACCATAGCAAGTTCCCGGCCTGAAGCCCCAGTGTTACTAAAGGTTCAGGGGGCTAACACCTTCGGGCAGGGCGTCGACGCGGACGAGCGCGATGGAAGGATGCGCAAAATCAGAAGACCCGAGCGAATGCCAGTTTCGACAATTCGCTCAGGCCCTTCCCGCTGGAGGTCTTGCGGAACCTTTGTATATTGCTTCCGCTTATCTCTTGAGCCAATCAGGCATTAGCTTTAGCAGCTGCTCTGAAGCCACGTAATCACGCACTCGTCGCCCTTGCCTTCTCCACAATCACAGGCAAGGTTTCACTCGTGACGGTCGTTTCGGGCAGCAGGCCCGCCAAGACTCTGAGAATCTGCGCAGGGCCGAGCCTGGAATCGACGGAAGCATCAGCCCGTGATTCTGGGCAGTGACCGCTGTTGTGGAGTACGAGGATCCTTGGGCACGGGCTTCAGTCGCTTCACAGTCGCAGCAATCAAATGGCGCTCGCGCATGGGAACGGTGAAGAGTATCTCTACGACATCGAAGGAAGCGTGCCCTAAGAGATGTACGACACCTTGCTCGTTTACAGCGGTCTGGACTTGATATCCGGCTTGCTCCAGGATCGCCTTGTGTGTGTCAGTGAGAAGATCACTGCGTCCGACTAGCAAGACTGACGGCATGGTCACCAAACGTTCCTTCCTCATTAGGAAAGTAGCTTGGAAAGAACCTGTCTGCATCCAGAGTTGTTACTTAATCCGCATCCAGTTAGTACTGTCTTCTCGCGAGGTTCGGGATCGATATGAGTAAGAGCCAATCGCTGCTATGAGATAGGCGTGCCGGCCCACTTGGCAAGGGGGTTTGGAATCTGTAGTCGGTCAGCTTAGAAAGGGAAGTAACCTAGCCTGGCACCGTAGTAATGGTTACGAAAGAAAGCTGAGTACATCCTTAGGTGCCGAGGTCCCATCCAAAGTTGCTGGAGTTCGAATCCAGAGTAGATGATTATGACTTTGCAAGTCAGACGCACAGTCCTGACCAATTCATACAGGCGCACAACGCGCCACTGGAGATGCCATGAAAATGTCCGTTCGCAATCGCGCTATAGCATTGGCCGCATGCTGCCTCGTACCGGCACAGATGTTTGCCGACGTCTCCGGAACGAATCCGCATCCGATCGACATTTTCAAAATCATCTTAAGTATTCTCGGCTTTTAACTGCGTGGACAGCTGCGCGTGAGCGCAGCTGGTAATTCTTGAGTGAATCGACAATGCTGATTACCATCCTTATCGGAGTGTTCGCGAGTGCGTTGGCCGCAGGGCTTGTCTATTCGCACGTCTCGACATACCGCCTGAGCCACTTCGCCTGGGATGAGCTGCTGTTGCAGATCAAACCGGTGGTTCGGGATGGGGTGGCGACGGTCGCCCTCGATCACCTTGATCCAAAGCCAAACCAGATCACAATGGAGCCCCACGAGATGTGGGATTCGCTGGGTGGCGCCGAGGGCCTTAAGGTCATGCGCGACAACGTGAAGGTGCTGCTTGCTCTGGCAGCTTATGTTGAACAATGGAACCACGACGAGGGCATCATCGTCGCCGAGCGTATGCGCCGGGACGGTGTCCAGCTTCGCCGTGCACTCTTCCAGATGCGGTTCGAGTTACTGTTCCGCAAGCGCTCGCTAAAGGTTCCTTTCTACCTGCACGAGGCGGCTTCCGCCTACTACCTGATGACGCAGCGGCTGCTTGCTCTCTATCAGACCAGCCATGTCGGGCTCTATCCTCGCTTAGCGGAGTGTGTTTATGCTTAGCGGTACCTCGGGCTTACAGCCTACCCCGTGAGTTCGCGGATGTTGGCTTTTTTACTAATGTTCCTTCCATAACGGTCTTTCACTAAGGTAACGCCCCCTCCAGTCTTAACACTTAGTGACTAAGGGTACCTCCGCCGATAACCTCTTCCCTTCGGCTGCTAGCAGGTCGCTCCATTCGCCGGCTGCAGTCATTAGAGGTGGTCATGCGAAATCTTAAGAACGTCTGGGTATCCGGGGTTGGGCTCCTCGCGTTGACATTGTCGGGTTGCAGCGGGATGAAAAGCAGCTTCGCGACTCCCCAGGCTCAGACTGATGCCCCAACATTCAAGCTTGTGAGTTCTACTCCATCAGTCTACCTGCAGGCGGGGGGGAGCCAGAGCGTTCAGGTTCAGGTCGTCCCCAGCAATGGATTTCAAGAGACCGTGGCGGTTTCAGTAGCGGCACTTCCGGCCGGTGTGACCGCTTCTCCAGCATCGCTGGTGGTGAACCCGGGAGCGAGCGCGACACTGACCCTCACTGCAGCGTCCAATGCGTCATCGATATCGTCACAGATCTCGCTTAAGGGGCTCGCGACCAGCATGGAATCCGATGTGGGAATGAGCCTCGCGGTGAGTGGAGGAGGCAGCCCGCCGAATCCCGGACCGGGCGGCGGACCAGGCAAGACGGTAGTTTCGAATATTGAAAAGATGTCAGGTTGGCAATCATGCACAACCTGCGCTGGACCAGGAGGCAACGGAGCTCCGGCAGACAGCTCAATCACACAGAACGTGGCAAGTCCCTCGTTGGACGGTGCATCGACGCAGTTCTTTCTCGGTGGGACCCATCCGTTTTCAAATGTCCTCAACTACAAGCCGCTGGACGGACGAGCCGGAGCCACGAACCTCGTTCTCGATTTCGACGTGTACATTCAGGACGCTTCCGTCGCCCAAGGCCTCGAAATGGACATCTTCTATTCGCGCGATGGCCAGAAGAACTACTTCTTGACGGAGTGTGATTCACGCGGCAGCAACAAAGGGACGTGGCAGGTGTCAGATGCTGTGATTGACAAATGGCAGCATACGGGACTTCCTTGCAAGATGAACTCCTTCGCCTGGAACCATGTGACCCTCGAGTTTTTGCGCCAGCCAGATGGAAATACTCGATTCGTCTCCGTCTCCATGAACGGAGATAAACACTATGTCAACCAGACATACTCTGCCCGTCTGGTCAGCAGCTTCGAGATGAACGCGGCGATTCAGTTGGATGGAGATGAAAATCAGGACCCTTGGTCGGTGTGGGTGGACAGGATGAGCATCACTTACTGGTAAAGCGAGTTGCTGCAGGCATCCAGAGTTGAACAAATGCATCTAATATCTCGGCGGTGAAAATGAGCCGAAACGAGACCATGAAGATCATCGGACTTGGCGGACTGGGACTAGTAGGTCTCGGCCTCGCGTTGGCAAGCAGCCGGATTCGCGAATATATCCACAACAATCTGCTGGAATCCGCCGAAAGCGACTGGAACGAATTTGCGCAGCAGGAATTGGCAAGCATCCAGGCGAGCATCGATGACCTGCGACACGCAATGACTCAGCCCTTTGAAACCGCAGAATAGTCTTATTTCAAGTCCCGGAACTCTACAAAGTCGAGATCTTTTTCGCTAGCCTGAAGTCACGCTCCGTGATTCCGCCTACATCATGTGATGACAGAGCAATCAACACCTTGTTGTAGCGGATGTCCAGATCGGGATGATGGTTCGCGCTCTCCGCGGCATCTGCAACGCGGTTGACGAACGCGATGGCGGTCACGAAATCGGGGAATGTCCGAGAGCTGCGGAGGGTGTTCGTTTCATACTTCCAGCCTTCCAGTTGACCAAGCCGCTCATTGATTTGTGTGTCTGTGAGCTTCATTCAAACACCTTCGCGATAGCTTCGGAGCGGAGCGCGCGTAGCGGTGGTTGGGCGTCGATCTGTGTTCGAAGATTATTCCAGATGCTAAGCGGAACCTTCAGAAATACTTCCACCACGGCAGGATCAAACTGTGTCCCGGAATTGCGGGCGATCTCGTTGCGAGCAATCTCGATCGGCTGTGCAGCGCGGTATGGGCGGTTTGAAGTCATGGCATCGAACGTATCTGCAACTGCGAAGAGCCGCGCGCCAAGTGGAATCTGATCGCCTTTCAATCCGCGAGGATATCCGTGGCCGTCATAGCGTTCCTGGTGCGAATACACGATCTCAGCCGCTTCCGCGAGAAACGGGATCTTCTGCAGAATCTGATACCCACGGAAACAATGCTCGCGCATAATGCTGCTTTCGCTGGAATCAAGGTGGCCCGGTTTCAAAAGGATGGCGTCTGGAATTGCCATCTTTCCGATATCGTGCAGGAACGCGCCCCGGGCAATGATGCGGATCTGTTTCAGCGACACGCCCATGGCGCGCGCCAGTACCGTAGTAAATACGGTTACGCGCTTGGAATGCCCTTCGGTCTCTGAGTCTTTCAGGTCGAGTGCGTCACCGAGAGCTTCGAGGGTGATGTCATAGGAGCGCTCAAGTTCGTTCATGGCGTCCTGCAACTGCTGTGTGCGCGCGGCGACCAGCCCTTCCAGGTTCTGCTGATAGCGGCGGTTTTCAATCCTAAGGCGGTTGTGGTCGAGAGCGCGGCGAACGGTCGCCAGCAATTGCTCGCGTTCAAATGGCTTCAGGAGATAATCATAAGCACCGGCACGGATCGAGTTGAGCGCGATAGAGATCTCTTGGACCGCCGTGACGACGATCATGGGCAGGTCGGGATAGACGATCTTGACCTCGCGCAGCAGCGACTGGCCGTCCATTTCGGGCATCATCAGGTCGCTCACGATGAGGTCGAAATTCTCACCCGAGGCGAGGACCGTCAAAGCGTCCTTGCCGGAGCGGGCCATGACCGCTTCGTAGCCCGCGTTGCGCACCATCGTAGCAACAATCTCCCTGATTGGTGCTTCATCGTCGACGACTAGGATGCGTTCAGACATTCGGATCGAGTTCGCAGGTATTGTACTCTGCGACTTTGCAGAGTAGTTGAATTTGCTCTCCACAATGCAAAAAACGCACAACAACCGGAGCAGGGCAGACATTCAGGTTGGGTATGGGTAGGTAGAAAAGTGGTACCTAAGTACATAATATTTGCCTTCCGGTATGCCAGCAGATCTGAAATATCAACGTCCTGGCGTCGATCCCAAAGTTGCTTAGCCTTGTAAAGAGATGATTCTGAAGAACCTAGAGGTAGAAGTCAATCGAACGAGTTTTCCTCAGTGCTTCGGTAGAGTGCGTGCAGCCTATAGAAGTGCCGATATAGATGCGGTTCACGGCAAAATTGATGTGAGGTTCATGAATGTCATCCAGAGTCGATGCGATCCTGCTTACGCCGATGGCCAAAATGGTCGAACAGGTTTCGGTGAAGCACTACGAGAACATCTACGAAGGAAACCGGCACCGTGTCTTTTCGCTCGCGTTCTACATGACCTACAGTGAGATCGAGGCGGAAGAGGTCATGACTCAGACTTTCTGCCGGGCGTTTCGGGCATTCAAGAGACCTACTGCCGAACAATTGGATAGAGCGCTGGTGAGCGAACTGCGCGAGACCCGTCCCATTGGAACGCTGACCCTGAAGGCCGAATGTGACTCCAGTTCAGTGCAGGTTCGCAATAATACGAAGCGCGCTGATCTGGAAGAGGCCGTAACTCAACTGCCCTCAACCGAGCGGATGATCTTTCTTATGCATGACGTCGAAAGCTACGACCACACCCGCATAGCGAAGACCCTCGGCATTACTGAGCAGGAATCGGCCGAGGGGTTGTTCCAGTCCCGGCTGCAGATAAGACAGCTTCTCGCAGCTAGACAAGCAGAACTCGTCGCTTAAGCGGCTACCACTTTACTGAAGCGGCATCATTCCAGCCGCGTTTTTATAAATTTGCCGTTGCGAGCGAGTGAAGCAAACTTCCGTACACCTCGTAGCTAGGGTACCGATCGCTTAACTCATTGTTGACTATCTACAATCAATAGTGTAGATAGTCATAGTATGGGTAAGCCGAGCGATCTTGTGCAGGGCACTTTAGACCTGCTCATACTCAAAACTATCTCGCTAGAGCCGATGCACGGCTGGGCCATAGCCAAGCGCATTCAGCAGATTTCGAATGAAGCTTTACAGGTGCAGCAGGGCTCGCTCTATCCCGCACTCCACCGGTTGGAGCAGCAAGGGTGGATCCGCGCCAAATGGAGCGAGACCGATACGGGACGTCAGGCAAAGTTCTATTCGCTCACCGCTGCAGGACGAATGCAGTTTGCGCGAGAGAAGGAGAGCTGGAACCGGCTCTCGACCGCCATCAATCTGGTGGTCGAAGGCGTGTAGTCCGGCACTTGCAATTCGCAGGAGGCACAGATGCGCTGGGTCGACCGACTTCGTTTGGCAATGCTGATGCTGTTCCGCCGTGAGAAGGAAATAGCGCGGCTGGATCAGGAACTGCAGTTTCACCTGGACGAGCAGATCGCAGAGAACGTAAGCCACGGCTTGAGTCCAGAGGAAGCGCGCTTCGCAGCGCTCCGTACGTTCGGTAATCCAACGCTGCTGCGCGATCAAGCGGGTTCGAGCTGGAGTTGGAACCGGCTGGAAACATTTGTTCGCGACGTGCGATACGGGGCCCGCACTCTCTCCCGTTCGCCTGGTTTCTTGCTCACCGCCGTTCTTGTGATGGCTCTCGGCATCGGGGCTACAACCTCACTCTTCACGGTGGTTCGCGCGGTCCTGCTGAAGCCGTTGCCTTTCGGTGATCCCAGCAAACTCGTGATGGTCTACGAGCACTTTCGCGCCGCCACGGAAGGCAATGGCTTCAATGTCGTCTCGGCCGCGGATTTCCGCGACTGGCGCCAGCAGACCCACGGCTTTGAGGATATGGCAGCTTGGCGCAACTACGGCTTCAATCTCGCGGGCGAAAACTCGGAGTTGCCCGAGGTCGTGCAAGCCGCCGCAGGATCCTGGAACCTGTTTTCGGTGCTCGGCATGCAACCGGCTCTCGGACGCGCTTTTACACCCGAAGAGGACCAGCCCGGAGTCAACCACGTTGTTCTGCTCACGTGGAGTCTCTTTGAGAGACGCTTCGCAGGACACGCCTCGGTAATTGGTAAGCAGGTTCGTCTCGATACCAATCTCTACACCGTAATCGGCGTGTTGCCCCGTTGGTTCACCTATCCCGATCCGCATGTTCAGCTCTGGGTGCCCTACGCTTCGGTCTATAGCCCAGAGGAATACAACGCGCACAACCACCACCAGAGCTACGTGATTGCACGTCTACGCCCCGGAATGAGCGCTGCCGCGGCAACCAGCGAGGTGAGCGCACTGCAGTACCGGCTGCATCTGGCAAATGCGTCCAAGGCGGTGGCGGAAGACGCGGTGTTCCGTTCGATGATCGACGATGTGGTGAAGGATGTGAAGACGCCCTTGATGGTGCTG
Organism: Terriglobales bacterium; assembly: GCA_963792225.1. Taxonomy (GTDB): domain Bacteria; phylum Acidobacteriota; class Terriglobia; order Terriglobales; family Acidobacteriaceae; genus JBDTLH01. The sequence goes on along the minus strand of CAWBVM010000001.1, from coordinate 19,227 downwards.
GTGGGCGCGGTGGGATGCATGTTACTGATCGCATGCCTGAATGTCTCAAACCTGCTCATCGCGCGCAGCGCGGCTCGGCGTAAAGAGGCAGCGGTGCGCGGCGCATTGGGCGGCACCCGTCTGACTCTCATCCGCGAACAGATGACCGAGAGCCTGCTCATCTGCATTGCTGGAGGAACACTCGGACTCGCACTTTCATGGCTGGCAACGCGTTGGCTTGCGAGCCACTGGGAGGATCTTCCGCGCTCGGAGACGATTCATGTGGACTCAGGCGTCCTCGCATTCTCGATCGGACTCGTCTTTCTGACAGCTTTGCTCGCTGGATTGCTGCCGGCAATCTCATCGACCGGGAAGGGAGTCTTATCGGCTCTGCAGGAATCCTCCCGCTCCATTGGGGGTAGCGCATCGCGCGCTACGCTTCGCAAAACTCTGCTTACCGCCGAGATCGCACTGACCGTCGTCCTGCTCGTCTCCGCCGGCCTACTCTTCAAAAGCTTTCTGCACCTGCGCACCTCCGACTTAGGCTGTGCGACCGACCATGTGCTCACCATCAAATACGGCTTACCCGAAAAACAGTATGACACCCGCGAGAAAGTCCTCGCCTTCCACGAGGCGCTGCTCGAACGCGTGCGCCGTCTGCCCGGAGTGCGTGCCGCGGCGCTTGTTTCCACCCCGCCCGGCGGCGGCTATGAAGGCTCTCAGGCCGTTACTATTCCCGAGCGCCCATCGACCAGCTTCAACCTGCAATACGACCCCTTGTATCGCTCCGCTGATCCCAGCTACTTCACCACCATGCAGATCCCACTGCTTAGCGGACGCTTCTTTACCGATCAGGAGCGTCTCACCCGCGACCACTACATCATCGTTAGCAAGAAACTTGCCGATCAATTCTTCGCAGGTGACGACCCCATCGGGAAACACCTTAACACGACCTGGAACGGTAAGCCTGAGAACTACGAGATCATCGGCATCGTCGGTGACACCCTCTACGATGTCATCGAACCCGTCAAAGCCACGATGTACTTCCCCATCCTCTCCGGTATTCCCGACCGGACCAGCGGTGCTACCATCGTTGTGCGCACCTCCCGTGACAATGATCCGCTCTCGCTCTCCATTCCCATACAAAAGCAGGTCGCGGCGCTCGATCCGGCGCTCCCAGTTTACGATGTCCTCAGCATGCAGCAGATCCTCGGCAAGAGCACCGCGAGTCAAAGCTTCAGCGCCACGCTTTTGCTTGCATTTGCCGTACTATCTCTGCTTCTTGCCGCCATCGGACTCTACGGAGTGCTCTCGTATCTCGTCACACAGCGCGTGACCGAGATCGGCATCCGCGTCGCGCTGGGCGCGCAAAAGTCTGAGGTCTTGCGCCTGGTGCTGCTCGACGGACTCCGCCCCGTCTTCATAGGATTGCTGGTTGGCCTGGCAGGAGGCGCTGCAGCCGGAGCGCTTATTCGCTCCATCCTCTACGGCACCAATCCGCTCGATCCCGAGGTCTTCGCTACCATGATCGGCAGTCTTCTGCTCACCGCAATGGCCGCCTGCGCCGTGCCCGCGATCCACGCATCAAAGATCGAACCCATGCAGGCACTGAGGACCGAATAGCTACAGAGATTAAGTTTTGCGGGCGCAATCTCGACGCTTCGTGCGCTCGAATCACATCCATTTTTTGGCTATCTCTTCCTTCGCCTGCTTCAGAGCTTTTGAGACTTTCTGAATATTGTTTTCGCGAGCCTGCCTTACACCGATCTTTTCCGCGGAGCGTAGCGCATCTTGGAGTACTCGCTGCGCAGCCGCCGGTTCACTTTTTCCCATCAGAGCGGCGGCCTCCGTTTGCAATAGCCACGTTCGCCCGATCGGGCCACTCACGTGGCTCAGGCCGCGATCACATGCCGCTATTGCCTCGTCATATCGCTTCGCGTCTACTTCCATTTGGGCGAGGCGCAACGAGGCGTTGTAGTTGTTCGGCATCGCCTGTTCGGATGCGATGAGTGCTGGAATCACGCGCGCCGGATCGTGGAGGATAGAAGCAGCGTCAACCCGCGCAACGTCCAGGGCCGACCGCTCGTCATCGTTAGCAGGCTTGGTCGAGTCAAGATTCTTGAGCCAAAGCTCACCCCAGCGCGCCACAGTTGCCTTGTCGCCGCGTGTATCTGCGGCGGACATCAGCTCCTGATAGAGCTGGAAGCGATGATCGCGCAGCGTCGCGGGCGAAGCGATCGCCTCTGCCACAAGGGGTTCGAGGGCCGTCCTACTTCGCTCTGCCCATGGCGCAGGCGCGCCCTGGTTGACACAAGAAAGGCCAGAGAGGACGACTCGTGCGAACGCCTGCCCGCGGGCCATGCGCGGCGCTTCCGTTGTCGCCGTTTCTGCGCACGACTGCCATTGTTTGTTCGAAGAAAGCGCCCATGTGAGTGATCCGATGGCTTGGTCTTTTTCTGGCCACAACTTTCCTCCGGCATGAAGTGCCTCGCGATACGCAGCTATCGCATCAGCACGTCGGCCAAGGCCGAGCATTTCGTCTCCATGGGCAAGAGCTGTGTCTGCCAGGGACTTCGCCTTCGCGAATACTCCGTGTTCACCGCGTTCTAAGAATTGATTGAGCTCAGGCAAGGTCATACCGCCCAGCTGCGAAGCCGTCGTGCGCTCGGTTGCGGGATCGAGCACAAAAAACGAGGGTGTGTACGTCACTCCGTGACGTGTGAGGAACGCCTGATTCACAGGTTTGTCGAAATCGAGTTCAAGCCAGACGAACCGTCCGGCGTACCTGGCGAGGCTGGCGTCGGCCAGAGTAGCCCGCATCAGGCGGCAGGAGTATCACCACGGCGCCCACACATCGACGAACAGGGGCACCTTGCGCTGCTTCGCCTCGATCCGTGCCTTTGCGTAGTCGTCGTCGATGAAGTGTAATCGCGTTTCTGCTGCGACTGCATATGTCGCGACGACCGAAAGAAACAGCCATATGGAGAGTTTCTTCATCGAGTCCTCCATGCGCAGAATTGTAGGGATATATCGGTCCGCGCACCAGAGCCGTTTCCGGTATATAAAATAGACCATTATGCGTAGACCGCAAGGCGTACTCCTTCCGCCGATCCTGACCGGGCGTCTCCGCCGTGGGGATTTGTATCAATCGCTCCGGACCGCGGTGCTGGACGGCGTGCTATCTCCTGGTGAGCGATTGCCTTCAACGCGCCATGCTGCCACCGACTACGGTGTGTCGCGCGGCTTGATGGAGGAGGTGTTCGGACAACTCACCGACGAAGGCTTCTTGGAACGTGCTGTCGGGCGCGGGACCTTCATCGCGTCCCGGGTGGCGAAACTTGCAGCTCCAACGAAGGCCAAGTCTGCGCCGCGGCGCTCATCCGGACCTTCGCGCCGGGGTCTCGCGGTTGCAGCCAACGCCGCTTGCAGGGAACCCTCGGCCCCACTCCCATTCAACGCCGGTATAGCCGACACGAGTGAGTTTCCCTGGAAACTATGGTGTCGCCTGCAGGCACGCTCGGCGCGAGTACTCGGTGATCGTTCCTTGGATTTTGCAGATCCGCGCGGATTACCGCAATTGTGCACAGCCATAGCCCGTTATTTGGCGCAATTCCGCGGGATCCGTTGTACCCCCTCGCAGGTGATCATCTTCAACAGCGCGCAACAGGCACTCAATACTCTGTCCGTGCTGCTGCTGAATCGAGGCGATTCCGTCTGGCTGGAGGATCCTTCTTATCTTGGAGCTCGTGCGGCGTTCGGCCTGGCGGGCGCAGCAGTTGTGCCGGTGCCCGTCGATGAGCAGGGCATTCGTGTGGACATCGGTGTACGCCGTGCTCCTCGCGCGCGTCTCGCCTACGTGACACCTCCGAATCAGTATCCGACTGGCGTGGCACTGAGTCTTGAAAGGCGCATTGCACTGCTGGAGTGGGCAGCGCGATATGACTCCTGGGTGGTAGAAGATGATTACGACGGCGAGTTTCGGTACGAAGGACAGCCGCTTGCGGCGCTCCATTCCCTCGACTCGCAGGAGCGCGTGCTCTATCTCGGCACGCTGAACAAGTCGATGTTCGTGGCGCTACGCCTCGCATACCTTGTCGTGCCTGAGCAACTTGTGGAGCCGCTTGCGAACATCCGCACACAGATCGACGGTTTCACTCCGGCTATGACGCAGATGACTATGAGCTTGTTCATGGACGAAGGCTATTTCTCATCGCACTTGCGGCGCATGCGCGCGGTCTATAGCGCGAAGCGGGCAGCGCTGGAAGAGGGACTCGCGCCGCTCTCTAAGCGGGGTTGGACTTGGCCGGCCAATCCGGCAGGCATGCATCTGCTGGTGCGCCATGAAAAGGGCGATTATGTTCGTGCGGTTGCGCGGGCAAGTTCGCTCGATCTAGCGCTACTCAGCTCATATCGCGTTGCACGGAAACGCGACGATGGGCTGTTTCTACGCTTTGGCGCACTCGACGCACAGAGCCTGCGCGAGGGTATCGCGGCTCTGGTCGCCGTAGCGAAGAAGACGGGGCGGTAAAATCGCCAGCTCTTAATTTCTGCTGGCTTTTGACCGTCAGTTGGAACAGCGCGCTGTAAGGTCGAAACGCGGCCACAAATACCTGTGGGCCGCGTCGTCCCCATGCAAACCAGTCACTTTGCCGGGCGGCTGGCCGGTGGGATGATGTTGTTCATTCGCAGATACTCAACCATCTGTCCGTAATGGTCGTATGTATGGGCAAGCGCGATGATGATGATGCCGAGGCGGCTCGCTTGGCCAGGCTCGAAGGGCGAACGCACTTGCTCGGTCAGGTTCTGAGCGGTAGAGAGCGCCATGCCGCGGTGCAATTTGACGAATGAGTCTTTTAGATAGGCGATGATCTCCGCCTTGGAGGTCATGGCCTTCGGCCCCAGGTCAGATTCTTCAGTGGAGAGCGGCGATTTTTCTCCTAACAGGCTGGCGGCGATGAGTTGGTTGGTCGCAGCGATGTGACGCACCTGCAGCGCAAAGGTCTTAACGTCCTTAAACTCGCCGGACTTGATCGTGTCGCCGGGGGCAAAGTTGAATTTGTCTTCGGGCATGGCCTCGGCAGCCGGTACAACCTCTTGTTCTAGATTGCTGAGGCGCCGGTCGAGGATGGTGGCTACGTCTACCTTCTTGGCCGCCTCTTTCTGACCACTCGCCGCAGCAGGCACGCTTTGGGTATAGCAGCATGTGCAGGTCCAAAGAGCGAACAAAATCAAAATCAGCTTCTTCATCGCGACTCCTGGGTGCTTCGATATTCTCTAAAATCCCGAGGACAGTCAGTGTAATGATTCCCGGTGCTCTTGTCAGCTGGTGGCCCTATTTCGTCATGTCTTCCTCTCTCTCACCCAAAAAGCCTGACCGGATTGTTCCCGATCATCGTGACTCATAGGCTTGTTGCAAGAGCTTGATGTCGAGTTTGATCATCTTGAGCATGGCCTGCATGACTCGTTTGGATTTCTCGGGGTCTTTGTCCTGCAGCATTTCGCCCAGGACCGTGGGGACTATCTGCCACGACACGCCATATTTGTCGGTAAGCCAACCGCATTGTTGTGGAGCGCCGCCCTCCACAAGTTTGGCCCAGAAGTGATCGACTTCTTCCTGCGTCTCGCATTTCACGAAGAACGATATGGCCGGAGAGAACTTGAACATCGGTCCGCCGTTGAGCGCAATGAACTCCTGTCCATCAAGTTCGAACGTGGCAGTCAGGACGGTGCCTTTCGCTCCTGGCCCTGTATCTCCCTGGCGCGCTACGCTGCGAACCTTGGAGTTCTTGAAGATCGATGTGTAGAAGTTCATAGCTTCCTCGGCTTTTCCATCAAACCACAGGAAAGGCGTGATCTTTTGCATACGATGTCCTTTCAGCGAGTCTCTCAGTTTAAAGGTCTTGTGGATTCCAAATGCTAGCATTGCTACTCGATGACCTCAACGGCCACTCGGTACTATCGCCCGGAACTGGACGCGCTGAGGTTCTTCGCCTTCGTCGGGGTTTTCCTATTTCATCGGATGGACTATGTAGAGGTCAATCCCGCACGCCAGGTGTGGTTTTACAGTATTAGCACTGCAGGTGCGTTTGGAGTCTCGCTATTCTTCCTGCTCAGCTCATTTCTCATAGTTGAACTATTGTTGCGAGAACGGGCCCACACGGGCACAATTCACACGCAAGCTTTTTATATCAGGCGCATTTTGCGCATCTGGCCCCTCTATTTCGGATCGTTCTATGGGCTCGTGTTGCTCGCACATTTTCTGCCACATGTTGGGCCGACGTCCCACGCCTCATGGCTGGCGTTCTCGTTGTTCATGGGAAATTGGTACATCCTGCATCATGGATGGATCGCTGGACCGGTAGACCCACTATGGAGCATTTCAATCGAGGAACAGTTTTATATATGCGTACCGATCGTGGCGCGCTTCGGCGGCAGAAAGGCACTGGCGATTATCAGCCTGTTGTTGTTGGCGGTTGCGTACGTCACTGTTTTTCACTACGCACACGTGCATTCGATTGGGGATAACGGCGAATGGACGGATAGCTGGGTGCAATTCCAATTCTTCGCTGCCGGCGCGTTGCTTGCGATGGGACTTCGCAGCCGGCTCCCTACGTGGTCAGGCTTTGTGCGGGTCGCACTCTTCATTGTGGCTGCGGCATGCTGGATAGGTGCGGTGATGGGCCTTGGTGTGAAGAGTTGGAACGCGCATCCGTCGGTCGGCGGCGCATTTGTGGGGTGGGCGCTGATTACAGCGGGCTGCGGATTGTTCTTATTGTCGGTGCTCGGTATGCCGGAACGATTTGTTCCGCGCTGGCTCACGTATCTCGGTCGCATCTCTTACGGCCTGTACATCTATCATTCTCTGATACTGTATCTCGTCTTCAAGAAGGCGGGCCGAATGCTGAGCGACTGGACGTCATGGATGAACTTGCCGCGCAGTGTGATGCCGTCGATCGGGACCGGACTAGTGTTGCTCTTAACGGTCCTGATCGCGCATCTTTCCTATAAATTTGTTGAGAGACCTTTCCTGCGCATCAAGGAGCGGTTTGCCTTTGTCCAGTCCCGGCCGGAGTAGGCTTGCTCACACCGCTATGCGTATGCACACACTTCATACGTATTCCCTCTCCAAACCTCGTATCGACTTATAGCGCTCGAACGACTTGTGCTCGTCTTCCAATTTCAGCACCGAGCGGAGAGTAGAACCGCGGAAGGTATGGGCCAGCATCTTCGGACCATTGCGGAGGACGAACCAGGGGTCGTGACGAAGGACAGCAGGGAGGTGGGCTACCTTCATCCATCGCTCAGCTTTCCAACGGGTGTACTCTATCTGCTCCGCGGATAGATGTTCCGTCCGCACGACCGCCGTCGTACCGTCATACTCTTCCAGCCGCTCATTCATGATCAACCCGCGGGCTCGGAAGTCCTCAGACATCGGCGTGCGGGGATAAGGTGTCGGGTGCTGGATGTAAGGCCAATCTACATATCGACGCGCGAAGGCGAGGTTAGCTTCGATCGATTCGAGAGTGTCGTCGGGATTTCCGACGATCAGCCCTCCTACGACGTACATTCCATTCGCGTGGAGGAAGTCGATCGCTTTGATGGTGGCGTTGCCCGTATTGCGGCCGTCGTGGCGCTCTGTATTCTTGGCGGACGCCCGCAGGAACTGAAGATCATCCTCCAGAATGTTCTCAATACCCAGGAAGACATAGCGAAATCCTGCTCGCCGCATTAAGGGCGCTAGCGAATCTCCATGGCTGGCAATCGCCGATGTCATCGCCTGGACAAAATAATCCAGCTTATTCAAACCGGCGTCGATGATGGCGTGACAGAGTGCTTCGAAGCGCCGGACGTTGAGCGTGATGTTGTCGTCCACCAGGAAGATTGTGCGCGCACCGTGATCGCGTGCATCGCGAATATCGTCGATCACGCGTTCGAAGCTGTAGGAATGGAAATTGCGCCCTCGCATTTCAATGATCGAACAGAAGCTGCAGTCGTAGGTGCAGCCGCGCGATGTCTCGACTACATCGACCTGACGGCCAAGCAGCGTATAGCCTCGGAGGACACGGGCATCTCGATTGGGCGGCCTGATCTCGTCACTGTCCAGACGGTGAACAGGACGGTCGGGATTATGGACCCATCCGTTGTGGTTGTCCCGGTATGAAAGACCTGTGATGCCCTCTAAGCCGCAGCCCCGCTCAAGCGCTCGCACGAGTTCGCGAAAGGTAAGTTCACCTTCGCCCCGTATTATGTAGTCCGCGCTCGTTCCTGCATATCCCTCGCGCGAGAGGCTGGGATCGTATCCGCCAACAACGATCTTCGCGCCCGGCTTGATCGTACGGATCAGGTCGATGATTCGTATCGCAGTCCGCCGCTGAAACGTCATCACCGATAGTCCGACGACCTCGGGGTCGAAATCGCGGAGTAGTCGAGCAACAGTTTCCTGCGATCTTCCTTGGACGAGGACGAGATCGGCGACTGCCACCTTATGATGAGGATCGAGATTTCCGGCCAGGGACGTCAACGCTCCGTTGGGCATACGGATCGCCACCGGAGGCATGTGCTCAAAGGAATCTGGCATGGATAACAGAAGGATGTTCATCAATTCCTCCCTTGACACGGGTTGTTTCACGCAGAGAGCAGAGAAGCGAACAAGTGCGCATGTCCAGAGCATTGAGATTGTAACGCTATCGAGATAGGGAAGTAATCAGCCCGCAAGTTGCGACTGGTTGTCGCGTGCGCTATCGTGACGCCCAAATGCCGGTCCACTCTGGCCGCTCACTTTTTGGAACGGTAACTTATTTGATGAGCGTGCCTGAGTAATCCCGGATGAGCCACTGTCCTTTGCGCTTTACCCAGACCTCTCCCACGGCCAGTTGATGCTCAACGTTGTCGCCGGGGGTCTTGACGTTCGCGAAGTAGGTGACGAGGGCGGTATCCGCTCCTGCCGGTAGAACACGCAACTGTGACAGTTTGTACTCTGTGATGGGCTGCTCGGACATTTGCTGTGCCGTAGGCTTTCCAACGTGGCGGGAGCCATCGGGCCAAAAGGAATGGAATTCATCCGCTATGGCCGCGTTGTTGGATGCCGCATCCTGGTTCTTCCAGGACTCCCACTGGGCGGCGAGCCGCGCTGAGATCGCTTCAGTCATTTCTGGTATCGATAGGTTATGCGCAGTCTCCATTGGCTGTCCTTTCGCCGGCAGTTTCTGGGCTGCTGCGACGCTGCCCAGTAACAGAACCGCAACCGTTAGTCGCCGCATGCGCCGCCCCCTGCTCACTTCGGGTTCATCATAGTCCACAAGGATCGCCCTCCATCTGCGCCTTCACCTTCAGAAGGACGAAAATATAAGCGAATCCATATAGGTTAGTACTAAGGTCAAGGGTAGGAATGTGTAAGGGAAAGGGCTGGCTTACAACTGGGCGTAGCGCGGGCACTCTGGAGACATGAGCCGAAGATACCAATACAGCAGCGTAGTTCTGTGGTTCGCCGCACTGAGCTGTATCGCTGTATCCGTCTCGGTTATCTTGTATCAATATCTGCAGCTTAGGGCTTCAAACGAGCTGGTCGAACACTCGTTTCAAGTCTTGTCGGAAACGGAACAGCTATCTAATTCTTTGAAGGTCCTCTCCGGAGAGCCACTTGCCCTTCGCGCAGCTCAAGAGGCTGAGAGTCTAGTCAACCTGGAACATGTCCGCGCCCTGACTCAGAACGACCCTAGCCAGCAGAAGAAGCTCGATACGCTCAAGACTCTGCTCTGGGGCTCCCAGATCAGCGCGACTGCTGCAACGTTGGCAGATGATCGGAAGATTTCGACAGCAGTAGAACTCGGCGAGTCGTTGCGAAGCGAGGAGCAGCGATTACTCGTAGAACAAAGACTCAGGCGGGATGAAACCATTCGCACACTCACAGCACTGGTGATGCTTCTCGCGTTTTCCGCGCTAGTCATGTTTATGTTCGGGGTTTCCGGTTTTGAAAGGGCGAGAAGAGCCGAAGCTAACCACAAGAGGGAATTTCTAGATACGAATCAACGACTGCAACATACTGTGACCGAACTCTCGCGAAGCACTGAAGAAATGCGCGCTTTGAATCAACTTGGAGCGACAATCCACATGTGTGAAACGCTAGAGGAGCTTACCGGTGCCCTTCATCATTTCCTCATCGATCGTTACCCCGCGATCAACTTTTCGATCGCACAATTCACAGAAGATCGTGACATGCTGGTAGCAGATCCCACTTGGTCTGCGAGCGATGCCGCTGAGTCTACATTCACGCTTGAGCAGTGCCTGGCATTACGCGGCGGTAGGCCCGCAGCCGTTTCTCCACAAACCGCATTGCGTTGCGGTCATTACGAGAAGGATGCGTTGTTCCATCGGTGTATTCCACTCAGTGCTCAAGGCGGTTCTATCGGCGTAATGAGCTACTCATACGATGAAGGCCAGATCGTCTCGGAGGGTGTTGTCGACTTGGCGTGTGAATCCTTCACGTTGGCCTTTTCGAACATTCAATTGCGCGAGGTATTGCGCAATCAAGCTATACGAGACCCCTTGACGGGACTCTTCAATCGGAGATACCTCGAGGCCTCTCTGTCCAGAGAATTCGTCTTGAACGAGCGAAGTGGAGGGGGCTTCGGGGTACTTATGATCGATGTCGATCACTTTAAGCGGTTCAACGATCGATTCGGCCACGAAATAGGCGATTCCGTACTTCGACATGTAGCTCAGAAATTGGCCGCGTCATCCCGCGCCTCTGATGCAGTTTGCCGCTTTGGTGGTGAAGAGTTCACGATGCTACTCCCTGGGACTACCGGGACAGAACTGAATCGTCGCGCCGAACAGATTCGAGAGTCGATTCAATCTCTAGAGCCGATACCGGGTTCGGAGTTGCGGGTCACCATTTCTATAGGTGCTGCTTCCTTTCCAGAAGACGGAACAACACCAGAAACGCTTTTGGAATCGGCAGACACGTTCCTCTATCGAGCCAAGCAGACTGGGAGAAACCGCGTATCCAGCTCTTTGGATCAGATGTCCGATTTAGCTCACTCACACGGCACAGCGTAAGCATCTCGCAGTTGCCGATTGGGATGTGAGTCGCGACGATTGAGACAGAGCAAAACCGGTCATCGGCTGGGACAAGCTCTTCCTTACTGTTGCGGTACCTGTCTTGTCTGTTGTAATGAGCTGTGCCAAATCTTGTCATTGTGACAATTCTTGCTCTGAACTGCGCGCTGTACGCGCAGCAGAATCAGCCCGCCGGCGACTGCCGCGATCCACAGATACATGCCACACCGACCCGCCCTACGGTGAGTTCGCCCACGGACACTACCCAATGCGGAATCGTTGAGATGGAGTATGGTTGGACTCGGGCCATCGATTCCACCTTGCGTGACGATTTCGCGGGCGCCCTACGTTACGGGTTGACGCCCAGGCTCGAACTGCGTTTCGACAGCACACAGTTCGCTACCATATCGCAAAGCACTCGTCGGCAATCGGGATTCGGGGATCAATCCTTCATGCTGAAATATCTGCTCTATAACGCGAAGCAGGCGCTTCCCTCAGTGGCCGTCGCATATCAAATCAAAACGCCCACGGCGGGCGCGTCGAACGGGATCGGCACAGGATACATCGACCATACATTCGTTTTTCTGGCGAGCAAAGATGCCGGTAGGTTCCACTTCGATTTCAACCAATACGAAATTTGGACCGGCGGGCGCGGCGGCTTTGATCACTCTCGCTCATTCGCGCTCGCAGGGGCACATGACCTCACGAACAAAATAGGTCTCGCGATCGAAGGCAATGGCATAGGAAAGGTGCGGAACACGCCCTCCTACGCGACCCTGCTCACAGGGGTGACCTACACGCTTTCCAAGCGCACCGTCTTCGATTTCGCTATAGATCATGGACTTACTTCCGCCGCACCTAAGCGCCGTATCGTCCTCGGCTTCACTCACGCATTCGGCCGTCCCTTCACCCGAGGCCAAGTGCGTTAGCCCAACAGTCCTCCCATCGGGAGGCTTCCTGAGGCGCGAGAGATCTGAATAGAGGCACGTCTCGTCAGTGTTTAAAGTAATCCGCTTCGTCTCTCAGGCTGGCGCCCAGATCAAGATACAGCCTCCGTTACGGCTCGTCCGATGAAGAGCCAGCAGCTGCTGTGTCATTAGTTAATAGGAGTTAATAGGTTGGTGCCGCCTCATGGAAACACGGTGGAACAGTATCAGGCGTAGACACATTCGGATAGGCGCGGATACAGCCCCTCGTGGCTGGTCTGATAGAGAGCCAGCAGCCGCTGCGTCATCAGGTAGTAGGCTGATGCCGCTTCGTGGAGGTAGAAGGGAACCTTGAATGAACGCTTGTGCAGCAGTAGCTCGAGCCGCATCCGGAAGATTGCGCGGCGAAGTTGAACACCGTCCCGGCGCATACCTTCTGCTACGAACGCGCTCTCACCGTGATTTTCCTGCTCAACATAAGCTGCCAGAGCTAGCAACACCTTCACGTTGTCGCGCATGATCTTGAGGCCTTCGACGCCACCCAGAGAATTCCACATCTCGTTGGGCTCCATCGTGATCTGGTTTGGCTTTGGATCAAGGTGATCGAGAGCGACCATCGCCACCCCATCCCGAACCACCGGTTTGATCTGCAACAGCAGCTCATCCCAGGTGAAGTGGCTCAGTCGGTAGGTCGAGACGTGCGTATAGATAAGGCCTGCGGCCAACGCACTCGCGAACACTCCGATAAGGATGGAAATCATCATGGTTGAGTTACTCAATCCCGCCAGCAATGATCTGCTTGGCGGAATGGTGCCTGCCTTTATGTGCACAGTATGATCTACTCTGCTCTGTGGACCGCAAAGACTTTAGCTAGCGTCACATACCAAAGGACGTACCCTGCTGTACTTTAGTAACTTTTGAGGCATGTTCACTCTCGGGAAGTGTCGGGAGCCGCCGTTGCGGCAGCTGATCCCAACGGGATCAAGAGCTAAGGGCCTAGCAATCGGGAAAGTCAGCGACCAGTACCGGCAATGGATGAATGTGCCAATTGGCCGCTGACGGAAGGCTCAATAGGGGAGCAGGGGCTCCAAGACGTCCGGATCTTTCCAGGATGCGAGCATTACCGGTTGTCTAAGCCGCCGCTCTTCCAGCTTGAATGTTATGTGCTGACGAATTTTCTACCGGAAGCGTTTCAACAGTCGGACCATCCGACATCATCGGCGCAAGTTGGCTGGCAATTTCTTGAAACAGTCCGGAGTCATATTTCTCAACGGCGGATGCAGACTCCCATAGTGTCATGCAACTAAACCGCCCGGTCTTTGGGTCGAGCGACTCAATATTGTCGATGAAACCGGGTTGCGATTGAATTCTTGGTAACTGTTGGCTCAGTCCGCTCCTGAACTCATCGAGCTTGTCAGGGTGGATCGTGCAAGTAATCATTCGCGAATACATTTGAAGCCTCCTGCGCATAGATCGAAGGTGCGCGATTCGGAATCCTACTCCCACAAATTACTCAAGGTCAAACCCAGGTAAGTGCAGATATAGCGTTCCAGCTAGGCAGTGGCGCTTCTGTTTTGGTACTCAGGCTGGCAGGGCTCGTCGATAATAGCTTCATCGACGGGCACTTCGCCTGTGCCTTCGCACGTCGGGCAAAGGTCGCCTTCTGGGCAGGCTCCGACTCCAATGCACGTAGGACATTTCTTCAACTTCATTACGGGCATATAACTCCCGGAGATTGCAACGTGTGCTCCGGCTATCCTACACGGCTGAGGGGTGGAACCGGGTGCTGAAAGATGCTTAGTTCTATTAGTTCTTCCAGGAATTGGTTGATTCCGACTTTTCCTCGGCGCGTCCGCGTCGTCCTTTCTTGCGCTCAAAGTGAAATTTTCAGAGTCGAGAAGCTTCGCCCAGTCATCCTGAAATCAGCCTCTTTGGTACGAATGCGGCGCGAAAGGAGTACCGCGCGATGTCAACTTATCCTGCCCGCACCCGCTCTTCATTGAAGTCGCTGTTACTTCTGAATAGGACGGCGCAACGGCTCAACTCCATCCTCGACCTACGACAGTTGCTCGAGACGGTGGTTGGAGATGTGGCGCTGACCTTCAACTGCGCGCACACATATATCCTTCTCAGAGAGTGCGGATCCAATGAACTCGTTATGGCTGCAGTTCGTGGCGAATATAAGGCCAAGATGGACCGTTTCCGTGTAGGGATCGATGGAATGGTGGGGTACGCGGCAGCCGCTCGCAAGCCGTACTATGCTCCCGATGTGAGATTGAACCCGCACTACATCATGTGCGACGAAAGTATTCGAAGTGAACTTGATATTCCAATGGTAGCTGGGGACGACCTGTTGGGCGTTGTCTCAATGCAGCGCGAGGACCTCGATGCTTTTTCGCCGTCTGACATCAAGATATTGAAGGAGATGGTGGAACATTTCTCCGGTGCGGTGCGAAACTCCTATCTCTTTGAAGAAGAGCGGAGCGCGTTGAGCCACTTGACGAATGCCGAACAAGAGGCGCGTCTTGTACAGCAATACATGTTCCCCCGTAGCGCTCCTGATATCCCCGGATTCCGGGTAGAAGGCGACTATGCACCGGCTGGCCCCACGAGTGGCGATTGGTTTGACTATATCCATTTGCCTGATGGTAAGTGGGGCGTTGTGATTGCAGATGTGTGCGGGAAGGGAATGGCGGCTGCACTGCTGATGTCTACGACTCGCGGGATGCTGCGTACGCTCGCGCCACATTTCAAATCACCCGCTGAGTTGTTGAGCCGGTTGAATGTCCTTCTGCAGCGCGAGATCCCCAAAGGAAAGTACGTAACGATGGTTTACGGCATTCTCGATCCACGCGAAGGCACGTGGACTTTCTCGAATGCGGGACACCCAGAGTCGCTTCTTATAGAGGATGGACAATACACATGGGTGACCAATACCGTCGGACTGCCGCTTGGGTTAATGTCCTCTGAATACGACGAACGGACGGTGCGATTAAGTCCCGGTGCGACGCTACTGATGTATTCCGACGGAGTAACCGAAGCGGCGGGTAGAGACCACCTCGAGTTCGGATGCTGCGCGCTGGCGGCGCAAGCAGAGAAGGGCAAGCTGTATCCGAAGGCTGTGCTGGATGAGGTGTGCCGCTTCAGCGGCTCCAATCTGGCAGACGATGCGACGGTTGTGGTGATAGAGAGACTATAGGACCGCGGTTACGCAGCGTGTTCCGTCATGGCCTCTTCCGCCCGCTGTTTTGTGCTGAGGATTGTCTCCAGCACCGCTTCATTGCCCATCGCAGTATTGACCATGAGTTGGTAGAACGCGCGTACTGGCCAATCCGAATTGAAATGGTGCTTGACGAAGGCGGCGCGGTCGCGGTCCACGTTGTCCACCAGATCTTCGGCCTCTTTGCGGGAGATTCCTTCGGCCACAGTGCGGCGCAGTTTCTCGCTGCGTGGCGCGTAGAGAAAGACGGAGAAGTTGTCCCGGTTATGGCGCAGGAAGTATGGCGCGCCACGTCCGACGATGATGGAATTTCCCTCGGCGGCGATCTTTTCTACGAAGTCGCGCATGATGGTGACCATGGCTTCGGAATCGAGAGGCTCGTACTGTCCAACGGGGATGCTGCGCTCAAAGCTGCCGCGCATGAATACTTTAGCCAGGCGATGAAGCGGAGGATCCAGTCTCTCGCACGACCGCTCGATCTCGGAGTGACTGGCTTTGGTCACCCTCGCGAGTTCTTCGGTGAAAGCGCGGTCCCAGAGTTTCCATCCGAGGCGATCGGCGAGCATTTGTGCGATGGTTCCACCTCCGCAGCCGTATTCGCGTTCGACCGTGATGATGCGAAACATGAACTCTCCCGATCACTCGATGTCCGCCGGGTTCGGAAGGTTGGCTGCAGGGACCGCCGCAACCAGGACAGCGGATACGCCGTCCTTGGGATCACCGCTCTCCCGATATACTGAGTTCATGCTGCTCCAGGGAATCTTTCCGGCCCTCACAACCCCCTTTTATCCCGACGGAAGCGTCTATTTCCGCAAGATCGAGCACAATGTGGATCGCTATTCGCGCACTCCGGTAGCAGGACTGGTCGTGCTGGGATCGACCGGAGAGGCGGTCATGCTCTCCGACGAAGAGAGGCGCGAGGTGCTGCGTGAATCGCGCGCCTTCGCGGCCAATGAGAAGGTGCTCATCGCGGGTACCGGAGCAGAGTCCGCGATCGAAACGCTAAGGCTCACTGACTACGCAGCGCAGCTCGGATACGACGTCGCACTCGTCCGTACGCCACATTTTTATCGCAACCAGGTGACGCAGGGTGAGGCGGGAAACAGGGCACAAATATCGTTTTACAGCTACATCGCAGACCGCTCTCCAATTCCTGTTCTGCTTTATAGCGTGCCGCCGTTCACCGGATACGACCTTCCAGTAGAGGTAGTTGCGGAATTGGCGGGACATCCCAACATCATTGGATTGAAAGAATCCAGTGGAAACGTCGAAAAATTGCGCGAGATTGTCGGCAAGACGCGCTCCCTGAAGAAGATGTTTACCGTCACGCCTACTTTCGAAGCGGCGACGGGTCGTATGCTGTCGGCTTCGACCCTCGATCCGGAGGGTTGATCACGCAGATCAATCCCGCGGAGGGCTCAGTCGCACTGGATCCTCCGAAGCCGGCCATCAAGACGCGGACGAAGGAGGTCGCATTCCAGCTCCTGGTCGGTGCTGCGCACAAGTTGTTGCCGTCTCTCGAATCGGGTGCGACTGCTGCGGTGCTGGCATTTGCATCTCCAGCGCCCACTGCATGTTTCGAGGTCTACGCGGCATGGAAGGACAACGACGCCAAGCTGGCACAGTTGAAGCAGGACCGCATAACGAAAGCGTCGCAGCAGATGGCGGCAAAATACGGAGTGCCCGGTGTGAAGTATGCGATGGAACTCAATGGCTATTATGGCGGCAACTGCCGATTGCCGTTACTTCCGCTTTCTGGGGATGAGAAGCGGGAGATCGAAGACTTGATGAGAGACATCAAGAATTAGGAGCGGCCCTCCATCCGCATCACAGTACAGCGGGCGGATGCTCGATAGGCAGCGAGAGGCGGATCCATTCGTCGAGTCCTCCGGCCAGTGGACGGATCTTCGTGATGCCTCGTTTTTTTAGTTGAAGCGCCAGCCTGGCGCTCGTGGCTTCGTTTGGTCAAGTGCAGTAGAGTGCGATTTCGGAATAGCGCGAGATCTCAAGGTGTCGTTTTTCGAGTTCCAACGGGGAGATTCGAAGCGCACCTGGGATCAGCACGGGATTAGCCCGGAAATCAGGATCACTCCGAAGATCGACGATGAGGAAGTCTTCTCCGTTCTCGATACGGCTCAGCACCTCCAGCGGATCGATGCGCGCAATGCGCATCTTACGAAGGAATCGCACGCGGTCCACCCACTTATAGAGTGCATAGATCGCTGCGATTAGGAGTGCGGTAAAGATGAACGAGGCGCCCACCCTTCTGAGTACGATCAGCGTCCGGTTGATCTGGGATTGCAGCAGCGCGCCCAGGAGCAGGTAACCAGTCGCCCAGAGCGATGTGCCCATGGCGTCGAACGCCAGAAATTTGAGATACGGCATTTCCAGCACGCCGGCGAGCGGCGGAGTCAGCAGCCCGACGCCCGGAATGAAACGTGCACTGAGTATCGAAAGGTATCCTCGTTTCTGGAACGTGAGCCGGGTGCGGGTGACGCATGAATCTGGCTCGATGGACATACGGCACAATAGATTTAAAACCCGAACCCCTTTATATCGCCCGAGAAGATACCAACACGTGTCGGGAACGAGCGACGCGGTGAGGGAAAGCAGAATCGCGAGCGGAAAGCTGATTTCACCTGCGCGTGCCCCTGCTCCAGCCGCCAAAAGAATCGGCACTGAAGGTAAAGGAAGTCCGAGTTGCTCAGCCAATATCCATAGAAAGAGCAATACATATGGATGGCTACTGAAGGGGGTCATAAGGGCGACGTCCAATCCTTAGAATCGCGACTGGGCAGAAGATTCTAGTGGCGTTCGAACATAAGTACCAGAGTGCGCTGTCCGAAGGGCACGAGAAGCAGGGCAGCGGTGGCGGCGGAGGCGAGTCCGATGCTGATGTGGTTTAGGAAAAGGAACGGTGAGAGGGACCAGGCCACATCCAGCAGAAACAGAAGCGGGAAGAGTCGCAGGTACTTTTGTTGGAACCCCGGCACGTGGAAGGCGAACGCCGATAGAAGGAACAATCGGATCGATATGCCGGCCACCGCGGTGGTCGTCAGTGCGGCGAATGCCTGAACGTGGTGCGCTGTTAGCTCGGTCAACAGCTGATGGATCTCCGGGAGATTGGCGAGTGCGCCGATGTAGAAAGACAGATACATCAGTTGCGCCAGAAGAAACAATGTTCGGGAGATCGGCGATGGAGCTGGCGGAAGGTCTTCCGCGCTTGTCAAGAGTGCAAGTGCAGGTTCCTGTGCCGGCAACTTAGGCGGCAGCTTCGCTTCTTCGGGGTGGAGGAACCGCCTCGACTGGGGCGATAAAACGATATCCCCGGCGGGCGAGGGTCTCAATGAAGCGGGGACTCGCGGCAGAGTCGTTGAGCAGGTCCCGCAGCTTATTCACCGCGCTGTTGAGCGAGTGTTCGAAGTCCACGTATGTACCGTCGGGCCAGAGCCGCTGGCGAACTGCTTCGCGGGTCACCAGTTCTCCGGGGTGTTCGAGAAGCATGAGCAGGATTTGGAAGGGTTGGCCCGGCACGCGGAGGCGAATGCCATGCTTCCGGAGTTCTCCGGCGCGCTCGTCGGCCTCAAATGGTCCGAAGCGAAACTGCCGATTGGACACTGTCTCAGGCATACGCAGTTTTCAGTGTAGCGGTGCTCGTGTCTCGACGCTCAAGGATGCTCGTTCATAGTAAATCCTTCAACAACTTAGGGAGTGACCTTGAGGTGAGGTGAAATGAGGCCGCGTGTATGGAAGTCACCGGGCGGGCTAAGGCATGCTTCGGCCCATGATTGCAAACCTGGCAGCGATCGTGGCATTGACAACTGCGTTGAGTACGACTGCCGCACCCACTGTTGAATTAAGACCGACTACCCTCGATTCCTTCCAGAGATACGTACGAGTGCAAGAAGAACGGATCGCCAAGGAGGAGAGCTCTGAACAAACGTTCCTGGCGGTCGATCCGGATTTGGAGCGCGCATTGCATCGAGGCGCAGTCACCGTTCAAAAGGCGCAAGGCTCCCCTGTACATATTGAGGGCGGGCTGAT